>NZ_JBWLUR010000008.1:0-310000 GCF_056504095.1 Blautia sp. HA9023 | reverse complement strand
TCAATCTTGGTAAGGTTTTCCGCTACCAGACTTCCATCCGGATTATAAAAATTAATCCAGGTATTCTCATCATTATCAAGAATCGCCGCAACCATTCCATTCGCCGCTATTCGTACCTTCACGATAGAATAAGAAGTAGTAACTGTTCCGGTAACACCTTTTTTGTCACAGATATACAGAGATGTTCCTTCACTGTCAGCGACTACTGCTCTGCTTCCATTTACATCTGCAATTGGATTCTGCATGGTATAAGTCTCGTTCCATACCGTGTTCATACTGGCATCTACCACCGAAACTCCATCCGGGCTGTATCTTAAAATATCCCCGTCCATTTCCACATACTGTGTAGAAACAACATCTTCCTGCTCACTTGTATTCAATACTTTATAGCTATGATAACTTCTCTTTTCCACAAAAACAAAAGCCAGGCAGACAGCCGCAGCAACTGCCGCAACCACGATCACCTTTTTTCCGCCTCGGGAAATTTTCCGACGATGAGAACTCTTCTTTCCGTGATGAGTCCCTTCCTGTACAGCCTGTTCCTGTGCCAGTTTGGCTTTTTGTTTCATAAGCTTTTTACGCTTTTGTTTTTTTTGTATTTTTTTTATGATATTCACGATTGTATTCCTTGCCTTATCTGTTTATTTTCCAGTTATTATAGCACAGCTTATCAGGGTAAAACAATCACCTGCCCCGGATAAATGATCTCATTGGCTGAAATTCCATTCAGTGCACAGATCTGTTCCATAGCCTCCACCGTCCCATAGCGGTTCAGGCTTATCTGATACAAAGTATCTCCCGGACGTATTACATATGTCTTCTGCACATTTTCGGCAGTTGCAGAAGTTTCTTCTGTTGATTTTTTTTCTGTTGAATCTGCCAGCGCATTCTTTTCTTCAGAGCTTTCCTTTTTTTTCTGTTTTTTTGCCTGTTCTGTATCTGCTGATCCGGGTGGAATTTCTGTTACTGTTGTTTCCACAACATTATTTTCCGGACTGTCCGTTTCTTTCTTTTTAGGATCTGCGGCCGGGGTTACTGTGATTCTCTCCCTGCTTTCTGCTTTCACAGAAGGCGTCGGGGTTTGAGTCTCCCGGGCAGCTGTTCCTTCCGTTATCACCGGCGTTATCTGCACCACCGAAGCGGAAGCCGCACGATAATCTTCCGGAACTCCTTTTTTCCCCTGCTGATTACGGTAAAGATTCACACCAGCTACCAGAACTGCCAGCGCCAGACACACTGTGGCCGCATAAGAAAAAACGGAAGTTTTCTCCTCCCGCTCCTCTGGTTTCTTGCTGTCTATGATCTTTCTAAAATTCCTGACAGCCTTGTCCTCTACTTTTTCAGATGCCTTCCCGCCTTCTCTCTGGCTTCGTTCGATCATATATGTCTGCATCTGAGAATTTTTCTCATAATAAATATAATATCCGGTCAGTTTTGCCATTGTGCCGCCATCATAACGGAAAAATGCATCTTCCCGTTCTCCCGGATCCATCAGCATCAGAATCTTTTCTCCCCCAAAATGTCTGAGATGTACTTTCACCAGGAGTTCTGTGACCTCTATTGCTATCTGCGGCTGTGCAAAAAACCATCCCACAATTTCCTGTTCCTGGAAGTATTGTTCCTTGTCATCCTGAATCTTCTGCCAGATTTTTTCCGAAAAATCAATATGTTCCGCCGTTGCCTCCATCCCATCTGCCGCCAGGGCACCCTTTACATAAATGCAGGTCATATCTGTCGTCCATTGGATTTCACCGGTAAGCACTGCCACATTCCCCTGGCTTTCTGTCTCTCCATCCTCTGCAAGACTGCAGAGAAATGTGTATACATAATCTTCTATATAGATCCTGTAATCTCCGTTTGCCAGCCCGATCTGTCTTACGTTCCTCGGCATGGAAAACGGTTCCTGTACTGTTCCCTGATCTTCCTTGTCCTCCTTATAAATGACCTCTATCATCTCATATCACCCCTTCAGCCCCAAGCATAACACAGTAAAAATGCGGATTTTAGCAGAATGTAAGAGCCTATCCACAGAATTTAACGACAGATTACGCACCATGCATATTTTTCCTTTTTTCAGGATATGATAGAGGGAAAAAAGAATCGAGGTTCCCCATGGCTTTTTACATTGATGCCGGAAAAAACGGTTCATCCGGAGAGATTGCTTATCTTCTGAAAAAATGTATTCTTCACTGTCCCAAAAGATGGACTGAAATCGTATTTTTATGTATCGGCAGTGATCGTGTTACCGGAGATTGTTTAGGCCCATATATCGGACACCTGCTTACGCCTCATGAAACCGGTCATATTTTTGTCTACGGTACACTTTCCAGCCCGGTTCATGCCTTAAACCTGGAAAAAATCTCATCACTTATCAAAAAGTTTCATCCCCATGCTCTTGTGATCGCCATAGATGCTTCTCTTGGACAAAAAAAGCACCTGGGCTATGTGACCATTGGAAATGGTGCACTTTACCCAGGTGCTGGTGTTCAGAAGAATCTGCCTCCTGTAGGTGACATCCATATCACCGGCATTGTAAATACTGCCGGACTCATGGAGCATCTTACCTTGCAGACTACACGGCTCTCTACCGTGGTCGCTCTGGCAGATGTGATTGCCGGAGGAATCCTGAAGATCCTCCCTGCAGAAGCAGACTTATCTGCATCAGATCCACACAGCGAACATTCGCATTCCGCTCTGCTGCATGCTCATGCATAAAATCATTCCATAATTTTATGCAAAGTCTTTGATCTGTGTGTAGATACCCTCTGCATCGAGACCGTATTTATGAAGAAGCTCTAATGCCGGACCGGACTCACCGAATACATCATGGATTCCGATACGTTTAACCGGTACCGGTGCCTTCTCAGCCAGGCACTCGCATACAGCTCCGCCAAGGCCTCCGATAATGGAATGCTCCTCAACTGTTACAACTTTGCCTGTTTCTTTGGCAGCTGCAACAACAAGCTCCTCATCCAGAGGTTTGATGGTATGGATGTTGATCACCTTTGCATCGATTCCGTCCGCTGCAAGCTTCTCAGCTGCCTCAAGAGCCGGCGCAACACAAAGTCCGTTTGCGATGACGGTAAGGTCTTTTCCCTCGCGGAGAACGATACCTTTGCCAAGTTCAAATTTATAATCCGGTCTGTCATTGATAACCGGAACGGCAAGACGTCCGAATCTCATGTATACAGGTCCCTGATGCTCATAAGCAGCAGCCACCATAGCCTTTGCCTCGATATCATCAGAAGGGCTTGCAACAACCATGCCTGGAATTACTCTCATAAGGGCAAAATCCTCCAGACACTGATGTGTAGCACCATCCTCACCTACGGAAATACCGCCGTGAGTTGCTCCGATCTTTACGTTCAGCTTCGGATAGCCGATGGAGTTACGAACCTGCTCATAAGCACGTCCTGCTGCAAACATCGCGAAAGTACTTGCAAAGGGAACCTTGCCTGTGGAAGCGATTCCTGCTGCGATGCCCATCATGTTACACTCTGCGATACCGCAGTCAATATGACGCTCCGGGAACTCTTTTTTAAACATACCTGTCTGTGTAGCTGCAGCAAGGTCAGCGTCAAGAACGATAAGATCCTCGTGTTTTTTTCCTAATTCTATGAGGGCACTGCCGTAGCTTGCTCTCGTTGCGATTTTCTTTACTTCTGACATAATGCTTCACCTACCTTCTCCAGATCTTCCATTGCCTGTGCATACTGCTCATCATTCGGAGCTTTTCCGTGCCAGCCTACTGCGTTCTCCATGTAGGAAACGCCTTTACCTTTTACTGTTTTCATGATGATAGCTGTCGGCATACCCTTTGTAGCTCTTGCCTCATCAAAAGCAGCCTTCAGCTGATCCATATCGTTGCCGTCCGCAACATTGATCACATGGAAATTGAAAGCTTCAAATTTCTTGTCGATCGGATACGGGGAGCATACATCTGCAATGTCACCATCGATCTGAAGTCCATTGTTATCTACGATCACAACCAGGTTGTCCAGTTTACGGAAGCCTGCGAACATAGCTGCCTCCCACACCTGGCCTTCCTCGATCTCACCATCACCCAGCAATGTATATACTCGATAGTCATCATTACTGAGTTTAGCAGAAAGAGCCATACCTGCTGCTGCAGAGATTCCCTGACCAAGAGAACCACTGGACATATCAACGCCCGGAATATGCTTCATATCCGGATGTCCCTGAAGATAGGAGCCCAGATGACGAAGTGTTTTCAGATCCTCTTTTGGAAAATATCCTCTCTCTGCAAGTACAGAATAGAGTCCCGGTGCTGTATGTCCTTTGGAAAGGACAAAACGGTCACGGTCTGCCTTCTTAGGATCCTTCGGATCGATGTTCATCTCTTCAAAATATAAATAGGTGAACACGTCTGCTGCAGAAAGGGATCCGCCCGGATGGCCGGCCTTTGCTGCATGGACTGCTGTTACGATATCCTTGCGGACTTCGTTGGCAACTTTCTGAAGTTCTAACTTATCCATGTTATTAATGTCTCCTTTTTTAGTGCCCTGTTGTTCACAGGGAGTTTGTATATAAAAGAGGTTTCAATTACTCACCGAATACTGCCTTGTAATCAGCCTGGAATTTGGCAATACCTGCATCGGTCAGCGGATGATGTGTCATCTGCTCGATTACTTTGAATGGTACAGTAGCGATATCTGCACCTGCAAGTGCACATGCAGTTACGTGCATTGGATGACGAACGCTTGCCGCGATGATCTCTGTCGGGATATCTGCAACTGCAAACATCTCAGCGATCTGCTGGATCAGCTCAACACCATCTGTGGAGATGTCGTCCAGTCTTCCAAGGAACGGAGATACATATGTAGCACCTGCTCTTGCTGCAAGAAGTGCCTGGTTAGCGGAAAAGATCAGAGTAACATTTGTCTTGATTCCCTCAGAAGAAAGAACTTTAACTGCTTTCAGTCCTTCTGTTGTCATAGGAATTTTAACAACCATATTTGGATGGATCGCTGCGATCTCACGTCCCTCACGGATCATTCCCTCAGCATCTGTTGTAGTAGCTTTTACCTCGCCGCTGATCGGTCCGTCAACGATGGTTGTGATCTCTTTGATCACTTCGTTGAAGTCTCTTCCTTCTTTGGCGATCAGGGACGGATTTGTGGTAACACCACAGATAACTCCCATGTCATTTGCTTCTCTGATATCTTCTACTTTCGCTGTGTCGATAAAAAATTTCATTGTTTTTTCCTCCTGTTTACGTTCGTTCTTTTTCTTGATGATTCCATTATAACAAACTCATTGCGGGGGTCAAGACACCTCTTTTTTATTAATAAATATTTTATTAATAAAATATTGTTTTATTAATAGTGTCTGTCAATTTTTTCACCCAAAACAGCTTATCTCCATTTTTATCCGATTCGAATATCGCCGTAATTATCGTGGCTATCAAGATTTTTATTCGAATGTATCATGGAAACTCTCTCTATATATTATTATTAATAATTTATGCGCCATTATTTATTTTTCTGTTCATCAGGCTGGTTTCTGTCCAGTCTTGCATACCCCGTTGTCCGGCGCGTGATCAGTTTCGGGGTATATTCGATATTATACAGGCTGGCAGGTCTTTCATCCAGGTAAAATTTATCATTCGTGTCGATCTTGCGGATAATGATGTCACAGGCATCTCTTCCTTTCAGCGCAACAAAATGATCAATGGTCGTCAGTGAGATCCTGCGGATGCTGGAATAAAAAATATTATCACATCCGATGACTGAAACATCCTTCGGTACATGGAGGCGCATCTCATGCAGTGCATCAATGGCGCCTATGGCCATCATGTCATTCTGGCCTGCGATAGCCGTGAATTTTCTGCCCTCATGGAGGAGCTCCATAGTCAGCTCGTAGCCCATGGCATACTCGGAATCCATCCGCGGGATCTTTCTGTCATTGGACTCATCTGCCGCCTTGATGATCACGTGGTCTTTTTTTCCCTCTTTTTCAAACTCGCGGACAAAGCCCTCCACTCGCTTGGAACGCTGCCACTGACGTCTCGTAAGAGGCGGCGTGATAAACGCCACATCCGTATGTCCCAGATCGAGAAGATGTCTGGCCATCAGCCTTCCTACCACGGTATTATCCTGATTGATGGCATCTACTGTAGTAGTCTTTTCCTTGTTGCTGATGATGACAAGGGGTGTTTCTTTTGCGATCTTTTCTACCTGATGCTGAAAATCCGGATGGGGATTGCAGGTATAAATGATTCCTGCCGGCCGCATGGTCTGCATCATGCGGAGATATTTTTCTTCCAGACCCGCATCTCGCTGGGTGTTGCAGATAAATACCCCGTATCCCTGCTCATTGGCTACAGCCTCGATTCCCTGAAGCAACAGTACATAATAGGGACTGGTGAGTGTGGGGCAGAAAACAACGATCAGCTTTTCTTTTCTGTCATCTTTATGTTTCCGGCGTCCCGGAAGCTCATAGCCAAGTTCTCTGGCCGCCTGTTCCACCCGTTCTACGGTTTCTCTCGAAAAAGAAACATTGTATTTCCGGTTCAGCACCATGGATACGGTTGCCTGGGAAACCCCGGCACGTGCTGCCACATCCGACGAAGTTGCTTTCTTTTTTGCCACCAGTCTCACCTCCTTTGTTGCCTGGGAAAATTTTTTTACCTGATCCGGTTAAAGTTCTACCCTTCCCTCCAGGGCGCGTAGAAGCGTCACTTCATCAATATACTCCAGGTCACCGCCTACCGGAACTCCGCTGGCAATACGGCTTACTTTGATCCCGGTCGGTTTTATCAGTTTACTGATGTACATGGCTGTAGTTTCTCCCTCAAGGCTGGAATTGGTTGCCACAATGACTTCCTTTACATCTCCCTGAAGGCGCTTCATCAGTTCCTTCAGCTTGATATCATCCGGTCCGATTCCAAGCATTGGAGAGATCGCACCGTGAAGCACATGATATACACCATCAAATTTGCCTGTTTTCTCATATGCTGCCAGATCCCTGGTATTTTCAACGACCATGATGGTGCTGTGGTCCCGTTTGGGATTGGCACAGATCGGGCAGAGTTCCTGATCTGTCAGCGTGTAACAGCATTTGCAGTACTGAACATTCTGCCTTGCATCGGTGATGGAAGCGGTCAGCTGCTCCACCTGATCTTTTGGCATATTCATAATATGAAACGCAAGTCGCTGGGCAGATTTGGCTCCGATCCCCGGAAGATGGGAAAGCTGCTCAATGAGTTTATTGATATGGCTGCTGTAATATTCCATCAGAAAGGAAGGCCTCCGCCAAGACCGCCAAGGCCTCCTGTCAGTTTGGACATTACTGCTGCTGACTCGGACTCAACCTGACGGAGTGCCTCATTTGTTGCTGCTGCGATCATGTCCTCAAGCATCTCGATATCATCCGGATCTACCGCTTCCTCGGAAAGTGTGACTTTTGTTATTTCGCGTTTACCGGAAACGGTAACGGAAACAGCTCCGCCACCTACTGTTGCTGTAAACTCTTTTTCCTCAAGAGCCTTCTGGTTCTCTTCCATCTGACGCTGCATTTTCTGCGCCTGTTTCATAAGATTGTTCATGTTTCCCGGCATACCCATGCCAGGGAATCCACCTCTTTTTGCCATAATATTTTCCTCCTGCTTTTATTTTACGGATTTATGACTCATCATCCGGGTCTTCTTCCACTACGATATCCATGTGGATGTTCTCCCGGAGTGCATCGTCTACTGTGATCTGCGCGAGATTGGTGTGCTGATGTTTGTTGGCTACCAGCATATGTATCTCCACGCTCTTGCCTGTCCGGGCCGCAATAATGTCCTTAAGTTCTTTCTGCGCCTCCGGATTGTCTACATAATTCATTCCCAGGAAATCCTGGAATTCCACATAAAGGATGGGATCCCCGGTTTCCCCGTTATACTTGGGGACTGCCCGCTGCAGGGACTGTTTGAAAAGTCCTGTCGTCTGCCCCACGATGGCCCTCCATCCTGCTACGATCTTCTGAAGATCTTCAGGCGCTGCCTTCTGCGGTTTGGACTGCTGTACCGTCGCCCCGTCTGACGCTGCCGCCCCCGGTTCCCCGGCTGTGCCGGCATCGCCTTCCCGGACAATCACCTGCTGCACCGGCCGTTCTTCCATTTGTTTTTCCAGAACACGGAGCCGGTCAAGAACTGAGTCCAGATTGGTCTCCATGGCCGGTCTGCAAAGCTTGATCAGCGCTATCTCCACCAAAACACGTTTCTGGCTTGCAAAACGGATCTGATTGGACAGATCGGAAAAAATACGGATATACCGCATCAGGGTTTCCACATCTGTCATCTCGCTTTCTTCCTTCAGAAGCTTCAGATTCTCGGAAGAAACATCAATTGCCTCCTCCGGATTCTCGGAAGTCTTCACAAGGAGAAGATTTCGCATATACCAGGTAAAATCGGATACAAACTGTCCCAGTTCCCGGCCTCCTGTGATCAGGTCTTCCAGCACATGGATGGAACCGGTCACATCACCGGAAAGCACTTTCCGAAGGAGCTTGCTGAATACCTCTGTATCCACGGCTCCCAGAACGTCCAGGACCTTATCGTAGGTAAGTACCTGTCCCAGATAAAAAGAAATACACTGATCCAGAAGGCTCAGGGCATCTCGCATGGATCCGTCGCCTTTTTTTGCCACATAGCGCACAGCTTTATCCTCCGCTTCCACTCCTTCTGCAGCCAGAAGCTCCGAAAGCCTGGCAGCTATGGTATCAATGGAGATCCTGTGGAAATCGTAACGCTGGCATCTGGACAGGATCGTGATCGGTATCTTATGGGCCTCCGTGGTCGCCAGGATAAAAATAACATAGGAAGGCGGCTCTTCCAGTGTTTTCAGAAGAGCGTTGAATGCTCCTGTTGAGAGCATATGCACCTCATCGATGATGTAAACCTTATATTTGCCCTCTGTTGGACGGTAGGCTACTTCCTCGCGGATCTCACGGATGTTGTCAACACCGTTGTTGGATGCTGCATCGATCTCGATCACATTCATGGCGGTTCCTGCCTGAATGGCTTTGCACATGGCACATTCGTTGCAGGGACTGCCGTTTACAGGATGTTCGCAGTTTACTGCCTTCGCCAGGATCTTTGCAACCGTAGTCTTTCCGGTACCTCTCGTTCCGCAGAACAGGTATGCGTGTCCGATACGGTTCGCCTTGATCTGGTTGGTCAGTGTTGTCACAATATGATCCTGTCCTTTTACATCGTCAAAATTATCGGGACGAAATTTACGGTAAAGAGCAGTATAACTCATAAAACTCTCCTTCTCTTCGCCACAGTCGCCGCGGAAAGACTTCCGCGGCGGCCAGATGACTTATGATTCATTAATCGCCAAAACTGATTCCAATCTGTTTGGCTGCTTTTACAAGCTGATCTTTCGGGGATACCATCTTCAGCTTGCCTGCACATTCAGCAAGAGGAACACGTTTGATTTTGCCATTGATAACACCGATCATAACGCCATATTCCTCATCCATGATCGCCTGTGCTGCGCCTGCACCGATCCTT
Organism: Blautia sp. HA9023; assembly: GCF_056504095.1. Taxonomy (NCBI): domain Bacteria; kingdom Bacillati; phylum Bacillota; class Clostridia; order Lachnospirales; family Lachnospiraceae; genus Blautia; species Blautia sp. HA9023. Next base: position 300,480 of record NZ_JBWLUR010000008.1, on the reverse strand, counting down.
GTGGAAAGAACGCGGTCATATGCACATGGCTCTCCGCCTCGCTGCATATGACCCGGAACTGTGATACGTACTTCACTTCCGGTTACCTGCTGGATCTGGTCTGCGATCTCATAGGATACAGACGGATATTTCTTTGCTCTTTCCGCAAGCTTTTCTTTGTATTTTTTCTTCGGAAGCTCTGCATCTTCTTTTGAGATAGCTCCCTCAGCTACTGCAAGAATGGTAAAACGCTTGCCTGCCTTGTTACGCTTCTGGATGGCTTCTACAACCTTATTGATATCGTATGGGATCTCCGGGATCAGGATCACATCTGCTCCGCCTGCAACACCGGCATTCAGTGTAAGGCTTCCGACCTTATGTCCCATGATCTCAACAATAAATACACGTCCATGAGATGCAGCTGTTGTATGGATGCAGTCAATGGCATTTGTTGCGATCTCCAGAGCGCTCTGGAAGCCAAAGGTCATATCTGTACCCCAGATATCATTATCAATGGTCTTCGGAAGATGGATGATATTCAGGCCTTCCTCGCGGAGAAGATTGGCGGTTTTCTGCGTTCCGTTTCCGCCGAGGATCACAAGACAGTCAAGACAGAGCTTATAGTAAGTCTGTTTCATGGCCTCAACCTTGTCCAGTCCCTTCTCATCCGGAACCCGCATCAGTTTGAATGGCTGTCTGGATGTTCCGAGAATAGTTCCGCCCTGAGTCAGGATTCCGGAAAAGTCCCTGGCTGTAAGCATACGGTATTTCCCGTAGATCAGTCCCTTATATCCGTCATCAAATCCATAAACCTCAAGGTTCTCAACGCTGTTGCTCAGACCCTTTACAACGCCTCTCATGGTTGCGTTCAATGCCTGACAGTCACCGCCACTTGTCAGCAGGCCGATTCTTTTAATCATAGCGTCCTCCATTCTGTGCCCTCTTATGTGCACATTTTATTTGTTGCTGTCTGCATATAAGACAGATATTCCACCTGACGTATTTCTGCAGAACAACTACTGTACCCTCTCTTTTCACAGAGTTTTACACAATATAATATTATAAAGCATTTTCAGGCAGTGTACAATAGCCAAAAAAGCACGAAAACAGCGAGTGTATTGATTGACTTTACCTGTATCTCATCGTAAAATAAAATTATCAGTAACTTTCGTATGTTTACAGAAAATTTTCGCCAGGAAAGGAGCGTCTTATGAAAAAAATCCTCAAAAAACTATCCTGCGCTTTATTAGCCGCAGCCATGGTATGCGCCATGACTCCTCTCGCCGCCAGTGCAGCGATCAATTATTCCAAAACCCGGATCGTTTATATGCCCACATCCGGAAAGGACTTGGGATACGATGAGATCTCGATCAGCAATATTCCTGCTAAACAGAACATTCTCAAATCCAATGTTAAAGTGGTCAGCGGCGGTTCTGTGATCGCACTGGACTCCTTCGGTTCCAGCAGCTTCAAAAGTACCACGGAGGCTTTCCGCAAGGGTGCAAAACCGTACACTCACTCCGATCATTTCTACAATATCGGTTTTGCCGTTAAAAAGCCCGGAACCGGAAAGATTTCCTTCAAGGTCGGAAACAAAACCTATACTTCCACCATCAAGGTGCTTCGTTATGTCAACCCGTTGAAATCCGTCTCCATCACAGGTGTAAAAGGCAATCTTGCCGGAAAATTCAAAAGCTCCGGCCATAACGCCTTTTGTTACGCCAACAAGGCACAGAAGAATGCTGTCATGAAATGCACTGCTGTAAATGGCTGGAAGATCACAGGCGTTTCTTTCAACAACAACCGGACCCATACACAGTATAGTACCAATTACAACGCCCCTAACAGCGGGGCTTCTTCTTCCACGCTCCGTATCGGAAACCTTTCCGCGAAGCAGTCCGCCTATATCAGCTTCACCCTTCGCAACACCAAAAACGGGGCGGTGCAGTACTGTACACTTAATATGAACTGATTTATTTCGGTCTGTACCTTGACAAATCTGGTTTCAGAGTCTATAATTAAATTCCGCGCAGCCGGGGAGATAGCGGTGCCCTGTACCTGCAATCCGCTACAGCAGGGGTGATGCCAATCTGAGGCTTGTATCTTGTGGAGCAGCCCTTTATAAGTGGCGTTGACGTCTGGGTCTTACGCAACAGGAATCTGTGAACCGTGTCAGGGCAGGAATGCAGCAGCACTAAGCAGAAGCTCTTGTGTGCCGTGAGGGTGCCTGGGCTGAGTTAACTGTAAAGGTAACGTCTGTGAGACCATTCCGAGGTGCGGCGCGCGTAAAAAAAGATTATAATATATGATCTCTATATAAACAGCATTCCCGCCGGGTTCGTCATTTATGACTGATCCGGCGGGATTTTTTTATACAAAAAACGCCGGACATCTGTTCAGAATGCCCCGGCGTTTTCCTGCATGCATATATTATTTACAATATCCGGCAACTACCTGATTGATCAGCTTGCCGTCAGCTTTGCCTTTCAGGTCTCCCATGACTGCTTTCATGATCTGGCCCTTATTTCCGGTTGCAAGAACATCTGCAAATTTCTCCTCGATATAAGCCTTGATCTCCGCTTCATCCATCTGCTTCGGAGCATATTTTGCAATAATGTCATATCTTGCCTGATACTCTTCTTTCAGGTCTGTACGGTCTGCCGGGCAGGTGTCGATCTGCTCTTTGGCTGTTTTCAGCTCTTTCAGGATCACTCTGTCTACCAGATCTCCTTTGATATCATCACGGCATCCCTCATCAATGGCAACTTTTTTTACTGCTGCGATCAGTGAGGAAACGGCCTCCTTGGTCACTTTGTCTTTGGCTTTCATTGCTGCTACCATGTCTTTTCTTAAAACTTCAAGTTCCATTTTGTGGTCCTCCATTTTCTGCTGTTCCATTCTGAACAGCTTTCGTTTTGTCTGAATGAAATCCTTTTCTCCGGAATTTCATTTATGATTTTATTTTGATATTTCCGCGTAATTCTGTCAAGAGAAAATATATCAGAACTTTTGACAGACTCCTATTCTGTTACGTATCTTCTTCCTGTACCTGCTGCCCGGCAAGGCGCTCTGCTTCCTGTTTTTTCAGCATTTTCGCCTGTTTTTTCTTTTCCCGCAATTCCTTAAAAAATGTGGAAAGCATTTCGGAGCATTCCTCTTCCAGCACTCCTTGTGTAATTTTCACCTGATGATTAAAGCCATCGATCTGAAGGAGATTCATCACGGAACCTGCACAACCCGCTTTGGGATTCATACAGCCAATCACCACTTCGTCAATTCTGGACTGTACCAGTGCACCTGAACACATCTGGCATGGTTCCAGAGTTACATACATGGTGCAGCCCTCAAGTCGCCAGTCTCCCAGTTTCCTGCTGGCTTTTCGGATAGCATTGAGTTCTGCATGGGATAATGTATTTTTGTCTGTATTGCGGCGGTTGTAGCCTCTGGCTATGATCTTTCCTTCGTATACGATCACACAGCCGATCGGGACTTCTTCCAGGGCACGTGCTTTTTTCGCCTGGCGGATCGCCTCTTTCATAAAACGTTCCTGATCTGTCACGTTTTTATTCCTCCTGTAACTTTATATCCCGGAAATCCTCCGGCGTTCTTTCTGTTTGATTATAGCCATCCACGTATGATGTGTCAATTTACGGTAAATCCGATGCACGCTTACTCTTGATAATAGTCAAGCGGATATTCGCAATTGAAGCAGGGGACTTACTTGATTTGGTTAAAAAAACGCCACAGAAATTTCTCAAAACATACTCATTTCTGCAGCGTTTTCTTATCTGTTATTATTATTTACTTCTTCAAAAATCGCTTTTATTTCTTCGGCTGTTTCCTGCAGTTTCTGTGCCCGATGTCCCAAAATACGGACAGCAAGATCTCCCTGTACCAGCTGCGTTACACCGCCTTCGCATTCTTTTTCACTTTCCAGAACTTCCCATATCTTTTCCTGCATGTCCATGACCGGGCCGCTTAGAAAAATATTGGCCATGTGGGTATATCCTTCATACATTCCAATCCCTTCCATGTCCATTTTATCGGGCTCATAACGGGTATTATCCCGGTATATCAGCTGCCCGCCCCGTCTGATATTTACCCTGGAGGCAAATTTCCGATACTGAAACCGTTCATCGGATGCTTTTCTTCCGCAGGAAATGATCTCCAGCAGAAACAACCCGGAGCTTTTATCAGCCAGATCAAATTCCATCGTACTTTCAAAAGCCGACTGTGCATAGGGGATCACCGGCTGCGGATAATAGTAAAAAACTGCATTCTTTTCCACTTGTGCCTTCACGTGGCGAACAGCTTTCCCTTCCTTCATTTTGTGGACTTTATCAAAAGACTGTGACAGAAACTCCAGATTGGTTCCTTCTGTCACAGAGAAATCAAATTCCTGCCTGTCTCCTTCCATGATCCCGGCTGATGCACACAAAGGCATCACGGAAATTCCCCCATCTTTCTTTGGAAAAGGATTCATAATCTTGTAAGGCGCTGTAAAAGCCACGTCTTCCAGAATCGTTTTTCCTTTTCTGATACCGGTTCGAAGGGACAGTCTGGACAGTTTCCCAAATTTATTTTCCGTCAAAGGTTGTTCCGCCTTTCCTGCAGATCTTCCAGAAGCACATTCTTTTTAATCCATTCTACAATAGTATCCACATGTTCATCCCCTCGGATATTTGTAAAAACAAAGGGTCTTTCCCCTCGCATTTTTCTGGAATCCCGTTCCATAACTTCCAGACTCGCACCTACATACGGTGCAAGATCGATCTTATTGATCACCAGCAGATCTGACCTTGTGATGCCAGGACCGCCTTTTCGCGGGATCTTATCTCCCTCAGCCACATCAATAACAAAAACAGTTGCATCTACAAGCTCCGGGCTGAATGTTGCGGAAAGATTATCTCCACCACTTTCAATAAAAAGGATCTGGATATCCGGAAAACGCTCCATCATCTCATCCACAGCTTCAAGGTTCATAGAAGCATCCTCGCGGATAGCGGTATGCGGGCATCCACCGGTCTCCACGCCAATGATACGTTCTACCGGAAGCACACTGTTTTTTGCAAGGAACTGTGCATCTTCCTTGGTATAAATATCATTTGTGATAACACCAATGCTGTAATCACCTGCCATCTTTCTTGATAGAGCTTCGATCAGCGCTGTTTTTCCGGAACCTACCGGTCCGGCGACACCAATTTTTACATATGACATAAAAATTACTCCTCTCTGTTTACGACATATAAAGTCTGGAATAAAGCTTCTCATGCTGGATTCCCCGGATATCAAATCCCGGCGCCGACAGACAAAGGTCATCCTCCGTACAGTCCGAAATATAGGACAGTATTTCCTCAAACTCCCCATAACATCCACAAAGAAGTTTCTGTCCCGCACTCTGGCTCAGCGGAATGGTTTTTACACAGTTTGTCACCATTGCAGAGGTCTGGGCATAGAGATAATGATAAAGTGTTTCCTCCTCTTCGATCCCGAGAGCTGCGCAGAAAACTCCATAAGCACAGCAGTGACTCACCGGTTTTCCTTTCCGCGTTTCCAGATATTTTTCAAAAATACCTCGTTTTTCCATAGGAATATTTTCCTGAGGCAGTTTACAGATTGTCTTTGTAAAACGGGAACCCATTTTTCTGGACGCTTCTCTCTGTTCCATTGGAATCCTGGATGCCCCCAGGATCTCCTCCAGCATATCCAGTGCCGCCACATCTTCTTTCAATGCATATTCGTAAGCCAGACGTACACCAAGAAGATCGGTGCAGGCCAGGTTCAGTTTCAGTTTTTTACCGATATATTCTGCCGCTGTTTCTTCATCATGTACAATCCCCTGCTGGATATACGTTTCCAGCCCCTGCGAATGGGAATAACCTCCTATGGGAAAAAGAGCGTCGTTTACCTGCAGCAGAAAAAAACGGCGGATTTCTTTTATTTTATCCATATTCCTTCCTCAGTGATGATGATTATGGATGGATGCTGAGATCCTGCGGTCAAAATCCAGTTTCAGAGTCTTTTTCTCAGCTCTCACCCCGTGGAGTTTTTCCAGCATGACCATCATCGGCTCGTTGTAGATGGTAATAAATGTATTTTCCTGATCTCCCCAGAAAAGCGGTGCATGGCGGTTTCCGATCTCATAGCAGACTTTTGCCACATATTTTTCGTGTCCTGGCTCCAGAGATACCTCGATCACTTCACAGGGTGGTGTATTTACCGCGATCACCAGTTTTTCATCTGCGTAGATCACATCGTCCTGAAAAAGTCCTCTTGTGAGTACAGAATCATCCAGGCGGATCCCTACTTCCCGACCACTGTCTGTGGTTTTTCTGTGGATCTTTTTGAATGCTTCATGCCACTCAATATCCACATATTCCACCGTTTTTCCAGTAAGATCAAAATCCTTTAATTTTCCCAGAATTTTTTCACAAAGCATAAATTTTCTCCTCTATTCTTACCATACTCCAAGGAGCAGCATCACTCCTGGCACCCAGGCTGTGATTACGCCTTCGATCACCTGGAGCACCGGAACAAATTTTCCCAGTTTTTTGCCCATGATGTCTTCCACAAAGGCAGTTCCCCAGAGGATTGCCCAGAGATACCAGATTCCCGCCCAGCGGATATCCGGTGTGATCCCCAGCGTTTTACTTCCCAGAAATCCCTCAATGGTTCCAAATACCACCGCATTAATGGCTACAAATGTTGAAAACCACGCGAATGGTATCGGACTCAGTTTTAAGATCCTGGAAAAAGCTACAAACAGGTAGGTAAAGCAGAACAGAAGTCCTGTTCCTGCAGCATAATAATTTCCCTGTACCAGGTTTACAAAATTGATAAACAGTGACAGTCCACCGGTAAAGATATTCATAACTGCCGTGGATTTTCCGTCTACGTTATATAAGGTACACATTCCGTTATTGATCAGAACGATTCCTACGAATAAAAGGCATACTCCTAACATCTGTTTTTCCTCCTTATGGTAAAGTCAGTCCGCCCGAAAGGCAGTCCCGAAGCATTCTTATAAACACCACGGGACTGCTTCCCGGACAAAAGATCATTGCTGTGTCGTTTTAGAACAGATTGTAGAGCTGTGTAAGCGGAAGTTTTTCCGCAGGTTTGGATGTAATGGCTTCTCCATCTACCGTTACCTCATAAGTTTCCGGATCTACCGTGATCTTTGGTGTACGGTTATTGAACACCATATCCTTTTTGGCAATATTTCTGCATCCCTTTACAGGAACCACAGTTTTTTCCAGACCATAAATATCTTTAATTCCGGCATCATATGCAGCCTGGGAAACAAAGGTAAGGCAGGCTTCATTTTTTGCTTTTCCATGAGCTGCGAACATCGGCTGATACATTACCGGCTGGGTAGTCGGGATGGATGCGTTGGCATCGCCCATCTTGGAAGCGATGATCATTCCGCCTTTGATGATGATATCCGGTTTTGCACCAAAAAATGCCGGATTCCACAGAACAAGATCTGCGAATTTTCCTTTTTCAACAGAACCTACATAATCTGCGATTCCATGTGTGATCGCCGGATTGATAGTATATTTTGCAATGTAACGTTTCACACGGAAGTTGTCATTTCCTTTTCCCTCATCTTCCGGAAGAGCCCCGCGCTCATCTTTCATTTTGCTGGCTGTCTGCCAGGTACGTGTGATGACTTCTCCTACACGTCCCATAGCCTGAGAGTCTGAACTCATCATGCTGAAAATTCCCATGTCATGAAGAACATCCTCTGCCGCGATGGTCTCAGGGCGGATTCGGGAATCTGCAAATGCCACATCTTCCGGGATCTTTTTGTCCAGGTGATGGCAGACCATCAGCATGTCCAGATGCTCATCCAGGGTATTTACCGTATATGGCATGGTTGGGTTTGTGGAGGATGGCAGAACATTTCCTGCCGCTGCAGCGCGGATGATATCCGGTGCATGTCCACCGCCGGCTCCTTCTGTATGATAAGTATGGATCGTTCTTCCGCCGATTGCTGCAAGAGTATCCTCCACACAACCACCCTCATTTAAAGTATCTGTATGGATCGCAACCTGCACATCATATTCATCCGCAACATTGAGACAATGATCGATAACTGCAGGTGTTGCACCCCAGTCCTCATGAATCTTCAGTCCCATGGCGCCAGCTTTTACCTGTTCGATCAGCGGAGCCTCATCCGAGCAGTTTCCTTTTCCGAGGAATCCAAGGTTCATCGGATATTCTTCTGCTGCTTTCAGCATCATCCGGAGATTCCACGGTCCGGGTGTACAGGTAGTCGCATTTGTTCCGTCTGCAGGGCCTGTTCCTCCTCCGATCATGGTTGTAACACCACTGTACAGTGCACAGTCGATCTGCTGCGGACTGATAAAATGGATATGGGTATCAATACCACCTGCTGTGACGATCATTCCTTCTCCTGCCAGCGCCTCTGTGGATGCACCAACGGTCATTCCAGGTGTCACCCCGTCCATGATATCCGGGTTTCCTGCTTTTCCGATCCCTGCGATCTTTCCGTCTTTGATTCCGATATCTGCCTTGATGATCCCAGTGGTATCCACGATCAGGGCGTTGGTGATCACCAGATCCAGATCTCCATCACGGCTGCATGTTTTTACTGACTGGCCCATTCCGTCACGGATGGTTTTACCGCCGCCGAATTTTACCTCATCGCCATATGTGGTGTAATCTTTTTCAACTTCCACTACAAGGCTGGTATCCGCAAGTCTTACCTTGTCACCAGTTGTAGGGCCGTACATCATTGCATATTTTTCACCGGAAATTTTTACGCTCATTTGTGTCCCTCCTTATAAGAATCCCTTTAATGCTGCCTTTTCCATGGAAACCTTCCTGGTGTCCTCTGCTGCTCTTGCTCTTGTCAGGTCGTTCAGACCAAATACGCGTTTTCTGCCGCCCATCTCGGTCAGCTGCACTTCTTTTTCTTCTCCTGGCTCAAAACGGACAGAAGTACCGGATGGAATATCCAGATGATATCCATATGCAGCCTCACGGTCAAAAGAGAGGCATTTGTTTACTTCAAAAAAATGGAAATGAGAGCCTACCTGTACAGGACGATCGCCTTTGTTTGCAACCAGGATCTTTGTGGTTTTTTTCCCTTCATTAAGTACGATCTCTCTGTCTGCGGGAATAATTTCGCCAATCTTCATGTCAATTCCTCCTTACTGAATCGGATTGTGTACAGTCACAAGCTTTGTTCCGTCAGGAAATGTTGCCTCCACCTGCACCTCACCAAGCATGTCTGCCACACCTTCCATCACATCATCTTTTGTAAGAATCGTAGTTCCAAGCTGCATCAGCTCTACAACAGTTTTGCCATCACGGGCCAGTTCCAGAAGTTCAGAACTGATATACGCCAGTGCTTCCACATAATTCAGTTTCAGTCCGCGTTCCTTCCTCTCCTTCGCCAGATTTCCGGCCATATGGAGCATGAGTTTTTCCTGTTCCTTCGGGGTAAGTCTCATTGTTTCTTCCTCCTTTTTCGCCTGTTAGTCTTTACTAATTTAGTCCAATAAAAAACGCAGGCAATGGAGTTTTTACGGACTCCATCGTCTGCGTTAATGAATGAATTATATCTGCTTTTTTCCGGAAAGTCAAGCAACAACATTTTTTTACACATCACATATATCAAAAGAACATGCTGTTTATCGCCTGAACAGTGACAACATTCCACTTGCGGCATACTCCGTACTGGGGTATTCTTATAATAGAATATTTCTGTAAAAATGAAAGGATTTTACACATGAAGATCTGTGGATTTAATAAAACAACTTTACTGGATTATCCCGGGCGGGTGGCCTGCACCATATTCCTGGGCGGCTGCAATTTCCGATGCCCTTTCTGTCAGAACGGAGCTCTTGTAGTGGAGCCGGACACACAGTACGGATATTCCGAGGATGAAATTTTGGCTTTTTTAAAAAAACGCAAAGGAATTCTGGATGGTGTCTGTGTTTCCGGAGGAGAACCGACTCTTGCACCGGAGCTCCCTGAATTTCTTGGCCGGATCAGGGAGCTTGGCTATGACATAAAGCTTGACACCAACGGTTCCCGTCCTTCTGTGGTAAAAAAGCTCGCAGCAGATGGGCTGATCAACAAAGTTGCCATGGATATCAAGGCCTGCCCTTCCAATTATCACGTACTTACCGGTGTAAATGTTAATCTGGATGCGATCCGTGAAACTGCCGGATGGCTATGTTCCGGAGATCTGGATTATGAGTTCCGTACTACAGTTGTCCGTGAACTTCACTCGGAAAATGATTTTCTGGAGATCAGCCAGTGGCTCCGTGGTGCAAAAGCTTATTATCTTCAGGCTTACCGTGATTCGGAGGGAGTTCTGATGCCAGGATTTTCTTCCTGCTCCGAAGAAGAAATGAAAAACTACCGGGATATCCTGTCTCGGACGATCCCGGTAGTGGAAATCCGTGGTATGGATCTGTAAAGATGCTCAATTTTCCACTCAGATATTAATAAAGCAGTACCAGTATCCACCTTTTCCGCCCGGAATGTGGATCTTCGGACTTTCCCGAAAATAGGGAAAGCCAAACATGTTTGCCATGAAGCGTTCCTGCTGGCTGTAACTGCCGGGGACTCCCAGTATGTACTGACCCCGGTGATTTCTGCACAGCAGAAGATGGCCAAAATTCTGATATCCGTACATGACAAAACGGTTGTTACAGAAACAGCCGTTTTTTCTGCATAAGGTACTGCAGTCGGATGGTTTGATCTTACGGCAGTCTGTAAACTGTCCGTCATTGAATGGATCATAGGGGATGCCTGGAGTTGGCCGGGGCGGCCTCGGTGGTTCCGGTGGTCTTGGGCCCGGTCCTGGCGATGGGAAACCTGGACGCGGTGATTCCGGTGGTCTCGATCCCGGTTCTGGATGCGCCTGCCCCGGGTGCGGGCGTCCCGCTTCTGATATTTTCGGTTCATCCTCTGCCAAAATAGCTCTGTTCTCCTGCAGCCCTTTCTTTGTCTCCTGGTTCATCGTGCTCACGGAAATCCCCTCAACTTCTTCCTGAACTTCCTCCACCGTCATGATCTTGTCTGCTGCATTCTGTTTTTCCTGCACTTCTGCAGAAAAACCAGCTTTTTGATCTTCTTCTGCTTCTGCAGTTTCTCCCCGTTGTCCTTCTCCTTTCTCCGTTTTCTTTTCCTTATGAGCATCTGTTTCTTCTTTCTTCCACTCCCGGAAATTATCCGGCCGGATGGATTGATCATCCCACTCCGTTCCCCAGAATCCTCCTGCATCCGAGATCAGCAGCATACCTCCAAGCTCCCGGAGATTTTTTCCCATACCTCCAATATTCTCCGTATCTGTTTCCAGCATACACTCAATCTGCTCCCGCCCGGTCACACAACTTCCGATCAGGATTCCATCCATCAGTCCTTCCCGCCGCACAAAACCATACACCCGGCACCGGCTCCCCGGCTCCAGTCCTGCACAGCGCAGATGAACTTCAATCAGACACCGCCGATCTCTTGCTTCCACTCTCACATAGCCGCTGCTGCTGTCTTTTTTTCCTTTGCGATACTCATATACATATGCAACAAAACGCTGATATCCAGCCAACGCACGTCCCTCCAGTATTTCGGTTTCGTTAATATATATGAAAATTCCGTGGAATCATTCCATTAACAGCAAAACCTTCAGACCAGCCATGCACAGAAGATTCTCTGGAAGATAACGTTCTGTATTTCTTTATATGCAAAAAAAGAATCCCTCAACCAAGGGATTCTCAAAGCTTTAGTCGAAGCGACAGGATTTGAACCTGCGACCTCTGCGTCCCGAACGCAGCGCTCTACCAAACTGAGCCACGCTTCGTTATTTTGTTTTCAGTTGTTTGTGTGTTGCTCAACTGCAAGAGCTATTATATTAGAGTTTCTGTCCTTTGTCAATAGAAAAAATTAAAATTTTTCAAAAAAATCGAATTTTTTATTTTTTACCACTTCAGGACTGTATTTTCGCAGACCTGAAGTGGTTTCTGGAAAGGTTTTTTATATTTCGGTTATAATATTTCAGATGGAATATCAGCGGATATTACTTTACTGTAACTGTCACTTTCTTTGTAACTCCGTTACTGCTTACATAGATAACAGCTTTTCCTTTTTTCACACCTTTGACAACACCCTTGCTGCTTACCGTTGCAATTTTTGTATTGCTGCTTCTGTAAGTGATCTTTGCCTTTGAAGTAGCTGTCGCCTTGATGGTTGTTGTTTTCTTTGTCTTTACAGTTACCGCAGTTTTAGACGTGATCTTCAGGCTGCCTTTTTTAACAGTGATCTTGCAGGTTGCTTTGTAACTTCCACATTTTACTGTGATCGTAGCTGTTCCGGCTTTTTTCGCTGTTATCTTTCCGCTTGTACTTACTGTGGCAACGGATTTACTGCTGCTTCCATAAGTTACTTTTCCGGTAAGCCCTGTTCTGTCCACCTTAACCTGACTTGTCCCGCCTACAAATAAAGTGTTTACGGATGCCGTAGCTTTTACAGTTGGTTTTTTAACGGTAATTTTGCAGGTTGCTTTATAATTACCACATTTTGCTGTAATTACAGCAGTTCCTGCTGACGCAGCAGTTACTTTTCCTTTTGCGTCTACAGAAGCAACGGAAGATTTACTGCTTGTATAAGTTACTTTTCCGGTAACACCTGCTGTTGTTGTTTTCAGTGTAACAGTAGCCGGAGTTCCTTTTACATAAAGTGTTTTTGCTGAAACATTCAGTTTCACGGATGGAGTTTTTACCGTAAGTTTGTACTGTGCAGTCTTTCCTGCTGCAGATGTTGCCATGATCACGGCTGTTCCCGCTGCCTTTGCAGTTACTTTTCCGTTTGCGTCCACAGATGCAACTTTTTCATTGTTGGAAGAATATGTTACATCTTTGCAGTTCTCACCTGTAGCTTCAAGCTGTCTGGAACTTCCAATGTAAAGAATTCCCGACTTTTCTTTAAAGGCAATTGTTCCATACACCAGCTGAACAGAAACATCCGCATGATCATCACTGGAAACTCTTACTGTATAGGTTTCATTTTCCGGTCTCGCTACAGTGGAATCCAGAGCAACCACTCCATCTGTAGTTACTGCATCCTGTACAAGATATGTTGTCTCTGAAGCATGTCCGACACCTGTTGTATAGAAAACAGATACCTTCGGATTTTTGTATTTATCAAGATTTGCAAGCTTAACATGGGTGCTGTCCGTAAATTCCGGAGAAACAGCCATCTCTTCTGTTGCCTGCGGTTTAACATAAATACCATCTGCAAATTCATATACATACGCGCCGTCTGCCATAATGTACGTGATCTTGTTTACGGTTTTTCCCTCAAGACCTGTATCTTTTGCAAAGGCAACCTTATACACCTTCAGCCACATCTCGTTCATATGACGCATGCCATATTTTCCGCCGTCTGTTGTTTCCAGGATCATTCCCTGAATCCCGGAGTTAACTGCAAAATCGGAATCACTCTTTGTATTGCGGAGATATTTTGTGCTGGTTTCTTTTACATCAATCTCATAATCTCCCCAGCGAGAAGATGTTTTGAGTGTTGCCTCCGCATCTGTCACAGTTGCTTTTACATTAAATTTTGTAGCACTATATGTTCCATCTGTATTCAGTGTTTTATACTGCCCAGGCTCTACCGTCGGAGTACGTCCCAGGGTGATCCCTGCTGCTTCTGTATATACTCCGCTTTCCGGAAGTTCTCCCGCTTCTGAAAGGATCTGTGCTTCTACATATGTTTTTGCATCTGCAGCAACACTAACCTTTTTTACTCCTGCGATCTCATAGCCATTTTCTGTCAGATTCTGAACATCTGCATTTCCGAAAGCAGTGCTTTTTCTGGTTGTGGCAGATGTAACGGAATCATATTTGCGGCTCGTTGCATCTCCTGCATAAAATTCCTCATATGTCAGAGTCGCTGTACCATAAAGATTTCCTGTCAGCGCTTCATGACCGTTTGCCACTTTATAATAAATATCACTTCCCGGAATCTGTGTATATCCTTCTGTTGCTCCTTTTACCCAGTAATAAGATACATTGGCAACTGTGATCGGCTCTCCTGTCAACGTGATATTCTTTGTCATATCCACGTAATTGTCGCTTAAGATCATAACTGTGTAGATCTCATCTTCTGCTCTGGCAACACTGCTGTCAAAAGTTACAATTCCGTTTTCTGCCACTGCATGGTCTACGACATAGGTTGTTTGCTTTCCATGTCCGCTTCCTGTTGTATAATAGACAGAAACTTTTGGATTTTCATATTTGTCAAGTCCGTCCACTTTAATCTGGGTTGTACTCTCTTTTACAAAAGCCGCCTGTACTTTCATTCCCTCTTCAGGCTGTTTTTTTACAAGAGGTGCTTTATCTCCAAACTCATATACGTAGGAACCATCCGGAGTAATATAAGTCACTTTTGAAATTTTTTCCCCGATAAGCCCGGACTCTGCTGAAAATGCAAGTTCATAAGGCTGTACCCAGATTTCATAGGTATGACGAAGTCCTACTTTTTTCCCACTTGCAGTCTCAAGGATGACTCCCAGTGTATTTCCACCCACTGCAAAATCATCTTGTCTGGAATTACGGAGATATTTTGTGCTGGATTCTTTTACTACCAGCATGTAATCCCCCCAGATCGACGGTGCCTGGATCTCAGCGGATGCATCTGTGACTGTTGCTTTTACATCAAATTTTGTTGCGCTGTATGTACCATCTGCATTCAGTGTTTTATACTGTCCGACTTCCTGTGATGGTGTTTCATTCAATGTGATATCAGCTGCTTCCGTATAAACGCCCTCTCTTGGAAGTTTATCCGCTGCTTTTAATGCCTGTGCATCTACATATGTCTCCGCCTCCACTGCAACACTTACATTTTTCACACCCTGGATCTGATATCCGGAAGATGTTACTTCTGTACTGTCCTCATTTGCAAAAATCTGACTTTTTCCAGTTGTTGCAGAGGTGATGGCATCATAGCTCTCCTGTGTGGTATCCCCGGCATAAAATTCCGAATAACTTAAAGTTGTCGTTCCGTACAGTTTTCCGTTCAGAGCGGTCTGTCCATCTGCCACTTTTACATAAACGCCTGTTGTTCCTATCTGTGTATATCCCTCTGCCGGCTGCATGGACCAGAGATATTTCACTCCTGCAACAGTGATCTCAGAAGCATCCTGAAGAACCTCGCCTGCTTCTGCCATAAATGCTTCTCCATCACCGAATACCTCTTCTGTATCCTCCTGGATCTGCGGTTCCTCTTCCTGTTGAATCTCTTCTGCTGAAATTTCTGCTACTTCTTCCTGAATAGCTTCTGCATCACTTTCTTCCGGCTCTTCCGACTGAATATCAGCTTCACCAACTTCCAACTGGTCCTGGGAAACCGACTCCTGATCCTCGTTCTCTCCTTCTTCCTGTGCTGTCTCTCCTTGTGTTTCTCCTGACACATCACTAAAAACTTCCGCCTCAGACGCCATTGCCGTTACCGGCACTCCTGACGCGATTACCGCTGAACTCAGAACGAGTGCAGCTGACTTCTTAAAAAGCTTCCACTTATGCATACCTGTCCTCCTCTTTGTCTTTTATATTACACGACTTTATACCAGATCATGACCTTACAGCTGCTCTGGTTAATTGAAATTTCTTCTGCAGAATATTCAACATATGTCATTTTCTGCAGAAGTGCTCTGTCAAGCACACTTTAGTTTGTTCAAACTAACATATCGTTATTTTATCAATGCCGGAATTATTTGTCTATACATATCTGCCAAAAACATCTCACGGTTATTGTTGTTTTTTTCTCAAGTAAAAATTATTTTCAAAATATTTCACATTATTATCTGATAATTCCAAAAAATAAAAAAAGTATATACCCCAAGACATCATTTCAGGAAATGGAACAGACATTGCCATTTCCTCCGACATTCTCAGATCATATACTTTTTATATTTCTATATTTTTGCTTTTTTTTATGCCCAGCGGCTCTTCTGTTCTTCGCAGATGCTGTTCCACTGGCAGTTTCCACAGATTTCCTTACGTTTATCCGTCGCAAGGATTTTTTCCTGGACTTTTTTTGTAAATTCGCTGAAGTGCAATGTCTGTCCGGCCTTCAGTCCACATTTTTTCAGCACGGCATTGTCATACTCTGCCACTTTATCTCCGGCTTCGCAATGTCCGCCCCGATTATTCGGACAGGCAGAGCAGATCTCATCCGTATCCGCATGAAGCCTTATTTTCTTTCCCTCCAGAAAAATCTTCAGCATCTCGGACATATGTGCAGTAAAACCGTTACTGTAGCCTTCCCCCTTAAAATATGCCAGGCACATACCATGATGAGGGCGCAGCGGAATAATCTTTCCCTCTGTGCCCTCATCGGAAGCATATGCCGTGGCAATGCTTTTATCTTGCATATTTACGTACCTTTCCTGATAAAACATAAGCCAGTGCGATCTTGATAAGATCCGGAATGATAAACGGGAATACGCACCAGCCAAGAACTGCCATCAGACCTACCGGACCTGTGCTTCTTGTGTAAGCAAACATAAACCATGCGGTTCCAAATGCATAGCATACGATCAGTCCAATGATCATGGAAATGATCTGAACAACCGGCTTTCTGCCAAAAACACTTTCAATGGCCCACATAACAAGTGCGGAAAAGATAAATCCGATAATATATCCACCTGCATTTCCAAGAAGAGATCCGATTCCTCCGGAAAATCCCGCAAATACCGGAACGCCTACAGCTCCAAGAAGAACGTAAACCAGAACTGCCAGAGTTCCCCTTTTTCCTCCAAGTACACCTACTGCCATAAATACACCAAATGTCTGCAAAGTAAATGGTATCTGTGCCGGAATGGAGATCCATGAGCAAACTGCCATCACTACTGCAAAAACCGCGATATAAACAAGATCGTAAGTCTTGCTTCTGGTTGCTGCCACTGTTGTCATAATAACCTAAGTCCTCTCTTTCTTTTTCTGCTTTCCCTGACGGAAAAACGTCTTACATCTTTTCCTAATGATTTCCGTCTTTTGCTGTTAATAATTTAACACAGCGTGTTTAGATTGTCAACCAATTTTCTCTCTTACAGTTTACGTTTT
The DNA here is from genome assembly GCF_056504095.1 of Blautia sp. HA9023. Classification (NCBI taxonomy): domain Bacteria; kingdom Bacillati; phylum Bacillota; class Clostridia; order Lachnospirales; family Lachnospiraceae; genus Blautia; species Blautia sp. HA9023. Next base: position 283,399 of record NZ_JBWLUR010000008.1, on the reverse strand, counting down.
TTCTGCTTTCAAAATTTCTTCTCCGATGTTATACTGAAAGTAATGATTTTTCAGCCTAAAAAGGGGGATTTTTCCACATGGATATACATGATATACACAACATCAGCACAACCTGCACCCGGACAGAATTCGTGGGAACTGCAGTCCTTGACACCATCGGACTTGTGATTTCCGGAGTTGACGATTCCCTTCTTCAGCAGATGAATGTCGGCACCAAATACCACTGTCTCGGGCTTTTCAGTTCCCGTACAGGTGCTGCAGGCCAGATCACCGCCATTGACGATGCAGTAAAAGCAACCAACACAGAAGTGCTTTCCATTGAACTTCCAAGAGATACGAAAGGCTGGGGCGGACACGGAAACTACATTGTACTTGGCGGAAATGACGTATCCGATGTACGCCACGCCATTTCAATGGCCCTGGAACTGACCAACAAAAATGCCGGCGAAGTTTACATCAGCGAATCCGGACATCTGGAATTTGCTTTTTCTGCCAGCGCAGGCCCTGCAATCCATAAAGCTTTCGGCACACCACTTGGGGAAGCATTCGGATTTATGGCAGGCTCTCCCGCCGCGATCGGACTTGTTATGGCTGACAATGCCGTAAAATCCGCTGCTGTTTCCATCACAAAATACATGACCCCGGATATCGGTACCAGCCATTCCAACGAAGTGATCATCGCCATCTCCGGTGACGCCAGTGCTGTAAAAGCAGCTGTACTGGAGGGCCGTCAGACAGGGCTTGAACTCCTCATCGGCATGGGAACCTATCCGGAGATTCCAGGTATCCCATACCTGTAAAAATTTCCTGCATTCTTTTTTCAACACCCGGATAACAAGACAGGGCCTCTTATTTTTTAACCAAATCAAGCAAGTAGCGAAGCGGATTGCGAATATCCGCTTGACCCTTATTACTGCAAAAAGCGCCACAGAAGATCGTAACACGATCCTGTGGCGCTGCTTTCGTTTTATATATTTTCTCCTCTGTCAGAATCAGCCAACCTGATATACATCTGCAGACTGAAGTCCGAAGCTTAATGCCTCCTCATGGCTTCCGCAGTAGATATCCACATGTCCATAAGGAGTTCCAAGATCCTCTACCGTATACACATTACCATTGATCAGAAGCTTGGTTCCAAAAGGTACTCCTGCCATTGCAACTGTACGTCCTGCTGTCGGAACTGTACCACTGGCTGTAAGATTGCCTGCTGTACCACAGCACTGTGCACAGTTACAGTATGCTGTCAGTGTAAAGTTTCCAAGGTAGGTCCCCTGGCTGGAAGAACCGGAATCTGAAGTATCTGCCGCTGTATCTGAAGTATCTGCAGATGCATCAGAAGTATCCTCATAACTCTCATCTGTATCTTCTGATGCGCCACCAGCCTGTGCCTCGTCTTCCTCCGCATCCTCTTCCTCTACAACCACATCGGAACTTGTAGAACTGCTGGAAGATTCTGTAGTATCCTCATCCGGATCATATCCATAATCATCATAATTATCTCCTGCATCTTCAGAACTGCTGTCAGAAGAAGAATTGTCTGTATCTTCGTAACTGCTGTCAGAAGAAGCATCTTCTGTATTCTGCGCTTTTTCCTCTTCTGCCGCTTTCGCTGCAGCCTGTCGTTCAGCTTCCGCTGCCGCTTCGGCCCTGGCTTTCTCTTCTGCAGCTTTCTCAGCTTCTGCCTGCTGCACCAGTGCAGTAATATTACTGTCCGCATTACTGATATCTGCCATCAGCTGCTGTGCCTCTTCCTGGCTGGCGCTGATCTGATCTACATAAGAATTGATATCATCACTTGTACTTGCCGCCATGGACTGTACTTCCTGCTGCTTGGATGCACGCTCAGTCATCAGATTATCAATCTCTGCTGACTCTGTCTCGACCTTCTTCTCATTCTCCTGGATATTCTTCTGGAGGCTGACATATTTATCCAGCATATTTCTGTCATATGTAGAAATCTGGATCGCATTCTCCGCGCGGTTCAGAAATTCTGCAAGGCTCTCGGATGAGAGCAGTGTCTCCAATGCAGAAGTACCTGCATTCTCATACATATATGCGATTCGGAGTTTCATGGATTCATACTGATCCGCTGAAGCCTTCTTCGCCTTCTCAAGTTCTGTTTTTACTTTATTTAATTCGTCTTCCTTCTCAGCAGCCTGGATACTCAGTTCAGAAATGCTGTTGGTAAGATCTTCATACTGTGCGTTTAAATCGGCCAGATAGCTCTCCAGCTCCTGCTTCTTGCTCTCAAGGCTTCCGATGCTGTTCTGTACCTGTGCAAGTCCCTCCTGTGCGGCCTGTTTCTCCGCCTGAGCTTCTGCGATCGCAGCGTCTGTACCTGATGCATATACAGTGCTTCCCATGGAAAGGGTGAGCATACCTGTCAGCAGTAATGTGAAAACTTTTCTATTCTTCATATAAACACCTTTCGTCCTTTCATGGGTTATAGTATAACACATTTTTCACAGAAAGCAATACTTTTATTTTATTTCTGTAACAAATACGTAATAATTGAAATTTCTATGCAACAAAAGCACACCAAAAAAGCTGCTGTTTTGCAGATTTTCCACGCAAAACAGCAGCTTTTATTTATCTTATCCTATGCAGTCTCAATTCCCAAGTTGTCAGCTATGCGGATCTTTCTCCGCTGTCATTGCCATACACCCTAAGGCTGTGTCTACTCTGCAGCCTCCATAAGAACTTCATTCTCAGCTTCTTCAGCCATTACTTCCTGATACTTGTCCAGGATGATCTTCTGGATCCGCTCTCTTGTTGCAGAGTTAATCGGATGCGCGATATCGCGGTACTCTCCGTCACTTGCCTTACGGCTTGGCATTGCGATAAACAGACCTTTCTCTCCTTCGATCACCTTAATGTCATGTACCACAAACTCATCATCTATAGTAACCGACACAACGGCCTTCATTTTCCCTTCTTTTGCTACCTTTCTCACACGTACATCTGTAATATTCATTGTTACTTGCCCCTTTCATTTCGCTAAACATATCTGCGGGAATTTCTGCATTTACAATACGTAGCGCTCGTTTTTCTCCACGACGATCTTTACTTCTCCTTCTTCGCCGCAGTAATATGAATTCGCCCGGATAGTATCCCGGCTCTCAACAATGCAATTCTCAATGTGCGTATTATCTCCAAGGTATACGTCATTAAGGATCACAGAGTTTTTGATCACACAGTTATTGCCTACAAATACATCTCTGAACAGAACAGAATTCTCCACGGTTCCATTGATAATACATCCGCTGGATATCAGACTGTTCTTCACAGTTGCTCCCGGATTATATTTTGCCGGTGGCACGTCTGCAATTTTGGTTTTGATCGCAGGCTCCTGCTTGAAGAAATAATTGCGGATCTCCGGTTTCAGAAAATCCATGTTTGTCTGGTAATAAGCCTCTGCAGTAGAGATGTTATTCCAGTAGGTATCGATCTTATATCCATAAATTCTCTTCAGATTCTTATATCGGATGAGAATATCATTTACAAAATCATGTCTTCCCTCCTGGGCGGCACGTTCGATCAGCTCGATCAGCTGTCTCCTGCGGATGACATAGATACCTGTAGACACTGTATTATAAGAAGAAACAATCGGTTTCTCCTCAAATTCCTCGATCCGGCAGTCCTCATTCATGCGGAGGACACCAAATCTCTCAACCTGACTCTGATCCTGGCATGTGGTACATACAACGGTAACGTCTGCACGTTTTGCAATATGATACTCCAGAACTTTATTGTAATCCAGCTTGTAGATTCCATCGCCGGAAGCAATTACAACATACGGTTCATGGCTGTTCTTAAGGAAAGTCAGATTCTGATAAATCGCATCAGCAGTTCCCTGATACCATAAACTGTTGTCTCTGGTAATGGTTGGCGTAAAAACATAAAGCCCTCCCTGCTTTCTTCCGAAATCCCACCATTTGGATGAGCTTAAATGCTCATTGAGGGAACGGGCATTATACTGTGTCAGCACAGCAACCTTCTGGATATGTGAATTCGCCATGTTACTGAGGGCAAAATCGATCGCGCGGTAGCTTCCTGCAATAGGCATCGCCGCAATCGCTCTTTTGTTTGATAATTCTCTCATACGGTTATTGTTACCGCCTGCCAAAATAATACCTATCGCTCTCATTCTTTCCCACCGTCCTTTGCTGCAATTACCTGGCCAGCTGCCAGCTCTCCGTCAGGGTAGTCTTCTTTCGTTGTAACGCCTGAGATGGCGGTATTCTTACCGATTTTAACATTATCCGGAATCACGCTGTTTTCTCCGATTGCCGCAAGGCCGAAGGAATATACGGCAGGTTTCAGAACATTCGGTGCTTCCTCACCACAACCGATCACAACATTGTTTCCTACAACAACGTCCTCTGCCACAATGGCTTTATCCATAACAACATTCTCACCAACAGATGTGTTCTTCATGATGATAGAATCACGGATCACACTGCCCTTGCCAATAACAACATTCGGACCGATTACTGAATTATGTACTTCACCGTAGATTTCGGTTCCCTCACCAATGATGCACTTATCCACAACTGCATCCTCGGAAATGTACTGCGGCGGAATCACATCCCCCTTGGTGTAAATCCTCCAGAATTCTTCATAAAGATTAAACTCCGGAATGATGTCGATCAGCTCCATATTTGCTTCCCAGTAAGAACCAAGTGTTCCAACATCTTTCCAGTAGCCATTGTACTCATAGGCAAAAAGACGCTGGCCTTTTTCCTTACAATACGGAAGAATATGTTTACCAAAATCACATCCGTTCTGATCTTTCAATGCGATCAGCGCATCCTTAAGAACCGGCCATGAGAAAATATAAATACCCATAGACGCAAGATTACTGCTTGGATGCTCCGGTTTCTCCTCAAACTCAGTAATACGGTTACTCTCATCAGTGACCATAATACCAAAACGGCTGGCTTCCTCGATCGGAACAGGCATACATGCAATGGTAATATCTGCCTTGTTCGCCTTGTGGAAATCCAGCATCACTTCGTAATCCATCTTATAAATATGGTCACCGGAAAGGATCAGTACGTAGTCTGGATTATACTGCTCCATATAAGCCAGATTCTGATAAATCGCATTGGCAGTTCCTGTATACCATTCACTGCTTGTACTCTTCTCATATGGAGGAAGGACTGTAACACCACCTTCATTGCGGTCCAGATCCCACGGAATACCAATCCCAATATGTGTATTCAGGCGGAGCGGCTGGTACTGTGTCAGCACACCCACCGTATCAATTCCCGAGTTAATACAATTGCTCAGTGGAAAATCGATGATACGATATTTACCACCAAAAGCGACTGCCGGCTTTGCAACCTTTTCTGTCAAAACTCCTAACCTGCTGCCTTGCCCACCGGCCAAGAGCATGGCAATCATCTCTTTCTTAATCATGCGATCACCTCTTGTATGTTATGATTATTTAATTATAGCATACTTTACCGTATTAGTGAACATTTTTTACAATTATTTTGATTGTGTTTTACTTTTTTTATCGCTATTGTATACCACGAATTGGTAAGACTTGTCGTTTTTTTCGTTCTTCTGGTAATTTTCAACATTTTTTGATATTATTTTCTGGTTACTTTTATATTCCACAGAGAAGCATTTTTTTAGCCAAAAGTACCACTTTTCAATTGTTTCTGTTGGCGTTATAATAAAGCAGACAAAAGAACCCCGAAAATAACATATATATAAGGAGATTATTATGTATCAGATAGACTTTCATAAACCGCTTCATATTCATTTTATCGGTATCGGCGGCATCAGCATGAGCGGCCTTGCCGAGATCCTTCTTGAGGAAAACTTCCGTATCTCCGGTTCCGATGCCAAAGCCAGTCCTCTTACACGTACACTCGAGGAACGTGGTGCCGTCATCTACTACGGACAGCGTGCAGCCAATATCAAAGATGATGTCGATGTGGTTGTCTACACAGCAGCGATCCATCCGGACAACCCGGAATTTGCCTGTGCAAAAGAAAAAGGGCTCCCAATGCTCACACGTGCGGAACTTCTCGGCCAGATCATGCGTAACTACGATACACCGATCGCCATTTCCGGTACCCACGGAAAAACCACCACAACTTCCATGGTTTCCCACATCCTTCTTGAGGGCGACTGTGACCCCACTATCAGTGTAGGCGGAATCCTTCCTGCCATCCACGGGAATATCCGTGTCGGCAACTCTGAAACTTTCGTCACAGAAGCATGTGAATATACCAACAGCTTCCTGAGCTTCTTCCCTAAGATCAGCGTGATCCTGAACATGGATGCCGACCATCTGGACTTCTTCAAGGATATTGACGATATCCGTCATTCCTTCCGGAAATTTGCTGAGCTTCTTCCGTCTGACGGAACTCTGATCATCAATGCTGATACACCGGAATACGAGACTATTACCCGTGGCCTTCCATGTCATGTTCTCACCTATGGTCTGGAGCATGAGGCAGATTATACAGCCGCAGATATCACCTGGGATAAATACGGACATCCTTCCTTCTCCGTTCTCTTCCAGGGCAAAAAAATCGGCAGCTATTACCTTCGTGTACCGGGCATCCACAATGTTTCCAACGCATTGGCTGCCATTGCCGTAGGACGCCTTCTGGATCTTCCGGATGAGGTAATTGTCAAAGGCCTCGGAAGCTTTACAGGCACAGACCGTCGTTTCCAGTACAAGGGAGAAATCGGCGGCGTTACCATCATTGATGACTACGCACATCATCCAACAGAAATCGAAGCTACCCTTCACGCAGCGAAGAATTATCCGCATCAGAAAGTATGGTGTGTATTCCAGCCTCATACCTACACACGTACCAAGGCTCTTCTTCCTGAATTTGCAAAAGCCCTGACTCTGGCTGACCACGTTGTACTGGCTGATATTTATGCCGCACGTGAAACAGACGATCTTGGTATTTCTTCCCAGGATCTCCAGAAACAAATCCAGGAACTTGGAACCCCCTGCGAATATTTTCCGACTTTTGATGAAATCGAGAGCTTCCTCTTAAAAAGTTGTGCACATGGTGATCTGTTGATAACTATGGGCGCCGGAGACGTTGTAAACATTGGAGAACACCTCCTCGGAAAATAGTTATCCACATTATCCACATGCTTATGCACATTCCAGACGTGCCTGGCATGTGGATTTTTTTGTGCATAACCCACTTGACATAATTCAACGGCCAAATTCCACAAATACCGCATTTTCCCTGTAAAATCGAGGTTTTTATTAGTTGCTGATAATTTTATCCTCAAGGTTATCCACATTTTCCACATTTTCCACATGCTAATTGGTGCACAACCTCTGTGAAAATAAACTATTCTCAAGTAAAAGTGGTTGTGCTATAATCCTTTTTAGCAAACGCGGACTTTTAAATACCACATGACCATTGAAGAAAACAAAGAAAGGGAGCTGCTGATCATGAGCCTGATTTCACTTCAGAATTCCTCTGAACTGGAGGTAACGATTCTTTCCAATCGTTTTATTGACAATTTCATGCCTCGCGCCAATGGAGAATTCGTGAAAGTATATATCTATCTTCTCCGGGCAGTATCTTCTTCTCCTTCTTCTTTCAGTCTGGAGCATATGGCGGATCGCCTTTTCTGCACAGAAAGGGATATTTTCCGTGCACTGAAATACTGGGAAGGTGAGAAAATACTCTCATTAACTTATACCACAGACCGACAGCTTTCCGGAATCACTTTACTGGAACCTTTTGCGGATGTCGGTCATATGGAAAGCAGTGCTTCCAGTGAGAACATTTTTTCCACCGCCGGAACTTCCTCATCGCCAGTTTCCGCCCAGATGGCAGCCGGCATTTCACAGCCTGTGGCTCTTACCGGTTCAGCCCCAAAAAATGTCTCCCTCAGTTCCAGTAATTCTGCTGTTTCCGGCGGTACTTCTTCAGAACTTTCAACCTCTGCGGACTACATCCGCAGCCTTACACCTGACCACATCAGCGAACTGAAACAGAATGAAGAGGTCAGTCAGCTGCTTTATATTGCCGAACAATATCTGGCCAAGACGCTGACTCCTACAGAAATGCAGAAGATTTTTTTCTTCTACGATGAGCTCCATATGTCCGCAGACCTTATTGAATATCTGGTGGAATACTGTGTTTCCAGGGGCCGCAAGAGCATGCGTTATATCGAAACTGTTGCCCTTGCCTGGACCAGGGACGGTGTCACTACAGTTGAAATGGCCCGTGATGCCAGCTCCCGTTTTTCCAAAGATTATTACACGATCCTGAAAGCAATGGGAATCAGTGGACGTAATCCTGTAGAAAATGAGATCAGTTACATCGATACCTGGCGTAAGACCTACGGCTTTGATCTGGAACTGATCCAGGAAGCCTGCAGCCGTACTGTTCTCTCCACCGGCCAGCCAAGTTTCCAGTATGCAGACAAAATACTTTCCGGTTGGAAAAAGAAAAACGTACATACGCTGGAAGATGTCCGGCTTCTGGATGCCGAACACAAGAAACGTCAGCTTGAGAAAGCAGTTTCCCGTAAGAAGCAGCCTGCGGCTCAGTCCCAGAGCAATAACCGCTTCAATAACTTTCACCAGCGTGATTATGATTTTACAGAATATGAGAAACGTCTTTTAAATAACCAGTAACAGAAACTGGAAGGAGCTTTTTATGCCTTTACAGAATTTTCAGTATGATACTATAATGAGAGAATACAGCCGCAGGCAGGCACAGAATCACCGGATTCTGGAGAAACGCACTGCCGAGGCCTACGGAAAGATCCCCCGCCTGAAGGAAATTGATGACGAGGTGGCTACATTAAGTGCTGATAAAGTACGGCGTCTCCTGAACAGAGAAGAAAAGGGTACCGCAGATCTGAAAGCCGCCATTCAGGAACTTTCCGATGAGCGCATCACCCTTCTTGTTGCCAACGGCTTCCCCGGAGATTATCTGGAGATGCCTTATACCTGTCCTGCCTGCCAGGACACCGGCTATATTGGCAGCAAAAAATGCACCTGTTTCAAGAAAGCCGAGATCGAACTGCTCTATGCACAGTCCAATCTGAACGAAATTCTCGAAAAAGAAAATTTTGACAGCTTTTCATTTGACTATTATTCTGCTACAATAAAAAACGAAGCCACAGGACTGTCTGCCCTGGAAACAGCCAGACGGGCCTATGATACTGCACAGCGTTTTGTGCAGAACTTCGACCATAAATTTGAAAACCTGTTTTTGTATGGCGATACCGGTGTTGGAAAAACTTTTCTTTCACACTGCATCGCACGGGAGCTTCTCAGATCCACACACTGCGTCCTGTACTTTTCAGCCTATGATCTTTTTGATATGATGGCTGCAAATTCTTTTTCCAGAAAAGATACCGGCACGGATGAGGAACTGATCTATGACTGTGATCTTCTGATCATTGATGACCTGGGAACGGAACTTACCAACAGTTTCGTATCCTCGCAGCTTTTTCTCTGTCTCAATGAACGGATCATGCGCAGGAAATCCACGATCATTTCCACGAATCTGACGCTCAAAAATTTCTCGGATACCTATTCCGAGAGAACATTTTCCCGAATTGCCAGCAACTATCAGATGATATCGCTGATCGGGAAAGACATCCGTATACAGAAAATATTTTTAGGAGGAAATTAAAATGGCACAGGTAACTACAAAAGATTTTTCCACACTCCCGGTAGGAAGACTTGGACTGATTCCCCTTCAGAGCTGCAGCTCATTAGGTGCGAAGGTGAACGATTGGCTGGTTAAATGGCGTGCCGAAAGACAGTATCCTGGAATGGATTCCTTCGCATTCGAGGGATACAAACGTGATTCTTACATCATCGATGCCAAGACTCCACGTTTCGGCTCCGGCGAAGGTAAATGTACCATCAATGAGTCTGTCCGCGGTGATGACATCTACGTTATGGTAGATGTAACTAACTATAGCTTGTCCTATCCGATCGGACCTTACACGAATCTTATGTCCCCGGATGATCATTTCCAGGATATGAAGCGTGTTATCGCCGCTGTCGGCGGAAAAGCCCGCAGAGTCAATGTGATCATGCCATATCTCTATGAGAGCCGCCAGGACAAACGTGTCGGAAGAGAGTCTCTTGACTGTGCCAATGCACTTCATGAGCTGATCGATATGGGTGTTGAGAATATCATTACCTTTGATGCACATGATTCCCGTGTACAGAACGCAACTCCTCTTCACGGATTTGAGACTGTACAGCCATCCTACCAGTTCATCAAGGCTCTTCTTAAAAATGAAAAGGGTCTCCACATCGACAAGGATCATTTCATGACGATCAGCCCGGACGAGGGAAGCATGAGCCGTGCAATCTATCTTGCCAACGTTCTGGGTGTTGATATGGGTATGTACTACAAACGTCTGGATTACTCAAAATATGTAAACGGCCGTCATCCGATCGCTGCATATGAATTCCTCGGACCGAAGATCGAAGGCAAGGATATGATCCTCATCGATGATATGATCTCTTCCGGTGATACAATCCTGAAAATCGCTTCTCTCCTGAAAGAGAAAGGTGCAGGTAAGGTTTACATCTGCTCTACATTCGGATTCTTCACAGACGGTCTTGATAAATTCGATGATGCTTACAAAAAAGGCTACTTCGACAAACTCCTCACTACCAACCTGGTTTACCAGGCACCGGAGCTTCTTGAGAAGCCATACTACATCAGCTGTGATATGAGCAAATACATCGCACTGATCATTGATACCCTGAATCATGATACTTCTGTCAGCCACCTCCTGAATCCGGTAGACAGAATTAAACGCTGTGTAGCAAACTACATGAGCCAGTATGAGAAATAAATAATAATTTACAGGCGGCTGCATTTTCAGGATCACAGACTGATTCGCTGGAAACGCAGCCGCTTTTTAACCAAATCAAGTAAGTCCCCTGTGGCTTTTACGAATATCCACCTGACTTCTGCATAAAAAAGCAAAGCGGATATTTATTCCCCGCTTTGCCATATATTCCATAAAATTTCATAAAAATCTACATGGGAAGTTTCTGATATGGAATTCCTTCCTTATCCAGGATCTCCATTTCTCTCTTGTGGCAGGTACTTATGATCACCTGTCGTTCTTCTTTGTGAAGCCAGCGAAGAGCTGCTGCAAGACGTTCTTCATCATACATCCCAAACACATCATCCAGGATCACCGGAAACGGTTCTTCTTTGCAGAAAAGTTCACCTGCCGCCATACGAAGGGCAAAATAGATCTGTTCAAGAGTACCTCTGCTCAGACGTTCAATGGAAACCGTCCTCTCTCCGGTATTCACAGACATATGTAATTCCTCATCCATCAGAACTTCCCGGTACTTTCCTCCCGTAATCTCACTTAAGATCTGTGAAGTGCGCTGTTTCAGGCGAACTCCCACCTGATCTGTAATATTCCCGGAAAGTGCCTCTATCGTTTCCATAGCCATATTTAAAGCCTGAATCTCTGTTTCTTCCGGAGTAAGTACCTCTGTATTCTCTTCACACTCCTGAAGTTCTGCCTGAAGATTGGAAAGTGCAGTATGTTTTTCTTCGTGATCACTGTCCAGACTGTTCCGGTTCCAGGTCAGCTCATCGTGTCTGGAAAGCCATCGTTCTCTCTGGCGTTCCCTCCTGTTCAGCTCCCTGCTCAGACGAACACGGAAGAACAGAGCAGCTACCGTTATCCCCGCTGTCAGCACACCGGTAAGGATACTCAGGATCAGCTGGCTGGAAAAAGCGGCCAGACATCCGGTTCCGGCAATACCTGCCAGCAATACAACTGCCAGAACCGCCCCGTTAAGCTCCCGTCGTCTTTTTACCCGATCGATCCGGAGTTCCAGAAGATCTTCGGTACTCTTATCTCTGGTTCCCATATTCATTCCATCCTGCTGCTGCGTGATCCTGTCTCTTTTTTCATCCAGCTCCCTGATTTCTTTACGGATATACTCTATATTTGCAGAAATTTTTTCTTTTTCTTTTTCGAGGTCTTTTTTACGGCGGGCCGCCTCTGTCAGATATCCTTTTCTGGACATTTTCAACATCTGCATGGCACGTCCCATATCAACAGAGCTGTCGCCGGTTCCCTGATAGCTGGCCATATAATTCTGCAATTCACGGACAAGATCCTTTCCGGTAACACTTTTCAGCTGTGCCACGGATACGGTATTATCATAGACCGCCTCACTTACATTTCCGAGAACAGACTCAAGAGCTCCCTGTTCCGCATCCACAAGGCTTCCGTCATCTTCACAGAGAAGTTCTCCCATTTTCTTTTCTTTATAAAAATTTCTTGTAAGGCGATAATTCTTTCCTTTACTTGTAAACCACATGATCCCACCATATTCGGCAGGATTTTCCCAGGGTTCATATTTCGTATAAGTATCATTCTGTGCAGCTTTGCCACGGAGTCTGCGGACACCGTAAAACATGGATCGTATAAATGTATGCGTCGTTGTCTTACCGCTCTCGTTTTCTCCGTAAAGCACATTGATCCCGGGAATAAGCTCCATATCCCTGTTCCGGATCTTCCCGAAATTTTTTATTTTCAAACGTCTGATAACCATCTTGCGCTATCCTCCCGTGCTGTCCCTTTTACCGCCTGCTTCCGGTTTCAAGCAATGCCTGAAGACCATAATACAGTGCCTTTTTTTCTACCGTATCCATTCTGCCCTTTGCGAGAAAATAGCCGATATAATCACCGATCAGCGTACCACTGTAGCGTTTATAAAGCTCTTCCAGATCATATGCAGGCCAGGACTCATCCACAACATCGGTAATATTACCCAGACTCTTTAATTTCTCCGGAATCAGCAGAAGATCCGGCGAACGCATTCCCTGCAGAATAATGCGGTAAATATTACGCCCTCCCCGGCGGAATATCTGAGATTTCACAGCCTCTTCCAGCGATATCTGTGTCGTCTCTTCATGAAGCGGCATCACAAGTTGCTGATAAGACCGGCAGGCAAAAGGTACAAATTCTGTGCGGATACGACCGTTTACTACCCGTCCCTCCATATATCCATGTTCTCCGGTATCATTTCTGTCTATCGGTTCCAGAGCTCCGGAAAAAGCAGCCTGATCGCGGATTAGGATCTGTGGCTTGTGAATGTGTCCCAGTGCCACATAATCAAAGCCTGCTGCTGCCAGGGAAGCTGCACTAAGCGGAATGTGTTTCTCATCTCCGCCATGTGCAAGAAGAATATGGATTCCCTCCTCCTGCACCGGTACCGCCTTGTCATACAGGCCTTCTCTGATCTCACGGTCGTAATAGCTGAGTCCATACACATAGACATCCAGCTCCGGGTCCTTGACACAGGTCAGTTCTCTGTTTTTGAAAAAAGTCACATTGGAATTCCACTCAAAAGTACGATAAAAAGAATCACGGCTGATAAAATCATGGTTTCCTGCCATAAGATACACTCTGGTATCCGGAATAGTAGAAAACAGATAATTCACTTCCTTAAGTTCTCTCATAAGCGGCTGACGGTGGAACAGATCTCCGGATATAAATAACAAATCCACCGGGTCTTCGCGGATACCCGCAATAACCCGGCGGAAAGTGCTCCAGATCTCTTCCTCCCGCTCTTTGCTCCATGGGCATCCCCTGTCAGGAACAGCTCCCAGATGCAAGTCTGCAAGATGAATAAATCTCATGATGTTCTCCCCTGTGTATCAGTTACACATAGTCAATACTTATTGTCAGTTCCTCTCTGAGGTCTGTGATCAAAGATCGCAGTTCTTTACAGTTCTCGGGAATGGAATTACGTCGCGGATGTTACCCATACCTGTAAGGTACATTACACATCTCTCAAAACCAAGACCAAATCCGGAATGACGTGTAGAACCATATTTACGGAGATCCAGATAGAAATCATAATCCTCCGGTTTCAGGCCAAGCTCGTCCATACGTGCTTTCAGCTTGCCATAGTCATCCTCTCTCTGGCTTCCTCCGATAATCTCTCCGATTCCCGGTACCAGGCAATCCATAGCAGCAACAGTCTTTCCATCCTCATTGAGTTTCATATAGAAGGCTTTGATTTCCTTCGGATAATCGGTAACAAATACCGGTCTCTTATAAATCTGCTCTGTCAGATAGCGCTCATGCTCTGTCTGAAGATCGCATCCCCAGAATACCTTGTAATCAAATTTGTCGTTGTTCTTCTCAAGGATCTCAACAGCTTCTGTATAAGTTACATGTGCGAATTCAGAATTAAGCACATGGTTCAGTCTGTCAAGAAGCCCCTTGTCCACGAAGGAATTGAAGAAGTTCATTTCCTCCGGTGCATTCTCAAGAACGTAACGGATCACATATTTCAGCATAGCCTCCGCAAGTTCCATGTCATCCTGAAGATCCGCAAACGCACACTCCGGCTCGATCATCCAGAACTCAGCAGCATGACGGGTTGTATTGGAGTTCTCTGCACGGAAAGTCGGTCCGAATGTATAAATATTACGAAATGCCTGTGCAAAAGTCTCACCATTCAGCTGTCCACTTACGGTAAGATTGGTCTCCTTTCCAAAGAAATCCTGTGAATAATCAACCTTTCCGTCTTCTGTCATCGGCATATTCGCAGGATCCAGTGTCGTTACCTGGAACATCTCTCCAGCACCCTCACAGTCACTTCCTGTGATCAGTGGTGTATGCACATAAACAAATCCTCTTTCCTGGAAGAATTTATGGATTGCATATGCACAGAGAGAACGCACACGGAATACAGCCTGGAAGGTGTTTGTTCTCGGTCTTAAATGTGTCATGGTTCTTAAATACTCAAGGCTGTGACGTTTCTTCTGCAGCGGATAATCCGGTGCGGAGCTACCCTCTACAAATACCTCTGTCGCCTGGATTTCAAATGGCTGCTTTGCCTGTGGGGTAGCTACCAGTGTACCTTTTACAATGATGGCTGCTCCAACGTTCAGCTTGGAAACCTCTGCGAAATTCTCCATGTTATCATGATATACGATCTGAAGAGTTTCAAAAAAGCTTCCATCATGGAGTACGATGAATCCAAAAGCCTTGGAATCACGAACGCTTCGTACCCATCCGCCTACCGTGATCTCTTTATCAAGATACTGCTCACGGTTTCTGTAAATTTCTTTCACTGTTGTCAGTTCCATAATCTATACCTCATTCCTCATATTCAGGATTACACGTCCCTGCGGACCTCCAAATGTCCGTATCGAATTAAGTATAGACTATTCTTATGGTTCGTGCAAGGAGTAATTGCCCTGATACACAGAAAAATCCCGCATACCGGAAGCAGTCCGGTACACGGGATCATATGCCTGATCAGTAGATTGATGCATCAATGCTTCCTGTGTTCAGATATGTGATACAGTAATAATAAATTCTCTTAAATGTTTTGGTCGTGTAATGCAGTCCGTCATCAGAAGCAGCATCCGTTCCGGAATAAGAGGAATTCGTTCCGTAGCCCTTCTTCATCAGTACAC
Organism: Blautia sp. HA9023; assembly: GCF_056504095.1. Taxonomy (NCBI): domain Bacteria; kingdom Bacillati; phylum Bacillota; class Clostridia; order Lachnospirales; family Lachnospiraceae; genus Blautia; species Blautia sp. HA9023. The sequence continues at coordinate 267,944 of NZ_JBWLUR010000008.1, read as the reverse complement.
TGTAAGTATCAATATACTTATAATTCAGTGAAAGTCCGGAGTGGATCTTACTGTTAAACTCTCTTACCTGCGCTTCTGTACGTGCACCTTTTCCTGCTTTCGTGATCATAACACTGTTGATCGGATTGACAGACATGTAAAACAGTTTACAGTTTTTGCTCTTCAGTGTAGAAGCAATGTCGGACATATAACTGATGTAATTGCTGATGTTTGCCATGTCGTTGATGCCCAGATTGAAAACAACCGCAATCGGTTTGCTTCCTTTGGTTTTGTTGATTTCGTTTATAAGCTGAGTATATCCTGTGCTCTGAAACCAGCTAAGTCCCTGTCCGGCTTTTGCAATAAAAGAAACATCGCTGGTCACGGAACTGCTTACCTGTTTATTCAGAGTTGCCTTCATTCCTGCAGTACGGGAATCTCCTACGAAGATCACCTTACTGTACTTCATTCCAATGGCAGGTTTTGACATATTTGCAGAACTGATATCTTTTTCCATTGTACGGTTGAACACCGTTGCATAAAGGGTCGTAGTCTTGCTTATTTTAACCAGCTCTCCGGCTTCATAATCCGGCGATGTTGCAGATCCTGTACGTCTGGTTTTTGACCATCCCATGAATGTATAACCCGTTGCATTGGAAGCTGACGGAAGCTTCAGGTATCCGTCTTTACCAAGTGTTACTGTTTTCCATACGCTTCCATTTGCTTTACAGAGATTCACACTTACAGACTGCATCTGTACTGCATAGTACTTGATATTTCTACTGATCTTAATCTTTGTTCCAGCCTTCTTTGCAGTGGATGTCTTTCCATTTACTGTCGTAGACCATCCAAGGTTCACATAGCCCGATCTGGATGGCACTGTCGGGAGAGTATAATAAGTGCCCTCTTCTACTTTTTTCTGAAGTTTCCGATATGTGGAATTACTGCTTCCATTTCCCAGATAAAAGCTTACTGTATAATACCTGCTTTTTCTGCGGACTGCGTACAGATTCATATCCCTGGTGACTTTTACACTTGCTCCGGCTTTATATACCACTTTGGTACTGCCTTTCTGTGTCGTCCACCCAAGATTCTGATATCCGACTGCCTTCGGAACACTTGGAAGCTTAATCGTGGTATTTAATGTTACGTTTCTTGTCAACGCTGTATATGTTTTGCTTTTGCTGGTACCTGAATTATTATTAAACTTCACAGTATAGACCATTTTGGCTGCCGATACTTTCTGGGAAGCTGCCGGCATTATGATCAGTGCTGCTGCGAAAAGTGCCAGCAAAAGCCACTTCATGTAAAAGGCTTTTCCGGTTCTTTCTGTTTTTTTCATTTAAACAAACTCCTTCTGAAATCCATATCCAGTCCCGGTGTGCCTCCTTTTTTACAGAGTGCTGATAAATCTCATAAATGCATCCCTGCCCTCTGGTGTGCATTTATAAACACCGGCATCCTCCAGAACATGAACAAATACATTGCCCACCTCTTTGCGGAGAACATCCTGAATATTATCTTTGTCAAGTTTCTCGTATTTCGGCAGAAATTCTGCAACCCATGCAGCATGTTTCTCGATCTTTTCATTAGAAGCGATATCCTTGCCGCTCAAAATATACTCTTCCAGAAGTTCCAGTTCTTCTTTCAGACGTGCCGGAAGAACGGCCAGGCCCATAACTTCAATGAGACCAATATTTTCCTTCTTGATGTGATGGTAACATGCATGTGGATGATAAACGCCAAGCGGATTCTCTTCTGTTGTAATATTGTTTCGAAGTGTCAGATCCAGCTCAAAAGTATCTCCCACCTTACGTGCGATCGGCGTGATGGTATTATGAGGCTCACCGTCTGTCTCTGCAAAAACAAATGCAGCTTCGTCTGTATAGCCTCTCCAGTTTTCCAGCACATGTGTCGCCAGATCGATCAGTCTCTTCTCATCTTTACTCCGGATACGCAAAACAGAAAGCGGCCATTTCACGATACCGGCTTCTACATCTTCATATCCTGGAATCGTCACATGCTTCTCGATCTCAGCCTTCGCCATGGCAAATGTATAATGTCCGCCCTGGAAGTGATCATGGCTCAGGATAGAACCACCAACGATCGGAAGATCCGCATTGGAGCCAAGAAAATAATGCGGAAACAGTTTTACAAAATCAAACAGCTTGATAAACGTGTTTCTCTCGATCTTCATAGGTGTATGTTTACTGTTAAATACAATACAGTGTTCATTGTAATAAACATATGGGGAATACTGAAAGCCCCACGGACTGTCATTGATCGTGATCGGGATAATTCTGTGATTTTCTCTTGCCGGATGATTTACTCTTCCTGCGTAACCTTCATTCTCCGGACAAAGCAGACATTTCGGGTAACTACTGGATTTCACAAGTTTGGCAGCTGCGATGGCTTTCGGATCTTTTTCCGGTTTGGAAAGGTTGATGGTGATATCGATCTTACCATATTCACTGTCTACTGTCCACTTCTGATCTTTTTTTACACGGTAGCGTCTGATATAGTTGCTGTCCTGACTCAGTTTATAAAAATAATCCGTTGCTTTCTCCGGATCTTCTTTATAAGCATCCCAGAATTCTTTCTGCACCTGCGCCGGACGCGGCATCAGACAGTTCATAAGTTTTGTATCGAAGAGATCTCTGTATACAACGCTGTCCTCAATAATCCCTCTCTTTACAGCTTCATCCAGAAGCTCATCGAGAGTCGCCTCAAGATCAATTTTAGCATACTCTGTCTCGGGTTCTGTATATTCACTTTCCCCAAAGGCATCCAGAAGAAGATTCGTCGCATAGATTCTTTCACATTCTGGTGTTATTCCTGTCTCCACTCCATACTGCACCAGTTTTTTGATACTTTCACTTAACATTACATTTTCCCCTTTCCTGTCGCGCTTTTTCCAAAAAAGGACAAATACACCTGTCCTTTTCTGATTTATGCCAAACGGGTCTTCCCGATTTGTCATCTCTGCTGTTACCCCACGGCTTTTATCCGGCCATTTATCTGCGTCACTCTGTAACGTTTTCTATATAGGTCAGGAATACATTTCCCGCACTTTCAAATAATGCTGTACTGTCATTCATTCCATATGGGCTTGTCTGTCCTGTAGACGGGTCATAAAGATACGTATTATATTCATCATAGCCTACGATCACAACGCTGGAATTCTCTCCGGTTTTGGCCACTACCGGCCTCTGGGCGCTGACCTCATAAAGGACATTATCAAGACTGCATCCGGTCAGATCGATCACAGTTCCTGTATCTCCCAGTCCATCCTGAAGTTCCTTCTTCTTCCAGTTAGCTGTCAGGATCGTATCCGGTACATCTTCTATATCCATCTGGATCTTTGTCTTTTTATTTCCACGTTCCCAGACATACTGCTGAGCACGGTTCAGGACAACTCCGGTCTGATTATCCGCACGTTTTACGGCTGCTGCCGGATCTGTATAAATCCGGTCAAGAGATCCATATGCATAAACATAATAAAGTTCTCCCTGCGGAACAGTCGTATCCAGTGTCACCGGTGAATCTTCTGTACTCTCGATCTTGGAATAAACAAGCAGCGGGCTGTCCGTCTCCGGCTTCTGGGTCATGGTCAGGCGGATCAGTGTTCCTGCGCGGTTTGTAGTGATCAGAGCCACATCTACCTGACTTCCGGATGCCTTTTTGTTATTCATGATATTATCTTTTTTCTGGACTGTATAAGTATTTCCTGATTTTGCGGAAAGCTCAAATTCCATCATGGTACTTCCAACCGTCACATTTGTGACATAAAGGCCATCCTGATGATATTCTTTCTTTACTTTACCCTTAAAGCTCTCAATGCGGAATGTACTGAGTCCTTCTGTTTCATGTCCGTTGGCATCTGTAAGAATATCCTCATCAGAAAGGATTCCATATACCAGATCTTCATTCATAAATCCCAGAGTTCTCAGTTTCTGCCCGCTTTCCGGCAGGAGATCTCTTGTTTTCAGTGAATCAAACTCGATTTCTCTGATCTTTCCTTTATCATCTCCGGAAGTGATCAGCCATGCCGCATGTGCCTTGGTCTCAGATACTACAAAATAATTCTGTTTAATACCATCTTCCAGGATCTCAGAAGTTCCTGTTTCAATATCTACCTGATACAGCTTCTGTGCAAAAAGAAGAAACAGCTGATTATTTTTGTTTACATAAGTAAGTGTTCCGAGATCTTCCTTCAGGAATTCGTAGGATTCTGTGCTCGGTATGAAAACCTTTTCTTCCACTACATTACGGTCACTGTTGTAATGATAAACACAGACTCCGCTGTATCCTTCATGAACACCACGGTTCATATAACCATAAAGTACAAAATCCACATCTCCACTGTCTGACACGCGGATGATCTTAATATCATGTTCCGTTCTCACATATCTGGAATCATTATTTTCATCTTTACGGAAACTGAAGATCCTTGTGATCTTACCGCTGGACGGTGCATAAGACCAGAGATCACCATCCTGCTCAAAAACAACGATCTTTCCATCACTGTTAGACGCATAGGTGACATTTTTATTTCGGATTCCCAGAAGAAGTCCCGCATCGGAAACAACCGTCTGAGAAGGATCAAAAACTTTTGTTGCAGAACGCTTGAAGTCCAACAGCATGATCCTGGTCTCCGTATAACGCATACGATAAAATTCCGTAACATCATAAATTTCTGTTTTATCCTCATCATCCTGTGCAGAAACCTGATAATTCAAAGTAATACTTGCGGTTGTTTCGTTGATATCATCGATCAAAGGCACACCTTCCATATACATTTTGGGTGAAAGTGATCCCCAGCTGATATTGGAAAGGCCTGAAGAGATGGTAATATTATTGAAATTGGTTCCACTGGTCGTATCTTCTGCCTCCAGATATCCCGTCAGAGTATCTGCCTGCTCTTTATCCAGACATTTGGAGGAAAAATCTTTTACAAACTGCAAATACGCCTCTGTATTTAACTGCGTTCTGGAAACAACTCTTGTATAGTAATAAACTTCCCCCTCGCTGGTATCCAGCGTGATCTGAAGAGAATATTCCTGGTTCATACGAAGATCACTGCCAATTTCGATCTCTGTACTTAAATATCCGTTTTCTTCTTTGGTAAGATTCTTGATCTTACGGTTCTCCATAACCTTGCTTCCATCTGAAGTACGCACCTCATACGCAAGGCCTGTTACTGTATCTGTGTATGGATTGATCTCAAATGTCAGCTTTTTCGTCGTATCCAGAGGTGTAATACTGCCTCGCATGAAATCGGTCTGCATCTGCTGCCTGTATCCATACATTTTATTTGCCTGTGTACTTCCCAGCTTTACCATAACTTCCGGAAGCGTGGCGTCATTCATATCTGAACGGTTATCCGTAGACTGACTGTTCATCAGAAGTGATGTACAGGCCACTACTGCTACGAAGATCACCAGAAGTATAGCTCCTTTACGTAGGATCTTTTTCATGTCATTCTCCCTTCTGTGAGATCGACTCTTCCGGATAAAGAAGCCTGTCCAGTGTAGGATTTACATGAAGCGCCTTCATGGAATCCGCAAAACTTTCTCTGTTCTTTTTCTTTCCGGTTTTTACTGCGCGGATCAGGATATTCTTTGGTGTATGCTCCATATCAATAAACTCAAGAAGCTGTGTCTCATAGCCTTTACTTTCCAGAAGCTCTGCCCGCAGGCCATCTGTGATCAGCGCAGCCATACGTTCTTTCAAAATTCCGTAACGCATGATCGGCTGCAGCATTTCATTTTTGATCTGGCGGTTCAGTTCATGCTGGCAGCATGGAACAGACAGGATCACCTGTGCCCCCCATTCCACGGCTTTCGCCAGGGCAAAATCTGTTGCTGTATCACAGGCATGAAGTGTCACCACCATATCTACGGAAGAAACTCCTTCATAGCCGGCAATATCTCCCTGATAGAAATGCAGTTTATCATACCCATAAGATCTGGCAAGCTCGCTGCAGTGTCGGATCACATCTTCTTTAAGATCAAGGCCTATGATGTTCACATCAAAACCCTCAAGCTCTCTGAGATAATAATACATCGCAAATGTAAGATAGGACTTTCCACAGCCAAAATCCAGGATTGTAATCTCCCGGTCTTTCGGAAGTTTGGGAAGAATATCCCGAATAAATTCCAGAAAACGGTTGATCTGCCTGAATTTATCATATCGGGAAGCAACTATCTTTCCATCTTTTGTCATAACTCCCAGATCCACCAGAAACGGAGCTGCGGTTCCCTCTTTCAGAATATACTGTTTCACACGGTTATGCGGTGCGATTTTTACACTTTCATTCTGAACAGCTTTATGATTTTTTGTTTTAATCGTTGCCTTGCCTTTTTTGCTTATGAGGATGCTTCCATCCTGGCTGCGTCCGATTACCTGAAGCTGACGGAATTCTTCCATTGCCTGCTCCAGATAATCGATAATCTCTTCCCTTGAATAATTTTTATGGTAAACCTTCGTTCCCTCTGTCACAGACGCCTGGTAACAAAGTTTCCCTTTCAGTTCCACAGGACGAAGCTTCACCTTGGAAGGTCCCTCACCAGTCCTGCGGCCACTTACAACAGCCTGGATCAGCTGTTCATTGATCTGTTCTTCTAAAAATTCCCTTATTGTCTTCATCATACTTCCATTATATTCATTTTCGTTTTTCTTGTATATGGACAGATGTTGGAGGAACCTGTCATTCATATTCTGTCATTACTGTTATCGCGGAAAATACTGTCGACATCTCCGGCGTCGGCATCTTCTCCGGGAAATTTCCTGATATACCAATACCTGGATAAGATCATCCAGAAATCCGCCCGGCATTTCCTGGGCACTGGCATCTTTGGTCATCTCATCTTTCACCAGACTGCAGATATGATACAGCATAAAACGATCCGGATACTCGTCATACAGGCGGCTTCCCTCATAGTCCAGAAGCTGACACTGCATTTCCGCCTTCTCCTGGATCTTTCTGGCTGTATCTGGGTAATAGGATTTCATCAGGTCAAACTCTCTCTCCTGTTCCCGCTCCTCATTATAAAAAACAGGATTTCCCTGTGCAGCATAAAACGGATAAAAGTCTCGATAAAGCATAATCGCTGCTGTCCTCTCTCTGCTATCTCTTACAGTATATGCAGAAAAGATATGACGGTTCCCCTGTTTCTGCAATTATGCCATGCGTTTCAGCATTCCCTGAGTCAGGCGCACGCTATGCTCAATGGCAAGTTTCTCAAATGCCGGATAATCCATGTTTGCGCTGTTATCAGCCTTGTCAGAAATCGCTCTGATGATCAGGAACGGGATTCCGTTAAGAGCTGCTGCCTGTCCGATCGCCGCACCCTCCATCTCAACTGCATATGCGCTGAACTCTTTTACAATGTTGTCCTTTACACCCTGATCACATACAAACTGGTCTCCAGAAGCAATTCTTCCTTCAAAAACCTGGATCTCCGGATTCACTTCCTCGCATACATCACGGGCGATCTTACGAAGACCCTCATCTGCCTGGAAAGAAAATTCTTTCATCTGAGGAATCTGTCCCTTCGGATATCCAAATCCTGTAGCATCCATATCATGATGAAGAACATCTGTAGAAAGTACGATATCTCCGATATTGATGTCGTTATTCAGGCTTCCTGCAATACCGGTATTGATCACAGCTTCCACCTGAAAAAGATCTGCCAGGATCTGGGTACACATACCTGCATTTACTTTACCGATTCCGGACTGCACTACAACAACTTTCTTTCCTTCCAGAACTCCCTCATAAAAGTCCATGTTTGCTCTTGTAGTGATGGACACATCTTCCATCACTTCTTTCAGTCTTGCAACTTCCTGTTCCATTGCGCCTATAATTCCAACACATTTCATGATCTGTAAGTCCTCTCTTTCAATATAATATCCTGCTGAATTTTCATTTTTCTTCTGTTCAACAGTACTTTTTCTTTTTCTACAACGTTCATTATAACAAATTTTATTTTTTATGGAAACTTTTTTTAAGAGATGATATAATTGGTAGATATGATACTGCTCTCCGGTACAAAACCATATAGATATTCTCTGTACCGGACGGCAAATAAATACAGGAGGAATTTTTATGACATATAAAACAAAAGGTGTCTGTGCTCAGGGAATTGAGTTCGAGATCGACGACAATAAGAAAGTACACAATATTAAATTTACAGGTGGATGCTCCGGAAATACACAGGGCGTTGCACATCTTGCAGAAGGAATGGATGCTGATGAAGTGATCAGCCGCCTGGAAGGTATCCGCTGTGGTTTCAAACCAACTTCATGTCCGGATCAGCTTGCAAAGGCAATCCGTCAGGCATTAAACGAAGGCTGATCTGTAAGATCAATCGCCACCCTGCAGAATCTTTTTTCTGCAGGGTGTTTTTTATATTTGTTTCTTCTGTCAGATATCTGTTCTGTCCCATTTATCACACAATGACTGGATATCTCTTGCAAAACGGTCCAGATCTTTGTTTGGGCAGCCTTCATTCTTACGGATAATCGTCATCAGGCGGCGTCCCATAGCCAGAAGCTTCTCATATGCACGGGCGGCTTTGGTCGTTTTGGGTGAAGCAGTGGCTTTCACAATGCGGACACCAACAGCTTCGTGGATACATTTGTTCTCCAGAAGATCATATTCTGTTCCGCTGAACGGCGCCGTTGCGTCATATCCCAGCTCTTCTTTCAGTCTCTGGGCAAAAACCTCCGTTACCGTATCATCTCCGTGAGTAACAAAGACATGCTTCGGCTTCGTTTCAAATGCTCTTGCCCAGTTCAGAAGGCCATTTACATCTGCATGACCACTGATTCCGGGCATTCTGCTGATTTCCGCTGCAACCTGCACCGTCTCTCCAAACAGTTTCATCTCTGTGGCCCCTTCCAGAAGTGCCCGGCCAGGGGTTCCTATCGCCTGATATCCAACAAAAAGAATGGTATTTCTTGGATCCCACAGATTATGTTTCAGATGATGTTTGATACGTCCGGCATCACACATACCGCTGGCAGAAATGATCACCTTGCAGTCTTCATCGAAATTAATCGCTCTGGAATCATCGGTAGTAACGGATGTCTTCAAGCCCGGGAATGACAGTGGATTGATTCCTTTGTTCAAAAGATCCATTGCTTCTTCATCGTAGCAGGTATAGGCATTTTCACTGAAAATCGTAGTTGCCTCATTGGCAAGAGGACTGTCTACATACACAGTAAAGCCATCATGCCCGTGAACAAGCCCCTGTTCTTTGATCTGACGGATAAAATACAGCATTTCCTGCGTACGGCCCACAGCAAAGGATGGAATCACCAGATTACCGCCTCTGTCAAAAGTTTTCTGAATGATTTCCGCAAGCATGACTGGATAATCCGGTCGTTCTCCATGACTTCTGTCTCCATAAGTAGACTCCATCACAACATAATCTGCCTCTTTAATATATACAGGATCCTTGATCAGAGGCTGATTAAGATTTCCGATGTCTCCGGAAAATACGATTTTCTCTTTCTTGTCATCTTCGGTAAGCCAGATTTCAATACTGCTTGATCCCAGGAGATGTCCCGCATCCACAAAACGAACCTCGATTCCTTCAGCAGGTTTGATAATTTTATCGTATGGACATCTGACAAAGTTTCGAAGAACACCCATTGCGTCTTCCATCGTATATGCAGGAATAAATTCCGGTTTTCCTTCTCTGCGCCCCTTACGATTTCTCCATTCAGCCTCAAACATCTGGATATGTGCGCTGTCACGGAGCATGATATCACAGAGATTACAGGTTGCTTCTGTGGCGTAGATTGGTCCCTGATAGCCTTTTGCATATAATGCCGGAAGATTACCGGAATGATCCATATGAGCATGTGTCAGGAGCACAAAGTCCAGGTCACCCGGAGCTACCGGTAACTCTTTATTCTCGTAATAATCTGGTCCCTGCTCCATTCCATAATCCACCAGAAACTTCCGCCCTGCTGCTTCCAGATAATAGCAGCTTCCGGTCACTTCGTGTGTTGCACCGATAAATGTTATCTTCATGCACAAGCCCCCTTTTCCGCTCTGCTATATGTTCATAAACGCAATCGACTTACGTTTAAGCAGAAATAATCGACTTTCTGTTTATTAACAGTTTTATTGTATTTATTATACACGAAATGTTTGGATTTTGACAGTCTTTTTGTGAAATATATGGAATTTTAAGAATTTATCTTTAGAAAGATTGTTAGATTTTTCAGAATTTTAAGATTCCCCAGCGAAGGTAATGTAAGTTTACTGGATTTTTTTGGTTTGTTGACATCGCTGGGGATGGGATGAGCTTATGCTATAAAATTATTTTACCAGGACTCCCTTGGTTACTGTTCTAACTGCTTCTTTACTTCCATCTTTTGCTGCATGGTAGCCACGGACTCTGTAGTAGTAGCCGCTTGGAACGATAACTTCTAAGCTTTTAGTTAAATGAGTAGCATTGTTTGTTGTAAAACTCCAACTTTTATACACTGAATAACTACCATTAACTTTTCTCTCTAAATACAGTTCCAAATACACTGTATCACATGCATGATGGCATTGTGTAATTCCAGAAACCCCTACTTTATTACTGGCTAACTTTGAAACCTTGGTAGTTCCATAATTTAAATTCGTCCCTCTAAGCACACTATAAACTGTATCTTCGGAAGAATCTAAATCTGTTTCCAGATCTGTTGCTTCTGTAATGTCTGATGTATCAGATGCCCAAACAGCACTAATATTTGTGCAACATAAAATTCCTACAAGCATAAATAATGTAATAAATTTAATGATCTTTCTTTCCATTTTTCCTCCTTCCAAACTCACATTCCTATCTTTAATACGATTTTTTCACTGCGTTTTCTCTCAAAATCTCATATTTTCAATCAATTTTTCAAATTCATTTTCTGGCATTTTCCCGCTGACTTGATAGTATACTTCTTCATATTTCCAATATGCTACATAGTTTTTTTCTTTATCCGCCTTATCTCTTACCGCTAATAAAGTAATTGTAATATTTTCATCATCAAATACTATTTTTTTTATTTGCTTACCATCTAACCCAATCGCAATACTATTTTGATTATCAATATTCTGATCCATATATAATGTTATTACTTTATCATCATGCTGATATTCCATAAATGCAAATTTTTGCATTTTATCAACCTCATAATCTAAATACTTAAATTTCTGCGGTCGATACATGAAATACGGAACTTTTATTCCCAATTTTTCAGTTATATCTGATATAGCATCATCTTCACACATATCCACCGAATCATTTCTGACGTCATTATCAACACTAATCTTCGTATCATTCCCCGTCCAAACCTTCACCGAATCAATAAAATAACTCCTGTTAGCCTGGCTGGTCATGCTTGCGGCGAATACGCCTGCTGCACACACGAGCACCGCCGCTGCCACCTTTGCTGCTTTATGCCTTTTTTTCTCAGGGAGGTAGACAATTTTTACTTTTTCAGGTTCATCTTCTTCATAAACGCCATCTGCTTTCAGTCGGTCCACAAGTTTTTTGTAGGCAGCTTTTGCCTCTTCTTCCGTTTCTCCATCATCAGGAAGAACTCCGTTCGGAAACAGAACTTCCTCCATCTCGTCTATTTCTTTTTCGTATTCTTCTGCCAACCATTTTTTCAGTTCATCATCCCTGAAATCTTCCATTATTTTTCTCCTGTAATCCTATCTTTCCTTGACAATTCCTCCGTTAGAGTTCATATTTAATGATAGTATATGACTATTCAGGAGGAATCCAAATGAAACACATCGTACTTACCGGCGGTGGTACTGCCGGCCATGTAACTCCAAATATTGCCCTGATCCCAAGACTTAAGGAGCTGGGTTATACAATTTCCTATATCGGTTCCTATGAAGGAATCGAAAAAAAACTGATCGAAGAACTTGGAATCCCTTATTATGGAATTTCATCTGGAAAACTGAGACGCTACTTCGATCTAAAAAACTTTTCTGACCCGTTTCGTGTCCTGAAAGGCTTCAGCCAGGCCAGAAAAATTCTGAAAGATCTGAAACCGGACGTTGTTTTTTCCAAAGGCGGATTCGTTACAGTTCCTGTTGTAATTGCGGCAAAACGCCTGAAAATCCCAGCACTTATCCATGAATCAGATATGACTCCCGGACTCGCCAATAAACTCTGTCTCTCATCTGCATCAAAAATATGCTGTAACTTCCCGGAAACTGTCAATAATCTTCCTGCTGACAAAGCAGTTCTTACCGGAACTCCGATCCGTCAGGAACTTCTTTCCGGAAATGCGGACGCTGGTCGTAAATTCTGTGGTTTCACTGCTGACAAGCCAGTAATTATGGTTATTGGCGGCAGTCTCGGCGCAGCTTCTGTAAACGACAATGTCCGTAAGATTCTTCCGGAACTTCTGAAAGATTTCCAGGTTGTTCATCTTTGCGGAAAAGGTAAAACCGATGAAAGTCTTAAAGGTACCACCGGGTATGTCCAGTATGAATATATCCAGGATGAACTTCCGGATCTGTTCGCTATGGCTGATGTTGTGATTTCACGTGCAGGTGCCAATGCAATCTGCGAAATCCGCGAGCTGCATAAACCTAATCTTCTGATTCCACTTTCCGCAAAAGCAAGTCGTGGTGATCAGATTCTCAATGCACGTTCTTTTGAACGCCAGGGATTCAGCATGGTTCTGGAGGAAGAAGAAATCACAGAAACAAAACTTCTGGACACCATCCACCAGCTTTATACTGACCGTCAGAAATATACAGAAGCCATGGCTGGAAACGGTCGTGTAGATTCTATCAGCAAGATCACAGAGCTTATTGAAGAATGCGCCCGTTCCTGATCATTCACTTTCTGTAAAAAACTCTGCCATTTCCAGGAAATGGCAGGGTTTCTTTTTATTCGTAAACTTTACGAAACTCTTCTTTCAGCCAGCGCTTTGCCTTATATATCCTGTTATTCACACCACTCTTTGTCAATCCAAACTCTTCTGCAACTATCTCAACTGGAATATCCAGATATTTGACCTGAATCAGGATTTCATAATTAAGAGGCTGTTCTTCACGAAATCTTTCCAACACCATGTACATAAATTCTTTCTTCTCTTTACGCAGAATTACTTCTTCCGCATCAACAGATCTCCGAACTTCCAGAATTTCCGAAATATCTTCTGTACAGACAAACTCATGTCTGGAACTGGACTTCTTTTTATAATCCATTGCTTTATTCACGGAAGATCTGCGTATCAGGGAATACATCATTTTTTCATTGTCAACATTCAGTCCTTTTCTCATGTTGTACATTTTATAAAGTACATCCTGGCTGACATCGTCTGCCATATTCCAGTCGTGCAGGATTCCGTATGCGTATGCTTTGGATATTTTTCGATATTTAAGGTAAAACTCTTCGTATGTCTGATTTTCATTTTTTCTCTTTAGTAGGTATTTATCAGTCTCTGACCTTTTTCAGAATTTCATCTCTCACCTCATCGCTGAGCTCTCCGGCTTTCCAGGTCAGTCCAACTTCATCACCTTTATATCTCGGAATCAGGTGCATATGAAAATGAAATACAGTCTGTCCTGCAATCTCTCCATTATTCTGGACAATATTAAATCCATCACAGTTTAATGCATCTGTCAGCTTTCCAGCCATTTTTTTTGCGAGGATCATTGCCTTTCCTGCTGTCTCATCTGGAAGCTCATAAATATTAGCTGCATGTTTTTTCGGTAAGATCAGAGAATGACCTTTACTTGCCGGACCCAGATCAAGAATTACACGAAAATCCTCATCCTCATAAAGTGTTGCTGCTGGAATTTCTCCATTTGCAATTTTACAAAATATACAATCTCCCATTGTTTTATCCTCCTAGCTTAAATAGTTGTTATTCTTATTTTGTCGTATTTTCTCGATTTTTTCAATACTGTTCTTGTTGATATTTGGAATTTCTGATGTTAATATTTTTTTGAGGTGATAACATGTGCAACGACGACACAGTTAATGAATTAAAAAAAGATTTTCATTACACACTTTCTAAATTTTCTCATGAAATCCGTAATCCGCTGACTCTGATCAACAGCGGACTTCAGATGATCGCATCCGCCCATCCAGAAGTTGAGGATTATGAACACTGGGATGATGTTATGGATAATCTCAGTTATGTGCGGGAACTTCTTGATGAACTTTCTGCATTTAATAACGCAGGACGGGTCAAACCCGAAGCAACCGATACCGGTATGTATCTGAAAACAGTTCTTTCTTCTGTCAAACCTACTCTGGACTATCTGGATATCCGTCTTGTGACAGACATTCCCAATGATCTTCCGACACTGATGCTAGACAGAATCCAAATCCGGCAGATGCTTCTGAACCTTCTTAAGAATGCCTGGGAAGCAGTTCCTGTTCCCGGCGGACAGATCTCTGTGACAGCTTTTACTGAAAAATCTGGTATTTGTATCAATATTCAGGATAATGGATGTGGAATTTCCAAAGAACAGCTTGCAAGTATCTTCCAGCCGTTTTTTACAACAAAAGAAAACGGCACCGGTCTGGGGCTTGCTATTTCCAGACAGGTAGCTGAAGCGCACCATGGCAGTATTTCCATAGAAAGTACCCCTGGTCAGGGAACCGTTTTCCATATTTTTCTTGGATGATAGAATATCACTGCAGTCAGAAAACCGCACAGCAAACCGCCAATATGAGCTATATTATCAACACCTTCACTTGCAAAACCAAAATACAGAGAAAACGCAGCCATGATCAGCATTTGTCTTATGGTCAGATCTGAAACTTTTCCTCTGTGACGGATTATCACATAGATCATTCCTCCCATAACTGCAAATACCGCACCAGATGCTCCTGCGGATAATGTGTATTTTTCTGTCTGCATATCAAAAAACAAAGAGAGCAGATTTCCTCCAAGACCTCCAAGAATATAAATCAGAATAAATTTTATTTTTCCAACAACCGGTTCCAGCCGTTGTCCGAGAACAAACAGTACCAACATATTATTGATCAGATGGGGAGCTCCGAAATGCAGGAACATGCTGGTAAACATACGATACCACTGTCCCTGTTCAAAGATCAGAGGTGCATAAACCGCACCACATTCCAGCATATGCTGTCCATTCTCAGAGCCACCGGTAATCTCTACAATGAGAAAAATTAATGCATTTAACAGAATCAGCAATATCGTCACAGGTTCTTTTTTTATTTCTTCCACTTAAGTCCTCTTTTCTGTAACATCTCCGGAAAATCATTTCCAGTTTGTGGTCAGTTTATTGGACTATTTTATCAGATTTTCATTATATAAACAACCTGCGGTCTTCTATATAATACGACATAAACCCTGTTTTTTCGCTTTGTTATCTCAAAAAAATATAGCGGGCCTGTGCAAAATCTACTTCATCCTCATCTTTCAATAGATGTTCTTCTCCAGCTTTCAACATCTGCCCATTAACAGATGTTCCATTTCTGGAATTCAGATCTGTCAGATAATATTCTCCGTCTCTTTTTCTGATCTTGGCATGAATCCGGCTGACCGTAGGCATATTGATCACAGCGTCTGATGCTGTCTCCAGTTTTCCGATCACAACAATCTCCTGTTCAAGATATATCGTTGCCAGTTCTCCCGGTTCACGGCTTACCAGTGTGGCCGGACCCTTCACCAAGCCTGACGTAAGAACCATGGTTTCTCCGAATCCCTCTTCTGCCTCTCTTATCATTTCCTGTTTTTCTCCGTGTTTCTTTGATGTTTTTTCCATTTTCTCTTCCCATTCCGTTTCTATTCCTTCCTCTATATCCGTATCCATATTCTTTTCTTCTGAATATGCAGAATCTTTTTTCACAGATTTTTTCTTTTCTGATATTTTCACCGGAAGATCCTGTTCTTTCCTGGAAAATCTTTTTATCAGCCAGAAAGATAACATCCCCAGGATCATTATTCCCAGAACTCCACACAGAAAAATTTCAGTGCTTACCCTGGGCAGGTATCCTGTTGCCATTCCCATGGCAGCTCCCAGCAGAACCAGAACAGCTGCCGCAAATCCCGCTGCTTTTTTCCCTATATCTGTTTTCTTTTCTGCATCCTCTTTCGACTTTTTCTTTTTTCTCTTTCCTGCCTTTTTTGATTTTTCTGTTTCTGCTTCAGAGTCCCGTTCCCAGTTTTCCATATCCCACAATTCTTTCTGTTCTTTCTCCGATGTTACTTTCTTCTGTACTGATACAGTTGCCTGTTTTTTTTCATATGCTTCAAAATCTTCCTGATTTCCATTGCTTACTTTATACAATTCTTCCTTGATATATTCCAGATGAAAGCTGTCCTCCAGTGCCCTTCTGTATACACTGTACCCCAGCATAACTGCCTTTCCATCCTCATGATCCAGTTTTGGAAGAAGATATTCTGCAAGATTCTGAAACTGCTCCTGTATCTCTCCATGAAATCCGGGCATATAGCAAAAGCGAACATTGTTCTTTTCCGCATCCAGATAAATATATTCCGGCTCCAGGATCAGCTGACAGGGATTCAGAAGATATTCCGACATCGCTTCCATCACCTGAATAAAACCGCCAAGAATTACCTGAAGTTCTTCCATTCCGATTTTTCTGTTTTCGAAAAGTGCAGTCATCGAATGTCTGGAAGTCACATCATAATACACCATAAATTTTCCATCGATTCCCTGAATACGGCATTGCAGAAGATCAGGTACCACATTTGCCACAATCATCCTCACCTGATAAGAATCCGTATTAATCGTATCTTCTCCTGTCAGTATCAGATAATTATGATTCATATCTCTTTTATATTCTGATCTCATTTTAATTTTTCACCTCTTTCAGCGCATCTGCCGCTCCCTTTATCCTGCGTATCCATCCTACAGGACGTAACGGTTTCGCTGTTCCGCTGACTGTAATATTCCATTTTTGTCCGAGAAACCCTGCCGGTATCTCCATACGATAAGTTACCTGCACATTTTTTCCCGCATTTGTCTGCATACTCAGGTTTTCCCCTCCAGGCAGTCCCTGGCTTCCAAGCATCCGTCCCTGAATATCCGCTGTCTCATATATATTTGCTTCTTTTTTATATCCTTCCATACTGCCACTTACTGCCGCCTCATATGCAGCTGCTGTCAACCACGCCCTATTATGTACAAAAAAATCCAGATACAACATACTCATAATAACCGTGAGCAATAACGGCATCAGCAGTGCCGCTTCCAACGTAAAACTTCCTTTTTTCAGTTTTTTCACAAAAATACACCTCCAAGATATCCTGCAAGCAAAAATGGTACAAACGGTATTTCAATATCCCTCTGTTTTTTTAACACGAGAAGCTGAATTCCGGAATATATCCCACACAGCAAAAGCGCAGCAAAAAGTATTCCGATCAGCTCTCCTGCTGTCATCACAGACCCCATTGCTATTATAAGGAGACCGTCTCCTGCTCCGATCTCTCCTCCTGTGAGCGCAGATATTATTGCGGCAAATATCCCGATTCCCATTGAAATCAGCCCATCCGGCCACAAACTTCCTTCTGTTATCCTCCACAATATACCTCCCACCAGGAACAGACAAAACACCGGAAAACAAATCTCTTTTTTCCGGATATCTGTCCATGTATTAATTCCAAGAAATGCCATCATACATATTTCGCCTCTGCTCATAGCTTCTCCTCTCATCCACAACGTCCACACGCATTCATTTCTCCGGATACTTCCGATTCTTTCACCATACGGACAGATCGTTTCAATGCACTGCAGCTTTCTCTGTTATGAAAACGATTGCTCTTTTTTGTGATATATACAACACCTGCGGGTTCCTGACCACGGCTGCACAGTTCACATGCCTGATACTTTTCGCCGTATGTATTTTTCATATTTTTCACAGCTGATCCTGATACCTGCTGTACCGACAGATTCAGATAGCTACATCCCAGTTTTCTGTGATATACAGTTCCTGACTCTGTGACATATACCATTGGCTGATTTTCTGCCGCCGTGTTTTCTTCTTCATATTTCACACCTGTCCACGCATGAACTTTTACTGTATTGTGGAAACAGACCCTTGGTAACGGCAGTAAACCGCCTACAGGCTGGCAGGAATATACATCTGGCAATACGATATTCTCCGCTCCGGAATTACCGGCTCCATATGCATACATTCCCGCCTCCTTGGCCTTCTGGCACAATTCTGTCAGATGCTCTGTCTGCACTTTATAAATATCCATAAACGAGATCAAAGTGATCACACCAAACAAAAATATCGGAAGAACCAGAGCAGCTTCCACGGTAAGACTTGCCCTTTTCAAAAAGGTGCACAGGGATGCCTTTCCAGAAAGTGGTTTCCTGCTCATCGGGGAAAGCAGAAAAAACCTTCTCGGAGAGCGCCTTTCTCTTTTCTGATCCAGTCTGTTTATCTGATTTTTATCTTCTTTTTCTTTCTGAAAAAGCATCCCTGTACACCTCTCTTTCTATTCATATGCATACTGTCGTGTGACTGTAAATGTTTTCTTGTTATTTGCTTTTACATCTGCAGAAGCTTCCAGGGCAACAATACAGTGATCCATCCGAAATCCCGGTCTTTTCCCTTTTTCGCGGATCGAACATTCAATCATATCCATTCCTCTTATCACCTTTTCCTGCTTTCCCTTGGCAATAAGAAGCACACGCAGATAATCTTCATAGGACATTCCCCCTTTAGAGTCTTTCCTCGATGTGTCCAGATGATCCAGAATGTGAGACAGGTTGCTTAATGACAACTGCCAGTCTGACGCATTTTTTACAAGAGGAACATGACCGCCCGCAAAAAGTTCCCGGACATCCAGTACGCTCTCCGCAAAAGCCCAGCATACGAGCAATGCCGCTTCGATCACTGCAGCTGCCGGCGGAACCAGAAAGCTGGATGCGATCGCCAGTGACAATGTCTCCAGCTGAATTCGTTTTCCTCCATCAGCTAATAGATGTGCCATATTAACGCCCTGCCGGATCAGGAGAAGTTTTGCAGCTACAGATTTGAGATTTTCTCTGTCACTGTTTTTTCCACCAAGAATATATTCCACCTGATAATTCAGCCCTGATGCAGCCGGCTTTCGGTAATTTCCCAGTTTTTTCAGTAGATACTGTCCGAAAAGAATTCCCGAAGTGTACGAATTATCGGTCTGTATGCCGGAATCCATCAGCATTCCTGTTTGAAGCGTTCTTCCAGATGTCAGTGTTCTTTTGTCCGTAACAGCATCTGAAATCCCACGTTCTGTCGGAACTACCAGATCGATCAGTCCCATTTTTCGTACTCTTCGAATCACAGGAATAGGATTTTCCACATCTTTGTTTACACCACCGGTAAAATCTTCACTGCTTCCTCCATCTCCAAAATCGCCCGAATCTTTCTGATTTTCCTGGTTCTTTTCGGCTTCTTCACTTTTCTGTGCAGCATCCGAAATCTCTGAGTCATAAGAATTCATTGTATCTTCATTTTCCGCCTGCTCTCCTTTTCGTTCTGCTGCTTCTGTTTTCTCTTCCTGGTCCTGTAATTTTCCAAGAAGGATCTGTACCCCCTGACTTCCCAGTGTTTCACGCATATATCTGACCGCCTGCCCAAAAAACACTTCGCCGTTTCCATCAGTCAGCATACGATATCCGTTAAAGCCACCCTGCAGAAGTTCCAGTTTCTGGCTGTTCTGTTTTAACACAGGCTTCATATAGGACTGAAAATTCTCATATACGGATGCCATATCCGGTTCCTCTTTCCCGCCTGCATATAATGCAAACAGGTCATAATCCTCCAGAAGTGTCCGGTCATACTGTCCGAACAGAGAATACAGACCGATATCCATACTGTTCAGGATCTGCGTTCTGGCAGCTGACATGCGTACTGATTCAATACTTGCGCTTACAAGAGACAGGATCAGACTTAAGATCAGTGCCAGAAAAATCGTGATACTGCCCTTTTTCACTGTTTTCACCAAGAGGGTACTCTCCTTTCCAAAACGTCAGGATATTCTACCGTTTTTTCTTATTCTCAGATTGCATTACTTTGTTTTGTGATTTTTGCAAGAATTTTTTTGACAAGAGCGGTAAGCTGTTCCTTAAAGATGACGACCAGACTGATCAGAACCACCAGAATCAGGATAATTTCCACAACTCCTACCGCATCTTCTTCTATCGCAAATTCTTTCACACATCTCCATATATTTTTCATTTGTCACCTCGCATTTCTGTTGCCCTGTGCTTTTTTATCCTCCATAAAAGGAAAGACCCGCAGGCAGCATAATTACTGCCATTACCACCAGCAGCATCAGTACCATTGGCAAAAGCAGTTTCGTTGCTGCCGCTTCGCCAAGTACTCTTGCTTTTCTTTTTCTTTCTTCCCATGCTTCCACAGATTCTTTTTCCAGCAGATCCGACAGATGCCTGCTTCCTTTCTGAAGATTCTGGATCAGCAGTGTTGCAAGTGTTTTATATTTTACCTGTCCACATCGCTCTCCAAATCTTCGATATGCCTCTGCCTCAGAAATTCCACTGTCCATTTCATAACATGTTGTCCGGATTTCTTCATAAGCCGCCCGCTCTTTTCCATTTTCTTTTTTTCCATAGTCCAGAGCGATCTTCTGAAATGCCTTTCTTGCAGTTAAACCAGCCTGTACCAGAAGTGTAAATTTCATGATCAGACCGGGATAATCCATCAGCATCTGCTCTTTTCTTTTTGCCTGAACAGTCTGCTTTTCCCTCTCTTTGCCAATTACCACCGCAAGTGCGGCTACCAGGCCAAGTGCGGCGATCAGATTTCCTTTCGTATCTTTCGGCTGCTCCCATTCCAGATGTTTTCCATTCCACGTATCCGGGAGATAATAATATTCCGGATCATTCTTTTTCTGGTTATACTGTGCGATCATATCCTGCAGTTCTTTCTCGCGCTGCTGTTCTTCGCTCAGTTCTTTTTCCGGCTCTGTCTCTTCTCCGGTATCTTCCGTTTCTTTCTCCGGTACCTGTACATACAGAGAACCAGATTCTTTTCCGTCTACAGATACTATGAATTTCTCTTCGTAAGCACCTGTCTCCTCTTTTTCCATACGGTAACCGGATGAATACACCGTGCCTCCTCCACTTTGTAATGTCAGGAGCATTCCGACGATGTTTCCGGCAAGTGCCACCAGGATAAAAAGTTTCTGTCTTTCCGTATTTTCTGCCCATGGCGGAAGCCGCCCCAGTTTTCCGGCAAGAACTGCCCCCAGAATAACCATAAATATCACAATATGTACCCACATCTCACACACCTACACTTCTATATCTACAATTTTCACACCCAGCCAGTATGACAACCCATAGATTCCCATACATACTGTCATTGCACAGATACCAAAAGGATTTCCATAAAGCACATCCAGAAATCCTGGCGATGTCAGTTTCAGATAACAGATGATTCCTGCCGGCATAATGCTCATAACCATCTGTTCTGCTTTTTTTGTAGCCAGTGTTGCCTCAATTTCTTTTTTAACTTCAATCTTGTCTCCAAGCATTCGTGCTACTTTCTGAAGCACCTGTGTCATATCTCCTCCTGTCCGTTTCGCGGTATAAAATACTGCCGCAAAATTTTCAATATCTTCCACTCCACTGCGCTTTCCCAGGTCCAGAAATAATTCTTCAACCGGAACGCTTAAACGCAGCTGACTTTCGATATAGCGGAATTCATCCAGAATATCACTTCCTTTTTCATAAAGTCTTGCCAGATCCTTCACTGTAGCACGTACCGCGTTTTCTGCGGAATACCCTGCCTGCACCGCCACATTCATGGACGTCAGTGCATCACGGAACTGATAATTCAGATTTCTTTTCTGGCGAACAATGCATTTCTTTTTCTGTATTTTCAGAAAAAGTACCGGCAGGGGAAGCATAAACAGCAGTACCAGCAGGCTCTGATAAAACAGATAATCGACTGCTGCGCAGATGACAGCTCCTTCCAGAAGATATTTCGCTGCTTCTTTCACCGTAAATTGATACTTCCTGTAATCTTTCCTCGTAAATTCCCATTTCTGATTCTTTCCTTTCTGCTTTTTCATAATCTGATTCCCGCCCGTTCCATTTTTTCACGATGTAAAAGTTCTCCGGCCTTTACAAGCCCTTTTCCTTCTTCCCAACGGTAAAGAGGTCTGGTCTGAATCTCTCCGTTCTGGAATCCACACACCTCTGTAACTTCCAGCAGTTTTCTGCTTCTGTCCCTCATACGTCCGAGATGTACCAGAATATCCACCCCTGATGCAATCTGTCGCCGTATTGCTTCCAGCGGAAGATCAATTCCCATCAGTGTCATTGTTTCAATTCTGGACAACATATCACGGCTGCTGTTTGCATGAAGTGTGGAAAGACTCCCATCATGGCCAGTATTCAGACTCTGCAGCATATCCATGGCCTCTCCGCCTCGTACTTCTCCGACTATTATCCGGTCCGGCCTCATTCGAAGAGCCGATTTGATCAGATCACGAATTGTTACAGATACAGCCCCTGTCATATTCGCCATCTTTGCTTCCAGACACACAAGATTGTCAATTCCTCGGATCTTAAGTTCCGCATTATCTTCAATTGTGATCAGTCGTTCATCTTTCGGGATATATTCCGCAACAGCACCAAGAAAGGTTGTTTTTCCGCTGCCTGTACCACCACCGATCACAATGGAATATCTGGCCTGCACCAGTTTTTTCAGAAATTGTGCACATTCCTCTGTAATACTACCCAAAGAAATCAGCTTTTCCATAGTTATCGGATCGTCAGGAAAACGCCGGATCGTCAGGATCGGACCATTTAACGCTACCGGATAAACAACTACATTGACACGTGCGCCGTTTTCCAGTCTTGCATCCACAATCGGCATGGATTCATTTACAACACGGTTACACCTCCCCACAATCTGCTGTATCACGTCCTCCAGCTTTTCTTTCGAGGTGAAAGTTTTATTCCATCTGGTAAGTTTTCCGGCCCTCTCCACAAAGATATTGTCCGGTCCGTTTACCATGATCTCCGTTACGCTTTCATCTTCGATCAGTTCCTGTAGAACATCCAGCTTTCGCACAGAACAGAACAGTTCCTGCCGAAGCCCCACTTTTTCTTTCAGGGAAAAAAACAACTCTTTTGACTGATTCAGTATCAGTTCATCGATCACCTCCAGGATTTCCTCATCAGACAGTTCCCTGGATACATCCAGCTGCTCCATAAGCAGATCATGTATTTCTCTGAATTTTTCTCTGTTCATGACCGCTCCTTTCTCAGAAGACTACGGATATAATCTCCCAGTTCACTCCAGACCAGCTGTTCTACATAAGTCTCGGAAGATATGTTATCCATATGAAAAGGCAAATGCACTTTTTCTGTTTTTTCCAGAATTTTTTCTTTATTCCAGATCTTCAGCAGATTTTCAAACTGCGTCATTTTGCATACAGAAACTGTATCATTCAGGACCGGCATATAAATTCTGCTGCACAGATCCAGAAGCTGAAAATTTTCATCTACATTTCCTCCCATATCCAGGATCAGCACTTCGTAGGAACTGTGCAACGTTATTTCCTGCAGAAGACGTTCCCAGTCTTCCCAGCATACCGTACGGATATCTGAAGGCATCCGCACAGGAGGTATAAAGTCCAGATTATTGATCGTCTGGATCATTCCGTTCATCCTGTGGATCAGATTCTCGTTTCCCTGTCTTACATAGTAAAAAAGATCGCTCAGATTCGTGGAAAATGATTTCCCAAGCAGTTCTTCAAATCCGGAATACTCTTCAAGATTCAAATAAAGAACAGCTCGTTCTCTGGCCAAAATCTGTCCAAGCGCAAGAGAAAACGATGTCTTCAGACATCTTCCAAGGGGTGAAAAAACACCTACGATCTCCATTGTTTTCTTCAGGGCCGGAAACGCTACCGGATTCAGCGCTTTCTCTTCTCCATAACAGGCCATTACTTCCCGTATTACATCTGCAGAAGACTGGTATTTATACACACTTGAATACTGATCCAGTTCCGGTGGGTGTACTCCCTCCGAAAGAATGATGATCTTCCCTATTCCGATCTCACGGATTTCTTTCCGCATAGCCTTATCGGAAATCAGCAGCAACTCAATATGATTTTCTTTTCCATAGGCAAGCAGACTCTCCGCTGTTGTAAATGCCTGGATTTCAAAAGGAAGATTTCTTTTCTGGTTCAGATAGTCCATGAAATTGAATGCATAATCCACCTCCAGATCACAGACTGCAAATATGTTTTTCTTCAATACACACCTCCTGCATAAAGCAATGCACTCAAAAAGATCGGCACTGTAAAATGAAAATTCTCCGGATGCTTCATTCCTTTTCTGTAATAAGGACGGATTTCGCCTGTACAGTAAAATTCATTCATATACTGATATAAATAGAGGATTCGCTGGCGGATACCGCCTGTAGAAATAAGAATTGCCAGAGAAATGCCTGCACCTGCAAGCAATGAATAAACGATACATTCTGTAACTGTCCGTGGACCCATGATTCCACCCAGAGCACACAAAATCTTAACATCTCCCGCTCCAAGCATCCGGAATATAAACAGAATTCCGAGAAGAATAAGTGGAACTGCTGCTCCTGTCAGGAATATGATCATGCCTTTCGGCCCCTTTTCCAAAAGCTGTAGTAAAAAACCTGCCATAATCGAAAAAAGTACCCAGCTATTATCCACAGCTTCCTCTCTGAGATCCATCCAGACGGCCATCGCAGAGATTACTACGGATAAAAAACCACCCAAAGATATACATGCCTCCTTCCATAAAATATATGTTTATTCAGTTATCATAAATGTGGAATTTCCCGCCTGACCTGGCGGTGATCGATACCAGAAGATCTCTGGTGAAACTTATTATAGGATTCTTAAAAGCTTTTGTCCAGCATTTTCGTTCGACAAATTCTGACATTCGGACAGATCTCTGCAACACACCTCTGCGCCGGATATCCTGATGACATTTTTGATGACACCCTGGTTCTTTAACGCTTTTCAAACAACGAAAAAAGCAGTTAGAATAAGGTTTCTAACTGCTTTCAGCTAATAGCCAGTACGGGAATCGAACCCGTGTTTCCGCCGTGAGAGGGCGGCGTCTTAGCCCCTTGACCAACTGGCCATGTTCATTTGTTTCTGTCGTTTAAGTTGTTTCCCTCAACCGACTTCGTTAGTATATAACACTTCTTTTCAAAATGCAAGTACTTTTTTTAATTTTTTTAAAAAAATTTCATGTTTTTCACGTTTATTCGTTTTTTACCCATTTTCCGATATTTCATGAGCTTGACCACTGTGAGTGTAAGTGCTACTATCAAAGCACGAAATGTTACAGAAAGAAGGAACTTTTATGCCCCGTCTCCTGTGTCTTGGCGACAGCATCACAGACTGTGGCCGACTTTTTTCCGCAGATCCGTCTGGAAACGGATATGTGAAGATTCTCTCCGGCCTCCTTCATAATGCCGGCTATGATTTTTCCATGGAAAACAGAGGAATTGATGGTTTTACCCTGGAACGGCTTCTTCAGAACATGGATTCCTGGCTGGAAGCCTCTGATCCGGATATTGTTACTGTGCTGATCGGAATCAACGATATTGGAATCATGATGAACACCCGCCGTTCGTCCGCACAACAGCAGGATTTAATGGAAATATTCGCAGCCCGGTATGAACAGCTTGCCCGAAAGCTCTCCGGCACAGGCTCCCGGAAACGGAAGCTTTTTTTCCTGGAGCCATTTGTTTTCCCATGGCCACGCTGCTACGCTTCCTGGTTCCCCCTTCTTTCTCAGATGTCCGTCCATATCCGAACAATCAGTCAAAAATACGGCGCCGTTTTTGTCCCGCTGCAAGACGATCTGAATCAGAAAGCTTCTCTGCATGGAATGTCAGCCATAACGGAAGACGGCATTCATCTTACCAGGCAGGGACACCGGATTCTGGCTGAAAAACTTTATACATTGATTACAGCAGAAAGGTAATGTTATGGAAAAAGCAATCAAAAAAATTGAAGATATGTCACTGAATGCATGGCCCTCCCATAAAATGGAACTTTATGACGGATGGATTCTACGTTTTTCTTACTTTTATACTCACAGAACCAACAGCGTGGAACAGTTTGGAACGTCCACCCTTCCATGGCGGGAAAAAATCCCCTACTGCGAGCAGGTCTATAAGCGCCTTGGAACTCCTGCGATCTTCAAGATCAGTCCACTTGTATCTCAGGATTTTGACTACATGCTGGAAAACCGTGGCTATTCCATTCAGCATGTGACCAATGTCATGACTGTAGATCTGGCCCAGGCTGTTCTGGACACGCCTGTCACCGATGTGCTCTTTACCAATGAAATTCCTGATTTCTGGATCCACAGTCTTTTTGACCTGAAAAAAACTACGAATCCGATCCACAGGAGTGTGGTTCCTTCCATGTACCGTGCAATTCTTAAAGAAACCGTCTGTGCTTCCATCACAAAAAACGGCCAGATCATTGCCACAGGGCTTGGAATTCTGGATCGTGATTATATCGGTATCTATGCGATCCATGTGCGTGAAGATTACCGCCGCAGAGGATACGCCCGTCAGATCTGCACCGGTCTACTTAATGAAGGCAAAAAAAGAGGCGCAAGCCACGCCTATCTTCAGGTGGTAAAAAATAATGATTCTGCAGAAAAGCTTTACAGCTCTCTTGGTTTCCAGTATTTTTATACTTACTGGTTCCGCGTACAACCTGTTGGAACACGCTTTCAGTAAATACAGGGATTTTCCAAAAATCCCTGTAGAAATCAAAAAATCTTTTTGCTATAATACTTTTAACATGTATAAAATCTTTCCTGCTTTCATATACTGATCCTTATCAATCAATAAGGAGACTGATTCCATGAACGATCCGCAGGAAAAAAACACAAAAAATCCCTATCATATTAATTACAAAAATTATCTGGATACCAATGCCTGTACTGAATGCACGGGTCTGATCAACCATGGAATAGACAGCCGTGAGCAATGGGAATCCTTCCGCCAGATCTTTGATTTTATGCCGGTACCGGAATCCCAGGACCTTACAGATAAACAGGACTGACCGTTATCCCAGGTCGGAGGACACAAATGAAAAAACTGTCTGCTGCATGTATGATTCTGGGCCTTTCCCTGTTTGTGGGCGGCTGCAGCAATGATCAGATCGATGATCACATTATTTCCCTTCAGGATAAAATTTCAGATGCCACATCTTCAGATCCCACCTCCCGGGAAGCATCGGATTCTTCCCTGGAAGAACGGGTTTATATGGATGAAATTACCGGCACACTGCAGAATTTTGACGGCACAAATATGACTATTTCCAGCGACGGAGAAACTTATGTATTTGACGTTTCCAGGACAAGACTGGAATGTAAATACGGTGTTGTATTCAGCGACCAGGTCAGCGTAATCTATCAGGGGCAGCTTTCCGGAACAGATATCAGCACCATTTCTCCGATCAAAGTAACTGACAAATATCATAACGAAACCCCTCTGGAAAATCGCACACTGAAGGGAAAAGTAAAAAAACTTACTTCCAATGCACTCGTTATCGTTACAGAAAAAGGAAATACCGTAACTTTTCCTGTCACCGGTGTCAGACAATACTATAAAAAAGGAATCAAAGCCGGCAGGTGGGTCTATGTCCATTTTCGCGGCAAATTCATTAACGAAACCATAGTTGGTGATAAACAGTACGATGGCAGTTTCACAAAAGTAATCAGTGTCTCTGATACCGATCCACTGAAAGTACCTGCGGCAACTCCCACCCCTTCTCCGGCACCGAAGAAAAAAGAACAGCATCTCCGGGCAAAAATTGTAAGTGTCAGCACCAGTACCATGACTGTTGTCCCTCAGACTACGGGGTCGGAACTGACTGTTCCACTCACTTCTGTTCCTGTATACTTTAAAGGCGGCATGGCTCCTGGTTCTTATGTAAATATTATTTATACCGGTAAATTTAATGGGGAATCCACTAACGGCATGAAAATCCGCGGAATTACAGGTGAAGATCCGGATACACTTTCTATCCGCAATATTTCTTCCACTGTAACCGGTACAATCCTCGGTACAACCGCCAATACTGTGCTGATCCAGACTTATGATGGAGTAAAAATCCTCTGCAGCCGTGAAAATGTCCAGGATCTTTCCACAAGCGGAATGGAAGAAGGTGCGGATCTCCGGGTTACCTTTAACCCTGCGAAATCACGCACCTCCAATATTTATACCTGTATTAAATTCGAAGACCCGTGACGGAAGAGAGTTCGGATTCTTTCTTCCCCCTCTTCCATCCAGGCGCATACCTCCGGTGTCTCACCCAAAATGTCAAAAAAAGCTCTGCATTCATCTTCCGTACCTTTTCCGTGAAGAACCTTAAATGCACCGGCATCACTGCCTACTGCCACATGCACTTTTTTCCTGAAAGCTTTTTTCAGATTTTCCTCGCCTGTCCGGATAATAGAGGACAGAATCTCATTTTCGAATCTTCCACAATCCATCAGATTCCGGACCGTCACAAGAGTAGGTACCCACACACTTCTGCTGTCTGCCAGCATGGAAAGCGTTTCTTCATCCATGTAATTGGCGTGTTCAATGCTGTCAACACCGGCTTCAACTGCAGCCTGCACTCCATAATTCCCATTGGTATGGCTCATCACTGCAAAGCCTTCTTCATGTGCAATATGTACCATTTCTTTTACTTCTGCCGCTGAAAGCGGAGTTCCCGTGATCTTTCCATGATCCTCAAAATCCAGAAGGCCGGTAGTCATGATCTTGATAAAATCCGCCCCTTCCTCAGCAGCTTCCAGAACCCTGCGGTGATATTCCTTCATATTCGAAAAACTTTTTCCGACAATTTTTCCATAATGCCCTTCTTTATAAATGGCAAAAACCGGCGTGCGGTAATCAATTCCATATTCACCGGCCAGCTGTGCGGTTCTTCTGGAAACACCATAATGATCTCCTCCGTCTCTTACAAAACGGATTCCTCTTTTCTGATATTCCTTAAGATGACTTCGGATCAGCGCATCCTGGGGCCCGTTTTTCTGTGTCTCAACGGCTTTCCGGTAATCGTAGCCGTTAAGAAATATATGTGCATGACATTCTCCAAACATTTTCATCACTGCTCAAAAAATCTTCGAATCTCTTCCTCTGTTGCCTGTACAGATCCCTGTACAAAGAATGGCTTTCCGCCTCCCCGTCCGTTTAATTTTGCATTCATTTCTTTTGTAAACTGGCGGAGATCGCCGTCTTTTTCACCCATTGCGTACTTGAAACTTCCATCTGCATTTCTGGAAAATACCGCACAACAACCCTGGCAGGTCTGTGTCACAGCATCTGCAAGTCTTCGCACACTGTCTGAATCCATTCCATCCATAAAGATGAGAACGCTTCCACTTCCTGCATAGCGCTCTGCCTCTTTCTGACACATATCATCCACCATCTGGCCAACCTGACCTTTCAGGCGGAAATTCTCCTCCTGAAGGCGTTCTACTGCCTGCGCGGTCTTGTCCATCTTTGCGGAAAGTTTTACGGAAATCTGATGGTTCTGGTCATTGACCATATTCAGGTAATCCAGCACACGTTTTCCACAGATCATCTCGATACGGACACCCTCACGGAATTTTTCTACGGAAAGAAGCTTCAGCATGCCGATCTCTCCGGTATGTGTCACATGAGTTCCACAGCATGCACAGATATCCACCCCTGGAAATTCAACAATACGAACCTGACCGGTGAGTTCTTTTTTGCTTCGGTAATCAATTTTTTCCAGTTCTTCAGCTGTAGGATATAAGATTTTCACCTCAGTGTCTTCCCAGATCTTTTCATTTGTTTTCTGCTCGATCTCGGCAAGCTGTGTCTCATCCAATGGACCATTCAAGTCTACAGTGATGGTATCGCTGCCCATATGAAAGCCCACATTATCATATCCATAGGCCTCATGGATCAGGCCGCTGACCATATGCTCACCGGAATGCTGCTGCATCAGATCAAATCTTCTTGCCCAGTCGATACGACCCTGTACTTCTGTTCCTGCTTCCAGCGGTTTATCTGTATAATGAAGAAGTTCTCCATCTTTTTCATGTACTTCTTTCACTTTCACGTCGTTCAGATATCCGGCATCACTTGGCTGTCCGCCGCCTTCCGGATAAAAGGCACTCTCGTCCAGAATAATGTGAAAGCCTTTTTTTGCTTCTCTGCACTCCAGGACTTTGGCTGTGAATTCTTTTTTATATACATCTTCATAATATAAGCGTTTTGTCTCTGTCATCTGTCTCATCCTTTCTGCATCTCTGCTTTGACGTTTTATAGTATAGACCAATTTGGGGTTCCCTGCTATAAGAATTCTATTTTTTTCAAAAAATTGCTTTTAAAACTGAAGTTTTATCTCTGTCTTACGCGTTATAATAAGTGAACGGGCAGAGAAAGGAGCTGATCTCATTACACGGGAAGAATATCTGGAATATCTGATTCATACATACCAAAATTTAATATTTTCCATTTGTCTGAAATCGGTGGGTAATCCATTTGACGCCGAAGACCTGACACAGGATGTTTTTCTTTCCGCCTACAAAAATCTCTCCCGTTTTGACGGTACCTACGAAAAAGCCTGGCTCAGCAAGATTGCAATCCGAAAATGCCTGGATCACCTGAAGGCTGCCGGCAGACGTACCATTCCCACAGAGGATACTTATTTTGAACAGCTCCGTGATAAAGAATTCTCCCCAGAAGAGGCCTGTCTGGACAAAGATTTCCAGAATCGGATCCGACAGCTTTGTTCCGATCTGAAAAGTCCCTACAGAGAAGTGGCCACCGCTCATTTCTGTGAAGAAAAAACTGCAGCCGAGATTGCAGCTTCACAAAATAAAAATACAAAGACAGTCCAGACTCAGATCTACCGTGCAAGATCTATGCTGAAGGCACTGTTGGAAAGGAGTGATTAGATGCATATACCACAGGATAAATTACAGAAATTTCAAGACGGAGCTATGAATACAGACGAAATGATCCATTTTCTGGAACATATAGATCAATGTGATTTCTGCCTGGAACAGCTGCTTCAGGATGAGGAAACTTCTTCTGAACATGCTCCTGCCTATCTTCAGGATAAAATTCTGAAAAAAGCAGCTTCTCCTGAAGTACAAACTTCCAGAAAAATACATGAAACTGCTTACTGGATGAAGCTTCTCTGCACAGGCTTACGTACTGCAGTGGGTATGGGTGTTGCGCTGATCATGCTTTTTTCTGTATCGCAGACAGATTTTACAGCTCTTCATACTTCACCGGAAACAAAAGCTAAGATATCTTCATCCCTTGACATTGGTTTCAATCTGAGCCGGCTTTCCAGGAAGGTAGGTTCCCAGCTCAGTGAAAATTCTCAGAATATCAGTGATAATCTGAGTGATCTTACGAATAAAATTATAAACGGAGGCAAGTAAATATATGAAAAAACAAAAACATGGTTTCTGGGTATTTATCTTTTCCCTGATCCCCGGTGCCGGAGAAATGTATATGGGATTCAAAAAACAGGGAATCAGTATTATGCTGCTGTTCTGGGGAGCAATTGCACTGGCTTCCATTACCGGCCTTGGATGGCTGGCCATGTTTCTCCCTGTGATATGGTTCTACAGTTTCTTCAATGTCCATAATCTGAAGTCACTGTCAGAAGAAGAATTTTACTCTATTGATGACAATTACGTTCTTCACATGGATCAGTTTTCCGGTAATATGGGAAAGTTCCTCCAGAAGCACAGAAATGTAACTGCATGGATTCTGATCCTGTTCGGTATCTGTATCCTGTGGAGCCGTTTCACAGCTCTTCTGTACCTCATTATACCGGATAATCTGTCCCACTATGCCTATGAAATCTGCAACAGTCTTCCTCAGATTGCCATTGCTATCGGTATCATTGCTGCAGGTATTTATCTGCTCACTCAACAAAAAAAGAAACTGGAGGAAGAAAAAAATAAAGATGAGCATTATTGGGAACCGTACCGTCCATATCAGCAAATAGCTTCCCCTGATGATAATTCAGAAGCTGCTGAAAAAAATCCTGAGACATTTTCTTCTCAGGACAATATTTCTTCTGAAAATAGTATTCCTTCTGAAAATACTGTCCTTTCCGAAAATAAGAAAGATACCTCTTCCTCTGAATAATCAGTAACTTCAAAAAAAGATCCGAAGTCTTCCGACAACGGATCTTTTTATTTTCATCAGCCTGTATACATAACCCTGGAAAACTGCGGTGACCCTGCATAGCCCTGTGATTCCTTAAATGTTACTGCTTTGATCCAGCCTGTTTTGGAACCATTTTTTACACGGATATACATCTTATTCCCAGCGGTCCAGAAATTCAGAATTTTCACACCCGTATTCTTGCGGATCACAAATGCTTTACTTCCGGAAGTGGGAGTTGTGTACGCCTGTATGTTCTTTGCCGCTGCAAAAAGTCCTGTTCTCTTGTTAGCAGCATTAAGTTTTATATATTTTCCGTAATTGGATGTACGAAGTAATGTTCCTTTCTGATATTTGTATGTAAATTCTGTTGTACAATATCCAAGAGAATATGACATAGCCTCCGTTCTTACACGAACTGTATTACCACTCAGGTAAATTTTCGCTTCATTTACCGGTCGTCCATATGTTTCATTAATGAAATTTACAACCTGAACGATTTTTCCGTTACGGTACTGATAAAGTCCGTGGAATACACTGATATCATTATCCGTGCCACCTCTCAGACACAGGAAAGGTTTTCCATTAGATAATGTAATAATACGAATGGACATATCCATAAAAGATTTATTTATTGCACAGACTTTTGTATTATTTACATAAATATCTGCACCATTCCAGCACCCATCATACTGACTTTTTTTCCGGACAACCTTAATCTTGTCTTTCTTTCCATCGCCGGTGATATCATACTTCGTCCAGGTTTTTCCCGGCTGAATTGTATACATCCTGGGTGCTGCCGCCTGCACTGGCAGTACGGAAAAGATCATGAAACCCATAAGAAATATACAGATGCCCAGTAATTTTTTTGCTCTTCCTTTCTTCATTTTTCTCCTCCTTTTTCTTTGCATACTCTGGCTTTTTTATATCAGTATAATAAAAAAGCACCTTTTGAATATTCTCTGTACAAAGCGGCTGTTCTCATTCCGCTCTGTCACATGGTCATAAACGTAACCAACTTATGATCTACGTTTATTTTACTATTCAACAGGTGCTTTCTGTAATATATTTTTTACTGCTTATGTGTTACTTTAAGACGTGTCATCGCTCTCGCAAGAGCCATCTGGTTCATATGATACTCCTGGATGCTCTGCTTCTGACGAAGCTGCTCTTCTGCACGTTCCTTGGCTTCCTGGGCACGGCGGATATCAATCTCCTCCGGGCTCTCTACGCTGAGGCAGAACAGCTTGGCACGGTTATTGATCATCTCAACAAAACCGCTGCTCACTGCAAAAACATGCTCATTGCCTTCTGCATCCTCAAAACGCATCTCACCGGGAATGATGGCTGCTACGACATTTGCATGATGAGCAAGAAATCCCTGCTCACCATCCACTGCCGGGATGATAAGCTTCTGGGCACGTCCTGCATAAGCCAGTTTATTGCTGGCATAGATTTCCAGGCCAAATGTCTCACTCATAGCCGCTCCTTACTGCCGGTTCTCCTCGGCTTTTGCTTTTGCAATTACGTCATCAATGGTTCCAACATTAAAGAATGCATTCTCCGGATAATTATCCATCTCACCGTCAATGATCGCCTTAAATCCACGAATCGTCTCTTTCAGTGGTACGTATTTACCTTTGATACCGGTGAAGTTCTCAGCTACATGGAACGGCTGAGAAAGGAATTTCTGGATCTTTCTTGCACGGAATACAGTCTGCTTATCTTCCTCTGAGAGCTCTTCCATACCGAGGATAGCAATGATATCCTGCAGTTCTTTATACTTCTGAAGAATCTCCTGTACTCTACGTGCTACTTCATAGTGTTCTTCACCGACAATATCTGCCTCCAGGATACGGGAAGTAGATTCCAGAGGATCTACAGCCGGATAAATACCCTGCTCAACGATCTTACGGGAAAGAACTGTTGTTGCATCCAGATGTGCAAATGTTGTTGCCGGAGCCGGGTCAGTTAAGTCATCGGCCGGTACATATACTGCCTGTACAGATGTAACAGATCCTTCCTTGGTAGATGCGATTCGTTCCTGCAGTTCACCCATCTCAGTTGCCAGTGTAGGCTGATATCCTACTGCGGATGGCATACGTCCAAGCAGAGCGGAAACCTCAGATCCTGCCTGTACAAAACGGAAGATATTATCAATGAAAAGAAGTACGTCTCTGTGTTCCTGATCACGGAAATACTCCGCCATGGTAAGTCCTGTCTCAGCAACACGCATACGTGCTCCGGGCGGCTCGTTCATCTGTCCGAACACTAAGGCTGTCTTCTCAAGAACACCTGATTCCTTCATCTCGGTCCAAAGGTCATTACCCTCACGGGAACGCTCACCGACACCGGTGAAAATAGAATATCCACCATGCTCGGTAGCGATATTCTGGATCAGCTCCTGGATAAGGACTGTCTTACCAACACCGGCACCACCGAACAGACCAATCTTACCACCTTTGGCATATGGTGCAAGAAGGTCGATAACTTTGATACCTGTCTCCAGGATCTCAACTGCCGGTTTCTGTTCTTCAAATGAAGGCGGATCACGATGGATGACCCAATGCTCTTCGCCCTCCAGAGATTCACCACCATCTACGGTATCTCCAAGAACGTTGAACAGACGACCAAGTGTTTTATCTCCAACCGGAACCTTGATGCCGCTTCCGGTAGCTGTTACTTCTCTGTCCCGCTGCAGGCCCTCACTGGCTCCCAGCATGATGCAGCGTACGATATTATTTCCAAGGTGCTGGGACACCTCCATAACGCATCTCTTACCGTTGTTCTCAACTTCAAGCGCATCCTTGATATTCGGAAGCTGTCCGTCTTCAAAAACAACGTCTACAACAGGTCCCATAACCTGTACAATCTTACCTTTATTCATAGTCATCACTTCCTTTTTTGTGCTTTAGCACCGCTGATAACCTCTGTGATCTCCTGCGTGATCGCAGCCTGACGTGCACGGTTGTACTGAATGGAAAGATCCTTCAGCATCGCCTTCGCATTATCTGTAGAGGACTGCATTGCTGTCATTCTCGCATTGTTCTCACTGGCATATGCCTCTACAAGACATCCATAGATCACACCTGTAAGGTAGTTCGGGATCATGGTATCCAGAAGTACATCCGCAGATGGAGATAACACGATCTCCTCCTGGTAAATGTCTGCCGGAACCTGACCAACTTTAAAATCAGCTTTTTTCAGCGGTAAAAGCTGCATATTGCACATTTTCCATCGCCATTGCATTCTGCATCTGTGTATAGACAATGTGAATTTCATCCAGCTCTCTTTCCAGAAATGCCCGTACGATTTCTTCTGTGATAAGACGCGCTCTGTGCATGGTCGGCTTCTGTACTGTATACTGAAAACTGCCGTCCATATCCACATCTCTCTTGCCGAAATACTGACGTCCTACCATACCCAGAACATACAGTTTATGATGTCCCGGTACCTCTTCCATGAAATCTTCTGTCATTTTCTGTACATTATGATTGTATGCACCAGCCATACCTTTATCACCTGTAATGACAATGGTACCTACCTTTCTCTCTTCCTTTGGAACAAGATGACGCTCACTGAAGAAAGGATGCTGGATATCCGGCATATGACGGAGGATTCTGGCAATGGCAGCCTGCATATTATAGAAATATGGTTCTGTATCCTGCAGAATCTTCTTCGCCTTCTGCATCTTGGAAGAAGAAATCATGTACATCGCATTGGTGATCTTCATGGTGTCCTGAATGCTTTTCATACGAGTCTGTATTTCTTTTGCATTTGCCATATCAACACCTACCTGCTCTTATCTCTGAATTCTTCTGCCGCCTTTATGATTTTCTCTACAAGCTCATCAGAGAGCTGTTTTGTAGTTTCGATCTCTTTGCCGATCTCTGGATATACATTATCAAAATACTCCAGAAGGTCTTTCTGATATTTCTTGATCTCTTTCTTTTCTACGTCGACCATCAGCTTGTGAGTTGCAACACAGAGAGTAATTACCTGCTGATGAAGACTTAACGGACTGCAAAGAGGCTGTTTCAGAAGTTCCATCAGACAGCTTCCGTATTTCAGCTGTGCAGTTGTAGCCTCATCCAGATCAGAACTGAACTGGGTAAATACTTCCATTTCTCTGTACTGTGCCAGATCGATACGTACGCTACCGGAAGCTTTCTTCATAGCCTTGGTCTGTGCCGCACCACCAACACGGGATACAGAAAGACCAACATTGACTGCCGGACGCATACCTGAGAAGAACAGATCACTTTCCAGGAAAATCTGACCATCTGTGATGGAAATTACGTTTGTAGGAATATATGCAGATACATCACCGGCCTGAGTCTCAATGATCGGAAGTGCTGTGATGGATCCGCCACCTGCCTCTTCACTCAGACGGCTGGAACGCTCCAGAAGTCTGGAATGGAGGTAGAATACGTCACCAGGATAAGCTTCACGTCCCGGAGAACGCTCAAGCAGAAGTGACAGCGCACGGTATGCCACTGCATGCTTGGAAAGATCATCATATACGATCAGTACATCTTTACCCTGATACATGAAATACTCTGCAAGAGCAGTACCAGCATAAGGAGCAATATACTGAAGCGGTGCACAGTCGCTGGCTGTTGCGGAGAATACGGTTGTATACTCCATTGCACCGTATTTTTCAAGATTGGAAACTACCTTTGCAACGGTAGAAGCTTTCTGTCCGATGGCAACATAGATACAGATCACATTCTTACCTTTCTGGTTGATGATCGTATCGGTTGCGATGGATGTTTTACCTGTCTGTCTGTCGCCGATGATCAGCTCTCGCTGTCCACGGCCGATCGGGAACATGGAATCAATAGAAAGGATTCCCGTTTCCAGAGGTACAGTTACAGACTTACGGTCGATGATTCCAGGAGCCGGGTTCTCGATCGGGCGGTATTCCTCTGCCTGGATCTCTCCCTTTCCATCAATAGGCTCACCAAGTGCGTTCACGATTCTTCCGATAAATTTATCCCCTACCGGAATACCTGCCTGCTTGCCAGTTCTGGCAACCTTGGTGCCTTCCTTGATTCCTGTATCCTTTCCGAAAAGAATACATCCCATGCTGTTGGCACGGACATCCTGTACCATACCTTTCAGACCATTCTCGAAGGTCACGACCTCACCGTACATGGCATGATCGATGCCATAAACAGTTGCGATACCATCTCCCACGGAGATGACAGTGCCTACTTCCTGGTCCTTGCTGATTTCGTCATAGTTCTTTATTTCTTCCTTGAGAATCGAAATGATTTCATCTGGATTTATTGCACCCAATTCAATTTCACCTCCGGGTTAATTTCTGTTTCAGTTTCTTATAACGTCCGATGAGGCTCCAGTCGTACTCACGATCTCCTGCCCTGAGAACAAATCCACCTACAAGGCTTTTATCCTCTGTAAGGGTAAGTTCCACTTCTCTGGCAGAAAACTGGCTACGGAGAAACTCCTTCATCTTATTTTCCTGCTCTTCGGCAGGACGTGTTACATAAAGAAGCTCTGCCTTGAGAATTCCTTTCTGTTCCCGGCTGTAAGCATCATAAGCTTCAAGGATCTCTCCGATTCTGTCAATCTTCTGATACTTACACGTTACTTTAAGAAAACTCTTCATTTCCTGCGGAAAAACCCGCTCTATTACCTGTTCTTTTTCTTTGAGGGAAACAAGTGGATTTTCAAGCATCTTACCTATCTCAGGTGTATTCTTAAAAATCCTTCCTGTTTCGCAGATTGCCTCCCCCGGGACAGAAAGACCGTATAATGCTTTTGCATAATTAATGGACGTCTCTGTCATGAGGATCACCTGCTCCTTCTAAAAACTGGTCATATAGGGACATATCCTGTGCTTCGTCGTTCTTTTTTCCCATGATTCTGGATGCTGCATCCATTGCCAGCTCAGCCACTTTGCCTTCCATCGCTTTCATAGCAGCTTCCTGCTCAGTGCTGATATCTCTTCTTGCTTTCTCAAGAATCTGACCGGCCTGATCATTAGCTCTCTTCACGATGCTGTCTGCCTGTACTTTTGCCTCGTCCTTAGCCTGCTCTACAATACTGAAGGATTCCTCCTTCGCAGATTTCAGTGCATCCTCATACTGTCCTTTCAGCTGGTTTGCTTCAGTGGTTGTCTTCTCTGCTGAAGCAAACTGCTCATCGATCATGGATTTTCTCTTCTCCATAACACCAATGATCGGGCCGAAAAGGAACTTCTTCATTAAAAGATAAAGAACGATCAGGTTTATAATAGTAAAGACAAGGTTGATATCAATTTTAATCACCTGGTCCACCTGCCTCTCTTAATCCTGAATTAGTATCTCGTCTTTACCTATTAGCCAAGCATGATGATGATCAGAAGACCGATTACGAAACCGTAAATAGCTGTTGCCTCTGCAAGAGCACATCCAAGAAGAAGTGCTTTACTGATCTTGCTCTCTGCCTCCGGCTGTCTTGCGATAGCTTCTACTGCTTTGGATGTTGCAAGACCGATACCAATACCTGCTCCGATACCTGTAAGAACTGCGATAGCTGCACCAATTGCGATTAACATAGTTTTTTCCTCCTGTAAAATACAATTTTTTTCATTTTTGAATCAAGCAGATACTCTGCTTCATTACTCAATTGCTTCCTTGATAAACAAGGATGTTAAGAATACAAATACATATGCCTGTATGAATCCGTCGAAGAAATCAAAATACAGACTGAATGGTATGGGAAGAATGGCCGGACAAACAAACTCCAGCAGCTTCATGACTACGAAACTTCCCAGAACATTACCAAACAACCGCATGCAGAGAGATGTAGGTCTGATCGCGATTTCCAGAATATTGATTGGAAGCATGATCGGAACCGGCTCCGCAAAGCTTTTCAGGAAACCTTTCAGTCCCTTCTTATGAAAGCCTGCATATTCGATCAGAATAATGCTCATCAATGCCAGCGCAATGGTTACGTTCATGTCCTTCGTTGGTGGTGTAAAACCAAACACGCCTGCGATGTTGGCTATTCCGATGTAAATTACGGTTGACATCAAATAAGGCACATACTGTTTGCCTTCTTCTCCAAGGATACCCATGAAGAAATCCTGAAGAAAACTTACTCCGGATTCCAGAAGCAGCTGCTTCTTACCCGGATTTTCCACACTGAGATTCCGAACCAGAATCAGTGACAGAACCACAAGAACCGCCATAATGACCCATGTGACTACCACACATTCCGCGATGGGTATTCCACCAAATACCGGAATGGTAAAAGCCGTCTTACTGTTCAGTTCTTCTGCCAGTGTACTTGATAAATCTCCCGTTTTTCTCCCT
Organism: Blautia sp. HA9023; assembly: GCF_056504095.1. Classification (NCBI taxonomy): domain Bacteria; kingdom Bacillati; phylum Bacillota; class Clostridia; order Lachnospirales; family Lachnospiraceae; genus Blautia; species Blautia sp. HA9023. Next base: position 228,454 of record NZ_JBWLUR010000008.1, on the reverse strand, counting down.
CCTTTTCTCCTGGCTGTGATCACTGCATTTGCCAATTGGTATGACCACGCCTTGTAGTTGACTTTATTTTACTCCGCATTTCCAGAATGTCAATATTATTTTTGCCCGTTTTGCACAAAAAAGAATCTTTTTTTTATACAAAATAAACAATTTATTTTGACTGATCCTTATCCGGCTTCCTGCGTACGGAAACTTCCCCATAGGAAAGCAAGGTCTCTGAACCATCCTGTTCTCTTACAAGAAGCCTTCCATCCGATGCTATCGCCTCGGCATATGCTTCCCTTGTACGCGCTCCGTCTGCGATCACGATCATATTTCCAGGAATGATATTATTTTCTGTATATTCTCTGGAAAGTCCCGGAGTTTCCACTTCCATAAGAAGCTGATTGGCAATCTCCGCCACAAGAATACTGCAGTTTACATGTTCTGCATCCTTCCTGCTTCCAAACAATGCACCCGCCGTTTCCTGTATGTCTTCTGGAAATCCCTCTTCCGGTACATACAGATTCAATCCGATTCCAACAACCGCAAACTCAATGTTTCCACTTTCAAAGTCTGTAACAGCCTCAGTCAGTATTCCACACACTTTCCTGTCGTGAAGATACAGGTCATTGACCCACTTAATCCCCAGATCAATCCCGCAGATTTTCTTCACTGCACGGTACACTGCAGTTGCCGCCGCCGTAGTGATCAGGAGTCCTTCCTTCAGAGTCCGGTCCGGTCTTAGAACGATACTCATATAAAGTCCTGCATTTTCAGGGGAATAAAAACTTCTGCCTCTGCGGCCCCTTCCGCTTTTCTGTCTGCGCGCCAGTATCAGTGCGCCATGACCTGCTTCTCCTGAAAATGCAGCCTCCTTGGCTGCACGGTTTGTGGAATCCAGTTCCCTGTATATTTTTACAGGTACATCCGGATGATCGAGGTAAAGCCGTATTCCTTCTTCCGATAAACGGCTGCCACCCCGGAGCACATAGCCTTTGTTTGGTCCCGCTTCTATGGTATATCCCTCTTCCCGAAGGGATTTCACAGCTTTCCAGATGGCTGCTCTTGTGCAGTTCAGTTCTGCTGCCGCCGCTTCTCCGGATATCAGCTCATTCTCGTGCTGCTCCAGAAGCTTCAGCATTCTTGCTTTTACAGTCATATCTTCACCGTCCATAATCTGCCTGAAATGGCAAAATTTGTTCCCTTCCAAGAGACGAAAGCATTATAGCACTTAAACATCGCGATGTCTATTATCTTTTTTACATATGCTGTCTATATTATTTTTATATTTCAGATATGTTTATTATATAATTTTTCCCATTTTTATCTGTTCTCATTAACTTTTTTGGGAATTATTTCTGTAGAAAACCTGTAGATTCAGGAGCAAATTTTCCTGAATCTCTGTTATATGCAGATTTTCTTTATCATATATTTATCATTTGTAATTAGAAAGACTCTTCTCAAGAAATTCCCGGTACCTGTCGCGTACATCATCGGGTGATGCAATTACCGCATCCGGGCCAAGACTGGCTATCCAGCCAAAAAACTGATCGCTGACGTTGACACGAACCAGCGTTTTGAAATGTTCATGATCCTTCCTCTGAATCATAATGTCCCTGCCAAACCGGTCCAGTACAACTCCGACCAGACGGTTATGCGCTTCCAGACATATGGTTTCCTCTTTTCCGCCAAACATCCCGAAGGTTCTGGATGTCAGCTCTCCCGCATCATAATTCTCAAAAAGTTCCCTGCCGCTGCGGGCCGCCTCTTCAAGCCGGATCTGCATAATCTTGTCCACCCGGTAGTGCTTCACTCTGCCACACTTCTCATCACAGGCGACCAGATAATAATTCTCATTCTGCCACACAAGTCCCCAGGGACTGACACGATACCGTTCTCCGTTCTTCTTCAGCCGCAGCTCCTTCTCCACTGTCCATTCACAATACTGAAATGAGATTTGCCTGTCCTCGGTAAGCGCTCTCTGAATCTCATCAATACTGTAATACACACTCTCATTCATGGTTCGCACCCGATTCTGTACAAAAACCTGGCGCCGCAGCTGTCTGGCCTCATGGACACTTGCAAGACTCTCCAGCTTCCCGATCAGCTGACGGGATTTCCCACTGGTAATAAATCTGGACGACTGTACTGCATCAACCAGAAGTTTCAGTTCAGGAAGTTCAAATTTCCGGCTGGCCACATAAAAGCCTGCCGGCTGCTCTCTGCGATTCAGAATGTCCATTCCAAAATTCCGTAATGTTTCGATATCATCGTATACAGTTTTGCGCTCTGCGCTGATTCCCAGACTGTTCAGATAGATGATCAGTTCCTTCACAGACATGGGATGTTCTTCATCTGTCCGTTCCAGAAAAACGCGCATCAGATATAAAATTTTTATTTTCTGGTTAAAAACCCTGGGCATTCCGACTCCTCCGTTCTATTTATCTGTCAGTGAGGCAACCACTGCAAAGTATAATACCATGAATGCAAGTACAACAGCAATGATATCCGCTCCCTTAAAATCAAAATTAAGGATCATCGCTCCACCGATCATGATCTCTATTGTCAGAAGCGCTCCCAGGATCATAGCCATTCCAGAAGAAAGCTTCTGCTTCCCGGTGTGTCTGTGCTCTGTCTCCATGTATCTTCCTTCTGCCAGTGCAACCTTCCTGCTGTTCTCTGTATTCCACATAAGATCCATCCTCCCTGTTATATGCCCATTTACAATCTACCGAACATATTTTCCAAACATATTTTCTATATGTTGGTATTATAGCGCATTATAAGTCCGATAAAACGGTATGAATGTGTCTTTTTCGAACATTTGTTTATTTTGTACAAAAATATGTTCGATTTCGTGGTAAGAAAAAAAGTCTGCCGATAACAGCAGACCTTTCATACACTTTTTTTCTATGGAAGCAGGATTACATCATTCCGGCAAATACCGATGCACCTACAACCGTAAGCAGACCGGCTACTGCAATGGCAAGACTGCTCATGGCACCTTCTACAGGACCAAGCTCCATAGCTTTGGCCGTTCCGATGGCATGGGCTGAAGTTCCAAGGCCAAGGCCTCTTGCGATCGGCTCTTCTATCTTTGCGATCTTGTAGACAACTTCAGCGATCATATTTCCAAGAACTCCTGTGATAATGATCACAGCAACTGTAATCGTCACAATACCGCCAAGTTCTTCGGAAACGCCCATTCCGATAGCTGTTGTGATGGACTTCGGAAGCATGGTGACATATTCCTGATGGTTAAAACCAAACAGTTTGGACATAAGCAGAATACTGCAAAGGCCTGCCAGTGTTCCGGAAATAATCCCGGCTGCCACTGCCTTGAGATTTTTTTTCAGCAGATGGATCTGTTCATAAAGAGGTACTGCCAGGCACACGGTTGCCGGTGTCAGAAGATAGCTGATATATTTGCCACCTTCGTTATAATCATTGTAATCAATATGGAATATCAGAAGAACACCGATAACACAGATGATCGAAATCAAAAGAGGATTAAAAATCGCCATTTTGAATTTCTTTTTCAGGATAAGTCCGATCTCGTAGGCGATCAGACTTATCATCGCTCCAAAAAATGCGGAGTTTTTTATGAATTCCATCATTTTTCAGTTCCTCTCTTTCCCATTCGGATCACTCCCTGTGTCACTTTTCCTGTTACGACCATTACAATTACCGTGCTGATAAACGTCATAATAAGAACCGGTACACAGATCGGTTTCAGAGAACTCCATGCTGTGATCAGTCCTGCACCTGCCGGCACAAACATCACCGGCATGATCTCAACCAGAAAATCTGCCGCACCTTTTACCTGATCCAACTTCAGGATGCCTGTGAGCAGTGCCACCAGCATGATCACCAGTCCATAAACACTGGCCGGTACCGGAAGTGGAAGAAAGGTTTTTAAGATTTCTCCAATGACGGAAATCAGCAGGATGATGCTGAACTGCTGCACGTACTTCATACTGCATCCCTCCTGATTCATTCATGTAAAGCGAACATTCATATTCCGCTTTTTGACATACGTTTAAGCAATATTTCAAAAGTGGTAAGACCACTTTTGGTTTTAAACGTTTTCTAATTATACGCTACAAATCCTAAATTACAAGGATTGTATCCCATAAAATACAAAAAATCCTTTTATACATCAGCGTATTCCAGTAATTTCCGGAAACATCTCTGCATAAAAGGATCTGTAAATAACGTTCTGATCATTTTTCGGAATTCTCTGTCAAAATGATTTTTTCTACCTGATACCGTCCGTCTTCAACAGTCATAACGGCCATAGTAACTTCACCTCCAAAGCGACTTCTGCCGCAGCTTCCCGGATTAAGCCACAGACGATCATCAATGATCTTTTCAAAATATTTATGGGTATGTCCGAAGATCACCACCTGGGTATCATCCAGATCCCAGGTCACGTCTTTTTTGTTGTGGACCATGAAAAATTTCACCCCGCCAATTGTAAAGTTTAAACTGATACGGAGATTTTCTGCCCAGTCTTTGTCATTATTTCCACGTACTACGTAAAGATTTCCCATGGAACGTAACACATTCAAGATTTCATCTTTATTTACATCTCCGGCGTGAAGAATGTATTTACAGTCTTTTAAGATTTCCAGGACCTCCGGTCGGAGAAGGCCATGAGTGTCTGAGATAATACCTATTTTTTCTTTCATATTTTCCTCCGTCAGAATAATTCTATCTTTCCGTATTCTCCGTCAAAGCCAGGTTTTCGCACAACTTCTCCTGCACGCAGCCGCCGGATTCCTTCTGCCAGAGCCTCTCCTCCAACTGTCCTGATATCCTCCTGTGGCACCTCTCTTAATATGGAAAATTCTGCCCCAAGTTTCTTAAGCAACATTTCATACCGGCCCTGCACTTTTTTGCTTGCTGTGGAAAATCCCACGCAGGCAGAAATCACTTCCGGCAACGGCACCAGACTTTCGTAAGGACGTCCGCTTTCCGGCATGGCAGCCGCACCTTCATCCCTGTCTGAAAGCTGTAAGATCCTGTGATCCACGCCCATTGTCAACTTCTTTCCGCATACCGGGCAGATGCCGTTATATTTTTCTGCTTCACGCGGGCTTAAACACACGCCGCATTTTCGATGGCCGTCATAATGATACTTTCCCTCTTCCGGAAAAAATTCGATCGTACCTTCAAGTCCTGTTCCTTTCTGAACTGCATTAAACAGGCCCTGATAGGAAAGCTCGATATCCAGAAGGTCTGCCTCTCTTCCCAGTTTGGAAGGTGAATGAGCATCCGAGTGGGATACCAGCTGATATCTGTCCAGCGCGGAAATCTGCCAGTTCATCACCGGGTCTGAAGATAATCCCGTCTCCAGCGCATGAATATATGGTGTCAGTTCCTCGAAGCACTCTTCTATGGTATCAAATCCGGATTTTGCCCCAAACAGAGAAAAATGTGGTGTCCAGATGTGTGCCGGGATATACATGCCTTTCTCGCTGATCTCCAGCATAATTTCCAGAAGGTCACGACAGGGCAGCCCCAGGATAGGGCGTCCGTCTGAATGGATATTCCCAATTTTTTCCAGCCTTGCGGCAAAAGCATCTGCTTCCCGAAATCCCGGGAGCAGGATCAGACTGTGCACCTTCCTGGTTTTTCCATCCTTTTTATAAATGGAACTGATTTCTCCGGACAATACAAATCTGGGAGATTTTCCAGGATAATGTGCCGCCTCTGGCAAAACGAATTCATCTTTCAACCGGAAAAGCCCCGGTTCCGCAGGAATCAGTTTATCCTTTAATTCCTGCCGCCAGAGAGGATGTGTCATATCTCCGGTTCCAAGAAGTGTGATCCCTTTCTTCCGTGCCCAGAGATCCAGCATCTCCGGTGTTCCGTCCTTGCTTGTCGCCATGGAATATCTGGAATGTATGTGTAAATCTGCGATCTGCTTCAAAATTTTTCCTCCTGTATGCCATTTGTACATCTTATATTATAATTTCCTCTGTTTCATATGTACATCCTCTTTTCTGTTTATTCTCAATGGCAAAAAATACAGGCAAAAGAATCTATTGTATTCTTCGCCTGTATTAATAATAGTCAGATATACACAAAAACTACCCTATTTGCTTTACTTTTAATCTGTAGAACTCATTCTTACTTCCATTATCTAATAGTATATAAATTTTCTGACCTTTTTTTAAGGTTCCTCTGTATAATGTTGCCCAGCCCTGATTACTTCTCATTGTAGTCGCTGAAATAAGTCTGGCTCCATAATACGCTTTTACAGTCTGATATTTATTGTCCTTAATTTCAACGCAGTAAAATTTATATTTCCCGGTTTTAGGAGCAGTAAAACACCACCAGTCTTTATCATCCTGCTGGCTCAAGCCACTATACGTCTTATTACATAAAATCTTCGTTGCGGTGTTTCTTGAATTGTTATTTTCTTTTTCAAAATTTTCAGGATTTTTTGTAATTACTTTCAATCTATAATAAGCATATGTGTTAGAAGAATTTGTGTCAGTTAAAGAAATATTAACCCGAGTTCCCTTTTTAAAAGAATATGCCGCGGACGTAAACGGTCTGCCATAATATACAGATTGTTCTTCGTATAATTTATATCCAACTTTCATTTTTGTCGATGGCAAATACCAGGAACTGGAAGATGATTCAATACCATTTTCAATATATTTAATTGGTATAACCGTATAATAAAAATATCCTGAATTAGGAACAATAACCGTATAATTCTTTGTCTCATTCCCAAGAATCACATCATAACTCTTATTCGTCGTAATCGTACGGCTAGCTGCATACGTTGTTTTCGAAATACAGAACAACATACAAACCATTAACAACATACCTGCGATTGAAAGTTTTTTCTTCATTTCATTTCCTCCTTTTTATATTGCATATATTTATATTATGATTTTTCATTCTGCATCTGTAAAGCTCATAACCCAGTCAAAAACCTGAAAAAATCACAGATACGCTTTCGCATTGCGACGTTCCATATAAAGATCCCAGGTATCCAGTGCCATAGGGCCAAATGGGAACAGAAGTCCCACTCCCAGGACAAATCCACCTGCGATCACAGCGATCACCAGATCAAACAGTGTAAACGGTGTGAGCAGCCATCCCCATTTGAACGCAGTTAAAGCAATCTTCAGAAGTTTCACAACTGCGCCTGTTGCTACCAGCAAAATCAGTCCTGAAATAAGATAAATATTCTGCATGATCTGTATTCCCGTTCCGGTTATTCCTTCAATCAGAATCGTAATAAGAAAAATTGCCGCAGGTATGATCGTTGCGATCATTTTTACTTTAAATTTTACCTCTGTGTTCTGTAAGAAATTTTTTGCTGACATAGTATCCATATTCTTTTCCTCCTGTGTTAAATATTATTTTTTTAATAAGTATATTTTTCCGCTTAAAACCTGTCCTCTTTCCTCCTTTCACTATACAGACGACTAAGAATACCGGCAGGTTTTAAAAAAATGAAAAATTTTTTAAAAATTTTTTTTATTGAGAACTCTTGAAAATCCACAGGAAGAAGTCCATAATAAAATCAACCGCTTAAAAGACTGTTCTCCTCCGGAACCGTCTTACATAAATTTATAAACAGAACTTCTGAAATACTATAGAAACCAGAGTGGATAAGCTTATCCACCTGTCAGACAAGGAGGACCCTAAAATGAGAATATGGAAAAAAAGAATTACAGGATTTCTGATCGCCATGTGTGCGTTCTGCATCACAGCCGGTGTGGGAACTACACAGAATGTACAGGCAGCCACCAAAGCTACTTATACGATCAAAAAAATCCAGGAAAAGAAAACCTATAAGAGTTCCAGTGCCACATATTCCTACGAGCTGCCACAGTTAAAAGGAAACAGCACTGCAGTTAAACGGATCAACCAATCCTTAAAATCTTCCTACAACAATGATCTTTCTCTGAAAAAAACACTTTTTAAGGAATTCAACGATTACAAAAAGAACGGTACATTAAACAAAAGAAGTATGAGACTTTATGTAAGTACCAAATGCACCTGCGATTACAACAAGGATGGATACATCCGATTCGCATACCGTTTTGCATGGCACGGCTGCGGTTCTTATGATGCCAATAAGACAACCGTTATTTACCGTCTGAAAGATGGCAAACGTGTTTCCAGTATTCCGGCTTCTGCTACAGATAAGAAAGCATTAAATCTGGTCAAAGGTACCTGGTACACACCAGACGGAGATAAAGTTGTTTTCTCCGGAAAGGAAGTAAATTATTATTTCTCCGACTCCGAAAATGAACCATACTGGATTTTTGATATCGATGAGATCATCAAAACCAGTTACGGCTATTATTTCAAAATAGAATTAAGTCATAACTGCTATTTCGGATATCGTCTGAATCTGAAAGATACCAGTTCTATGACCCGAATCGGAAACGGTAACCCCTACAGTTCTGCCGGATATGTAAAATCCAGCAGTCTCAGCAGAACAAAATAAAATATATAATAAGGCGTGTGAATTTTTTTCACACGCCTCTTTTTTATAAATCCTCTCCGATTTCTTCCATCATTTTTTTTCTCTGCTTTCTGAAAATCCCCGGAAGCAGAAACAAAAGGACCATGCCTGCTATAATTCCCATGATCCCTATGATCATCATGATCGTTCCTATCTCCATTTCTTTCTCCTTATGATGCAGACAACCAGCCGTTTGCTACTGCCTGCTCGTACAGATCCTGAAGATTATCCATCTCCATATCATTGGCATTGTTATCCGGCTGTGACTGATAAAGTTCCTTTGCTTTCAGATAGTATTCCTGGAATTTTGTGTAATCTCTGCCTTCATTATCAGCCTGAGACTGCTTTGCAACTTCCAGATATGCCAGCGCCTTATAGGTCTTATAATTATCACCATACTTCTCCAGCATCTGGTTCAGTACCGTTTCCTCCTGATCGTACTGCTGCATATTCTGATATAAAACAGACAGATTATAATCTGTATCATAAGTTCCCATGCCCTGACTCTGGATCTGCTCAAAAACCTTCGCGGCCTCCTGATAATAGGACATATCTGAGGTATCATTTCCAAGATCACTGTATGTCTGCGCCAGCTGTTCAAGGATTCCGATATTGTATTCTTTTGGAAGCTCTTTACGGGCCTTCTCCAGAATCTGGATCTTTTCATCCGATCCGCTCACACCGTCATCCTGCCCGTCAATGCATTTGCACTCCATAATGTAGGCACGCATTCGGAGATAATCGTCATCTGTTTTCTGGATACAATCTGCAAAGATATCCTTTGCACCGGAATAGTCCCCATTATTATATGAGATTTCTCCTTCAACATAATCAATATCTATGGAATCCAGGCCATTCTCACGTGCCGTCTCCAGCGCTTTTTCCGCTTCCTCCATATTTCCGGTGTATGCCATCGCAATGGCATAATCTCTGTAGTAAGCACTGTTATCCGGCTTGATATCAATGGCTTTTTTGTAGCATTCTGCCGCATTCTCATAATTTTCCATTCTCTCATAGGAATTTCCGAGAAGGTAATAAATATCATTCAGAGACGATCCGCTTTTCAGGATCGCATCATTGGAAAGGATCACTTTATTGATAAAATCAATACTGTCACCATACTGCTGCTGCTTGTTCAGCGCCAGCGCCTTCTGATAATAGGCATCCAGCCTGTCCGGAATAAGATCCGTGGCTTTTTCATAATATGTTTCAAAATTCTGATAATCTCCGGAGCTGATACACTGCGCTTCCTGACGTACATAAGATTCATAGTTTTTCTGTTTTCCAACATCCCGTTTGAAATATCCACTGATCGTCAGCGCTGCACTTCCGATCATCAGACCTGCAACCAGAACATAGGCCATGTGCTGTTTTGCGCAGAGATCTTTATACCTCTTGTCCTTTGTCTGGATATTCTTCAGATCATTCAGAAGCTCTTCCGCACTCTGATATCGCCTGTTCGGGTCCGGCTCCAGGCATTTCATGATAATATGTGCAAAGATATCATTGATCTTTATGCCGGTAAGCCTGATATCACTGACATTTCCGTTTTCATCCGGTTTCGGCTTCCTGCCGGTCATGATGTGGTATAAAGTTGCTCCCAGACTGTAAATATCCGCTCTGGCATCTATGGTTTTCCAGAGTGAATGGTCCAGTTCGTTCTGGTTGTAATGCAGTGCCTCGATCTGTTCCGGAGCCGCATATCCATTGGTATATCCGGTTACCCAGGCAGTATCTCCATCCAGCGTGGCAGAAATGTTAAAATCTATCAGACAGATATTTCCTTCCGGTGTCAGCATGATATTCCCAGGTTTCAGGTCACTGTGGATGATCGGTGGTTTCTGGCTGTGCAGATAGCCCAGTGTTGCAGCTATCTGCTTTGCCCAGATAATGACTGATTTCTCTTCAAAAACAGTTCCGGAATCCAGATAATCCTTAAATGAATTCCCCGGGATAAAATCCATAACTGTATACACATCCCCGTCCGCCTCAAAAAAGTCAAGAACCTGAGGCAGACAGGAATGTCTGAGGTTTTTCAGTACATCAACTTCCGCTCTGTTGTTCAGAAAATCTTTGATCTCTGTTTTTATTTTTTTCAGTACTACATATTTTCCAAGGTTTATCTGATAAGCCTTGTAGATTTCACCGCTGTTTCCAGCTCCAATCTTACCTATAACCCGATAAGTATGTGGAATTGGCATATATTCAAACCTCTTTTTATCTTATTTTACGCTAAAATCCATGCTGCTGCTTCCTGGCTGCATTCCCACATTGATCACTGCCAGGTCCTGGACTCCTGTTTCTTTTGCGGAAAGACCGGTATTGATCGGATTTGGTACTCCTGCTGTATCCTGCATCGGATTATTGAGAAGATCCATTCCGGCTAACATATCTGCGCTTTCAGCAACCCAGGACCCGCTTAATCCCATTTTGGAAATCTCGCTGATAAAGGCATCCTTTCCGCCCTCCTGTGGAGTCGTTCCATTCAGGTAAAGCTGTGTGCCGTTTACCAGTGCCGCATTTCCTGTCTGGCTTACTGTTCCGTCACTGTTAACTGTATAAAGGGTGATAGCCAGCCTTGCTTCCGGCATTGCATTTTCGCCGCTCATTCCGGAATAATAGCCTGCGATTCCGATATCAACAGAAGTTCCATTATCTTTTACAAAGCATTCCTGTGTTCCGCTGTATGTGATTCCCTCGACTGGATCACCAAAGCCCGGATCTGCTGATTCACTGGCAATCTGCTGTGCCTCTCCGTTTTCTGCCCTGTAAAGTTCAAACTGCAGTTTTCCTCCGGAAATAGAAATCACCAGAAGTTCCGGTCTTCCATCACTGTTAAAATCTCTCTGATCTGTTGCAAGAACGCCATTTACAGATGCCATGCTGGTACTGTCTGTGTAGGAAATGCTTCCTCCTGTATATTTAGAGATTTCCACCTGTGCTACATATGCAGCCAGTACAGCATCGTCATCTGCAGTTTCTGCGGTATTGCTATCTGTCTGCTCTGTACCTGTCTCATCCGTTTGTGAGGTCTCTGTTGTCTCCGTATAAGTCTCTGCCGGACCAGGTGTCGGTATTGCCGGATCATCAGCTGTTTCTGTATCCGGTTCGCTGTAATTTCCATCCTGGTTTTCATCAGAAGTTTCCGCTGGATCTTCATATGCATTATCATCTGTATCTTCATTGGAGGCTTCACCCGGATTGTCGTATGAGTTCTCATCCTGTTCTCCGTTGGAAACTTCTGAACCTCCGGATGGGAGTTCATCCTTACCATATACATCCTCATTGGTCACTTCTGTTGTTCCTGCTTCATCTGACGGATTATCATATGTTTCCGAATCCGGATCTTCCGGATAGTCTGAACTGTCATATGGATTTTCTGTATCTTCCGCATAATCAGAAGCATCCGTGGAATCCGTATCATCTGTTGAATCTCCATCATCTGTTGAATCCGTATCATCCGCGGCGTTCTGATCTGCCCCGTCTTCTGATTCCGTGTTATCCCGATCTGGAGCACTTGTCGGATCAGTCTGATCTCCAGGATGCGGTGCCGCAGTTACTTCACCAACTTTTCCAGAATCCAGACCTGCACCACCCGCACTGTTATTGCTTCCGTCATCCAGTTCATTCGGATCTGTTGTCGGCGTTGGCGTTGCCGTTGGATTTATAATATTAATAATAAGAGTGATATATTTTGTTGTATCCTGTTCTTCTTTTTCTGTCTCTTCTACCTGAGAAGTTTTTCCCTGTTCTTTAAAAATGCTCTTTGTATTTTCAAAAGCGTTCTGATAATCGTTTACACGGGAATTCCATGCAGCGGAATCCTTTTTCACAGAAGATGTGGAAACATTTTTCATATTTTCGCCGGTCTTTTTCAGCATATCCAGTGCCTTTTCCGGCTGTTTCTTTCCATTGTATACTTTTGCAAGTCCCAGAGTCGCATCTGTGGATTTTTTATCAATCTTCAGAGCATCATTAAATGCAACTTCTGCTTTGTCGTATTCTCCTGCATCCAGATATTTGGAGCCCAGGTTCAGATTTTCCTGTAACTGGCTTGCAGTTGCCTTTTTAGGTGTGACAAAAATCACAACTGCCAGAATCACGAGTACGCAGACAATTCCTGCGATCATCGGAACTAATATCTGCGGTGATAATTTTTTTCCGGAATTATTGTTTGGATTCATTTCACATCCCCCTTTCGGAAAATAAACTCTTCATCAGACAGGCGGATCTGATCTCCGTCATTGAGAAGCAGTTTCTGGCCTGGCATTGCTCTGTTTCCGTTCAGGTATGTATAGTTGCTGGAATCCTTATCTTCCAGGTAATATTTACCTTCTTCAAAATGGATCGCACAGTGTTCCCTGCTGATGGTCGGGTTATTGCGGATGCAGATATCTACCATAAGTGCACGCTTACCGATCTTGCAGATCTCCGTCGTGATATGGAACTTCTCCTGTGTATGCAGACGGATCAATGTAGCATTTGGTTTAACTCTTGCTTTCAGAAGTATCGTTGCTTCACTTCCGTCATCCCTCAGCATTACAGTTGCGTCATTGCCGTCATCATCGTCTGATGCAAAACCGGTTCCCGGATTCGGAGTAAAACTTTTTCTCTGTTCTTCGCCAAAACCTGACGTTGGATTCGGAGTGTAGCCTCTTCCCTGAGCTCCATCATTCCCTGGCATTGGATCTGGGTTATAGCCCCCTGCCGGTTTGTCCCAGAAACCTGGTGTTGGATCTGGCTCATAACCTCCTGCCGGGTCCTCTCCAAAACCTGACGCCGGATCTGGTTCATAACCTCTTCCCGGGTCCTCTCCGAAACCTGACGCCGGATCTGGTTCATAACCTCTTCCCGGTGCTTCTCCGAAGCCTGGCGCCGGATCTGGCTCATAGCCTCTTCCCGGTGCTTCTCCGAAGCCTGGCGCCGGATCTGGCTCATAGCCTCTTCCCGGTGCTTCTCCGAAGCCTGGCGCCGGATCTGGCTCATAGCCTCTTCCCGGGTCCTCTCCAAAACCTGACGCCGGATCTGGTTCATAACCTCTTCCCGGGTCCTCTCCGAAACCTGACGCCGGATCTGGTTCATAACCTCTTCCCGGTGTCTCTCCGAAACCTGACGCCGGATCTGGCTCATAACCTCTTCCCGGGTCCTCTCCGAAGCCTTCCCCTGGTGAAGGATATGTTTTTCTGTTTTCTTCTGGCGGATTATCCCAGCCTCCCTCATTTGGAGTATTCGCCCAGATATTCTCCGGTCTCTGTGGTGGCATTTCCGGCGGCATTGGTGGCATTTCCTGTGGAAATGGAATTTCTTCCTGTACCTCCTGTTTTTTCTCCATTCGATGGAACAGTCCCTTCAACAACGCCTTCTTTTTCTTCGGTTTCTTTTCTTCAACGTCACCATCCATATCTACAAAACCGCCACCCGGTGTAGGAGGAACCAGTGGGCCACCTTCATCATAATTGGCAGTCTGTCCGGTCTGCTCATGACTAAATCCGTCTGCTCCGCCGCCAAATCCACCGGACTCTGATCTCAGCGGAATGCAAACGACCTTTACTTCTTCTGTTCGTGTATCCACATAGATATTCTGCATCTCTGATACGATTTCCTGCTTTGGAACACCCAGTTCTTCAAAGAAAGTAAGCACATAATTCACCTTCTGCTGAATTTCGATCTGCTTTTCCTGAGGTGCTTCGCTCATCCATGCCATTATGTTCATGGTTCCGGCTATATCATATGTAAAAATAAAACCATTGCCATCCTGATTCGCATTTGCCGGCAACAGAAACTGATTTGCGGTTCCCTGTGTCAAAATGCTCCACGTTTTTTCGTCCAGGACCTCTCCCGGCTTGGATCTGTAGGAAAATCTTGTGTGTCCGTCTTTGAAATCATACTCAAAATTCATACTCTTTATCTCCTTTTCTTAGTATATATCCAGCTGGATCAGTTTCCATTTTCCTTCTGACAGTACTGGTGCAATTCCACTGCTGTTAAAATTCTTGGCATCTGCAAATTGCGGATTTACCACAAAATCACCATTGCTCTTAATAAATCCCCAACTTTCATCCGACTGAACTGCCGCATATCCAATGGCAGAAAAGCTTCTTGCTTTTTCAAACATACAGTCCAGAACTTTTTCTCCTTCTGATGAAACAAATCCCCATTTTCCAGCCTGCTGAACTGCTGCGGGATTTTTGGAAATAAACGGAGAAACTGCTTCATAATTTTCGCCGATCTGTACACCGGAACTGTTAAGCAGCTGATACTGCTCACCGGTTTTTACAAATACGACACCATTTCTGGAGCAGAAGCCCCAGGCATCCCTGACTACATCGTCAAATCCGAAATCTGTAATAATCTTCAGGTCCTTATCAATAAGAGCCCACTTTTCATCTTTTTTTACTGCTGCAATACCATTAAGCATAGGTGTCGCCGCATCATATTCAAATTCCGTCTTTTCATTGAAATCTTCATCCAGGAATCCATATTTCCCGTTCTTTTTTGCAGGAAGTACCCCTTCATTGAAGGTTCCCAGATATTCATAAGTCTCGTCCGGCTGTCGCCGCTTATAACCGTTTGTATCTATATAATACCATTCGCCGTCTTTCTCAACCGGCGCGAAACCGTTTTCACCAAACATTCCGATATATTGATATTCCGCACGGATCACAGAATTTCCATCTTCATCCAGGATACCCACATCTTCTCCGGATGTGATCCTCATATAATGGTTGCAGGTTTCTGAAATATTATCGTATTCATCTCCGATAAACTGGAAATCTCCTGCCAGAGAATCCAGCTTTGCCTTCAGCGCGCCACTGTTTTTTTTCTTCTTGATGTGTTTTTTCAGAAGGGCAATGGCGTCCTGTTTCTCATCCTGCTCCACGTAATAATCTGCCAGTGTCAGGATTGCCTGTTCATTATCTCCGTCAAGAGAGATCGCACTGTTGCATGCATCCACAAAACCGGAATCATCTCCCATATTTCTGTAATCTTCCGCGATCTTCATATAGATATTTCGGTTATCTCCATCATACTCCAATGCTTTCTTATATTCCAGGATTGCATCGTAATAAATTCCTTTTTCTTCATTTTTCTGAGCCTGCTGGAGACATTTTTTATATTCCATCGGTTTTTCCACTGCAGAAGTAAATGTTGTATACCATGCTCCCACAAGCAGACCGGTCATCATCAGAACCATTAATTTTTTCATACGCACCTCTACGAATCAAAAGCCAAGTAACAAAATCAGGATCGTTCCCACAGAAAAAAACGGAGCAAGAGGAATGGAATCCTTCATGTTCAGTTTTTTGAGGATCAGCTGTACGATCGAATAAAGTGCCGCAAGCGATAAACTCACAACAATGTCAAACCATATCAGAGAGCCTCCAAGATACCATCCCAGCACGGCTGCCAGCTTCACATCTCCCATTCCGACACTTTTTCTGGAAAAGATCCTGGCCAGAAAAAAGATCAGAAATCCCAGCAGCATTCCACCTCCTGCTGATTTCAGGATATCCAGCCAGTAAGAAGGCTTCACTGTAATTTCTCCTGCCAGTATCACTGCCCTTATGACAAACATGAAAAGCAGAAGCTTATTGGGTATAATGGTTTTCTGCTGATCGATAAATCCGAGAAAAACCATAAAAACCGTCAATATCATATATCGGACTGCTTTCAGCCAGTGATAGCCATATTTGCTGAAAAAAAATATCTCGGCTAAAACAAGTGCTGCTATGATCAGAAGGATATATTTTTTTTCTTTTATAAGACTTTTTATATGTTCCATTTTTTCTCCTTGGTCAATCCGTCAGCTGCCTGCCCATACGCGGGTTGAAGCGCAGACACGGTAATGTCTTGTTCCCAGATCAAAGAACGGGAATTCCGTTTTGATATCATAATCCACAACGATCTTTATGTCATTGGTACCTTTTGCACACCAGGAACTTTTGCTGAATTTCATATTGGAAACTCCCAGTTTTTCCAGATATTCGTCTGCATCCTGTCCTCCGGAAGCCACACTCAGCTGCTGCTTCACACAGGATTTTGCAACGACTCCTGTCATATAACTGGCAAGCTTGTTCCATGCGCCGTTTTTCACATAGTTCAGAACACCGTTCACAAACTCCTTGGGATTTTTCTTATATTCTTTCAGCTGATCATATGTAGCTTTTCCCGCCTTTCCGGCATCTGCCACATCCTGTATGGTTCCCTGTCCGTTTGTAACACTTTTGGCTGTATTCTCGATCACTTCCAGATTGGATTTAATGTCCTCCATCTGTTTTGAGAATTCTTCTGATTTTGTATTAAGTCCTTTATATGCGTCCAGAACGCCTGTCTTTTCCAGTATGTAACTGTATTCCGCAACCTCTTTCGCTGCCTGATCCACAGAATACTGGATCAGTACCTGTGCCCTCACACAGGAGATCAGACTGAATATGCACATAAACGCGAACAGGAACATGGGAATAAACAGTGCTGCCTCCACAGTGATCGAACCATTTTCTTTTCTGTCTGACATTGCCCCTCCTGTTAATAAGCCAAAACACTCTTGTAATCTATGATTCTCCTGCCATCATCTGTACTCTTTCCTTTTCCCAGAAATTCCGGAACTTTCGGAAGGAATGTGGTTGATGTCTGTACCTTCGCATTCAGCGTCAGCATGGTATATTTCTGACTTAGCGTTGAGCCGGTGTTCAGCTGGATACAGTCTGCCGCACGGACGGAGAGATCCTTTTTACCATTCTCATCTGCAAGCTTAACCAGAACAAATAATTTCATGTAATCTTTGTAAGTGAACTTAAGGCCATCCGCTTTTCCCGGCCATACTGCCGACTCTTCTCCGTTAACCAGCGCTACGGTTTCCGTTGCTGCCATTCTCAGCGCATTACAGAAAAGATATCCATATTTTACAACCGGATAAAGCCACGGCTGCCCGGTTGCTCCGCATACAACCGTTGCCACTGTATCTGCTTCTGCATTCAGAGTTGAATCCATAAAAACATATAAACTGTCAATGGCAAGCCTTGTTCCATAGAGCTGTGCTACTGCCAGTGTTTTGTTCTTGCCGGTAAAAGCATTTCCATAAAGGATATATTCAATTTCCCCATTCCAGATCACATGTTCGGAAAGTTTGTCATTGCTGAGCGACGTATCTTCGTCTTTGGTCGTGATACAGTTAAACATTTCTGTGGTGTATTCCATGAGATATGCCTGTTCCATTATCCCGCCGGACAGATTGTCCAGGCAGGTCAGAATTTTTTTCAGAAATCCTATATTATTTTGCGAACTTTCTACTGTTTTTTTATCCTCACTGACATTTACCTCTGCCGGGATGTTTCCCGTTGCACTTGCTGATGTTTTGGCGATTCCGCTCGGATACTTGGAAGGATACCCTTCTTTTTCTGAAAGGTTTTGCTCTTTTCCGGAATTATTCAGAGAGTCTTTCGTCTGTGTATAATTTCCGCTGGCCTCTTTTGCCGCTTCTCTGTTCTGCGCTCTGGTATCTTCCTGCGTCGTGTCACTGTCTTCATTTTTTACACCGGAAAGGGTGGTCTGATAAAAGGTTGTATCCTCAGGATTATAAAAAGATCCTCCCCTGAACTGTTCATTTAACAGACTTCCACCGATTTCCTCCTCATGCTGGGCCCAGAATGTTTCTGTAGCTGCTGTGCCGCCCATACTTCTTATATATGATGCCTCTTCCTCATCCACAGAAAGTTTTTCAAAATTTCCCGTTACCTTTTTGAATTTCTTTATCATTTCTTTAAAGGCTTTCGCTGTATCTATATTATTCTGAATCGTTTCTTTCAGTTCTTTAAGATCTGTTTCATTAATTTCAATATCTTCTCCGGCACTTTCCTCAACCGTTTCTCCGGCTGCGATCAGATCTTCTTTTGCCTTGTTATATGCTTCTTTTTTAGAAGCAACCTTCCTCCAGCATTTCAGCACGTCATCCAGCGCTGAGTTGGCTTTTTTCCCATTATCTATGATCTCATCCGCTTTTTTCTCCAAAGCCTTAATGCAGGCCTGATATGTTTTGGCCGCATCAGAATAGATTTTATTCATACTGCTGATATTTCCGTTGATCACAGATTTGATGGAATTAAATGTCTGTATTTCTTCTGAAGTAAATCTTTCACTGATTTCAGCTCTCACTTCTGAATCAGCTTCTGCTACCTGATACACAGCAAGTAAAGTTACCATATTTTTATACATCTGATCATCAAATGTAGTATTCCCGCTGTCCCAGCTGAATGGATAATTCAGATATTCTTCAATCACATCATACGTCAACTGATCAGGTGCTTCCTCCGGAAACGGTGCATCAATCTCTTCGTTCAGATATTTCTGCAGTGATTTCGCAGCCAGACGAAATACTGTTTTTTTCTGATATTCCTCCGCAAAACCAGTATCTGTATTTGACAACTGATCTACCGCACCCGTCTGTGCTTCCACAGCTTCCTTTGCCTCCTGTATAGGCTCGCTGAGTTCTGACGCTTTCAGGGCGTATTCTGACTTTGCTTTTACATATTTCTGCTGTTTTTTTACATTGTTGAAAGGAAGCTTCTTGATCTTCCCCACAATATCATCCGCCATATAGACAGGTCCCCGGAATTTCATATATTCCATAACCTGCTGACGGAAAACATCGTTTTCTGCCAGGGATGAAGATGTCACCCCTTTTGCCTCAAAGCCAGTTTCTTCCAGCTGTATCAGTGAACTTAAGCCATCGCTGCTTTCATCTGTCAGATTTTTTGCGTTGATGGATTCTTTGAACATCTGCTCCAGCTTCTGCTGTTCGTCCGGTGAATCCGGAGTTTTTGCCATGGCTGTCAGTCCATATGTATCCTTCAGTTTCTTATCATACTGTGCCAGTGCCGCATTCATGGTCAGATCTCCGGCACCGGATACTACTGTCTTTGACGCAAAAAGGCGGGAAGCATCTACAATAATTCCGCTAAACATCAAGACCGGTACCAATATCAACGTCAGAAGTACGCAGATCGATCCTCTCTGTTTCCCGCAAAATAACTGCATACACTTCCCTCCCCAGTTAAAACAAAAAATTTTTCACCTTATCAAAGGTTTCTCCCAGTTTCTGAGCCTTTCCGTCCAGTCCCAGCTTTTTCAGGAAAAAGTTTCCCATGTCCCAGGCCAGATCCACATTTCTCACAAAGTCCGTGCTGTTGATTGCCGGCTGATATGCCGCCGTATAGATCGTCAGGCTGTCCCGTAGTCCCAGATACTTCAGTATCCCGGGCGTGGAAACAACATACCTGAGTTCTGCCTGTACCGACTTGGACAAAAAGGAACTGTTGACCTTTACATAGGCTTCTGTGCGCCCCATGGAAAACAATGCACTGTTTTTCTGAAGCGCCTGCTGGTAATCTGCTGCCCGCCTGGCAAGCTTACTGTCCACTCCCCATCGGTAGATCTTCGAAGCACTGCCTTTATATGCAGCATAGTAAGATTTCGTCTGTGATTCCGACGGACCGTTTTCCCAGTCAAAATCCACCTTGCTGTTTTTCAGAGGATTTTCATCTGTAAAACTGTCATAGCCAGGGTAAGACGCTTCTCTCGCCAGCTCTGTAGCTGCTCTTTCTACCTGAAAGAAAAAGTAGCTCTCCTGCAACTTGAATAATCCGAAATAGAGCACCACCATGACAATGCCAATGGTGATGGGAAAATAGATGGCGGCTTCTACCATGATGGCGCCTGTTTCGGAGTTATTGTTTTCCCTGTTCATATTTTAGTTATTATCTACAAAATTTGTCAGTTTACCAAATACGTTTTCTACAACATTGCCTATATTAGTATTAAATGTAGCCGCCACGCCAACAACAATAAGAATAATCAGAACAATCGCAACAATCTCAGCAATTCCCTCCTCTTCATTCTTAAACTCTTCCACAAAATTGCGGATTTTGTTTCCTGCGCTGATCCAAAGTAAATTAAGTTTTCTAGTCATACTCTTGTCCTCCATTTTCGTTTGCATTGTGCAATATTTTTATAATAATCGGCTTATGCCGTTTATTATCATACCTGTTGCATTACCGGAACCATAACCATAATCAGAATTCCGATAAGAATCAGCATCATCGGCAAAAGCAATTGTGTATTTGCTTTCTCACCTTTCTGCTTCACTTGACTTTTTTTGACCTCCCACATTTCATCAGAAAGATCTTTCATGAAATAAGCAAGTTCCTCGTTACCTTTATTCAGATTCTGTATGATCAGAGAAGTAAACTTACGTATCTCCTTCACATTACATCGTTCTGCAAAATTTCTGTATGCGTCAATTTCTGCAACACCATTTTCCATTTCGAGATTAGTATTCTGCATTTCCTGGTAAAGTACCCTCTCTCCTGTTATGGAGACTCTTTTCCATGCATCCCTGAGCACCATTCCTGAATTAACCAACAAAGTTAATTTTGATAAGACCTGTGGAAGATCCAGTAAGATTTCCTGTCTTCTTGCCGTCAGCTTATCAAAAAGTGCAAGATCCAGGTATAAAATCAAAAGCCCTCCCACAATTAATCCCATAAATAACAGACCTTTGTTGTTTGACATTGCAGAAAGAAGCATTACAACTATAACAATCGTATATGTATACGTTGTTTTTGCCCCAAGAAGCATATAATAGTAATACTCCGCATATTTTTTCCCTTTGATCTCGGCAATTTCACGTATTTTAGCCTGTGCAGCTCTTGTCTTTGTACTGATATGCAGAATTCTCATAACCGAAAATCCCACACACAAAAGCTCACTCATCTGAAATTCTTTTGCAAAAGAACTGTCTGTATATTTCTGATATTTTTTCCCACCGGTTATGGCCAGATATATCCAGATCAGTGTAAATGGTGTTGCCAGTGCAAGTAAAATCAACTGAAAATAATCCACTGCTTTTCTCTCCCTATATCTTGATATCTACAATTTTTCTTCCCATATAGTAAGCAACTCCGAAAAGAATAAGTACTCCAATCTTTACTATTACATTTAATGGTGTATTCTGCACAATGGACATATTTCCCATTCCATTCAACATTAACATAAGCAATACCGGCAGGATAATCATAATATTCAAATCGTTCTTATTCGCCGTAAGTAAAGTCCGAATCTCCATTTCCATCTCGATCTTATCATTAATGATCTCTCTGGTCTCACCAACCACTCGTCTCATATCACCACCATAGCGGTTGGTCACCTCAAAGATCGTGGCAAAACTTTCGATATCGTCCAGATGGCTTCGTGCCGCAAAATTACTCAGCATCTCTTCAACGCTCTGTCCGTTGTAAATACCATCTACGATCAGTTTCAGTTCTTTTACAATATCTGCTTTTTCTCCATAGATTCCGATCAGATCTCCGCAGGCATCCAAAAAAGCTCCCTGGGTATTTTTACCTGCGGAATAGGATGCGGAAAGAGATTCCATCATATCACGGAACTGGTACAGAAGATTTTTCATTCTTTTGTCTTTCAGATAATCCCGGTATTTCCGGATTCCCGGAACAACAAGGAGCAGCCCTACGATCAGGGAAAAAATCACATTTCTGAAAAATACCATACTGAAGAAAAATCCCACGATTCCGCCCAATAGCGCACCTGTTGCGGTTTCCACCGGATTCAGACGATAAATATAATAATCCTCCGCTGTTCCGAAAACAGGTTTTACAGGTATATATTTGGGAGCTTTAACCTTCTTCTGTTTTATTTTCTGAGGTTTTACTTTCTTTTGTTTTACAGTTTTTGTTTTTGGTTTTTTTTCTTTTTTCATAATCTTCCTTTTGGCCTGATGATCTACAGGCCTGAATGCATTCCGGAAAGCCGCAGTTTATAATCATTATACAGAGGATTTCCTGTGCGTACCAGTCGTCCCTGCACTTTTTCCAGCGTACTTCCCTGGGTTTCCTTGAATACAAATAATGGATTCAGCTGGATTTCTCCGTTTTTACAGCCCAGAACTTCTGTGATCTCCATGGTTCGTCTGGATTTATCACGCAGTCTGGAAAGATGGATGATGATATCCAGTGCGGAGGAAATCTGCTGGCGGATAGCCGGAAGTGGCAGGCCTGCATTTCCCTGCAGCACCATGGTTTCCAGACGACTCAGCATATCTCTGGTCGAGTTGGCATGGCCCGTGGAAAGGCTTCCGTCATGGCCTGTGTTCATTGCCTGCAGCATATCCAGTGCTTCCGCGCCTCGAACCTCTCCAACAATGATCCTCTCCGGTCGCATTCGCAGTGCGGATTTGATAAGATCACGGATGGTTACCTCACCTTTTCCGGAAGTGTTGGCATTTCTTGTTTCCAGACTTACGATATTATCAATATTTGCGATCTGAAGCTCCGCAGAGTCCTCGATCGTTATGATACGTTCATCCCGTGGAATGAAATTCGACATGGCGTTGAGAAACGTTGTTTTTCCAGAGCCTGTACCCCCACTGATAAAGATATTATACTTGGCTCTTACCAGTTTTCCCAGAAAATCCGCTGCTTCCGGTGTAATGGAACCATATTTCAAAAGCTGGTCTACCGTCATCGGAGTTCTGGAAAACTTTCGGATGGTCACAATGGGGCCCGACAGGGAAAGCGGCGGCAGGACCACGTTTACACGGGAGCCGTCTGCCAGTCGTGTATCTACGATCGGATTGGCTTCATTGACCTCTTTTCCAACAGACCCTACCATCTTTTGAATGATATTTCTCAGCTCATTTTCGCTGGCAAATTTTTTGTTCAGAGCTTCCAGTCTTCCTGCACGCTCCACAAAAATGTGGAATGGTCCGTTGATCATGATCTCTGTAATACTGTCATCTGCAAGGATCTCATCCAGGATTCCCATTCCACGGATGGAACTGAATACCAGACGTACGATCCTGGAGCGCTCCTGAGGGCTTATCCTGTAATTCACCAGCTTATGGTCTACAATATCCGCAATTCTTCTTCGCAGCTGTTCATCGTTTGCCTTACTCAAAGTCGCCGCATCTGCTATAAGAAAACGCCGGATCTCATTGACAAGACGTCCTGTCATCTCTTCTGAAAGCATAATATCACCTCATTTTCACCGGATCAGTATGTGTATCCATGTTCCTGTTCTACCTCAAGGATCAACTTGGCGTTTGCTTTTTCATATTCATTAAAGATCGTATCCTGCATGGCATCGAACTGGTCTGGATCGTATTGCGGTACATACCATGATTTCGCATTGAAATAATCCTGGAACATCTGGTCTTGGAATCTTCTTCCATGTCTCGCGTAAATCTCATTTCTTGCATACGCCAGCTGGTCTTTGGAAAGGCCTTCCAGCTGATCCCTGGTCAGATATGCGGAATTGCTCTCCGGAAAAATATAATCTCCTGAGCCTGCAGTTGTTGCCGTTGAAGAAGATCCGGATGTTGTACCTGCTGTAGAGTTCTGAGAACTCTGTGTACTGCTGTTTGTGCTTTCTTCCGGCATGGTATATTCCTGTACCGGCGCATTTCGAAGTGCCTCCAGATCTTTATCTGCCTGGTTCTGGGAAGCAGACTGCTGTGTCTGCTGGGACTGCTGACTTTGTGTATTCGCAGACTGTGTGTTTTTCTGTGTACTTTTTTTTGATGGCTGCACCGTTGACTGTTTTTTCTGTGCAGATGAGCTCTGGGGTTTCTGCTCATTTGTGATCTGCAGCTCCTGTGCATCTGTTGCAGCTGACGGTGTAGGTGTCGCAATTTTTACACTTTTCTGTGTACTGCTGTTTTTTGTTGTGGACTGATTGGATGCTGTTGTATTCTGTTTCTCTTCTGTATCAGCTTTTGCTGTTTTGGTGCTGTTCTGTGAGGTTTCAGCCTTTGGTGCCTGTGTGATATTCACTACAATATCCGAGGCGCTTCCTCCGGAATTTTTTCCGAGGAGAAGAGCAAGTACGACAACTGTTATCACGAGGATTCCAACTGTACATCCAATACTGATCAGCCATTTTTTCTGATCGCCCTTGTTTCCTCTGTTATCTGGCACTTCCGGCAGTCCGTCATCCCAGATCAGATTGTCATCCTGCTGGTTCTGACCGGTGCGCCTGTTGTAAGTCCCATTATAAGTTCCGTTTCCTCTGTTATTATGTGAGCGGTTATAGGTTCCGTTTCCTCCGTTATTATACGGCTGATCATAAGTTCCGTATGTCCCATTTCCGCCATCATTATAGGTACCCGTTCCACTGTAAGTACCGTTTCTGCGATTACCTCTTCCATTATATGTATCTTCACTGCCATAGTCATTCTGACCGCCGCCCGTTTCCAGCGGTGCTCCGCAGTTGTCGCAGAATCTGGCTGTTTTATCTTTTATTTCTGCACCGCATCTTCCGCAATACATACATTCCCGCTCCTTCCTCTGGATTGATATTAGATCTTAATTGTCCAATTTGTTTGAATTTATCTGGTATTGCGATAAATCTTTTCTTTTCCAAAAATTTTATTACATTTACACAATTCTTTCAATATGTGACACCTAGTGTGCCCCCTTTTTTTACAGATCAGATATCTTTATAATATGATGGTGAAATTACATCGTACTCTCTGCAGGAACATCCATTTTCATAACTGTCGCAGCAGTCACAGTTGGAACAGTACATATGAGCATCATTAATATAAAACAGGCCGCCATACTGCATGGAAGTTCTCTGGTTCTTGGATTTCTTCTTGCTGTTATCGTAGTACGCCCCGTTGGGGATCATCATGTTTTCCGGGGAAAAACCGCTGAAATCGAAGAAATGAGATTCTGTTCCATGATGAGGTACCTTGATGCACCAGTAATGTTCGTGAAGCTGGATCTTTCCGTCATAATTCTCTGCGATCATCTTCATATACTGTGGCTGTACATCTCCGGTGAACAGAAGGTTCAGTTCGCCGTCAATGGTGTTCTGGAATGCCAGGCTGATCTTGTGGCGGAACTGTCGCAGGGAATGGCCCTGTTTTTCCGCACTCTCCAGAAGTGCCTGAAATTCTTCTGTTGCCTGTAATTCACGAAATTTCTTTTCCAGTTTTTCCGGGTTGAGACGACGTACTCTCTCTTTTTCGGTTTCTTCCGGATCTTCTGCTGTATCTTCTATTGCTGCGCCTGCATCTTCATTTGCAAGCACCAGTTTTTCCTGTGTATATTCTTCGTTTTCCCCGCTGTACTCTCTCGGGTCTTTCAAAGAGCTCTCTGGCCCATCTGTATCTTCTGGCACAGACAGCGGCTCCGATTTCTCCTCTGCTTCCAGTGTCTCCTCTGTCATGGACAGAAACAGCTCTCTTACTTCCTCCGCAATGTTCACAAGCTCTGTCATTGCATTTTCGTGATTCTCGATCAGAGAATTAAATACCTCCTCTGTCTCCCGGCTGACTTCACTGACATCCGGCCAGAGTGCTGTATATTTTCCTTCAAATTCTGAACCTCTGGATAAAAGATCGATCTTTACCTTTCTGGCACAAAGGGCTTCTGCCAGGGCAAAAAGGCTGACACGTCTTCCCGGAAGGCTGGCTTTTTTTGTCACATCCGCAAGGAGCAGAAGTGCCAGTGTGTATTTCATTTCCGGACCGGAAAACACATCCGGAAGATAGATTTTTTCAAATTCGTAGGCATCTCTTCGATAACGCATCATATAAAGAAGTCCGGAAACATGATCTGGATGAAAATGTGTCAGAAGCAGATTTTTTTTGCGGATGGTGGTAAGATCTGAAATGATCACGTCAAAGACTTCTCTTCGCGGCCGTCCCTCGATCTTGCTGTTGGCTGCCCCGAAATCCACAAGCAGGCTGCTTTTTCTGTCACGAATGCAGAAACAGTCCCCGAATCCTACATTGTACATTCGTATTCTCATTTATTTTTCCTCTGGTTTCTTATTCAGCTGTCTTTTTTTCTTCTGTTCCTGTCATTATTTCTCAGAACCAGATCTGCATATCATACCAGGTTGCTCCACCATGGCAGGAATCTGCAACTCCCAGTTTCTTCATTCCATGACTCTCATAAAATGGGATCATATGTTCCTTGCAGGTAAGGATCAGAGCTTTTTTTCCACGTTCTTTCGCAAGATCCTTGAAGTATTCCACAAGTTCTCCTGCAATCCCCTGATGACGGTATTCCGGGATCACATTCAGCCCGAATACGGTCTGGATCTCTCCGTCTTTTTTGTGAAGGGTGATATCATGATAAAACTCATCCGGAAGTACCGGTTTATCTGTAGTTCCTCCGTTGATAAATCCTACAATCTGATCGTCCTTTACTGCTACTACAAAATTCTCCGGGAATGCTCCCATACGGTTCACAACGTCCTCATGACTTGCTGCCTCCGCAGGCGGGAAACAGATTGCCTCGATTTCTGCCAGACGGTCTGCCTCCTTTGGATCTGCAAGTCTGATCTGTAAATTTTCTGCCATTTTTTGTGGTCTCCTCTATATTATTTATTCCGTTTTCATCCGGTTTTGATTCTTTTTTAATTATATCGGGTGAGGGAAACTGCGTCAACGTGTAACATACAAAAAAGCCCTCAGTATTCGCACTACTGAGGGCTTCATTCTTTCGTCTTTGTATGCGGCATCACAGCACTGACTCGATCAGCCGCTTCGTATACTCCGTCTTCGGATTTTCAATGATCTCTTCCGGTGTTCCTTCTTCTTCCACATGTCCGTCATGCATCACGATCACCCGGTCGCAGAACATCTGGACAAGGGCCAGGTCATGGCAGATAAAAAGAAAGGACAGCTGGTTTTCTTTTTTAAGCTTCATGAGAAGCTCCATGATCTGTTTCTGTACCGTCACATCCAGGGCACTGGTTGCCTCATCACAGATCAGAACTTTGGGTTCTACAGCCAGGGCTCTGGCAATGGCCGCTCTCTGGCACTCCCCTCCGCTGACCTGATGAGGATAACGGTCTGCATATTCCGGAGTCAGGCCGCAGGTAAGAAGAAGTTTTTCCACACGGTTCCTGGTTTCCTTCTTACTTATCCCCATATTCCGGAGACTTTCCCCGATTCCGTCCCCAATGGTGCACCTGGGATCAAAGGATCCTGCCGGTGTCTGAAATACCATCTGAAGTTCCCGGTAAGTTTCCCGGAGAGCTTTTCCCTTCGCATGTGTGATATCTTTTCCCAGGAAAAAAATCTTTCCATCTGTAATATCCGTCAGATGCGTGATCATTTTTGCCACTGTACTTTTTCCGGAACCGGATTCGCCCACGATACCAAGAACTTCTCCCGCGTTCAGAAAAAAGCTCACATCTTCCACAGCCGTGAAGGATTTTTTCCCGGATAAAAATGTCTTTTTCAGATTCTGCACTTCCAGGATTTTTTCTGCCATCATCTGCCTCCATTTCCGGTGCCTGCACGTTTCAGGCGAAGTACCGAACGCATAAGTTCTTTTGTATAAGGATCTGTCGGAGCTGTCAGGACCTGAGCTGTTTTTCCATATTCTCTCACTTCTCCGTTTTTCAGTACCAGAACCTGATCTGCCATTTTTTCTACTACGCCGATGTTGTGTGTGACAACGACCATGGCTGTTTCATACTCCCGGCGCATCAGCAGCATTTCCTCAACCACCTGTTTCTGTACTGTTACATCCAACGCGCTGGTAGGCTCATCTGCCAGAAGAAGTGATGGATTCTGCAGCATGGAAATGCAGATTCCCACCCGCTGGTTCATACCACCGGACAGTTCAAAAGGATAGCTCTTTAAAACACGCCCTCCATCTTTGAGCCCGATCTTCGCCATCATTTCCAACGCACGTCTGTCGCATTCATGGCGGCTGATCTTTTCGTGTTCACGGAGACTTTCATAAATCTGGTCACCTACGGTACGGATGGGGCAAAGAGCTGCTCCTGAATCCTGAAAGATCATGGCGATCTCCGGTCCCAGAAGTGTGCGGAGTTCTTTTTCCTGCATATCCACTACATTTTTTCCTTTGTACCAGATATCTCCTTCTGTCACCATGCCTTCGTTTCCCAGAAGTCCCATGACTGCCTTGATGATGGTGCTTTTTCCGCTTCCGGACTCTCCTACCACTCCCAGGATCTCTCCCCTGTTCAGTTCCAGATTTATATCCTGTACAACGTTTTCTCCATTATAGCAGATCGTTACATGTTCAAATTTCAACAATGGTTCCATCTTAACTCCTCGTTTTTTCCCGACAGATACCGCAGACATTTATATTACATTCTGCTGTACATTTATCTTCGTTTGGGCTCACATTCTTCTGTCCCTGTCATTATTTCACTTCCAGATCCGCCGTGATCTCATAATAATCGCAGGGATGCGCAGCCAGCCCTGACACATTTGCCTTCGATACAAGCCCCATATTCAGATGGGAAACAAAGAAATACGCATCATCATCCAGGATCGTCTGCTGTGCTTCAATGGCAAGTTTACTTCTCTCATCAGTATCAAAAGTCTCATGCATCTTCGTTACGATATCATCCAGCGCAGCATTGCTGTATTTACCATAATTCTTGGCAGCGTCAGATACAACCGTACTTGTGAAAAAATACTCCGGATCACCGGTAGGTGCCGTTGTAAGAGAACTTACATATACGTCAAAATCACCGTTCTTCGCATAAGTTGCATGATCTGCTGTATTGTTTACATTTACCTCAATTCCAATGTCCTTTAAAGTGGACTGTGCATATTCGGCAAGCTTCGGCTGCTCCAGACGTGTAGGATAGGTCAGCCATGTAATAGAAAGTTTTTTTCCATCCTTATCTACATATCCGTCACCATCTGTATCCTTCCATCCGGATTCTTCCAGAAGTTTTTTTGCCTCTTCCGGATCATAAGACGGTGCCTTCACTGCATCATTTCCATAAGAAAAACTGCCCGGGAAAGCACCCACTGCCGGAACGCCCCGTTCCTGCATGATCACGCTGCAAAATCCCTCTTTATCGATTCCCATCTCAATGGCTTTTCTCACATTCTGATCCTGCATCAGCTCTGATTCCATGTTAAACTGTCCGAAGAAACAGCGGCTTGTTGCCACGGAGCTGATCTGATAATCCGGATTTCCGTCAAACAGGGCATAATTATCGTACTGAAGCCCGTAAGTTCCCTGTATATCTCCTGTCTGCAATGCTGCTGTCAGAGCACTTCCGTCTGAGAAAGATTTTACGATCACGTTATCTACCTTTACATCTCCGCCCCAGTAATCATCATTTTTTACCAGTTTGATCTCCGTCGGAGATACTTCCGTTGCAACATAGGGGCCTGTTCCTGCCACATTTGCAGAACCACCTTCTCCCTGTACGCCATAATCCATGTCAATAATGGCACCATACGGATCCCCCAGATAATTGATCAGTGCCGGACATGGTTCGGAAGTATGGATCGTTACCGTCATTCCATCCGCTTCGATCTTATCGATCTTCATATCGTAAGGTGCACGGTCATGGTTTGCGATCAGATCATCCAGGCATTCTTTTACCGCTTCTCCATCCATGGTTCTTCCGCTGGAAAATTTCACACCATCACGAAGGGTGATCTTTACTGTATTATCGTCTGTAAATTCATAGTCTGTAGCAAGCCACGGCTCTACCTCCATGTTGTCATTGTACTTAAACAGTGTTTCTCCTACGCCATAACGAAGACAGCTCCATCCGGAATAATTGTCGTGAGGGTTTAATCCTGCATCTCCCATTTCTTCACTATATCCGGTAGTTCCGTAAACAAAGGTAGTTCCTTCACTCTTTTCTTTGCTTTTTGCTGCTGCCGAAACTCCTGTCATGCTCATGACCATTGCCGCTGCAAGCACTGCTGCCAGAATCTTTTTCTTCATAATCTCCGCTCTCACTTTCTCTGTTATGCTTATTTATAAGTGCCTGTTATCCTCTTCTCCTGTTTCGTTCCTTCGGATCCATATAATCACGGATCGTATCTCCCAGAAGATTAAAGATCATTACTGTAACAAAAATCGCCAGTCCCGGCGCAAGTACCATCCACGGTGAAATCTGCAGCATACTTCTTCCATCGTTGATCATACTTCCCCATTCTGCCATTGGAGGCTTTACCCCAAGCCCGAGAAAGGAAAGTCCTGCCAGCTCCATCATCATGGTTCCAATATCAAGAACTGACGTAACAAGTATGGGGCCTGCAATATTTGGAAGGATATGTTTGAGCAGAAGCTTTCCTGTACTGCTCCCGGAAAGCTTTGCCGCCATAAGATATGCAGAGTCCTTCTGAGTCAGAGTAAGCCCTCTGGCAAGTCTTGCAAACTTCGGCCAGCTGATCACTGCCAGGGCAATGATCGCATTCTGGATACCGCCTCCCAGAACACCTGCTACTGCCAGGGCAAATACCAGTCCCGGAAAAGCCAGGAACAGATCGGAGATACGCATCAGAACAGTATCGGCTTTGCCGCCCTTCCAGCCACAGAAAATACCAATAGCCGTTCCCACCACAGTGATCACTGCAACTAGGAGCAGCGTTGCATAAATACTGGTCGTACTTCCTATGATCACACGGGAAAGCATATCTCTTCCATAACGGTCTGTCCCGAGCAGATGCTCCGGTCCCGGCGGTTTCTGGGCAAGTGCCAGATCCTGGGCATAAGGATCATAAGGGCAGAGATATTTTGCAAATGCCGCTACAAACAGAAGCAATGCTGTAAGCACAAGAAAAAAGACAAGCTTTGCTTTTGTATGATTTTTCCGGATCTTCTGCTTCCGGACTGTGATATTATTTTTTCCACTCATGCTCTGTCACCTCCAAGTCGTACTCTCGGATCCAGATAGTGGTAAATAATATCTGTCACCAGATTTACCAGAACATAAATAACCGCCATCCAGGCCACATAAGCCTGGATGATCGGATAGTCACGCATGGTGATCGCATCTACCGCCAGTTTTCCGACACCATCCCACATAAAGATATTTTCCACAATGGCAGTTCCTCCCAGAAGATTGCCGATGGACAGAGCCAGCAGTGTGATGATCGTCAGCATGGAAGCCTTCATTACACTCTTCCAGATGATCACACGACTGCGGATCCCTCTTGCCCGGGCTCCGGTCACATAATCCTTATTCAGTTCTTCCAGAACCGTGGCACGCACCTGTCTGGTATATTTTGCGGCCATGGAGATTGCCAGTGTCAGTGTTGGCAAAATAATACTCTGTCCGAGATCTGTATTTGTGACTACCGGTAAAACGCCCAGCCTGATGGACAGAAAATACATCAGGACCATGGCAGCAAAAAAATTCGGCATGGAATTGCCGATAAAGCTTAAAAATCTTATCAGATAATCTACCCATTTGTTGTGCTTTACTGCTGACAGGATTCCCAGCGGGATCGCAAGAACAATCGTAAGAAGGATCGATGACAGAGTCAGCATCATCGTTGCCGGAAGCTTTGAAATAAAGGTTTCATAGACATCTCTGTGAGACACATAGCTCTCTCCCATATCTCCGGTTACCATTCCCGCAAACCAGGCAGCATATTGTACAAGGAATGGTTTATCAAGGCCATATTCTGCCTTTGCATTATCAATGACCTCCTGAGATACTGCAGAGCCTGCATTTTCATACATATAAGTTACTGCATCTCCGCCGGCAAGCCGCATCATGGCAAAAGAAAGAAATGTGATCCCGATCAGGACCGGGATCAGCTGCAGCAACCGTTTTATTATATATTTTCCCATATTTTCCTCTCCGCACTTTGTTTCTCAGTATTTCGAATAACAAAAGTTTAACAACACGGCTGTTCTGCCACAACCCCGGCGGGGGGATTTTACATATTCCATTTTGTCATGCATATGCATTCCATCATGTTCTTATATTCTCACACAGTGACATGCGGATAATTCTTTCCAGCCCTCTCCAAGAGACTGTGGCTCTTCATACTCGATCAGCCTCCGTTTTCTCTCTTCCAGCGGATCCGGGATATGGATCGCAGAAAGCAGGGACTGTGTATAAGGATGCTGCGGATTTTCAAAAAGCTCTTTTGTAGGTGCCATTTCTACCAGTTTTCCGTTTTTCATCACACCGGTTGTATCACTTAAAAAACGTACCATGGACAGATCATGGGCAATAAAAAGAAACGAGAATCTTTTTTCCTGCTGAAGCTTTTTAAAAAGCATGACGATCTGTGCCTGGATAGAAATATCCAACGATGCGATCGGTTCATCTGCAATGATAAGACGCGGTTCCATGAGAAGGCTTCTTCCTATGGCAACTCTCTGTCTCTGTCCGCCGGAAAGCTCTCCCGGCTTTTTCGACAGAATGCTTTCATCCAATCCTGTCTCCTTCAGGATTTCCCGAAGCCTGTTCTCCAGCATTTCTCTGTCACGGATCCTGCGGCTGATCTTTACAGGCTCCAGCATGATCTGCCGTATGCTCATTCGGGGATTCAGTGCAGCGCCCGAATCCTGAAAGATCATCTGGATCTCAGTCTGCATTTTCTTCCGCATTCCGAAAGGATCCTTTTTATCCGGCACTCTTTCTCCCTGATAAAAGATCTCCCCGCCTGTGGGCCGGTAGATTCCTGCAAGCGTTCTGGCTGTCGTGGATTTCCCGCAGCCGGTCTCACCCACCAGTGCCATGATCTCACCTTCCCGGATACTGAAGGAAACATCATCCACTGCATGGATCGTATAATCGGAACGGATACGGAAATGCTGCTTCAGATTTCTGGCTTCGATCAGTACAGGCGCCTGTTTCTGTTCTGTTTTCTGTAAAAATGACGTTTCCTTTTTATCCGGTTTCTGTTTACGGCCGCTGTTTTCCTGTAATCTGTCCTTCAAAATGGAAGGCTTTTCTATTTTCGGAGCTCTTTCATCCAGAAGCCATGTGGCTGCATAATGCGTATCACTGACTTTAAACATCGGAGGAGTCTGTTCATAATCGATTGCCAGCGCCTGAGGATTCCGAACGGCAAACGCATCTCCCGGCGGAGGATTCAAAAGAGAGGGCGGCATTCCGGGGATCGGATTCAGCTCCCCTTTTTCACCTGCAAATACAGGCAGAGAAGACAGAAGTCCCCAGGTATAAGGATGCCGGGGATCATAATAAACCTCTTCTGCTGTCCCGATCTCAATGATCTTTCCTGCATACATAACTGCAACTCTGTCTGCGATCCTTGCAACAGCTCCCAGATCATGAGATATAAACACAATACTGATCCCTGTTTTTTCTCTCAGCTCAAGAAGCAGATCCAGAATCTTTGCTTCCACGGTTGCATCCAGTGCTGTAGTCGCCTCATCGGCAAATAATATTTCCGGATCACAGGCCAGTGCAATAGCCAGCACACAACGCTGACGCATTCCTCCGGAAAAAAAATGAGGCTGCAGTCCATAGCGCTGTTCTGCATCCGGAATCCCTACCAGCTTCAGCATTTCTACAGCTCTTTTTTTCGCCTCATCCCCGGATACTTTCTGATTTTTGATAATAGCCTCTGTGATCTGTTTGCCAACCGGGATCGTCGGATTCAGCGTCAGCATAGGATCCTGGAACACCATGCTTACCTTACTTCCGCACAGCTTTTCCATTTTTTTTCTTTTATAGGCTGTGATATTCTCTCCGCAGAGACTGATCTCTCCGCTTTTTACATGTGCATTCGGTGGCAGAAGCTTCATCACGCTACGGCACATAACGGTTTTTCCACATCCGGACTCACCTACGATACAAAGTATCTCTCCTTTTTTTACTGTGAGATCAACATTCCGGACGGCCTGTACCTCGCCGTCCGGTGTGTCAAAGCTTACCGAATAGTTTTTTAATTCCAAAACGGTTTCCTGCATGATCTTTTCCTTATTTTGTAATGGTCCAGTCTTCAATATTCCACATAACACCTACGGAATGATGTCCCAGAACACGTGTGGTATCCAGTCCGTCAAGTCCGGAAACGCCTACATAATCTCCCTGAAGATAAGCAACCAGAAGGATTCCAGGTGCCTTGGCATATGCCTTTTCGAATTCACTATATGCTTCTTTTCTGGCTTCCTCAGTCTCACCGTGACGGCCTTCCTCAAGATATTTATCCACATCTGCATTGGAATAATGCATGTTGTTTCCACTTGCGTCGGTTACAAAGTTTACATATGCCATATCCGGGTCAAACTGTGTTGCATAGCCGGCAAGAAATCCATTGTATCCTGCATCCCAGTCAAATTTGGTAACAAGCTTTACTTCCATTTCCACACCAGCCTGCTTCAGCATATCAGACATGACATTGGCAATATCCACACGCTCTTCTTCGTAATCACGTACCTGGATGGTAAAGTGGAATTTCTGTCCGTTTCTCTCATAGATCCCATCATCACCTTTTTTCCATCCCAGCTCTTCCATCTTCTTTGCAAAGGTATCCAGATCATAGGAGTAGATATTGGCTTCCTTATCTGTTCCGAGAGGGTTTCTCTGGATCGGGCTGTATGCCGGCTCTCCCTGTCCTGCAAGAACACCTGCAATAATGGAATCCTTATCCAGCGCATAATTCAGAACGCCGATGGAATCTCCGTTTTCCTTCCAGAAATCTGTACTCATATCCATGGCAGCTCCACGGTAATCTGCTGTGGTGAACTCCCAGTAATTATATCCGTCCTTATCCTTGAACTGAGAAGCATAGTTGGAATTCAGCCATGCAAGATCCGCCTCGCCGGACTGGAGCATGGTTGCCTTTGTAGTCTCATCCGACACTGTACGGTATACAACGGTTTCAATATTCGGAACCTTTCCGTAATAATCTTCATTTCGTTTCAGTATGATCATTCCGCCGGTAGCATCCCAGTCTTCAAATTTATAACGGCCTGTTCCCACCGGATTCTGGTTAAAGGATGTAGTATTTATGTCCTCCCCTTCCAGAAGATGCTCTGGAAGGATTCCCATGGTAAAGTAATCCAGCATGGCAGCATCATACTGATCCAGTGTAAAGATCACAGTCTGATCATCCGGTGCCTCAATACTTGTAATGTCCTGATAGTTGCTGGTGATGCTGGCTCCCAGGGTTTCATCCTCTGTAAGCTCCTTATAGGTGTATACAACATCCTCTGCATTGAAATCTTCTCCATCATGCCACTTAACACCATCTCGAAGCTTAAAAGTATAGGTATTGGTATCCTTGTCAAAGGTATAGCTCTCTGCAAGATCCTCTACCGGCTTTCCATTGGCATCATATTTCATCAGTCCTGAAAAAATAAGATCCGGAAGTTCATCATGGTTATTCAGAAGGGGATTGATCGTACTTTCTGACTCACCTGCATATACCAGAGTTTTGTTTTCTTCTGCCGCAGCTACGGTTACCGCACTGCCTGCCGATGCTCCTGTACATGCTGCGGTCACTGCTGCCAGTGTTATCGCCGCATATTTTCTTCCATAGTTGATTCCTGTTCTCTTTTTCATTCTGTTTTCCTCATCTTTCCTTATTTTCAAACCGGTTATCCACACTTCGGAATGTTTTATCACGGTTTGCGTCCAAATTTTTTTCTGACTGCATCAGAGATTGCTGTAATGGTTATTTACCTCACTTCTCACAAAGCTTCCCATACTGGTAATGCACATTAAAGTAATGACCAGAAAAACTCCTGGGATCACGATCACCCACCAGGTATTCATGATCAGTGCTTTATTTGCCAGCGAGAGCATACTTCCCCAGGAAACTACATCTGCCGGAAGCCCAAGCCCAAGAAAGCTTAAAGTAGATTCCATGGTAATACAGCTGCTTATCGAAGAGATCACCACAAACATGATCGCCGAAACAAAATTCGGGATCAAATGGTGATACATCACATATCCAAAACTTCCTCCACAAAGTCTTGCATACATCACATAATCACTGTTCCTTATCTGCCGCACTTCACTTCTTACAATACGTGCCAGTGCAAACCACCCGGTAATACCGATGATCACAGATATGCTGATCACATCATTGGCCTGAAGGACCGCAGACAGGATCAGGATCAGCAGAAGGGTCGGAATACTTCCGCACATTTCCGTAAACCGCATCATAACCGAATCCACCTTTGGACCTGCTGTTCCGCTGATGCATCCGTAGGTAACACCGATCACAGTAATGATCGCAGCTCCCAGAAGCCCGATCACCAGAGAAACCCGTCCACCATACCAGATCAGTGAATAAATATCTCTTCCAAGCGAATCCGTTCCAAAGATAAATTCCTTTCCCGGCGGTGTATTCAGATTCTGGAGATAAAAACCTGAGGGATCATGATTTGCAACAACATTTGCAAATACACAGCCCAAAACGATCAGAAAAAGCAGGACCATGGAAAATACCGGTTTCCCCTTCAGCTTTTCCCGAAATGTTTTTTTTCGTTTTTCAGATCCTTGCTGCTTCCACCCGGCACCAACTACCTGAAAAAGCTCAGCTTCTGAAAGCTTCCGGTCAGCTACCATACCCTCACCTCCGAATCCTTCATTCTTGGATCGATCTCTTCATTGACAGTCTGTGCAACAAAGCTGCTTAAAAATACGATAAATCCCGTAATCAGCACATCGATCATCAGCAGGTTATAATCGTGATATTTTGCAGATTCCACTGCAAGGTTTCCAATTCCCGCATAATTGAAAACAGCTTCCACAGTTACAGTCCCACCGGTTACATGGGGTACCGAAACTGCCATGATACTCACGATCGTCGGCAATACATTTCGAAGACAATGCTTCCACAGGATCTTTCTTTTGGAAAGTCCCTTGGATCTGGCAAGAAGTACATAATCCTTCCGCACCTCATCCAGGAATTTGTTGCGTATCATATATGCGTAATACCAGAGATGGCTGAAGATCATTACTACCAGCGGAAGGATCATATGCTTCATACGATTGCCGATACTATCTGCCATTCCCACATCATAGGCACCGCTGCTTGGGAACCATCCAAGATTTACACTGAAGATCAGGATCAGTACCACACCAAGCCAGAAAGCCGGCACATAATAGGCTGCTGTTCCGATCTTGCAGATCAGCCGGTCAATCCACTGATCCTCATGGAGCGTACAGAATATGGCGATCAGAACTGCCAGTAGAAAGATCACAATATAAGCAATTCCTCCCAGCATCAGAGTATTTCCGATCAGCGGTTTGATCACATTCATAACCGGCTGCCTGTATTTCAGCGACAATCCGAAATCACCATGGACTACATTGGTAAACCACCTTACATACTGTACCCCGATCCCCTGATCCAGTCCTAGTCTCGTTCTGGCCGCAGCCACCTCATCGCTGGTCATCATTTCCAGGGAATCTCCGTAAAAGGACTGCAGGGGATCTCCCGGTGCCAGTCTCGCCAGCCAGAACACCACCACAGACAGCAGAAACATAACCACTGCAAGCAGAAGGAGCCGCTTCAGGATCCGAATGACGAGTTTATTTTCTTTGTTCATAATTTTCCTTTCCCACTGCCCTTTACAGTTCAGGCAAACATTCGCATTCCGCTCTGCTGCATGCTCATGAACACAATCGCTTCGCGATTTGTGTTCATATTTCAAAAGCAGTTATGGCATCCAAAACCATAACTGCTTTTGAAAGGGTCGTGTTATTATTCGACAAAACATTTGTATGCACAAATAGGAGTGCGCGGAGGTTATGTGCATCACAGTGTTTTTATATTCAGCACGCGGAGTGTGCTGCTGATATTATTTTATCATTTAACAGCTTTCGGACAACCCCGGTATGGGGATATTGGACAGTCGGGTTTGGCATGGATGTGTATTCCATATAAAAAACGGGACTTTTCTGTATCAGGAACCTGTGTCCCGTGCAGAAAAATCCCGTCTGGTCTTTTGCTTTATTCTTTTATCACTTCCCGGAAATCTGAAGTCTTTCCTTCACGAATCCCAGAAAATCCTTTCCCTGTTCACTGAGCTCTTCACCTCTCCGGCAAATGCACCCGTAAACAAGTTTCTGGCCTTCTCCCGGAAATGTATATTTCACGGAGGAATATCCCGGATCACGGCCGGAAAGATCCGCACCACTGATATTACACAACTCTCCGGACCCAAGAAGACGTTCCACGATATAATCACTGTTTGTTACGACTACGGTCTCTGCCTCCACTGCGGAATGACCGTTTTCCTCTACAAGGTTCCGGTAATTATCTGGGGAAAATTCATCGGGAAATCTCTGGATCAGCCTGAGCTGGGACATATTAAAATCTCCCTCATCTGCTGTATCTGCTTTCCCTTTCCCGGTATAAATATTTACCTCGGTTTCCGTCAGCAGCTCAAATTCCAGGTAATTTCGGGAAAGAAAATACTGGAATGCTGCCAGCTGATTCTGCATCACATAGGCGAATCCCATATCATCCTGTCTGCCTTTCACACGTTTTATGATCTCATGGGTATCTGCTGCGTAAACCTGATAATGAAGATCATCGCACTTATGTGCTTCATAATACGTTACGAAGGTATCCGCAAACCAGGAGCTGGGATGAAAGCATACACACAGGCTGCTTTTTGCAAGTGGCTGTGCCTGCATTTCCAGTTCATCTATATTTTCCAGGATCCTCTGCACATGGATATATGCACGCTCTCCTTCCAGTGTCAGCTCGATCCCTTTTGCATGGCGGACAAACAGCTGGGTACGCATGTCGTCTTCCATGGAACGGATCACCTTGCTTACATTGGACTGGGTAGTAAAAAGCAGCTCTGCGGCCTGGCTGAAAGAACCTGTTTTTGCGCAGGCCGCAAAATACTGGATCTGTTTGATATTCAGCATAACCTTACCCCTGTTTCTTTGCAAAGATCAAAAACATCGGGGTCGGATTGTAAAACTCATCTTTTTCGATATAAATACGCTTACTGATTCCAAGGTCAAAGGAAAATTCTTCCACGCCCATGCGTCCCAGTGTTTCCAGATCCCAGGCCGGGCGCAGGAAAGAACTGATCGGAAGCTGACGCTTGATATCCTCGCACTCCTGCATCAGTTCATCCTGGATCTGATGATGGGCATGATTTTCCGGAAGATCTGCAGTATCCGCAAAATTTGCTGCTCCATAGTTAGCGTCCAGGTTGATCATCACTCCGCCAGGTTTCAGCACACGGAACCATTCCTGGTAAGCGTGTTCCGCATCCGGCAGTGTCCAGGTAAGGTTTCGGGATACGATCACATCAAATTCCTCATCCGGAAAATCCGGATTTTCCGCATCCATGACCGCAAACTGGCAGTCTGCTTTTTCTTCCTCTGCCAGCTTTTTTGCATGGGTGATCATATCCGGTGTCAGGTCGATACCGGTTACCTGATGGCCTTCTTTTGCAAGAAGAATGGTAAAAAATCCGGTTCCGCAACCTACATCCAGGATCCTGAGATTCTTTTTCTCCGGCAGATACTTCTTAAGCTCGGTCATCCATCTGCCTGCAAGTGCGCTGTGAAGTTCCGCTCTTCTCTGTTCCAGGAAGCTGTCGCTGCGCTTGGTCCAGTACTGGGCGATCCTTGTTTTCCGCTCGTCTTTTTCTCTTACGATATTTCCGTAAGTGATCACAGGGCCACCTTCCACAACCTGAAGACTGGATACCTGATAGAGGATCACACCATCCATGTCCGCACGGCAGATTTCCTGAACATTTCCCTCATAATCACGGATCTCGCCAAGATACTCGTCCCTGTGAATGATATCTCCTGGCTTTTTCACCGGGTACCAGAGGCCGTTGACGCTGGCGCACTGATATCGGACATCATCCATTTTCAGCGGATAGTAGGTGCTGTGAGAACGGATTCCGTTGTAAGCTCCAATGCTGCAGAGAATGTTTCGCACATCGCGGCGCATGGAGTCTACTTCTTCACGCTCCCAGGTTCCCATGCAGCCACGTTCCAGAAGGACTGCCGGAATGTCACAGGTACTTGCCGCGTAATTGTAGGCACCGCCTGTGCTTACATTTGACTGTACCATATATGGGACATCTACCTGTTCTGCCATTTTCCGGGATGCTTCCACGATCTCCGGCTTTGCAACGCCTGCAAAATATACATACGGAGTCAGTTCCTCGTAATCGTCACCGCCGTGAAGGTCGATATAATAATCTGCTTTTTTGATCAGGGATTCTGTGATGGCTGCTGCCAGGCGCTCCATTCTTGTGCCATCTTTTTTGCCAGGGAAAACACGGTTCAGATTTTTTCCGTCTTCCCAGCTGATGCTGCCTGCTCGCTTCTCAAAGTCTTGCCTGTTCAGCACTTTTACCAGAACCAGCTGTCCGTTAACTTTTTCCGGATTCAGTTTTTTTGACAGCTCGATCAGGGTCTGGATCCCCACATATTCTCCTGCATGAAGTCCAGCTGTGACAAGGACGGTTTTTCCCGGATTTTTTCCACGGATAATGGTTGCCGGAAGAGTAAATTCTCCGTCTCCAATCTCCAGGAATCCTTCGGTTTTTTCTCCTTCCACAACCGGAAGATTCAGGAAATGATCCGGTTTTACGCCGGTTACCATAAACATTGGGGTGGACTGATAATTCAGTCTCTCCTCCTCACTCCAGACTGTTTTCCAGATTTCCGTATCAGTGTAGATTCCAAGAAGTCCTGCTTCCCGGAGAGTTTTTACATCCCACTCAGGCCGGCGGATCTTTG
Organism: Blautia sp. HA9023; assembly: GCF_056504095.1. Taxonomy (NCBI): domain Bacteria; kingdom Bacillati; phylum Bacillota; class Clostridia; order Lachnospirales; family Lachnospiraceae; genus Blautia; species Blautia sp. HA9023. The sequence continues at coordinate 187,485 of NZ_JBWLUR010000008.1, read as the reverse complement.
ACAGCGGTACCTGAAGGGCGATCCGCTCCATACGCTCAATATCCGTACAGAGATAATGATCGTCCAGACTGTTGTTCTCCACATTTTTCCGGTCGTTTTCGTAGGCTTTCCGCTGCTCTTCCTCATAGAGATAGCCGTACCAGTTGGCGTCAAAATTCAGAAGTTTTCCGCCCACTTTCAGCACACGGACCCACTCTCTGTAGGCAACATCCGGATGCTCCAGATTCCAGGTAAGATTTCGGGAAATAACCACATCAAAGGTATTGTCTTCAAATTCCAGTTTCTGTGCATCCATCCGCTGGAAATGAATGTTCCGGCAAAGTTCTCCCGCATTTTCCTTTGCCTTTTCCAGCATTCCTTCGGTGTAATCCACAGCATCCACGTGATATCCGGCTTCTGCCAGGATCACTGGAAAAAATCCGGGGCCTGTTCCGATATCCAGGATACGGATCTCTTCCTTTGGCTTGTCTGGAAACTGGCTGGTCAGCACCTTAAGCCATGCGTTTTTCTGCGTTCCTGCAAGCTCTTTATGATTCACTTCGGAGTACCCTTCTGTACGGGTGCTCCAGTAAGATTCGATTTCGTCGAGAAGTTTTTCCACGTTGATTCCTCCGCGCTTTTTTATTTATGTGGGGGCCTGATCTGATAAGGTTTTCCTAACTTTTTCCATACCCCCATAGGTTATGTTTAATGTACCAAATTGTCAGGGTTTTAACAAGCCCCTGGGGGGGATTGCCGTTGTAATTCTCCAGATGCTGTGGTATCATCCTACCTGTAGTAATTCAGTAATGATCCCTGAAAATCAAGCGGATATTGGCGATCTGCATTCGCTGCATCAGGGCAACAGTAAAAATCTCAATACATCGAAATCGAAAGGATGGTTTATATACAAATGACAACACAGGAACTGGCTTATGAAGTCATCAGCCGTTTAAAAAAAGAGTATCCGGACGCAGACTGTACTCTGGATTATGATGATGCCTGGAAACTTCTTGTAAGTGTCCGCCTGGCAGCCCAGTGTACCGATGCCAGAGTGAATGTGGTGGTTCAGGATCTCTACGCAAAATATCCGGACGTGGCAGCCCTGGCAGCTGCAAAACCGGAAGATATCGAGGCCATTGTACGTCCCTGCGGTCTTGGAAAAAGCAAGGCTCGGGATATCAGCGCCTGCATGCGGATCCTCCACGAACAGTACCAGGACAAAGTTCCGGAAGACTTCAACGCACTTCTGAAACTTCCCGGCGTGGGGCGCAAAAGTGCCAACCTGATCATGGGCGACGTATTTGGCAAACCTGCCATTGTAACAGATACCCACTGCATCCGTCTTTCCAACCGCATCGGTCTTGTCCATGACATGAAAGACCCGAAAAAAGTGGAAATGGCTCTCTGGAAGATCATTCCTCCGGAAGAAGGCAACGATCTCTGCCACCGCCTTGTAAACCACGGAAGAGAAGTCTGTACAGCACGGACAAAGCCTTACTGTGACCGCTGCTGTCTTAATGATATATGTGAAAAAAATGGGATCTGATATGCGATATGTAAAGTACAATAAAACGGACATTCACACCCCGGAAAGGACAACATTATGAATTTTAAAAAACTGGAAAATAATCTTCTGGATATGATCCAGGAACAGCAGGTAAAGATCGGATACATGAGCGGAGTTACCCGTTTTTATTATCCGCTGCAGTCTCTGAACCGTCTCCTCGGCACAGAGCTTACAGAAGAAGAAATGCAGCATGCGCTGGAAGAATTTTCCGATCATGCCTGTGACCGCCTTGGGAAAGTAAAGGCTTCTTCCAAAAACGAACGTTTCTGCATCACTCTGCCGCCACAGGCATCCGACTATGTTCACGAGAACCGGAAACCAAGTGAATTTCTGGTACGTTTCATTAACACCGTTGCCCGCCACGGCTGTACTCTGGATGAAGTGATGAATGTTTTCCATAGTTATTCCAAACATGTGCATATGGAAAAAACAACCGGCACAGGCTTCGACTACCTTGTATATTTTGAAGACGGTATTCCGGACGATTACCGGTACTGCCTGTCCCTGGAAGGTGAGCATATGATCTATCATAAGTTCACGCCGGAAGATTATGAGGACTTTGGATTCTGATATCCGAACGCCATTATAAAAAACCGCCGGTCTGCAGACAGATTTTCAAAAAAATCTTCTGTAAACCGACGGTTCTTTTTATTCTCTACACCCGGAACTTCTTCTGCATCTCCCGTACCATATCTTTTCTCTTAAACAGAAACAGCCAGACCAGCATCAGAAAACTGACGCAGATACAGATCAGAGACGGATACAGAACATTCACCACACCGATGGCCAGAAGGATCAACGGGATCACCACGCCGAAAGCTCCTGCTTCCAGAAGATAGATCATATATTCCGCAACTTCCAGCCTCTGTGCCGCTGTGATCACCCACATGGAGCAGATCACAGCAAGGGCCGCAAGAGGAAGAAGATAATCCACAGACCAGCCCCGCCAGCCGGTAAACATATCCCAGAGCACACCTGCTACCGTTACGATCACCAGCTGCCACATTTCATTCTTCAATAGATTCCGCCGCTTCACATACGCCACCGAAACCATCAGCCAGGTGCAGAACGCTCCTGCAGTCACAAACCAGGCCCATCCCATATGGCCGTCCACCAGATAATCGATCAGATTACATACCACAGCCAGCACGATGCACAGAAACGTAAAACTCTCAAAAAGCTTCGCCGGAGCTTTCCGTTCCTCTTTCTGTCCCGGAAAATCATTCTCCCGGATCTCACAGGACACCTGCTCTTTTTTCAGCTTCTCCACAAAATTCCGCTCAATATTTCCATTGGGGATCTTGGACGAAAAACTTAAAACCATCTCATCCCCAAAAGAACAGGAGCACAGCTGCAGGCTGTCCGTACTTGCAAAAAGCCCGAATCTCTGAATGTATTTCCGGTATTCCTCCGGCATCCGGATAATTCCCACATTGGAATAGATCGCGGTAATGGACCTTCCTCCAAGAGTTGTCCCTGCAAGAAGGAACGGCGTTTTGATCTCCAGCGGCACCAGGCGCAGGATCGGATTCTTTTCCAGGCTTACCAGATCATTCAGCTTCGCCTCGATCACATCTTTGCTCAGTTCTTTTGCAAACTGCTCCTTTACGGATTCAAGAATATCCTCAAAAGTCGTTTCCGCAGAAAAATAACAGCTGATCTCGATCCACCCGAAAAAATTCGCCATGGACCGGGACGGAAAATAGTTCCTTAAATTTACCGGGATCATAAGGCCAATGGGTTTTTTCGCCTGATTCTGGGGCACCTCCTCATGGATCGCCCAGATAAGAGCCGCCGTAAGAAAAACCGTGATCGACACACCGGCTGCTTTTGCCCGGGCGTGGATCTCTTTCACCGGAATGCATACTTCCGTGATACTCATATCTTCCTGTCTGAGTTTCTCACCTTTCAGCTGAAAAGCCGGCTTCTTGGACTCTCTCTTTCTTGGCGCATCTGAGGAATAATACTGGGAAAAACTGTCCTCTTCCATATCTCTTCCGGTGATATTTTCGTCTGGAAAAAGCTCCGGAAGTTCTTTCTCCGGATGTGCCTCCTGAAGATAATCTTTTACAAGTTCCATCAGGAAATGCATGGCTCCCGTTCCATCCGTCAGCGCGTGAAATACCTCAAAATTGATCCGGTTCTTATAGTAACTCACCCGAAAAAGAAGCGTTTTTTTGTCCGGAATGTAAAGTCCGCTGCAGGGTGCACCTGCTTCTTCCTTTACTACCGCCGGAATATCCCGTCTCTCCAGGTAAAACCAGAACAGTCCCTTTCTTAAAACCGCACGGAAAAGAGGGTATTTTTCCATGGTACGATCCAACGCTTTCTGCAGCGTTTCTTCTTTTATCTCTTCTTTCAGTTCACAGTAAAAACGAAATACCCTGGTGTCATTTTTTCCTGTCACCGCCGGGAACGCCAGTGCCGCATTATCCAATTTTCTCCACTGTGCATATTCGTTCTTCATGATGTTTTCCTTCTTCCTGCGAGATATTTACTGTCCATTATCCGGGACTTTTCTGAGATTTCTGTTTCCTGTCCGCAGACATTTTGCCCTTTCACAACTGCTCCTGCTCTTCTGTTTCCAGAAAACGGTTCACATACGTAAAGCTCTCCTGCACATGCAGAAATTTGATTCCCAGTGCAAAGTACCCGTGAAACGCACCCGCGATCCTGTGTACTTCCACTCGATTCCCTGCGGCTTTTAAGCGTTCACCAAATGCCTCTCCTTCATCCCGAAGAGGATCAAACTCAGCGGTAAGGATCAGTGTATCCGGCATATTTCGGAGATCTTTCTCCAAGATCGGCGCAAAATACGGATTCTTTCTGTCTTCCGGGCAGCTCTCATAAAGCTTCAGATAATCTTCCATCTTCTCTGCTGTGAGAAGATAACCGGTCCCGTTTGTTTTTACGGATTCAAAAGGCGATTCTTCTGTATAACAGTTGTTCAGTGCCGGATAGATCAGGATCTGTTTTTTCGGATAAAATTCTCCCCTGTCTCTGGCCATCATGCACACAGCCGCAGCCAGATTTCCGCCGGCACTGTCTCCCATAATGGTAATACGATCCGGATCGGTATTCAGAAGAAATCGGTTGGTATAAAAAGCCTTCGCTGCCGCATAGCAGTCCATCAACCCCACCGGGAAACGGTATTCCGGTGCCAGTCTGTACTCCACAGATGCCACGATCTGACCGGTGGACTGCGCCATTCTGGCACATACACGCTGATAATTCTCCACGCTTTCTGTAACCCATCCACCACCGTGGAAAAACAGGATCACCGGAGGTTTTCTGCCGGAAGCAGCCCCATTCTCCATGGCCTCTTCTGTTGGAAAAAACAGACGGATCGGCACTTTATAGTCCCCATTATAAACTTCCGCATCCAGTGTTTTGTAAAAAATACTCATAGGATCCATTTTTTTAATATCTGCCAGCTTTCTGGAAGCGTCTACCTCAATTCCTCCATAGGAAAGAGCCTGCAGAACTGTCCGTACTGCACGTGGCATAGAACTTCCGTCTTTCACAGGGATCCCCGGAATCACGATACGTCGGCTTCTTCTTTTTCCTTTGCTTGTATAAATATATTTCGTCTCAGTTTCATACTTCCTGAGGATATGGATGCGTTTCACGCAGGTTCGTTCATAAGAAATCCTCTTCAGGATTTCATGATCGGTACGGATAACTACTTCTGTTCCTTTATAGCCCCGGATGTAATAACTGTTTTCTTTTTTCTTTATCTGTGGTCGTCTTAATCTCAGTAAATGCTTTCTGATCGCGTCCTCACCTCCATGAATTTTTTCTTTGTTGTGAACTATGATAGCATCCGCAGCTTACGAGTACAAGTCGTAGTAAAAAATATACTGCTGCATAATTCCACGCATTCCCTTATATCTGCGGTTTGGAAATCCTCTTTTATAATGCACATCCATGACCTGGCGGATATGGGTATCTATGGGAAAAGCATCCATATGATGCAATGCAAACAGGCAGATACACTCTGCTACCTTTTCTCCAACGCCACAGAGTTTCATCAATTCTTTCTTTGCCTGATGGTAACGCATATCATAGATTTTTTCCAGGGAGATTTCGCCGGATGCGATAGTCCTGGCTGTCACTGCGATATATTTTGCCCGATATCCAAGGCCGCAGTCTCTTAAGTTCTCTTCCGTTGCCTGACTCAGCGCCTCCACAGTTGGAAACGCATAATATTCCACACCTGTTGATGAAACTTTTCGCTCTCCATATTTCCGACAGATAGTTTCGATACATTTGCGGATGCGTTTGATATTATTCTGCTGGGAAATCAGAAACGTGACGATCATTTCCCAGAGATCCTGTCTTAAGATCCGGATCCCGTCTCCTGCCTTTATGGCGGCACCCAGATATTTATCCCGTGGATTGGCTGCATTCATGTAAGTTTCATAATCCGTATCCAGGTCAAAATACAGCACCCAGTAACAGATAAATTCTTCCTGAGAGCAGTAAAAATCTACCACTCCCCCCTTCTGGCGCATTTCCAGATACTGATCTCCCGCCACCATGGAAAAGTGTCCATCTCCAAGTTTCTTCATCCGGAAGCACTGCCCGGAATCGCATATTTTATCAAGGCTGAAATGTTCCAGCTCTACTGTGATCATGTTGGTTCCTCTCGTAAGTATTTTTCTGTATTTTTATCACGTATCATTTTCGATGGTTTATTATAAGACATTTATAAAGTAAAGAAAAGCAGAAGAGGAAAATAAAATGACCTGTGCGAAAATAAATTCACCTGGCATCATGAAGGATTTCCAATGCCCGTTTATATCTTCCATGCAGACGTGAGATCTGTTCCACAGATATATTTTCGCAGTCAGAAAGACGTGTTACATCAGAATTGTGGAGCAGATCAGCCTGCTTCACTTTTTTTGCGATCGGATTCTTCCGGATATTCCGGATATAGTCGAAATAATTCATACTCTTATCTCTTGTAAGATAACGTAAGGCCTCCACAACTTCTTCCGGAAATTCTCCGGTAAGATCTTCAAATGTGATCTCTGTATCTTCCACCACATCGTGAAGAAGTGCCGTACATACACTGAGTTCATCATCCATCTGCTCTGCTACATAAAATGGATGAAAAATATAAGGTGTCCCGCTTCGATCTGTCTGTCCATGATGTGCCTCGTATGCCACCTTCATAGCTTTTTTCGTCAAAGCTGTATAAATCATAACCGCGCCTCCCGTTGGGTTCTCTGAACCGCCATTCAGATCACTGTATACCTTTTACGCCTACAGCAATCCTGTACCCTGTATAACACAGTATAGCATCTGATTTTCCTTCCTACAAGGATAAAAAGTCTTATATATCTATCATTTTTCCTTATATACGACAATTTTCTGATTATAACATTCCCGGAAATACTGCTGTTCTTACCTGGATCTTTCATTCGATCATGAACTCGCTTGCTCTCATTCTGAAATTGGTATATACTACTTCTAAATGAGCAAATCACCACTGATCTGGTGATAATACAGAAAGGAATCTTACCAATGAAATTTATATATCCCGCAGTTTTCCGTCCCACAGAGGACAAAAAATACAACGCTTTTTTCCCGGATCTTGCCTGCTGCGAAGCCAGTGGTGACACGCTGGACGACGCCATCGAAAATGCCAATGCTGCCGCATATGACTGGATCTACACAGAGCTTATGGAATTTGAGGGCAAGCTTCCTCCGGTTTCCGAGGAAAGCGATCTGGATCTTCAGGAGGGTGACGTTGTCCGCAATATTTCTGTAAATATCCGTTTCCAGGATGGATGGGACGAATAAAGCTCTCACCTGGAATAAAACCACTGTTTGCCATCATTTTCCATATATGGCAATACAGAAAATATCTGTTCACAGCTAAAAAGCATCTGAATCGGAAACATTCTTTCGTTACCGATTCAGATGCTTTTATTGTGCATTTCTTTATTGTTCATGATACTGCCTGAAAAATTTACGCAGTCCATCCAGTGCTTTTACCAGTACTTCTGTCTCATCCTCATTAAGCTCCGCAAGCACAGCTTCTGTCATCTGTCTGTGAAATTCCGCATGATGGTGATATGCCATACGTCCCTTGTTGGTAAGCTGGATAAATACCACTCTCCGGTCCTTTTCACTTCGTTCTCTCTTCACATAGCCCTTTTTTACAAGGCTGTTCATGGATGTTGTGAGGGAGCCTACCGTGATCTTCAGCTTGGCTGCGATGGAAGACATATTTCCTCCGCCAAGGCCTACTGCCTCGATAATGTGCATATCATTGTTGGAAATATCTTTATATTTATCTGTGATGATGGCTTCTTCCTCCAGCCGGAGGATCTCGTTGAACAGATTCACCAGCACGTCATTTATAACTTCCCGATTGTCCACTCTACCCCGCTCCTGTTTCTCCGGAGCCAAAAAGCTTCTCCGGTTCTCTGTTTATGAAGCCATCGTAACATAAATATAGGATTTTTTCCACTGGATTTTTGCTTTGCGGATACAAAATCACTGCGCTTAAAATTTCTACATTTTCCGAAAACGTTCGTAGCGGTGTTCCAGAAGCTTCTCTGGCTCTGTCTTGCCATATTTTCCAAGGAAATCTTCTATTCCGTTTTCCAGATAAGCCGCAGCATCGTTTATGTTCTCACGGCTTACAGGCTCAGCTTCCGGGATCACACTGCTCGATCATTCCCATCTGATAAAGATCCGCAGCAGTAAGTTTCATCACTGCGGCAGCCTCCTTTGCCTTTTTGCTGTCTTTCCAGAGAATAGAGGCAAAGCCCTCCGGAGACAAGATGGAATAGACGGAATGCTCCAGCATCCATACCTCATCCGCTACAGCAAAAGCGAGCGCACCGCCGCTTCCTCCCTCACCGATCACAATGGAAAGTACAGGAACGGTAAGTCCCGCCAGCGTATAGAGATTTTTCGCAATAGCTTCACCCTGTCCTCGTTCTTCTGCTTCCAGTCCGCAGAATGCACCTGGCGTATCCACAAGGCAGATCACCGGTCGGTGAAATTTCTCTGCCTGCTGCATCAGACGCAGAGATTTCCAGTAGCCTTCCGGAGAAACCATTCCAAAATTCCGGGCAATATTTTCCCTGGTGCCCTCACCTTTTTCCTGTGCAAGAACCGTCACCGGCTTTCCGTGAAAAAATGCCACACCGCCGATCACTGCCGGATCATCACCACAGTGGCGGTCACCGTGAAATTCCATGAAATCGTCAAAGAGTGCCTCGATGTAGTCTTTTCCCGTGGGACGTGTTTTTGCTCTGGCAAGCTGGACATGTTCCCAGGGAGTGTAATTTCCTGATGGGATGAATTCCGGCCAGATTGTATTCTCTGATTCCCGTTTATCTCCCACAGCAGTTTCTGTCGATTCCGCATTATCAGATTTATATTTCATTTCCATGTCCGAATTATCGGACTGTCCATAATCTGGTATTTTATTTTCATGTAACTTCAGGATATCCGCCAGCACGCTTCTCTGCTCCTCACGTTCCACGATCTTATCCACAAAACCGTGTTCCAGAAGAAATTCCGCTCTCTGGAATCCTTTGGGAAGTTTCTGACCGATGGTCTGCTCAATGACTCTGGGGCCGGCAAATCCGATCAGTGCTTTTGGCTCTGCCAGGATAATATCTCCCAGCATGGCAAAGCTTGCAGTCACACCTCCTGTCGTCGGGTCTGTAAGGACCGGCACATAGAGAAGCCCTGCATCACTGTGTTTTCGAATGGCCATACTGGTTTTTGCCATCTGCATCAGGGATACCAGTCCCTCCTGCATTCTGGCACCGCCGGAACAGATATAGAGAATCACCGGAAGTCTCTCCTTTGTGGCACGTTCAAAAACCCGGGTGATCTTTTCCCCAACAACCTCTCCCATACTGGACATCATGAAACGGCAGTCACAGACACCAAGCGCTGTCGGTGTCCCTTTTATCGTACACTTACCGGTAACCACAGCCTCGTCAAGTCCTGTCTTTTCACGGAGTGATCTGATTTTTTCCTCATATCCTTTGTACTGAAGCGGATTCTGTTCTTCCATATGTACGTCCCACTCTGTGAAACTCTTTCGATCTATGACCATCTTGATCCGCCGGTAAGCCGGTACATGAAAATAATTTCCACAATGTGGGCAGATGTAATGATTCTGTTTTACCTCATCTGCAAAAACGGCAGCCTTGCAGGCATTGCATTTTCGCATCAGGTTATCCGGAACCTCCGGAGTGTTCCCGTACTCCTCCCCCCGGATATCCCGTACTGTTTTTTTGAACATATGCTTAATTCTCATTGATCTTCACTCCCGCAATGATATGACTTGCCAGAAAACCGGTGTCAAAATTTCCGGACTGATAATCCTCATTTTTCAAGATTTCATACTGATAGTCAATGTTTGTATCGATTCCGTCAATGATCACCTCACCAAGGGCACTCTGCATTTTTGCAATGGCTGCCTCACGGCTGTCTGCATGAACGATCAGCTTGGCAAGCATGGAATCATAATACGGTGGGATCTTACAGCCGTTATAAACGCAGGTATCCACACGGATCCCGTTTCCTCCCGGAAAATGTGCCCCCTGGATAGTTCCCGGTGAAGGCCGGAAGTTTTTCTGAGGATTCTCGGCGTTGATCCTGCACTCGATGGCATGTCCCATAATATGGACATCATCCTGTGATATTTCAAGAGGCATCCCCGAAGCGATCTTCAGCTGCTCTTTCACAAGATCGATTCCGGTTACCCATTCTGTCACCGGATGTTCTACCTGAATTCTTGTGTTCATTTCCATAAACCAGAATTTTCCATCCGGCTCCAGCAGAAATTCAATGGTTCCCGCATTGACATAGCCGGCCGCTTTTGCTGCCGTCACTGCCGCATGACCCATTTTTTCTCTTAATTCCGGCGAAACTGCGGCGCTTGGAGATTCCTCTATCATCTTCTGATGATTTCTCTGAATGGAGCAGTCACGTTCTCCCAGATGAATGACATTTCCCTGGTTGTCCGCAAGGATCTGAAATTCAATATGTCTGGGATTTACCACAAAATGTTCAATATACATGGTACCGTCGCCAAAAGCGATCTCAGACTCTTTTCTGGCAGTTGCGTAGGCCTCTGGAAATTCCTCCGGGGTATTTGCCACACGCATACCTTTTCCACCGCCGCCAAGAGCTGCCTTGATGATCACCGGGTAGCCGATCCGCTCTGCTTCCTTAAGGCCGGTTTCAATATCCTCCACATCCCCTTCACTGCCTGGAACTACCGGAACACCTGCTGCGATCATGGTGCTTCTTGCGATCTTTTTGTTTCCAAGCATGCGGATGACCTTCGATGGCGGTCCCACAAATGTAATTCCGCATTTTTCACAAAGCTCCGCAAATCTGGCATTTTCCGAAAGGAAACCAAATCCCGGATGGATGGCATCCGCACCGGAAACCATGGTGGCGCTGATGATCTGCTCCATATTCAGATAGCTCTGTGCGGAAGGTCCCGGACCGATACAGATTGCTTCGTCTGCCAGCTGTGTGTGAAGGCTTTCCTCATCTGCCTCGGAATAAACTGCCACTGTGGCAATTCCCATTTCCCTGCAGGCACGGATAATACGCACCGCAATCTCGCCTCTGTTGGCGATCAGTAACTTTCGAATCATACAATCACCTTACCCGATCATAAATGTAAGTTCTGCCTCTACGGCAACCTCTCCATCTACAGATGCCACTGCGGAACCGATTCCCACGGGGCCCTTTCTGCGGATGATCTTTGTCTCAAGACGGAGTTTATCTCCGGGAACTACCTTTCTGCGAAATTTACACTTGTTGATGCCGCCAAAATAAGCAGTTTTTCCCTTCATATCCTCCAGGGAAAGAATAGCTACCGCACCAACCTGTGCCAGAGCCTCTACCATAAGGACGCCCGGCATTACCGGCTCCTTCGGAAAATGTCCCCGGAAAAAGTCCTCGCGGAAAGTCACGCATTTATATCCAACAGCAAATTCACCTGGTTCATAATCTTCGATATAGTCCACAAGCAGAAACGGATGTCTGTGCGGGATGATCTCTTCGATCTGTTTTACGTCAAGATGTTTCATTCTCTATCCTCCTGAAAAATCACGGAGAAAACGACCGATTACATAATCTGTATTCTTTTTCTCCGAAACATTCTCTTTCTTATTCTTTAATTCTGACCTGAAGATATTTTATCGGATACGGAAAAGTTTCTGTCCATACTCTACCGGCTGTCCGTTTTCCACATAGATTTCCGCGATCTCGCCGTCAAAATCACTTTCGATCTCATTCATCAGTTTCATTGCTTCCACGATTGCAAGAACCTGGCCTTTTTTTACTTTATCTCCTACCTGGACGTATGGCGGAAGATCCTGGGATGGTGCTGCGTAGAAAGTTCCGACCAGCGGAGAAGTTACCAGGCTGCCGGTCTGGTCATCTGATTTCTGTGATACGTTTTCCGGCTGCTCTATATTTTGCACAGGTACTGTATTCTGCACGCCCTGTGTTTCTGCTGCATTTTTGTCTGCCGCTGCCATTTCATCTGCCGGATCTGATACTGTCGCCGCCACGGAACCTGCACCTGCCATCGGCACTGTATGCACTGCCCTGCGGACTTTTCCACCGGCCATTCCTGCCGCCGGAATGTTTTCCACAGTTTCCCCCATAACTCCCTGGATGATCTGTGGTTTTCCGTGTTCCATGCTTAAGGTCAGATCTGCTGTCTCGTAAGTAAAAGCAGTAAGTTCTGATGCGGATACGTGATCGATGAGCTCAAGGATCTGGTTAAATTCCATGATTTCACTCCTCCTCATACTTCTTTACAAGCAAGGTTCCGTTATGGCCTCCAAAGCCAAGGGAATTGCTCATTGCATAGCGTACTTCCTGTTCTGCCGGAGCGCCGATCATATAGTTGAGATCCAGCTCCTCCTCTGTTTCCGTAGTTCCCACAGTCTGATGGATAAATCCGTCCAGAATGGATTTTACACACACGATAAACTCAACAGCACCTGCTGCGCCAAGAAGATGTCCTACCATGGATTTTGTGGAGTTGATCTTTACATCTTTTGCCGCGTCTTTGAACGCAAGCTTGATGGCTCTTGTCTCAAACAGATCGTTGTGGTGGGTTCCGGTTCCGTGTGCATTGATATAATCTACCTGCTCCGGTGCAACACCTGCTTCTTTCATGGCGTTTTCCATGGCACGTGCGGCGCCGCTTCCGTCCTCGGCCGGAGATGTGATATGAAAAGCATCTGCAGTTGCACCATATCCCACAACCTCTGCCAGGATATTGGCATTTCTCTTTTTCGCATGTTCCAGTTCTTCCAGAACAACCACACCTGCGCCTTCACCCATGACAAAACCACCTCTGTCTTTGTCAAAAGGAATGGAAGCACGCAGCGGATCCTCGCTTGTGCTCAGTGCGGTAAGGCTTGCAAATCCTGCAATTCCGATGGGGCAGATAGCACCTTCTGTACCGCCTGCAAGCATTACATCTGCATCGCCGTACTGGATGGCACGGAAAGCGTCTCCGATACAGTGAGTTCCTGTTGCACATGCAGTTACCACGTTTGTACACTTTCCTTTTGCACCGGTGGCAATGGAAACATTTCCTGCTGCCATGTTTGTGATCATCTTGGGAACAAGAAGGGGATCAACCCTTGAAGGACCTTTTTCCACAAGCTTCTTCTCATTCAGCTCCGTAGCCTGAAGGCTTCCCACACCGGAACCGATGATCACGCCTACCATGTACGGATCTTCCTCTTCCATCTTAAGACCTGCATTTTCCACAGCTTCCAGTGCGGCTGCCACCGCATACTGGGAAAAGGGCTCCATTCTTCTTGCGGTTCTGGGATCCATGCGGTCTTTTGCTACGAAGCCTTTCAGCTCCGCTGCCAGTGTTGCCTTATATCCGGTTGTATCAAAACGGGTGATCGGTCCGATCCCCACTTTTCCTTCTTTCACTCCGTTCCAGAAGCTTTCCACATCGTTTCCGATCGGTGTTACTGCTCCAAGTCCTGTTACTACTACTCGTCTTTTCATCAATCTATCCTCCTGACTCCGGGGAGCCTTTTTTACATTGCCATTCCGCCGTCTACACGAAGTACCTGTCCTGTAATATAACGTGCGCCGTCCGATGCCAGAAAAGCGGCTGCTTTTGCCACATCTTCTGCAGTTCCCATGCTTCCCATGGGAATGGATGCCGAAATATTTTCTTTCACTTTGTCGGAAAGCACGTCTGTCATATCGGTTTTGATAAATCCCGGTGCAATGGCGTTGACCGTGATTCCTCTGGATGCCAGCTCTTTTGCGGCGGATTTTGTAAGGCCGATGATTCCCGCTTTGGATGCTGCATAATTGGCCTGTCCCGCATTTCCACGAAGGCCTACCACCGATGAAAGACTGATGATCCTGCCGCTTCTCTGTCTCAGCATCATTCTGGACACATGGCGGATGCAGTTAAAGGTTCCTTTCAGGTTGGTGTCAACAACTCTGGAAAAATCTTCCTCGCTCATCTTCATGAGAAGTCCGTCCTTCGTAACTCCGGCATTGTTTACCAGAATGTCAACACGTCCGTATTTTTCTGCAATGGCTTTGAAAAAAGCTTCGCATGCATCAAAATCTGCCACATTACACTGCAGGATATCTGCCTGGCCGCCAGCTGCCTCGATCTCTGCTTTTGTTTCCCGGGCTTTTTCTTCTGAGCCGTTATAATTGATCACTACAAAATTTCCTGCTTTTGCAAGTTCCAGGGCGATGGCTTTTCCGATTCCACGTGCACCGCCTGTTACCACTGCGATTTTTTTCTCTGACATATGAATTCCTTTCTGATCACTTAAGTTCCTGGCAGACTTTTTCTGCGTCTTCTACAGTCTGGATGTTATATACCTTTACATTTCTGTCGATCTTTCTCATAAACCCGGCCAGTGTTCTTCCAGGTCCGATCTCCACGAAGGTATCCACTCCCTGGCGGATCATGTTTTCCACACTCTGCTGCCAGCGCACGGAAGATGAGATCTGTTTTTCCAGAAGTGCCTTTGTTTCGGATGGATCTTCCACATACTCTGCGGTTACGTTTGTTACATATGGAATTTTAAGCTGGTGGAGTGTGATACCCTCCAGAACCTTCCCCAGCTCTTTTCCTGCTGTAATAAGCATTGCGGAGTGGAAGGGACCGCTGACATTTAACGGGATCACTCTTCTTGCGCCAGCTGATTTCAGTTTTTCAGAAGCTTCTGCAACTGCCTCTGCAAGTCCTGTGATCACGATCTGACCAGGACAGTTATAATTGGCAATGCTGACATCTGAAATGTCTGCGATCACTTCCTCGATCTTCTCTGTTTCCATTCCCATAACTGCCGCCATGCTTCCTTTTCCTGCCGGAACTGCCTGTTCCATCAGGATTCCTCTTTTTCTTACGGTTGTAATGGCATCGCAAAGCTCCATGCCGCCTGCTGCTTCGATGGCACAATACTCACCAAGGCTTAAGCCTGCAGTTACATCCGGATGAAGTCCCATCTCCTCTACGACCTTTTCCATGGCGAGGCAGGTGGTGACCAGCGCTGCCTGTGTATACTCCGTCAGATCAAGCTTGTCATTTTCTTCAAAACAGAGTGCTTTCATGTCCAGATCCAGCCACTTACTGGCAGAATCAAAAACCTTTTTTGCAGTATCATATTTCTCATAAAAATCTTTTCCCATCCCGGCTTTCTGTGCGCCCTGTCCTGGAAAGATGAATGCTGTTTTTCCCATCTGTTTATTCCTCCGCAAGAAAACTGTTTTTTCTGACTGTTTCTTTTGTCTCCGCCATCAGTCTTGCCATCAGATCTTTACAGGTGGGAATGTCTTTTACCATACCTGCGATCTGTCCGGACATCACGCTTCCGGTTTTTACATCACCGTCGACAACCGCCTTTCGAAGACCTCCCAGTGTGAGAAGCTCCAGCTCTTCAAAAGATGCTCCTGCTGCTTCTTTTTCCAGATATTCCTTTGTCATGGGATTTCTTAAGGTACGGACCGGATGACCTGTGGTACGTCCGGTTACTCTTGTGTCGATATCTTTTGCCTTCAGGACAAACTGCTTATAGTTTTCATGTACATTACATTCCTGTGTGGCAACAAAACGGGTTCCCATCTGTACAGCCTCTGCACCCAGCATAAAAGCCGCCGCAATCCCACGGCCATCTGCGATTCCACCTGCCGCGATCACCGGGATCTTTACCGCATCCACAACCTGTGGTACCAGCGCCATGGTAGTTGTCTCACCGATATGTCCACCGGACTCGGTTCCCTCAGCTACCACCGCATCTGCGCCGCAGCGCTCCATTCTTTTTGCAAGAGCTACGGATGCAACGACCGGGATCACTTTTACTCCTGCAGCTTTCCATGCTTCCATGTATTTCTCCGGGCTTCCGGCACCGGTTGTTATCACTTTGATGCCTTCTTCCACTACGATCTTCGCAACCTCATCGGCGTTTGGACTCATCAGCATGATGTTTACACCGAAAGGCTTATCTGTCAGTTTTTTTGCTTCGCGGATCTGCTCACGTACCCATTCTGCCGGTGCGTTTGCTGCCGCGATCAGTCCCAGGCCTCCTGCTTCGGATACTGCTGCCGCAATGTGATGGTCTGCCACCCAGGCCATACCACCCTGAATGATTGGATATTCGATACCAAGTAATTCTGTAACTCTTGTTTTCATTTTTTACCTCCGGGAAATTGAGTCAGGCGGATATTTGCAATCCACTTTTCTACTTACTCATAGTTTTAACAGTCCGTTAATCGGGACTTTGATTTTCTCATTTAATACTCAATCAAACTCGCTCCATACGTCAGTCCGCCGCCGAATCCTGCAAGGACCAGTTTATCACCTCTCTGCAGTTCTCCGCTTCTCTTCACCTCATCCAGAAGGATCAGAAGGCTTGCGGAAGACGTATTTCCATATCTGTCCATGTTCATGGGAAACCTGGAAATGTCTTCGCCCAGCCGCCTTGCCGCAGAACGGATGATCCGCTCGTTTGCCTGGTGGAGAAGATAATAGCGGATATCCCCACAGGGAACCTGCTCTCTGGAAAGAAGCTCCTTCACCGCTTCCGGTACTTTGGATACCGCAAAGGTAAACACTTCTTTTCCATTCATCTGTATGTAGGTTTCCTTTGCTTTGGGATTATTTTCGTAACAGATCTGATTTCTGCTCTGCAAGGTAAGTGCCCCGCCTTTTTTTCCAATGGAATGGGTTACCTGTGCATATTTGCCACCCTCTTCTGCTTTCAGCACAACTGCTCCTGCGCCGTCCCCGAAAAGGATGCAGGTACCACGGTCCGTCCAGTCCGTTAAACCGGACAGTTTTTCTGCACCGATCACAAGGGCACTCCGGTAAATTCCCTGGGCCAGGTATGCCTGCGCTGTGTTCAGTGCCAGAAGAGATCCCGTACAGGCTCCATTCAGATCAAAGCAGGTAGCATTTTCCGCTCCGATCTGCTCCTGTACACCACATGCCACACAGGGCATGATCTCTGTAGGAGAGATCGTTGCTACAATAATCAGGTCGATTTCTTCCGCCTTCATACCTGCATCTTCCAGCGCCTTCTGCGCTGCCCGGGCTGCCATTGTCACGGTATCCTCGTTTTCTTTTGCAATATGTCTCTGTACCACGCCGGTTCTCTCACGGATCCACGCATCGCTGGTTTCCACCATTCTGGCAAGATCGTTGTTATCCCACACCTTATCCGGGACCCAGGAACCTGTTCCACATATTTTACCTGTCATCTTTTTCTCCATGATATCTGTCTTACATCAGCCTGTAAAAGATCTCATCCGGTGAACATTGCTTTTATGCTTTTATGCAATGGCCTCCTGGCTGGATTAATCTATACTGCTGTTCTCTGATTTATCTTTTATCTTAAAATATTTTGATTATCAAATTATATCATCATAAAAGTATTTGTCAAGAAGGAAATTTCTTATAAAAATCGTGGATATCCTGTCAGATGGGACTATGGTTTGGTATGAATGGAATTTTGTGCTATGATTGTTATAATGCAAAATCAGAAGTAAAAGCCTGCTCTTATCGTGCAGACATGAACAACTTTTAACCTCTTTGCATCTGATATCTTATATTTTGCTGAAAGAGAGTGTGATAAGAAATGAAAAAGAACTTGTTCCTTCGGATCGTCTTCTACGTTGCCGGTCTTCTGATCCTGGTGCTGGGGATCATCCTGAACACCAAATCGGGCCTGGGTGTCTCCCCGATCATTTCTGTGGCCTACAGCATCGCCACCATTGGAGGATTTAATTTTGGTAATATTACCTTCCTTTTATATTCCGCATTTGTTGTAGTTGAGATTGTTTTACATATCTTCCGAAACCACAGATATTCCGGGGAAGCAGGCGGTGCCATTGCTCCGGCAGCACACCGGGATCTGAAGCTGGTGCTTGTAATGGACCTTCTTCAGCTGCCTTTAAGCCTTGTGTTTACACGTTTTATGAATCTGTTTTCCGCACTGCTTCCGACACCCTCTGACAATATGCCATCCAGACTTCTGGTCCTTGCCGCCGGAATCATCCTTACCGGGATTGGTGCCGCCATGTCTCTGAACATGCGTATCATCCCCAACCCGGGAGACGGGATCGTACAGGCCATTTCCGACTGTATCGGGAAATCTGTTGGGTTCACCAAGAACTGTTTCGACCTCTTTAATATCTGCCTTACCACTTCCATTGGCCTGCTCTTCGCTCATAAGCTGATCGGCATCGGCCTTGGAACTGTGATCGCTGTACTTGGCGTAGGCCGTGTTATCGCGGTCTTCAATCGCCTTTTTATGAAAAAAATGACAGCTGCCGCAGGCGTGGAGTATTGATCTCCACTGCCATACGGCAGCTGTTTTATTTTACTTCATCGCCCACTGCACCAGGCACATTGCACCGATCTGCACCAACAGTATTACCGGTACACCAATCGCAAATTTGGCTTTGCGGGTTTTGTGGTGAAAAAAACGCATGCCCAGGATAGCTCCAACGCTGCCACCGATGACAGCACTCAGGATCAGGGTTTTCTCCGGAATCCGCCAGGCATTACGCCGGGCTTTCTGCTTGTCGGCTCCGAAAAGTACAAAAGCCAGGATATTCACTGCAAGCAGATAATAATATATGTAATCGTTCATGATATCTCCCTCCGAGCTCTGTGTCCTATATTTCGGACAGTAGCAGATTCTTGTATTCACTGCAGTTTAATGATCAGCACCGGTATGGGCGGATTATTTGGCCGGTTTACATATTCCGACTGGATCACCAGATACTTATGAGGATCCAGCTGACGGATAAATGAAAGCATCGCATCCCGTTCCTGAAATCCGGTATCCCCACCGCTGTAAATACAAATCGTCATAAGGCCGCCTTTTTTCAGAAGCGTAAGGCCGCTTTCCACTGCTCTTTTGCTGCTGTCCGCTCTGGTTGCCACAGAATGGTCTCCCCCTGGAAGATATCCCAGATTAAAGGTGATACAGGATACGGTTTCTGCTTCTGCATAGGCTGCCATGTTCTCATGGGAATCCAGGAACAGCTGATAATTCTCCGGACAGTCATCCTTTTTCAGGCGTTCTTCTGTGTGTTCCAATGCCTGTTTTTGAATGTCAAATGCCAGAACACGTCCATTTTCTCCCGCAAGTCTGCTCAACAATACAGTGTCGTTACCATTTCCCATCGTTGCATCAATACAAATGTCTCCCGGCATGACCTGCTGCCGGATAAAATGTTGCGTGTATGCGGTGATCTGAAGATTTTTCATACCAAAATCCTTTCAAGATTTTTTACAGTTCATGATAATACGGGCAGATATCCTCATAATGTCCGTCCTTCATACGGAAGCCCTTCGGGATCACCCCAAGCTGTGTAAATCCAAGTCTCTCATAAAGATGTCTTGCATGGACATTACATGCCACAACCGCATTAAACTGTAGAACACCAAAACCGTGCTCTTTTCCCTGGATCAGACAGTCGGATACCAGTTTTTCTCCGATATGAAGTCCTCTGGAATCTCTGCTTACCGCATAGCTGGCATTGCAGATATGTCCACATCTTCCGATATTATTCGGATGAAGGATGTAAAGGCCGTAAACTTTTCCGCTCTCCTCATCCACTGCAGCCGCTGTATAGGTCTGCTCCGCAAAGAATGCCTTTCCGGTTTCCTCATTCAGATATTCTTCCTGTGGAAAAGCCACGCCATCTTCCACCACTTCATTCCAGATCCGGATCAGATCCGGAAGATCTTTTTCCTCGTATTTTCTTACTGTAATATTCATAATTATCTCCTCTCCGGTCAGGATCCGGGACTCTTCCAAAAACCATGACCCGGTTTTATCTCTGTAAAGCATACATTCTCAGTCAACCCGCCCGTTTATCGTAATTCCACATTCCGGCCGTCTCTTTTGATCACACCCTCATCAGACAGGTTTTTGATCTCACGCATCATGGCGCTTCGGTCCACACTTAAATACTGGGCCAGTGCGGTATAGGACATGGGCAGTTTAAACTTCCCGGTATTTTTCTCCGCAGCCAGGGAATGCAGATAAGCCATCAGCTTCTTCCTGGTGGAAGATCTGGAAAGCATATAGATCCGGTCCGTCTGCTGTCTGGAGTGAAGGGCCGTCATCTGCAGAAGATTGCTGACCATCTGGCTGTGATGATGACAGGCATTTTCACAGCGTTTGATCACATGCTCATAATCAATGAACATCACCCTCGTCTCCGTGGCAGCGCACACATAATAATGCTGGGAATCCGACGGAAGCAAAAACGGTTCACCAAATACACTGTCCTTATTCAGTTCATCGATGACATACTCATTTCCATCTTCATCACAGCAGTAAAGCACCGCCCGTCCCTCCTGGATCAGCCCGATCTTTTTCATAGAACTGGAATATTCCATAATGGTTTCTCCATTCTGAAAAACAGCCTCCCGGACTTTGAAACAGACACGCATTCTTTCCTGTTCTTCGGGCAAAATATCCGTAAATAAAGTAATGTGCTCCATGTTTTTCCTCCCCTCCTCACCAGCCAGATGAACCGTACATGTTTCTGATTTTATACCAGCACAGAAAAAATGTAAAGTCTGGAAAATTTCCCCTGTTTTGTTGTATTTGCAACAGTTTTTGTCAGTAAAATCTGTTATATTTTTATCAAAGTTAAGGAACAAACAAAACACAGTCACATAAATAAATCCACCATAGAAAGAAAAGAGGAATTGCTCATGAAAATCACAGATACTATCAAATATGTAGGCGTTAATGATCATCAGGTTGACCTTTTTGAAGGCCAGTACAAAGTGCCAAACGGCATGTCCTATAACTCCTATGTGATCCTGGACGAAAAAGTTGCAGTTATGGATACCGTAGATGCCAATTTTACCCACGAATGGCTGGATAATATTCAGCAGGTTCTGGGTGACCGGAAACCGGATTATCTGATCGTACAGCATATGGAACCGGACCACGCAGCCAACATCGCCAACTTCATGAAAGTTTATCCGGACACCACCGTTGTCTCCAACAAAAAAGCCTTCGCCATGATGCAGAATTTCTTTGACCTGGATCTGGAAGGCCAGCAGGTTATCGTAGATAATGGTGGAACTCTTTCTCTTGGAAAGCACAACCTGACTTTTGTATTTGCGCCGATGGTTCACTGGCCGGAAGTTATGGTTACTTATGACAGCACAGAAAAGGTTCTTTTCTCCGCAGACGGTTTCGGAAAATTCGGTGCCCTGGATGTGGAAGAACCATGGGACGATGAGGCAAGAAGATACTTTATCGGTATCGTTGGAAAATATGGCGTACAGGTGCAGAACCTTCTGAAAGTAGCCGCAACTCTGGATATCCAGACCATCTGCCCGCTTCACGGACCGGTTCTTACTGAAGATCTGGGACATTATATCAGTCTTTATGATACCTGGTCTTCCTACACACCAGAGGATGACGGAATCGTGATCGCCTACACTTCCGTATACGGTCACACCAAAGCGGCGGTTCAGCAGCTGGCTGACAAATTCCGCAGCAAAGGATGTCCAAACGTTGTTGTCTATGACCTTGCAAGAGATGACATGTCTCAGGCACTGAGCGACGCTTTCCGCTACTCCAAACTGGTTCTGGCAACCACCACATACAACGCAAGCATCTATCCGTTTATGAACGACTTTATCACCCGTCTGGTAGAACACAACTTCCAGAACCGTACCGTAGGTCTGATTGAAAACGGAACCTGGGCACCGCTGGCAGCAAAAGTCATGAAAGAGATGCTCTCCAAGTGCAAAAAGATCAACTGGCTGAATACCACCGTTAAGATCATGTCCGCAGTAAACGAAGAAAACCGCAAACAGATGGAATCCATGGCTGATGAACTCTGCCAGGAATACATTGCAAAAAGCGATGATCTTGCCAACAAGAGTGATATGACCGCTCTGTTCCGCATCGGTTACGGCCTCTATGTGGTAACTTCCAACGATGGCAAAAAGGACAACGGCCTGATCGTCAACACCGTTACACAGCTTACTGACAATCCATACCGCGTAGCTGTCAACATCAACAAGGCCAACTACTCTCACCACGTGATCCAGCAGACCGGTATCATGAACGTAAACTGTCTGTCTATAGAAGCTCCGTTCTCTGTTTTTGAACAGTTCGGATTCCAGTCCGGCAGAAGCACCGATAAATTTGCAGGCCAGAAAGTGAACCACTCTGACAATGGACTGGTATTCCTGGACAAATATATCAATGCTTTCATGTCTCTGAAAGTGGAAAATTACGTAGATCTTGGTACTCACGGAATGTTCATCTGCAGCGTCACAGAGGCCCGTGTCATGAACGATCAGGAGACCATGACTTACACCTACTATCAGAAACATGTAAAACCACAGCCACAGACTGAAGGCAAAAAAGGCTGGGTATGCAAAGTCTGCGGATATATCTATGAAGGCGATGAACTTCCGGAAGATATCATCTGCCCACTGTGCAAACATGGCGCTGTGGATTTTGAACCTATCGAAGGATAAGATAAAAATCCCGATCAACTGATCTTATCCGGTTACAACTCCCTTGTTTTTACAAATTATAAACCATCAAAAAAAGACAGACATTCATGGCCTGTCTTTTTTTGCGTTATCATCTGATATCTTTTCAGCATCTTTTATCTGACGGATTTTTGTGCTTTGCAGATCGGCTTTCTCTTATTTCATCAGTCTGATAACCTGCTCTGCGGTATCTGCCAGATTCCGTTTTGCGTTCTCACTTTTCATGGCCTCCTCCAGAGTTACCACTCCACGGAGGATCGGGAAAAATGCATCGATTCCCGCATCGTTGCAGGCTCTTGCGTCACGCTGTACGGCGCCCGCAAAAGCGATCACTTTTTTGCCATATTTCTTTGCAAGTTTTGCAACACCTACCGGAGCTTTTCCCATGGCTGTCTGTCCATCCATGCGTCCCTCACCTGTGATCACAAGATCCGCGTCTTTGATGTAGTCCTCAAGTTTTGTCTCATCCAGTACGATGTTGATTCCGGATTCCAGAACTGCATCGGTAAATGTAAGAAACGCAAATCCCATTCCACCGGCTGCTCCTGTTCCCGGATACTTTGGATCTGCTTTTGGAAAACGCTCTTTTGCAAGCTCTGCATAAGCGCCCAGCCACTGATCCATATCCTGGATCATCTCAGGTGTGGCTCCTTTTTGCGGTCCGTAGATGGCACTGCATCCAAGCTCTCCGCAAAGAGGATTGGTTACATCGCAGGCAACACGGAATTTACATTCTGCAAGCTCCGGAATTACATAGGCATCTGTGATCTCTGTGATATCTTTCAGTCCTCTTGCGCCTGGAAGAACCTGTTTTCCATCTTTGTCCAGAAATGCATAGCCAAGTGCCTGAAGCATTCCCACACCACCGTCATTGGTGGCACTTCCGCCGATACCCACGATAAATCTGCGGCAGCCTTTTTCGATGGCATCTTTGATCACCTCACCGACGCCGTAGGTTGTAGTATAAAGAGGATTTCTTTTTTCGTCCGGAACCTGTGTGATTCCTGCTGCACCGGCCATCTCGATCACTGCGGTCTTTGTACTTTCAATAATGCCGTACTCACAGATCACCGGCTCTCCAAGAGGACCTGTAACTTTTACATGCTCTGTTTTTCCATTCATTCCCGCAACAAGAGCTTCTACTGTTCCCTCTCCGCCATCTGCCAGAGGTCTTACAAGAACCTCAGCCTCTGCGTCTACACAATGGATGCCTTCTGCTGCTGCAAACCCTGCCTCCATGGATGTCATGCTGCCTTTAAAAGAATCGATTGCTGTTACTACCTTCATTGTATTTTCCTCCTGTGAAAATTTTTATATAAATCAAATATCCTCGTTTACAGTTCGGGTGAACCTGCTTTTGTTTTTAATCATAATAAAATTAAGCCTGTATGTATATATTATATATACTATATTTTTAAATAATTTTTATATTTTATTGTTATAAATAACATATTCAAATTGAAGCTATAAACCATATATGATATACTGACCCAAAGAAAGCACAGTCAAAAGGATATTCGCAATCCGCTTCGCTACGTAGCTCTACACCAAATAACTGCTCCGCAGTTTATCAGGAGGAGCTTGCACTCCTCCTGATACAAGCAAGTCCCCACCCACTGCTTATTGCTTTTCGCAACCCCGCAGGGGACTTACTTGATTTGGTTAACTTTTCCAGGAGGATTCCATGATCACACACATCAGCCACACGCTCGCCCAGCAGATCGTCAACACGATCAAGGACGTCTGCAGTTATGATATCAACTTCATCAATCCGTCCGGCACCATTATTGCCAGCACCAACGCTGCCCGGATCGGAGCTTTTCATGAGATTGGACGGAAGGCAGCTGTAACCGGTACTACCATCGAAGTGGCTGAATCTGACAATTTTACAGGAACCCGACAGGGGATCAACATGCCTCTTTATCATGAAGACCGTCTTCTGGCTGTGATCGGGATCACCGGTTCCCCGGAAAAAGTACGCAAGTACGCCTTTCTGGCACAGCGTATCACCAGCCTTCTGATCCGTGAACAGGAACTTGGCCAGTACAGCCGGCATCAGGCGGACAAAAAACAGTTTGTCATCAGTTCCCTGCTCCACGGAGACACTCAGAATCCGGAATATCTTCTGAAATGTCTGAGGGAATTTCAGATCGATCCGGATACACCCAAGCGACTGATATTGCTCCATACGTATCCGGCTGCTTCCAGTCAAAATCTCTCCGTAAAGATTGACCACAGAATTTTGGAATCCCAGGAAACTCCTGCTTCCCGGACAGATACCGAAAATCCAAATCTCTCACGGGAATCTTCTCTCCAGGCAGAAACTCATGACTCAGATTCCGGCATTGGGTCTGTTCTTTCAGAACATCAGATCCAGAATTTTTTCAAGACCATCGGGATCATGCTGTACACCTTCCGCTATCCCGGAGATTATCTCGCTGTTACAGACAGTTCCGGTTTTTCTGCTCTTTCCGGAACACTTCGTGATTTTGCGAAAAAGCATGCTGGCACTCTGGCCGTTGCTGTTGGCCGGTCCGTACCACTGTATCAGCTTGGTCTTTCCCTGACTACTGCGGAAACTGCCCTGCGAAACCTTAACTTTCACCGGCCTCTTACTGACCATGTCTGTGCAAAAAATTATGCCGTTTTCGATGATCTCACTCTGGAAATCGTTCTCTCTTCTGTGTCTCCGGATGACCGTGAAGAATTTTCCGGAAAAACCATTCATCAGCTGTCTCTGGATGAAAAGGAACTTCTGCGAACTTATTTTTCCCTGGAAATGTCTCTGGCTGATACCGCAGAGAAACTTTTTCTCCACAAAAATACTCTTCAATATAAATTAAACCACATTTATAAAAAATGTGGTCTCAATCCCCGGAAATTCCGGGACGCTGTTCTGTTGTATCTGGCGCTGGAGCTGGAATAAAAGGCCCATTTTTACAGAAGGTCTTTCAGTTCCTCCAGCCGCTTTATCACATGATCTGCTTTATGCGTTCTTCTCACATTTTCCAGTTCCGACTCTTCCTTCTTCTCCCGGCAAAACCAGCAGGTCTCCATCCCTGCTGCCTGTCCGCCTGCGATATCAGCAGTCAGGGAATCCCCTATGATCATACATTTCTCTGCCCTGATTCCCGGAAGCTGTTCCAGACATCGTTCAAAAAAACGTACATCCGGCTTGTCCACACCGATCTTCTCAGATACAAAACAATGATCGAAATCTTTCAGCATATCGGCTTTTTTCAGCCTGCAGATCTGCTGCTCATAAGGGCCGTTGCTGGCCGTGCACAGAATATATTTTCCCTGTAAATGATCAAGGATCTCCTTTGCCCCTTCCATAGGAACCGCGCTGTAAAACAGACATTTCCGGAACAGCATCTCCATAGCTACGCCATCTGCCTCAAGCCCAAGCTTCTTAAGAATCGCCTGCCAGCGCACATAGGGAAGATCATCCATGGTCAGGATCCCCTGTTCGATCTTTTTCCAGATCCGGTCATTCTCCTCTTTAAAAACCGAAAACATCTCCGGCTTATAGATGAGGCCTGCATCTTCAAAACAATGGGCCATGCCTTCCTGTGCCGCCGCATCAAAATCCAGCAACGTATTATCAATATCCATAAAAACAGCTCTGATCATTTCACTATCCTTTCACATGAAATCCAAACTCATCCTCAAGGGGGATCTCTTTCGATTCAATACCCTCGATCTCCACAAAACTCTGCTGAGAAAGGCGCTCTACCATCTCCCGGATCTCCTCTCTGGTTCCCTGCACTTCCATCTCCACACGATCATCCCAGAGATTTTTTACCCAGCCGGTCAGCCCCATGGACTGTGCAATATAATAAGAGCGGTAACGAAATCCCACTCCCTGTACTCTTCCTGAAAAATAAAAATGTTTTCGTATCTTCTCCATCTGGCACCTCGTATCTTCTGTCTCAACTATTCCGTCTCTGTATCTCCACCCAAAATTCTCCTGCCCACCGCAGGAATATCTTATCCCGATTATATAATAATTCTTTATAAGTTGTAAAGTTATATCCTTCTATCTATTGGAAACCATAAACATTTGCGTTATAATAATTTCTATCAGGATAAAAAGAAAACTGCTTTCTTTTGCAGGAAATATTTTCAACAGAATTTAGCATCAGGAGGTAATCATTATGAACGAAAGCATCAAAAACATGCTGGAGCGCAGAAGTATCCGCGCCTACAAAAAAGACCTTGTTCCACAGGAAACTCTGGATATGATCCTGGAAGCCGGAGAATATTCACCAAGTGGCATGGGACAGCAGAGTACCCTTATGGTAGTAACACAGAATCCGGAACTGGTTGCAAAACTTTCCAAAATGAACGCAGCTGTTATGGGCAGTACCTCAGATCCGTTCTACGGTGCCCCAACTGTGATCATCGTCTTCTCCGACAGCAAAATGGGCACCTGCGTGGAAAACGGAAGCCTTGTGATGGGAAATCTCATGAATGCCGCACATGCTCTTGACGTAGATTCCTGCTGGATCCACCGTGCAAAAGAAGTTTTTGATTCCGAAGAGGGAAAAGAACTGAAGAAACAATGGGGAGTTCCGGATGAATATATCGGTGTCGGCCACTGTGTTCTGGGATACCGCGACTGCGAGTATCCGGCTGCAAAACCTCGTAAAGAGGGCTTTGTGATCCGCGTTTGATCGTCTGAATATGTACAAAAAATCTGACAGATCTGCATTTTACACATCGCCGTGTATTATGCAGAAATCTGTCAGATTTTATTTTCTCTTATTTCAGCGCCTTATCTTTATATCTGGAAATCTCCTCGAGATATTTTTTCCCAAGAGCACTGATGTTAACACCTTTTCTTGCGATATACCCGATGGTCATGATCTCATCGGAATCCAGCTTAACCGCACAGTAATCGGAACCGTTCAGATCTTCACAGATAATACCGGAACACAAGGTATATCCGCCCAGACCTACCATCAGGTTCAGCATCGTGGCCCTGTCATCGGCCTTGATCAGCCGTTTATACTCATATGTGCTCAAAACCTCCTCCGCAAAATAAAAGGAGTTATTTCCTCCCTGTTCAAAAGACAGACAGGGGTATTCCTTCAATTCTTCCAGTGTGATCTTCTCGCGTTTCGCCAGGGGATGGCCTTTCCACATATAAACGTAGATCCTGCAGTTGAGAAGTTCGTGAAACTCCAATCCATACTCGTGAAACATTTTTGTAAGTACTTTGCGGTTAAAATCATTCACATAGAGGATCCCGATCTCACTTTTAAAGTTCCGCACATCCTCGATCACCTGATGTGTCTTGGTCTCATGGACTGCAAATTCGTACTCATCCATGCCAAACTGTTTTACCAGCTCCACAAAGGCATTGACCGCGAAAGTATAATGCTGCATGGAAACACTGAATTTTTTTCGGGACTGTTCTTTGGAGATATATTTGGCTTCCATCAGTTCGTACTGTTCTACTACCTGCCTTGCATACCCCAGGAATTCTTCACCCGCCGGTGTCACGGCAATTCCACGGTTTGTTCTTCTGAAGATCTCAACCCCGGTTTCTGCCTCCAGTTCCCGGATCGCCGTGGAAAGACTTGGCTGAGAAATATAAAGGCTTTTGGCTGCCTCGTTCATAGATCCGGCTTTTGCAATTGCTATGGTATATCTGAGCTGTGCCAGAGTCATCTGTTTGCCTCCCTGTACTTTATATCAGGCGGACATTTCTGATCCGCCTGGTGTAAAACATTTATTTAAGATAATTTTTATCTACATATCCTTCTTTTCCAAGTTTCGGAACAAACACATACCAGTAGGTACTGTCTTCTTTTTCAATGAGCTCAACCGTATCTCCGGTATTTAACTGGCCAATCTCATTATTTTTATCATAAGCTTTTTCACTTCGAAGTGCCAGATAGCCTTTGTCTACTTTAACAGTCATAGACTGGATCGCCGTTCCGGCTCCTCCAAGAAGATATTCCTTATCAACATAACCAGTTTTATCAAGCTTCGGTACATATACATACCAGTAATGTTCATCGGCTGTATCTTTTACCTGTACGGTATCCCCGGTATTTAACTGGCCAATTTCATTACTGTCATTATAGGCAGCCTGATTTCTGAGTGCCAGATAACCTTTTTCTATTTTTACGGTCCACAGTCCGCTGTTATAAATATACCGATTATCTACGTAACCGGATTTATCAAGCTTCGGCACATATACATACCAGTAGGTTGAATCACTGCTGTCCTTTACAAGCACCATATCTCCGGTATTCAGACGCCCAATCTCATTACTGTCATTATATGCAGCAGTGTTTCGAAGTGCCAGATAGCCACTCTTTACTTTCACAGTCCAGGAATCATTGGATGCAGCGGTACTCTCTGCTACCTGGATATAATTTTTGTCCAGATATCCGGATCTATCCAATCTTGGAACATATGCATACCAGTAGGTTGGGTCCTTCCGGTCTGTAACTTCCACCAGATCTCCAGTGTTCAACTGACCAATTTCATTACTTTTGTCAAAAGCCTTCTCACTCCTGAGAGCCAGATAGCCGTCAGAGACTTTAACTTTAAAGGTAGTTCCTGCTGCTGCCTTCGCCTCCCGGGCTGTTGCCGGAATAGCTGCTGCAAACATAACAGCCAGAATAGTCAGGCATTTCACTGCCTTTCTCCTGGACAGAAGAGTTCTTTTTTTCATATTTTACGCCTCCTTTTCTTTTTTGTGTCGTTCTTTGTTCTGCGGTTCTGTCTGCTTTTTATTTTATGGACCACCGCCGGAATTTATGGCAATATTATATCATATTTTGTGCTGACATCTGTAAGAATCATATCTCTCATTACAGTCCAAAATGGTCTTTCCACAGTGCAGGTATTGACACTTTTAATTAGTAGTGTTATATTACATGTAGAACAGGATAAAAGTAATACCCCCGGGAATCTTCCCGGGGAATTTTGTACGCATATGTTCGATATATGGCACTCCGGAAAGTCTATTCCTTAAGAAGGATATTACTCACCTGGAATGCTGCAGACTATAATCTATAATTATATAAGGGAAGGTGAATACCATGGCAGTAAAAAGAGATTATTACGATGTTCTGGGCATTGACCGGAACGCAGATGAGAAAACAATAAAAAAAGCATACCGTAAACTGGCAAAAAAATATCACCCGGATACCAACGCCGGTAATCCGGATGCCGCAGATAAATTTAAGGAAGTAAATGAAGCCTATGACGTTCTTGGAGATCCCAAGAAGAAAAAAATGTATGATCAGTTTGGTCACGCTGCTTTTGAGGCGGGCGCTGATCCGGGAGCCGGTGCAGGTGCCGGTGGATTCGGCGGATTCCAGAGTGGTGGCAATGGCAGCTATCAGGAATTTCACTTTAATGGTGAAAACATGGATGATATCTTTGGTGATATCTTTGGAAATATGTTCCACGGCGGTCACAGCACAGGCCATGGCTTTGGCGGAAACAGCACTTATGAGCACTTCACCGGTAACGGTGGCGGATTCCACGGCGGCTTTGGAGGAAGCGGATTTCACAGTGGCGGCGGCTTTGGCGGATTCCATCAGCAGGATTTCCCTCAGAAAGGCTCCGATGTGAAGGCCAGCATCAACGTTACCTTCGATGAGGCCGCTTTTGGTGCAGATAAAAGGATTTCTCTGTCCAGCCCGGACGGAAGCTCCGGTGCACCGCAGACATTACAGGTTCACATTCCGGCAGGTATCGATACCGGCAAGAGCATCCGCCTGAAAGGAAAAGGTATGCCAGGAACCGGTGGCGGCGAGCCTGGTGATCTGCTTCTGAAGGTTACCGTAGGAACCCGTCCTGGATATGAACGAAAGGGCTCCGATGTTTACACTACCATTTCCATCCCGTACACAACAGCTGTTTTCGGCGGTGAAGCTACTGTTCCAACACTTTATGGAAATGTTATCTGCAAGATCCGTGAAGGCATGCAGTCCGGCTCCAAGATCCGTCTCAGAGGAAAAGGCATCGTTTCCATGAAGAACCCGTCCGTCCGTGGTGATCAGTATGTAACCATCCAGATCCAGGTTCCACAGAATCTGAATTATACCGCGAAGGAGAAACTTCATGAATATGCGAAGGCATGTGGACTGGAACGGAGTAATGCCACCGGGTCACATGTAGCGTAAATAGTGAATATCGGTTAAATAAAAAAAGTATCACAGATCTCATCTTTATCAGGGAGTTTCTGTGATACTCTTTTTTTGATTTTACAAGGTAATCTGATATAAATTACTCTTCATTTATGACAATGTCATATCTCCGTCTTTTACCCATCCAAGTTTACGTACAAACATATTGATGAGCGGGCAGAGAACTGCCGGAAGAATGAAGGAGATCAGGAAAAGTCCCGCCCAGTCCATAGCTGTGACAGCTGTCTTGGTTCCTGCCGCAATGTCATTCATCCATCCTGTATACACACCGATCTGTCCCACAAAACCGCAGGTACCCATTCCTGAGGATACTGCTGTTCCGTTCATCTGAAGCTTGAACAGACAGGTAGCGATCGGACCTGTGATGGCAGAGGTTACGATGGGTGCGATCCAGATCCTCGGATTTCTGACGATATTTCCCATCTGGAGCATGGATGTTCCGATTCCCTGAGAAACCAGGCCGCCCCATTTGTTTTCTTTAAAGGACATAACCGCAAAACCTACCATCTGTGCACAGCATCCTGCTACTGCGGCACCGCCTGCCAGTCCGGTAAGTCCCAGAGCCGCACAGATCGCAGCGGAGGAAATCGGCAGTGTCAGTGCAATTCCCACAAATACAGAAACCAGGATTCCCATAAAGAACGGCTGCAGGTCCGTTGCCCACATAATTATACTTCCCACTTTCATGGCAGCTTTTCCAAGGGCAGGTGCCCACCATGCGGAAAGGCCTACACCCACCCCGATGGTTACAAGAGGCGTTACAAGAATATCTATCTTGGTCTCCTTGGAAACGGCCTTGCCGATCTCAGCTGCAAGTATCGCAACAAACAGTACTGCCAGAGGTCCGCCTGCTCCGCCAAGTGCATTGGATGCAAAACCAACCGTGATCAGCGAAAACAGCACCAGCGGCGGACAATGCAGGGCATAGCCGATCGCTACTGCCATAGCCGGGCCGCTCATTGCTGATGCCAGAGATCCAACTGTATATGGGATCTCATTAATTGTTGCAACGGTCATCGTCAGAAACGGAATGTGAAACTGTGTGCCAAGGGTATTGATGATCGTACCGATCAGCAGGGAGCAGAAAAGTCCCTGCGCCATAGCACCCAGTGCATCGATACCGTATCTCTTCAGGGAGATCTCGATATCTTTCCGCTTCAGAAATGCTTTGAATTTTTCCATTTTAAAACTCTCTCCTTACCCTGATCCGTTTCCCGTCGGATCAGTTCTTTTATTTGCAAAAAGTCTCGCTGACTTTCTCCAGTTCCTCACGGATAGAGATATGCTGCGGACAGACTTCCTCGCACTGTCCACATTTTACACATTCGTCTGCGCGCTTTCTGCCACGGCCTCCTACCAGCCATTCTTCCTGATGCGCTGCAGCAGCTTTGTTTCCGTACAGTGTCAGGTAATTCATCGCTGTGAAAGAACCGGAGATTCCGATTTCCATCGGGCATACCTTTGCACAGTAATTACAGGTTGTACATGGGATCAGAGGAATTTTGCTCATCGCCTCTCTTGCCTTGTCCAGAGTTTCCTTCTCGCTTTCCGTAAGACCGTTAAAGTCCTTCATAAAGGAAAGGTTGTCTTCCATCTGCGCGATGTTGCTCATTCCGGAAAGTACGGTGATCACGCCCTCCAGGTTTGCCGCAAAACGGATCGCCCAGGATGCTGTGGATGCTTCCGGCTCTGCTGCCTTTAAGATCTTTTCCACAGATTCCGGAGGCGTTGCCAGCATGCCGCCTTTTACAGGCTCCATGATCACTACCGGTTTGCCGTGTTTTCTGGCAACTTCGTAGCAGGCTTTTGACTGGATTGCCGGATTTTCCCAGTCTGCATAGTTGATCTGCAGCTGTACAAACTCCATCTCCGGATGTGCGATAAGGATTGCTTCCAGTTCTTCCGGTGTGGAATGGAAAGAAAATCCTGCATGTTTGATCAGTCCGGCCTCTTTCTGCTCACGGATCCAGTCCCATAAACCGTACTCATCGAAATATTTTGTTCTGTGTTCTCCAAGATTGTGGAGAAGATAGAAATCGAAATATCCGGCTTTTGTTCTCTCCAGAGATGTTTTAAACTGTGCAAGAGCTTCGTCTCTTATCTTGCAGTTGATCCAGGCTGCCATCTTGGTTGCAAGCTGATATTTTTCTCTCGGGTAACGCTCTACCAGAGCTTCGCGGATAGCATCTTCACTTCCTGCATAAGCCCACGCAGTGTCAAAGTAAGTAAATCCGGCTTCCATAAATTTGTCTACCATGACTTTGGTCTGCTCCACATCGATCACACCTTCGGATTTCTGCGGAAGTCTCATGAGACCAAAACCAAGTTTTTTAATTTCTTCGCCTAAATATGCCATATTTTTCCTCCCTTCTTATTACATCCCGGAAAATTCTCCATATCAATATCATCAGATAAGCAATATTTCCGACACGGATATCTCCCGGACTGTTATATTTTTACTGCAGGAAAAAAACCTGCGTTTCTCCTATTATAACGGTATTTCTCCCGGTGGTAAACCTTTTTCTTTTACAAGTGTCAAGACAATGCCTTAATTGTGTCTGGCCAACTGGTCCGATCTTCCCCTCGCAGATAAAGATTTTTTCCGGTCAGGCAGATATTTGCAGGCTACATTCACTGCGGAGTTTTATACAAAAAAACAGCTGCCGCACGTTTATCGCACGACAACTGCCTTTTGTTTTACTGCTTCCGTATCTGTTTCTTCTCTTTTCCATAAAGAAACGGCCTTGCCACTGTCCGGTTGAAAAACTCGATCAGTGGGCCCATAAAAAATGCGGTAACAAGAGTTCCGGCCCCAACAACCGCCCCCATAAAAAATCCGGCCGCAGTTGTGATCACATCCGTCCCGATCCTGCACATGCGGAAAGGGATCCGGGTTCTTTTATCCAGGATCAGTGCATAGGCATCATAGGCGGAAACACCCATATCTGCGGTAAAATACAGCGCTGACGCAAAACACATCATTACAACAGCGATGCACATCAGAAGTACTCTCACTCCAAATGTCCTCTCCGGCAGATACCTGTCAAAAAGCTGCATACCTTTTTCCACGATAATTCCCATAAAAAACAGGTTCAACACAGTTCCAAGTCCGATAAAATGCCGGTCCAGAAAGAACACACCCAGCAACATCAGTGCATTGATGGCAATATAAACATAACTGTATTTTATTCCCGCAAGATTCCACACCCCCATCACAAAACAGGAATTGGGATCTGTTCCAAAATCTGATGCCTTGAAAATGGCCACACTGACCCCCGCCAGAAAAATCCCTGCAAATGTCATGAGAACTCTTTTTACCGTTAATGAATTCATCTTTCTTCTTTACACCTCTGTTCAAATATTTTAAACTGATATTACCCTATAACCATGCATCGAAAGGCAGAAAACTCCCATGGAAAACAAACAGGTCCTGAACCATCAGACTTCATCAAAAGAACTTCATCTTATTTCCTGCGGCTGGGAAAAATGTACACCAGAACAATCCTATGGTCCGGGTGTCCGGCGGTATTATACCATTCACTTTGTGCTGAGCGGACAGGGTTATTTCTACATGAATAACCGGAAATATACCATAAAAGCCGGACAGTGCTTTTTCATTCCTCCTGTGACCAGCTCTCTCTATAAGGCAGAACCTTCTGATCCCTGGACTTATATCTGGATCTGTTTCAACGGAGAAAATGCTCCCATGCTTTGTGAACACTGCCATCTTACCGAGGAAACTCCGATCCAGCAGCTGGATTCTGTTCTTCCCTATCAGGAAACCATTCTTGAAATGATGACCCATCCACAGCTGACACCTTCCAGCGAAGCTTATATCCAGAGCGGTCTTTACCGGATCATCGCCATGCTGGAGGAAGAATTTCACGCTTCCTACACGACCATGGAATCCAACGAAAATTTTTATATCACACAGGCTGTTGATTACATCAAAAAAAGTCCGCTTCAGGATATTACTGTGACCGATGTTGCTGACTATCTGCATATCAGCCGCAGTCACCTTTACGGACTTTTTAAAAAACATCTTGGAACCACGCCCCAGGCTTTCCTGACTTCAGCCAAGATCATCAATGCCCGGGAACTTCTGACGATCACAGATATCCCTGTATCCAGCGTGGCGATCTCCTGCGGATATCAGAATCCTTTTGCCTTTTCCCGCGCCTTCAAAAAAGAAACCGGCATGACGCCCCGGGAATACCGGGAAAAATATCATCATGCCGAGGATCTTCTGGATTGCTGAATCACTTCTTCGGATTTACGGAACAACTACCTTTGCATTGTAGTATTCTACTGTCGCATCCATGGTCGGACCTTCGTTATCATACCAGTCGTACGTGATGGTCTCGCCGTTTTCTCCCCATACTTCCGGGCAGTCGATCTCCTCCCAGTCAAGTGGAACAAAATGCTCTTTCTGTTCTGATGCCCGCAGCATGATCTGATGAAGCTCCTCAAATTCTTCCGGGTTCAGAACTCCAGGTTTTGCGGATACAAACAGTGGTGTGCCGCTCTTTGCAAGAACGTCTGCCCACTGACGGTTTTTATCCCACGGGATCATTCCGAAAATACCTACACAGTCTGCATCAATATGATAAAAAGCATTGTGCTGTGGGAGACGGAATGCCAGTGTATTTACTCCCATTCTTCTGGTACGCTCCCAGATACGTCCGCTGGTATCGTCACCGGTCCGGTTCAGGTGCATCAGACCTGCGCCCAGGTGTCCGATAGTGTTGCAGCCGATGATCACTGCGTTATTACTGCGGGAAGCATCGTAAACTTCCTGATAAAGCATTTTTACAATTTCTGCACTGGTTTTGGTCTGGTCGTAGAAATGCCATTTCTCCATGGAATTATCTCTTAAATTTGCCTCAAATCCCCATTTTCCAAAAAGATCAAAAGTTGAAAAATCATGTTTGATCAGAGTGTATCCCCAGTCGCAGATCCGTTCGATATCTCTTCGGATATATGCCAGTGCGTCCGGATGGGACGGGTCGAGACAGTCATTATAGGAAATCCTCCACTCATCCGGGATGTTCTCATCCTCATTAAGAAGCAGACGTACCCAGATTCCCGGGCGGACACCTTTTTCTTTCAGCTTGTCTGCAAGGCCTTTCATATCCGGGAACTTGGCGTTACCTTTTGTCCATGGTCCTCCGTTGTATTCGTCCAGGCGGTGATGCTCCTGCCAGCAGTCATCAATAACCATGAATGGAGGATTTTTTACCCCTTCGGTCAGTTTCAGGATGTAATCGGTATCACTTAAGATCTCCTCTTCAGAGCTGTCGCCGTAAGCATAGTACCAGTTGTTGCTTCCATATACCGGGAACTCCGGGAAAATCGGATCTGTACACATTTTTTTGCAGAATTCCTGTGCAGTCTCAAAAGTATCTGCTCCTTCTGATTCCATGCAGACGATCTGTGCGGCATGCAGCTTTCTTCCTTTCAGCTGTACTCCTGTATTACCGCAGCGAACATCCAGAAATAATGTGATTCCCTTTGTATCTGCCTGCCAGCAGCACATAGCGGAAGGGCGGACCTTTACACCAAAGCAAAGGACTTTCTCAGAAAGCTTCGCCAAAAAATACCATGGCAGATAACGATTACCGCTCATTCCATGCCATTCCACATCACCATAGGTACGTTCCCAGGCATCTCCCAGGAATCTGGCGGATTTTGGGATCTTGTAATTCCATCTCAGTTTTACACATCTCACTGCATCCTCTGAGGTGACAAATATATCCTCATGTTCACCTGCATCCTGAAATTCCACGGTAGTCGCACCGGCCGTTACTGTCGGCTGTCCTCCCTGGCATACCAGTCTCTCATCTTCTGTCTCCACAGTTACATAATCCGGTACACCCAGTTTAAAATCTGCATATTTTTTCTTCATTTCTTTCTCCTCCTGCATTTTTCCAACTATTCAGCACATCCTTTTATTGTCAGTCCAATCCAAAATGACATAGTCAAGCGGATATTCGCAATCCGCTTTGCTACGTAGCTCTACACCAAATAACTGCTCCGCAGTTTATCAGGAGGAGCTTGCACTCCTCCTGATACAAGCAAGTCCCCACCCACTGCTTATTGCTTTTCGCAACCCCGCAGGGGACTTACTTGATTTGGTTAAAATTTTTCTTCAACGCATGTCATCTATATGCCTTATTATATTGATTTTTTTTCTTTTTTCTATGCTTTAAAGTTTCTATAACATTGCAGAATGTTCAATCCGTGTCTTTGATATGACTAAGGGTGGAAGTTACTTTTTCATTTTACCGTTCACAAATTCTTCACAAAAAAATTAGCACTCAAGGCTTGACAGTGCTAATAATACGTGTTATAGTACATATAGAACAAAGGAAGAGAGAAAAAAAGAAGAGCTTCCGGATGTTCCAGATAACTAAGACATCACCACAGCGGAATAAACCGCAATGGTAAGACCGACAACAGCTGGATCCCCTTGATCCGATCCGCCGGAACGGCGTTTCAATTTGAAAGGAGAAATGACTTATGATGTTCCCGAGTGTATTTGGAGAAAACTTATTTGATGACTGGATGGATGATTTTGGTTTCAGAGATAACTTCTTTGGCGGCAAGAATCCTCTTTATGGCAAACATGCCAAAAATATTATGAAAACTGATGTACGTGAGACTGATAAAGGCTATGAACTGGATGTAGATCTTCCTGGATTTAAGAAAGATGAAGTTCAGGTACAGCTGAAAGATGGTTATCTTACTATCTCCGCTGCCAAAGGCCTTGATAAAGATGAGGAAGATAAAAAAGGCAATTATATCCGCCGTGAGCGTTATGCAGGCAGCACAAGCAGAAGCTTCTATGTTGGTAATGGCGTAAAGACCGAAGATGTTCATGCTAAATTCGAGAATGGTGTTCTGAGACTTTCCGTTCCGAAAAAAGCAGCCGAAGAAATCGAAGCTGACAAATATGTATCTATTGAAGGATAACAATGACTCACTTTCACAGGAGGAGGGGAATCCACAGTGATTCCCCTCCTCCTCTTTTTATACATAACACCAGCCACTCGCATTCCACTTCGCTGCATTCTCATTGTCAAAAAATTCATAATATCGGGCATTTTTTAACAAAGTTATTAGTATTTCAGAATATTTTTTTGTATATTTTGCAGTACATTATTCCATTTTTTTGAAGTTAATGGTATAATATGCACATTAACTAAATCTGTTTCGCAATCTTTCAGGACAATACTCCTGAACAGCCACGTAAAACACGATCATGACAGGAGGTTTTTATTATGGATCAGGACAAAATGATTAAAATCTATGCACGTAGTGACAGCCGCATTCAGCTGAAAATGATTCCGGGACATTTCGTAACTTCTCAGTCTCATATCACGCATTATCTGGACCTCACCACCATGAAATCCAGATGCGCCGAAGCGCAACGTATCGCAGCCACTCTCGCAACAAATTATGAAGCATCCATTCCGGTAGACACCATCGTCTGCATGGACGGACTTGAAGTGATCGGTGCCTATCTCGCTGAAGAACTGACCAAAGCCGGTGTACTTTCCATGAACGCTCACCAGACCATTTACGTCATCACACCGGAATTCAACAGCACCGGACAGATGATCTTCCGCGACAACTATGAGCCGATGATCAATGGTAAAAACATCCTCATCCTCAACGGTTCCATTACCACCGGTTCCACACTGAACCGTGCCATCGAAAGCATTCTCTATTACGGTGGCAAGATTCGCGGTGTCGCAGCCATCTACAGCAGCGTAGACAGCGTAGCCACCCTCCCTGTCCACTCTATTTTCCAGGCCAGAGACATCCCGGACTACCACTCCTACCGCTCCGATAACTGCCCACTGTGCAAAAGCCGTCAAAAGATCGATGCCATTGTCAGCAGCTATGGATATTCTGTATTATAAGTTTAACCAAATCAAGTAAGTCCCCTGCGGGGTTGCGAAAAGCAATAAGCAGTGGGTGGGGACTTGCTTGTATCAGGAGGAGTGCAAGCTTCTCCTGATAAACTGCGGAGCAGTTATTTGGTGTAGAGCTACGTAGCGAAGCGGATTGCGAATATCCGCTTGACCCGAATCTGCAAACAAAGAGGAAGCCATATATTAACCAATGCTTCATAGATAACATCGATATCCCTATGGCTTCCTCTTTATGATTTCTGCTTATAATTGATATTCTCTGTACATGGCTTCACGCATTTCTTTATCCGTAACAACCTTCTGAATCTCATCACCCCGGCCATCAAGGATAAGCCTGTTGATCAGAACACTAAGACGCTCCTCACCCTGGGCCATTCCTTGGGCCATTCCTTGAGCCATTCCTTGAGCCATTCCTCGTTCTAATCCCAATGCTTCAGCCTGTTCTTTAGCTTCCGCAAGCAATCTTGCCCTTTTCTCAGATTCCAGTTCCAGAACATGTCCGCCCATAACCTCACCTATTCCTTTCCGGACTTTCTCCTCGTTTCTGAAAATATAATCAGATATCCGAGTGATCAGTCCAATCAGATCACTGAACAGTTCAGACCTTCCAGCTTCAGTAATCTCCACTTCCAGTTTACTCCGGATCACCTCATATTCATTCAGCAATTCCTGAAAAAGTTGCGGATCCTCACTCATCTCATGCCCTCTTTTCTCATATCTCATGATATAAAAAGGAAGCAGCATGAGAAGACTCTTCTCAAATATCTTATCTTTTGTATAATTATCAACTTTAATCGTGGGCACTCTGTACAAATGACATTCTCCATCCGGAAAAACCACATCCACTTCCAGAAAATCCGGCGTATTGCTACCACTTCTCAGATACAACACACAAGAACGTGGAAACTCCATCCGATACCTCCGTCCCTGCTTCCTTGCAAATTCAACAGCAGTTGCAAAATCATACTCAATCATCCGTACAGCCATCGTCGTGTCATCCGTACTCTGACATTCTATGTGATAAATCTTATTTCCGATCAACAACCGCGAATCCGTAATAATCTCACCATCCACCCGCTGATACTCATTACGCAACTGCACAATCTCCACATCAGCCGGATACGACGTATGAAAAACATCATTGATCAAAGGCACGACCAGAAACGTCATCTTCTCCATCATAGTACGAAAAACATCATCAAAAATCGTATTATCACTCAAACAATACTCCTTCTGGTATCTATAATTATACCATCAAACAAACACTGCAGAAACCCTGTATACAGTTTTTATAAATATTTTTGAAAAAACGCTTCAGACATTGAAGCCAAAAGAAACCAAATAAATGGCCAGATCTTATAAGATACATAAATCATACCACACATCCCATCACAACACCACAAAAAACCATCCCAAAAATTCGACATCCCTCCAGGCGTCCAGCAACGCGGCGACGCTCTCAACCTCCCGTCAAACCACAAACAATCTCAGCCTTTCCTCCCAGCCATCCAGCACAGTGCGAGATTTGCAGCAGAAGTCCAGGTGCTTTGGAGTGAGCCTTGGTTCATACTTAGCGTGTGAGGTGGCTCACGGAGAGGTACCCGGCAGCC
Source organism: Blautia sp. HA9023 (assembly GCF_056504095.1). Taxonomy (NCBI): domain Bacteria; kingdom Bacillati; phylum Bacillota; class Clostridia; order Lachnospirales; family Lachnospiraceae; genus Blautia; species Blautia sp. HA9023. The sequence goes on along the minus strand of NZ_JBWLUR010000008.1, from coordinate 147,151 downwards.
ACAAGCCGCAGGGTAAGGCCCATCTGTCTGAACCAGGTACGCATCAGCGTACATGGCGAGTTATGGGCCGGCCGCTCCGTGAGACACCTCAGACGCTTAGTATGACCAGGCGAAACGACGGCACCCGGACTTCTGCTGCAAATCTCACACGTCCGTCTGCGTCACCTTGCCCCCACCAAACACCTGTGCTATAATCAAACTAATCAAAAAACCGAGGTAAACCACACATGAATAAAAAAGAAATCGCAGAAATAAAAAAACAGTTCACCCCCGACCGATGTTCCATCACCCGCATCTGCGGCTGTTACGTAGACGGCGAAAAAAACAAAAAAACCGAACTCAAAGAAGCCTTTTTATCCTTATCAGAAGAAGAAACTTTTAAATACTTCGACATCTTCCGAAAAACCCTCACCGGCACCATCGGAAAAAACCTCATCAACATGGAATTTCCTCTGGACCAGGAAGCGGAAGGCGGAACCCAGAACTTCCTTATGAAGCTTCGTGAAAGCAAACTCACCGACGACACCCTCACCGAAGCCTTCTACGACAAAATCATCGAAAACTACGACTATGGTGAAAACTACTACATCATCCTCATCCACGCAGTCTACGATATTCCCGGCAAATCCTCCGACGGAGCCGAAATGTTCGACGCCTCCGATGAGATCTACGACCATATCCTCTGCAGCATCTGCCCGGTCAAGCTCTCCAAGGCAGGCCTGCACTACAACGCAGAGACCAACAATATCGAAGACCGTATCCGTGACTGGCTGGTGGAAATGCCTGACTGGGGATTCCTTTTCCCGCAGTTCAACGACCGCAGCACCGACATCCACGGGCTCCTCTACTACACCAAAAACGCCGAAAACCTCCGTTCCACCATGATGGAAGAAGTCTTCGGCTGCACCACACCACTGTCCGCAGCAACCCAGCGTGACTCCTTCAATGCTCTGGTAGAAGAAACCCTTGGCGATGACTGTGCCTACGATACAGTTCTTGAGATCCACGAAAAGCTCAACGATCTCATTGAATCCCAAAAAGACGAACCGGAACCAGTTGTTCTCACCAAGTCCGAAGTAAAGCGTCTCTTTGAAGAATGCGGTGTGGAGGACGACAAGCTTCAGAATTTTGACGAACAATACGAGCTTGCCGCCGGGGAAAAATCTTCTCTGGTAGCTTCCAACATCACCAACACCAGAAAATTCGAGATCAAAACTCCGGATGTCGTGATCCACGTAGCACCTGACCGTGCAGACCTGGTCGAGACCCGCATCATTGACGGACGGAAATGCCTGGTCATCCCAATGGAAAGTGAGGTAGAGCTCAATGGAATCCGTGTCAGCGCACTGAATCCGCCGGAAGAAATTTCTGACATCTCTCTCTCCAACGCTGAAAACGAATCAGAAGAAATACCTTTTTAACCAAATCAAGTAAGTCCCCTGCGGGGTTGCGAAAAGCAATAAGCAGTGGGTGGGGACTTGCTTGTATCAGGAGGAGTGCAAGAAGCTCCTCCTGATAAACTGCGGAGCAGTTATTTGGTGTAGAGCTACATAGCGAAGCGGATTGCGAATATCCGCTTGACCATAAGGAGGATCTTATGAACAATAAAAAAATCTTATTCTTCGACATAGATGGAACTCTGCTCACTCCACATCCTTTCACAGTTCCGGAAAGTACAAAGCTCGCTCTCAAAAAAGCACACGAAAACGGCCATCTTCTCTTCATCAACACCGGCCGCACCAAAGCCATGATGCCGGAAGAAATTTCCGAACTCCATTTTGATGGCTATGTATATGGCTGTGGAACCCACATTTACATGGATAACAAACTTCTTTTTTTCCGTACAGTCCCCAACCTTCTGTGCAAGGAGACCGTAGATCTTCTCCGAAAATGTAAGATCGAGGCAATGTTCGAATCCAACACTGCGATCCTGTATGACGGAGCCTCTCCCGCACAGTCCGAATTCGGAGCTAGAATGCGAAAAGAGATTCCAATGACTGACATCACCAAATTTAACCGTGAGGACGCCTGCACATATTCCTATGATAAATTCCTCGCACGTATGCTGCCGGACTCTGACGTAGAAAAATTCCGTAAATTCTGTAACGATCATTATACTGTTTTTGATCATGAAGATGGCATCTGGGAAGTAACCCAGAAAGGCACCAGCAAGGCAACCGGAATGGAATTTCTCCTGGATCGTTTTTCCATCCCGAAAGAAAACTGCTATGCATTCGGAGACAGCCCAAACGATCTCCCCATGCTGAAAGCAGCCGGTATCAGCGTCGCCATGGGAAATGCTTATGGGGGCATCGAAAAAGACTGCACCTGGCAGACAAGCGCAGTTGATAAAGATGGCATTTATCATGCATTAGAGCATCTGAATCTGATCTGATAATTACATCCCGCTCATGAACGCAAAACGGGAAGTGTACTATAAATCGTACACTTCCCGTTCTTTTATCTTGTCATATTCCGTATTTTATTTCTCTGCCTCAGGTGTAGCTGTAGTCTCCGCCTCAGTATCTGTCTCTGCAGTCTCATCCTCTGCTGCAACCGTAGTCTCACTCTCCTCAGCCGCCGGTGTCTCCGTTGCCTCTGTTTCAGCCTCAGATGCTGCCGGTGTTTCGGTTACTGCTGTGGAATCTGCTGCTGCGGAGTCCTCAGCTGCCGGTGTCTCTGTCACATTCGGATCCGGTGTAGGTGTCGGAGTCTGGATTGTAAAGCTGTGATTATCTGTGATCTTAATCTTCTTGATCAGTTTTTTCTCTTCTTTGATGTCGGCTTTTTTCTTCCATCCATCTGTAGTATCGTTATAAAAATCATCCTTCTTGGTATTTGTCAGAGACTCTTTCTTACTCTCTGTTGCTGTTTCATCATTCTTGGAATCCAGTCTTACCACATACCATACGGAATCTGTCTTGATAATCTCCTCGTTCAGTGCACCTTCATCCAGTTTTCTTAATGCGGTACGGACCTCATCCGGATAAGTAGTTCCGTTAGCCGCACTGTCATCGCCTTCCTCATAAGTCGGACAGGTACCGGTTGTTGCTGTCATATCTTTAGAAATCTCATCTCCAAGAGTATTGAAGTCTGCAGTAGGATCTTCTTTAACCTTGTCAAAGAATTTCTGGAGATTCTCTTTATTTGTCTTGATATCATCATCAGAAAGATCATCTCCGCTGACCTTCGCGCTTGCATAGCTGAAAGACATCTGCTGATATTCTTTCTCATCCAGCTTCACGTCTGCCTTGGCCTCAATGGCGTCTTTCATTTTCACATCGTAAGTCTCAAGCTCCAGGAAAGTTTTCACCATATCTTCATCAACTGCAAGCTCTGCAATTGTCTCATCAGAGTTTGCTGCAATAAAGTTCTTGGCAGCTTCCTCAAGAGCCTTCTGCTCATCCTCGGAGATCTCCACATTATACTCGGAAGCGTGCTCCTTCTCCAGGCACATTTTCTCAACAGTCTCAACGGATGTTGTTACCGCATTCTCACCGTAAGTCTCATCGGAATCATCACCCATCTTGGTACTCCAGATAGACATGTCGCTTCCGCCGCCAAGATACATCCTGTACATAGCCTCAGCCTGTGCCTGCTGCATACGTGCCGCAAGACTTACAACACCAAGCGGGATCTCCTGCTTATTCACTGTCACTGCAGTCTTTGTGCCGTCGAGTTTTTTATTTCCGCAGCCTGCCATCATTCCTGCTGCTGTAACGCAGACAAGAGCGGTAACTGCCGCTTTTTTTACTGAATTTTTCATTTCATCCTCCATCTATCCGTCCATAAAAATCACGGTCCGGCTCTTATTCCATAATGCTTAATTATAAACGTTTTCCTCTTTAAGAGCAAGGAATTTCACGAACTTACACGACATTTCACAAATTATCCACAAGTCTTTCCGGGAAAATATCCGGTATCCACAGACCGGATGTTTTTTCCCGTGGATAACCCTAAGCTTAGCTGATTCTTCCCTTTACTCCAGTGGCTCTGCCAGTTTTGCCAACTCCCCCGCAAACTTCATCAACTCTTCGATCAGCCTTCCCTGTGGTGTCAGGATAAATTTCGGCTCCTGATCCGCCTTAAACTGCAGTCCTCTCCGGTACTGCGCCAGAATCGCAGGAATACCTGCTGGATCCAACTTCGCTTTTTCGTAGAGCGTGATCCGCACATCTTTTCCAAGCTGCTTGATCTCCGTCACATATCCCTGATGAGCAAGGGCCTTCAGTCTTGCAATGGCAAGAAGATTCAGTACTGCTTTCGTCGGCTCACCAAAACGGTCGATCAGCTCTTCCAGCATATCGTCATACTCCTGCTGACTCTCAATACCGGCAATTCGCTTGTAAATATCCAGTTTCTGAAATTCGTTGCTGATGTAGGAATCCGGAATAAATGCATCGATATTAAGATCAATGGTCGTCTCAAAATCATCCATAGTCTGGATTCCCTTAGCCTCCTTGACAGCCTCACTGAGCATTTTGCAGTAAAGGTCATAGCCCACCGCGTTCATATGGCCATGCTGCTGAGCTCCAAGAAGATTTCCTGCTCCACGGAGCTCCAGATCCTTCATGGCGATCTTAAAGCCGCTTCCAAGATCCGAATATTCCCGCATGGCGCTGAGTCGCTTTTCCGCTGTCTCCTGAAGCATCTTATTCTTCGTATACATCAGAAACGCATAGGCAGTACGGTTAGAACGTCCTACACGTCCGCGAAGCTGATACAGCTGAGAAAGACCATATCGGTCGGAATCATGGATGATCATGGTATTTACATTGGAGATATCCAGTCCCGTCTCAATAATGGTAGTGGAAACCAGTACATCCACATCTCCGTTGATAAAATCATACATCACCTGCTCCAGTTCCCTCTGGCTCATCTGACCATGGGCAAAATCCACCCTGGCTTCCGGCACCAGCTTCGATATGCGAAGAGCTACCTCCGCAATATCATTAACCCGATTGTATACATAATAAACCTGGCCGCCACGTCGAAGTTCCCTGCGGATAGCCTCCCGGACAGTCTCCTCATCATATTCCATAACATACGTCTGGATCGGCACACGGTCCATAGGCGGCTCTTCCAGAACACTCATGTCACGGATACCAATGAGACTCATATGAAGAGTTCGGGGAATCGGAGTTGCAGTCAGTGTCAGCACATCCACATCTTTTTTCATCTGCTTGATCTTTTCTTTATGAGTGACACCGAAACGCTGTTCCTCATCAATGATCAGAAGTCCCAGATTCTTAAATTCCACATCTTTGGAAAGAACCCTGTGAGTACCGATCACAATGTCCACCTGGCCTTTTTTGATCCCCTCGATGGTCTTTTTCTGCTGGGCAGAAGTACGGAACCGGCAGAGAAGATCCACTTTCACCGGAAATTCCTTCATACGCTGCACAAAGGTGTTGTAATGCTGTTGGGCAAGAATGGTAGTGGGCACCAGATAAACGACCTGGCGGCTTTCCTGAACTGCCTTAAACGCAGCTCTCAAAGCAACCTCCGTCTTACCGTAACCAACGTCACCACACACAAGACGGTCCATGATCTTGGTACTTTCCATGTCCTTCTTGGTATCCTCGATGGCTGCCAGCTGATCCTCTGTCTCCTCATAAGGAAACATTTCTTCAAATTCCTTCTGCCAGACCGTATCCGGGCCACAGACATAGCCCTCTTTTTCCTGGCGGACCGCATAAAGCTCCACCAACTCTTTTGCGATATTTTTAACCGCACCCCGGACACGGCTCTTGGTCTTGTTCCACTCCTGTCCGCCAAGTTTATTCAGCTTGGGTGTTTTTGCATTTTCGGAAGATCCGGAATATTTCTGCAAAGCATCCAACTGGGTTGCCAGGATGTAGAGATTGCTGCCACCACGGTACTCAATCTTGATGTAATCTTTTACAACTCGGTCCACTTCCACTTTTTCGATTCCACGATAAATTCCAAGTCCATGTTTTTCGTGGACAACAAGATCCCCGATGGAAAGCTCCGCAAAATCCTGGATACGGTTTCCACTGTACTTTTTCTTCTTTTTGCGCTTCTTCTGCTCTTTGCCGAAAATGTCTGTTTCCGTCATCACCGCAAATTTGATCAGCGGATACTGGAAACCACGGCGCGCATGGCCATAAACAACCATGATCTCACCGGGGCTTATGATACGGTCTGTATCCTGTCTGTAAAAAGCATTCAGGCCTTCCTCTGAGAGATCCTTTGCCAGACGCTCTGCCCTTGTCCTGGAACCGGAAAGCAGGGCGATCCGGTACCCCTGGCTTTTATACTGGAGAAGATCTTTTACCAGAAGTTCAAAACTGCTGTTGTAAGAATCCACAGATTTCACCGTGAGATCAAATTCCTCATTGATCTTCCAGCCGGAACGTCTCGGAGAAAGTGCGGACACAGCCACGCAGTTCCGTCTGTTCAGTTTCTTCTGCACTTCCTGAAAACCACAGAGCCACTGTTCCGGAAGATTTGCCTCGCCTTTTTCCTCCCTGTGCATGCGGCTCTGACGGTACTCTTCCTCCACACCTTCGCCGTTTTCTGCCAGATGGTTCAGCTCATCCAGAAACAGCAGTGTTTTTTCTTCCGGAAAATAATCCAGGAAAGATACCATATCCTCGCAGTCCATCTTTTCTGTAGCCGGATAAATGGTGATCTCATCTATATTTTCCAGAGATCTCTGGCTTTCTGCATCAAAACTCCGGATGGAATCGATCTCATCATCCCAGAGTTCAATACGCCATGGATTCTCCTCCGTCAGCGGATAGATATCAATGATCCCTCCCCGCACGGAAAACTGTCCCGGAAGCTCCACCTGGCCAACCCGCTCATATCCCAGATCCACCAGATCTGCTTTCAGCTGATCCAGATCGATCACACTGTCACTTTTAAAATGAAGAAGGCTGCTTTTGATCTTTTCCAGAGGCATCAAAAAATCCATGCATCCGTCTATGCTGGTAACCACCGTCACTTCTTCCTGCTCCAGAAGTGCCCGGATCACACGCATCCGCTGCCGGATCAGAAGATTTCCATGAATGTCTGCCTGAAAAAACAGAAGATCTTTTGCCGGATAAAAATATACATTTTTGTCATAGAAGCGGTAATCCTCATAAATTTCCTTTGCGTTACGTTCATCATCCGCAAGGATCAGATGACATGGAAAAAGCCCGGAAAGTCCATACATCAGATGGACTTTCTGGGACTCCATACATCCGGAAACATTAAGAATTCCGCGGTTTGCGCCACAGCGCTTTTTTATTTCTTCAAACTCTGCAAGGCCCTGCAGAGGCTGCAAAAATGCTTCCATACAAACCTCAATTCTTAGGCTTTTTCCTGTTATACTTATTCATCGCCGCATCCACGCCCTCGGACAGGATCATTTCCACGGCTTCCGCCGCATCGTTGATTCCCTCGTCCACAAGCTTGCGGTCGCTGTCCGAAAAATGACCCAGCACAAAATCTGCCAGATCCCAGTCTTTCGGTTTCGCACCAACACCAACACGGATACGGATAAACTTCTCAGTTCCAAGACGACGGATAATATCCTTGATCCCGTTATGTCCGCCTGCACTGCCTTTTTTGCGGATACGAAGCTGTCCCGGTTCCAGATCGATATCATCGTAGATCACGATCAGCTCTGTCTCCGGATCGATCTTGAAATAGCTGGACATCTCCTGAATCGGACCGCCGCTTAAATTCATATAGGAAAGCGGTTTCATCAGAATGGCTTTTTCACCGCCGATGATGCTTTTTCCATACATGGCATTAAATTTTACGCCGCCCTGTGGGATATTATGCTTCTCCACAAGGCAGTCGATGGTGTCAAATCCCATGTTATGGCGGGTAGCCTCATACTGCTTTCCCGGATTTCCCAAACCTGCAATTAAATACATAAAAACTCCTCAGTTAGTTGAAATATACCATCTCATCAGCAAGAGGCTCACACACTTCCACATGCTCTGCATAAAGTACAATACCCTCTCCCTGATATTCCATTCTCTTCTCAAAAGCAACCTTCGCGGTAACTTCCACCCACTGTCCTTCTGCAATCTTCGGGGCAAAAGCGCTTTTGCAGATATATCCCAGGAATGTGGTATCATCTGCACAACATGTCATGGCTGTTCTTCCTGGAACAAAGAATTTGCTTCCCATTCCACGCGGTTTCAGGGCACGTGCCTTGAAATGGACAGTTTTTCCGACGTAACGGTCCGGATGATCCATGGAATCTACAAACCAGATGCCGTAATCCTCCGGAAGGATATCGATCACCGGTGCATCAATATCAAACGGCATCTCATCTTCAAAAAGATCACCAAGCTCGCCTTCTTCATCCTCAAAGATGATCTCTGCACGCTGGTTTACCACCTTGATGCTTCTTCTGTAGGAAGGAAGCGGATCCTCTTCCTGACAGCGGTTAAAGATAACCATATCTGCATTACGGACCATGTCCATAAAAAGGGACTTCATGTTGGCCATATAAACCTGGAATGTGCTGGCATCCACACAGGTAATGTGCTGTTCCACACCCCAGCCCGCCGGTTTTTCCATCTCTTCAAACTTGCTTACCAGCCACATGCCATTGTACTCAATAATCACACGTTCCGGCTGATGCAGGATATCCATTGCCGCAAGTCTCTCCGGTGTCAGTTCTTCCTCGCTGTCGATAACCTCCACAACGGTGTTGCTCTTTTTCAGGGCTTCCTCATCATACTCCTCTTCTCCTTCTTCGCAGAGGATAAGAAGTGTTTTTCCCTCAACCTGAAAATAATCCTGCTGCAGGGTAAAGCTCAGGAAAGAGGTCTTGCCACTTTCCAGAAAACCTGTGATCAGATAAATGGGAACTTTGATCTCTTCCATAAATTTATCCTGTAAGATACTATCCGTTAATCCGGACAGTATCCATTTCCTTTCTGTAATATAAAATCTGAAAAATTTCTCTTATGTTCTGTTTTTATGCGATTCCAAAAAGCTCTTCCAGAGCATGCTCGTCAAGTTTGGAACCGATCACGCACAGACGGCCTGTATATTCCGGTGCGCCCTCACGGATCTCGGTTTCTTCCGGAACCATATCAAAATAGATCCATGTTCCGTCCTCTGCCGGAAGCATTCCTTTTGCACGGAGGATGATACCATATTTGTCAGACTCGGAAAGTGCCTCAAGGATCTTCTCAAGTCCCTCACGTGTGAATTTTTTAATTGTCTCACGGCCCCAGCTTGTGAAGACCTCATCTGCATGATGGTGATGATGGTCATGTCCACAGCCGCACTCACCGTCGTGGTGATGATGGTGCTCATGGTCATGATCATGGCCGCAGCCACACTCGCCGTCATGGTCGTGATGATGATGCTCGTGCTCGTCATGGTCGTGGTCATGGCCGCAGCCGCACTCCTCGTCATGGTGATGATGGTGCTCATGCTCTTCGTGATCATGGTCATGGCCACAGCCGCACTCCTCATCATGGTCGTGGTCATGGTGATGCTCATGCTCCTCGTGATCATGGTCATGACCGCAGCCACACTCGTCATCATGATGATGGTGATGATGCTCATGCTCTTCCTCAAGCATTTCCTGCTCCAGAGATACCGGATGCTCCATAACCTCTACCAGTTTCTTTCCGTCAAGGTTCTCAATCGGAGTTGTGATGATGGCTGCATCTTTATTCAGGCTGCGAAGAAGCTCCAGGGACTCCTGAACTTTCTTCTCAGTTGCGATATCTGTACGGCTCATGATGATGGCGCCTGCATACTGGATCTGATTGTCAAAGAACTCACCGAAGTTCTTCATGTACATCTTGCATTTCTTGGCATCAACAACAGTTGTATAGCTGTTCAGTTTGATGTCAACCTCATCCTGAACACCCTGTACAGCTTTGATAACGTCAGAAAGTTTACCAACTCCGGATGGCTCGATGAGGATTCTGTCCGGGTTGTATTTGGTAACAACTTCTTTCAGGGAAGTACCGAAATCTCCAACCAGTGAGCAGCAGATACATCCGGAATTCATCTCACGGATCTGGATTCCGGCCTCTTTCAGGAAGCCGCCGTCAATACCGATCTCACCAAACTCGTTCTCGATCAGCACGACCTGCTCACCCTGAAATCCGTCTTTCAGAAGTTTTTTGATCAGAGTTGTTTTTCCGGCGCCAAGAAAACCGGAGATAATATCAATTTTTACCATTTTGTATACACTCCTTTTAACGTAGTTTGACCAGGAAGCGTTTATACCCCCTGGTTGTATCCTGTTATGATCATGATTACAGAGAAAAATTCGTGTTTCTTTCTCTGCTATCATTATATCCAATTTGTAAAACAGACATTTATGTTCTGTTTTGCATCCAGATTAAGACAGGGATGTGAAAAGCTCACATCCCTGAAAATCGTTCCTCTTATCAGCCGTTGATCATAAAGTTCATAAGCTTGTCGATATCCTCTTTCTCTGCTGCAACGATCTCAAGTTCCGGGATCTCACCAGCGGAAAAGATGTTTGCAAGAGATACATACTGGGAAAGCTTGGATTTCAGGTTCAGTCTGTCTCCCTCTCCTGTTACAAGCTCTACTCTTCCTTTACAGCTGTCAATTACCTCAAAAAATTTATCGATATCTGTAATATGTGTTACTTTCATTTTCAAAATCTCCTTTCTTAATTAAAGGGCTGTTCTTAACTCTTTCCGTTAGATTATACCCCAGTGTTTTTAAAAAAGCAATCCCCGCCGGGCAAAAACACTTCACAGATATTTCCTGTAAATAACAAATTCCTTTGTCACATTTCTTCAATCTCAACGGTACAGTCTTTTCTTCCTTTGTTCCATTTCATAAGATAAACTTTAAATCCAAGAGAATCTCTGGCAATGGTAAAAGGTTCCTCCCTGAGCACTTCCGACTCTGTTCCCTGTTTTTTCAGTTCTGCCTGTTTTCCCCGGGCTTTTTCCACCAGAACTTTCAACTGTTCATCCGCTTCTTTTCCAAAAGAACGATCTCCGTATCCGGCAGAAGCCTCCTGCAGTTTCCCGGAAAGGCACATTGTCACCTGGATGTGTTTTGTGCAGTGAAGCATTCCTGCCAGCTTCCGTGCTACCCATTTAAACGGAAATCTCCGATAGATTCCAAGCCATCTCACAAAAGTGCGGTCTCCTGCCTCATGTGCAATTTCTTCCATTACCGAAACAGCGCTTTCTGAAGGAATCCACGGATCTTCCCTGGGGACAATATATTTCTCCGGAACAGCCGGATAACAGCAATAATTCAGCGGCGGAAACTCCACCAGTGCAGAAAGTTTCTCCTCCAGAGCATTGCAGCTGTCCCCGCCAATATAATCATATTTGTCACGGAGGATGGCCAGACGGTACTCCAGCTGCCGCAAGTATTCATATCCTTTCACCCAGAAATGACCGATCTGACTGTAATCATAGAGATGTTTTTCCAGAGTCAGGGTTTCAAAAAACAAAGTCACCACCGAATCATCCTGGTGGACCACAAGGATATATTCTCTCCCCTGCCGGCTTAAATCTGCCAGGATCTCGCCCTCGTAATCCGGTTTGTATACACCTGTCATACGGGCATTTCCAAAAACAAGAAAGCTTTCTACCGCATCATTCATAAGATACACAAGACGGATTTCGCCGTTTTTTACATAAGAATCCACTCTGTACATATTGTCATCGGACTTTTCCGCAATTGCTTCCGAAAAAGCACTTTCTGATCCTGCTTTCTGATCCTGCGGATCTTTCTCATCATTCACTGCAACCAGCTCAAACTGATCTTCACCAAGCAGCTCTGCAAGCTTCTGAAAAGCATCTGGCAACTCTTCAAAAGCCTTCTCGGAAACGTATCTCTCCGGCGCTGTTTTTCCCGCAGTATTATTTCCAGTATTCATCAATTACCTCTTTGTTCAGTTTTTCTCCGATGACGATCATGATCTCCTGGCCAAGTTTCGTTGGCTGGATACAGATCTCATGGCGGGTGGCATTCAGCTCCAGCCACTGTCCGTCTTCTTTCTTAAGAAAACCTTTTACGCGTAAAACATCTCCGCAGGACGGGTCGTTCAAGATCTTTTCTGCTGTTTCCCGAAGTTCCTCTTCGCTCTTATGAACATTCATAAAAAACAGGGAATCAAATCCACCGCCTTCTGCATAGGATTCTTTCACATAATCTTCTGCCACATACCTGCAGTTCAAGATCTTTTCCAAATCTTCGTCTGTAAAATCATCCCAGTTTTTATCCATGATTTCGCTGTCCAGACGGCGCTTACACTGGATCTGACCAAGTGCACGGTTGAGATGTTCCTTTGTGCTGTGGATCTCTTCCTCTGTAGCTTCCTGACTCCTGCTCAGAAGTACGCAACCTGCATCTGCCACCTCAGAAGCCAGCAGATAATCCGCTTCCGCAGAAAAATCCTCCGCAAGCTTGGCATCCACAATAGCGATCACATTTCCGATCTCATACCATTTATCCAGCGGTTCTTCATGCAGCGCATCAAAAAATTCATCCACATCAAAGATTCCGGATGGTTCCACGATCACACGGTCATAACCGCACATTCCCATGGCGATCAGTTTTGTCTTAAATCGACGTCTGTGACAGTCCGCATCACATCCACCAGAAACCATCTCCAGCTCACAGTTGTCTCCCATCAGATCCTGAAGCAGCATCATATCCACATTTACTGCCCCGAAATCATTTTCCAGGATACCGATGTTCATGCCTTTTTTCAGAAGATAGGAGGCATATTTTTTTATAAATGTTGTCTTCCCGGATCCGAGAAATCCGGTTATCAGATCAATTTTTATCATATTTCTTCCTTTACTTTATCTCAATAATACTCCTGTCCGGCAGACACCGGACTGTTACCAGTATATAATCTTTTGCCCACAAAGAAAAGAGGCGGCCCTGAAAAATCTTCTCAGAACTGCCTCTTTCCGGCTATTTTACCCTTTTATGATTATGTATGAAGATTACTTTGTAAACAGATCTACCAGATCCTGGCCATCGTCATAGCCCTGATCTTTCAGCTCCTGAACAAACCACTCATCTACGCCGTCTACCGCTTCTTTGAAGGAATCGATATCCATGTCAGCTTTCTCTGTGAAAGTCACACCGTTTTTGTCTGCCCAGCGTGCTTTGATCTCATCATCACTGGAACGGTTGATGTAACGCTCATACTCAACAGCTTTCTGACCACACTCGTCAACAACAGCCTGCTGCTCCGGTGTCAGCGCATCATAAATATCCTGGTTGATGCAGAAGAACAGGCAGTCATAGATTGCATCCCACATGGAGCAATATGGCTGTACCTCCTGTACACTGGCTGCATCGATGGCGGGCAACGGATTCTCCTCGCCCTCTACCGTATTCTGCTGAAGTGCTGTGTAGGTCTCGGACCAGTTCATATTTGTAGCATCTGCCCCCCATCTCTTATAACACTCCATAAGAAGATTAGAGCCTGCTACACGAACCTTCAGATTCTTCATATCATCTACAGATTTTACCTCATGCTTGCTGTTTGTCAACTCACGAAATCCGTTCTCTGCAATACCCATACAGTGAAGTCCGTAGCCGTTAAGGATCTCCTTCAGCTTGTCTCCGGCCTCTCCGTCAAACTTCGCATCTGCATCATCGTAGGAATCATAGATGAACGGCAGGGATACCACATTGAAGCGTGGATCAAATGCAGAATAGATCAGATTGGAATGCATGGAGATCTGTACCGGGTCTCCGTTCATCAATGCCTGGATTCCCTCGGACTGATTTCCGTTTGTCAGCTGATCCGCTGCGTAAATGTTAACCTTGACCTTTCCTCCGGTAGCCTTTTCCATGAGTTCACCGAACTTACGTCCTCCATCAGCCCAGGTACTTGTCTCCGTTGTGGAGCATGCAAAGTTCCAGGTTGTCTCAGGCCAGTTCAGATCACTGTAATCCTCCACGGTATCTACCGAATCCTCTGTAAACAGATCTACAAGATCCTGTGCATCGTCATAGCCTTCACTCTTAAGCTCCTTTACAAACCAGTCGTCGATTCCGTCTACTGCTTTCTTGAAGGAATCGATATCCATATCCTCTTTCTTTGTAAAGGTCACACCGTTGCTCTTCTCCCAGCGGCTCATGATCTCCTCGTCGCCGGAACGGTTGATATAACGCTCATACTCAACAGCCTTCTGGCCTGCCTCATCAACAACCTGCTGCTGTTCCGGTGTCAGGCTGTCATAGATATCCTGGTTGATACAGAAGAACAGACAATCATAGATTGCATCCCACATGGAGCAGTACGGCTGTACCTCCTGTACACTGGCTGCGTCGATCGCAGGCAACGGGTTCTCCTCACCCTCTACCGTATTCTGCTGAAGTGCTGTGTATGTCTCAGACCAGTTCATATTTGTGGCATCTGCCCCCCATCTCTTATAGCATTCCATAAGAAGGTTGGAACCGGCCACACGAACCTTCAGGTTCTTCATGTCGTCTACTGTTTTTACTTCATGCTTGCTGTTTGTCAGCTCACGGAAACCATTCTCTGCGATTCCCATACAATGAAGTCCGTACTCACCAAGGATTTCTTTCAGCTTTTCTCCGGCCTCACCGTCAAATTTTGCATCTGCGTCATCGTAGGAATCATAGATAAACGGCAGGGATACTACATTGAATCTCGGGTCAAATGCAGAGTAGATCAGATTGGAATGCATGGAAATCTGTACCGGGTCTCCGTTCATCAGTGCCTGGATTCCCTCGGACTGATTTCCGTTTGTCAGCTGGTCTGCTGCATAAATATTAACCTTGACTTTTCCGCCGGTTGCTTTTTCCATAAGCTCACCGAATTTACGTCCGCCGTCAGCCCAGGTACTTGTCTCCGTTGTAGAGCATGCGAAGTTCCATGTCATCTCCGGCCAGTCAAGATCACTGTAATCTGCGATGGTATTAAAGGAATCACTTCCGTCTCCGGCATCCTTGGAGCTCTGGCTTCCTGTGTCAGAAGACTGGTCTCCTGTATAGGAGCCCTCTTTTGCAAGCGCCTTCGGAAGAGCTGTGGAAACAGCCGGAATATAAGTGATGATCAGAAGAACTGCAACGGATGCAGCGATCATCGGCATAACTGCTCTGGAGATCTGCTGAAGAGTAACCTCCAGACCTTTTTTGATCTTGATACTGATGGCAACGAAAAGGTTTACACCTACAGGAGGTGTTACCTGTCCGATCGCAAGGTTAACTGTTGCCATAACACCGAATGCTACCACATCATAGCCCAGAGCCTTACATACCGGAAGCATGATCGGTACAAAAATATACATTGCAGAGTTTGCATCAATGAAGCATCCTGCGATCAGGAAAATGATGTTTACGATCAGAAGGAAGGTAAACTGATTATGTGCAATGCCGGCAAGAAGCTCCGATGCCGCATTTGCAATACCAAACTTGGTACATACAAAAGAGAACAGGGAAGCACTCGCTACGATCAGCATGATTCCGCCTGTTGTCTTTGCAGAATCCACAAGAATGTCAAACAGATCTTTGAGCTTAACCTCACGGTAGATCACCATACCAACAAACAGACCGTAAACAACAGATACGGCTGCAGCCTCAGTTGGTGTAAAGATACCGCCGTAAATTCCTCCGAGGATGATAACCGGCATCAGGAATCCCCAGAATGCATCTTTAAATGTATCCCAGCGCTCTTTTGCGGAGGCTTTTTCACGAGATGGCTGGATATTGTGTTTCTTTGCCTCGATCATAACGATGATCACAAGGGCAACACCCATAAGAAGTCCAGGAACGATACCTGCCATAAACATATCTGCGATGGATACACCTGTGATGGAAGCGTATACAACGAATGCGATACTTGGCGGTATGACAATGGCAATGGAACTGGACGTTGCCATCAACGCTGTGGAGAACGGTGCGGAGAAACCGCCCTGCTCAACCATAGCCGGGATCAGTACTGCTCCAAGTGCTGCAACCGTTGCAGGACCGGAACCGGAGATCGCTCCGAAGAAGCAGGCTACGATAACACATACAATGGCGATACCGCCCTTTTTATGTCCTACGCAGGTATCTACGAAGTTGATCAGTCGTTTGGAAATACCGGCTTTTGCCATGATGTTTCCGGACAGAACGAAGAACGGGATGGCAAGAAGCAGGAATTTACTGATTCCGGAGTACATATTTGTAGCTACGATCGTCAGAGATGTGCCGGAATAAAGGATGGCACATACAGATGACAGACCTAAGCAGATCGCAATGGGAAGTCCCAGGATCAGGAAAATAAAGAAGGAGATAAATAAGATTGCACTGATCATTTATTTATCCTCCTTTTCATCATCTTTTTTCAGGCAGAAGTCCAGGCAGTACTCAATAAAATGAAGGATCATACAGCCTGCTCCGATCGGCACGAAGGACCAGAATATCCACTCCGGCCAGTTCAGTACGAAAGTTCTCTTGCCGTTTGCCAGCTGTGTAAGAACTTTGTCCATTCCATACTTAAATAAAATTGCGGAAAAAACAATGCACAGGACCGTGATCAGGATCACAGATGGTTTTTCCAGTTTTTTCGGAAGACGGTCCGTAACCAGTGTCAGACTTACCAGTCCTCCCTTTTCACGGCAGGCAAGTGCTGCTGCCAGAAGTGTGATGAGAACAAACACCGCTACAACAAGCTCTTCTGTAAAAGACCATGAGCGATGGATGACCTTACGGGAAAATACATTTCCCACAGTCAGCACAAGGATCAGCAGTGTGGAAATGACCAGTACGATTTTTTCTACTGCTGCAAGTGCGTTCATGAGTTTTTTGTACACTTTCATACTCTTTCCCCTTTTGTATATTTTTCCGGTTTCAGATCCTTACCCCGTGGTTTAAAATGTTTTTGGATAAAAAAAATCCGTCCCCTTTCAGGGACGGATATAAAATTCCGCAACCACCCTGTTTCTCAATTGAAACAAGCACGATTCTGCAACGTACCGGCATACGCGACTTCTGTAACGGGAAGCACCCGTGAAAACCTACTTACTTGTCTGAAACTTTCGGCTTTCCTTCTCAGGGATGATATTCAAGGCAGTTCCGACGCTGTATCACACCAGTCACAGCTCTCTGAAGACGGTTCCTCTGTCTTTACTGATTCCCTTCATGGAATTTGCTTCTGTTATGTGTTAACTCTTTAATGAGCTAAACTAATTCTAACTCTGTTTGTTTTGATAGTCAAGTTTTTTTTTTCAAAAACTCCTTCAGGCGTTCTTTCCTTCTCCGGCGAAGTACTCCTTCACAAGCTTTACAACCACACCGGAAAGCAGGAATACTGCGATAAGGTTAGGGATCGCCATCAGACCGTTGAAGGTCTCTGCGATACTCCAGAGAAGTCCGAGATCAACAGTTGCGCCGATGATCGCTACCAGAGAGTACAGTACCATAAAAGGCCTGATAGCTTTTTCCTTAAAAAGGAACTCCGCACATCTGGCTCCGTAAAGTCCCCATCCAATGATAGTGGAAAATGCGAAGCAGCACATGGCAACTGCTGTAAAGATGGAAACCCAGTTTCCGTATGTACTGGTAAAACCGCTGATGGTAAGCTCCGCTCCTGCTGCTGCGCCATAACCAACCGGCACCCCGCTGCAGAGGATGACAAGCGCTGTCAGCGTACAGATCACGATCGTGTCCGTGAATACCTCAAAGATCCCGAAAAATCCCTGTTTTACAGGTTTTCTGGTGTCTGCACAGGCATGTGCGATGGAACCGGTACCAAGACCTGCCTCATTGGAAAAAATACCTCTGGAAACACCTTTTTTCATACTCATGAAAAAGCTTCCTACTACGCCGCCTGTCACAGATGCCGGATTAAATGCGCCTCTGATGATAGCGCTGAAAACACCCGGAACATTTTTCCAGTTGATGATAATTACACCGACGGCAAGAATAATATAAAACAATGCCATAAACGGTACCAGCTTTTCTGTAACCTGGCCGATCCTTTTGATTCCGCCAAGCAGGATCATTGCCACAAGAATCGCAAGGATGATCCCCATAACAAGGTTTACCGTAGAAGTATTGTCTGCAGCGATCACATTGTAATTGATCAGTGCAGAATCAATAGCTGTTGTAATGGTATTAACCTGGGTTGCATTTCCGGTTCCGAAAACAGTAAGCACACCAAAAGCGGAAAACAGATATGCCAGCCAGTGCCAGTGTTTTTTTAGACCATTCTTAATGTAATACATTGGTCCTCCAACCAGATCTCCATTGGCATTGGTTTCGCGGAAATGTACCGCAAGTGTTACTTCTGAAAACTTTGTACACATTCCAAGAAGTGCGGAAATCCACATCCAGAATACGGCTCCCGGTCCTCCGATGGCAATAGCACCTGCCACACCTGCAATATTTCCCGTTCCCACGGTAGCAGCTAACGCCGTACAAACAGCCTGAAACGGTGTCAGACTTCCATCGGAAGCTTCTCTTTTCCGAAGCATACGTCCGATAGTAACCCTGATGGCATAGGGAAATTTCCGAATCTGGAGAAAATTCGTGCGGATACTTAAATAAAGACCTACACCAATAATACAGATCATCGCAGGAACGCCCCAGATAAAATTGTTTACAGCAGCATTCACTGATTCAATAACAGATAACATTCTATAATCCTTCCCTTATTTAATTTTGTCTTTTCGGTCAGTACGTTTGTTTGTACAAAAAAGACGATTCTCCAAATTATAGCACATTTTCTGTCGAATGTATAAGAGAAAAGCTTTATAATTTTACTGCGATAAACAAAGGAAGTGAATAAAGCACTCATCTGCGGTCAGTATCATTTTCCTCGTCATCCAGGAATGCAAGCATATATCCCCAGTATTTCTCCAGGATCTTGCCACGGCTTCCGTAGATCTCATGTTTTGTTCCGATCATATGGATATAATCGCAGGTGGTTTTTCCCTGACGGTTGATCTTTCCGGCAAAATTTTTCAGGGCACGGACAGACACCAGATCTTCGGTCTGGGCCTGGATGAGCAGCATTGGTGCCGTATACTTTTTCCAGCCGTAGAGACGCAGATACCAGCTCATCTCTGCGGAAGCCCAGAGCCAGCCATAGGACGGAGACCAGGTCTGGAGTTCTTTGTGCTCTGCGCGGAGATTTTTGTAACGCTCATATCTTGGTTTTGATGTTGCGGAACTTGTCTCAAAAGAACCGCCGCCATCATATGGTTTTTTGCCTGCTACGTATTCTTCATCTTTTCCCAGAATGCACTTCTCCAGAGCGATTCCGGTGGCTGCAGGCCACGGAACATTTCCGGTAAGAGGCCGGATCATCGGGGAGGAAAGAATTACTTTGTGAAACCAGTCCGGCTCCCAGGCTGCCGCAATACCGCCAATGGCGCCTCCCATGGAATGTGCAAAAAGATCCAGTGGCAGATCCGGGTGAGCTTTTTTTATGTAGCGGCATGCTTTCAGGAAATCACGGACATAACGTCTCCAGGTATCGATGTGTACCAGGAACGGATCTGCAGTAAGGCGGTAACTCCGGCCGTGACCACAGTGTTCCGGAATATACACGTGGTAGCCTTCTTTCAGAAAATAGTAAGCCACTTCATCGTATTTCGCTGCGGATTCTGTAAAACCGTGACTGATGACCACCACACCTTTTGGCGCATCAGACAGATACTGCAGCATGTGGATCTTACCTGTGATCCGTTTGTTTTCATTACGAAATGGGTAGTCTGCTCCCGGTACATATAGTTCTCTTCTCCGGGCTGACAGATATGGCTCTACGGTATTTTTCATGGTTTCTTCGTATTCAGTTTCATGTATGATTTGCATATTGATTAAAAACCTCCTTTACTTTTGGTGTATTGCTTTTTTCTCTGCAATTTATGTTTATCCTTTGTAAGATTTTTGAATGATCGTTGATTTCTGTCTTCTTACAGGATAACAGAATTCACTTCTTCCGGCAATATTTTTTAGTCCATTTTGCTCTTTAATTTCTGTTAAAAAATACCCGGACATTTTCGCATGTACCGGGCATTTCTGTTATGATTTCTATTATGATTTCTGTTGTGTCAAGCGAATATTCGCAATCCCGAAAAGGACTTCCCTGATTCGGTTAAAAGAATTTCACAATGTCTTCCACATCTTTACGTTTCGGGCGTGCAGGCTCCTCTGCTGCTTTTCCGATTGCAATCACTGCAACTACGGTCTCTGTTTCCGGAATGGAAAGGATCTCACGGAGCTTATCTCCTGTACGGAGTCCCATGATCACAGTTCCATAACCAAGCTCCCATGCTTTAAGAACCAGGTTCTCATTCTGAAGTCCCAGATCATAGCAGCCCCAGCCATTTCCAAGTTCATTATCCGGTGTACCGTCTTTCTGGAAACCGGAACGGTTCTGTACAAAAGTAGTAATGATCAGAGCCGCATTCTCTGCCTTGGGCTGGTTCATTTCCGGAAGGCATTCTTTGCTGATCTTCTCTACCATATCTTCAGATGTCACACAGTAATATCTTCCTGTCTGGGAGTTCTTCCAGCTTGGTGCTTCCTGTGCCGCCCTGATTATGGTAAGCAGCTCATCTTTTGTGATCTTTCCCTCCGGGCTGTATTTACGGATGGTTCTTCTCTCTTCGATCAGTTTCTGAAATTCCATATTGATCCTCCTCGCCTGGTGATGCAGAATTTGTGTAATTATTATTAAGTTCTGCGGTTATTGGTATGCTGATTTATATGTTCATATTTTTCATGAAATAATTTTAGCACAATACTGTGTTGAAATCAATTTGTACTATGAACAACGCACATACTGTAAACATTGAACACTGCTGTTCGCAAAATCACAAGCTTTCTTCTCAGAATTCCAGCATCTGTCTGGAATCTGCACCCTCCTTCTTAAAATCAGAATTCAGAAACTCAATCTTCTTCGGCTGCACCTTGATCAGGTTCATGGTATGCGGCATTTTTTTCAGCGCATCCAGCGGGATCTTCCGAAACTCTGCCGCTGCATTATACTCATCAGAAAACGGTGCCACAAGCTCTGCCTCTCCTGTCACCTGCATTCCCTTCAGTTTGCCAAAGCCCTCATATTTATCAAAAATGGCCAGACACACATGCTTATTCTTTTCCAGTGCGGCAAACTTCTCGCCGCCTTCGGAAAACATCCAGAATGCACCGTGATGATACGTATACTCGATAGGTGTGCAGCGCACAAACTCTCCCGCACCCGTTGCCAGTGCACAGGTTTTATTAGCCAGGATATACTTTTCCACTTCTTTCTTCAGTTTCGCTTCATCCAGCTTTACACTTTCTGCGTCTTTTTTCTTCCAGTAGGACGCAGCCGCCTCATATTCTTCATGGGAAAGATCTGTTTTTTCCAGAATCTCCTCACATTCATCTTTATCCAGGCACAGTGGGATTCCTGTTACGCTGTTTACATTAAATCCACCGTACCAGGTTCCTGTCACCTCTAGGATATCTCCTACTTTATAGTCGGAAGAATACTCGTCATTCTTTTTGATCACTTTGATCTTTGCCATGTTTTATCCCTCCCATATCTTGGCAATATATCCAAGTTTCACTAATAAATATGATTTTTCCGAAAAAAGTTGTCAATTAACAGACGCTTTATCTTTACGATTTACCACATAAATTCCCACGCAGACAAGGAACAGTGCGATCAGGCTTCCCAGATTAAATGCCTGACGTACTTCTCCCAGGACCAGTGCAGACAAAATCACACTGAACAGCGGATTTACAAATCCAAAAATGGCAACTCTGGATACATCATTCCATGCAAGCAGCACTGACCACAGCGTATAAGCCACAGCGGAAACCATCGCAAGATAAAAAATAATTCCGATTCCTGCTGCATTCACCACTCCCAGATGTCCGCCCATTATTTTTCCGATAAGGAACAGAACAATTCCTCCCATGGTAAACTGTGTTCCGCTGAGTATTACCGGCGACACTTTTCTGGAAAAAATATTAATCAGTACTGTAGACATTCCATAAGAAAACTGCGCGATCAGGATAAATCCTTCTCCCGTAAGCTTAAATCCTACATCCAGGGAATTTCCCATCAGGTTGATCACAACGACGCCTGCAAAACCCAAGATACATCCGATCATCTTTCTTCCTGTCATACGCTCCTTACGGAAAATAAAACAGGATAACAGAATTGCGATAAAGTTTCCAAGGCCTGTGATGATCGCACCTTTTACTCCGGAAGTATGCGCCACTCCGATATAAAAGAAGAAATACTGACACACCGTCTGCGCCAGGCAGACCGGTACTGCATATTTCAGGATCGTCCGGTCCGGGATCATCACTTTCCGTTCACTGATGGACGCAAAGATCAGTACCAGAATCCCTGCCAGTGCAAAACGCACTCCCGCAAAAACGATCTGGCTTGCGGTATCTGCAGAATCCACCTGCATCAGACGATATCCTGTCTTGATCAGCGGGATCGCACTTCCCCAGAGAAGACAGCAGACACAGGCAAGTGCCGCCACCACCCAGGTTTTTGTCAACGTTGTTTTTGTTTGTTCCATTTGTTTATTCTCTCTTTCCCAAAACTTCTTCCATCTGACTTAAGATGGATCTTATTTCATTTATTGCACTGATGCTGACATCTCGAAAATCAATCTTTTTCTCTTTTCCGCGAAGTTCCGATTCATAAGTTCTGGCTTTCTCTTCATCTTTGTCCTTATATCTGGCTTTTCCAATCCACCAGGCATTGGAATCCGCATGATCCGGATATTCCGTACTTCCCTGGATCAGAAAATCCTTCGGCGTTTCTGTCAATGCTGTTTTCAGTTTTTCTGCTTTATTCCGAAATTCTTCCGTTACCTGCGGGTAATGTTCTTTTATATAGAAGAGATTTTTGTGAATGCAGGTGGCACTTTTTTCCATCAGTTTCCGTTCTTCCGGATTCTTAAAATTATCATATTCCCCTGGTTTCACTTCCCAGCCACGGATAGACTTACTCAGTTCCATCAGCCAGTACACATGTCGAGAAACATCATCCGGGAACATGAAATAGGTAGAAAATTCATGATCGATCATCGGCGCAAGGCTGATAATCTCGCCCTCTTTATCACAGAGAAAAGCTACATTCTCATAATGATAATTCTGGTCTCCCTTCAGAACAGAGATCAGTACCTGCATGGCAAGCTGCTCTGCCAGATCTTCGTGTTTCTGGAAAAATTCCGATTCAAAGATGTCCCGGTAATCGTAAAACATCTGGCAATAGTTTACATAATTATCTATGTCGACTTTTTTATCCGGATATTTTCGGAAAAACTCCAGAAGATTCTGAAGGGACTCTCCCTCCTTATATGCCACAGGAACTGCGGTTCCATAATCAAGATATTTCTCATTTACTTCCTCATAACCTTCACAGGTCGCCAGCTCGTACTGAGGCGCAGGCATAAAATATTTATTGATGACCGTTGACCAGAATACCTCTGCATAAGCATATAGTGGTGTCGAAAATGGCTTGGATTTCGTCAGTGGTTTAAAGATCATGTTCCCTGGAAATATGGGGAAATGCTTTTCCCCGCTTACCACACCTACTGCTTCAGCTTTAAGGTTTCCAATGCGGTCTTTGTATTGATAATGTGTAACTTTATAACACATAGCAGTCATATCGTATTGCTTTCCCCTTCAATGTATAAGACGGTTCCCGACCGGCAAGACATTCACTTTTCAGCGGACGTTTGACAATGATCTTATCCGGATTCGCCTTGATCGCTGCATCAAAAAGATCCGTTTCCTCAGAACACGGTGGTTCCAGTTTCTGGATCAGCTGAAGTTTCTTATTGATCAGGCTGGATTTCTGTCTTGCCGGAAACATAGGGTCCAGATAGATCACGTCCACCGGATCAAGAAGTTTTGACATGCATTCCACACTGTTTCCTTCGATCACTTTCATACGACTGGCAATGTCTTTCAGATCTATATTTTTCTTCGCACGGCGAATCGCATCTTTCAGAAGAGCTGCGATCACCGGATTCTGCTCATACAAAGTAACTTCATACCCCTGAGCAGCCAGAAGAAAGGCATCTTCCCCCATTCCGGCTGTGGCATCAATGGCCTTCCTGCCCTCTTTATCAGACTTGGCAGCTTTCACCAGCATCTCATGCTGCAGCCGTCCATTGGTCACTCTGTGCAGCATAGACTCTACGAAATCCCCCTGATAGGTCAAACCAAATCCCGACAGAGATACCCCTTTAGAATCAAACCGGACAGTAAGATAATCCCCCGGCTTATCCTGAATCGGCGCATCCGTCCTCCTGGCAAAAGACTCTGCCTGATCCCTTTGTCCACCCTTTCCAAGGCAGACTACGATTTTATTGTTCATTTTTGTTGTTCTCACTTCCATGGTTGTTTGTGGTAATCCTGAAGATATAAGTATAACATAGTATTACCAAAACATCGTATCATTTTTTTGAGAATGTCACATCATTTCTTAATGTTCCTCCACGACAAACGCATGAATGGTTAGCAACTGCAAATTCTATTTTTTTCTACTTTTTAAGCTTCTAAAAGCTCTTCTAAATACTTAATTGGACGCAAACTTACTACGAACCTTTTCTTTCTCATTGACAACTTATGTCTTGATAGTTCTGCTGGTTTCAAAATACTCAGGCTCCATTTTCTTATAATGTTCAAATTTTGTGCCGCCATTTTATCGATTGTCGTATTTGCATCCTCCCGAAATGTTACATCCAAATGCCAATGCATACTTTCTATACTCCAATGACCTCGCACCGCTCGGCTGACTTCGTTGATATCCGTTTTTAAACTGCTTATAAAATATCGATATTCATACGTTATCTTTCCTGCTTTTTCTATTCGTTTCTTCTCCATTACAATGCTTCTCAGGCCTTTCCAATTCTTCTTTTGGCTCAGCCACCGGATATCTTCCGTCTGATAATACTCTCGGATCTCAATTTGCCCATGGGCTTTCTCACGGGTCTTCTTATATGCCCCCTTTTCGCGCATTTCTTTTTGAAACTCCTCATTCGAAAAGTATTCTTTTACATCTTCGTACATTGTGTATTGATTTTTCTTCAATGTCAGAACATAATCCGCTCGTTTCTGCCTGATTTTTCCTGCGATCGCTGTCTGCGTTCCCATTGCATCAATCGTAATGATCTGACCCTTTATCTGGATTTTTTCCAACAGCTCTGGAATCGCTGTTATTTCATTGCTTTTTTCTTTGACTGCTTTCTGTCCCAGACAAAATCCATCTTCCTTACTCCATGCAGAAACAATGTGACTTGCTTTTTCTTCTCCACGTTTATTCGAACACATCGTTTTTCCATCTATGCGGATGATCTTCTTCAACAGTTCTCCATCATTTTTATCCAGCCGCTCCTGCCATTTTCCATAGAGCTGCTGCAGAATTTCGGGCGATATCATCCCCATGACACGCCGGATCGTATCATGAGAGGGGATTCCGTTTTTTAGTTCAATATACTTTCGAAGATAATCCTGATAGCTTTCTGCAAACAATACCATCTCAACCCAGTCATCCGCATTCGCAAGAGTTGCAAACAACACAATGACAAGAATATCCTTCAACGTATGACGAACCTTTGTCTGCTGACGAGTATCTTCAATGTATTCCATCCACTCTAATAATTCCTGCATAAATAACACCCCTTTTTCTTTTATTTTACTAGAAAAGGGGGGTGTTCACAATTTATTTACTCATGCGTTTGTCGTGATGTTCCTCTTCCATCATTGCTTCAATCCATGCCTTTTTTGCATCCAATGCATTTGCTACCGCAATTTCAACAGTTTCACCGCAGGTAATGCACCCTGGCAAATCAGGATAAAAAGCCACAAATCCTCCCTCTTCCTTATCTTCTATAATTTCCATACGATAGGGCATTTCCATATAATCATTCAGCGTTTTCATTTTTATTCTCGGTCTCACTTTCGACTATTTGTCTTACCAGCTGGTAGATCGCTATTCCGTCTTTTCGGCCATTTCAACTCACAGCCTCTCAAGGAAGCTGACATAAAAAGAAAGTAAAAATCCTATATACAACGTTTTCTTTTTTCACTCTTGTAATATCTGATCTTTTCGTTTATAATAACCATTGGTTAGTATCGTTCTATATATTATCATAACCGTTGGTTAATATCAAGAGGTGAATTTTATGAATTTTTGTCCGGAAAGGCTGATCCAGCTTCGAACGTCCCTGAATATCAATAAAGCAGAAGCCGCACGCCAGCTGAATATTTCGGCTATGGCATACGGCCGTTACGAACGTGGAGAGCGTGAGCCCTCCTATCAATCTGCATGTTTTATCGCACAGACTTTTCATTGTAATGTAGATTTTTTATATGGAATATCTGACCAGATGGAAGCCGATCAGATCATCATCTCCCGTTCCGAATCACCGGAACTGTATGAACTGGTACAGACGATGCAGACAGACCAGGAACTGAGAAGCAGGATTTTTACTTATGTCAGGGAACTTTCATACAAAAAAACTGAGGAACTGTCCTGTAAATAGAACGGTTCCTCTGATATATTTTTCTTATATAGGGAAAATATCCATTATAAATATAGAAAATAACTCCCTTCTTCTGCCTGATTTATTCCCAGTCACTTCTCCGTTTTTTGTAGTCCTCATCAATCTGCCTTTTCCAGCTTTCATCAATACGCGCATCATTTCTGAATACAGAAATCGCTTCTCCGATCACCTGGTAATTCAGCATAGTTCCTCTGCTGTCACAATTATAATTTACCGCTCTGTCTTCACTGATGCCAAATCTTCCTGCCGTTTGTACCGCATCTATGTTTGCTCCCAGAAAAAGGAACTCCCAGCCATATCTGGATTTCTGACGCTCGATCATTCCTTTCACCTTTTTGGCACTGTAATAACGACTGGCATTTTCTTCCCCGTCTGTTATGATAACAAATAATGTACGCTCCGGCACATCCTCCATTCTGGCATATTTATGTACATTTCCAATATGATGGATTGCCCCTCCGACAGCATCCAGAAGTGCAGTACATCCTCCCACAAAATACTCTTTTTCTGTTAAGGGCCTGATCTTCTCTAAATCTACCCTGTCATGAAGAACTTCTGCCGTATTATCAAAAAGCACCGTAGAAACCAACACAGAACCTTTTTCTTTTTTCTGCTTTTCGATCATGGAATTAAATCCCCCAACCGTATCTCTCTCAAGTCCTGCCATAGAACCGCTTCTGTCAAGGATAAATACAATTTCTGTCGTCTCTTCCCTCTCGCAATCCCTGTCAATTTCTCTCTCAAACTGGTTAAGGACTTTTCTCATATTGCCTGGAATTCTCTTCCTGCATTCTTCCCGCAGCTCTTCCGATACACCATAAAAAGCTTCCGCAATACTGCCCGCAATAGCTGCCAGAGTATCTGTATCACCACCAATAGAAACTGCATTTCTCACAGTATCTTCGAAATCCCCTGCTTCCAGAAAAGCAATGATCGCTTCCGGTACTGTTTCCTGACAACTTTCCACATGATGATAAAATGGCCTGATCTCATCCAACGTTCTGTTCAGATTATAATGAAATTCTCCTGTTACATATTCCCGGATCTCTTCCTTTGACTTTCCATTTCGGGCAAGAAAAATACAGCTGGCCGTTGCCTCAGCACCTTTAATTCCTTCCGGATGATTATGTGTCACCTTTGCTGTTGCCCTTGCTACTGCCCGGGTCTGTTCCAGATCCGGATATAACCATCCTGCTGCCGACACACGCATCGCAGAACCATTTCCATAGCTTCCATAAGGTTCCGGATGATCCGCCATAAGCCACTGACGAAATCTTCCGCCATACCCTGCTCTTGGATATCGTCTTCCCCATTTACGCATCTGATCCTGAACAGCATTTTCAATTTTTTCTTCATCCGCATCTATTCCGGTTTCCATCAAAGCTTCTGCCACCGCGATTGTCATTACAGAATCATCTGTAAAACGACATCCCCATGAAAACAGTTCAAAATCTTTTGTCTTATCGCCTCTGTCAAATTCAAATGGACTTCCAATAATATCTCCTAAAATCGCACCGTACATATATGCCTCCTGTCCCCGGAACCAATCCGGTAATCTTGTTTTTTTATTGTGATTTTATAATACACAGGTTTTATACCAGTATGGTCGCTGAACCGGCGACATTTTTATAAGATAGGAATAAAATATCCATTTGCACTCCACTTTGCTGCATTCAGACTCCCAGTATTTCATTTGTGTATTTAAACAAAACCGTATTCAACTGCATGATATCATACTGTCTGTCTATAAGCGCTTTCTGCACGATCAGATCCACCTTACTGCTCGGGCTGAATGCCCAGTCTGCTCTCGCCAGAAGATCTTTTGCCTGTTCCAGATTTAATTTCAGCGCAATACACAATGCCATAACTGTTTTTTTCTTCGGATGATAATGGCTGTCACACTGGATTTTTGAAAAATGCTTCCTGTCAAGATTGGCCGCTTTCCACACATCCTTATTATCCATTCCCGATCTTTCTATCAGCTCGAACAGTTTTTCATGAAAACTCGGTCCGATCTGATTCAACTGCTCCTCCAGGGACATCGCTCCCCATCCCAATGCTTCATTGGAAAAAGATGCCTCATAAAAATTTTCTTCTGGAAATCGATCCGCAGGATAACCGTTTCGATTCTCATACTCTGATCTTCTGTCCCGGCGAAATGGTTGAGAATATTCTGCCGCATAATTTTGATTCACATAATTTTCATCAATGTAAGAATCTACAACATCTACAATCTGACTGGAAAGCTGAAATGATTCTTTGTCAAATACCGCAAGAATGATATTCATCTCATGCTCAGCAAGAAATTTACTGAATGTAGAAACTGCGATCTCAAGAGCCATATCTTTCGGAAATCCATACACACCCGTTGCGATCAGCGGAAACGCGATACTTTCACAATTCAGCTCTGCTGCTTTTTTCAGAGATTTCCAGTAACAACTTTCCAGTATTTCAAATTCATGAGATTTTCCCCCCTTCCATACAGGCCCAACGGTATGGATGATATACTTTGCGGAAAGATTATACGCATCCGTTACCGCAATCTCTCCCCGACGGATTTTTCCGATCTTCCACCTTGCCCGAAGTAACTGTGATTTTCCTGCCGCCTTATAAATCGCATAATCCGTGCCACTGCCGTAAACTGGATTGGGATTCGCCGTATTTACAATGATATCCGCTGTAATTTTTGTGATGTCATTCTGTATGATCTTAAATGGCATAGCATACCTTCTTTCTGTTATTCACGTTTATGAATATAATATTTCCTGGACTAATTATCTCTTTTCTTATCATACCATAAACCGATATTTCAGCGATATCTATTTTTCTTCCGTAGTGTGCTCCTGCCACAAGAGCTTTTTTATGCCACTGGAATATTACGAAATAATTTTCCATAACAAAAAAGCTGAACCAGATTTTACATCTGATCCAGCCATAATAATTCTATATATTTCACGATCTCAAAATCCGGTCCTTACGCAGACTCACACAGGAACAACTGTACTTCCCAACCAGAACCAGGTACATCACGCCAACCACCAGGATTGCCATGATACCTGTTTTGAAAAACAGATGGGATAACATTGTAACGATCAGCAACAGCCCGATGGCTTTGCTCATAAAAATATAAGTCTTGTAAGAACTCTGATAGATAACTTCCTTCTCCGCCTCATCGCAGCTCTCCAGCCACTGCTGATGGAATTTTCTGGAGGAAATATCTCCTCTTTTTTCCGGATGCACTGTCTGAAGCAGCTTGATATATCTGGCCTGCATGATTCCATTATAAAAGAAACAAGCTACAAACAGCCCACAGGCAATGAGAATATTAATCGCATTTTTATTACTGGATTCGATATATCCTATCTGGTATCCATTTGCAAGAAGAAAAATGCAGAGTACCTGTGAAACAGCATTGACACACTGCAGAATGGCTCCATATTTTTCCTCCTGATAGCTGACAAGATCTGCTTCCTCATCTTCCGCTGTAGCTATTCTGTCACAAACCGTTTTCAGTTTCCACAGGCAAAATTCTCCAGCCAGAATGGAAACAATATTTACTATCAGCAAACCCGGAACCAATATACTCTGAACCATCTTAGTCCACGTTGTCAGAAATGCTTCCAGATCTCCATGAAAATAATACATAAAAACACCGAAAAAGCCTCCAAGCACACCTCCAAACACCATTGCCAGAAGCATTTTTATACTGAATTTCTTAACACTTTTTGTCTTATTCTCCTGTTTCATCTTCATCCTCCTCATACATGAAAATGTCCTCTACACTTACCTGAAAGATCCGGGCGATCTTAAGCGCCAGTGTTACAGACGGTGAATAATCGCCTCTCTCGATCAAGCTGATCGTCTGCCTGGACACCCCCGCCAACTTCCCCAGCTCAGTCTGATTAATCCCCTGGCTGGAACGGTATTCTTTTAGACGATTTAACAGTGGCAATTCAGCCCCTCCTTTTGCTGTTTGTTTTGACAAGTTTTCTTGTCATTTCATGGTTTTATCTTAGCATTGACAACTTTACTTGTCAATATGTTTTTGACAAATATTGTTGTCATTTTTTCAAGGATAGTTTTATGCATTTAACTCACAACTTCGCGAAGGGAATGACAAATGTATTCGTAGATCATATTATACCTGTTGCATTTCAACCCACAGCCTCATGAAGAGGCTGACAGCGAATTCATTTACTTTGTCGGACATGGTGGTATATTCTATTATTTTTTCTTTGTCAATACGTCTTATTAATTTTACAATAAATAATAGCACAAATTAATCTTATCCAATATAAAAAAGGCGATGAAACTAATCTCATCGTCTTTTGGCATAAAACAATATATAATAGCACTTTTCAACTCACAGACTTTCATCTGACACTAAATAAAGGCTGCAGGAACTACTCGTTCCTGCAGCCTTTACGATCAATTGTTTATAACAAAAATAATTTCTGGTAAATACCACCCCCGCCAGGGCCAGTGCACAGCCGAGACCGGAATAGAAAAAAGCAACGAAGATATCAGGGAATATTCCCGCTGCCCTGAAACCAATTCCTCCGCTCATCATACATGTCATGATCAGATATGCTTTCAGATCAAAAAATGCCAGAACGGACGGTGGCTCTCATATCCCAGGATCCTTTTTGTATGCTTTTTGCTCATCTTATAAAACATCATGCCAAACATAAAAAGTACAACGACCGAAAACAGATACAGATACCACTTCCGATCGATCACCCGGTATGATAATATCCCAAGTCTGGCAACATTAAATCCGGCAATCAGCCATACAATACCCGCGATCAGCAAAAGAGTCCTTTTCTTTACATGAAATCTCTTTTTCATCATCTCACCTCATATATTTATCCGCATTTTCGCAGATCTTATGAAATACCTCTTTACAAATACGCTTCTCTTCCACTGTCAGGCCGTCCAAAGCGATTTTTGCAAATTCCTTCTGTGCTTTTATTCCATCTTCAATGATCCGATATGCCTTATTTAATAAAACGATCTCGATATGCTTCTTATTATCCGCACTCTGGATCCTTTCGATCAGACCTCTGCTCTCCAGATTTTTCAGAGAAGAGGACACGTGGGATTTCGTCGACTTACGGACTTTAACGATCTCAGCCGCAGTATTATGCTGTGGATTGTTGTGTAAAAACATAAGGATATCATATTCCATATGCGTCAGCT
Source organism: Blautia sp. HA9023 (assembly GCF_056504095.1). NCBI lineage: Bacteria > Bacillati > Bacillota > Clostridia > Lachnospirales > Lachnospiraceae > Blautia > Blautia sp. HA9023. The sequence continues at coordinate 115,448 of NZ_JBWLUR010000008.1, read as the reverse complement.
GATATTTCTCACATACACTCCCTGTGACTTTTTCATAACAGCTTGTTATCGTTTTATGCTGATCCCAGAAAAACATAGCCTTCCTCCATATCTTTTTCGTTCTATTTAGAACGATTGTATAGTATTGTTCTCTATTTGTCAACTATAAAATATCTTCTTTCACCATTTATATATCTGCCACAAATAAAAGCTGCCGCTTTGCGATCTATCAACCGCTAAAGCGACAGCTTTCTTCTCAGCCGTATATTTATTTTGAATTTCTCTTTCCTTTTCTGACTTTGATCCTGCGGATCATCCTTCGGATCAGAAATACCACAAGCACAATGATCACAATAAAGATCAGACAAATACCTGCGATCATTGCCGAAAACTTATTCGGCTGCTTCACCAGATCAATGATATTTCTGCTGTCCTCCACAACCTTACGTCCATGTGTCGTCTCATAATACTCCGGCACATTGGCAATTCCGTCGCCGTCTGTATCCTCAAAGGACTGCATATATCTTGCGATCGCATCCCAGGCCTTTAATTCCCTGTCATCCTCCATGATCGCCTGATCTTCCAGATTTTCAATGGGATTCCCATCCCTGTCCTTCGGTTCAAGAGACAACAGTCCATAGGACATTTTCATCACAGAACCAAGCATCTGGCCGGTATACAGATCTGTCACAACATGATACAGCTTATCATCCTGGATTTCGATCCGTTCTCCGTCTGCCCTGGTGAGATAACAATCTGTCACCTTATTCAGGATCATCCGATGTGGATTGTATGCAAAATTCAATCCACTGCAATATAACCTTGCCGTTGTCATAAAATCTGATACAGAAGCGTCCACCTCCGCTGCCAGCTTCAGCTCTTTTCCGGTCAGGTATGCACTGATCAGCGGATATCCGGCAACACCGTCCTTTCCGATCCCCAGTGAAAAGGAATTAAAAACATCCTCTACTGTGATATCGCCCTTTGTGTATGTGTCCCGCACGGTTCCGCTTGGAACAACGGCTACATCAACCGGATCACCATCATAATACTCGGAATTTTCCACTGCATATATGTATGCATCGGACATGATATCACCAAGATTCAACTCTTCATGCTTCGTGCCCATTTCTTCCAGACTGTTGAATTCAACATCATTTTCAGCAAGAACCTCTTCCCTTGTATAGCCGAAATCGGCAAGATAATTCTTATCCACCGTATCCATCAGGGCATCGATCTGTTCCTGTGTCGCCTGGTCCGGTTTTACATCCTCAGAAACAGGGATCAGCTCATAGGATGTCAGCTCCCACCGTCCGTCCTGTTTCTGTGTCATGGAAAGTGATCCCAGATTTCTTCCGTATTCGCCGCAGGATACGATATATGTGTTTCCATGCTGAATTGCCTCTTTCAGCTCTGTGTGCGTATGTCCGCTGATGATCAAGTCGATATCCGGCACCTCTTTTGCAAGGATCTCATCCTCCGATTTGTTCTCATCCTCCCAGGTTCCTCCATGGGACACACAAGCGATCATATCCACTTTTTCATTTTTTCGGATCTCTTCTACCGTCTGTTTTACGGCCTCAACCGGATCCTTGAACTTTAATTCACAAGTCGGTGCACATTCCAGGGCATCCTTACCGAACACACCGACTACTGCAGCCTTTACATCTCCTTTTTGAACTACTACATAATCCTTCACACCGTAGGCTTCAAATGCCGACCGGATCTGCTTCTGACCATCGCTTAATCCATCCTGCTCCATGCTGTCCCAGTCCACGTTGCACACTACCAGTGCCGGCACTGTCTCACCGGAAGCCTTCGCAGCCTCCAGCATATTTGCCAGTCCCTTTGAACGATAATCATATTCATGATTCCCCAGAGTCGTCACATCATACCCCAGATATCCCAGCATCCGAAGCTCTGCCGCCTCCGTTTCGTATACGGTCTGAATCAGGGTTCCCATGGAAAAATCGCCGCCATCCAGCACCAGGGTGTCCGGATCTTCCTGCTTCTTTTCATCGATCAGGGTTTTGATCCTTGCAAATCCGCCAACATCTTTTTGCTCTCCATCTACGATGGTTGAAAAGCTGTTCAAATGCGAATGTGTATCATGGCTGAACAAAACATCGATCTGTTTTGCCTCGGCTGCTTCCACCGGGACATTCCATGCAAGAGGAAGCAGCAATGCAGCAATAAGCATGATCGCCAGCAGCCTTGCTGAAATTTTCTTTCGTGTTTTCATAACACTCTCCTTTTGTATATAGTTTTCTTATGCCTTTTCACAAAACCATCAATAATGTTCCCACACCGATCAAAATACATCCCATCATCGATTTTGCTGTGAATTTCTCATGCAAAAAAACAAATGCCAGTACCAGTGTGATCACAACACTCAGCTTGTCTATCGGCACAACCTTCGATGCATCGCCTATCTGCAGAGCACGATAATAGCATAACCACGAAGCACCCGTTGCCAGACCTGAAAGGGTCAGAAACAGCCAGCTTTTTTTGCTGATCGCTGCGATCCCGCCCTGGGTATTTGTGAGGAAAACCATTCCCCACGCCATAACCAGCACCACCATCGTTCGAATCGCTGTTGCAAGATTCGAATTAACACCGGCAATACCTATCTTGGCCAGTATGGAGGTCAGCGCCGCAAATACAGCAGACAGCAAGGCAAACACAAACCACATAGTAACTCCCCCTTAAATATAAGATTTTCTTAACTATCCCAATACAAGTCCATCATATCATTTCCCCTCTGATATGTCACTATTTACAATTTCCTCCGCCGTATATTCCTCTATTTCTGTCTTTGTCACCTGTTTGATATGCTTTTTCTTCAGGCGCAGATATACGAATTCCCGAAAGATAGTATAGAATACGGAAAGCAACGGAATGAAAACAAGCATACCTACAATTCCCATAAGGTTTCCGCCGATCGTAACTGCTGCAAGAACCCAGATCGACGGAAGTCCTACGGATTCACCCACAACATGAGGATAGATCAGATTTCCCTCGATCTGCTGCAGCACCAGAAATACTATAATAAATAAAATTGCCTGTTTCGGATTTACCATAAAGATCAAAAAGCTTCCCACCGCACACCCGATGAAGGCCCCGAAAATCGGAATCAATGCGGTAAACGCAATCAAAACTCCGATCAAAAGTGCATATGGCATCCTCAAAATACTCAGTATCACAACAAACATACAGCCGAGGATCACAGCTTCCAGACACTGGCCTGCAAGAAAATTTGCAAATGTCCGATAAGTCAGAGAACAGACTTTAAGAAAAGCATCTGCCTTTTTCTTTGGGAGAAAAGCAAAAAATACTTTTCGGATCTGCACATGCAGCTTCTCCTTCTGAAAAAGGACATAGCAGGCAAATGAAAAAGCAATAAAAAAGGTTGCCAATCCACTGACTATGGAACCCACTGCTGACATTGTGGTATTCATCATATTTCCTGCACCGTTTCCAAGAAGGCTTATCCCCCACTTGATCGCCTGATCCGGATTAAACTGTACCTGATCTACCAGCTTCATGATTTCCTGGTTATTATGGGAGAATTCCCGGATCCAGCTTTGCATCTGCGGAATAAAATCAGCGATACTCATCATCAGAGTTCCCATTGTCCGCGTAAGCTGTGGGATCACACCAAACATCACCATTACGATCACGCCAACCGCAAATACAATCGTAAGGAAAAGACTTATCGGTCTTGCCAGTTTTACACCTATCTTATTTTCTTTTTTTACCCTTCCAAAAATTTTCTTTTCCAAAAAGCTCATTGGCACGTTGGTCACAAATGCGATCGCTCCGCCAAGTACAAAAGGAAATGCGATCCCCCATATTGCTTTCAGCACATCGAGCACCACATCAAACTTCCACAGAGCGACCACAAAAAATGCTGTAAACACAATAAGCTCCCGAATTTTTTTTACAGATATTTTACTTATATCCACTATCATTCTCCTCTTTTTCCTAATTTCATGCGTATCCATTTAAGCAACTGAATGATCGGAAGACTTGCAAACGCATACAGATATACACAGCCAAGTTGCATCAGATCCAGCGTCTCTACTTTAAACAGAAGATGAAATCCCGGAACCGTCAGTACAACGGTAATGAGTACTGCCCCAAGTACAAATGCTCCCTGAAGCCATTTATTATTAAAGAAACGTTTTGTAAAGATAACCGGATGATCCGATTTGCAGTTGAATCCATGGAACAGACGTGCCAGACAAAGTGTTCCGAAGGCATAAGTACTGCCAAGCAGTGCACCATTCTGATGATATCCTGTCAAAAATCCGATCATCGTCATCATACCGATCACCAGTCCTTCCAGACCGATTTTACCAAGAAAATCCTTTGTCAGTATTGACTCGTCTGCTGATCTTGGTTTCTCATTCATCACCTCACTGCTGTGCGGCTCCACGCCTAACGCGATCGCCGGAAGACTGTCTGTCAAAAGATTGATAAACAGCAGATGTACCGGTGCAAAAGGAACCGGAAGTCCTGCAAGGGATGCACAAAGAACTGCCAGGATCGCACCAAAGTTTCCTGACAGAAGAAACTGGATCGCATACTTGATATTCTGATATAAATTTCGTCCGTTTTCCACTGCTTTTACAATTGTTGCAAAATTATCATCTGTAAGCACCATTGCTGCGGCATCCTTTGCGACCTCGGTTCCGGTCACTCCCATTGCAACACCAATGTCTGCCTGCTTCAATGCCGGAGCATCATTCACACCGTCTCCGGTCATTGCCACGATCATCCCCTTCTCCTGCCATGCACGGACAATACGGATCTTGTGCTCCGGTGACACTCTTGCATACACAGAAATATTCGGGACAAACTCCTTCAGCTGCTCATCACTCATATTTTCAATATCAGCACCTTCGCAGGCCTCTGACAGATCATGTAGGATCCCGATCCTTTTTGCGATTGCCGCTGCTGTGATCTTATGATCTCCCGTGATCATGACCGGCCGAATCCCCGCTTTTATGCATTCTGCAACTGCAGCCTTTGATTCTTCCCTCGGCGGATCCATCATAGCGATCAGGCCAAGAAATACCAGATGGTTCTCATCTTCTATCGTCAATACATGCTTCTCCGGAATTTCACGATAGGTAAATGCCAGTACCCGTAACCCTTCCATTGAAAATTCCTGATTCTGGCGCCGGATCTTTTCTTTATCTGCTTCTGTGATTTCCCGAACTCCGTCCTTTGTCCAGATCCTGTCTGTCAGCTCCAGAAGCCGGTCAACCGCACCTTTTACGATCATCCGGTTTTCATCATCAATTCTGTGAAGTGTTGACATCATCTTACGGTCACTGTCAAAGGGAAGCTCTCCTTCCCTTGGATAAAGCTTTCTTACACCAGCAGCCTCGATTCCGTACCGGCTGCCCAGATTGATCAATGCCGTTTCCGTCGGATCTCCGATCTCCACTCCATTTTCATTTGTTGAATCATTACATAAAATGCTGTAGTCCAAAAGACATCTCTGCGCCGGATCTGCTACATCAATTGCATCTGCTGTGATTCTTTTTCCATCAATATAATAATCTTCTACTGTCATTTTGTTCTGTGTGAGTGTTCCGGTCTTATCCGAACAGATAACAGAAACGCTTCCAAGACCTTCCACAGCCTGGAGCTTACGAATGATCGCGTGCTCCTTTGCCATCTTCTGTGTTCCGAAAGAAAGGACGATCGTCACGATGGAGCTTAAAGCTTCCGGAATCGCTGCGACTGCAAGTGCTACTGCAAACATAAATGCACTGCTGATCTTCTCACCGCGGAATACACTGATCGCAAACAGAATTCCGCAAAATATCAGGATCAGAATGGAAAGCTTCTTTCCAAAATCATCCAGATTCGCCTGAAGTGGCGTCTGTTTTTCCGAAGTCGATTTCAGAAGTCCCGCAATCTTTCCAACCTCTGTTTGCATTCCTACATTCGTTACAACCGCTCTGCCACGCCCATATGTGACAAAGCTTCCGGAAAACAGCATATTTGTCCGATCACCAAGCGGTGCTTCCTCCAAAATAATGTCCATATTCTTTTCAACCGCAAGACTTTCTCCGGTAAGGGCACTTTCATCGACCTTAAGGCTTGCATTTTCAATCAATCTTCCATCGGCCGGGATCATATCACCTGCTTCAAGAAGGATCACATCTCCTACAACCAGTTCTCTTGCCGGGAGCTGTACCGCCACACCATCACGTAATACCTTTGCCTCCGGTCCGGAAAGCTTCTTTAAGCTCTGCAGGGACTGCTCAGCCTTTACTGTCTGCACAGTTCCCAAAATCGCATTGATCGTAATAACGATCACGATAACTGCTGCACTTTCCACATCTCCAAGCATACCGGATATCACTGCCGATGCGATCAGGATCAGCACCAGAAAATCCTTATACTGTTCAAAGAAGATCTGCAAAATACTTTTTTTCTTTCCTTCTGCAAGCTCATTCCATCCGCACTTCTCTCTGGACCGTCTGACCTGTTCATCGGTAAGCCCTGATTCCCTGCTTTCCACACGCTCGAGAACTTCTTCTGCTGTCTGCTGATAAATTTCTTTCATTCCCTTTGCCTCCTTTTTTGCAAATATTCACCAACTGTAATTTTTTTATGCAATAAAGGATTTTTTTGATAAAAGGATATAAAAAAAGAAACCCTTATTGCACAACAAAAAATGCAATAAAAGTCTCACCATTTCCCTGCAGCGCCGGATGTTTCCACCGTACTGACGACACTGCAAACGCAGATTTCCAAACGTAGGTTACTCCCCTTTATCAGTTTTAATAGTATAACAGGATCGGTACCTCTGTCAAGATACTTTATAAATCACACCTTGCAAATATGATACTCCGGTAACAGAAAAACTCCCATTTTTTGAATGGAAGTTTTTCTGTTACCCTGAAAGTATTATAGGCCTGCAGCCGTTTTATTACCTTTTAAGATTTATTACTCTGATCAGCCACAATATTTCCCTGTACAACTCTTCCCTGATCTTTTCCTTTTCTCAGCCCTCGAACTACCTGCACATTTCCAAGAATCAGATAATCCATTTCTCTCTTAGTGACTTTCGCAAAATTTTTCTTTGAAACAAAATAGAAGGTAACTCCCATCAACACCCACACGATCAGTGCTGCAAAGGACTGTGGAGCCATGAATGCTGGAGAACCGGGCACGATCAGAAGCAGTAATATTACAACAGAGATCACGCAGCCGCCCATTGCTACTGCCGGATGGATTTTATTTGTATCTGTATCATCGCCATATTTTTTCAGAAGAATATAAGCACCTGCACAGGTAAAGAAATATCCGAACGCAGTACCTACGGAACACATATCTACAACCCAGCCGATCACTTCTCTGCCGAAAAATGGGCAGATACAGCAGATGATCATGGTAAACCCAACACATATGGACGGAGTTTTATGCTCCGGATGAACCTTTTCAAAAGCTGACGGAAGCATTTTTGCTCTTGCCATACCAAATAAAAGACGGCTGGATGTCATAAAGAATCCGTTCATACCGGTAAAAATACCCATGCACACTGCCAGTGCCACAAAGCACACACCAACTTTTCCCATTGCAAGATCAAGAACTGCACCTGTATGCCATTTTACAAGAGTTCCATTCCCATCTGTCATAGTCAGAACCTGCTGCCAGGGAACAACACAATCTGTCACCAGTGCCATTGCACCATAGATCAAAGCACCTACGATCAATGCTGAAATGATCAGCATTTTGCACTTCTGTGGTGGAAAATCATATTCTTCTGCCGCCTGTGGAATACAGTCAAATCCTACATAAAGGAACGGAGCCAATGCCAGGATAGATACAAAACCGCTTCCAAGAGACTTGCCTTCGGCTCCGTATGCCGGCTGCAGATTTGAAGCATCAAAATGTCCTGTTGCGATCACACCAATGACTGATACAACAACCGCTGCACACATGATAAGGACCATCGCAAGCTGAAGATTTCCTACAGATTTCGCACCTTTGTAATTCATGATCCCGAAAAGTATGATAAAGAACAGGGATAATCCGACTTCACCCATATATACATCATATCCTGCAATTGTATACAGGTAACCTCTGTTAAAGACTCCAGGAAAAATATAGGATGCCAATACCGGAAGTGCCGTTGCATTCAAAGCTACAATAGACAGATATCCAAGCGACAGCATCCATCCGCATATGTACGAAGCAGTTCTTCCAAAGCCTTTATATGCATAGGCAAATTCACCACCCGCTACCGGGAATTTTGCGATCATATAAGAATAGCTGTAGCCTACCACGATCATTAAAAGACCGCCTGCCAGAAATCCCAGAAACAGCGGGAGCGGTCCACCTGCACGTTCTGTCCAGAGACCACCCTGTATAAAACATCCCCATCCAATGATGGAACCGACTGCAACTGCCCAGATCGAACCAGGTCCCATGGATTTTTTTAATTTTGTTCTTTTATTTCTTTCACCCATATATATCCTCCTGCTTCATCAATCATATCATTCATCATCATCTTCTCTGGTTTCTTCACTGATCGTATATGCCTCACTGATATCGGAAACAAAAATTTTTCCATCACCATAATGTCCATACTGCCCACTCTTTGCACTGTTAATGATAATATCTACAACCTCATCTTTTTCTTTGTCCCCAACAGTAATATACAGCATGTTTTTTGCCATTTCCTGATAAAGGACATCCCCTACCTGAATTCCTTTTTCCTTACCTCTTCCTGAAATTGCCCATTTTGAAAAAGCAAAATATCCTTCCTGCTCCAGTGCTTTGATGACGTCCATCACTTTCTCAGGTCTTACAATTGCTGTGATCAGTTTCATAATCCTTCATCTCCCATCCATAAATACAAAAAGAGCCCAGATACCAAAGTATCCGGACTCCATCGTCTCTCTATATTATCATTATTTTTTTCAATATTCAATCAAAATCTTTCACTTTCCGGCCAGATATCGATACATCTCATCCAGCATCTCGTCTGTGATCTCTACCGGATTGTTATAAAGGTTCGGGTGTCTGCTGATGCGAACCAGCTCTGCAATCTGATCATCATCAAGCTCCAGATCCTTCAGATCACACCGCAATCCCATTTTTTTCTTTAATTCAAGAACTGCATCCGCCATCTCTTCTGCATCTTTGAATCCAATCCTTCTGGCAAATTCCTCTACACGTTCACCACCTTCGCCTTTTGCATTGATTCTTATAAAATAATCCAGGGTCAGGCCACACGCCTCGCCATGCGGGATGTGATAAATATTGGTCAATGGAAATGAACACGCATGGGACGAAGTGGTTTTCGGTAAAGTAAACGCCAATCCTGCGATCAAAGATGCTTCGCACATTTTCTCCCTTGCTTCCTCATCATCGGGCTTCCTGTATGCTCTGTAAACATATTTAAATACCAGTTCTGCTGCATGCATCGCAAGTACATCACAGATCGGCTGATGACCTTTGCTCCAATAGCCTTCGATCGCATGGGAAAGAACATCAATTCCTGTTCCTGCCGTAACCTGCGGTGGCATTGTATAAGTAAGTTCCGGATCAATGATAGCTGCTGCCGGATAAAATCCCTCTGATACGATCGGCGCTTTTTTTCCATTTGCATGATCCGAAAGAACTGATACACAGGTCACTTCACTTCCTGTTCCTGCAGTCGTAGGAACTGCGATCAGTGGAAGATGTTTCTCCGGCATTGCTACTCCGGTTCCATGATACTTACGGATGGAATCCGAAGTCAGAGCTACACTGGCAGCTGCTTTGGCACAATCCATGGGACTGCCTCCACCCAGTGCTACCACAAATCCGATATTTTTCTGCCGGATCACTTCTGCACAGGCATCTACCTCTGCAACGTCCGGGTTTGGAGAAACATCTCCAAAAGAAGCAACGATCATTCCTTCTGACTCTTTTATGACCTTTTCGGCAAGACCGCTTTTAAAGAAAAACGGTCCTGCCACCAGAAGGCCTCTTTCGCAGCCAAGCTCTCTGGCTATTTCTTTGATTTCTTTTACTCTACCTTTGCCGAAATGAATTTTTACCGGCTGTAGATAATCCCAGTTCATAGGCTACCTCCTGCTTTATCAGTCACAAAATTTTTCATCGACCATTGTAAGCACTTCATCAAGGATCGGGAGATACTCTTCCAGCTCCTCTTTCGTGATGATCAGTGGCGGACAGATTTCAATAAAGTTCTCACGTCCGAAGGTTGCAAAGCCACGTTTCTTTAATTCTGCAAATATCCACGGCATTACCGGTCCGGGTACGCCGTATTCCTGCATCGGTTCTCTGGTTTCTTTATTCTTGACTACTTCAAGTGCACCGAACAAACCGATACATCTTGCTTCACCAATACATTTATGCTTCTTTACCATCTCATCCATAAACGGAGCAACGATCTCGTGCATCTCAGCTACATGGCCCTCGATGTCGTGTTCTTTATAATATTTCATTGCTGCTACACCAGCCGCACATGCAAGTGTATGTCCACTGTAAGTAAGTCCGCACTGAAGAACATTTTCCTCAAAATACTCCGCAACCTTTTTACTTACAATACATCCGCCCAGCTGTACATAACCACAGGTAACACCTTTTGCAAATGTAATGATATCCGGTTTCATGTCGAAATTCATAAATGCAAACATTTTTCCTGTACGGTAAAATCCTGCCATAACCTCATCACAGATCAGAAGGATTCCATATTTGTCACAAAGTGCACGAACACCTTCCATATATCCGTCTGGAGGAAGAATGACACCGTTTGCACCTACTATAGACTCCATCAGGATCGCTGCCACATTTCCGGGGCCTTCATATCTGAGCTGCAGATCCAGCGCATCCAGATATTTCTTCGTTACCTCTGCATCATCAACTCCTTTTGTATATCCGTCACGATACATCTGAGGGTTCATAAAGTGTACGAATCCATTTGCACCACCGATCTCTGCTGCATATCTTCTCCAGTCACCGGAAGCATTGGATGCTCCAAGTGTAGCTCCATGATAGCTTCTGTAGCAGGAAAAGATCTTGGTTCTTCCGGTTACCATACGTGCCATTTTTATAGCATTCTCATTGGATTCTGCTCCACCATTTGTGAAAAAAACTCTCTTGTATGTATCTGCTCCTGCTGCTTCTACAAGCATTTTTGCCAGCATGCTCTTAGGCTCGGATGCATATGCCGGTGCCATGAAGCACATCTTATCAGCCTGTTCCTTGATCGCTTCAACGATCTCCGGAAGCTCATGTCCGAGGTTGGAACACACCAGAAGTGAAGCCATATCTGCATATTTTTTTCCATCATAATCGTAAAAATAAATTCCCTCAGCTCTTTCTACCGGTAAAGTATCTGCTCCTGATCTTGCCCATGACTGCATCACATAATCTTTGTGCATCTGTGCTACTTCTTTTCCTGTTAAACTCATAATAACTTCCTCCTCTTTATCTGTAATTCAGTTTTAAATATTGTTCATTTTTGCGGTAAACAAACTTATTATTTGTTGTAGAATAAGAAAAGCGCCCGGCCCACATTCATTTGTGAACCAGACGCCTTTGTCTTATCTGAGTCATATATTACTCTCGACACTGGCTGTCTGCAATAGACATCTATACAATTATTTTTGTGCTGCAGCACAATCGTTATTATTCTGCTGCCGCATTTTCCTTTTACATTTCATTCATCTGATATAACAGGAAACCCAGCCTCAGCTGAAAACGCACATCAAAATCAGAAAGATTTTTTCCAAGTATCTCAGCGGCCTTTCCAAGCTTATAATTAATTGTATTTCGATGTACGATCAATTCCTGTGACGCACTTTTGACACTGCAGTCGTTAGCCAGGTAGCACTGAAGTACTCTGACCAGATCTGAGTGGTTCATCTCATCATATTCATACAATGGAGCTACTGTATCTGCCAGATATTCTTTTATTGCTTCCTTATCTGTAAGTGTGAGCAGTACCCTGTAAATCCCAAGATCTTTGTAAAAAATAATCTTTCCGCCATCTGTGCTTTGCTCGCCCGGAACCTGACAGACACATAATAGATCAGACATTTTTTCCGCAAACTGATAGCTCTTATAAATCTGCCTGATCCCGGAAATCTGCTTACTTACACTTACAAAAATCTGTTCCTTCTGACATACCATCCTGCATAGTATCTGAAAAATCCTCTCTGTAGTTTTTCTGCATGCTTCATCAGAATAATCACACAAAACCAGAAGAATCTGCTTATCCTGGGCACAACACAAAATCCCATTATAATTACAGCGGATATGACTGCTCAGTTTAGATAAAATCTGCTCTAGCCTTGTTCCTGTTACACGATCATTGTCTTCCAGAACACACACATTCACAACCGTATATGCACTGTCTGTAAAATACCCTTTTCTCATCAGTGCCGAAACATACAATTCTTCCTGGGACGGACATAAAAAGGCATTGTTCAGTGCCGTCGCAACCTCAATTGCGTTCTGCTGCTCTTTTGTTATTGCAAAACATATGATCCGCATGATTTCAGCCATTCGAACCTTCCACGGTACTTCAAATACCGGGAATCCCTTTTCATTTGCAAAATCAATAACATCCTGTCCGATCTCACTGATATAAGGCCCTGTATTAATCACGATCCCACTGGCTTTGTTTCGCCATACTTCCTTTACCAGACGAAGAAGAGTCAGATTTTCATTCAGTCCCAACCCTGTTGTAAAGGTAAGTTCCTGTCCCTGCAGAAATGCAGAAATCGTGTCGCTGTCTACCATATGCGTCCATGACACTTCATGATCCAGTCCTGTCTCACCTGCTACCAACTTCATCTCCAGATGCTGTACCTGTTTTATGATCTCACGCAATGTTACTGCCATATTTATACACCTTTCTCCACCGCAGCTTCCTGTGATCAACTGCATCAAACGATCAAAGATACTCCAGATATCAGAAGCAGTATATAAGTCAGATTCAGAAATACCTTCTGAGATACTTTACATACCAGCTTTTTACCTAACCATGTAGCTATAAGTAATGGCAGGATACTGATACAGATCAGTCGAATATCTGCCGTTCCAACCAGGCCGCTCCTGAACTGGGTAACCATCAGAAAAAAATTCAGCACCACCCATACAGGGGCCACTGTCGCACGAAATTCTTCTTTTTCTTTCAGTACCTGTGTTGCATAGATCACAAGTAACGCCCCTCCTGATACAAACATACCATGAATTATCCCTGCCAGGATCAGAACTATCCACAAAATGAGATCCGGAAGTTTTTTCTCTGTATGGATGCACAGATTCTTTAATGCAACTACGACGATTATGATTCCATATATTGTCAGAAGAATATTTTCAGATTTCACGATCCGGCAGATCTGTATCCCTGCAAACATTCCAACCAACATGACCGCAGACATCTTAAGCAATTCTTTCCAGTTTATATGTCGATATCCAGTCACTGCGATCATCAGTCCGGACAGCCAGGCCATAACATTCAGGACCACCTTTGCATGATCCAGCCCAAGCAAATAAACGGAGGGCGGCATCGCCAATACCGTACCGGCAAACCCTGTGATAGCCTGAATAACATTAGAAACAAACAATACAAACAAAAATAACAATTCTTTCATAAAGCATTCTTCCTTTTCTGTATTATCTGTTTACCGCACACTCTTTATCACTGCTGATAAAATAAAAAGACGCTTTGCAATAATGACTGCAAAACGTCTTTGTTTTCTACATTCTCGATTTTAACACGCTAAAAGGCAAAAGTCAACAGTTGCCTTTCTCCATTACCTTGACACATTCTTTTGTATTATTATTTTTTGCTATTTTTCTTAATGACAGCTATGGCTTCCACATCCATGGTCGCCACATGTATGTCCTTCCCCGTGGCTGTGCTCATGATGAGAACACTTCACATCCGGATTATAATCGAGTGTTTCATTGATAAACGCTTCTACTGCTTCATCCGCATCTCCGGAAACTCCTCCGAAAAGCTTAATGCCGGCTGCCGCTAACGCTGTCTGTGCGCCGCCTCCGATTCCGCCACAGATCAAAACATCTGCATTCAATGCTTTAAGAACTCCTGCCAATGCGCCATGTCCGCTTCCATTCGTATCTACTACTTCTGAATGTACTACTTTTCCTTCCTCTACATCGTAAATCTTAAATGTCTCTGTGTGTCCAAAGTGCTGAAAAATCTGTCCATTTTCATACGTTACTGCTATTCTCATGATACCTTCTCCTTTTTCCGCTGCATATTTTTGATGAAGCTCCTGCTTGTAACATCCTCCAAGCCCACAGTTACTGCTCTGACCATCACAGATTTTGAAATCTCCACCTTCAATTTTAAGCGGATATCCATCAATGAGTGCATCTGCTATTTTCTTCCTGGCAATCTCATAAATTCGTTGAACGGTTGTTCTTGCGACTTGCATAGATGCTGCGCACTGCTCCTGACTATAACCTTTCTTGTCCAAAAGACGGATGGTTTCATACTCATCTACCGTCAGAATAATAGGTGTTTTTTTCTCAGTATCATCTGCCGGAAAGAATTCTAAAACATTGGGGAAATGGCAAACTTTTCTGCATTTTACTGGTCTCGGCATAAACTGCTCCTTTCTTGCTTTTCTTATATAATAGTTCTATAAAAGGCATATGTCAATAATATTTTTGACATATGCCCATATAGCTCAACTAATAGTATTATATACAGCATAAACTTCTCCTCACGACACATATATTTCGATGTTTTTCCGCAAATCAACTATTGATAATGGAATAGAAAAAACAGTCTGTCATAACAGAAATTAATCCCATCAAAACAGACGGTTCTTTTTCCTTTACAAATATTACATTAATGAGGTTCCTGCCTCATGCTCATAGAATCTCTTTATTATCACCTGCACCGGTTTCTCACATATTTCATAACTGTCGTCCTTCCATGCCTCGGACGCAGAAGGCAGCTTTGGTGCCCATTCCCATAAAGCAAAGCCACGAAGCCATGGTCGTTTCTTACAGGCCTCAAACATTGCACGATACCATTCACACTGTTCTTCCAGGCGAAGTTCTCCCTGCAATTCCCAGTTATTCGGAATCATCCCGGAGCCTTTTCGTGACATACATCCCGCTTCGGCAAAGAAAAATGGTTTCCTATATTTTAAGACGGTTTTTTCGATACGATCCAGTTCCTGCTCCCATTGATCAATCGGATAATATCCGCTGGAAGAGATCACGTCGACACAGTCCCACCAGGATACATGATCTTCCTGATATTTGTCCGGGTTATAAGATACCAGTCCATGATATTCCATTATTTTTTCATCTTCTCTGCTCATCCAGCGTGCCCACGCTGCAAGGCCTGCAACATGCTTCACTTCCCCTGTTGCCACAAGCGTCTGGAATTCTTTTACTGAAACCTCATGAAGCTTCAATACTTCTGCCGGACCCAATGATTCTTCTCCAGATTTTCCACATCAGATCGCAAAAAGATGGATCTTCATATCCGGTCTCTTCTTTTTATAATTCGACTCCATTTGTCTCTATCACGTGTTTATACCAGAATGCTGAATCTTTCATTTTTCATGTTACTTTATTGTTATTGTGTTTCAAAACCGCATCATTTTGATACGGTTTTGTATCTTATTAATGTGGTTACAAAGCTGCTGTACCCAAATTGTACCCAGAATAGCATATAAGCCGAAGCTCGTTTTCACGTTGCTAAACAATACCCCAGCTTTTATACGCTTCCTCTGAGTAACACCCCAAAGCGCCTCCCTTAGGATACTTTGAATTAACAACAGAAAACTGATTAATCGCGTCAAATATCGGTTCTTTTTTTAACGGTATATGTATACAATGTGCCCTTTCATTTTTTATTCGTTCCGCCAAAGATTTTGTCCACATGCTATTCAATTCTGAAGGTGCGCCAATCTTAGAATACCCTGGATATGCTATTATGATTGGCAACTCATAATAATCAACGGCCTTTTCAATTTCCCAATTAAGAATTCCTCTGTCATAATTTGTCTTATCCGATATAATCAGAAGAAAATTCTTACTCGCTGATAATCTAGTTTCTAATCTGTTAAAAAGCGTTGCTTTTGATGAGCTATCACGTACCTGATAAGTTTTTTCATGTGAATTAGTAAACCTAAAATCTATACTTCCAGATTTATTCCATGCCTTCAGCAAGTTAAAATAATGAATATCGCTTTCTGTAGGATCTGTCGATCCCTGCCCGTCAAAGGCAACATATGTACCTGTTCTGTTCACGTGTGGTTCCTCCCTATAACATTTTCAGGTTCATCAAACCTAATTTTTCTTCTTTATCACTTACAACAATATGTATATCGCAATCTATTTCATCCTTAAAAAGCTCAATTGTTTTAACAATATAGACAACTAAGTCATTTACACTGCCTGCATCAGCCCCTCCCGTCCCAATTACAGGCATATATGTAGAAAACCCTTGAGAGCGTTCTGAAATATACTTTACTAAAGAAGCTATAGCTTTTATATAGTCTATCTTTTCGACATGGGCTCTTAATTCATTGTCAAAATATGTTAGCCCCAAGATAAAATACTGTTCATTGTTGAGACCATTTATTTCAGCAACCGATCCGACATCATATCGACGCAAGTTTCCACTTCGTTTTTCTTTTTGTTTGAGATCTGTATACTTATATCCATGCAATGACAAATTGTTTTGTATCTCATTCGAGACTGTATCTGAATCCCTATTGCCTTGCTCATATATTCGTTTAAGTGCCATACCGTGAATTTTTTTTGACCCTATTAAATCATCATCCACAATCGTGTCGAAACATCGATTCCCAGCAAAAGCAATGTTCTTCTCTTCATTTGGATCTCCGCTATTAAATAAATCCCCATATTCCACAAACAACGAATGATTTGAGTGAAGATCAAAAATTTTCACTTGTTTTCTTTGCTTCGTATAAATCGTGACCCCTATTACTATAGCAAAATAGATTACCATCAAAATAAGCACGGCTACAATTATTCGCAGAACTATATTATCAATACAATTTAACATAATATCTGTAGGTGTAACTAATGTAACAAACCCCCAAACAGAAAATAGGGCTACTGCGATTTTGTTACTTTTAGAAAATATGTAACGCCAGTTATATCTCATTGTACGAAATAATATTTTCATCGTATCTCTCCTAGAACTACTTCTCTCATTGGCCTAAATGTATCTAAGATATCGTTTCGAGGTTCTGTTTTATCATAAAAACTTGTGTAATATTTTTCTTCTTTATGCTTTGTGTAGAAATTTCCGATTTCCCAAGCACACCATTGGCGAATCTATATTTCAAATTATATCATAATTAAATCGTTTTTCATCAAAAAAATTTTATAAACTTTACGTTTCAATTTCAATAATAAGTCTGCTATCTCCTGTATTAATATCTCCACTCTTTTCTCTTATCAATATACAACATAATTAATGTAAAAATAGTTATAACATTAATTGCATCTCCCTGATGCCCCATGAATAACCAATCTGGAATAAATGTTGCAATAAAAAATAATATAATTAAACATACCAATTGAAATTTCCAAATGGTTTTCTTTTGATATTCCAAATCATATCTTAAACTATCCTTTTGTTTTTCTTCATATTGCTTTATATCATTATTCTTTTCATCTATATACTTGGAAATATCATCTTTAATCAAATAGTCATAGGTCTTGTTTTTCTGTCTTTCGCCTACTTTCCTTTTTATTTTAGAAATCCCAAAATGATTCATAACTTTTAGTATGATCATATTAGTAACATCCATCTCTAATTTAAATAGGCATAATATCAAAAATAATTCCAACGGATATTTAATAATATTATAGTTGTATTGATTTTTTACAAAATAAATTATAGATTCCGTTACTCTTTGCACACTCAAAATATCAATATAACACAAAGCCATAATAACAAACAAATCAATAACTAAAATAATAAGCCAGTTTTCCAAATTATCTAACTTTTTAGCTCTGTAACTTAATATTATTTCGGTTATTTTCAAAAAAATTATTATAGGAATACAAATAACGACACATATCGTCAAAAAAAGTTTATACAAGACTATTACAATGCTAGTGAATCGTTTTGATGTTTTCTTTTTACTATATATGTAAAAATATGAAGTGAACGACAATGTAGCCAAAAAAGCAAATGCAATTATTAAATATCTAAAAATAACTCTATCAATCACTCCCTCAGAAAAAATATTAGGTATAAAGAAATAACAGCTTAAAACAGCAAAAATCAAGGCCATCCATAACAAACCTTTTCCGCCCATATTCTTATTTTGGCTTTGATATAAATTATTTATTTTTTCATTTAATGCTTTCATCATAATCAGCCCTCCATTTCAAATAAATAATAACAAAACACTTCCTGTTTTACTAGTAAATATATTTCAACTCTCATACCTAAAAAACTCCCTAGCCATCATCTCCGCTGTAACCCTGTTATACCCATTCTTCAGATACCCCTGCACAATCGTCCCAAACATTCCCTTAACCATATCATCCTCAATATCACAATATGCCTGCATTTCCCCGGACAAAGCCATTGCCACATACTCTATCGGCTTGTTATCCAACAACCTATGCAGCTTCGCCAGAGACTGCTCTGTTGTCCTCAGAGCAGCCTCCACTTCTTCGCACTTTATCCGTAACATATTTCCATCTGTAAACCACACCTCAACATAGCCGTTATCCATGTTATAAGCATATTCCACGATATTATCCATTCGATTATCTTTCATCTCATCAAATCCATCCTTCCCATTATCTTGTCCCATAAGACCTGTCATACCGCCTTATCTGCTGCTCTGTACGCTCCTGTTCCTTTACCTTACGAATAATCGTATCAATCTGCTCTGCACCGGCATATCTCTTCACACGCTCCAGATCATCAGCCTTTTCCTGCAACAGCTCTGTCCTATCACTCATATCCTTAATCTTGCCCTTGTAAAACTCCACATCCTCTGACAATCTCTTCTTTTCTTTTCGCAATTGCAGGACTTCCTCTTTTAGCCTTACACACTGGATTGTCAGATTCTTTATCAGTGTTTCAAGCTTATTCACAAATGGCATAAACCATTTATAATTTTCTTCATAAGTCAGATGACAGATTTTCCCGCCCACCTGACAGGTATAGCGATATCCGGTTCCGCCAGCTTTTCGACTGGCACAACGTTCCGGTTTTGAAACCTTATCAATCGCATACTTCCGCAATCTTTTCTTTCTGCTTTATCTTTAACTGGGAATACTTCTTATTCGTTTGCAGTAGTCTCCCATCTATCATCTTATGGTTTTTCCGTGACATCGGTTTGACCTCTTTTCTTCTTTTTCTTCTCTCAGTACCTTATTTATAGAGGAATCTTTTTTAAGGACTCTCTTCCGGCGGCTGTGCCACCGGTAAATAGCAAGGACAGGAAGTGTATATACACTTCCGAAAAACCAACAATTTAGGGAACCCTGCCCTAAATTAAAAACTCAGAAGTCACTACTTCGAAGAACCAATGAAATGAGAATCTGCCTATGGCAAAGAGAAAAAGAAATATACAAATTTTGTTTTGTGTTTCCCCGGAAGAAAAGAAGCTGATTCGCAGAAAGATGATTGAATCAAAAACAAAAAATATGGGAGCTTACCTTCGTAAAATGGCAATCGACGGTTATATTGTCAATACAGACACTACTCCATTAAAGAAACAATACGAGGAAATGCATAAGATCGGTGTGAATATTAATCAGATTGCCAAGAAAGTAAACAGCACCGGAGATCTGTATCCGGAAGAAATGCAAGAATTGAAAGAGATGGTGAAAGAATTATGGCGTATCTTAAGATCTTCCCCATTAAAGTAACAGACAAGAAAGCTCTGGACTATATTACGAATCCTGATAAGACTGATGAAAAACTGTTGTTACACTATATTAGAATTTCGCCATGCGGTGGAGTTGACCGGCACACAGGGCGGCACCATCCGGGGTAATCTCTATGAGCTGGACTATCAGCAGCATTTCCGGCACGTCGTTGAAGCCTCCCAGCCGGTGAGCGTGAACCGGCTCTTTTATGAGCATGGAACCCGTGACATCCCGGATGGCCAGTATTTTGACGGAAGCCCTGACCGGGTGTTGGGAAATTTCCTGCGGTATGAGGCCCAGCCCCATGACCCGGCTGTGCTGCAGGAGGCTTTACGGCAGGAGCAGCACAGCCGGGGGCGGGCCGTCCCCGGCGACTTCAAAGCCCACGTTACGGCTTTGCATGACAGCCGGATTGAAACCGAGGCCCGGCGCATCGTGGATAAGCTGAAAGATCTGTCCGCGCCCAACAGCCCCAACAAGACACATTTTATGGTGGAGATCTCACCGCACTTTGACGCACTGGCTTCCACCAAGGACAATGACCGGCTCTTTGCCATGCTGCCCTATAAGTCCCTGTGCTTTACCAGCATAAAAGACCGACACGGGGTATATGCCATGATTAACAAAGATGAGCGCCGTGATGTGAGTATTCGCAAGCCCCGGCCATCTATCCGCAAGCAGCTTGCCGACAGCAAACAGGCCACCAGCCCGAAAAAGGCGGCGGCCAGAACCAAGAAAAATGAATTGGAGGTATGAGGAATGATGCACTTTACCGTGGAAGAAGAAAATTTGATCTGTATGTACCACAACGCAGACCGACGCAGGACGATAGGCAAGATCACCGCAGCCATGCCGGGTATGGACGGGGATAGGATAAAGTATTCGCCCACCTCTGCAAACGTGCGGGAGAAGCCTTGAAACTGGCGGTTATCAGCCCCGAAAGGCGTAGGTTACAGTCATTATTAGCCCCCGAAACAGGTACAGACGCGCAGCGGGTGTATCTGTTTCGGGGGTGTGCAGGTGATAGCCGCAAAGCGGCGTAAGAGGGTGCAGCCCTCTTGATCGTTATTCTTGTTCCAGCGGGAAGCTCGGCAACGCTTCCAGCAGCTTTAAGGAAATGTGCTGCCGCATATCCTCGTCAATGACTTTTTTCACTTTGCCGCCCGGCTGCCTGATCTCCACCGTGGAAAGCTCGTCGATGTAGTCCGCATAGTGGGCCAGCACCTTTTCTGTGGCCCACTTCTCACCGGCAACGGCGGCTTTGATTGTTTCATAGTCCAGCAGCTTTTCTTGTCCGTCCATCCTGATACCCCCGTCAGATTGATTTTTTCCATGATACCATATCTGGGAGTATGGAGCCAGAGAAACCGGCGATTTTCTGCTGGTAAATTCTACGCATTTAGAGCGGCACTATGGCGGGGATAGGATAAAACACTCACATACCCCGCCGACTATGCGGGAAAAACCTTGAAATATAGGGCTTTTTAAGGCCCTAAATGCGTAGGTTGGTGCTTTGTTGCGATATGCTCCACGGTTACGGTGTATTGTTCATATTCTGTTTTCGGGAATCTTTATGAAATCTTCAAAATTGCCCGGTATGCTATCCGTAAAATCAAAGAAAGGACTTGATTATATGGATATGATTTTGAAAACGACTGACCTCTGCAAAAATTTCAAGGGGCAAATGGCGGTAAACAATGTGTCACTGAACATCCGGCGCAACTCGGTTTATGGTCTGCTGGGGCCGAATGGGGCTGGCAAATCCACGATCTTAAAAATGCTCACCGGCATTTTGCGCCCCACATCGGGAAGCATCGAGTTTGACGGCCACCCGTGGAAGCGGAATGATCTGGAGCATATCGGTGCTTTGATTGAGATGCCCCCGCTTTACGAAAATCTGACTGCATACGAAAATCTCAAAGTCAGAACTACATTGCTCGGCCTGGACGATGCACGAATTAACGAGGTATTGCAAATTGTCCAGCTCACGAATACCGGCAAGAAACGGGCCGGGCAGTTTTCTCTTGGTATGAAGCAGCGGCTTGGTATTGCTATTGCATTGCTGAACAGTCCCCAGCTTTTGATTCTGGATGAACCGACTAACGGCCTTGACCCTTTAGGGATTGAGGAACTTCGAGAGTTAATTCGCTCTTTTCCCTGCAAAGGGATTACAGTTATTTTGTCCAGCCATATTCTGTCAGAAGTCCAGCAGATTGCAGATCATGTGGGTATCATTGCTGGCGGCGTCCTTGGATATGAGGGAGAGCTTCGCGCCGGTGAAGATTTGGAACAACTCTTTATGGATGTTATTCGCAGAAATGGTAAGGAGGGATATTAAATGGAGATGGCATATATTCAGGCAGAGAACCTAAAGCATAAGAGAACTTTCACAAAAACGCTGATCGTTCTGGCCCCGTTTGTAACTGCGCTTATGAACTTTTTTGCCCCTCTTTGGTTCCAGCTCAATTCTTATAATTGGTGGTATAACCTGCTTTATCCTGGATTCCTTACGCTCACCTGTGCCTTGATTGAACAGCGGGATAATGGCAAACTAAAATATCGTGCCGTTGCTTCATTGCCTGTTTCGCAGAACAAAGTCTGGAAAGCAAAAATTGGAGTGGCCGGTATTTACTCCTGTGTGGGGAATTTCATTTTCCTGGCGCTAAATCTGTTGGGCGGTTTTGCAATATTAGTTATCAACGAAATTCCCCTGACAATCGGAATTTGGCAGGCTGCGGCCGGAACAGCTTGTATTGTCATTGCAAGCCTATGGGAAGTTCCGCTGTGCTTATGGTTATCAAAAAAAGTTGGTATCTTTGTCACGGTTATTCTTAATGCCGGACTTGGAAGCGTTTTAGGGATTTTCACGGCTACAACCTCTTTGTGGATGATCTGCCCGTATAGCTGGGTGCCGCATCTTATGATTTCCGTGTTAGGTATTTTGCCTAATGGTGAGCCGGTTGCAGATCAGAGTACGGCAATGGCATTTTGGATGATTATACTTGTATTGGTCATTTCGCTGGCCTGGTTTGCGGCGCTGTCATTTTTAACTGCAAGATGGTTTGAGAAAAAGGAGGTGGGGTAACTATGGTATCTGTGGTTCGCTGCTGGAAAGCAGAATATCAGAAGTGTAAACATAGCATTTTGCTCTATATGCACAGCATGATTCCGATTATATGTGCGGCGATTTTTGCGGGTTACTATCATATATCCAGATGGGAACTGGCAACCAAAATCAGTGCCTATCTGGAAGTGCTGGCCGTTGCGTTCCCGTTTCTGATCGGCATTATTGTGGGCCTGGTTGTTCAGATCGAAAATCAGGCCGGGCATTATCAGCTTTTGTTGGGAACAATCCCATCTCGCATGGCAACGTATATTGGTAAACTTGGTTTTCTGATGATCTGTGCTTTTGGCGCAACATTTTTAGCGTTAGGAACATTCGCTGCACTATATAGGGATGCTCCGGCAAGCCTTTACCTGAAAGCAGGGATTCTATTGTTGATTACCATGCTTCCCATTTACCTGATTCATTTGTTTGTGGGAATGAGCTTCGGAAAAGGTGCATCTATGGGATTGGGAATTGCAGGGAGTTTAATAGCTGCCCTTATGATAACAGGGCTTGGTGACGCTACATGGAAATATATTCCCTGGGCCTGGGGCGTTCGTGCTATGGATTACACTGTGCTTGCATGGGATAGCCCCCAACTGTATGCACAGGTAAAAACCGATTTTTTCAGCGGTATGATTATTTCTGTATGCTGCACTGTTTGTCTGCTGATTGCCAGTTTGGTTTGGTTTCATGGTTGGGAGGGAGGTAAAAACAGTGAATAAAAAGTGCCTGTTTGCCGTGGTAATTGTGCTTGTAAGTCTTATATACTTATCGGCCTGCGGTGCGCTCCGCGATACCGCCGATAAAAATAAGGCGTTAAATGAATCTCTGCCGTATTATGAGCTGAACGCCGCAAACTATGATGAAATTTCATATAACGGCCTGACATATACCATAACGGATGAATGTCTTGAAATGTCAGAACTGCAAAAAGAAATCGGGCAGGTATCGAAACGCTTCAAAAATGTGGCGGGGGAAGATTTCAGTTTCGGCTACGTTTACAGTATTGTGGATGTGGATATAAGCAATGCCGTAGCTGTAAATATCAACAATGAATATCGGAAAGCTGACATTAAAAATAATGATGAGTAACCTCGACAATGTGGTATAATGGGGCGGGAGGCGATTTTTTGACCCACTTACTTGTAATTGACGATGAAGTTTCTATCTTGGAATTGATTAAGAACAGTTTGGGGAAAGATGGATATTTGATAACAGTCTGTCAAAATGCGGATGATGTAGACATCAAAAAGCTGCATTTCTATGACCTCATTCTTTTGGATGTGATGATGCCTGGCACAGACGGGTTTGAGTTTTGCAAACAGATCAGGAATATGGTAGACTGCCCGATTCTCTTTCTGACCGCAAAGACATTAGAGGAAGATATATTGTTTGGATTGGGCATCGGTGCGGATGATTATATTACGAAACCTTTTCGTATTCAGGAGCTTCGCGCCCGTGTCGCGGCACATTTACGCAGAGAAAAAAGGGAGCATCACAGCACACTTTCATTTGAGCCTGATATAAGATTTGACCTTTCCGCAAAGGTACTGTATGTTTCAGAACAGCCGGTTCCCCTTACCAAAAGCGAGTATTCAATCTGTGAATACCTTGCGAAAAACCGGGGACAGGTTTTTACAAAAGAACAAATCTATGAAGCCGTTTTCGGGTTTGATGGAATAGGCGATAACTCTACGATCTCAACGCATATAAAAAATATTCGTGCGAAATTGGAGCATTTCAAAATAAGTCCGATCAGCACCGTATGGGGGATAGGATATAAATGGGAGTGAAAAAGAAACCTACATTGAAAATATTGTTTCGCCAGTTTGCTATCTCCCTCATTGTCATGCTGGTAGCGGCAATTATTGTCCCTTCTGGTTTGGAGGGACTTGCTGTAAATGCTGGATTAGCTACAAGAGCAAATCTAAGTGAATTGCAGGTAAAAGAGATCATTCCAACGCTGACGATTGCCCCGGATATTACAAAGGTTGTGATTCCACAGGGATGCGGCTACTTAATTCTGGACAAGAACTTTAATGAGCTTTACAGCAATATGGACGATGATGAAAAAGAAATTGCCCTGCTGTACGCAAAGGGAGAATATATTGAATATGCTACGGGGAGGCAGTTTGCACTTGTTGTCCGGGAAAACGAATTTTGCGTTTTAAGGTATTATATTGGTTCTCAATTTACAGTGTCATGGCTACCGGAATATTTTCCATCTCCTGACACGCTTGTGTTTATCCTGATGGCTGTAAATTCGCTGCTGGTCATTATCATACTGACCGCCAGATTTGCTAAGAACCTGCGTACACAACTGACCCCGCTTTTTGAAGCAACTGCGGAGGTTTCAAAGCAAAACCTTGATTTTGAAGTAGGACACGCCAAAATCAAAGAGTTTGAAGATGTCCTTGCATCTTTTTCAGATATGAAAGATAATCTGAAAATTTCGTTAGAACGGCAATGGAAAACCGAACAGACACAGAAAGAGCAAATCGCCGCGCTTGCCCATGATTTGAAAACGCCTCTGACGGTTATTCAAGGAAATGCTGATTTACTCACAGAAACAAATCTTGATGATGAGCAACGATTATACGCTGGTTACGTCGTGGAAAGCTCCGGCCAGATGCAGTCATATATTCAAACCCTGATTGATATATCACGGGCGGCGGTTGGTTATCAGCTCCATATTGAAAGTATAGACTTGCCAGCGTTCATGCAGCACTTGTTCGGTTATATGGAATCACTATGCCGGACAAAAGAAATCCGGCTGCAAATGAATACTGTTTCACTCCCTCAAATGCTGAAATTTGATAGGGTGCTGATAGAACGTGCTATTATGAATGTTATCAGTAATGGGCTGGACTACTCCCCGCAAGGCGGAACGCTTTATGTGGATGTTCAGAGTAACAACGGTTTCGTGGAAATTTCAGTCACAGACGAAGGAACGGGGTTTTCTAAAGAGGCATTATGCCACGCACAGGAACGGTTCTATATGGGCGATCAAAGCCGCAATTCAAAGTTACACTTTGGTATGGGTCTATATATTACAAATTCGATTATGGAACAACATAATGGTCAGCTTATTTTAGAAAATTCAAAAGAAACCGGCGGCGCAAAGGTTACTATGAAATTTCCTTGCTGATTTTCCGATAGTGTAATGGACGTCTTTTATGTCCGTCCATTTTTCAAATCTTTATGGAATCTTCAAAAATTCCTCTTATCATGTATCTAAAGAAAAAACATCTGCCCAGCGGCAGAAAAGAAAAAAACCGCTGCCGGGCAGACCTATTTTCACGCTTAATTTATATTCACTGGTGGCGGTTTTGAGAAATCAAGGCCGCTGCTTTCTTTCTGTCATTCCCAGCAGTTAAAGGCATGGCGGCCCACGGGAGGACGCCGCCATGCTGTTTTAGACGGATACAGATGTGAATAAGTATTCAATGTAGTTTCCACCTTTTCATGTCCAAGGCGTTCTGCAATCTCCAACGGAGCCACCCCCATATCAACCAGCATACTGGCATGGGAATGGCGGAGATCATGCAAACGAATCCTTTTTACACCTGATTTTTCAATTCCAGCCGCCATACAATGCTCCATATGGGATTTTGTAAAGTGAAACAAACGCTCATTTTTCATAATTCCGTACAGATGGCTACAATACTCTCGAAACTCATCCGCCAGGAAATCTGGCATGGTTATAATCCGGATACTTTTCGGTGTTTTCGGCTGTGTTATCACATCTTTTCCTTTTAATCGCTGATAAGATTTCGTAATGGAGATGGCCTTCTCCTCAAGATTGATGTCGTCATAAGTAAGGGCAAGCAATTCACCGATACGCATTCCGCTCCAGTACAACAGAAGAAACGCCATTCTTGTCTCCGGTTTATCACTTACTGTCTCCAGAAAATCATTGAACTCTTCCTGCATCCAAAAGTCCTTCGGTTCTCCTTTGCTCTTGCCTATCGCTCCTGCCTTCCTGCAGGGATTATCCTGCAGATTATAATATCGGATAGCATAGTTGAAGATTGCAGTCAGCTGACAGTTGATTGTTTTCAAATACGTCTGCGAATAGCCTTTTCCATTCTTATCCTTATACATCAACAACTCATTTTGCCATGCACGTACATCTGCCACCGTAATCTCACTAAGAATCTTTTTCTCAAAATATGGTCTGATCTTCAAGTCAATGATGTAACGCTTTGTATACATGGTGTGTTCACGAAGTCTGACATCCATATCCTTATAGTAGATTTCCAGAAAGTTCCCGAATTCGATATCTACACCCTGACTCTGTTGCTGAAGAAAGTCTCGCTCCCACTCTTTTGCCTCGCCTTTGGTCCGGAATCCACGTTTTTGTTTTCTCTTTTGGTTACCTTGCCAGTCTTTATAATAGACCTGTACTTTCCAGTTCTTTCCTTCTTTGTAAACACCCATTGTTAATCCTCAACCTTCATTCCGTAAATCTTTTCTGCCAAAAATTTGGTAGAGATTTTTCCAGCTACTACAATATAGCCTTTTGCTTTCAACTCCTTGTTGTACTCCCGCATCAAATTGTAGGCATACGCTTTAGAAACACCAAGAATTACACACACATCATCCACATCCATATACATTTTTTCCTGCACTATACTCATATCGCTTTATCCTCCTTCAAATACTGCTCAACGTGTTCCAGACCATAGATCTTGTCCTCTACATAACGGGTTGGTACCTGACCGAGAATTACATAATAGTTCTTACTTGCCAGATCGGCGTTCATTCTTTCCACCACCCGGTAAGCAAAAGAAACTGATAACTCAAAGAGTTCGGCAATGTCTTCCACTGATAAATACATTTTTCTTTTACGCATGAAACCATTCCTTTCCTTCTTCCTGAGGAATCTCACAAGTATCTTCTACTCCATAGAAACGCTTCACAAAATACTTTGTCGGAACTTTTCCTCTAAGCGTCAAATATCCCTGTTCTTCCAGCTCCTTATTCAGATTGAATATTACGGTGCGGCAGAGCCGCCAGTCCGGTGTGGCGAGAGCCACCTGTCCGGACTAACGGAGCCACCCCATTTTGTTTATTAAGTTACTTTGCCATTGCTGGATCCAGTCCATATACTTCTCTCATAGAGAGGTCTTTAGATGGGTCAACACTTTCAATATCGATCTTATAGGAATCATACGATATACGATCCATGATGGCATCGGCAAGAGTACTTTCACCATCACAGATTTGCTGGTACCATTCACTTTCACGGAACTGAGAACAAAAGATCGTTGAAGATTTTTTTCGTCGTTTATGTATCAGTTCAAAAAGATTCCTGGCTTCAGCTTCTGTCAGTTTAAGAAGCAGCCACTCATCAATGATCAGTACTATTGGCTTGGTGTATTTCTTCAGGACAGTTGAGAAAGTTCCATTGTCCCTGGCAGCCTGTAAGTCCAATAATAGATCAGGAAGCCGTACATACCGTACTGAGTAATAGTGCTTGCATGCTTCCATGCCAAAGGCACAGGCCATATAAGTTTTACCACTTCCGGTTGCTCCAGTAATAAAGATGTTTCGGTATTCTGTAATGTATTCACAGGTTGCCAGACGGTTGATCAGTGCTTTGTTCAGCTTTCGTCCAGAATGGTAATCAATCGCTGCGATGCTGGCATCTGGCTGTTCAAACTCAGCCTGGCGGATCAGCCTTTTCAGACGATTGTTTTTGCGGTTGCTGTATTCGACATCAACAAGCATGCCGAACCGATCTTCGAATGGAACTTCCTTCATTGCAGGATCATCCATCTGGATGCGGAATGCATCTGCCATAGCAGTCAGACGCATTTCAATAAGTTTATCGATTGTACTTTGATTTGTCATGATTTTTTACCTCCATAGTATCTGGCTCCTCTGGTTATGCCATGTGGTTTTACTGCTTGAAATGATTCTGATTCGGTATCAGGTGCATCCTTTGTTGCAGCCAATAGATTTTTGATACTTTTATAGCTGGGTTTACCGGAATAAGAGAGCGCCTTAGCGCAGACCTGTTCCAGTTTTTCTGGCGAATATTTTTCTGCCAGTTTCAGTAATCCCATGCAGCTTCTGTAGGATTGCTGTTCAATCCTGCCGGAGGTAAGTATTGCATCGACAACCTTACTTGTGTTAATTCCAATCGAATCAGCCCACTTACGGAATCGGTCACCGTTCCATTCCAGATATTTCTGGTGTTCCTGCGGCATATGTTCTGTCACTGTAGAATACTGACCGCTTCGTCCATAGAGTCGTCTGTGAGAGGCAATACGATTGTGATTATAAAATATTTCAACCGTTGTATCTGTTATACGCACATCAACCTTATTTTTGATATACTGATAAGGCACGGAGTAGAACATTCTGTCTACTGCGATGTGATAGTTAAACTGGACGGTGGCTTGTTTCCACTCAGCCAGTTCAAAAGGTGTAGCAGGCAACGGAGCCAGTAATGGCATTTCTTCCCCAAGAAATAAACTGAGTCTGCTACATTCCTTTTTCTGGAATTTACGGGCGTTGTAGGCATCCAGTTTTTCACGGATTGAAGCATTCAATTCTGCAAGAGAGAAAAACTGTTCATTGCGAAGGGCTGCTGTTATCCATGTGGATATCTTTCCTACCGATCCCTCTACATTCGGTTTATCTTTGGGTTTCCGGACTCTGGCCGGAAGGATGGCAAGATTGTAATGTTCTGCCATCTCATGATAAGTTGTGTTTAAGGCAGTGTTGTACCAGTCACTCTTTTTATGATTCACTGCGGTTGTGCAGTTATCAGAAACGAGCATAGGTGTGACACCGCCAAAGAAATCAAACATCTGGACATGAGCTTTGATCCAGTTGTCGGTTTTCTCATTCATATATGCTTTTACAAAAGCATACTGACTGTAAGTTAATACACCTACAAATATCCATGCATTTGTGATTTCTCCGGTGTCCGGATCAATGATGTGAGCAGGGTCACCGGCCCAGTCAACTTCAATCTGTTCACCTGGTTTTCTAGGGATATGCATGGTAGCCCTGCGTTTTTCTTCATCCTTCTGGATGTAGTAGCAGAACTGAGAATACATTAGAGGCTCTTCGCTGCTCATGCGGCACTCCTCACAGTATTCTACCCAGAGAAGTTTTTTGTTTACGCCGTTCCGCAGAAGTTCTTTGCGGATGTAGTCAAAGTTTGGCATACGTTTATTCGTTGCCGACTTATCTTTAGGAAACATCAGCTCCTCTAGCGCACTGTCGGTCATGTCAAAATCCAGCGGCCATGAAAGATTGATTTCCGCTGCTTTTTTCAAAACCTTGGCGACTGTGTTTCTGGATACACCGCAACTTTGTGCGATGTTCCTCTCACTGAATCCTAAGCTTTTCAAGCGTAGGATTTCACGATACTTGGTCATAATTTACGACCTCCTTTATCTGTATTCACACCAAAGGTGTGTATTTACAGTATAAAGGAAATATATGTAATAGAGTCCAATAAGGTGGCTCTGAATTACCGGAATATATGGCTCCCATTCTCCGGCATGGTGGCTCTCAAAGTCCGGACAGGTGGCTCTGAGAGTCCCGGAATAATCACAGATTGCCAATGATCTCATAAGCCGATGTCTGTTTTACCTCCAGAAGTTCACAAATATCGGCTGCCTTTAAAAATAATTTGTTCTGCATAATCAGTACCTCCTGTGTCTTGAATATTTATCTCTTCATATACTCTGTACTGGCAGATACAAAATCGGACATCATTTTCCGAAATTTTGCAAATTATTTTAATTTCACAGTTTCCATATCTGTTATCGCTGAACCATGGAGTTAATATCATTGAAAAAGGGTATAAAAAAACAGTCTGCCCTGACGGAAAATATTTCCATCAAAACAAACTGTTCTTCATATTCACACTAATTATATTTTCTGAGCATAGTTACTTTTGCGAAAATCTCAGATAACTCCGGAAAGAAAACAAAGAAAAAAAAGATTTTTTAACTCCATTTGCACTCCACCGGAACATCCAGACAGCCCGCAAAGCCTTTATTTATGGGCTTTTTCGCAATTTAGTCCGCTACTCAAACTCGGCTCCGTCGTATCAAAACTTAACGGAATTAATTAAGGTTTTACTTGCAATATGCCTTGTTTTTATTTCTATTGCATAATTTCCATTGGCTTTCTGATAAACTGTTGCCAGAGTGTTGCCATGAAGTTATTATAGCAAAGGATCATAGAAAAGCAAAGACATCTTTTCTTCATACCTTTAATGCGTTTGATATACTTACCGCTTCCTACACATATTCCATAATACATCTTTTTGCTTTTACAGATTCTCTTTTCTTTTTATAATTATTTTTTCACCCGAAGAAAAATATACCCGGGGATATTCATTTCCAAATCCGTGTCCTGCTGCCGAATATGCTATATATCCCTCATCAACCAACGAAATATCATTCAACTCAAGCGAAATAACAGAACTATAATTAGAATAATTCATCTTGCTAATATTCAACAAATATTCTTTAATTTTTATACCCTTATTGTAATAAAGCAACTTACAAATACCATCCATGCCAACCTGAAAATCTGTTATCTGAATTTGTTTTATATTTTGATCACTATGAAGTGATTTCACAAAAATATTAGAGATGGGAATGATATCTCTTAACATATGGGTAATAATCGCTGCATCTTTATATGTCAGTTCATCTGGTTTACTACATGCAATTATCTTCTTACTATATTCATCATATAACAATTGACTTACAAACTCATTAGAAAGAAGTTCATATTCTTCCCTGTTCAATATTTTACGCTGTAACTCCAAATACTCAATACACTTCTGAATAGAAATCCTTTTTCCCATTTCTTCAAAAGTGGCTTCTTCCATTAATTTATGTATTGGCTCTAATGTTATTACATTGTCATAATCTTCTTTGTTCAAATAAATTTGAACCTCTCCACGCTGATATTGTCCGCGAAAACCGATATTATCCCCTTTCAATGTCATCCAAAGCACCTTAGAGAATAAGTATACATCAGAAGGTTTAAAATCTAAATCCAGGTCCGTTTGTACTCTCTCTAATTCTGGGGGCATTATTTTATATGGTCCTACTCTTTCATTTAATCCCGTAAGTCTTTCCTCTCCTATACCCCAACACAATCCAAAATCAGACAAAACCAATTTCCCATTTAAAACTAAAATGTTTTCCGGTTTAATATCTCTATGCGCCTTGTCCCTTTCATGTATACTTTGTATAATTCGTGCAAGTTGTAACATTTCTAATATTTTAGAATATATATTACGTTTCCGATTAAGTTTGTATGGTTTAGCCTTAGGCATTAAATACCATGCTTCATCCTTAGTTTGAGGTACAACATGAGGACACTGTTTATCAATAACCTCCATAATCCCCTCAATACCTTTTAACGCGTTTAACGCGATTATCTCATTTTTAAACCTATTATAACGTTTTTCTTTATCTACCCCACCATACTCAAAAAATTTTGCTACTATAGGAAACTCGAACCCTTCATCCCCTTCAAATTCCACATCATATACCGCTCCATTACCACCACTTCCAATATTTCTTTCACTTCTAAAAAAGCTATACAACTCCCCTTTATACTTTTTTCTACCATTCATCTTCTGCACGCTTTCTTTCAAAATCCGCTTCACGTTTGTAAATGTCACTTAAAGTAAAATAAATTTCTGCAGTTCTTGGATATTGCTCTTGCAATCCTTCAGCATTCTTTTTGTACCTATGATGCAAAATCAATTCTGATTTTCCTGCATCAACAGTATGAACACCTCGTTTGTTTTCTTCTGCTACTACATAGGAAGTCTTCAATGAGTCAGAATGATATTCTTCAATAATCTTTCGTACAGCTTCACATGGACTATAGCCATCTTCACCAATTGGCGAATATGCCAGTAATCGTCCTACCAAATTTCCAAATAACCTCTCTTGCTTTTGACTGACCAACAATTCTTTAAACTTTTCTATCCAGTTTTTCAGATTTTCATATGATACTTTCCCATCTTTCTCTGTCGGGCAAAACTTTGCTTTGTCAAATCCCGAATACATTTTGTTTGCTAATTCTCTCTTTTTCTTATCGCTAGGATCATCATCATCCGCTTTATAAATAATTCTAACCAATTGAGCATAGAACGTCGGATCATTCTTCATAATTTTTTGCATGCATTTCATTTGTTCCCATTCAAGCACATTTCTGCACATCCATTCTAATGTTGCTAATTCAGCACATTTTTCATCATCCATAATGAAAGCTTCTTGTAGTTCTTTCAAAATCTCCTCAAGGTAATAATCTGTCATAGAACTAGCCACATCGCCCTTCAAATTGGAGATTGCAAATATAGCATTATATAATTCCTGAAATGATATTTTATCCCTTATATCATACAATAATTCTAAATACGTATGGAGTGAACCATATTTTTTACATTCATCCAACGCCCACATAAATACTTTATGCTCTGCTTTATCCGATATCCTTAGTCTTATATTTCTGCTCCAATACATTTTCTTTATTTCTTCATCTTCTTTAGCAATAAGTGCGTTGTCATCATCCTCTATAAATTCTAAGGTAATTAAATTCATTAAAAGATTTTTATTATTGGATAGTTTTTTAACCATTCCTATAACTTCATTTAAATCTACTGATCCATTTCTATGTAGATATCTTACATAGTCATATACATCTTTCCCTTCTTCATCTAATTCCATAAGTAAAATGAATAATTTCTCATCAAACAATCCATCACAATAAAACTGTGCTAGAACTTCGCCCAATATGCTATGTTCTTCTTTCACAGCTAATTTGATCAACTTTTCCAGAGAATACTTCTTTTCTTTAAACTCTTTGAATCTTGTTTTTATCTCTTCCTCTCTTAATATATGATTCTTCTCACGCAAATCCTTACATTCTTCTCGACTAAAAGGCACTGGATGTAATAGAGGAAACTCATATACAGGTGAAAAAATATATAAATATTCATAGACTTTATCAGACAACACAATTTCATTCATTGTGCTTTCATATTTACACAACATCTCTTCGGATATGCTCCAATCAGCATCGTGATAATACCTATGTCTATAGATCTCGTACCTCATTTCATTTTTTATTTTAATTTTCTCCTCATCACACATTTCTCTGCAATTGAGAATCAATTTTTTAAACACTTCATTTTGAATCGTCACATCATACGACTTTATATGCTGAATTATTTTATTCCATTTTTCTGCATCCGTACATGCTGAATCAACACACATCATTAAATATTCGATATACGTTTTATTTACTTCGTGAACGTATAGTTCCTCGTGCTCATCTATCTTTCTATATTTAGGTGTGTTCAACGTTGAACATATCGAGTTTGTCCCTTGTGGCAATTTAGACG
The DNA here is from genome assembly GCF_056504095.1 of Blautia sp. HA9023. Taxonomy (NCBI): domain Bacteria; kingdom Bacillati; phylum Bacillota; class Clostridia; order Lachnospirales; family Lachnospiraceae; genus Blautia; species Blautia sp. HA9023. Next base: position 81,045 of record NZ_JBWLUR010000008.1, on the reverse strand, counting down.
CAATAACATCCCATGCATTTGGATAATTCTCAATTGCCTTTCTTGCCAACTCAATTTTTTTATCAACAGACAATGCACTTTCATTTATCCACGCACAAAATACTACATCCAAGACTCCTTTAGGACTATTGCTTATGCTATACTTCAAGTTATATGAATCTACTTTCCATAACCACTCCAATGCCCGTACAACATATTTCTTTTGCTGAACTAGTTGCTCTACTGCCCACAAAACATTAGTATAATAATGTCTGCTTGTCATAAAGTCCCCGTCATTTGCTTCAAACAACTCCAGCAATCCCTGTGGCTGTTTCAATTCATCTTCCAACTTTCTTAAAACGCTCTCAGGCGAAGCTTCGCATAAATCTGTTAAATATTGCGAAATATATCCCCATCTTTCTTTACTTGTAATAGTATCAAGTACTCTTGATACTATATTGTCAATTTGCTTCTGATTCTCTTCATGACCTCTATAGTACGCACGCATTATAAGAGTTCGAATCATCCCCTTTTTTAAGCTTGGTGACCACTCTGGTTTTTCTGCATAAATACTTGCCTCAAAATGTTTTTCAAAAGGGTAATCAAAAATAGGCTCTGATTCAATCAAAACCTCATAGAATAATAATATAAATTTACTCCATAACTCATCAGTAATATAAATATCTAGTTCTTCCCATGCATCCTCTACACTAGCAAGCTGCAAATTGCTCCCTCTATAACTGGTATTAGTTACAACGAATGGATTTTCTCTATGCAAGTATGTCTCCAGTTCCTTCTTACATTCAATATATGTCTTGCCAGATAATTCTTCAAAAACTAACACATCTCCTGTTGCTTCAGTCCACTCACCACACAGTAATGCAGTCATAACTACATCAGAATGCCCCTCTACCCAGTCTGGTTTACTATACATTGCTCCATTAAAAAGTTTTTTCTTTAATGGCACATATAAACCATGGGTGTTATCTACGATGTTATATGCTTCATTGTAATCTATCCCAATCTCTTCCAACGCATTTATAATGTTTCTTTTTGTTCTTTTTCTTAATACCACTTTATCTCTCGTATAGCATGGTTCATCTTCACCGTATACAAAAATATTAGTATTATTTGGAATGGCCACAATTTTCTCCGCATAAAAAAATGGGACCAATATATTACCCGATACATTTGCTTTTTGTAATTTATTCCATTCTTCTTCCGACTTAATTATAAGAGTAACTCTATCTGAATTCTTCTGTCTTAATTCATTTAAAAGTCGATAGGTTGTCTCCTCTCTAGATTTCCCAACAACATATATCCTCTCATCATTTATAACACTTTGAAATCTTGATTCGAATTGTTCATCATCAAGTTTAAAAAAATCTAACCCCATCCCTTTATACTTTGACTCTCTTCTAATCTGGATATCAATGTCAGTAATTGAATAGGATAACACTTTTTCTTCTTTTAAATCTGCTATTTGATTTAATACCAACTCTAATTTTGATTCTAACGCAAAAAAATATTTTTCTATCTCCTTTTTCAAATCTCCCAAAAAAATTTCCAATGTCTTATCTGGATCATTTTCTTCTAAATAGTTTATAATAACTTGAATAAAATGATGAATATATGTTTCCGCTTCCATTGCCGGAATTTCATAACGAACCATCAAATCATATAATTCTCTATGCAATAGCTGAGGAAATTCATATCCTCTCTTATCTTTTAATTTTTTCGCCATTTGCTTCAAATTATCTTTTGAAAATACCAAAAACAGATCCTGTTCAAACATGGTTAACGTATCAGGATTATTTACACAAAAAGAACCAGTACTAACAAACAATTCTTGCCATTTATAATTTTCCTTCACATCTTCTATTTTTGTCTTGACACCATCTAATAATAAATCAATTGTTGTATCTTTCAATTTTTCATTCATAGTCTAAATTCCTTTCTCAACTATTTACATATATCAAAATAGTAGCCTTTAAGAGATGTCATCAATTTCAATCATATCTTCCCCGTTCTGATCCTTTACCGAGAAATCACCTTTAAAAGACCACTTATACGCACGTTCTGCAATGATCTTAGTTTCCACCAAATCCAATCCACCACCAACGATAGCACCTACTCCCGGAAGAAGCTTTCCCAAATTGACAATTCCCTTCGTTCCAAATTTCGTAATAAACCTAAATCCTACTTTTTGATTTATTTTCGTTAAAACTTTACCCGGAATTTTCTTAATAAGTCCATTTGTAAATTTTACTCCGATTTTTATACCGGCTTGCTTTAATAAGCCATTAACTGCGACGCCAGCTAAACAAGCATATATGAAGGTTTGTGTCTGATCACTATCTAATTCATAATCTGCCATATATGCAACACAGGCAATCATCCTCATTTGTACATATATCACACTCCCAACGTTAGCCGGGATAGCGACTGGCATTGTAATAAAACCTCCAAATCCAGTTACTACTCCTGAAGTTGCGCATTTTGCAATTTGATTTTTTAACATTGCTCTGCATGCTTCTTCTGTCGTTCTATGTTTTTTCAAATAATCATTAGCCAGTTTCTCAACACTGGGACTAACTTTTGGTATTCCATTTAAACATTTTTCATAACAAGAATCCAAAAGCTTCATAATATCTTCTTCTGTCATTACTGGCTTCTTTTCTTTACTGTTCATACAACTTCCTCATATCTCTAATAACTCATGACTGTTACCGGAATGTCTTTATACACAGGAGCACAACGTGATTGTATGTTTGCCACCACATTATCAATCACGTCTTTAGAAAAACCTCTCCCCCTGACATCCAAAACTATCTCCTGTGTTGATCCTGCAGGCAAATTATTAGCCCTACTGGTTACTTGTCTTTCCAACTCCCTATATAATTCACTTCTGCTATTTGAGGATGCAAGGTTATAATTCTTCACTTCAATCGCTTTAATAGATCCATCTGCATTTTTTACAACAACATCCGGGCGTGTTGCTCCTTTTGTCGCAGATGAAACTTCAACACCGTCCAAATAGGAAATCTGTTCTTCTGCCCCTTTGGTTCGTTCAAGAACTTTTAATTCCGATTCTCTTGGTGTCGGATTGCTTCTTGCAGATTTAGCCAAAGAAACGGTTTCAGATACTCCACCAGAAACAACACCAACAATAGCTCCCCATTTAAAGCTTTCACTACCGGCAAGTGCGGCTGCCTTAAGGGTCTCCTCAACATTTTTAGTTTCTATGCCAGTTACAATTGCTGTCCCAGCAGTACTAATTACTCCTGATGATAATGCGAACGTTGCGCCAGTTTTTGCAGATGTTGCAAAAACCATACTTACCGCAGCGGGAGCTCCAACACCCCCTGAAGCAACCGAGACCGTAGCACAAACCCAAATTACTCCCGTACCTATTGCAACATTCTTGATTACCTGTTCATATGTATCATCATATTTTTCAAAAGTTTTTGTCGTTGTCTGCCCATCATCCCCAAGAGTGAATACATATCTCGTCCCATCATATTGAGCATCCAACTCCGACAACGTATAACCAAAATACATATTTTCTTGAGAATTGTATTCAACTTCTTCTAAATACTCCTTAGAAATGTATATCGCATCAACACTCTCAACAATATAATCTTCACTGGCTAACTGTTCAGTTATTCCTGCATAAACCTCATCTTCAACATACTGAAGCAAATTTTCATCACTTAAATCAGAAAAAGTTTCCGGATTAATGTCTAAATCTATATCGTCTATGGAAGTTACATCTTCCACAATTTTAGAGTCATTCTTATTACTGTCCTCATTTTTCATTCCAGAATTACAGGCTGTAAGAAATAAAGTTGATGCCATCAATAGAGCAATTAATCTTTTCATTACTCCTCATCCTCCTCTGGCGATTTTTCTGTTACTGATTCCTCAGGATCTATTGGTACTGTCATATTAACCTTTTTATCTTTTTTCTTCTTTTTAACAAACAAATAAACAATAAATAAAGCCAGAACAATACAAATACTTCCACCAACCATGCTGCTCGTTGCAAATTGAGCTTCATCGTCCTTATTGTCCTTTTCTACCGAAACACTCTCCTCTTCTTCTGCGTCATCATTCGCCTCATTCAAGACTATTGCTGATTCAGACACATTCTCCACAACTTTAGGTTTTTCTACTTTCTCCGGGATGGTAATATTCCCGTCATCATCAATGGTTGCTCCGTCTTTAAGCAATGACTGTATATCACTAATTGCATATCCTGTAGTCATATATGCTTTGCGCTATTTGTCCCAACATAGATTTTCTTAACAGTCTTTTCTTCTGTGTATGGATTTGATACTGTAATAGTGTAAATCCCTTCATCTGTATACTTTTCCCCATCACTAGCAGGCTTGTTGAATCTAACATCCTCCGTAAGCCCCGTCGCACCCTCACGAAGAACTTCTTTTTTTACATTGATTTCTAAATATCTGGATTTTGCCAAATCTAAATAAAATCCATTTTCAGTAATTGCTTTATTTGTCAGTTCTTCACCGGTAGCTACATCAAACGGAAAAACCATGCAGTTTCCATTTCTTACTGAAAAAGTAAAATAAATTTTGTAATCATTGTAAGTACTTCTTATTGTCTTATCTATAAAGGGCACAGTGATTTTTTTATCTCTAATACTGTAGTCTAATGCAACTTCATAATCGCCCTCTTCACAAATTTCTACCTGAGTATTTGCTCCAACTTTAACTCCAGACAAATAATCCGTATACAATTGAGAAGTACCTTTTTTATTTTGATACGCATCTGTCTTTCTTATAATCAAGGCTCCTCTTCCAAATGCAGTCTCATCTTTATACAGCAAATTATCATATGCCTTTTTATCATTTGCAATCATGAGCGATTTATCATTATTCAAAGCATCAATGTCCTGTTCCAATTGAAAATCAAGAACAACCTCATCGCCCACTGTTTTCAAAAAAATCGGATTTCCGTCATCTGTAATTACACGAGTATAGCCATTAACAGAAAAGCTTCCAAGCGTCCAATTATAATGCGGATCCTTCTTTGTAATCTCATTATTTTCAGAAAATCCAGTATCTTTTCCCGCATTAACCGCCTCTCCAAGATAATATACATTCGAACTATTAGCATTTGCGTTAAAAGGCATTATAGTTGTTAATACTCCTACCAATGCTACCGATAATAATCCTCTAGCAATTCTACCTTTCATTTCTGATGCTTTTTCATTTGGTCTTCTTGATTTTAAACTTTTCTCTTTCGTATACCTCATGCTTATTTTCTCCATCTCTTTTATTTCGTATATTCAAACCATTACTTGTCGGTCACAAATCTTTTTGTTCGCTATTATTACGTTAATTTTTACGGAACGTAATACCTCAATATAAAAAAATCAACATTTTTCCGGTTGATATTATTTTAATCCATCCCTTTAACAATATCAATCAATACTGTTCTCTTTCCTTGTCTAATTAATCACTTCTCCATCCACATGTAATTCAAATTTTTCTGGGTTATCACATATATCATAATTCTCATTATACTCCCTCTGAACATAATCAATTTCCATCACTACATTTGCATCTTCAATATCTTCTTCACATAAATATACTTGCATATGAATTTCAGTCGCATATCCTCTATCTGTAGAAAACTTAATTGTATGAAATGAATTTTCCCTACACATCTTCACCAGTAATTTTGCGAATTCTTCTTTATCTTCGATCCGATTCCGATTTGCAACTACTGTAAAATACTGATCCCGATTCATACTGATACTGCTAACCACATCCGGCTCCATTGATATTTCTTCCTTAGATTCTTTTTCAAAAAGATATCCAGTCATAATACTAAATACCATTATTACGCACACTATACATATACGCTTCTTATCCATACTTCTAATCCTTCTCGTTTGCAATCTATGTATTGCAATTATATGAAATTTTTCAAGTAAAATCAATACAAGCACAGTGATGCAAATGAAAGGTATGGATTATTTATGGAGCAAAAACTACGACAAATCAAAGATGTTTCCATTGGAAATAATTTACGAAATTTAAGAACTGCAGCTAATCTCACACAAGAACAGGTTGTTGCTCAATTACAGCTTCGGAATCTTTCAACCACCCGCAGCATTTACTCTCAGATTGAAGCAGGTACCTACAACATCAAGATTAGTGAACTCATTGCCTTGACTGAAATATTTCATACCGATTTCAACACAATATTTAATGGACTATCCTACAATAAATAACCCTGGATCAACAGTTTTCATTCTGCCATCCAGGGTTTTGCTTATCAGTCTTATTCTCCAAATATATACGAGTTATAGTTCCATTCCACTTCTCTGCTTCCTCTTTGTTTGTTGCTCCACGATCTGTTTTTTCTCCTCCAACCGTTCATGAATACTTCTTTTCTGTCTGGTACTTTTCTGCACATCCGGTGTTCGCATATTGCTCACATTCGCCGGAATCCTCAAATACATTTTCTCTGGTTGTGGTTCCGGTGCATCCCATACTTTTTGAGCTATCTGAACTTTCTTTAACTCCGCTTTCGCAAGCTTCATTGCCTTTGTAACTTCCAGTGCATTTTGATATCCATGCTGATCCGGTATTAAATCCAGTGTATCTTTTGCCTTTTCCAGTTGAGCTTTCTTCGCATCAATCTTTCCTTCCAGTTCCTTCTGCTCTTTTTTGTGAAACCATTTCTTTTTTACTTCCTTCAGATCTTTTTCCAGTTTCACGATGGCTTTCTCAATGGAATAGATCTTCTGTTCCTGCTTTTTCATCTTATTGAGAATTTGCTGTAATCTCATAACCTCAGCTTCCTGTTTTTCCGAAGAAGGTCTTTCCCCTTTGGGTTTTGCCGGCAATGGTTCCGGTGTAATGTCAATCCGCACATCATGATCAATCAGAGGATTCCCTTTCAAATCTCTATCGCAGTATTTTGTCTCCCGCAGAAATTCTACAAAGCCTCTTAAGTATCCGATTGCTTTCTGAAGAATCCCGGTAAATAATCTCGGATCCTGTCCATGCTCCCGGAGTGATTCTGCTACCGGCACGTCAATCTGCAATTGTTTTGCTGCCATCACTTCTGCCTCGGAAGCACCTGTAAGCAATGCCCGGTCCACGTTCCGGTTCCATTCCTGACGAAGATAATTATCCGCTTTGATCTCTGCTTCTTTTGGATTGTTCTTCCCTATCTTTTTGGTGGCAAGATAAGGACTGTCTTTCTGAAATACCTGTAGCTTCTCATTTTCATCCTTCACAATCCCGTTGATTGCATCCGTCATTACCTGTTTCATATTCTCCAGAAACGCATTGGTCTTAAATTCTTCTTTCTTTGGCTGAAAGAAATTCATCTCATAAACTTCTCCTTTTTTGATGATTTTACATCCGGGTCGGACATTCCCATTCTCGTCAAGGATCTCCTTTTTTGTCCGCACATGTTTGCCGGATTCATTATAAAACATATTTCTGCTTGCAATCTTCCGTTCCACCTCCTGCCGGATCTCCCTCTAAGAAAAGATCAGATGAATATGAAGATTGGTTTTGCTCTTATTGTGGTGCAATGCCGCACAGCATCCCACATCATATTTCTCCAGGAAAACCGAAGTCATATACTTCAGCAACAGTTCATGATCATACTTGATCAGACTCGGCGGTAACATGATAATCAGTTCCCTCGCTTCAATACAAGTTCCTTCTGTTCCGCTTTTTGCAAAATCCCGCTGATTCTGTTCAGCAAGAAGCTCCCAGTAGCTGTCCTCCACATTGGAAAAGACCGCATACAAATTTTCCTGCCGCTTGGGGCTGCTGATATAATCCACTCTGCCTTTTACATCATGCAGCTTGCTTTCCATCACAAAGCTATGATTTCGTCTGTTCACAATACCTCCTTTCCGCCCGGATACGCTACCAAAGAAAATCGTCATCGGAATGGACCTTCATGGCATTCTCAAGTCATGCAAAAACGCCCCTGCGAGGCCTTTCGGGAGGACGAAAGACACAGAGTATAAGCTTTCTTGTGCAATGGGTGTATTTCGCTCTCAATCGCCGAGGGCTCTTTTTGTCATACCCGGATAATTCTATATATACTGATGATTAATTTTTTCTGACTGGCGTATCCGCTATTTTTATTGATGCCCGTTTCCGGGCTGTTTCTCGTTTCTGCTTTGTTTTCAAAGTTTTTTCGCTCCTGTTCACACCTTCTTGTTCACATTCCGCCCAGATATTTGTGAACAGAAACCTGTGAACAGAGCTCAAAACATTTTAAAAGTAATCCTTAATCAAATGGTATTTCCATGTTCTCATCCACTTTCATGAATCCTTCCTCATCTTTTTTCGATTGAATCCGTTTCCATGATCTCTGCGTTCCGATTGCCCCACCAAACCTATGATTGCCATGTTTCGTCCAGCCGATGATCTCATTGTCCATCAGATCACCAATTTCTTTTGACTGCCATTTTGGAACGATACCTTCCTGATGAAATACCTGCTGATAGATAATCATAGAACAGACATAATCTTCTTCGTACGAATCAAGAAATGCCTGGATCATACCTGTCTGAGTATCCTCCGGCATGAATTCTCTCTGAAGCAGCTTAACGTGATCCTCCATCTCCGGTGAAAAAGTCAACAGATAGTTTTCGCTTCGGTAGATTTCCATTGCCTCTGCCCATGCCTGGATAATGTATAATCTGGATTCTGCTTCATTTTCATAAATGGTGGTTTCCGCTTTTTCGGGAAATACTCTGACCGGGGCAAATCTCCGATTCCCGGTACGGTCGAAAGGGAGAAAATTCAGGTCGTTGGAAGTACCGCAAAAGACACACTGACGATACCGGTCCTCTGCCCGCCTTTCATATGGGATACGATAAATATCCTTCTGCCGGCTCAGGAATGATTTCGTCTCTTCGATACTCTTGGCATTTGCCACCGCATTCATTTCTGACATTTCCACGATCCAGTGTCCCTGCAAATATTCATAAACCTTCTTATCATCGATCCGCTTCATATCGTCCGTAAACCATTCATCTTTGATTGCCAGATAACGGAAGAACGTGGATTTTCCAGTTCCCTGACCTCCGACCAGACAAAGCATAATGTCATATTTTGCTCCCGGCTCATATAGCCTGCGGATTGCTCCCATCATGTGCATCTTCATCACTTCCCCGGTATAGCCAATATCCTCTGCCCCGAAAAAATGTGTCAGCATATGTTGAATTCTCGGAATCCCATCCCATTTCAGGCTCTCCAGATATTCAAGAATCGGATGAAAACTGTTTTCATTCGCCACGATATCGATTGCCTTTGTAATGACACGATCACTGGTCAAGCCATAGTTCTTTTCCAGATACAAAGCCAGGTTATTCATGTCTGTATCGGTCATATGGACACCACGCCTTTTCCAGGGCATTTTCTTCATGATGTCAATCTGACACGTCATTTCATTTCTGCAGATAGCTCCTTTCAGACAAGGATCATGCTCCAACGCATATTTGCAATTCTGTATGGACTGACGTATTTTCCCTTTTTCCGTGGTATCCATCCGTTCCCGGATATCCTCCACTGTCAGAAGCTCCGTTTCAACAATCTCCTCTAAATTCTGCAAGGACTCCTCGCTCATATTCTGCAATTCTCTGTTCATACCGCTTCACCTCCTCCCTTCCGTTCTGGAAAAATCCAGAATCTCTTCGTCCGTTCCAAACATCAGCATGTCCACCAGATAACTGATCTTGCTTTCATTCTGTAAGGCTTCAACAAATAGAGGATGCCATTCCTCTTCCATAGATTCCGGCTTGTAAAATTCCTTCCAGAATTCCATCCATCGCAGATACCGCAGCAATACATTGGCAGCATCCCTTGCCCATTTATCAATCTTCTTCTGGACAAATTAAATCCGTTCCTCTTTTGTTGGAACCTTCTCTTTTTTCCTGACACCTGAATTTTGTTTTCTTCTTATCTCTGGCTGCCCGATTAGAATTCCCAGAGAAAAATCTTCATTGATCTTCTTCGCCGCTTCGAACTGGGATAATCCAAACTGTACCGCCACATAATTAACTGCATCTCCCTTTGCCCCACAGGCAAAGCAGTAATAATTCTGATTAATCTTCATACTGGGATGTTTGTCATTATGAAAGGGACAACACGCCATCCCATTCCGGCGGACTTTTAACCCATATCTTTCTGCCACCTGCCTTGCGGTGACACGTTCTTTCATTTCCTGAAAAATGTTCATGTACGTCCTCCTGTATCCTTTGTAATCAAATTCCGTAATTTTCCCTCTTTCCGTCACAGGAGAACTTTGTTATACTACACATAAAGCTATATGCGTATAGACAGACTTCTCCCATAAGGATTGAGTTTTTGTCTATGAGGCTTTACCAGAGCCTGCATAAGTTTTGTTTAGTGTCGAAATGTCCTTGTTACCAGCAGGGGCATTTTCTTTTTTAGGGATGTTCCGGGGATTCCACATGGTGCGGTTCCTCCTTCATCCCATTCAGTGTCACAGCAACCATCTGGATGTTCAGAAGCAGTTCTTCATTTTCTTCACTGCACACTTCCAACCGTTTCAGTTCTCCGTAGATCTGCTGCATCTGATTTTTCAGGGCTTTGTACACTCTCGGATTTCCCTGCACGGTCACTTCCCAGTCCATCAATTTTCTCAGGATGTACTCCTGTTTGGTGAGCCCAGATAACGCCACCATGTGGTCAATCATTTTTGCTTCTTCCTCGGATACCCGGAATCCCACCGTCCGATTTCTCCATCGTCCTTTTGCATCTAACGTTCTCTCCATCAGATTTCATCCTCCTTCTCCATTCTCTCGACATCCAACTTATTCGCCATCTCCGTCTGCACCGTCGGGAATAAATGTGCATATCGGTACGTGATTTTTTCCGCTTCATGTCCCACCCGGTTTCCAATGGCAAGAGCTGTAAATCCCATATGGATCAGCAGGGAAACATGGCTGTGGCGAAGATCATGAATCCGAATAACCGGAATTCCTGTCGCTTTGCATCCCCTTTCCATTTCATGTTTCAGATAGGATTTGGAAAATGGGAAGATCCACTGATCCGGTGCCAGTGAATAATACATCTGAAAATAATCCTGCATCTCTTCACAGAGGAACTCCGGCATCACAACGATCCGATTACTTTTCGCTGTTTTGGGAGAAGTAATAATGTCCTGCTTTTTCATCCGGTGGTACGTTTTATTGATCCGCACCGTCTGTTTCTCAAAATCAAAATCTGACCGTGTGAGGGCAAGCAGCTCCCCTTCCCGGATTCCGGTCCAATAAAGCATCTCAAAGGCATAATAGGATCTGGGCTTGTCCATCATTGCTTCGGCAAATTTCAGATACTGTTCCTTTGTCCAGAATTTCATTTCCTTTGGAACCTCTTTTCCTATACTTCCTGCCTGTCTTGCCGGATTGCAGGGCAGATTATAATAATTTACCGCATGATTGAAAATTGCCGTAAGCTGTGCCTGAATCGTTTTCAGATAATCCACGGAATAGGGCTTGCCCTTTTCATCCCGGTATGCCATCATTTCATTCTGCCAGGCAATTACATCCGCCACTGTGATCTCGTTGATTTTCCGTTTTCCAAAGTAAGGAAGGATTTTTGTCCGCACAATGTGGCATTTCGTCTCAAATGTACTTTCCTTTACCCTCTGACGTTTATACTCGGAATAAATCTCATAAAAGCTCTCAAACGTCATTTCCAGCTTATTTCCTTTTCGAAGCATCATCTCATGTTCCCATGCAGTCGCTTCCCGTTTGGTCTTGAATCCACGTTTCTGCGTCTGCTTTCTTTCCCCGGTAAAATCGGTGTACCGAAACACCACTCTCCATGTACCTTTGTCTTTTTCCTGATATACAGCCATCTTAAGTACCTCCTATTTTTCTTCATAAAACAACTTTTTCTTGAAATAATTGGCATCCACACGCCCCGGCACTGTAATCAGCCCCATTCCGCTGAGTTCTTTATTCAGCTGGCGAATAATCTGGTATGCCTTTGACTGCTTGACCTGTAAAATATCCATTACTTCTTCTGCAGTCAGAAATCCATTCTTTAATTCAGACATTCTATTCACCTCCTTCCACATTGTCTTCAAGGAAAAACCCCTCTACTTATCCAAAGTTTCAAGGCACCTTATACAACCTCATTTTCAAATTTTCTTCAGCTTAACTCTATTAAGTTAAGTTTTGATTGTATTATATTAACTATTTTCCGTTAAGTCAAGTGGTTTGAACATCAGTAATTAAATTTTTTTGTTTAAGTTTTTCTTGCGTCTTATTTTTCCATATGCTATACTATTTAAACAAATATCGTTAACCACCAGTTCCTATTCATTGCATAACGGTAGGAGCTTATATTCAAAATTGAATAAAAGATTTCAGGAAAAGGAGAGATCCCTATGGCATTTGGAAAACGTATTAAATTTTTCAGAAACAGAAAAGGTATGAAACAGAAGGAGCTTGGCGAACTTCTTGGCTTCCTTGGAAAGACTTCGGATGTCCGTGTGGCGCAGTACGAGACAGAAGCAAGAACCCCTAAAGCTGATCTGGTCAAAGAAATGGCACAGATCTTCGGTATAAGCACCAGAGCTATCAATGTTCCAAACATTGACTCCTATCTTGGTCTTATGCACACCCTCTTTGCACTGGAAGATATGTATGGCATCAAGATTGGAGAGATTGACGGAGAGCTTTGTCTCCGACTTGACCGGGAGCACAGAGAATATCAGCACCTGTTTGAACCTTTTCATGCATGGCAACAAATGGCTGCAAAACTGGAATCTGGAGAGATCAGCCAGGAAGAATACGATAACTGGCGATATAACTATCCGGAATTGGACACCTCTGAGATTCGGGCAAAAGTTCCGTCTCAGGAACTCTCTGACGAACTCATCAAGGCTCTGAAAAAAGAGAATCAATAAAGAAATGTAAAAAGAAAAAACCTTACTGACTACTCTTTCCAATTTTGGAAACAGTTCATCAGTAAGGTTTTTATGTTATAGAAATATAATTTTATTCAAGGAATATAGCAAAAAGTGTTGCCAATCCGTTGCCAAAAAATAACGGAATTTGCTTGGAAATCGCATAAATACTGGGTCTATTTTTGCAAAATCCTATTCAAACTCCTTTGCGGACTGCGTTTCATGACACGCAAAGGCTGTTATTAGAGGTTTATGCTTCAAACATGCGTTCTGATTTTGTGTTTTTCGCACCGCTTATGAAGAAATAAACTCCAAAATAACTCCATTTTACTCTTTATTATTTTGTTGTTCTTCTCTTGCGTACAGGAGATCCAATGCCTGACATACAACACCACTCATGCTCTGATAGTGTCTTTCTGCATACTCAACAAGTCTCTGTTTTTGTTCCGGAGTCACCCGTACTCGTATGTTTTCTTCTTTGCCATCTTTTGGTGTTTTTCTAGCCAAACATATCACTTCCCTTCCACAAGTACAGTTTACTACTGATTACTACAAAATGTCAATCTATTTTTGTTATTTATATATATATTCTCTTGGACTAATCTTGAGCTATCTTGGACTAATTTACTTCTCACTCCTGTAGATCTTTATCTACAATCTCCCAGTAACCATTCTTGGGAGATCCATGTCTTATAAGAATACCATACTCTTTTAACTTCTTAATATTGTTCTCAATATTTCGACTGGCAACCCAAATTTTTTCAGCTAACTTAACTGCTGATAATTGATGATCTTCTGAAAGTAACTTTATAATCTTTTTCTGTGTATCGTTGAGGTCTGTTCTCCACACTACCTCCGATGCTTCCCCGATGTTTTCTTTTCCATTTGTCATCGGAAATGAACTACGGAACAACTCTACCCGAAACATATTATCGAATTCCTGAAATCTCGGCTTCGAAAGTCCATACTCTTCTGCAGCATTAAGGATTCTTTTTATTCCGCTTCCCCATGCTTCTACAAGTCCCATCTGATTGAATATATTGGCAATACCTTTATTCCGGATCTTCGAATGACCATTCATGACTTCCTCATAAGTTAATCCGTTATATAATCCACCCGGAGAAGTCACCTCCAGTCTGTCATCATAAACTGCGACCTGAATACAAGATTCATCCAACAGGTTACGGTGACAATGGGCGTTAATGATCATTTCCCTGATTGCTTCCGGTGGTAGCTCATATTTCTCTTTTCGCACCAATCCGTCAATTGTTGCTCCAAGTCGAATATTTCTCAATACAAAATCTACTGCTTCTTCGATTTGTGTATAGATTGGTCCTGTAAATTCTCTCTTATCAAGAAATACTGCACGATCTATTCCCTTGAATACCGCACATTGGGTTTTAGAAAATGAGAAATAATCTGATGTCAGCAACGCATAGGCATTCGTTGCCAGAAGCTGTCCCTCCCTCTGCTTTAAGATCTTCCAGTTTATCAGCTGCTCTTTCTTCACAGAATGCTCTGACATTCCTGCTTTTTTCCGGAACTTTTCAATATCCTGGCAAAGTTTCTCTGTAGCTTCTTCTGAAACTGGATATCCTACACAGGTAAGTTCATCCCAGGAGATTCTGGCTCCTTCCATCTCCAGTTCTTTTATTTTCTCTGGAAATGCCTGCCTTAATGTACCTGCAACACGGATATAAGTACCATTATCTTTTCCCTTTGATTTTAGATAATATGGTCTATTCTTTCCTGCTTCTACTGATACAACAATAACTGTTTTCCCGTTTACCGTCTGCGGCTCAATATCAGGAATGATCTGTGGCACACAGGAATCAGAAACTGCATTGGCAATTCCATCCATCAGCTGAAACAACACATCATTTTCCACACCAACAATCTGGTGTGTTTTATCATCTACTCCAACAATCAGCTTGCCACCTTGTGTATTGGCAAAAGCTACGATTGTCTTCATGTACTTTTCACATTTATCAGGTAAGGATACCTTGTACTCAATATTTTTCGATTCCCCGGAAAACATAGTATCTTCTACCATTCTTTCACTCCTAATCTATACTCGCACCATTGGTGCGAATAATTCTATTTCCAGAGTAAACCTCTCTGGATCATTAACACTATTATACGTTCTATCCTTCTTTTCTAGCAAGCAAGAAAACAAAACCGTTCATTTTTTCTTACCATTTTCTTCTGTTCTTTTAGATGCCAGATAAAGTCTCGTCATCTCATCCATGAAAGTAGTTTTGTCCTCATTGTTCATAGTTACACTGGCAAATAAAGCAGCTGCCTGTTCAAGAATCTTCCTTGCCTGTTTAGCACCAGAATATTCACTTGGCTCATCATTACCCAAGCACACATTTCTCATGTAATTCTTTAATACAAGTCTCCCACATATCCATCTGCTTCCAGATGCATATAGCACTCATCCACCTTCTCTGATTCCAGAATCCGCAAAACGTGTTCCATACCTGTAGCAAGTTCTTTTGTTTTTAACTCTTCCAGCGGAATCCAATAAACTCTTCCTTCCTCAGAACTCTTTAATTCTCCGGTAAACTTATCCGCTTTGTACAAGGTAATAACATAGTGCACTCCGCTCTTATGCCAATGATATAATCCTCTAAGCTTCGGTGCTTCGATCGTAAGCCCTGTTTCTTCCCAGACTTCCCGAATCATAGATTTCTGAAAAATCTCATTTGCTTCTACGTGACCACCTGGGAAAGTCGTACCGGTATAGCTATCATTTACTTTATCCAGAGCCAGTACATTTCCTTTATGATCCTGAATCATACACATATTCATAAAACAGACCTTCTCAATCCGACTCTCTTCTTTTTCATTCAGAGATTTTCTGACACGTTTGTTGATATCCGATCGTTTGGATTTATAATGCTTGAAGACCTCTCCATACAGAATCCAGATTTCTGCATCTTCAATTTTTTCATAAACAGAATCCACCACTTCTTCCAGATGTTTGTCACTCGGAAAAGTACATTTTTTCATATAATAATCTCTGGTTGCCTGAAACATCCATTCCGCAATCTTTTCTTTCTGCTTCATTTTTAACTGGGAATACTTCTTATTCGTTTGCAGTAATCTCCCATCTATCATCTTATGGTTTTTCCGTGACATCGGTTTGACCTCTTTTCTTCTTTCTCGTTCAGATTTTACTATACCACAGAATCATGCCTGCGTCATACTTCTGAGCTTCGATGTCCTCTTTTTCTTCTCTCAGTACCTTATTTATAGAGGGATCTTTTTTAAAGACTCTCTTCCGGCGGCTGTGCCACCGGTAAATAGCAAGGACAGGAAGTGTATATACACTTCCGGAAAACCAGCAATTTAGGGAACCCTGCCCTAAATTAAAAACACAGAAGTCACTACTTCGAAGAACCAAAGAAAGGAGAATCTGCCTATGGCAAAGAGAAAAAGAAATATACAGATTTTGTTTTGTGTTTCCCCAGAAGAAAAAAAGCTTATTCGTAGAAAGATGATTGAATCAAAGACAAAAAATATGGGAGCTTATCTTCGTAAAATGGCAATCGACGGTTACATCGTCAACACCGATACCACTCCACTGAAGAAACAGTATGAGGAAATGCATAAGATCGGTGTGAATATTAATCAGATTGCCAAAAAAGTAAACAGCACCGGTGATCTGTATCCGGAAGAAAAGCAAGAATTAAAAGAGATGGTGAAAGAATTATGGCGTATCTTAAGATCTTCCCAATTAAAGTAACAGACAAGAAAGCTCTGGACTACATCACGAATCCAGATAAAACAGAAGAAAAACTGTTAGTTTCCAGTTTTGGCTGTTCCCCGGAAACTGCAGATCTTGAATTTTCTATGACAAGAGAAATGGCAAAAAAGAATGGAATGGACAAAGGTGATAACCTGGCATTTCATCTGATCCAGTCATTTAAACCTGGAGAAGTTGATGCCGAAACTGCCCATCGCTTAGGGCAACAATTTGCAAACGAAGTACTGAAAGGAAAATATGAATATGTGATAAGCACCCATGTTGATAAAAATCATATCCATAACCACATCATCTTTAATGCAGCAAGTTTTGTTGATCATCACAAGTATGTTTCCAATAAGCGGAGCTACCATAAAATCTGCCGGATCAGTAATCGTATCTGCCATGAAAATGGACTTGCCACCAGTATGCCAACCGGAGAAAAAGGCAAAAGTTATAAGGAGAACATGGAATATCATCGTGGCACCAGCTGGAAAGCCAAGCTACGTGTTGCAGTTGATAAAGCAATCTGGACTTCCATCAACTATGAGGAATTTTTACAAAAAATGCAGTTAGCCGGATATGAAGTCCGACAGGGAAAACACCTGTCCTTCCGTGCACCGGAACAGAAAAACTTCACTTATATGAAATCTCTTGGAAGCTATTATTCAGAAGAAAATGTCCGCATCCGTTTGGCAAAAAACCGTAACAAAATAAAAGCTCCAAGGCATCTGTCCAGAGAAGCTCGCCTGTATATCAATATCTCCACTTATGTTACGACCGGCAATCGAGAAGGATTTGAACGATGGGCAAAACTAAATAACCTGAAAGAAGCGGCACGCACCTTCAACTATCTTTCCGAAAATAACCTGCTGAATTATGAAGATTTCCAACAGCATGTTTCTGATGTTGATGCTTCTGTTAAAGCGGCTGATCAAAGAATAACGCAAATCAACAGTGAGCTGAGCACACAGAAAATCATTCAAAAACACTGTGATTCTTACCGTCTCTGCCGAAAAGTGATTGAAGATTGCAAATCTGCTAAAAATCCAAAAGCATACCGAACCAAACATCAAGCAGAATACCAACTGCACGATTCACTAAAAAAAGAGCTTCAGGATCTCGGTGTTACCAAAATCCCAAGCTCTAATAAAATCCAGAATAGGATAGAAAATCTTGAATCTGAACAAGCTGCTACTGTCCGGGAAAAACAAGAATTGCAGAAAAAGCAGAAGACACTGAATATCATTAGACAGAATTTCACAGCACTACTTAATGCTCCGGAGATGCAAATTCCCATATCAGAAAAAGAGCTAACTCTCTAAAAAGAAGGAGGTACCTACTTTAACGGTGCCTCTTGCTTTTCGTCTAATCTATTTATATCTTCCTCTTTATGCAATTTCCCATATTACAGTTGCCGTATCAGTAACATTAATATCGTCTGCCTCAATATCTATATCATATGCTCCCGGTGCACTCATTTCACATTCCGTACACTCCATTAATCTCATTTCATTCAATGGCTTTGTTACAAAATCTATCTCTCCCCAAGAATAATCAATTGCCTGTATTTCACCCAATTTCACATTTGCTGCTGTTGTAAGCACCTGTGCCTTTTGAATGGAATCCTCAATTGCTTTATGTAACAGCTCATTTTTACATTTTTCTACATCTGCCACTGTATACTCAATAGAAAACTCTGGCCTTAATGAGCTATGAGCCAAAGCGTAAAGGACTTGCCCTAATCTTTTATTATCAGCTGCAAACTCTATTTTCATATGGTGATTATACTTATAACCTTTAAATCTTCGCTTCCAGCTCTTATCTCTGTCCTGATAGCTTTCATATTCTGTATCGACATTAAAATATACTGTTTTAAGGTCTTTTCTCTGAAAACCAAGTTTCTCAAACAAATCCTTGAGAAGCTCTGTATCTTCTGTTGACCTTCGGAGAGTATCTTCATATTCTTTGCAAAGTTCTTCCTTGTTGACATATAACCGGATTTTATCCGGCTTTACTGCTATTTTCCCTTTTCCTGTAACTTTAATTGTTCTCATCATCTTTGCTCTTCCTTTCATTCTCATTATATTCATACCCATTGATTAAAAGCTCTATCATCTTCTTTGTCATCTGAATATACTTACCAAACGGATTAATCACAATTCCATTCACCTGTTCCCAATTAAGTGCCAGACGAAGTATTGATTCAATAGACTGATTCATCTGCACATTTCCAGCAGAACCCTTATGCATCTCTTCAGAAGATGTAAATACTCCAATCCATTCTTTTTCATCAGCATCTTTTACAGTCTCTATTTTAAGTCTTACATCATGGTCAAGCGAAATCGTGTCACCAGCCTTTACTTTACTTATCTGTTCTTCCGACATAAAAGGATTTTCCGTGATATATGGAACAATAACTTCTCCTGCCTGCTGCATTCTTGTTACCATAACTTCCATAAATAACAGCATTCCATTTTTATCCTGCTGAATATAATACTGGTCGATTGCTGCCTCAATCATCTGATTTGCCTGTGTCTCATCCACTTCATCTGAATAAGTATCCACGCTCCTGCCAAGTACATGATCAAATTCATCAAGAACATCCGTCATCAGTCCCTTATCAATCCGGCTTTTACACTCTGCAATCAGCACAGCTGGGATCCCATAAAATGCTTCTGCAATACTTCCTGTAATAGCACCAAGCGTATCCGTATCTCCACCAAGTGATACTGCATTCCGTATGGCATCCTCAAAATCTTTGGATTCCAGAAATGCGATGATTGCCTCTGGTACTGTTTCCTGACAGCTTTCAACATGATGGTAGTAGGTTCGGATATTATCCAATGTTCTACTCAGATCATAATGAAATTCCCTCTCGATATAAGCTTTGATTTCTTCTTTTGAAGATCCATTCCTTGCCATATATATTGCACTTGCAGTTGACTCTGCACCCTTTATACCTTCTGGATGATTATGTGTCACATTCGCTGTAGCTCTAGCTACCTCTCTGGTTCTTTCCATCGAATCATAAAGCCAGCCTACCGCTGACACTCTCATGGCTGAACCATTTCCATAGCTTCCGTATGGCTTCGGATTATTTTCTTTAAGCCAATGTCTGAAGCATCCACCATAGCCTGCATGTGGATATCTTTTTCCCCAATCCTGCATATTGGATGCTACCGCATCTTCAATTTTCTTTACTGCTGCTTCCGGTCCGACTGCCAGGAGAGCTTCTCCAACTGCTATTGTCATAACAGAATCATCTGTAAAGCCACAGCCTTCACTAAACAAATCAAAATTCTTTGTTTTATCACCTCTGTCAAACTCAAACGGACTTCCTATAATATCTCCTAAAATTGCTCCGTACATATATGCCTCCAATTCCCGGATTACTCCGGCACCTCTCTTTCTCTGTTACAATATGAGTATAATTAAAAGGCATCTTCATATGGTCGCTGTTTGGGCGACACTTTCAGAAAATAAAAATGCCGGTACAATATTGCACCGACACTAATTTCTCTAATATTTTTCATTTTGTTCTGACCATACTGGCGTACCATATTTTTTTCTTGCCACATCGCAAATTGCCATTAAAGCATAATAATTAACCCGATTAGGATAATGCACAGCAGGGTGATAATAATCAAGCACCAATGTATCCTTCCAAAGCGCCAACATATTATCCCATGTATCATCATTCTGTAATTCTTCCCCTAATACAAGTTTCAATAGACTGAGATTATTCCCACATACAATGATATCCGGTTGTATAATTTCCAATTCACGCTTTATTTCCAGCCTGTCTTCAAGTGCGTATTTTTTCAAATCTTCATATTCAGATTCGCTTCCGCCATTGCTTTTTTTCACATTGACCACTGCAATACGGTCTATGATTTCTTTTTCCTTAGAACGTAATACTTCATCGTCATACTCACAGATATTATCGTTAAATGCATTATATATTGCCTGTGTCCATATTGCTACCTTTCTCCACATAGTCCATGGACGTTCACAATCATGCAAATCTTCTACCAGATTATAACCATTTTCATTAGAAGTGTATGCTTCCTTTAAGAAATAACATACTCTTGGTGTATGCTGTGCTTCCCATTTTTCTTCACACACTATACCATCTCTGATAAAACGCTTATATCCATTATTTTTATGTTTTTCTTCCCAATTGTCCATTAAAAGTTTTATATCTGTCTCTCTACTCATGAATATTTTCTCCTATACTCCAAGAATTTCATTCGTATCCTTAAACAATGTTACATTCAGCTGCATAATATCATACTGCTTATCTATAATAGCCTTCTGCACGATCAGATCCACCTTACTGCTTGGACTAAATGCCCAGTCCGCTCTGGCAAGTAAATCTCTTGACTGTTCCAGATCAAGCTGAAGTGCAATACAGAGTGCCATTACTGTCTTTTTCTTTGGATGATAATTCTGATCACACTGAATCTTTGAAAAATGTTTCCTATCAAGGTTTGCCCGTTTCCACACATCCTTATTATCAAGATGTGCTTCATCAATCAGCTCAAATAATTTATCATGAAAGGAAACTCCTATATTGGCCAGCTGATCTTCCAATGAAATATTTTCTAACGGCATGAGCAATTCTGTCATGCCAGTATCTGTCATTTCCTCAAGTGGATAGTTGTCTTCTTCTCTTTGAAGCATTTCTTCATTGAAATCTTCTTCTGCCAATTCTTTTACATGAGTACTTCTTCTGCTCCTTAACGGATACTCTTTTCTATGGATTTCTCTGACGTAATTAGCATCTATATAAGAATCAATATCCCCAACAATCTGACCGGACAGCTGAAAAGACCTTTTATCAAACACTACCAGTATAATTTCCATTTCATTTTCAGTAAGAAACTGGCTGAATACTGACACAGCAATCTGTAATGCCTTATCCTTCGGAAATCCATATACTCCTGTCGAAATTAATGGAAATGCAATGCTCTCGCACTTAAGTTCCAATGCTTTTTGCAATGATTTACGATAGCAGTGCTCCAGAATTTCAAATTCATGGTGCAATCCATCCGTCCATACCGGTCCTACTGTATGAATAATATATTTTGCATTTAGGCTATATGCACCAGTGACAGCAATATCACCTCTTGCAATTTTGCCGATATTCGCTCTTTCTGCGAGAAGCTTTTCTTTTCCTGCTGCCTCATATATTGCTAAGTCCGTGCCACTTGCACATATCGGATTTGGATTGGCAGTATTCACGATTACATCTGCTTTTACCTTTGTTATATCGTTTCGGACAATCTTAAATGGCATTGTGACTCCTCCTTATTTTCTAATCCTCCTCCAATCTGCAATAACATTATCCTCTCCTCTTGTACTTGTACCCCAATACCCCGGATGTGCTACAGGGTATATATATGTTTCTCCATAAATATAAGGTTCTCCAGTTCCTATAAGTTCAGATACTCTATTGCAGGAAAACTTTTTATCAATCAGAGTTCGTATTACAACCACAGATGTATCAAGACCCAGACAGATTATGTTTTCCGGCTCTATAATGTCAATCAGTGATTTTATTTCGGCTGCATCATTTGCCAATATCTTTCTGGTCATATTTCCAGAATACTTATCTCTGCGATAGCCCAAATTACAATTGCAGAAAAACAAATCTGGATATTTTTTCTTGTCAATTTCATTTTTACCAAGCAGTTCAAAGTATCTGACAATATTTTTATCCGTCTGTGAATCCCTTGCTTCCAAATCTACATTTTCATGGAACATCACATCTATACCATCATTCATCTTACGGACATTTGCAATCGTACCGTTTAGTTCTTCCTTTTCTGGTGGTCCGAAATCCTGACCTATCAGCATATACTTAATATGTGGTGTCTTCTTGGCGTAATCTCTCCCTTGCCAATATGTCCATAGGTTAATTTCCTGACACAAATCTTCTCCCTGACGTAAATCGCACCAGCCAAGTGTCAGGTTCTTTGTGTATATAGGATTTTTAAGATATTTGTTTTTTACATTTTCTATCAGCTTGCAATAAGCTGCGGATTTTTTTGCATTCATTTTATGTATATTCACCTCAAAAATTCACTGTTTTATTTTAACACTTTCCTTATCTGCTTATCCGTTGCATCCGGAAACATCTCATGCATATAGTCTACAAGCTGTTTCCATGAGTCCTGTGGATTATCCTTATAGCAGGAAGTCACATAATCATATCCATAGATATGCTCAATAGATGAATACACTGCAACATCCCATCCATATTCAATGCCTCTCTTATTCACTCTCTTCTTAAAATCGCAGTTGCACAGATATGTCTGCATCATAAGATTCGTTATAGCACCATCAAATCCCTTTTCTCCATCCT
Organism: Blautia sp. HA9023; assembly: GCF_056504095.1. Lineage (NCBI taxonomy): Bacteria > Bacillati > Bacillota > Clostridia > Lachnospirales > Lachnospiraceae > Blautia > Blautia sp. HA9023. Next base: position 57,991 of record NZ_JBWLUR010000008.1, on the reverse strand, counting down.
TACCAAATCCAGCCTGTTTTTTCAATTCATTTGAATAAATCTCTGAATCAGCATTATCTTCCATAAAATTGACCATTATCTTTTTATGCTTATTAGGTGCTTTCCCATCATCATATAATGCATCAAAATCATATCCATCCCGGCGATAATTAGCAAATACAGGAAGCCACTTTTTTGATATAAATCCTGCCTTCTTATCAAAGAACTTTCCATAGACGATATCATGCCGCCTTGCTATAATAGCCCGCCACATCCATGGATCAATCTCCGGATTATCACTCCACCAGTACTCTGGAACAGTTCTTTCTTCAAGTGAAAACCCATCTATATCATTCTTAAATAATGGTAAAAAGCCAAATTCATTTATATACTTGATTGCTTCATCTACAGAATGGATACATTCCGGGTTGTCCCACTTCATGCCATGCATAATCCATTCACCTGATTCGTTTCCCATAATATATGTACCTCATTACTCAGCGTACTTGTCAATCCAATTTTCGCCATCATATTCATCAATCTGTTTTACTAATCTCGTAAGATAATCTTGTAACCGGCTATCTTCTTCACTTGCATACCACACATTTGCCCGTCCAAATCCATAAGCCCAACCATTTGATTTTCTTGGGACTTCCCATTGTACCTTTCTTGATCTGATCCCTGCAGGAAGTAAGACACAATCAGATGAGTTTGCAATTGCATTGTAATATTGTATATCTTCTGGAGCAAACACTGCCTCTTGATAATGTCTGTAAACTGTAGCATGTTTATACCATCCCACGACCGTCGTAAACTTATGTGCCGGATGCTTTGCACAATAAACAACAAGCACATCATCTACTGATTCTTCTTTTTTTAATAGTTCACAACCTGCAATATTCTCAATCCGCATTTGATTGACATCTTTACCATTATGTGATTTTGTCTCAAAAAATCCCAGACAATATAAGCCTTCCCTTCCCTCCATATTCACCGGTGTAAAATTATATTTTTCATGAGCATCTCCTGTCTCATCAACATAGCTTCCACCATTTAACGGAATATCCTTTCCATCTTCATTTCCTCGATACTCCTTCATCCACGCTATGTTACAAAAAAGTATTCTCATCATATCAACCTTCTTTTCCCTTTGAAAATGGACTCAAGTCGATAAACAATTTCTTCAATCCACTTGTTTCCTTGAACTCTTTGAATAAATACTCCAGAAGTTCTTCCTGCCTTGCCTGCCCTAATGTAAGCCGGTAAAGAGACAGAATCTTTATCAGCCTTTCATAATTAACCTCATCCTTACTCATAGGATACATTGGCACAAGCCTTTCTATTTTTACACTCTGATTTTTTCCGAAACACCAGAATGGTACAAGCTCTGACTGGTCATTCTGCTTTTCCGCTTTAGCAGCTTCAAACATTTCTGTCCATATGTCTCGCTTAAATGTGATACCATCTGCCTTACCATATTTATCAGCAACATTCTGTCTTATTGCCAGACACTTAAATCTATTGATTCTGCCTTCCCTTTGTTCCAAATCAGTCGGTCATTTTTTGCGGACAGTTCATACATGCTATCCTTTTCTGTTCTCTGCTCCTGCGTTTGCTCTCGTTTGATTTCTCCCTCCGTATCTTCTTGGCACAAGCAGGACAATACCTTGATGCACCAGAGCCCGGGACATATTCAACGCCGCACACCGTACAATTTTTAGCGGGCATTGCTGCCCACCGTTTTGTAGGTATGATATGTAATTCATCGACAAAGCCGATGAATTTATAGTAAATCTTGATTTCCTGCTTCACTGTTCCGTCTGCCATCTTCTCACGCTCCGAAACAAGTATCTTGTCTATGAGTGCGTTTATAACTGTTGCATCCAGTTCTTTTAAGCCTTGATAATTTCGGATAAGGGCGAGGAAGTCACGGATTCCCCGTGATTTCTCGTAGCTTTCATTAAGAGTTTCCGTCACCTCTTTCAGCCTTGCTTCAATTTCAAGCTGCTCTTTCTGGTATTTCCCCGACATCATCTCAAAATTCCGCTCGGTAATACGCTCCATGACCTTATCCTCGTAGAGAGAGGAAAACAGCCTGTCCAGTTCCGCAAGGCGTTTGTTCAGCTTCTTACGTTCTTTCTCTAATGCTTTCGCCCTGCTCTGGTCTGTTTCCGTGAGCCGCTTTTCTATGGCCCTGACCGCCTTTTCATCATTCACTGCCATATCCGCAAAACAGTTGATGTCGGCAAGAACGGCATTGAATAAATCCCTTGCTTCTATATTGTGGGCACTACACTCGCTTCTTCCGTTTCTTGCATAATTATTACATGAATACTGTACACAGTCGATAATCTCTGGGCGTTTCCTCCTGTGTACGTTCATTGCCCGCAGAGCACATCCGCAGTCCACACACTTGATAACGCCTGCAAAAATATTTACAAATCCTCCCTTGTTCTGTGGAAGCCTACGACTTGTAATAAGCTGTTGGACAATATCAAATTCCTCCTGCGTGACTATTCCCTCATGGGTATTGGGTATCACTTCCCATTCTTCGGGCAGCTTAGAGGGGCGTTTCTTGCTTTTCATATTGGCGGCAATCCGTTTGTAGCCTACAAGATTTCCCGCATATATCGGGCTTCTTAAAATGCTCCTCACGCTGTTCCCACTCCAAATATAGCGTTTGTCCTCGTTCCCCTCAAAATGACGTTCAAAGCCTGTTTCGCCACGCTCCGCCGCATAAGCGGCAGGGCGTAGGATATGCTGTTTATTAAGATGTCTGCAAATTTTGGCAACTCCATTCCCTTTTAATGCAAGGTCGAATATCTCTTTTACAACATGTGCCACTTTATCATCTATCAGCAGATGGTTGTGGTCGGCAGGGTCTTTGATATAGCCATAAGGGGCGGTAGTTCCCATGAATTTCCCCTGTTGAAACCTCGCCCGATATGCCGATTTTATCTTAACAGATATGTCAGCGGCATACATTTCGTTTAAAATGTTGCGGAAAGGCGTGATGTCCATAGCAGATTTATTCAAGGTATCTACGCCGTCATTGACCGCTATATACCTCACGTTATGCTCTGGGAAGAAAACTTCCAGATATAACCCACAATCAAGATAGTTTCTCCCCAGACGGGATAAATCTTTCGTAATCACGCAGTTTATCAGACCGCTTTCAATGTCTTTTATCATATTCTGGAAACTTGGTCTTTGGAATAATGAGGTGTGATAGCGATAGCGGCAAAAAGCTAATAAAATCAATGGTTTTGCGGACAGCGGATAGACAGGGAATGTGTTAAAAACTGAATACGCACACAAACGGCGTTACCTTAACCCCTTTGGGGGAGAAAGTAACGCCGTTTTTTTATGCCCGCAGGAAAGGAGGTGCAGCCGGAATGTATTTCACAAAGGGCAAGCAGCGGGCGTTTGAATTGCTCATGCAGCAGAAGCCGGGATTTGACCGCTATCAATCCGGTTGTGCCGGAGATGATGAAGATTGCGGCACTTGCCGTTTCTACCGCCCCGGGTGGAAATATGAGTTTTGCGTTTTCAAAGAGTGTCCCTATTGCCCCGGCAAAAGGACGCGGAAAACGCACGCCAGCATGGACAAATAGACGGGCAAAAGCCCTTGTGCCATGCGGCTTTGCAGACGCGAAAACGGCAAAGGGCATATTGCAATACCAAAACAGCCGAAAACGGCTTTCTAATTGTCCACGCATACCAAGAGAGGAAGTGAGGAAATATGGCAGTTTTCAGAGTGGAGCGAAATACGGGATATACCGTTATGAGCAACCACCACTTGCGAAACAAGGAATTGTCCTTAAAGGCAAAGGGCTTGTTGTCGCAAATGCTTTCGCTGCCCGAAGATTGGGATTATACCCTTGCGGGCTTATCCCATATCAACCGGGAGAAGATCGACGCAATCCGCGAAGCGGTCAAAGAACTTGAAAAAGCCGGATATATCGTCCGCAGCCGGGAACGCGACGAGAAAGGACGTTTGCGCGGTGCGGATTATGTCATATACGAGCAGCCGCAGCCCAAAGAGCCGGAAGCAGCTACCAGCAGCGAACAGCCGCCTACATCGGATTTACCTACATTGGAAAATCCAACATTGGATAATCCAACGTTGGAAAAACCTACGTTGGAAAAACCTACGTTGGAAAATCCAACGCAATTAAATAAAGATATATCAAGTAAAGAACAATCAATTACTGATTTATCAAGTACCCATTCCATTCCTTTCCATTCCCTAAATCCCTTGCCTTATGAGCAGGACGAAGCGGCTACGCCGCCGGAAAGGAAAAGAACGGAAGCGAAAACAAACAGCGCAATAGAGATTTATCGGGAAATCATCAAAGACAACATCGACTATGACATTCTCATTCAAGACCCCAAAATGGATAAAGACCGTTTGGACGAGATTGTAGAAATCATGCTGGAAACCGTCTGCACAGCCCGAAAGACAATCCGTATCGCCGGGGACGACTACCCCGCCGAACTTGTCAAATCAAAGTTTATGAAGCTGAATAGCAGCCACGTTGAGTTTGTTTTGGACTGCATGAGGGAGAACACAACCAAAATCCGCAACATCAAGCAGTATCTAAAAGCGGTGCTGTTCAACGCACCGAGTACCATTGACAGCTACTATACCGCCCTTGTCAATCACGACTTTTACGGCAGCAAATGAGCATAGCCGCAGTTTACCGGGAAAGGAGTTGATACCTTGCAGGAGGAAGTAACCCAAAAAACGATTGCCCTATCCGTCAATGTGGGAAAAGGCGCGGCAAGGCTTACCGAACAGGCGTTGCAGAAAGCAATCAAGAAGTTTTTGGAGCAGAAAAGCAAAGCCCCGCATGGGAAACAGACCATGCGGCAGCTTATGAAGCAAAATGCGGGTGTTTCCAACATCGAGATCACCGACAGCAATATCAAAGCCTTTGAGAGTACCGCGAAGAAGTACAACATAGATTTTTCGCTGAAAAAGGTTAAGGGCGAACAGACCCGTTACCTTGTGTTTTTCAAAGGCAGGGACGCGGACGTTATGACCGCAGCGTTTCAAGAGTTTTCCGCAAAGAAGCTGAACAGGGATAAAAAGCCCTCTATCCGCAAAGCCCTTGCCGCAGCAAAGGACAAGGCGAAGCAGCTTAACGCCGCCCGCGACAAGGTAAAGAAAATAGACAGGGGGCGCGAGATATGAAGCAGATGAACTACAAAAAGTTGATAATCCCGAATATCCCCTATGTGTTCTTTGTCTATCTCTTTGATAAGGTGGGACAGGCGGTGCGGCTTGCCCCCGGCGCGGATATTTCCGAAAAGATACTCAATATCACACAGGGATTTTCCGAAGCGTTTTCAAATGCCTTGCCGAGCGTTCACCCGTTGGATTTGCTTATCGGCATTGTCGGCGCGGTGGTTATCCGTCTGATTGTCTATGTCAAAGGGAAAAACGCAAAGAAATACCGCAAGGGCGCAGAATACGGCAGCGCACGTTGGGGCAACGCCGAAGATATAAAGCCCTACATCGACCCGGATTTTCAGAACAACATCATTTTGACGCAGACCGAACGCCTTACCATGAACAGCCGCCCGAAGCAGCCGAAATATGCGAGAAATAAAAACGTCGTGGTGATCGGCGGCAGCGGCAGCGGCAAGACAAGGTTTTTCGTAAAGCCTAATTTAATGCAGCTTCATTCTTCCTACGTCTTGACCGACCCAAAAGGCACCGTCTTAATCGAGTGCGGAAAGCTCTTGCAGCGCGGCGGCTACAAGATAAAAGTGCTGAATACGATAAACTTCAAGAAATCCATGCGATATAACCCCTTTGTGTATATCCGCAGCGAAAAGGACGTGTTAAAGGTTGTCAATACCCTTATTGTCAATACCAAAGGCGAGGGAGAAAAAAGCGCGGAAGATTTTTGGGTGAAAGCCGAGAGATTATTATATTGCGCGTTGATCGGCTACATTTGGTATGAAGCCCCCGCCGAGGAAATGAACTTTACAACGCTGCTTGAACTTATCAATGCAAGCGAAGCACGCGAGGACGACGAGGAATACCAAAGCCCCGTTGATCTGCTCTTTGCCGATTTAGAAGAACGCAGCCCCGACCATTTCGCGGTGAAGCAATATAAAAAATACAAATTGGCGGCGGGCAAAACGGCAAAGTCAATCCTTATTTCTTGCGGTGCGCGTCTTGCCCCTTTTGATATAGAGGAACTCCGGGAACTCATGTCCTATGATGAATTGGAACTTGATACATTGGGCGACAGGAAAACCGCGCTTTTCCTCATAATGAGCGATACCGACGACACCTTTAATTTTGTTATCGCTATTCTGCAATCGCAGCTTTTCAATTTGCTTTGTGATAAAGCGGACGACAAATACAACGGCAAATTGCCTATTCATGTCCGGTTTTTGCTTGATGAATTTGCCAACATCGGGCAGATACCCCGCTTTGATAAGTTAATTGCGACCATTCGCAGCAGGGAAATGTCCGCTTCTATCATTCTGCAATCGCAGAGCCAACTAAAAGCCATTTACAAGGACGCGGCAGAAATCATACTTGATAATGCCGACAGCACCTTGTTTTTGGGAGGACGTGGGAAAAATGCAAAGGATATTTCGGATAACTTGGGACGGGAAACAATCGACAGTTTCAATACTTCCGAAAATCGCGGCACGCAGGTTTCTCATGGACTTACTTATCAAAAATTAGGAAAGGAGCTGATGACACAGGACGAAATAGCAGTTATGGACGGTGGGAAATGTATTTTGCAGCTACGCGGTGTGCGTCCCTTTTTAAGCGACAAATACGACATCACGAAACACCCGAACTACAAATACCTTTCCGACTTCGACAAAAGAAACGCTTTTGACGTGGAACGGTATATGTCTACCCGTCCGGCAATCGTAAAGCCCGATGAAGCCTTTGACATATACGAAATAGATTTGTCCGACGAGGACGCAGCCGCCGAGGAATAACGGCGGCATTTTCATTTTCAACAACTTTTTTTGAGCCGCACAGCGGCAGAAAGCGAGGTTTATATGGAGTTTTTCAACAGCGCAGTTGGTGTATTGCAGACTTTGGTTATCGCGCTTGGCGCAGGTCTTGGCATTTGGGGTGCCATTAACCTCATGGAGGGTTACGGCAACGACAATCCGGGCGCAAAGAGCCAGGGCATGAAGCAGCTCATGGCGGGCGGCGGCGTCGCTTTGATCGGCGGCACCCTTGTTCCCCTGCTTTCTCAACTTTTTGGATAATGCCTAAAACAAATACCACCCGCCGCGCCCTCTCGGAAACGGGAGGGCGCGGGAAAGGAGGGATTAACTTTTGATATGGCAGATGATTGAAGATTGGTTTCGCGGCATTTTGACAGACGGGATTTTATCGAACCTTTCCGGCTTGTTTGACAGCGTAAATACAGAGGTTGGAGAAATCGCAACACAAGTCGGCACGACCCCCGCCGGGTGGAACGCGGGCATATTCAACATGATACGCAGCCTTTCGGAAAACGTCATTGTACCGATTGCGGGCGTTATCATTACCTTTGTCATGTGTTATGAACTAATCCAGCTTGTAATTGAAAAAAACAATCTGCACGATCTCGACACTTGGATTTTCTTCAAATGGATTTTTAAGACCTTTGTTGCGGTGCTGCTGGTAACAAACACTTGGAACATCGTCATGGGAGTTTTCGACGTTACGCAGAGCGTCGTCAATCAGAGCGCGGGGGTTATCATATCCGATACAAGCATAGACGTTACCACCGTCATTACCGACATTGAAGCAAAACTCGACGCTATGAGCGTGGGCGGTCTTTTGGGGTTATGGTTTCAATCCCTCTTTGTAGGGCTTACCATGAAAGCCCTGTCAATCTGCATTATGCTTGTGGTGTATGGGCGCATGATTGAAATATATCTTGTAACGAGCGTTGCCCCTATCCCTATGGCAACAATGGTAAATCACGAATGGGGCAGCATGGGACAGAATTACTTAAAATCTTTGCTTGCGCTTGGTTTTCAGGCGTTTCTGATCTTGGTGTGTGTCGGCATTTATGCGGTGTTGATACAAACAATCGCAGCGACCGACGACATTTCCGGCGCGATCTGGGCTTGCATGGGCTATACCGTCCTCTTGTGCTTTACGCTTTTCAAAACGGGAAGCCTTGCAAAGAGCGTCTTTTCGGCACATTAAGGGGGTGAGTTATGATTTGAAAATCGGTTTAATCGACGTTGACAGCCATAATTTCCCCAACCTCTGCTTGATGAAGCTATCCGCGTATCATAAAGCAAAGGGGCATACGGTGGAATGGTGGAACGCAAAGGGGCGGTACGACCTTGTATATAAAAGCCGCGTCTTTACGGACACCTATTCCAAAGACACGATAACCGTTACCAACGCGGAACAAGTTATTTTCGGCGGTACGGGCTACGACACGAAAAACCGCTTGCCGCCGGAAGTGGAACACAGTTACCCGGATTATTCTATCTACCCGCAGTTTTTCGGGATTGCCTACGGCTTTTTAAGCCGGGGTTGTCCGAGAAATTGCGGGTTTTGCATTGTCAGCAGTAAAGAGGGACGCAAAAGTGTTAAGGTTGCGGATTTGTCCGAGTTTTGGAAATGGCAGCCGGAAATAAAAATCATGGACGCTAATCTGCTTGCCTGTCCCGACCATGAAAATCTCATTGAGCAGCTTATACGAAGCCGCGCATGGGTGGATTTTTCGCAAGGGCTGGATATTCGCCTTGTGAACAGGGATAATGTCAGCCTGTTAAATCGGGTACGGATAAAAGCGGTACATTTTGCATGGGATAATCCCGACGAGGACTTAACCGGGTATTTCCAACGTTTTTTGGATTTGACCGCCATTAAGAGCAGCCGCCAGCGGCGCGTGTATGTTCTTACCAACTACGGCAGCACTCACGAACAGGATTTATACCGCGTGAACACCTTGCGGGCTATGGGCTTTGACCCGTATGTGATGATTTACGAGCGTCCAACCGCCCCGCCTGTTACCCGCCATTTGCAACGGTGGGTAAATAACAAACGGCTTTTCTATGCTGTCCCCCGTTTTGAAGATTACATTCCGGGCAGAAAGGAGGTTTGAAATGGCGTATGTAACCGTCCCAAAGGACTTAACAAAAATCAAAAGCAAGGTAATGTTCAACCTTACGAAACGACAGCTAATTTGTTTCAGCGCGGCGGTAGCAATCGGACTGCCGCTGTTCTTTTTGGTAAAAGACAGCGTTGGAACAACCACAGCGGCATTGTGCATGGTGCTTGCCATGCTGCCTATGTTTTTGCTTGCCATGTACGAGAAAAACGGGCAACCGCTGGAAGTGATTATTCGGCAATTTGTGGAAGTGAAGTTTCTTCGCCCCAAAGAGCGACCTTATCAGACCAACAATTTTTATGCCGCCCTTGCGCGGCAAGAGCAATTAGATAAGGAGGTACGGGCGATTGTCAAAGGAAAAGAAAAACACCCAAAACGAAAAGCGTAAACTTTCCCGACAGGAAAGAAAACAGATAGATACCCTTATCCGACAGGCAAAGGGCGACGGGAAGCCCCATACGGCGCAGGACAGCATACCGTTTGAGCGAATGTATAAGGACGGGATTTGCCGCCTTGCAAACGGGCGGTATTCCAAGTGCATTGAGTTTGAGGACATCAACTATCAGCTTGCGCAGCCGGACGACAAAACCGCCATTTTTGAAGCCCTTTGCGATATGTATAACTCGTTCGACGCTTCTATCAGCGTGCAGCTTTCCCTAATCAGCCGCCATGCGAACAAGGACGATTTCAAGAACAGTATCACGATTGCGCCGCAGAATGATGACTTCGACAGTATCAGAGCAGAATACACCGAAATGCTTAGGACGCAGCTTGAACGCGGAAACAACGGGCTTATCAAGACCAAGTTTCTCACCTTTACCGTTGAAGCAAAGGACATTAGATCGGCGCGGGCGCGTCTTGCCCGCATTGAAACGGACACCCTCAACCATTTTAAGGTGATCGGCGCGGCGGCGCGGGTATTGGACGGGAAACAGCGTCTTGAAGTGCTGCATGGGATTTTCCACCCGGACGGGGAACGCTTTAACTTTGCGTGGGAATGGCTACCCGCAAGCGGTCTTTCTGTCAAAGACTTTATCGCGCCGTCCTCTTTCCGATTTGGCGACGGGCGAATGTTTCAAATGGGCGGCAAGTTTGGCGTAGTTTCCTTTTTGCAGATCGTCGCGCCGGAACTCTCCGACCGTATGCTTGCCGACTTCATGGACGCGGAAAACGGGATTATCGTCAATCTGCACATTCAGAGTATCGACCACAACGAAGCAATCAAGACGATTAAGCGCAAGATTACCGACCTTGACCGTATGAAAATCGAGGAACAGAAAAAAGCAATCCGCAGCGGCTACGACATGGATATTATTCCGTCCGACCTTGCCACCTACGGCGGGGAAGCAAAAAACCTACTCCGCGATTTGCAGAGCCGCAACGAAAGAATGTTTCTGCTTACGCTGCTTGTCTTAAACCTTGCAGATACCAAGCAGAAATTGGATAACGAAGTATTTGGAGCGGCGGCAATCGCGCAGAAATACAACTGCATTTTGACCCGCCTTGACTACCGGCAGGAACAGGGGCTTATGTCCTCTATCCCGTTGGGGGAAAACCTTATCCATATCCAGCGCGGCTTGACGACCAGCAGCACCGCCGTTTTCGTTCCCTTTACGGTGCAAGAGCTGTTCCAAAGCGGCGAAGCATTGTATTACGGCTTAAACGCCCTTTCCAACAACATGATTTTGTGCGACCGAAAGAAGCTGAAAAATCCCAACGGCTTGATACTCGGCACACCGGGCAGCGGCAAAAGTTTTTCTGCAAAACGCGAAATCACAAACGCTTTTCTTATCACGTCCGACGACATTATCATTTGCGACCCCGAAGCCGAATATTACCCCCTTGTCGGACGTTTGAAAGGACAGGTTATCAAGGTTTCGCAGAACAGCACGCAGTACATTAACCCTATGGATATTAACCTCAATTACAGCGAGGGCGACACGCCCATAGCCTTAAAGAGCGATTTTATCCTTTCCTTTTGTGAGTTGATTATGGGAGGTAAAAACGGGCTGGAAGCTGTCGAAAAGACCTTGATTGACCGCGCTGTTATCAGCGTGTACCGCAACTACCTTGCCGACCCGAAGCCGGAGAATATGCCGATTTTGGGCGACCTCTACGACGAGATCAAGAAGCAGCCGGAAAAGGAAGCGCAGCGTATCGCGGCGGCATTGGAACTCTATGTAAACGGCAGCTTGAACATTTTTAACCACAGGACAAACGTTGACATTCATAATCGCCTTGTCTGCTTTGATATTAAGGAACTCGGTACGCAGCTTAAAAAAGTCGGTATGCTTATCGTCCAAGACCAAGTATGGAACAGAGTAACGGTAAACCGCAGCGAGGGCAAGGCGACGCGGTATTACATCGACGAATTTCATTTACTCTTGAAAGAGGAACAGACCGCAGCATACAGCGTCGAGATTTGGAAGCGTTTTAGGAAGTGGGGCGGTATTCCGACAGGTATCACGCAGAACGTCAAAGACCTTTTGACGAGCAGAGAAGTTTCAAACGTTTTTGAAAACAGCGATTTTGTCTATATGCTCAACCAAGCACAGGGCGACAGGGAAATCCTTGCAAAGCAGCTTAACATTTCGCAGCAGCAAATGACCTATGTAACCCATTCCGACGCGGGCGAGGGGCTTATTTTCTACGGCAACGTGATTTTGCCCTTTATTGACCGTTTCCCGCAGGATACGGAACTGTACCGCGTCATGACGACCAAACCCGGCGAGGTGTCGGCATGAGGATAGAAACGGACAAAATCTATTGCGGCGACAGCTTGCAGGTGCTTCAAACCTTGCCGGAAAACGCAGTTGATTGTTGCGTAACGTCCCCGCCCTACTATGCCTTGCGGGACTATGGCGCAGACGGGCAGATCGGACGGGAAGCAACGCCGGAAGAATATGTTTCCCGCATTACGGCGGTATTCCATGAGGTAAAGCGGGTGCTTACGCCGGAGGGGACTTGTTGGCTGAATATCGCGGACACTTATTGCGGCACAGGCAGCAAAGCCGACCACCAAGACCCCAAATATCCCAAAGGCAGGAACGGGCAGCAAGTGGCGTTCAACCACCGCGCCCCCGGCTGTAAGCCCAAAGATTTAATCGGTATTCCGTGGCTTGTAGCCCTTGCCTTGCGGGGCGACGGTTGGTATTTGCGCAGTTCTATCATTTGGCACAAAACAAACCCCATGCCAGAAAGCACGCGGGACAGGCCGACCCGCTGCTATGAATATGTGTTTCTGCTTACCAAGTCAAAGAAGTATTACTACAATTGGCAAGCAGTAGCCGAGCCGATAGCCCCCACAACGGCGGGGCGGCTGAAAAGCGGAGTTAGCAAAGGAAACAAGTATAACGTTACTGTTCCGGGGCAAAACCAGCCGCAGAAAATCAACCGCCCCCGCGAAAAGGGCGCATACGCCGACGAGTTGATTTGTCCCGTCCGCAGCCGTCGCAACGTTTGGCAGATCAACAATGTCGCGTATCATGGCGGGCATTTCGCAGCATACCCGCCCAAACTTGCGGAAACGTGCATTTTGGCGGGCTGTCCCGTGGGCGGGATTGTCCTTGATCCGTTTTTAGGCAGCGGCACCACCGCAGCGGCGGCAAAGCACCTTTCCCGCCGCTATATCGGCATTGAGTTAAACCCCGACTATTGCACCCTTGCAAAACAGCGGATTGGAGGTGATGAAGATTGAGCAAGGAATGGAAAGCCCCCGACAAGGTAACGCAGAAAATGACCCGCGACGGGGCGGTTGCGGAAAACCTCACGACGGGCGAAACAACGAGTATCAGCGAAAGGCCGCAGGAGGAAAACTATTCCCAAGCCCCTACCGCAGCGGCAGAAAAGGCTGTTGACCGTATCGGCGCAGAGGTTGAACGGCAAGCGGCAAAGGGCGCAGGGAAAAAAGCCCTTGACGCGGCGCAGCTAAAAACCCATACTTCCCGCTTGCAGTTTTCCGAAGCGGAACGGGCAACGCCGGAATTGCAGAAATCTATCCGTAAATCCGAGAAAGCGGCAGACCGTTTAGACGCAGCGCGGGCGGCTATCCCCAAGCAGACCAAAATCAAGAAAGAGCGCGTTTTTGACGAAGCGAAAGGCAAGGCAAAGACGCGCCTTTCCTTTGAAAAGACGGATAAGCCCCCAAACGGCAAGTTGCGGCATAACCCCTTGTCCCGTCCGGCGCAGGAGTTGAACAGCACCGTACATGGGAAAATCTACGAGGTTGAGAAAGAAAATGTCGGTGTGGAAAGCGGGCACAGGGTAGAACTTGCGGGCGAGAAAGCGGGCGGTATGGCGGCGCGGACGGTAAAGCGCGGCATACGCAGCCACAAGCTGAAACCCTACCGGGCAGCGGCGGCAGCCGAGAGAAAGGCGGTAAAGGCAAACGCCGATTTCCTCTATCAAAAGGCGCTGCACGATAACCCCGCCCTTGCGCACTCAAACCCGATTTCCCGTTTTTGGCAGAAGCAGCGCATTAAAAAGCAGTATGCAAAGACGCTGAAAGCGGGCGGCAAAGTGAAAAAGACCGCCGAAGCCACCGCAAAGGCGGCGAAGAAAACCGCGCAGGAAACCAAACGGGCGACGTTCTTTGTCGTCCGGCACTGGAAAGGCTGCTTGCTTGTGGGCGGGATTGCCTTTATCGTGCTTCTGCTTTTCGGCGGCTTGTCCTCTTGCTCCCTCTTTGGCGGCAACAGCGGCAGCGGCTTAATTGCGTCGTCCTATCTTTCCGAGGACGCGGATATTACAGGCGCGGAAAGCGCGTATGCCGCTATGGAAGCCGAGTTACAAGATATGCTGAATAATATCGAGCGCGAATACCCCGGCTATGACGAATACCGGGTGAACGCGGACGAGATCGAGCATGACCCCTATGTGCTAATCTCTATCCTTTCCGCGCTGCATGAGGGCGTGTTTACCCTTGATGAAGCGCAAAGCACCCTTGAAATGCTCTTTGAGAAACAGTATATCTTGACCGTTGAGGAAGAAGTACAGGTACGATACCGCACCGAAACGAGGACGGACAGCGAGGGCAACGAATATGAGGTTGAAGTACCCTACAACTATTACATTCTCCATGTGGATTTGGAAAACTTCAACCTTTCCCATGTCCCCGTCTACATCATGGGCGAGGAACAGCTATCCATGTACGCTATGTATATGTCGTCGCTGGGAAACCGCCCCGATTTGTTCCCGTCGTCCGGCTATGTGTCTAAATACTATGAAAACCCGCCCGCCGATTATGAAGTACCCGCCGCGCTGCTTAATTCCGATGAACAGTTTGCGCGGCTCATAGAGGAAGCGGATAAATACGTCGGCTTTCCCTATGTGTGGGGCGGCAGCACCCCGGAAACCTCTTTTGATTGCAGCGGCTTTGTGAGTTATGTATTGACGAACAGCGGCCTATACAATACGGGCAGACTTGGGGCGCAAGGGCTTTACAACATTTCAACCCGCGTTTCCAACCCGCAGCCGGGGGATTTGGTTTTCTTTACGGGTACATACGACACGCCGGGGGTATCTCATGTGGGTATCTACGTTGGCGAGGACGGGGACGGAAGCCCCGTCATGCTGCATTGTGGCGACCCGATACAATACGCAAAACTTGATACAAGCTATTGGCAATCCCATTTTTACGCCTATGGGCGGCTACATTACAACTGACTTTGAAAGGAGTTTATTTCTATGGCAAACACGAAACTTGACCGTATCGAAAGGGATATTGAGAAAACGAGGGCGAAAATCCTTGAATACCAAAAAAGGCTGAAAGACCTTGAAGCGCAGAAAATCGAGGAAGAAAACGCGCAGATCGTTCAAATGGTGAAAGCGGTACACCTTGACGGGGCGCAGCTTGCCGCGTTCCTCTCCGCTTACGCCAGCGGCGAAATTGCCTTGCCACAGCCGGACGCAGACTACACCGACGAACAGGAGGAAACCGAAGATGAAGCATAAAAAACTGTTCCGCAGCGTTACCGCTTTGCTTGCCGCCCTTGTACTCATGGGCGGCTTTTCTGTTACCGCTTTTGCGGGCGGCGGTGATGTGAGCGACGAGCCGCCTACCCCCGTAACCGAAACCGAGCCGGAAGAAACGACGGGCGGCTATGAGCCGCAGCCCTTAACGCCGGAGGGCAACATGAGCCTTGTGGACGACATAACGGGCGAAGCGTCCGGCGATAAGCAGTTTATTACCGTCGTTACGAAAAACGGAAACTATTTTTACATCATCATTGACCGCGCCGAGGACGGGGAAAATACCGTCCATTTCCTTAACCAAGTGGACGAAGCGGATTTAACCGCCCTTATGGAGGACGGGCAGACCGAAGCCCCCGTTTGTAGCTGTACTGAAAAATGCGTTGCCGGAAGCGTCAACACCGATTGTCCCGTTTGCAGCGTCAACATGAGCGAGTGCGCGGGCAAGGAAGC
The DNA here is from genome assembly GCF_056504095.1 of Blautia sp. HA9023. Taxonomy (NCBI): domain Bacteria; kingdom Bacillati; phylum Bacillota; class Clostridia; order Lachnospirales; family Lachnospiraceae; genus Blautia; species Blautia sp. HA9023. The sequence goes on along the minus strand of NZ_JBWLUR010000008.1, from coordinate 42,479 downwards.
CGAGCCGGAGCCGGAAGAAACCGAGCAGCCGCCGGAAGAAGAAAAAGGCGGCGGCATGGGTATTCTGCTTGTCGTGCTGCTTGTTGCCGCAGCGGGCGGCGGCGCGTTCTACTACTTTAAGATTTTGAAGCCCAAAAAGGACGCGGCGAAAGGCAGCAGCAGCCTTGACGACCTTGATTTTGACGAGGACGACGAGGAAACGGAAGTAGTCGAAACCGAACAGACCGAGCAGGAGGACGATAATCTATGAAACTTGTAATTGCAGAAAAACCGAGCGTCGGGGCGGCGATTGCCGCCGTTATGGGCGCGAATGAAAAGCGCAGCGGATATTTTGAGGGCGGCGGCTACCTTGTGTCGTGGTGTATCGGGCATTTGATTAGCCTTGCAGACGCGGCGACCTACAATGAACAATTCCGTAAATGGAAGTACGACGATCTTCCCATTGTCCCGCAGGAGTGGCAGTTTATTGTTGCCAGCGGCAAGGAGCAGCAGTTTTCCATTCTCAAAGACCTTATGCACCGCAGCGACGTTACCGAGATTATCAATGCTTGCGACAGCGGGCGCGAGGGGGAACTCATTTTCCGCTTTGTCTATGAACAGGCGAATTGCAAAAAGCCCTTTTCCCGCCTTTGGATTAGCAGCATGGAAGCAAGTGCAATCCGCGAGGGCTTTTCAAATCTCAAAGACGGGCGCGGCTATGACAACCTCTATCAATCCGCGCTTTGCAGAGCAAAGGCCGATTGGCTCATTGGCATTAACGCGACCCGCCTTTTCTCTATCCTCTACCATAAAACATTGAATGTCGGCAGAGTGCAAACGCCCACCCTTGCTATGCTGGTAAACCGCGACTATGCAATCAGCAGCTTTAAGAAAGAGAAATATCATGTCGTCCGGCTGGACGTTGGCGGCGTTGCCGCCCTTTCCGAAAGGCAGGACGACGAAGCGGCGGCGCGGCAGATGAAAGCGGCTTGCGAGAAATCGCAGGCCGTTTGTACTTCCCTTAAAAAAGAGAAAAAGACCGCAGCCCCGCCGAAACTGTTTGACCTCACCGCCTTGCAGCGGGAAGCAAACCGTTTGTATGGGTTTACGGCGAAACAGACCCTTGACTATGCGCAAGCCCTTTATGAAAAACGGCTTTTGACCTATCCCCGCACCGACAGCAAATATATCACTTCCGATATGGAGGGCAGCACAAAGGAACTTATCACCGGCCTTTGCGCTGCTCTCCCCTTTATGCAGGGCGTGAAGCTGCAAGCCGACCTTGCGAGGATTTGCGACAACAGCAAAGTAACCGACCATCACGCCATTTTGCCGACAGCGGAGTTTGTGAAAACGGGCTTTTCTTCCCTTGCCGAAAGTGAGAAAAAGCTAATGACCCTTGTGTGCGCAAAACTGCTTTGCGCCGTTGCCGCGCCCTATGAGTATGAAGCGGTTACGGCGGTTTTCACTTGCGGCGGCTATACCTTTACCGCAAAGGGCAGGACGACGCTTTGCGAGGGTTGGCGCGAGATTGAAAGACTATCCCGCGCCGCGTCCGGGGAACAGGACGAGGACGCAGAGCCGGAAGCGGTTTTACCCCCGCTTGCCGAGGGGCAGACCTTTGACAATCCGGCAGCGGAGATCTCCGAACGTTACACGCAGCCCCCAAAGGCATTTACCGAAGATACGTTACTTTCGGCTATGGAGAGTGCGGGAAAGGAGGACACGCCGGAGGACGCGGAGCGCAAAGGGTTAGGCACCACCGCGACGCGGGCGGGTATCATTGAAAAACTCATTAGCGCGGGCTTTGCCGAGCGCAAGGGCAAAAAGCTAATCCCCACAAAGGACGGGTATAACCTTGTCGCTATTCTGCCCGACAGCCTTACGTCCCCGCAGCTTACGGCAGAATGGGAAACGCGCCTTACCGGGATTGCAAAGGGCAGCGACAGCCCCGCCGACTTCATGCGCGGGATTGAGGAAATGACAGCGGGGCTTGTCAAGACCTATTCCGCGATTTCCGAGGATAAAGCGAAGCTGTTTACCCCGCAGCGGGAAGCAATCGGCACTTGCCCCCGTTGCGGCGCGGCGGTTTACGAGGGCAAGAAAAACTTTTACTGCTCCGACAGGGCTTGCAGCTTTGTGATGTGGAAGAATGACCGCTTTTTTGAGCAGCGCAAAAAGGCTTTCACAAAGGCGATTGCCGCCGCCCTTTTGAAAGACGGAAAGGTAAAAATCAAAGGTATGTACTCGACCAAGACGGGAAAGACCTTTGACGGAGTTGTGCTGCTTGCCGACACAGGCGGCAAGTATGTAAACTTCCGCGTCGAGCAGAACCGAAAATGATAAGGCTTGATGAAAAGCAATACCGCGCCGTAAAGAAAATGACCCGCGCCGCTTGTGCAAACAACGATTGCGGGAATTGTCTGCTGCTGGACGACGGGGAAACTTGCGTTTGTGTGCAGAGTATCAGCTATTCGCTGCTATGCCGCTATTTCCGCGAAGCGGTATTACCCGCCGACAGGCAGCTTTGCGAACAGATCACCCGCAGCGGGGAAACCGATTTGAAGCGTTGCGCGGTATGCGGCAGCACGTTTGCGGCGGGCAGCAACCGGGCGAAATACTGCCCCGATTGCGCGGCAAAGATACGCCGCAGACAGAAAGCCCAAAGCGAGAGAAACAGGCGTTTACGGATAAAAACAACTACATAGCAAGCACAGCAAACGAGTACCCGTTTGCGAGAAATGCCCGCGCTTCCCATAGAGAGCGCGGGCATTTTGCTTGTTGGGATAGTCCCAAACCCTTATATGACCGAGAAAGGACGTGATGAAAGAATATGCCGTATTCCTCATACGACCATGACAAATTAGAAGCCGCCGAAACCATGCGGATAGAACGCCGGATATATTTTGAAGCAAAGGACAGGGAGATTGCCCCTTATGCTTCCTTGCCGATTGCGCAGCTACTTTCCATGCGCAGCGAAAGCGCGGCGGCAGAACAGGCGATTTTTGACGACCTTAAAGAACGCGCCGCCGCATGGGAAGAACAGGCGGGAAGAACGCTTTTGCTGGATAAAACACTTGAATATGTGAGAACGCCGCACGTCCAGCACACCGCTAACGAGTGGCAGACCACCGAGCATAACCGCCATATTCGCAGCAACCGGGTATATCAGATGAATTACCACATTTACGAAAACACCCGTTACGACAGGGAGAAGCAGCAAAGCGTCCCTTACTCCTATTCTCTCACATGGGGCGTTTATACCAACAGCCCGAACAGGAACGGGCAAGCGAAGATTGCCGGACAAGATAGAAAGGTTTTCACCGACAAGGCAGCTATGGAAAAGTATCTGAATGGGCGTATCAAAGCGTATGACCGCTTGTTTACGGAAATCTCCCCGCCTATCCCGCAGGAGTACGCCGACTATTTCAAAGTAAACGGTATGCTCATGCCGGACTACACCATAGAGGGCGAAGAACCCCCGCAGCAGCAACAGGCGGCAGCTATCCCCGAAAATACCGGGCAGGAAAAGGAGCGTGAACACATGAGCGAACAGTTTTCTATTATGATAGGCAACCGCAGCCGCTTTGACGCGGGCGACCCCGGCGGCTATTGGTTGGATATGCCCGCCACAAAGGAGCAGTTGCACGAAGCTATGCGGAACGTCGGCATTACCGCCGACAACCCGCAGGATTTTTCCATTCGCGGCTATTCCGACGACCCGGAGAAACATATTGCCTTGCCTTATGAAATGGTATGCGCCGCCGACGTGGACGAACTCAATTTTCTTGCGGCGCGGCTCGAACAGCTTGACCCCGCCGAGGTTGGCAAGCTGAACGCAGCTTTGCAGCAGAAAAACGGGCTTGCAAATATTGGACAGGTAATTGACTTCACCTACAACGTGGATTTTTACGTCCATATCCCCGAAGTACATAACTACCACGATTTGGGCGACTATTACTTAAATCAATCCGGCATGGTACAAATGCCCGAAGAATGGAAAGGCGGCATTGACCTTTCTACTTTTGGCAGGAACGCTGCCGCGCAGGAAAAAGGCGCGTTTACCGAGTACGGCTATATCGTGGAAAGCGGCGACGAGTGGGAACGGCAGTTTGAGGGGCGCGAAGTGCCGGAAGAATACCGCATTATGAGTTACCCGCAGCCGGAGCGCGGCGAACAGGACAAAGCCTATATGGACGCAGCCGAAACGCAGCAAGCAGACGCACAGGCCGCAGAGCCGCAGCAGCCCCGCCCCGTCGTCCCCATTATCCTTACTTCCGAAAAGCCCGCCGAAAAGGTAAAGGAGATCACCGCGCGTTTGGAACAGGGCGTACAGGCGATTTTTGACAGCGACCGCTACAAAGAGTTTCTAACCGCTATGTCAAAGTTCCATGATTATAGTTTGAATAACACTATCCTAATTGCTATGCAGGGCGGCAATTTGGTAATGGGCTTCCGTCAATGGGAAAAGGAGTTTGACCGCCATGTAAAGAAAGGCGAGAAAGGCATTAAAATCTTTGCCCCCGCGCCCTACAAGGTGAAAAAGCTGGTTGATAAAATCGACCCCGAAACGAGAAAGCCCATGCTTGACCGCGAGGGAAAAGTGGTAAAGGAAGAAAAGGAAATCACCGTCCCCGCCTTTAAGGTTATAACCGTCTTTGATATTTCGCAGACCGAGGGCAAGGAGTTTCCCGACCTTTCCGTTAAACCGCTGCTTGCCGATGTGGAGCAGTACGAGGATTTTTTCGCCGCCCTTGAAAAAGCGTCCCCCGTCCCGATTGCATTTGAGCAGATCACAAACGGCGCAAATGGGTATTTCAGTTTGACCGACAAGCGTATTGCAATCAAAGAGGGCGTGAGTGAATTACAGGCGGTAAAGACCGCCATTCACGAAATCGCCCATGCGAAGCTGCACGACGTAGACTTAAACGCCCCGCCGGAGCAGCAAAACCGCGTTGACCGCCATACCTGCGAGGTAGAAGCGGAAAGCGTCGCTTATACGGTTTGCCAGCATTTCGGCCTTGATACTTCCGATTACTCTTTCGGCTATGTGGCTGGTTGGAGCAGCGGCAAGGAAATGACCGAGTTAAAAGCGTCCCTTGAAACAATACAGACCACCGCAAAGGAACTCATTACCGAGATTGAGGGGCATTTTACCGAGTTGCAGCAGCAGCGGCAAGCCGAGCAGGAGCAGGGCGATACCTTTTCCATTTATCAGTTAAAGCGCGGGGACGAAACAAGGGACTTGCGCTTTGAGCCTTATGACCGTCTGCAAGCGGCTGGACTTACCATTGACCGGGTAAATTATGAACTCGTCTATACTGCACCGCTTACAAAGGATATGACGCTGGGCGACATTTGGGAAAGGTTTAATATCGACCACCCCGCCGACTTTAAGGGGCATAGCCTTTCCGTTTCCGACATTGTTGTGCTTCATCAGAACGACGAGGACACCGCCCACTATGTAGACAGTATCGGTTTTCAGCAAGTGCCGGAGTTTTTGCAGGAGCAGCAGACCCCCGTATTTGACAAGCTGCCGCCCGAACAGCAGCAAGCCTTGTCCGACACCGTACAAGACACTTTGCAAATGCTGGTTGACGCAGACAAGCGGATTTATGGCGACGTTACGGGCAAGACCCTTGAAGCAATCGCGGCGCAAGGATATTCCTACAAGGACGGGCAGCTTGAAAAGCAGCAGCCGGAAGCGACCCCCGACAGCCTTTTGACGGGTGAAACCGTTAGAACGCCGAGGGGCAATTTTCATATTACCGATATGAGCCGTGAACAGATCGAAGCGGCGGGCTTTGGTTTTCATCATGCGTCGGAGGACGGGAAGTATCTCATTATGGGAAATGGCACACAGGCTTATGCCATAGCCGCCGAGCAGCCGCAGCGGGATAATCCCTTAAAGCACGTCGAGGACACCATAGAGCAGAACGACAACAATTTTGACGGGCTTATCAATAATACGCCGCAAACGCCCACCGTCGCGGATTTTGAGCAGCGGGCAAAGGCGGGGGAAGCGATTTCCGTTACCGACCTTGCAAAAGCGGTAAAAGCCGAGAAACGGGAACAGCCGCAGAAAAAACCGTCCATTTTGAAGAAGCTGGACGAATACAAGAAACAGGCGGCGCAGCAGCCGAAAGATAAACAGAAAGAGCATAAAAAGGATTTGGAGGTTTGATAGCATGAATACCCGCTTTACCATTGAGGAAGAAAACATTGTTGCGATCTACGCCGAGGACAGCCGGGAAACAACGCTTGAAAATATCCTTGCCGCCATGCCCTACATGGACGAGGATATGCGCCAGCTTGCCGCCGCAGCGGTGAACAAGCTGCAAGCCATGACGGACAGCGAGTTTTCCGAAAGGGAGTTTATCTTGACCGACGAGGAATAGCCCATAGAGAACAGGGGCGCGGTTGCCGATTTCCGGCACCGCGCCCCTGTTCTTTTTTTGTCCTTGCGTGGACAATTAGAAAGCCGTTTTTGCGGGTTTGAATATACTTTATCGTCTATGTCGTTTTCATGCGCTGGAAGCCGCAGAAACACAGGCGTTTTCAGCCCTTAACATTCCACTTGCCACCCCATGTTTTGCGCCTTATCGCTCCTGCTCCCGCGCCCTGCTTTGGGACGGGTAAAGAATACTATCGACGTTCTTTTTGACAACGCCGTATTCCTGCATTTGCTTCTTGGCTTGCCGATAATCTTCATACAATTTGGTTTTCCTGTCGTTTAAGCTTCTATACTCCTTGCGCAGCGCGGCGAGATCGGGCAGCTTCTTTATCTGCATTTCCTTTAATGCCCTTGCCGCAGCTTCAAACAGGATAATTTCGCTTTCATGTCCCCGCAGATACTTTTCCTTGTCCGGCGATTTTCGGTATTCATCGTAAATCGGTTTTAACTGTCGGTATGTGGTGGTGTGCTTGATAAGCAGCGACAAATCAGACATACGCTGTTCCACTTCCTTAACCGCCTTTGCCGCCGCGTCATGGGCGGTCATAATATCCGCGATTTTGCTTTCAAGTTCGCTGTAATACTCAATCTTATTTTCGGTTAGGAAGTTCATGCTTTTAGCAGCCTGTTTCAGATTATGGATTTTCGCCCACCGTTCATAGCCCGCCGACTGTTGGGCTTTGATACTGTTTTCAAGATCAACGACAAGCCGGATTTTTTTATCTTCCCGCAGCGTTTTTGTTTTGGCAACATACACGCCCTTGATACGCTCCTTTATCGCTTCTTCCGTATAGGCCGCGCCGAGCGTCTTTGTGCGGGTAAACCGTTCCTGTCCGGCGGCGCGGAAAGAAATGTATTTGCCCTGTTTGATTTCATATCCCATTTCCTGCAAGCGGCGCAGCAGTTCGTCAAAATCTTTCACTCGGGGAATGAGGTTATCTATCGCCGTTTTCAGCTTGGCTTTATAGCTTGTACCTTGCTTTTCGGCGGTATATTCCGCATAGCTTTTCCCTCTGTCCTGTCCCGGCACGACGACGGATAGCCCATGCTCTTTACATATCCTGTCGCTGGTGCGCCGGATATGGTAATAGCTTTGTTTGTTGGAATGGTACTTTTTGTAGTCAACGAAGCTGACCGAGTTAAAAATCAAGTGATTATGCAGATGGTCTTTATCGACGTGAGTTGTCAAAACAAACTCATACTTGCCGCCTAATACCGCCCCGGCAAGTTCCATGCCGATTTTGTGCGCTTCTTCCGGTGTGGTTTCTCCCACCGCAAAGGATTGTATCAAGTGCCGCCCTAAATGTGTGCCGCGATCTCCGGCAGCTTCCCGCGTCCATGCAAACTCAATATCGGCGGTTTCCAGCCCGCAGCCGAAAGAGGACGCAAGCAGCTTCCCGTCTGTCTTTTCGGGATTTAAGATATAGTCTATCGCAGCCTTTAAGGTTGATTTAATAGGGTGCGTCTTTGTAACCGCCATATCTCGTCCACCGCCTTTTTAATGTCCTCTATATCCTGCCTGTAAACCGTCCCCGTCGCATTGGCGCGTTTTGCAATTTGGTTGATGTTCCGGCTCACCGCTTGCAGTTCCCGGATATATGCTTTTGTGTCGCTTCGGTCAACGACAAGAATATACCCGTCTATCGCCATTTTACGGAAGTATGCCCCATACTGCTTTATGGGAAGCTGCTTCATCTTCTCGTCGATCAGCCGCTTTTCTTCTTCCGTAACGTAAAACTTCATCTGTATATTTCTCTTTCGGTTTTCCATTTCCGCACCGCCTTTCGGTATAAGGGTTTGGGATTATCCCAACAAGCATTTTCCGCAAACGGGTACTCGTTTGCTGTGCTTGCTATCTACTCCATACCCCCACCGAAAGGCGGTATTTGTTGCGCGTTCCTTTGATTTTGGACGCAAAAAAAGATTGCAGCCGCCATGCGCTGCAATCTCCCGATTTCTCATATTGTGAGGTTAATCCTCTGCTTTTTCGACTTCCGTTATCTCCCTTGCTGTTGCGGTTACAATCCGTATGCCTTTATCGCTCATACCGTCCAGCAGCGCGTCAAGCTGCCGCCGCCCGGTGGATTTCTCCGCATTGCTGTTCGGGAAGAAAAATTGATCTACCGAAATATGATACCGGGTTACAAGGTCATAGAATACCTGTAAACTCGGCTGTTGTCCCTTGTTCTCGATATTCGCAAGGTAGCGCGGGGAAATATATAACTCGTCGCTTACCTTTTTGCGGCTCTCGCCGTATTCATTTCTCGCGGCTTTTATAGCTGCCCCGAAAGCCTTAAAGTCGTACAATGGTACGGGTCTTTTTGCCATTTTCATTCACCCTGTTACATTTTACAGTTCACCTTTCTTTTTGGATATGTCCACACAATTCATATCATTAGGTTAAATACTTCCTGTTGTGTATTGACAGTAGACTGATTTTCTGATAAAATAAAATTTATGTAAAAGGAGGCGGCGTTTATGTTGCATAGCATGCGTATTAGATAAGCATTGAAAAAAAGGATTTTCCCATTTTCAACATGGGCTTTTTTGTCATGCTTATTTTGCGGATGCTATACAAAAAACTAACGACGTATAGATATAATATAGACATAGTGCAAGCTATGCCTTAGTTTTGTTGTACTGCTCTGTGCATTATAAATGCAGGTCAATGCTCATGTTGAGGATTGACCTGCATTTTTTTGTGTAAAAAGGACGAGTGAAATATAATGCTTAAAAAATATTGGATAAAATGTCCGATTTGTAACGGAAAGACGAGAGTTCAAGTATTTCATAATACTGTATTAAAAGATTTTCCTCTTTTCTGCCCTAAATGCAAATTGACGCATATCATTGATGTAGAAAAATTAGAGATTGTAATCAAAAATACAGAAAAACAAACTTTTATTATTTAGAAGAAAGGATATAAAAATGAAACGTTTACCTAAATATACGCCTGCGGAAGTACGGAATGATCCATACGGATTTACTTACAAAGAAATGTCGGAAGTTATTGGCGAGAATGAAGCAAAAGCCTTATATGAAGAATTATATAAGCAATTACCACGCAAAAAAAATCTATCAATGTTGGTAAAAAATATTTGCAAAAGCAGTGATACTGAAAAGTATGTTTACGAACTGAAAGACAACAAATACATTGAAACGGTTTTTATCAAGCGGCGAGATGGTGGAACTGTTTGCGTGAGCACACAAGTCGGTTGTCCTGTTGGTTGTATTTTTTGTGAGTCCGGGCGAAATGGCTTTGTTCGTAATCTAACATCGTCAGAAATCGTACAACAGATTATATTGTTGCGTCGAAAAGTAAACCGTATCGTTTTTATGGGTATGGGAGAGCCTTTATTCAATTATGACAACTTGATAAAAGCAATCCATATTCTCCGAGATAGATATGGGCTCAACTTTCCAACCGACGGCATTACCATATCAACAGTTGGTCCGGTCGATCAATTAAAAAAATTGCGCGAGGAACATCTTAAAATTCAGTTGACAATATCTTTACACGCAGCAACACAATCTGCAAGAAATCGTATTATTCCTCACATGCGCATATATGCTATTGAAGATGTTGTTAAGCAAGCCTTATCCTATTCTGAAAGGCATAATCGCAAAATTGTCTTTGCGTATTTGCTTTTACCGGGTATAAATGACCGGCCCTCAGATGTAAGACAACTTGCAAAATGGTTTCGGGGCAAAAAAGTTATGATTAACGTGTTACAATACAACCCAACAAGCAATTCAAGAATTAAAGCACCACAGAAACGGGAAATAGTTGCATTCAAACATCAATTAGAGCAAGCAGGACTTGAAGTTACTATGAGAGTTTCTCATGGCAGAGAGATTAACGCGGCTTGTGGACAGTTAGCTAACACATATAATAAATTCAAAAAAAAATGATTAAAAGTGCCAGACGCATAGACGCAGAGCCGATAACGCATTAGGTCAAAAAACCTATGTGTTATCGGCTTTTTTATTTAATATTGCGCAAAAGCCGCTGTTCCCTATTATAGAATGGATTGCGGGTAGTGTATTAAAGTCGCCCTTTTTTAAGGATACGGCGGTATCGGGGAGGTATCGCCGTGTCCATTTTTATTTACTGTAACCCGCCTAATGCTTTGCGGTCAAAAAAAGCTATGCTCCGCAAGCGGGATATTCCGGCTATGAATGTGAACTGTCAATACATTTAGCTACTGCTTACATTTCCTTTGCGCCCGTCCGCGTCTTGCGGACGGGCGCATTTTGCTTTTTTCAACTTTTTTCTGAAAAGCGCACTCAAGAGCCATCTCCCGAACGGGTACGGAGCGAAAGGGGCAGAGAGGACAAGCCCTTAACTCCCGTCCTCTACTCCACGCGGGAAGGAGGTGAACTCTATGGAGCTATCTTCTTCCGACAAGGAAAGAATACAACATCAGTACGACGCATTAGCAAAGAAAACTTTGGTCGGCGAAGCGAAAAGCCACCGCCGCACTCTTGCGAAACGCGCAGCACGCGAAGTTACTTTTTCGGATTTGAGCGAAAGCGAACTCGCGCAGCTTTTCACAACGGACGAATACGAAAGCGATTATTTCCGTTTTCAAGTGTCCGGCTTTGATGTACTCGTCAAAAATGAACTGCTTGCCGAAGCCCTTAACGCTTTGCCCGAAAGGAAACGCGACATTATCCTTTTGTCCTACTTCTTGGATATGAGCGACGCGGAAATTGGCGAACTGCTGAATGTTGTACGCACGACGGTTTTCCGGCACAGGAAATCCGCGCTTGCGAAAATCAAACAGTATTTGGAGGGAAAAGCAGATGATGAATACCGTTAGGAAGTCTGAAAATCTGTTGCCGTTCCCTGTCATTTCCGCAGCGGCAAACGGCGACACAACCGCCATGTGCGCGATCTTGAAGCACTACGAGGGTTACATAGCGAAACTTTGTACCCGCACGCTGAAAGACGACGCGGGCAATACCTATTCCTATGTGGACGAGGAAATGCGTAACAGGCTGCAAGTGCGCCTTATTACCCGCACCCTTGCTTTTCATGTAGGATAATCTTTTAGCCCATGCGGGGAGCGTGTCCCCTTTCCACGCTTCCCGTTATGGGCTATTTGTCGTTCCGCAAAAGCATATCCGCTGTTGATGTGCTTTTGCAGGCCGACAAAGCCTATTGTTCTTTGACAAAGAAAGCGGCCTTTGGTGCGCAGCATAACAGGCAAACGGGTACATTCCGTCTGTACCGAGCCAGTCGGCGGGTACGCCATGACAGCTTTTCCCCATAGGGGAAAAGCCGAGCGAGAACTACCGCGCCGTAAAACAGGTTTAGCAGCTTGTGGGCGACGACATACAAGGCGGCACAATGATACTCCCGCGTTGAACACCCTCAAAGTATTGCGCGGCGCACCCATAAGCATGGGCCGGGGTGAAACTCCCGTGAGGTTGCAGCTAACAACCGCCCGTTTTTGCCTTTTGACGAATATAGTTTATCCATACAGGAAAAGGAGGTTTTTCTAATGGATAAAAAACAGACAATTACAACCGAACGCAAAATAGGGAAAATCACCTATCTTGTTCAAGCGTTGCCGAGTGAAAAGGCAACCGATACAATCCATAAAAAGATTGAGAAACTCATTGTAAAGGATTTGCAGAAAAAGCCCGGAAATCCGGGATTTTTAGCGTCCGAGTAGTGCATTAGGCGGCGGGATATGGTATAATGATAGCAACACATTATACCTGTTTATTCGGCTGTCGGAAAGGAGGACTAATGTTACAGTCGAATAAAATCACCGCCCTTTACTGCCGTTTAAGTCAAGAGGATATGCAAGCCGGAGAAAGCGGAAGCATACAGCACCAAAAAATGATACTTCAACGCTATGCGGACGAACACCATTTTTTGAACACAAAGTTTTTTGTGGACGACGGATTTTCCGGCGTGAGTTTTGAGCGCGAGGGGCTGCAAGCGATGTTGCAGGAAGTGGAAGCCGGACGAGTGGCGACGGTCATTACCAAAGACCTTTCCCGTCTTGGCAGAAACTATCTGAAAACGGGCGAACTCATAGAGATTGTATTTCCCGAAAACGGAGTACGCTATATCGCGATCAACGACGGAGTTGACACAGCGCGGGAGGATAACGAGTTTACCCCCTTGCGGAACTGGTTTAACGAGTTTTACGCCCGCGACACAAGCAAGAAAATCCGCGCAGTTAAACAGGCACAGGCGCAAAAAGGCGAGCGCGTCAACGGGGAATATCCATACGGCTATATCCCAGACCCGAACAACCGCCACCACCTTATACCCGACCCGGAAACCGCGCCGATTGTCAAACAGGTTTTCGCTATGTTTGTTAGCGGCGTGCGTATGTGCGAAATCCAAAAATGGCTTGCGGAAAACAAAGTCTTGACGATTGGAGCGTTGCGCTATCAGCGTACAGGACAGGCGCGGTATCAGCGGGCAATGATCGCCCCCTATACTTGGCCGGACAAAACGCTCTATGACATATTAGCAAGGCAGGAATATTTAGGGCATACCATAACCGCGAAAACTCACAAGGTATCCTACAAGTCGAAAAAGACCCGGAAGAACGAAGAAGAACAACGCTATTTCTTCCCAAACACCCATGAGCCGCTTGTTGACGAGGAAACCTTTGAACTTGCGCAAAAGCGGATTGCTACCCGCCACCGCCCGACAAAAGCAGCGGAGATTGATATTTTTTCCGGCTTGCTGTTTTGCGCTGGTTGCAGACATAAGATGTATTACCAACAGGGCGTAAATATCGAGCCGCGCAAGTTTTCCTATTCTTGCGGCGCATGGCGCAACAGGGCAAGGACAGGCAGCGAGTGTACCTCTCATTATATCCGCAAAAACGTACTTCTTGATTTAGTGCTGGAAGATATGCGGCGGGTTTTGCGGTATGTTAAGGAACACGAACAGGACTTTATCTGTAAAGCTACCGAGTACGGCGACATGGAAGCGAGAAAGGCATTAGCGCAGCAGCAAAAGGAACTTTTCAAAGCACAGGCGCGTATGACCGAACTTGACACGCTTTTCCGCAAGCTGTATGAGGACAACGCATTAGGCAGACTGACAGATGAACGGTTTGTGTTTCTAACTTCCGGCTATGAGGACGAAAAGAAATCCCTTGCCGCAAGGATAGACGAGTTACAACAGCAGATCGCAACCGTTACCGAGCGAAAAAGGGATATATCAAGGTTTATTCAGATTGTCGGGAAATACAGCGACATACAGGAATTGACCTATGAAAACGTCCATGAGTTTATCGACCGTATTTTGATACATGAATTAGACCGGGAAACCAACACCCGGAAAATCGAAATCCATTATAGCTTTGTCGGACAGGTTGATACCGAGCAGGAGCCGACGCAAGTTGTCAACCATGACCGCCGCAACATGGTAGATGTAAAAAGTATCGCTATCTAACCCCAGCAAAATTTGTACCAGAATAACCATCGTCCACATACGTTTTTGCTATGTGCCATCCCTGCTTTTTCACATAATCCGTGAGGATGGTCTACAGATGTCTTTAACATCTTTTCATAGAGTGCCGGCATTGCATCACTCGAATTGGCAAAAAAGCCGGATTCTCCCATCTGCTTTCCTTCAAGCATAGATGCTACATAATCATCACCAAGTACAAACGCTATGTACTCAACAAATGATGCCCTATCTTTTACCACACTGTTTACTGCAGCACTTTCTCTGTCATCCGGGAAACCACTTGTAGGGATCATAATAATTCTGCGAATTGTATCATCACCTGATCTTGCAGTAATCTCATAGAACTCTGATAACTGCAAGATCTCAAGCTCTGAAAACTCTATATGTTCTGACAATGTCTGCTCCTGCTTTGAATTAAATGGTGATACTGTAACCTCACTATCAGATTCAATACCACTGAACTCAACCTCTATCTTGTACTTTCCAGCATTCTCATTATCTTCTGAAATTACAGCCTGCCTTTTCACTCGGCACAAGTCCTTAATTTTCTGCTCCAGCAGATTTCTATTGTCACTTTCTGTTTCCAAAACAGCATCCGCTACTGTAACCTGCTCAAATGGATTCTTTGCATCTCCTACCGGTCCACAGAATATATCCTCTAAGAATTTATCCCCATTCAGATACATATTCTTTGTACCAAGCCACAGCATCATTTCAACATTTTTATTAATTGCAGAATAGGAAGCATTCATGGAACCAAGATACAGGTCAACATCTGAATATTTCCTTCTCAGATAGATTTTTGCATGAATATCCTGTTTCTTTTTATCTGCGAGTTCATCTGAAATTTCTTCCTCACCATCTATAATCTCATCCTTTAATGCATAGATGGTAAAATTATCTACATCTGATGCTTTGAGTTTTCCAAGCTCAGAACGTCTCGTAACAAGTGTTCTCTTACAGTCCGACAATGCCCTGTCTGTCAGGTTAAAATCTGCAATCACACTTTCTGATAAAAACGGAGACATCACTACAAGCTCATTAAATGTCGAATTGGCATTTCCTCTTTCCTTGCAGAATAGGATATCCTCCTGCATCCGGTAAGCATTTTTTCCAATACCAAGTGGAAGCACTTCAAAATCCTCTCCAAATATTTTACTATCAAGTGAAAAGGATACATCCTTAATGTCTGCACATAATCCACGAATCAGGTTTCTTTTCTTTCCGGCATTATTGCTGGTATTATGCACATTCATTACAAGATAATCCAGAAAATCACAGATAGGCTGAGTCTTTTTCTTCTGTCTGACATTTTTACTGCTATCCATTGCAAAGCTGATATCCCAGCTCCTGTCAAAAGTCAGATTTCTGCTCATTACCACAAAACGATATTTTTTATCTCCATCAGCGTTTACATATGCTAATACCCATGTTTTCGGATGAAATGACGGATATCGACCAAGCTGTCTATCTTTTGGCAGTGCGACCTCTACTACCATTTTCTCTAATAAAATAGATAGTGCAGTCGGTTTTGTTGGCACTTTAATCTGTCCTGCTTCACAAAACAGCACGATTTTATCTGATACCTTCTGCAATGCATTCAGCATACCAATTGGATTTTGCATAAGCTTACTATCTGTTTCTTCAGATAATCCAAGACATATCGCCACAGCTGTGAGTGCTTCCAGGTCAAGTGAATATGTAGTGCCTACTGCTCTGTCCAATCTATATCCGTCCGGAGGCATCAAAATACCGCTGTAATCCGTTCTATCTCGGTTTGAATCCGGTCTAAACATCAGCACTCACCTCCCCGGCATAGATGTCATTCACAATTCTTCTGGCATTCGAGAATCTGTAATCGAGCATTCCACCGCCTACCCATTTTGAATGATCAAATTCCTTTGTTCTGCTTAACTTCGCTCTGGCTGCTCCTTTCAGGCTCCGTTCCCTCTTGCGAATCAGTTCATCAGCCATATCAATATCTAATGTAATAAATGCTGCTTGTATCCCACATAGAAAGCTCTTTGCCCTTGGATTGATCAACTGGAATTCTCCAAACACTGCATCCAGATCTACTGTCGCATTATGCCTTATATCCGGAAGCAACCTGCTCCATTCATCATTTGCGTATGTATTCTCGTCTTCTGAAAGCATGACATTGTATCTTACTCTCGCCATATACACCAGATTATTAAAATCGCAGGCAAGCTTCATCATATATGCCAGCTTTTCACCTACTTTTTCCGATAGTTCAGCCGTTAAAGAAGCAAAATCATCATATTCATTCAAATCAATACGATTTTTCAATACATATTCCAAAAGAGACCCTTTCGTTGACTTCTGAATCTGCTTATCCAGATAGAATGCTTCCTCCTGCGTCAGCTCTATTGTAAGGTTGTCTCTCCAATCATCATGATAAATCGGAAGATTCCAGAATCTAATATTGCCGATGTCTCCTGCATCCGAATCATCCTTATCATTTTCCTCTGCATCATCATTCCTGTTTCCCAACCGGCTGACAGACTTCTGTTCTTTTAGCTTTACCGCCAATGAAACATACTCCGGTATAGACAGACCATAATCACAGAATATTCCAAAGGTACGAATTCCATTCCAGTAGATATCTGATGGTTTTCTTGCCACCCAGCCCTTTGGCAATACACGACTTCCAATAACACCTTCTGCCTTGGGATCTGCTTCTAACAATCTGATGCCACAATCTTTTTCAGCAGAATCTATAGCTCTTAAAACTCTATTTGCATCCTTTCCATACCTGCCATCAACAGCCTCCCTTAACATATATGGAACAATAAGGAAGTACTTTGCTCTAGTCTGGATGGTAGATGTCCCCGGAAAGAAATAATTGGCAAAAGCATCACGAATAACGCCGATTCCAAGTTCATCGACTGCTCCCTGTTCACTCAGAAGGTTAATCACATCGAATGCCTTCTGCCGGTCTTCTTTTGAAAAATCTATCCATCCTAACTGCATGTTTTCACTTCCTTATTTCTTCGTCAAATATGTATCTTCCACATAAGTCTCCGGTGTCGCCTCTTCAATTACTCCCGACTTTGGATCAAAGATATATTTCTTCTTCAATCTCTCATACAATACAGAACCTACAGTCTCCATTACCTGCCTCATCATATCAGGATCATCAAACAGTTTTCTGAAAAACTGGTCATTCTGCTCATATCTGTCTGCTGCCATATTCGGAAAATCCTTTTCAAATAACAGCATAAATGTTGCCCTGTCATTGTTCTTTGCGTAGCTCTGCCATTTCTCCTGATTGGCATAATCATTTTCCATCTGAACAAGAACTTTATCCATCTCTGTAAAATGAGTGCCATACTTTTCGTTTATCTTATCAATGATTACTGTCAACGGGTCTTTCTTAGGCTCTCTATGACCGGAATCACCGGAGATAGGTGTATATCCGCCTTCTGTGCTTTCAAGCTCTATCGGACCTTCAAAGTCTTTTTCCAGCTTATAGTATTCAAGAAGAACTTTGTCATCAATATTTATCTTCTCTCCACCATGTCCCTTAGGAAGCATTGTGTATAAGAATTTTGAATAAATACTGAATCTATGAATATCCTTGTCAAATAATCTGCATACCTGTGTAATATAGGCATACACACGGTTAAAACTTGCCAAGGTAGACTTAAATATATCCTGTTTTTCAACCTCAAGCACTTCATATCTGTCTATTGCTGGTCTTAACTGTCCCTGAAGCTTTCCAAGATCACCAGCTGATTGATTCTCATTCTGATAGAAAATATCCGCAAATTTATCCACTTCTGATTTCTGATATACCCTGAAATCATCCAAGGTATTCTTCATATCATATACAACATTAGGATCTGTTTCCTCCAAGAGCACAGTTTCCTCATAGAATGGCTCAAAAGATGCTTTGATATCCTCTGCTGAATTCACAAAATCAAGTACAAAGGTATCTACTTTTCCTCTTGTAGTACGATTCAGTCTTGATAAAGTCTGTACTGCCTTTACACCGGACAATTTCTTATCCACAAACATGGTGTGAAGTAGTGGTTCATCAAAGCCTGTCTGATATTTTTCTGCAACAACAAGGATTCCATAATCATCTGCATGGAATGTTTCCGGCAAAGCCTTTTCTTTTATTGTCTTGCCTTCTTTATCCTTGTTCATTCCCTCTTCGGTAAACACATCATCGTTATCTTTCACTTCACCGGAAAAAGCGACTAACACTTCAAGGTCATTCAGTCCTTTTTCTTTTATCTGTCTCTTAAATTCCTGCACATATCGTACTGCATGAAGTCTGGATGGTGTAACAACCATAGCCTTCGCTCTGCCACCTATCTTATGTCTTGTGACATTCATAAAATGTTCCAGCATAATGGCAGTCTTCTGAGAGATATTATGTGGATGCAGTGTCTCATAATTTATAATTGCCTTTGAACCAGCTGTTGTATCAAATTCCGGATTATCCTCAATAATCTTGGCAATCTTATAGTACATTTTGTAGGTCATATAGTTCTGCAAAACATCCAAGATGAAATGCTCCTCTATTGCCTGTCTCATAGAATAAATATGGAAAGGTCTGTAGATTCCTTCCGCATCCTTCTGACCAAACAGCTGCAATGTTTTTCCTTTTGGCGTTGCTGTAAATGCAAAGAATGATAAGTTCTTATGCATCCCCTGTGCTGCCAGTTCGTCTAATAGCTTGTCCTCATCATCCTTGCGGTTTCTCTCGTCCTCATCTTCCATCTCGGCATACTCTTTCAGAATTTCTTCAGTATCAGCTAATGCTCTTTTTAACTTTTTCGCTGCATCTCCGGTCTGCGAAGAATGTGCCTCATCAATAATAATCGCAAATCTTTTTTTTGCAGAATCCACTTCTTTATAGATTACCGGGAATTTCTGTAATGTAGTAATAATAATGCCTACACCATCATTGATTGCATCTCTAAGCTGTCCCGAATTTTTATCTACTTTCTTAACCACACCTTCCACATGGTCAAACTGATATACTGTAGACTGTAACTGACTGTCCAACACTCGTCTGTCAGTAACGATGATTACTGACTGGAAAATCTTATTGTCTTCATAATCATGGAGTCCGGTAAGTCTGTGTGCCAGCCATGCAATCGAATTGGACTTTCCTGAGCCTGCACTATGCTGGATCAGATAACTCTTACCTGAACCATTCTTTTTTACATCTTCCAACAGCTTTGTAACAACATCAAGCTGATGATACCTTGGGAAAATCATAGTCTCTTTCACAAGATTTCCATTTTTATCGTACTCCTGCTGCAAGTGCATATATTTCTGTAAAATTTCCATCAGACTGTCTTTGCAGAGTACTCTTTCCCAAAGATAAGCTGTATCATATCCATTTGGATTTACCGGATTACCTTTGCCACCTACTTTTCCGGCGCCATTACTTCCCTGATTAAATGGCAGGAAATAAGTGTGTGCGCCCTCAAGTCTTGTAGTCATATAAACATTGGTAAGGTCTACAGCGAAATGTACCAATACCCTTTCCTTAAAGGCAAAAATCGCATCCTTACCGGCACGATCAAACTTATACTGATTAATCGCATTTGTTGTATCCTGTCCTGTAAACTGACATTTCAATTCCATAGATACCACCGGAATGCCGTTTGCAAAAAGAACAATATCAATGCTGTTTTCATTATGTACAGAATAATGAAGCTGTCTGGTACAATGAAGGATATTCGCATCATACTGCATCTGTGTAGTCTCATTCAAAGAGGTCTCCGGCTTCCAGAAAATCGGATAAAACTTGATTCCTCTGTCCATAAATCCATGCCGCATCACATTCAAAAGATTCGTTGTCTTTACTTCTCTTTTAAAACGTTCGATGATCTGTTTCTCGGAATTCTCCGCATAAATTTTTACATATCTTTCCCATTTCTTAGGCTGACTTGTCTTAATAAACTCAACAAAAGTATCTTCTTCAAGTCCTGATTCACGATTAAATTTCTTTGGATCACCTTTGGTATATCCACCATGATGAGTCAGATAGTCTTCGATATCTTCCTCAAATCGTTTCTCTTTTACATCAAAATCAGACATGAGCTACACCTCCTTTTTGCCTGTGACAACTTCGTAAATGAGGGATTTTTTGTATTCTTGATATTTCTTAATAAGTTTATTTCTTTTATCAATCTCAACTTCAATATGATTTACCTTATCAGTTATGTAATCAGCTATTTTCTTCTGCTCATCATATGGTGGAATAGGAATATAAAAATTCAAAAACTTATCTGCTTGTAGTCTCCATCTTCCCATACCACTTACACCTTGTCCTAATCCATAAAAAATTCGTGCACTATAACACATTTGCATCATATACAAATAATACTTTGGACACATACCATTCTTATCATTTAATACAAAAACCCTATAATCAGGACTTGTAACTCCTTCGTACTTTGAAATATCTACCCAACCGGTCAGCAAATCCATATGATTCATTGCGAAATCACCTTTATGGACTAACTGATAATTTGCATAGCTATTTGCAAACTGTCCTTCATTGTTAGAAAAATCTTTAGGAATTATTCCTCTTTGTGTAATTGACAAAACAGTATGTCCTTCTTCTCCTGCAATATCTTTCTGAATATGGAATACATACTTTAATCTTTTCATTTCCCAATTTATAGGAATATTTCCAAACCATACACTTCCGCTATCCTTCATCTCTACATCTGGATTTATTCCACTGGTTACTGCTTCCGTAATAATTGATAATTTGTATTCCTCTAATTTTTCAATTATCACCTTCTGCTTTTCTACAATTTCATCAATCTTTGAACACTTGGCATCCAGATATTCAACTATTTTATTTTGTTGTTCTATATTTGGTCTAACCAACGGAAGTAAAAATAACTTGCTTGATTTTATTCCAGTTGCTGTTGAACCAGTAGATAATGAATGTAAAAACTGCTGGAATCCCTCGTTCAACATCCAATACTTCAAATAATAGTTATTAACAGTACTTAATGCTCTAAATTTTATAATACGTTGTGCTAAGGCAATATCAGTTCTATCTACATTAGCCACTTGCCCCAATGGAGCCTCTGTAGTAAATAGTATATCGCCAATTTGTGGTATTCCTCGATGCATTATCTCCTCATAATCGGCTTCACGAACGTATTCTTTTGATAACTCATAGCATATTTTCCCATCTTTTATATTCTTTGCAGTTACTAAAAAAGTTCCTTCTTCTGTTTTTTCTGGTGTTTTTCCCCTATAATCGACAATTGAATCTAATTGCTTTGTTAAGGGAACAATCTCCCAATCTTTTGGTATCTTCCCAATCCATTCCACTCCACTATCCTTCATCTCTCTCATAGGTCAAATACCTCCTCAAGACTTCCAGATAGTTCTGTCTCTAAATCCATAATCTCTGCCATAATTTCTGCTGATGGTCTTGGAGCTTCATACTTATAGAAATATCTCGTAAACGGAATCTCATATCCCACCTTTGACTTTTTCTCATCTACCCATGCATCCGGTGCAAATGGAAGTACTTCTCTTTCAAAGTACTCTTTGATATCCTCTTTTAACGGAACATTTTCTGTATCACGAAGACTGGTATCCGGCTGTTTCTTTCCCTTTTTCAATACCAGATTGCCTTCTTCATCACGAAGCGGTCTTTCTACTGTAATCTTGGTATAACCAAAATCC
The DNA here is from genome assembly GCF_056504095.1 of Blautia sp. HA9023. Lineage (NCBI taxonomy): Bacteria > Bacillati > Bacillota > Clostridia > Lachnospirales > Lachnospiraceae > Blautia > Blautia sp. HA9023. The sequence goes on along the minus strand of NZ_JBWLUR010000008.1, from coordinate 20,898 downwards.
TCGTCATCATAAATCTGGCTGATTTCACTCTCTTTAAAATCACCATATATCTTTGTAATCTCTGCAATATCTTCCTTAGAGATATCATTTCGCTTATTTCCTAATGCCTTTCTTCTCTTCACGAACATCTCATTGGCATTGATCAGCTGCACTTTTCCTTCTCTGACTGTACCTGCCTTTTTATTTGACAATACCCAGATATAGGTTGCAATTCCTGTGTTGTAGAAAATATCATTCGGTAAAGCAATGATTGCCTCAAGCAAATCATTTTCGAGAATATATCTTCTGATTTCAGAAGGTCCACTTCCTGCATCTCCTGTAAAGAGTGGTGAACCATTATGAATGATTGCTATTCTGCTTCCACCCTTATCAATATCTTTCATTTTTGATATTGCTGTCATAAGAAAAAGCATCTGTCCGTCACTTGCAGCCGGAAGTCCTGCTCCAAATCTTCCTCCGAAGCCAAGCTTTGCCTCTTCCTCTACTTTTGCCTTTTCATTCTTCCACTCACGTCCAAACGGAGGATTTGAAAGGATATAGTCAAATGTACTGCCTGCAAACTGGTCATCCGATAATGTGTTGCCATCCTTAATGTAATCAGCATTGTTACCCTTAATCAGCATATCAGCCTTACAGATTGCAAATGTCTGGTCATTGATTTCCTGACCGAACGATACAAGCTCTGTAGATGCATTCAGACTATGTAAATATTCCTCTGCTACAGAAAGCATACCTCCGGTTCCACAGGCAGGATCATAAATCGTCTTTGCCACATTATTGCCAGAAAGGATGTCATTATCATCATAGAAGAGAATATTAACCATAAGTTGGATAACTTCTCTTGGAGTGTAATGCTGTCCTGCATCTTCATTATGAGACTCAGAGAATCTTCTTATAATTTCTTCAAAAATATATCCCATTTCAAGGTTAGAGATTTCATTCGGATGAAGATTTCCTCTGTCTGTTGTATATTCCTTTAAAACAATATACAGAATCCCCTTATTTGCCATCGTTGTGATGTGTCCATCAAACTTAAATTTTTCCAGAATATCCCGCACATTTGCTGAAAATTTATTCAGATACTCTCTAAAATTCTCCTCAATGTGGTCAGGATCATCCATAAGTCTTTCAAATGTATATTTACTTGTATTGTAAAAATCCTTTTTTGAAGCCTTACGAAGTAAAATATCTTTCATTGGAAGATTCTTTACTTCATCGTATTTCTGTAATACCGCATCCTTCGTATCTGAGAGAATACAGTCAAAACGTCTGATTACTGTAAGTGGTAATATAACATCTCCATATTCATGTGGTTTATATACACCGGTAAGCTTATCTGCTATTGCCCATATTAGGTCTGCTTTCTGATCTATTTTTGCACTTCTCGTAGCCATTTACATTTTCCTCCATAAGGTAATTTACTTTTCTTTGTTATCTGGTACATAGTCAATCAAATCTCCAAAGTTACAATCCAACTCTTTGCAGATTTTTTCCAAAACAGATAGTTTCACCGACTCGCAGTTTGTCATCTTTGCTATTGTACTGGAGCTAAGACCAGTCTTGGCACACAAATCTCCTTTTTTCATTCCGTGGTCAATTAACTGTTTCCATAATCCATTATAACTAATTGCCATCCTCTTTTCCTCCGTTTAATGTGCAATCAATATCAAAATTATTTTATCACACAAAAAACTCCTTGTACAATTCGCATTTACAAATATCACATATCTTTTTTCAAATATTGAATATCTTTTTTAATTTATTCACAAACCTTTTGAATTTATCTGCTACAGATACTCTTTTCCTAATTGATGTGGTTAGAAGAAAAACATCTCCAATCTGCTTTCATTATAACGTTCAATCCATATTTACGCATTAAAAAAGGATGCAGGGATTGACTCCCTACATCCTTCATTAGAATTATAATATTATACTTATCTCACACCCCGATCAGCCCCTCTCTCCGGCTTATCTTTTCCCTGCTTTTCTTGAATAATCCTCTTATTAATCTCAAGCCGTTCATGAATGGATAATTTCTTATCTTTTCCAACTACCGCCTGCTTCTGTTGTACCTGTTTCCTATCTGCTTTTCCTGCATCCTTGACCACTGCATTCGCTTCGGTACTTGTTCCCCGCTCATCTGCTCTTCCTTCATTTCTTTCCGTTATCTGCTGTTCTCGTCTCTCTTTCACACCTTTTTCTTCCAGATTGCAAAAGCTCTGCAGATACGGAAGCACATGATTCTGCATGTCTGTCAGATCTTCCATATATTTTTGGAACTCTTCACTTCCTTTACCTTTCTGGTAATTGATCCAATACTCATCTGTAAGCTTCATTTCATTATCATACTTCAACTGACTCACAATACCGCCATGTCCATTTCCAATATCTATTGACTTCTTGAAATGATGCAGCATCTGTTCACCTTTTTCCGCATAATATACAGTCACATATATCTTTGTGATTTTTGTAGGTTCCTCTGTCTTCGAATCACGTTTTGCATACCATTCTTTATCCATTTCTGCTGTTTTTGCATCCAGCTCGGATAACTTCTGACATCTTGGATTCATGAGAGCACTTTCTTCACAATAGTTTACATACACCATTGGTTCCAGATTCTTTGGAAACTCCGGCTCATAGACTTTCAGTCTTTCAATCAATACACCTGCACGCACAGACTGGTCACATTCTTCGTCTACAATATCCTTCAGATAAGAAATATAAGAATGTGTATTGCCACTCTGCAAATCCAACATCACCTCTTGTACCGTATTTTCTCCCGTCTCCACATTATCTCGATACTCATACGGATCAAAAGCTTCTGCAATCTCATCCAATGCCTCTGCCAACTGTTCTGTGGTCATCTTCTCTGGATACATTGCTTCCCGAACATCCCGCATTGGTACATACTTATAGTCCGGCAATGCATCATGAATTTTCTCAATCCCTTCCCGTATCAGTGCAAGTTCTCCATAAAATCGAACATCGTCCATCAGATTTCCAAGTACTGTATTTCCTTTTACGATTGCAAATTCAGCATCATCATAGTAACTGTCTTCCGGATCACGATAGATAATCCCCATACTGCATACTCGATAGGCATTCTCAGGATTCTCCCTATATTTTTCATAAACCGCAGCAATCTGATTAACATCGGTACTTTTTTCATAAGCTCCCATATCATGGAACTCATCACATTCTGCGGCAAAGTATTCCAGATACGGTTCTTTCTTCGGTGGCATATTATTGAGGACATTATCAATCATGTTATAATTTGCCTCTTCCAGTTCTTCTACCTTTGCCAATGGCTTATATTCGCCCTGGCTTTTCTGAATCTCTGCCATTACAACCTCATCCATTTCTTCTACCTTTTCCATCAACTGATCATAATCCCCACGGATGCGTTCTCCAGTCCATCCTTCGTCTTCCAAAAGTTCCTCTGCCGCTTCTTCAATAGAAATTTCACCATTTTCATAGACGCCACCATCCATCAGGCGGAAATCTTCATCGTAAAAGGAATAATCATATCCTCCTTCTGTTCTCTGAATAGCAAAGTAACGTTCTCCTACCTCATATGCCAGTTCACTAAGAACCTGTTCTTCCAGATTCAGGAAAGAATCTAGCTGTTCAAAACTGATACTGTCTACAAAATGAGCGGTTACCTTTCCCCCCTCATTCAGAACTACGATATCACTGACAGACAGGGAATGTCCTCGAAAGTCTTCTGGTCTGTCGATGTTGAATCGTTCAAATATATCATCTAGCGACATATTTCCAAATAATTCTCCCACATAGACCAGTTCATAGTCTTCTTTTTTAATCTGCATCCCGTGACTTTCAATGAAGCTCATATTCATAAACGCATAGTTTTCACCTGGCAAACCATCTCTTATTTGATAAATACCGAATGTTCGTCTTGTCCCTAATAGCAGATTTGCCTCTTTCAAAGACTGAATCTGCGGATATTTCTGCATCTCCCATTCCAAATTGCGGAATCGTTCCAGTTCTTCTGTAGACATCTGATAATGCTCCGGACCTCGTTCAATCTCCATTCGCTCTGTAACATAGATTGGTGATGAAAAATTGGTAATCAGATAGATATCTGCTCCGGCATCATATAATTTCAGAGCTTCTTCCTGTCCAATCACATTCATCGGCTCCTGAAATGCTCCAAAATCTTCATCTGCATAATCCAGATCCTGATCCCTTATCCGTTCCCACATCTGTGATTCCATGCTAAACAGCCCTTCATGTGCCTGTATCATTTCTTTACTTGCATACTCTCCCTTGCTGCCATCACTACCCAGGCAATAGATTTTAGAACCCATTCTGTGATAATCCAGGGCTGCTGCTTTTCTAAGCGGCACCATATCCTCTGCTGTATATCCATAATCCCGAAGTTCCAGCTTGCCTATGGTTGGATCTGGTAAGTCCTGAATATCCATTTGGGCATCATCCAGAAGTTCCTCTACTCTATCTTCATCTGACCGATTGACTGCATCTGCCAGATTTCTTACCAGCGTCCTTACTTTCTCTTCTTCGCCAACCAGATTTGCATATTCAAAAATCTGTTCTTTTACGTCCGCTGGAATTGCTATTCCCATGTGTTCTGCACGGTCTATTTGTTCCTGTGTATATTCCTGCATTTTCTGCGTTTCTATTCCTGTTATCATGTTTCTCGCCATATAAGTTCCTCCTGTATTCCCAAAAGTGGCATAACCGGCAGAACATTCTTTCTACCAAATTATGCCATCTTTCCTGTTTTCTTATTCCAGACCGAAGTCCCTTTTTCTATCTTCCCTGCCATTCTCGCTTTCCCGCTGGCTTTTTTCTTTATAAATCTGCAATTTCTCATGGATAGAACCACGTGCCGGTCGTTCTTCTTTCTCTTTCGATTCTGACTGCTCTGCTTCTGTGTCTTCCCGTTCATCCATATTAAGAAGGGCATTTAGTTCTGACAGTCGCTCCAGTTTCTGGTTCAGTTCCTCTTCTTTTGTGAATGGCTTTCCAACTTCCTCTTTGGCATTTGTAAGCTGCTCCTGTACCGTTTCCAATCGTTGCTCCGCTTCTGCCAGTTTCTCCGGATAGCTTTCCAGAAGATTATTGATACGGGTGATATTTCCCAGGGCATCTGCTCCCAGATGAACTTTCGATACCGATTCATGCTTCACAGACAGAATAAACTCCTTACTCCAGCTGTCGAACTGGATTCTCATGTTGAATCCCTGATAGTTTCCGATATCCATTGCTGCATCGACTGCTTTCATGTCCTTGCAGACTGCCAGTAGTGCCGCTCCTGCTTCTTTCTTTTCTGTAAATACTTTGCCGCTGATCTCCATGGAAAACTGTTCTGGATCTGTGATTTTATGCTCCTGATAATGGGCAATATCCGCTTTGTAGCTATCAATAGTCTCGGTCAATTTTGCAATCTGCTGTGGAAAATTTCTTGCAATATCATCTTCCAGACGGTACTGGTTATTCATGTGATTGGCTTTTAAAAGTTTCAGTTTTGCCACATCCACGTCCAGTGCCATCTTTTCTTTTACTGCCGGATTTCCAGTTGCCAGTGCCTTAACCTCTGCATAGGACAGTGCCGCTTCGTCCACATCTTCGCAGCTTCTGACCGGTGCTTTGCTCGTCATAATCTGGGAGATGAACTTCTGTTTATTTTCGATCAACTGCCACATGTAGCTGTCGAAGGTGGATTCTGTCACATACCGAAAGATATGAACCTTTTTATTGTGATTTCCCTGCCGGATGATACGTCCTTCCCTCTGCTCCAGATCAGACGGTTTCCAGCCAATATCCAGATGATGCAGAGCAATCAGACGATCCTGCACGTTGGTACCGGCACCCATCTTTGCTGTTGAACCAATCAAAAAACGAACCTGCCCAGATTTTACTTTTCCAAACAGCTCCGTCTTCTTTGCTTCGGTATTTGCATCATGAATGAATGCAATTTCTTTTTCCGGTACACCTTTCGCCATCAGCTTCTGTTTCAAGTCATCGTAAACATTGAAACTGCCATCGCCTTTCGGTGTGCTCAAGTCACAAAAAATGATCTGCGCCGATTTCTGTACAACTGTATCTTTCCAGATTTCATAGCTTTTTTCTGCACAGACCGACACTTTACTGCCCGGATCGTCTGGCAATAGTTCATTGACCAATCGCTGATCCAGTGCCAGTTTTCTTCCGTCATTGGTAATTTTCAGCATATTGTCTACACTAGCATCTACGCCACCGTTTCTTACCACTTCCGCACGCTCTCCTAGGCTTGCTACGATTTCTTTCTGCTGTTCTGTTGGTTTCAATACTACAGTTTCGTATTCCGCTTCCGGTACTGGAAGATTCAACTGATCCGAAGTCTTGATATCTGCAATCTCCTTGAACATATTCATCAGTTCCGGGATATTATAGAATCTGGCGAATCTGGATTTTGCTCGGTATCCGGTTCCTTCCGGTGCAAGTTCAATGCTGGTCACAACCTCTCCAAACGTGGATGCCCAGGAATCAAATAATCCCAAGCCCATATTCTGTAATTTGCTGTTCTGCAGATATCTCTGCATGACATAAAGTTCCGTCATGCTGTTGCTGATCGGTGTGCCCGTTGCAAAGGTAATGCCTTTTCCACCGGTAATCTCATCCAGATACTGACATTTATTAAACATATCTGCTGATTTCTGTGCTTCGTTCTGGGCAATTCCGGCTACATTTCTCATTTTTGTATAAAGGAACGCATTTTTATAACTGTGTGCCTCGTCTACATACAGATGATCCACTCCCAGTTCTTCAAAGGTAACTACATTATCCTTTTTCTCTTTCTGATTCAGCTTCTCCAGTCTTGTCATCAGCGTTTTTCTGGTCTTTTCAATCTGCTTTACCGTATAGCGGCCGCCATCCTGCTCATATCTTGCACTCTGGATTGCGATTTCCAGATCGTCAATCTGCTTCCGCAGCATGGCTTCCTGCCTCTCATCAGAGATTGGGATACGCTCAAACTGGGAATGACCGATGATAATCGCATCATAGTTTCCCATAGCGATTCTGGCACAGAACTTTTTCCGGTTCGCCGGTTCAAAATCTTTCTTGGTTGCCACCAGGATATTGGCTCCCGGATATAACTGCAGGAACTCGGCTCCCCACTGCTCTGTCAGATGGTTCGGCACGACAAATAGATTCTTTTGTGATAATCCCAGACGTTTGCTCTCCATTGCAGCCGCTACCATCTCGTAGGTCTTCCCAGCTCCTACTACATGAGCCAGAAGCACATTATCCCCGTAAAGCTGATGTGCGACAGCATTTTTCTGATGTGGGCGAAGTTCAATTTCCGGGTTCATTCCTGGGAAAGTCAGATGACTGCCATCGTATTCACGGGGACGGATACTGTTAAACCGTTCATTATAAACTCTTACCAGTCTTTCACGTCTCTGTTGATCTTTGAAAATCCAATCCTTAAATGCTGCTTTCATGGCATCCTGTTTCTGTGATGCCAGCATAGTTTCTTTTTTATTGAGGACACGAATCTCATCCCCATTTTCATTGACACTCTTATCATAGATACGAACATCTTTCAGATTCAGTGTATCTTCCAGAATCCGGTAAGCATTTGCCCTCTCGGTTCCATACGTTGCATAGGCAAACGCATTTCTTGGACTGTCTGCATTTTTCCCGGTAATCCGCCACTCACCATTCACCTCAGAATATTTTACCTGTATCTCCTTCTGCGCAAGATACCACGGAGTATGAAGCAGTTCCCTCATAAAGTCCTGATAATCCGATGGTTCAATCCAGGTTGCCCCAATCCTTACTTCGATTTCAGATGCTTCCAGTTCTCTTGGCTGAACTGCTTCCAATGCACGGACATTCGGTGTTAATTCCGGGTGATTCTCTGCAAAGGTTCTTGCTGTGTTTAACTTCTCCCTGACATTTCCAGATAAATACTCATCTCCACTCTCCCACTGGTCTGTCAGTGGGTTCTTAAATATAACTCCAACCAGTTCCTCCGTGATTTTTTCTTCTGTCTTTCCTGTCAGCTGTGCCATATAGGACAGATCCACCTTTGCTCTTTCATTCAATGATAATGCTAAGGCTTCTGTCGCAGTTTCCACACTGGTTACCGCCACTGCCTTTTTGATGGTTCGTTTCGTAAACATGTCTGCTTTTCGCTTCAATGTTCCATCTTCGTTCAGGTCTTCCAGAGAACACAACAGACAATAAGAAGCGTCATCAGAAAACGCCCGCTTGTTTGCATTACTTCCGATGACTCCATACTTTGCTGTGTAAGCATCATATACTTGATTCAATTTCTCCTGCTGTTTGTGAATTTCTTCATCTGTTACGGATTCTTCCATCTGCATGGCAATCAGTTCACGCACCGTGTCTCGGATCTCCACCATACCTTTTACACGTTCTGCAGTAGCGGCAGGCATCTTTACCTGATTCATCAGAGAGTTAACACGGTAATATACCTGATCATCTACAACCGCATAACTGTAATTACGAACATTCGGATCTGCCGGGATACTCTCTGGTACATCATCCAGTTCTGCATCCACATCAACTGCAGGTGCCATATTTCCATGAATATTCCTGACAGCTTCTGCAAGCTGGACTTCAAGATCAGCACCTTCTATCGGCATACAGGTTGTTTCCATACCATACGGACCGGATACCTCTTTCATCTCACCCAGAATCATTTCCGGATGGTCTGCAAAATACTGATTGACCGTAATTCCATTGGCATCACTTCCAAGATTCACCCACTCCGGCATCTCTTTTGTCATGCTGTCACGCTTCTGGAAGAATAAAATATCTGCACTGACTTCCGTTCCTGCATTTGCTTTGAATGCTGTGTTCGGCAGGCGGATGGCTCCAAGGAGATCGGCACGTTCTGCCAGATACTTTCGGACTTCCGGTGATGCTTTATCCATGGTTCCTTTTGTTGTGATCAAAGCTGCCACACCACCCGGACGCAACTGGTCGATTGTCTTTGCCAGAAAATAATCGTGAATCATAAAATTATAGCGGTCATATTGCCTGTCATTCACTTTATAAGCTCCAAATGGCACATTTCCGATTGCCACATCGAAGAAATCATTCGGATAATCTGTCTTCTCAAAACCTTTAATCTGGATATTGGCATCTGGGTAAAGCAGTTTTGCAATTCTACCGCTGATACTGTCCAGTTCCACACCATAGAGTTTTGACTGGTTCAGCTTCTCAGGAAGCATTCCAAAGAAGTTACCAACACCCATGGATGGCTCCAGGATATTTCCTTTTGTAAATCCCAGATTTTCCAACGCCTGATACATACTTTCAATCACGATTGGCTGTGTGTAATGGGCATTTAAGGTAGAAGCTCTGGCTGCTGCATATTCTTCCGGTGTAAGGACTGTCTTTAATTCCAGATATTCCGTCTCCCATGCGGATTTTGTTTCATCGAAAGCATCAGCAAGACCTCCCCAGCCTACATATCGGGATAAAATCTCCTGTTCGTCTGGTGTGGCATTGCGGTTTTCTTCCTCGCATTTCTTTAAAAGCTGGATTGCCATGATATTAGCACGGAACTTTTCCTTTGGTGTTCCCTGTCCCAGTTCATCATCTGTGATATGGAAGTTTGTTGCTGGAATATCAGACTGTTCTGGTGTTATATCTTCCTTTTTTTCTGCATCTTCTACTGCTTCCGGTTGTGTCTCAACTTCCGACGGTTCCTGATTTTCCTCTCGTATTTCCTGCTGATCAGAGCCTTCCTGCTCCACTTCCAAAGCCTGCTGAGCTCCTTCCAGATCCGCCTGTCTCTGTGCTTCCTGCCGTTCTTCATACTTTTCCAGTTCTTCCGGTGATAAGAAATCATCGGTGCGAATCAGCTGACGGACACGTTCTGCAACCTTATTCCACTTTAATAGAACTTCTACATCTGGACTGCCAATCTTCCCTTTCGCAAGTTTTAATCCTTTCGCATCATGGGAAGCATCGGATTCATACGCTCCCGGTATCCCAGGTGCTGCTCCACCTGTACCATACTCATTTTTCAGAAACTCAGCTGCATCCTTTATATCGTGATGTTCCATGAAATACTCATAGATCCGATTCCGTCCTCCGGCAGTGATCCCGCCTCTTCTAAGGACTGCATCTATCTCATCCTGTGTGATAAAGGAAAGGGCCGGACGTTCGACCGTAAATTTCTGGTCTACCCAGGAACGCTCCCTCTGGAGATCCTGAAAACGCTGGAAATATTCCGGATTATGCTGAATCTCCCACCTGCGATAATCTTCTGGATTCTCATCCATATCTTTCTGCAGCCATTCAAAGCGATGGGCAATTGCATCTGCTTCCGCTGAATCTGTCCAAGCTTCCCGCACGACATCCTGCCAATCCGAATATGATTGCTGCTCCTCCCGGTTTCTGCTGGTATCCCGAAAATGGAGTGCAAGAAGATTGGTCATTTCTTCCTGCTCCTGTTCAATGGCGTTATTGGAAATCAGATTATCCACGTAACTTCTATCCTCATACATATCCCGGATTCTGTCCGCCGCTTCTTCCCACGTAACCATGCGATCAAAGTTTCTTCTGGCGGAATCTCCCCGTCGGATACGGATACCATCATTGTCATACCAGATACTGATTTTCTGTCCATCTATGGTAAATCCTTTTCCACCTGTTTCATATTCCTCCTTCAGGAAGTTCTGCATTTCTTCATTATCCAGACCTTCAATCAGTCTTGCCGTAATATGAAACAGTGTATTTTTCTGTCCACTTCCCGTGCGGAGAATATCATCTACTACTTCATCAGAAATAAGAAAAGCGGCTGGCTGTTCTAATGCAGCTGCCGCTTTCCTTATTTCTCCTAACTGTTCCTCTTCTGTCGGGAACAGACTTAATTGTAAATAATCTCCTGAATTACCAGTTCCTCTGCCTGTGCTTTGATCTGGTTCATGTGTCTGGTCCATGCCATCCCGTCTGCCATTTTGTCCGGTGCCGGGTTTTTCTCCAGAAGTTCTGACATCAGGTTGTCTACTCTCTGCCTTGCCTGGCTGTCGATTTCCATCAGATGACTGTCCAGACGGTTCTGTAAGGTCAGAATGTTGAATCTGGCTACTTTGTGGTTTCTCAGATACTCTTTCCTCATCAATCCGTACTTCCCGATCGTTCCTCTCGTCTCCTCCAGACTGATATCCGGAATCTGGTACTCTCCATTCTGGCTGTAAGTGATCTCTCTCATGCTCTGTTTCCTCCTTATTTTCTCCTCTATCTTCTGTGTTCCTTGTTTTACTTTCACGAATTAACGTGTTAAATTCATTATAAGCTACTTCTTTTTCTTTTGCAACCGTTTTCAGATCTTTTTCCAAGTCATTCAACACATATCGTCCAATCTGCATCAATACCGGTCTGCTGATCTCATTCACAGAACTTCCAAGGTGTCCAATAACCTTTAACTGGTTAAAATCTGTAATATGACGAAAATCCTCTGCATCAAGATATTCCTGCACATCCAGTCCGCATCGGTTCAGTAACACATACCAGACACTGTTTGTCATCAGTTCCCGGAACTCCACTTTCTGATTCTGTTCATCCAGATCTTCCAGAAAAGTGCCGGCTACATCCATTTGCAGTTCGTCGAAAGCATCCGGCAACCAGGCCTGCACACTTTCTTCTGCCGCCTGGTGAAGAACCTCTGCTAATCCTCCCTCTGTTGCTTCCAGTGCCAGCCGCTCCTGCAGATAATCTGCCACCAGTTGTTCTCCTTCTGGATTAAGATTCCATAACTGCGGATCTCTGCCCAGATTTTTTACCTTATAAGTATCCTGCACATCAAAAACATATCGGAGTTTCGTTTTTGGTCCGGATGTGTTATCTATCAGGGCAATTCCTTTAGAACCCTTTTTAATCCATCGGTACATCTTCTGGTTCCAGATTTCCATGGATGTCACGGCTGTTGCTCCCGGACGCTGTGCATAGATCAAGAGCTGTTCCGGAAAAGTGTACCGGTACAGCCTGGATGCAGTATTTAGAAACCGCATCCATTCCTGCGGATTGGCAGCAACATCCTTTGCCACTTCCTCCGTCAGAAGTTCCATTGCATATAATTTATTTGCCATCTGTTACTCCCTTTCTTCTTCCCACTTTTCTTCTACAACATCGGCAATCCGTTCCATTGCCCTTGTCATAGAAGGAAAATTACTACTGTTACTTGCTTTTCCAATCTGATCAATAAGAAATTCCGGCATATCTGCAAGTGCTCCGGCAATCATAGCCTTTACCCGGATATCCTCCAGCATAAGAAGCTCTTTTACACCAAATTCTTCACCAAATACATCCTGATATCTCCGTAAGTCATCCAAAAGATATTCCGGTTTTAAATCTCTATCCATTTCCTTTCTTTTATCATCACCATATAAACACCAGTCCATATTCTTTTCTCCTCCATCTTCATAAAATTAGGGACTGCTCACACAGTCCCCTCAAAATCATCGTTATTTCTCGTTATAATACTGAGGCAAGGTCTTTCGCCCTATTCTTTGGGATTGTATCTGTCCCTTTTGCTTTGATCTCCGCCTTGGCTTTCTCCAGTTTTCCATGGATTCCACCTTTTGCTTCTGTTCTCCCAGTTGCTTTTTCTGCTGCTTTTTCTTTCTCCAGACGTGCTTCCCTGCGTTCGGCATTTTCCATAACTGCTGTCTTTCCATCACAGAACTGAACCTTATCCGAAAGCTGTTCCTGCCTCTCTACCTGCGTCTCATTGACTTCCTGTACCATGGCATTTAATTCCGGTACTTCAAACATTCCGTTATCAGGAAGAATCAGCACCTCATGAATTGAAGAGGGAAGAACAAAATAATCACTTCCCAGGCATTCACCGATCTGCTTACGAATATCTTCCTGCAGTAACAGTGATGCACCATTCATTTTTTGTGCATTTGAAAGACAGAACATTGGATTTTCCATTGCTTCAACATTCAGTTTTTCATTCAAAAGATTTTCTGCTTCTTCACCAAAAATCATGGATTTTATCATTTCATTCATGTCCATCAAAACAACACCACGATTTCTGTCTGCCGCCACTGCATCTGCCTGGATTTGTTCTGCTGTCACACCCCATTCATTCATAAGATTGACAGTAACCGGAATACTACCAATTCCTCCCTCGTTTTCTTCCACATTCACTGCGTAATATGCTGCAAAATCTCCATGTTCGGTAACAACTTTATCAGCCAGGCGTTCTTCATTCCATTCCCGGTCACAGATTCTCACCTGTAATTTGTCCTTCATTTTTTCATAATCCAAAATATCCGGAAGACCCATATTGATAAATGCCGCTTTGTCCTGCACTTCAATACGCATATCTGCCACATCACCCACACAGGAATCCAGATTTTTTCCATTGACATATTCCATATAAAGAGAATCCAGATATACCATCGGCACAGCTCTTTGATCACCCTGTGGAATTGAAATGCCAGTCAACCTTAATCCATTATTTTTTGCAACTTCTTCAATACGGATTTCTCCATTCTGATATGAATCCGGCAAATAGTCTTTTACATTATCTTTGACATATTCATAAAATTCTTTTCTGTTCATCATACGCTTTTACCCCTTTCTGATCATGTGATGGTTCATTCTTTTCCTGCTGACCATCTGCTCGGCTTTTTTCTGATAAGCCATCATTCTTTTTAAAGTTCTCTCCTGGTTCTTTCTTGCTTCCTGTCTCTTTTCCATTGTTTTCATCATATTTTTCTGTCCCTTTCTGTGAATTTTTGTATTTTAAAGGGAGCCCTGATTCAGGGCCCCCTTTACTGAGGATTACTGTTTTCTGATTTTCTTTCTGCTGATATAAAGTCCTGCCATGCCTCCGGTAGAGATAAGCAGAAGCAGAATCGGCAGCCAGATATTTGTGTTATCTCCTGTCTTCGGTGCATCTGATACCTTCGTCTCTTCATGGGACTGCGGCACATCTGGTGTGCTTGGTGTTTCCGGAACTTCCGGTTTCTCATTTGTCAGATTGAAAGTAACTTCTACAACCGGCGTACTGTCGTCTGCGTAGGCAAATGTCACTTCATGCTTAGTCTGATCCAGTGTGTATCCATCCAGTGTTTTTGTCTCCACCAGATAATACTTGATTGCTGTATCATATTTGCCGTTCTTGAATGCGGCAATCTCATACAGCTTACTCTCGGCATGACCGGCAGCATCTGTTTTTAAGGTTTCCAGGACCTTTCCTTTGCTGTCACGGAATTCAAATTCTACTCCTTTCAGCGGTTCCCCAGATGATTTATCTGTCTTATTGAGAATGACTTTTCCCTTGGCAGTATCATCTTTCATAACCACTTTCTGGATTTCTCCAGTATCCTTCACCTCAAATGTCACATCCGATGTCAGAAGATATCCTTTTGGTGCCTGTTCCTCTCGTAAGGTGTATCTACCAATTGGCAGTTTTTCAATATAGTGTGCCTCCTCTGTGGAAGTCCAGCTCTCTACTACCTGATCGTCCTTATCAAGAATCGTTAGTTTTGCACCAGGAATCTCTGTATCTCCTGTGATATCTGTCTTGCTGATCTGAACCTTGGTCACATCATCTTTCATCTCATGCTTCTGAATCTCAGCTGTATTCTCAACCGTAAAGGTAATGCTCTCTGCAGTAACATATCCGTCTGCCGGTTTTGTTTCCGTCATGGTATACTCATTACCTACAACAAGTTCTTTGATCACATGAGATTCTTCTGTAAAAGTCCATTCATCCACAACATTTCCATCTGCATCCGTCACTTTCAGGTGTGCACCTGGAAGTTCTTTGCCTGTGGTCAGGTCTGTTTTTGTCAGTTCCACTGTGGTCGGCTGATTTTCAAACGTAAAATCATAGCTTACTTCTGCCTGATCTTCTCCGGCATATTCAAAGGTAAACTCCTGCACTTCTTCCGTTGTCACAAATCCGTCCGGTGCACTGTTCTCTTTTACATAATATTTTCCATCTACTGGAAGATCTGCCGCAAAAGTGATCTGTCCTTTCTCATCGGTTGCTTTCTGCTCGATGAGGGAATCTTTCTCAAGCAACACATCTCCGTTTACATTTTTGATATCTTCACTGGTATAAAGGCCGAAGACGCCGCCTGCAAGAACACGGTCTGTATCTTTTTCTTTCTTCAGAACAGTAACCTTTACTTTCTGACGGGTATTCTGCCATTTTTCATCATAAGTGATTACCGGTGTGTCCTGATCACGGTAGGAAAGATCAACATATCTCGGTTCTCCATCCAATACATAGCCATGGGCAGTTTTAACTTCTTTCACATAGTATTTGCCTGCCGGGAGATTATCCATCTGTGCAATACCATTGGAATCTGTAGTAATAGTTCCTACTTTTTCATCTGCTTTGTAATAATCTTTGCTGACACCATCTGCCGCTTTGATATCTTCCGCAGCAAATACATCGAAAGTCACATCTGTAAGGCTTCCGGTTACATATTCGAAGAGATGCTCCACAGTGCCTTTTACATTGTCCAGAAGTGTCACTTTATCCAAAAATTCTCCATTTTTGTTGATGATTAAAAGTCCTGTCGGCACTTCATCTTTCATCTCTACCTTCTGAATCTCTGCGGTATCTTCCAGTGTGAACTTCACATCCGTTGCTTTCAGATATCCATACGGTGCGATTTCTTCACGAAGGGTATATTCCTCCCCAACGGTCAGTCGTTTAATCACATGTGGCTGGTCTTTTACAGAAGTCCACTGATCTACGACATTCCCCTCTCTATCAAGAACGGTGAGTTTTGCTCCATCCAGTTCCACACCTGTTGTCACATCTGATTTTGTAATTTCAACCGTTGTCGGCTGATTCTTCTTCACTGTTTTCAGTTTTACTGTCTTCACGTCCTGTCCCTGATAAGAAGCATCCAGATTCAGAACTTCATCGGAAGAAACGAATCCTGCCGGTGCCTTTAACTCTTTTACATAATACTGTCCGAGTGGCAGATCCAGCGTACAGGAAGCAATTCCATCTTTATCAGAAGTCATTTCCTGTAACAGGGTATCAGCGTTGACAATGACTTTGCCTTCTGCTTTGATATCATCTTTGTTATAAATGCCAAAGACTGCACCTTCTACCGTTGCTCCGTTTTCTGCATCCTGTTTTTCTACCTGGATTGCAACTTTCTGTCTGTCATCACCAACAGTCACTTCCTGTTCGATCACAGGTGTATCCTGATCTGCATAGACAAATGCTACATCCGATCTGTCATGGTTCAGAACAAATCCTTCCGGTGCTGTTTTTTCTACCACATAGTAAGAACCAAGCGGCAGGTTATCTGCAACTGCTTTTCCGTCTTCCCCGGTCGTTACCGTTGTTACCAGAGCATCTTTTGCATAAATCAGCTGTCTGTTTCCATTTTCATCTTTCTGATAATCCGGTGTGTAGATATTTTCCGCTGCATAGACGTTAAACTCTGCACCTTTCAGATATTTTTCTTCATAAACAAAATCCTTTTTGAATCCACTCAGCATCTCACCTTTTTTATAGATCGTCAGCTTTCCTTTTACCGGATGATTCTCGTAATCAACTGTGATAATGGCATCGCCGCTTTCTGAATCCATCTGATAAGCAGTGTTTGCATCAACAGCAATCTCCATATAATTCTTGTTGATTGTGTACCCTTCCGGTGCGTTGACTTCCTCAATCCGGTAATGTCCGATTTTCAGGTTCTTTGGCATGATCAGATAACCCTGACTGTCTGTAAAATAGGACTTGTGTGTGGTTGTCACAGGATAAGTAGTTACCTGCTCCACATATTTTTTGTTATCCAGGTCATATACCTTAAATTCTGTTCCTGCAATCAGGACGGATTTCTTTGTTTCATCGTCTTTTTTCACAATTTTCAATTTTGCCTTGAACTCTTTGTCCAGAAGCACACGCCAGATCTGTGGCTCATTCGGATGGTTCTCTGTGATATTCACTTCAAAATCATCGACTGGCTTGTAATTGTGTGGTGTTGTTGTTTCACGGACAATATAGCTTCCAAATGGTAATGGAATACTGCAGGCATAACCTTTTTCATCTGTAAAAATCTCAGTAGCTCCGTTTTCTCCACTCACTACTGGTTTAGCAGAATCAAAATCATAGCTTCCATCTGCTTTCTTTGTAAGGGAAGATTTCAGATAAACTGTAAATCCGGCTCCGGATAACAGATCTGCATCGGTCTTTCCATTGTTGGCTGCTTTGATAATCTGGAACGGCTGCTTGATCACCTGTTCACTGGAAATGCATTCTCTTTTTACTTCTGCAGTCATATCACCTTCATAACTACATTCAAGATCATGTTCTTCTGTATCTGCCAGGTATCCGGTCGGTGGTGTGATCTCCTTGACGTAATATTTGCCAAGATATAAGCCATCTACAGAAGCCTGTCCTTTTTCATCCGTTGTAAGAGAAGCCACCTGTTCCCCTGCTTTATAAATCACACCGGTTGCTCCATCCGGATGCACGATATCTTCACGGGCATATAATCCGTAGACTGCACCTTTCAGTGTTGCATCGCCCTGCGGAACGGCTTTTCCTGTTTCTTTATCAACTTTGAATAAATTGATTTTTGCTGTCACACGGTCATTGCTGAAGGTATGGGCGAAAGATACGGTTGCTTCTTTATCATTGGTGTAAGAGAACTTGAACGTATACACGTCTTCTGTATTTCTTACATAGCCTTCTGGTGCCTGGTCTTCTTTTACGGAATAGGAATGATTGATAGGCAGATCTGCTGTGAATTTTGCCTTTCCATCCTCACCGGTAGTGGCTTTCTCAATCAGGGTGCCTTTCTTTACAACAACTACACCATCTGCATTTTTGATATCGTCTGCCGCATACAGGGCGAAAATACCACCTTCCAGCGGTTTCTTTGTATCTTTATCCTGTTTTACTACAGTGACTTCTGCTTTCTGACGCTCATTGTTGAAGGTGACATCCGCAAATACAACTTCTTTATTCTGTCCGGCATAAGTCAGCGTCACTGTCTTTTCTTCGCCGCCATTATAGAAGTTGTCCGGTGCTTTTGCTTCTTTTACCACATAAGTTCCTAGATGGAGATTCTTCAGGGTAACAGAGCCATTCTCACCTGTTGTCAGATTTTCTTTCACCAGATCACCTTTGCTGTACACTTTTGTACCATACGCAGTCACAATATCTGCTCCGGCATACACGTTGTAAACAGCATTTTTCTGTCTGCGGTTCTCATAATGGAATACGGTTCCACTCTCACTGACTTCTGCTCCGGTAAGCACCTGACCTTCTTTATAAACAGTAAGCTCTGCAAGCTGCTCCTTATTTTCCACGGTTACAGCTGAGGTCTTACTTGCTACCAGTTTTACATTTGTTGCCGTTGCATTTACTACATATCCCTGTGGTGCTGTGATTTCTTTCAGATAAACGGTATCCTGTGTCTTGATAATCGTAACAGAGGATTTTCCATTCTTATCTGTTGCAGGCATCTGAGTGATCAGCTTTGTACAAGCCTCATCGCTGTAAACGCCAAATACTGCACCTGCAAGATTGACATTCGCTGTATCGTCTTTCTTTACGATTTCGATCGTAGCCTGTTCAATCCATGACACCTTTAAGCTTACATATTTTTCATCAGCAACACCTTCTCCAAATACAAATGCCAGATCCTGAACACTTGCATTCGTAGTCAATTTATATGCTGAATAATCTTTTGTAATACTTCCCTTCATTTTTGCAGAAAAAGTATCACTTACATCTCTTGTCTGTGTCAAAGGAGCTGAGAGATAAAACGTGGTTCCTCCTCCAATTGTTACGCTTGCACCTGCCGCACTTACGGTTCCAGTAGATACATTATGGAGCTTTACTCCTTTTGGTAAGTCCATTGTGATTTTCTGCTGGGAAGATGCGTTGAACTTAATGTTCTCCGTTCTCTGAACATTTCTATCTACATAAGCTTTTACATCCGGCTTTGAAAATGACATCGCTACATCTGGTATTTCCGGCTTATTCACACAATAATTATAGAGTTCTTTTGCCAAAGCCTCTCCTGTAGCATTGGTTCCGTAAAATGCATCACTGCTTCCGTTGGCATATGATGCAGCCATGTGAATGATGATGAATCTTTTTCCTTCTGAAAAATCCGTGTGTTTATTCGCAAAAAAGCTTTCGCTCCCTGCGGCATCTGTGCCGTAATAACACACTTTTGCTAACGCCTGATTGTCTCCAATCTTTGTAATTGTATAATTTCCAGATCCAGGTCCTGGCTTAGCTGGCTGTACACAATACGCAATTGCTCTGACGTTTCCGTAGCTGATATAGTACGGCTCTGTCAGATAGGTTCCAAGATTATAATCTGCATATCTATACAGTGGTCCTTTTTCAATTGTTACCTGCTGTGTACTTCTTGCTGAATAAGCTGAAACTGCTTCAAATGTTGCAATCTCTCCCTCTTCCATAGCATCAAGATCCACACCTTCGTCTCCTGCCTGTTCCAAAACATCATGAAGCTCTAACCCTGATTCTTCATCATAGGTATCCTGATTCTGTGCCTGCTCTACTAAATCATCAAATTCATCAGCGTCAATATCGGTAATCTCCGAGTCTGCTTCTGAATCCTCCGCTTCCTCTGTCTGCTGTTCACTGCCAGCGGTTTCTGATTCGGTCACTGCTTCACTCCCTGCAGTTTCAGTCTGAGCTTCTGTTGCTTTCTCACGCACAATCAGTTTTCGGCTGATCTGGTACTTCGGATGCTCTTGATTTACCGGTTCCACATAATAGACCGCTTTGTAAGTGTCCGCATGATCTGTCGTAAAATCCTCATCCTTGTCATTCTTTGCTTCCTCAAATGTGACTTTGACCTTGTTATCATCCTTGATTTCCAGTCCCGTGTAATCTGATTTCACATCAAATACACTGCCTGTTTCAATTTCATAATCTTTGGCAGTCACCACCTCATCTTCATCCAGAAGGTCTTTCACTTCCTCATAAAGTGGAGGTTTTTCCTCTGGCTGGATCTCCGCTGCATATGCCGTCATCGGAGACAGCACTGTACTAAGCATTGTCATGCCTGCCAGCAAGCCAGATACTACTTTTCTAAAATTACCTTTTTTCTTCATGCTAAGGTCCTCTCTTTCATATATTTGTATTAAAACAGACAGTCCTTAGACTGCCTGCAATACACTACTTATCGTTGTGGAAAAATAAGATTGAACTGTACATTTCCCTCTCCGGGATCGACCATCTCCACAGTTGCTTCATACTGTCTCCCTGTTTTTCTTGATACCAGATCCTTATAATGGATTTTTCCTTTAGACAGGAACTTCTTTGCTGCCACCTTATCCATCTTTTTTCCCTGGCTTGCAAGAAATTTATCATTTTTCCATAAGGTAAAAGCACATTTCCGGTCAGAACAGTAAAAATTTACTTTTCCTTCCCTGACATCTGCTCCACAGCGGGGACATTTGCCAATGACTTCTCCTTTTGCCTTTCCCTGAAACTGATTTTTCTTCTCTTCTGAAATCCCCTGATACCTGGCAACCAGTTCCTGCATCAGCTCTGTAATCCCATTTAGGAATTCATCTGCTGTCTCTGTATTCTGGGCAATATGATTCAATGCCATTTCCCACTCTGCGGTCATCTTCGGAGATTTAATCTCATCCGGTAGAACCGTAATCAGCACATTTCCATCATCTGTCGGCACCAGATTTTTCTTTTCCCTTTTCACAAAGCCAGACTGAATCAGTTTTTCAATGATTGCTGCCCTTGTTGCAGGAGTACCAAGTCCTTTCTTTTCTGTATCTTCGGTCAGCTCTTCATTCCCTGCACGTTCCATCGCAGAAAGCAGGGTATCTTCTGTGTACTGTTTCGGTGGCTGTGTAAAATGCTCCGATACAAAAGAATCACAGGGACCATAA
>NZ_JBWLUR010000007.1:0-39154 GCF_056504095.1 Blautia sp. HA9023 | reverse complement strand
CCCTCTTTGCTGAGAAGGACTTACCGGAACCTGGTGTACCAAGAATCAGTCCATTTGGGTTCTTCAGACGTTTCCGATCAACCATGATCATGTTGTTGGATAATGCATTCAATCCATAATAAAGAGCTTCCCCTTCCTGAAACAGTTCCTGTGTCGTAAATGGCACGAAGATCGCTGTTGAAGATGTGGTAAGCCCTCTCTGAATTTCAATTCGATTGACTCCAAGCGGAATACAGGACATGAGTGCTGCTTCCTGCTGATAATCCAGCTGTTTTAAGGAACAGTTATATTTCTGTGCGATCCCCTGCACCTGGAAAATATTATTATCCAGCTTCTGACGCTTCTTTGCGGTATTCATTACCAGAACTGTCACAAGGAACATTCTCTCATTTCTGGACTGCAGATCTTCCAGCAGATTCTTTGCCTCTTCGCCATAAGTCACAAGGTCCGATGGAAGCACGTCCATATCATAACCGGAACGTACCGCACGCTTCTGCTCTTCGATCTTCATCTTATCAAGATCAGAAATCTTACTCTTGATCATCTTGATTGCTGAACTCTGATCAATGGACTGGATATGAATGTTGACATTGATGCTGTCATCCACATCCAGAAAATCTGCAAGCATCCGGTCTGTCAGCTCCGGTGCAAGAATCTGAAGGTAACTCACACTTCCCATCGTTCTTCCCATCAAAAATGTCTGATTCTTGGAAAAGTTAAAGGAAGTCGGTGCAATAAAATCTTTGGTCTTTAATCCGGTTTCCGGAAGCATCTTGTACTGGAACTTAAATGGTTCAATCCGATCCTGGTTGAACACATGATACAGAATCTCCAGCCTTTCCAGTCCATTCAAAGAATGTGCCTGTGCTCCCAGAACCTTAAAGTTATTTAAGATATCTGTTTCGATTCTTTCAAGCCTTGGTCTTGCTACCTTCAGACTTTCTGCTTCAATTCCAAAAGTGATATACTTCGTCTTTACCAGACCATTATTTCCTTTGGAAAGCTGATTTTTCAGCATAGTACGGTATTCTTCACGAATGGCATTGAAGTCATCGTTCTGATCCGGAATATCAATACTTTTCTCAAATTCTGCCACATCCACCTGCTGATTGATAAAGGACAGCTGCACACTGATGGAAGAATCAAAGTAATTTAAGAAATCACAGTAATTCTCAAATATCGTGGTCTTATCCTCATTTAAAGCCAGCTGATAATTGATGTCATAAAACTGAATCGTCTTAGAGAAAAAGGTCTTTGTCACCTGGCAGATACCATCCTGCAGCATCCGAATATACGGAATGCTCTGCTGTGCAGTTGTAGGAATGCCTTTCTGTTTCCTGCGATCCCGTTCCTGTTTCTTCTTACGCTTTTCCTGTTCTCTTTCTTTTCTGCTTTTTTTGTTTCTTCTTTCCTGACGGTTTCTTTTTTCCGCCAGAGACAGACGCTCCTGCTGAGCCTCCTGCTTTGTCTTTTTTGCCATCCGGCACACCCTCCTTTTTTACAAGGGTGGAAATCTCCTGATAAAAATTTTCTGTCTTATATGGTCTTACCGCTGGACAGATAAACTTCTGTCGAATGATATTTGCCACCACTTTTTCAAAGGGAAGCCCGTCTTTTTCATACATTGCCATGAAGAAAAATGGAAGCATGATCGTTACCATCAGAATGGCAGCAATACTGGAACCGATTGGTTTTCTCATGAACAGATAAAACGGAATCCCCACAACTGCGGCAAGTGAAAAGAAAATCAGCTGCCGCTTTGTCAGATTTAACGCTACTTTTGTTTTGACCTTGGTAAGGTCTTTTGGTACTGGTACATACGCCATGGTATGCGCTCCTTTCCTGCCCGTTAATGGGCATTGAATATTGATTTGCTAAGGCTTCCGGTCTTGAATAATGAAAATGCAAGAATCACGGTATAAGCCGCTACTGAAAACATTGCTGCATGAAGGTCACTGGATATGGTCATTGCATTTACTAAAACTGCATAAATTCCCACACAGACCATCATGAAGAATCCCTGAAATGCCAGTGCGAACAAGCCTTTTAAATAGTTGTTTCCGATATTGCCCCATTCCTTATTGGTCATGGTGGCAAACGGAATTGGTGCTATGGAAGTATAAAGGTAAATTTCTATCATTCTTCCGAACAAGATTACCGTAATGATAATTGACAGAATGTGCATGGTAACACTGATCAACATCGTTTCCATGGATAGCAGGAACAAATCCCCTAACTCCATATCCTCCAGGGCATCCACAATCCGTGAAATTGCTTCTGTTGCATCCACCGCAGTGTTTCCTGATATCACCCCGGCGGCATTGTTGACCACATGCTGGCCAACATCAAAGACCGCCATCGTGATATTGAACGTATTTGTCACCAGATAAACGGCTACATACGCTTTGAAGATCCAGAGGAAAATGTTATAAGTCTCAAATTCATGGAAATTGTTTTTCTGTGTTACCATCGTGATCAATTCATAGCACAGGACAAAGGTGATGATCAGTCCCGCAATGGGGACAATCACCGTTTGGGATATATTCTGAATCAGATTAAAAATCCCTGCATTCCATCCCTGCGGTGTCTGCCCCACCTGCCCGGCTATGCTTCCCACCTGCTCATTGACAGACGTGAACATGTTATCCAAACTTGACTTAATAAGCCCGATCAGGATATCCTTTATCGCTTCCGTAATTCTCTCAATGATGGTGTTCATCTACCACTCCTCTTAAGAGAACAATGTTGCCAGCTGTGGAATCAGGGTAGTTCCCAGCAGCATGATTCCGGCACCAGCCATCAGCTGTTTGATGCCCTGGCTCTTAGCGCCGGGATTGTCATTTCCATATCCTTCCAGAAGGTTTACGACACCCCACACGCCAAGACCTGCGCCGATTGCGACTACAAGAGTTTTTAAAGTTGTAATTGCACTGCTAAAAAATGCCATATACAGTCACCAAAACTGACTTCTTTCAGGTGTTTACGGGAATGAAAAAACACCGACTAAAAAGCCGGCGCACCTAATGTCAGTTATTCCTTTCCTCATTATTTTTCGTTCATTCCCAAGGTTACTCCGACAGCTCTACCTGAATTACCTCCACCTCTTCTTCGGGTTTCGGTGTGTACTGCGGATTTGACTCTTTTTCTACTTTGTACCGGTTCTTCTCGTTTTCATCTGCAAGAAGCCGATAGTTTTTGTGTTTCGTGATATCATATTTATCCGAGAAAAATGGTCTGGCACCACGGATCTGCAGGATACATTTTCCTCCATCCATGACTGCAATCTCATCTTCCGTCATCAGCTGTTTGCCTGTTTTCTGGTAATTCAATCCAAAGGACTTCTGATTACTCCTCGTCTCCGAAGTGTTATACAGATCAATGGTTTCCTTCCCCAGAAGCTCACTCATTTCCTTTAAGGTAGTTTTCTCTTTGCCACCAAGAAAAAGTGTAGTATCACAGTTGCCCAGAATGGTATCTGCACTATCCTTATACATTGCCTTTAGCTGACTCTGGGACTGCAAAATAATAGAAGCAGAGATTTCCCTGCTTCGGATAGTTGCGATCAGCTTATCGAACTGAGGAATCTGACCAATGTTTGCGAACTCATCAGCGATGACACGCACATGCACCGGAAGTCTTCCACCATATTCATCATCTGCCTTATCGCAAAGCAGATTGAAAAGCTGTGACTGTAACATGGCAATCACAAAGTTAAAGGTTGTATCTGTGTCGGACATAATCAAGAACAAGGCTGTTTTCCTATCCCCGATCTTATCCAGTTCCATTTCATCGTAAGACATGATCTCACGAAGTTCTGCGATATCAAATGGGGCAAGTCTGGCTCCACAGGATATCAAAATCGACTTCGCCGTTTTACCAGCCGCCATTTTATATTTTTTATACTGTCTGACCGCAAAGTGCTGCGGATCTCTTTCTTCCAGCTCCTGGAACATCATATCCACAGGATTCTGGTAAGTTTCATCCTCTTCACGGGTTTCGCTTTCGTTCAAAAGATCCAGAAGGGTATTCAGATTCTTTTCCTCTTCATCCCCTTCATACCAGATAAAAGCAATCAGTGCTGTGTACAGCAATTTCTCTGCTTTCACCCAAAAATCTTCGGAAGCTTTTTCCCCTTCGCCTTTGGTATTCACAATGATTGTTGTCACCAGCTTCAAGATATCTTTTTCAGACCGTATATAAGCAAATGGATTGTAATGAAGCGATTTTGAAAAGTTAATGGTATTCAAAACCTTAATCACATATGGCTCATGAACCACTTTTCCAGATTTATCTTTCATAATATTTCCATTCTTATCTCTCTTAGGCGATCCCTTTGCTAACATCTTCCCGCACTCCTCAATGAGAGTGCCCTTTGGATCTGTAATGACCATGGAACAATTCATCTGCATGACCGACGGTTTCACGAAAAATCGTGTCTTACCGGAACCACTACCGCCAATAACTACAATATTTTTATTTCTTGCATATTTCGGTTGTTTTGGTCGACTTTCCATAGTCAATGCTTCTGTTGCTGTCAACGGAATATTCATCCAGGGATCATCTGACATATAAGGCTTGATATCCTCTGCAGTTCCCCATCTGGCTGAACCATACTCGATTCCCTTCCGAAGTTTCTTTGCATCTGACTGTTTCTGCCAAACCAATAGTTTCAAAATAACTGCGACAGTAACTCCAACCAATAGATCTCTCAGGTCAAAGCTCAACAGAATCCCTGTAAAGATCCGATCTGCATGTTCCATCGCATATAACAGTTTGTTCCCTATATCTTCTCCAGGACTGCTCCTGTATAAGCAGGATGCCCGGTCCGCATAAAAAGCGGTCAGAACATAGGGAAGATTTGTAAGAACCAGTTTCTTTTTATCCAGGGCGGACAGCCTGACCCCAGCTTTATTCTTCCACTTCTGCATCAGATTATTGCCGTTTTGTTTCTTCATCGGCTCTGTTCCTGATGTCGGTTCTTTACTTTGTCCTTCGTCTTCTTTGGCATCATTGCCCGGTAAGCTGCAAGACGCTTATGAATGGAAGGTTTATTCGCTTTTTGAATCTGTTTCTGGGAAAACTCACGGAAAGCAGCATTGAGGGCATCCTGATCACGTCCCTTGAAAAATACCAGATAAACCGGCGGCTCTTTGCTCTTGTCTTTTTTCAGAGCATAATTGATCCCATATTTTCTGGCATACCGTTCAAAGGACTTGATATTTTTGTCCGTGATCTCGATATTGACCATCCCGGCATTCTGTTTTGCCAGCTCTTTTACCGTGACCTTTCCCTGTTTCGGCTGATTTTTCTGTGCTTTCTTCTCTACTGATTTCTGCTTCTGATGACGCAGATACGCAACAAGAACCTTTTTCAACAGGTCTGCCGTAATCTTAGTAGCCCGAATACAGAACGTGACCGTTTTCTGAGTTACCTCTTCCTGCATGACTTTTCCCTCCTTTCAGCGATTCAACTGCTGTCCAAATCTGTAATCATGGCAATCACCCCCTTTAATGAAAAAAGACAGATTAACCGGTAATCAGGTTCTGCACCTGTACGAGTTTTTCTGTCCCTTCTTCTTTTCTCTTATCTTCTCCACCACAATAGATGGGAACACACATTTCAAGTATTCTACTGTAAATACGCTGATGGGCAGTATCCAAATCTGTGGACTTCATTTCATTCAGTCCCAGATTCGTTGTTATGATCAGCGGAAGCATTTTACAATAGCGGCTGTCTATCACATTATAGACCTGCTCCAAAGCAAACTCGGAATTTCGTTCTATTCCCAAGTCATCAATAATCAGCAACGGATAATCCACAAGATTTTGTATAATCTGGTTCTTATCTGCCTGATAGCTGGTCATTTCATTTAAGATCCTAGAAAAATTTGTCATCATGACACGTTCTCCCTGTTCCAAAAGTGCATTTGCAATACAGCCTGCAAAGAAACTTTTCCCGGTTCCAACCGGTCCCATCAAAAGCAATCCTACATTTTTTCTCTTCATATCTGTCCAGTTTTCTACATACTGCCTGGCAATTAGTATCTTCTGGTTGCTTCCGTTGTCATTTTCAAATTTCCATTCCCAGAATCTTCTTTCCCGAAGTCCGACGGATTTTCTCTGATAAAGCTGCCGCTGTGCTTCTTCCCTCTGCATCTTCTCATCCAGTTCCTGCCTGGCTTTTACCTCGCATTCGCACAAACAGGACACTACATGCTCAAAACCCATCAGACTGACTTTCATCTGTTTTCTTTTTCCACAGATGCCACAATGAAGACATCCCTCTTCGTCCAGATAATCTGCTATTACTTTGTTTGCCATCACAGGCTTTCTCCTTCCTGAAATTCATATTTATCCATTCCTATCCTGGTTCCATCCCTTTCTGCCCAAAGACAGATTGTTGCAAAATGGTTCTGATATTCTTTTCCACTGGATTTCATATAAACAGAAAGATGATCAATTCGTTTCTGGTAATCCCATGGAAAAAGCATCATCAACTCCCGCAGTTCAGCTTCCGACAGAACAACATTTTTAAATCTCCCATACAGACTGAATTTTTCTTCCAAAGCGTGAGTATTGCCCTTACTCTTATCAGTATGATTCTTTTCAGTCTTATTTATCTTAGTATTACTTCCATCCAGATTCTTGCAGTCCGGACTTCTATTTTTTTGCGTTCCGGACTTCCAGTTTCTTGCAATCCGGATTTCCAATTCTTTGCAGTCTGGATTTCCAGTTTCTGGCGTTCCAGAAGCAACGTATCTTACTGGCTTTCCTCTGATCCGTTTCACAAAATTTTTCACATATATGACAGAAGGACGATTATTCCCCTGCCGATACCGTTCGATCAATCCAATCCCATGCACACTGTCAAGCTCATAAAGAAGCTTTGTTACTGTTGTATGCGACATTCGCAACAGCTCCTGCAATTCTGCAATCGTGTAAATGATATAGACATAACCATCACTGTCAATCCAGCCATTTTTCTTGGACAGGCTGATTCGATCAAGCAGAATTCCATAAAGGAGCTTTGCGTCTGTGGACAGGCTTGCAAACTCTTTTTCTGTGAACAGAGCTTTTGGTATCCGAAAAAAAGAAAACTGGTCAGATTCTTCTGCTCTGAAATATTCAAAATCTGCCATAATATTTTCCTACTCTTCTACATCAAAATCACAATTTGCTGCACTGCCTGTACCATGACACATCTCATCAAATACAAAATTGAATGATTGAATCATTTCGTCCAAATAATAATTTCTGGCCTTCTTGTTACAAGCATACATATCACCAATAAAGCCTTCATCATTCCCTATCGCATGAACAAGGGTTTCCAGTACCTTCATAAACTTCTTTTTTGAACAGCTTTCATACTGTCTGTTCACATATTTCTGGATATCTAACACACGAGCAGGATTATTTTCATTTTCCTCCAGAATTCCAAATGCAAGATCCATACCAAACTCATATCCATCAGCCTGAATTTGATCAATATCCATCTCTCCAAGCTCATCCTGGTATCCTCGCTTTTCCATTGCAGTTAAAGACGTTTCATATTGATCAATATATCCCATATCCGCAATAGTTTCAAAAATATCTCTGGATGCTTTCACCATCTTATCCATAATAATTTCTCTTTCAGCCAGCGGCATATTTGCCATGATAGTATCTAATGTCATCATTGATTCTTCCTCCATCTCATTTTCATAAATACCATTGATATAAAAGTGGTTCGCCTTTCCATTGTTTGGAATGATACGCACCAGTTTACCAACCTGAACCAGTTCCTGTACTGCCTGATCTACTCCATATCGAGTCGTATTCAGGTCTTTCTTTATTTCACTTTTGGGATAGATAACAAACAGATTCCCGTTATGATCTACCCAGCCATTTTGCACCGCAAATTTCAAACGATCCAGAAATAAGCTGTATAGAATCTTTGCTGTATTTGACAGATTTTTGTATTTTTCCATCTGAAACAGCACCTTTGGCACCTGCAGACAATCTACCGGCATATACTCCATCTTACTCATTGATTGTTTCCTCCTTCTGTTTGTACAGCACTTCGGCTGAATTAATATTGATTTCCAGCATCCCTACAAACACCTGATAGTACAGCAGGCATATCTGTTCATCCTCTCTTGCCAGATACAATCCTTCCAGTTCATTGGACGGATGTTTCATTCCGTATACTGCCTGACAGATATCATGGATTTTCTCACATTCCACACTTCTAAGATGCATCTCCAAGGTGTGATTAAATCTCTGCCAGTCCTCCAGTTTCTGATTTACTGCCATCATGCACTGGAACAGTTCCGCTGCTTCACATGCTGCTGACAGCACTACATTTTTGTTGTTGATACTTCCATCGGCATTTTTCATATGCCCTACCATATACGCCTGATCTACTGAAACCATCTTTTATCCTCCTCTATCTAAACGGCATTTCTTCTTCCATACCCTCTGGGATCTCTAAGAACCCTTCCGCATCTTCTGGAAACGGTGGTCTGTCAACCATTTTTGCACCTGCGAATTCAATCCGGTTTGCATACACTTCGGTGGTATAGATCTTTTTCCCGGTATCCTTATCTTCATAATTACCTGTGACAATCTCGCCTTCCACCATGACCTTCGTTCCCTGCATCAGATAATCTCTGGCAAATTCTGCTTTCTTTGCAAAAGCCTTTACCGGAATGAAACTGACTTCATCGGAATAATTTCTTCTGACTGCCAGAACGAACTTGGCAATCTTATGAAGTCCTTTTTCATTCTCCACTTCGTTGTATCCGGGATTTCTTACTAATCGCCCGGAAATAACTGTTGTATTCATTGGCTTACCCCTCCTATGCTTTCATTGATTTGTAACAGATACCGATACATGGTCCACATTTTCCATAGGCACATCCGTAACATTCATCTTTTTCCAACTCTTCTTGCTTCATTTCATCGGCAAACATTCCTAACAGTGTTGTGTAAATCTTTTTCATTGCCAGGAATTTTTCTTCTGCTTTTTCCATCTTCTCTTTGTAAAATGGGATCAGTTCACGAAGAACTGGATGGAAACGTTCATTTTCATCATCCCAGGCACAGGTTTTCATCATACAGCGTGGCTGTTTCTCATAATTGCCCAGATAATATGGGCAGAACGTACAGCCTCTTTCTTTAACAATTGCCACCGGAATCACTGGCATCTGACTTTTGATTTCCTTTGTTACATGCTTACTTTCAATTCGCTCTCTCATCTTAAAAATCCTCCAAGAATATATATATTTGCAAAAGGGAATTCCCCTGAATTGCCTGTTTTTAAGCACAAAAAAAGAGGCAGACTTACGATTTTTATTTTCGCAAGCCTGCCTCTTATCAATCTAATATTCTATTTTCCAATGACATACCGTATAAACACGTATATCGCTCTGATCACATACACTGGAATCATGATGCTTCCAATCAATGCTCCAATAATGACACTTAATGCAGCCATCCCAAGTGTTGCTGTGGTATCCATTCCTCTCGGAATTAGAATCAACCGCATTTTATGTATTCCAAATGGAAGTCCGGCAATAAATACCCACCAGAACCAATCCGTCTGCCCACTGACCTTCATAATTGTTTTTGTCATCCAAAACCAGAATACCATAAATGCCAGTGGCAGAATTGATTTTTTAATTACATCTCCAATCGTCATTTCTTTCGTCCTCTTATCTAATCTGTTTATCTTCTGTACTTTAGAAAGATATGCCTGATATCTTTGCATCTGTCTATCATTATATCTTATTTGCTTTTCATATTCCACTTTATCATCCCCTTTGCTCTGTTTGTGCTTTCCACGAATCTAATAACTGGAAAATTATTTTTTCGATTTGCTCTTTCTTGTAATCTGGTGGAAAATATTTTTGCAGTTGCTTTTCTGAAAAACTGATTTTCTGATAATTCACTTTTGCTTCTCCTCTAAGAATTTTCTCTATATCTTCTCCAGTCAATTCTTTTTGCTGGCTAAGGTCTTTCAGTTTTTTTGCCTGAGATCCATTTGGCATTTTCTTTGTTGTTCCTATAAACGCCAGTAACAATGACTGCTCATTACTTTTCAAATAAGATAAATCAACTGCAACAGTAAATGGCAATTCATTTTTATCTACAAACTCCAGCAAGTAATTCGACAAGTAGGTCAAGCGTATATATCGTTTGATCGTACTCATTGTCTCTCCGACTTCTGTGCCAACCATCTCAGCTGCCCATCTTTTTTTCAACTTTGGTTCAACTTGGACCAAAGTTAAATCAGTCCGTCTACCCTGACGTTTCAATGCTTCATACTTCATGCGGTATGCAAATGCCTTCTCACTATATAGCAGATTTTCTCTTTGAATGTTGGAATCGACCATAACCACAGTTGCTTCATCATCAGACATATCTCTGATAATGACCGGCATTGTTTTCAGTCCTAATTCCCTGCAAGCATATTTTCTTCTGTGTCCCACAACTAATTCATAATCCTTTTCCCCTGAATTTGAAGGTCTTGCAATTCCTGGCACAAGAACTCCATATTCTGAAATACTTTCAATCATTTCCTCCATTTTATCATCCCTAAACACTTTAAACGGATGATTCTTGAATGTATCCAACTCGTCCAGCGGAATTTCTCGCACACACTCCTGCTCCTCTGACAATCCGAATAATGCATCTACCCCTTTGAATTTTATCTTTGAAGCACTACTTTCTTTCACTGCCATCACCAATCACCTCCTCTACCAATTTTTTATAAGCTTCGGCAACACGACCTTTCGGATCGTGTTTATAAATACTTACTCCCTCAGCACTCGTCTCTGCTGCCCTTATCGAAAACGGGATTGCAGTCTTGAAAATATTGATATATTCGCCATAATTATCATGAAGCAACTCTATAATCTCTTTTGAAAAATTCGTTCTTCGATCTACCATGGTAAGTAAGATTCCGTCAATCTGAAGCTTTCGATTTATCTGCTTTCTAACTTTATATATGGTCTGCATCAACTGTTCCAATCCTTTAACAGGAAGATAATGTGCCATAACCGGAATGATAACCGAATCAGCTGCTGCAAGAGCATTTACAGTAAGCATTCCTAGCGATGGCATATTATCAATCAGGATATAATCATATTCTGGCGAAATTGTCTTGATAAACTGTTTTAACACATATTCTCTGCTCATAACATTTACCAGACTAACTTCTACCCCAGACAGTTCAATATTTGCCGGAAGAATGTCTATTCCCTCTTCATGGTGAAGAATTCCATATCCTTCTGGTAATTCAAGACCATTCATTTCACAATGAAGAATTGTCGCTACTGTTATTTCTAATTCATCTGGATTCTGATATCCAAGACTTTCTGTTAAACTTCCCTGTGGATCAAAATCTATTGCCAGAACTTTATATCCTTTTTTTACCAATCCGATTCCTAAATTCACACAGGAAGTTGACTTTGCGACACCACCTTTTTGATTGACTATTGCTATAACTTTTGCCATCTCTATTTCCTCCCGATTCGTAATGTATGTTTTGAAACTGCTTTTTCTGCCTTTTTCTGATTTTCAGCCTGCAATGTTAAATCATGCGTCTTTATCAGCAATGCCTCAAATCTTTCTTTTTCTTCCTGCTGTTCGTGTGCTGTCAAATCCGTTTCCAAATTCGTTTTTTGTGAAACGCTCAACTTATTTCTAATATTATATGTGTCATATCTTCTTCTAATGCAATTCGCTTCTACACCGGACAGTGTAACCAACTCTGACCAGGAAGACACTTTACATCTTCTTGCAATCGTTCCCCATGATGGTGTTTCTGGATTTCTACAAGCATCATATATTTTTGACGTTGCCGGTTGTATCCGTTCAAATTCGTTTTTAAATATTTCCAAAAAATCATATTGATCATCCACACACCTTGTTCCATGACGTCCAATCCTTACGTATTCCATCTCACCATAATAATCATTTAGAAATTCTCTGGCTGTTTTTCCAAAAAGCTTTTCAAAGACCATATGGCTTGGTAGCTCTTTATGGCTGTCACACTCTTTTATTCTCGGTGGTATACCATTATGAGATTCTGTCCATTCATCTAATGCTTCATATACACTGGCTGCATCCCATCTATCCAATGGCGTGGAAGAATATTTTTTTAGTGCCTGTATCACTTCCACAACTTCCTCCGTCTGTGGCAGACATTGCAGTAATTCGATTGCCTTGGGTATGGCTTTTCTTCTTGTCATAATTCTTGCCATAAAAAAACCTCCTTTGAATGGTCATCATCTCATTCAAGAAGGTTCCTATCAGAAACAATTCCGAATTATTTTCAATATCTTATCTATACTGTTATTTCAACATAAGATATCGAAATGTACATCTGACAGCACTGTTTTTTTATCCAATGCCTTTATCAGAAATCCCTTATTTTAAGGCTTTTCCGGTCATTTCCTTTATCGTACTCTATTGGAACTGCATAGGTGGAAAATTTCACATCATAGGACATGTCAAACTTATCCACTGCTTTCAGAAGTCCGATGCTGCCGATCTGGAACAGATCCTCCATCTCCACCCCACGTCCCAAAAAACGCTTTGCCACACTGTATATCAGCCCTGTATTTTCCTCAAACAAAAGATCTCTTGCCGCTTTATCCCCCTGGTGTGCACGCCCGATGAGGACAAGAGTACGATCCATAGTTACCTCCTGATGATCTTTTTCATGTGCACAGTAGTTCCACGACCAACCTCCGATTCCACCTGAAGCTCATCCATAAATGCCTCCATGAATGTAAACCCCATACCGGAGCGGTCTTTATCAGCCTTTGTGGTAAACAGTGGCTCCATGGCTTTTTTGATATCCGGGATCCCGGCTCCGTGATCCGTTACATCTACCTGAAGCTCCTGCCCTCGGAGACGACATTCTACCCGGATCTTATGTATCTCCCCTTCATACCCGTGTATGATGCAGTTGGTCACTGCCTCCGATACTGCGGTCTTCAGATCCGAAATTTCTTCCAGCGTAGGATTCAGCTGTGTGCAGAATGAAGCCACAGCCACTCTTGCCAGTGCTTCATTTACCGGTCTGCTGTCAAAAATGATCGTCATTTCATTTGTGTTTTCCATCATAAACACCCTCCTGTTCGCCTGCCGATTTTTCACTTCCACAGATTTCAATATATTTTCCCACTCCGGATAGCCGCAGAAGCTTTGCAATATGACTGTTCACATTGATAACCTGCACACATTTCCCCCTCATGCCAAGTGCCCGATATCTCCCCATCAGCAGACCGATTCCGGAACTGTCCATAAAAACGGTCTCTGAGAAATCAAAGATCATATTTTTTATATAGTCATGTCCAATAATTCGGTCTGAATCTCTCCGAATCTCATCAGAAGCCGGATGATCCAGTTCCGCCGGAAGATGTACAGTCAGCACGGTTCCGGATTTTTCAAAACCTGATGTCATTTTATCATTCCCCCATTTTTGATTTTTTATTCCATTTTTTATGACCAAAGGGTAAAAAAAGAGGAATGCGCCAACGCACATTCCCCTTATCCGAGGTTTCTCCTCTGTATGAGTTATGATCTTTTTTATTCTGTATAACCGTCATCGTAAGAGGAATCCTCATATCCTCCGTCACTGTAGCTGCTGTCTTCTCCGGTATCTCCGTCAGAGCTCTGTGTATCCTCTCCATCCGAAGCAGCGGCATCAGCTCCTGCTTCAGATGTTCCATCTGTGCTGCTGTCAGCACTTGCCGTTCCGTCAGAAGCTCCGCTCTCGATCCCGCTTACACCGGTCTTTCCGCTGATAGTACTGTAGATCCCCTTTGCAGAATCTGACAGTGTATCCACATATACCTTCTGGAGCTCCAGCGCTGCTGTATCCAGATCATCCTGCTGCATGGCAGTATATGCATTAAACAAAGCCTCATAGCTCTGACTGCGTTTCTGCTCTTCCTCTGCCTGCTTGGCAACTGCATCTGCCGTATCACTGGACTGGGCAGCTTCTCCCTGAGCTTTGGTGAGCTCCACGCTCTGGCTGGAAAGAGAATCACTGTACTGTATGATCTGCTGATTGGCCTGCCTGTAAATATCCTGTTTCACAGCCGGCAGTACAAGGAGCCAGAATGCTGCCGCCCCTGCCGCAAATCCAAGTACCGTGGTAAAGAAAAGTGATATCTTTGATCTTTCTTTATAAGACGACGGCCTTACAACGATTTCTCCTGAAATATTATCATTCTCATTTTTTTCATTTCCAAACAAGCCCTTACGCCCTTTTTCCATCTTTGTGGTAACACCCGTCTGCTCGTCAACTTCACGCAGGAAACGAAGTGTGGTGGTATTGGTCTTGTCGATCCTGGCTGCTTTTTTCAGGGTTCTTCTCGCCTTATTCCACTCCTGATTCTTCATCTGGATCAGAGCAAGAAGATGATACCCCTTGATCAGCTTGGGATTCTGGGACAGGATCTTTTTCAGGCGGATGGCCGCCATATCCTCATGGCCTTCCCTGCACATGGCGAGGGCATTGTTATATTTCTTGATGCTTTCGTTGATTGTTTCCAGTTTGTTCTGGTTTGCCTGAAGCCTGGCAATATATTCTGAAGCCAGATTTCGGTTCTTCTGGATATTCTTGCTG
Source organism: Blautia sp. HA9023 (assembly GCF_056504095.1). Classification (NCBI taxonomy): domain Bacteria; kingdom Bacillati; phylum Bacillota; class Clostridia; order Lachnospirales; family Lachnospiraceae; genus Blautia; species Blautia sp. HA9023. The sequence continues at coordinate 24,532 of NZ_JBWLUR010000007.1, read as the reverse complement.
ATGACCCACTCACTCAGTGCGGCAACCACCTCACCGGTCTCAAAATATACAAGACCAAGAAGATTTCTTGCACGGATATTCCGTTTGTCATAAGCAAGACTTTGCTTCAGACAGCTGATCGCCCCGGACAGATCCCGGATGCTGGCTTTTTCCAGCCCCTGATTATAATAAAGCTTGGAAAGATAATCCACCTTCTTCTGGATCAGTACATTGGCTCCACAGTGCGGACAATAATCCAGATCTGTATCCGTCAGGAACGCTCCACAGTTTATGCAGTTCATCCACTTCTCCTTATCTTACACGTCTGTTGCTCTTGACCTCACGCAGCATCTCCTGGAGTACATCCATGATATCTGTGATCTCCCGGTCATAAATGACACCTTCTACATCTGCCACATCCAGACATGGTTCAAATTTCTTCAGTTCCTCTTCGTAATCGATCATAATTTTTTCCTCCTGATCACAGCCTTGATCTCACCGACCAGATAAAGGGATCCTACACAGAACAGCATTCCATCCTCACCTTTTTCCTTTACTGCCCGTTCAAAAGCTGCTGGAACATCCTCTATTGCTTCCACTTCCGGTACTCCGTCTTCACGGAAGATCTCCGCAAGCTCTTCTACCGGAACTTTACGGTATCCGCCTACCTGTGTGACGATCACATGTCGAAAACGGATCCTGCTACAGATCGTGCGGATCATATCCGTATAGTCCTTGTCATCCACTGCGGAAAACAGTAGAGTCAGAGGAAATTCCTTCTGGAAATGTTCTGCTGTCTCTACAAACTTCTCAACACCGTCTTCGTTATGTGCGCCATCCACGATCACACCCGGAAGAACCGTTTCCATCCTTCCCTGCCAGCGTGTTTTTGCCATACCAGCCTTCAGAGCCTCCAGAGATACCGGAATCTGATCTTCCAGTACCTGAATGGTTTTCACCGCAAGAGCTGCATTCATAACCTGATAACGGGCGATAAACGGTATATCAAATACGGTATCGCCATATGTCTCGTCCTTAAGAGAAAACCGGATTCCATCCTTTGTGATCTTATGGATCTCTGTGTCTTCCCGTTTCAGCTCATAATCATGGACATCCCAGCTTCTCTGCATGCTCACGCATCACTCCGGCCGCATCCGGATCATTTCCATCGTAGATCACCGGAACCCCCGGCACCATGATCCCTGCCTTCTCTCCTGCGATCTCGGAAACTGTATTTCCAAGATACTGCATATGATCGAGGCTGATGGATGTGATCACACAGGCTGCCGGATTCTCCACAGCAGTGGTTGCATCCAGACGTCCGCCAAGACCGGTCTCCAGTGTTACATAATCCACGCCGGCTTCTGCAAAGATCACCATTCCCATCAGAAGGAGTGTCTCAAAATAGGTGGGATGATAGCTACCCTCCGCAACCAGCTCATCGGAAAGCTTTTTAACTTTTTCAAAAGCACAAAGGAAGGTATCGTCATCGATCACTTCCTCGTTGATCTGAAAACGCTCGTTGATCTCCACCAGATGAGGAGATGTAAAAAGTCCGCAGGAATATCCTGCTTCCCGAAGGACCGATGTGATAAAAGCACAGGTACTTCCCTTTCCGTTGGTTCCTGCCACATGGATCACACGGAATTTCCTCTGCGGATCTCCAAGTCTTCTTAAACATTCTCTGGTATGGTCCAGGCTGTTCTTAGTAGTAAATCTCGGTATATCTTCAATATACGCAACTGCTTCTTCGTAATTCATAAAAAAAACCATCACTTATCTATAATGTATTCGTAAAGAACTTTTGGGGAGAAAAGCTTCTCCCCTTCTGTTCGTTACGATACCATTATATAATAGTGGTGGAAGATGTCCAGTCCTAATCGTAATATTTTATCCGACATTTTTTGTATCGGAGTATCTTTTCTATGCCATTTACTGGTTGTCTGTACTGTTTTCTTCACCGGAATCTTCTGTGGATTCCGTTTCTGACGCTGTATCCGTTTCCTCCATTGACCCTGTATCAGAACTGCTCTTTTCACTGTCAAGCTTCCACTTGCTGTCAGCGAGCAGCGCATAGACCGCCCGGTCATGGCTCTTTGTCATGGCCTTTCTTGTGGAACTGTTGCTTCGCTGCACTACCGAGAGCCGGTCAAAATCATCCAGTTCCTTTCCGGTAATGATCAGCTTGGTAGGATTCACGTAAACCGTATCGTACCATTCTCCGTTGATCTTCACCTGGCTGGACGGCGTAAAGTTTGTTCCCTGGATATAATAGGTGTGATCCGTCTCAGACACAACCTGAATGGAATCCAGTGTGGTATCATAGATTCCCATACGCATCTTTGTCCGCTCAAAAGGATTCTCTCCGTCATATGTATACTGCTTTCCGTAAAGAAGATCGTACTGCAGGGTCTCCAGATCCACCTGATAATTTTTGGTATTTCTTCTTGCCTGATGATACTTGAAAGTATTTCCCTCATGGATACCTACACGGTCCATAACCTCTGCTGCCATCTGGTATGCCGCAAGATTTTCTTTCTTTTTCTTAAGTCCGAAATTATCCCACATCACATACTCTGTCTGGAACAGATATTTATTCTCCACATCCTCCACAGTCAGTCCCATGGTTGGCAGATGATCACCATACATAACCAGTACCACATCCTCCGGATAATCTGCCAGCTTATCAGTCAGCTCTTTGACAAAATCATCCATCTCATGGATCTGATTTACATAATACTCCCACTTATTGTTCAGCTCGTCCGTAGGGGCCCCGGAAACTGTGATCTCCGGATTTTCCAGCACCGGTTCTGAAGGGTAATCTCCATGTCCCTGTACGGAAATAGTATATACATAATCAGGTCCTTCTGTGGAATCCAGACACTTGACGATCTCATCGGTGAGGACACTGTCCTTGGTCCAGCCCAACGGGTTCTTCTGGTTTTCATCCTTCATGTACTCTGCCGAAGTAAAGGTATCAAATCCCAGATTCGGGAAAATGCTTCTTCTTCCGTAGAAATTCGCCTCATTGTTATGTACTGCATGGGCAGTATAGCCCAGATTCTTCAGAACATACGGCGCGCTCTCACATGTAGTTTCCTTAAGGATACTCTTGTAAGGATATTCTCCCGGTCCAAAATAATGAAGGCTCATTCCAGTAATGGATTCAAACTCAGTATTTGCGGTTCCGGCTCCTACGGAAGGTACCTTATAATATCCGGAGGAATACTCCTTCATCAGCTTTCTGAAATTCGGAATAGGATCTTCTGACAGCTCCAGATAATTTACCAGCGTAGGATCAAAAAAGGACTCCAGCTGCAAAAACAGAATATTCGGATGACTGCCTTCTTTCGTTTCCGGAAGATTTTCTTCCGACTTCTCGATCCTTTTGATCTCGCTTTTGGAATAATCTCTCGGTGCACTGATTCCGGTATTAAAGATCGTCGTTGCCAGACAGTAAGGATATCCGTAATCCTCATAAGCTATGGCAATATTTCCAAAATAATTGGAAAGAACTCTTTTTTCCAGAGCAAGCTGTGTGATTCCTCCAAATGCAAGAACCCCAACCAGGACCAGTGGAATATTCACCTTATATTTCAGCTTGCCTCTGTACTTCGGCGACCTTATCAGGATGATCAGAAGGATTAGAACCGCAATTCCCAGAAGAACTGCACCTATGGTCATCTGGGTATGGGTCAGATATTTTTTTGCAATACTGAGACCATCTGTCAGATTCTTCACATCCGGTCCTGTAAACGGTGTGACACGGTTGAGAAGAAGCACACCGTTTACGATTCCCAGAAACAGCCATAAGCTGCCCACAAAGATACGCCAGAAAATTCTCTTTCGGAAGAGATAAACAATCAGCATCGTCGTAAAGATAAACGCTGCATTATAAGCAAATACAAGCGGCCTTGTGGTCATGTAGGTCCACGCCTCTGTGAACGAGTGCCTGCATATGGCCTCGATCACAAAGTACAGGACTGCACAGCCCAGAGCCTGAAGTATCAGCGAAATCTTATTGAAAAAGTTACACCACTTCATTAAAACACTCCTTCGTTATTTCACCATCTGTGTTAACTGCAGGTTCACTTTCTCTTTCATCTCTTTGTATTTCTCAAGTTTCTCCTTCTCTGCCTCTACCTTGGCTGCAGGTGCCTTGTTCACAAAATTCGGATTGTTCAGCATTCCCTCGCAGCGTGCGATTTCTTTTGTAAGTCGCTCCTGCTCTTTTGTGAGACGTTCGATTTCTTTTTCACGGTCGATCAGATCCTCCAGCGGCAGATAAACCACACCGTCTGCCACAACGATGGATACCGCATCCTCACCGATTCCGTTCTTATCCTGCTGTACGTGGATCTCTTTTGCAAACGCAAGGTTTGTAAAGGATTTCTTGCAGGACTCAAAACGTGCACAGCACTCTGCATCCTTGCCTACGATGTAGATATTTGTCTTTCTGTTCTGCGGTACGTTCATCTCGTTTCTGGTGTTACGGATTCCACGTACAACCTCCTGGAAGCTTGAAACTGCTTTCTCAGCATCTGCAAAGTTCATCTCATCTTTGTATACCGGCCAGTCAGAGATCATAATGGACTCTTCCTCAGGAAGCAGTGTGCAGTAGATCTCCTCTGTGATAAACGGCATGAACGGATGAAGAAGCTTCAGTCCCTGTGTCAGTGCAGTGCGAAGTGTCCACAGTGCATCGTTTGCTGCTGCCGGGTTCTCCTCTGCTTTCCACAGTCTTACTTTGGCCATCTCGATATACCAGTCACAGAGCTCATCCCACAGGAAGTCATAAACTTTCTGTACAGCGATTCCAAGCTCATATTTATCCATGTTCTCGGTAACATCGCGGATCACGGTGTTCAGTCTGGAAAGGATCCATTTATCCTCGTTGCAAAGAGCGTTCAGGTCTTCCGGCTCTGTTACGGTCTTTCCTTCCAGGTTCATCATAATGAAACGGGATGCATTCCAGATCTTGTTTGCAAAGTTACGGCTGGACTCTACACGCTCCCAGTAGAAACGCATGTCATTTCCAGGTGCATTACCTGTCATCAGAGTCAGACGAAGTGCATCTGCACCGTATTTATCGATAACTTCCAGCGGATCGATACCGTTTCCAAGGGATTTACTCATCTTACGTCCTTGGGAGTCACGTACCAGGCCGTGGATCAGTACATGGTGGAACGGAGTCTCACCGGTCTGCTCCAGTGCGGAAAATACCATACGGATAACCCAGAAGAAGATGATATCATATCCGGTTACCAGAACATCTGTCGGATAGAAGTACTCAAGCTCCGGTGTCTTATCCGGCCATCCAAGCGTGGAGAATGGCCACAGTGCGGAACTGAACCAGGTATCCAGAGTGTCCTCATCCTGGTGCATATGTGTGCATCCGCATTTCGGGCACTTCTCAGGCATTTCTCTTGCAACAACCATCTCACCGCACTCATCGCAGTAATAAGCCGGGATTCTGTGTCCCCACCAGAGCTGACGGGAAATACACCAGTCACGGATATTCTCCAGCCAGTGCAGGTAAGTCTTGTCAAAACGTGCCGGAACAAACTGAAGATTTCCGTCGTCCAGAGTCTTGATGGCAGCTTTTGCCATTTCATCCATTTTTACAAACCACTGTGGTTTGATCATTGGCTCTACGGTTGTACCGCAGCGATCATGGGTACCAACGCTGTGACTGTGCGGAACAACTTTTACAAGGAGTCCCTGCTCTTTCAGGTCTTCTACCATGGCCTTACGTGCCTCGTAACGGTCCATACCTGCATATTTTCCGCCAAGGCTGTTGATAGTCGCATCATCGTTAAGGATATTGATCTCCTCAAGATTATGGCGGCGTCCAACCTCGAAGTCATTGGGGTCATGTGCCGGTGTAATCTTAACGCAGCCTGTTCCGAATTCCTTGTCAACATACTCATCGGCAATAACCGGGATCTCTCTGTCTGTAAGAGGAAGTTTCAGCATCTTGCCTACAAGATCTTTATATCTCTCATCCTCCGGATTTACAGCAACTGCTGTATCACCGAGAAGTGTCTCCGGACGAGTGGTTGCGATCTCAACAAAACGTCCTTCCTCACCTACGATCGGATAATTGATGTGCCAGAAATATCCATCCTGGTCCTCATGTACAACCTCTGCATCGGAAATAGAAGTCTGGCATACCGGACACCAGTTGATGATCCTGGAACCTTTGTAAATATATCCTTTTTCATAGAGACGGATAAATACCTCCTGAACAGCCTTGGAGCAGCCTTCATCCATGGTAAAGCGCTCGCGCTCCCAGTCTGCAGATGCACCCAGTTTTTTCAGCTGGTTGATGATCTTTCCGCCGTACTCTTCTTTCCATGCCCAGGCATGTTTCATAAATTCCTCGCGGCCGATCTCGTTCTTGTCGATACCTTCTTTACGAAGTTTCTCTGTTACCTTAACCTCTGTAGCGATGGCTGCATGGTCTGTTCCCGGCTGCCAGAGAGCCTCATAACCCTGCATTCTCTTGAAACGGATCAGGATATCCTGCATGGTCTCATCCAGTGCATGGCCCATATGCAGCTGTCCGGTTACATTGGGCGGCGGCATTACGATTGTGAAAGGTTTTTTGTCCGGATTAACTTTTGCATGGAAGTATCCGTTATCCATCCATTTTTTGTACAGACGATCCTCAATACCCTTGGGATCATAAGTCTTTGCAAGTTCTTTACTCATGTTTTCCTCCTGAATCTTTCTTGGGATCAAGCTGTCTTTTTGGGGCAGCTCTTTCTGATTATGGAAGCTTTAAAATGCTCCTGTTTTCTGCAAGAAAAAAGCACGCCCTCCACACCAAAGCTAACAACTCCTGTGCGAAGGGCGATCATTCTCGCGGTACCACCTTCATTATCCGGGAAAACTATCTTATCTGTTATTCCCGTCTATCTCTTATCCCTTAACGCGGGGTACGTGAAAACCTACGCAGCAGCTTCTGTGTCTGTTCTTATAGCACTCCCAGAAATTATTGCCTTCAGTCTCCCGGCTCCTAAGCTACCTTCTGCAGTCTTCCATCTGAAAATGCCTTCCAGCCTGCGCTCCTTCTGCGTCCGTGCATCTCTCTCTGTCAGCGTATTCCTGCATACTCCTCTTATTCAACGCCTTTACCATGTTCCTACTATAATGAAATTTTCTTTTTTTGTCAAGACGGAGGCCTGCATTTCCGGGGATTTCACATATTTCCCTGTATGCAGGCCTTCTTCTCATTTCCGTATTTTATTCTACGCTTTTCAGCGACTCTACCATGTCAATCTTTTTCAGTTTGAAATGCATCACCATATTTACAAACATGGAGAATCCAAAGGTGATGATTCCACTGTAGATAAAGCTTGGTGGCTTGATATTTCTTCCGAACATCACCGCATCTACCTCAACGGTTGTGATCACATACCGGTGGAGGAAGATTCCGAACACTGCGCCTGCCAGAATCCCTATGAAGGACAGCAGGATATTTTCCCTGAATACATACTGGGAAACCTCGCCATCATAAAATCCCAGGACCTTCAATGTTGCAAGCTCTCTCTGCCGCTCTGTGATATTGATGTTGTTCAGATTATACAGTACCACAAATGCCAGCATTCCGGCAGAAATGATCAGGACCCAGATCACCGCTCCGAGGGATCCCAGCATTCGCTCTACCTGACCTGCTGTGCTGCTTGTATAGCTGATACTTAAAGCTGCCGGATATTTCAGGATCGCATTTCCAAGAGTTTCCAGATCACTCTCTGCATCCTCTTTCATAGTATATACTGTACTTGAATACTTCGGTTTCTCCCCGAATGTTTTTTCATAGCAGGATGGGGTCATGTAAACGTAATGTCCCATATAGTTCTCTGTGACAGCAGTGATCTTTACTTTATACTTTCTGTTGTCTTTCTCCAGGGTGATCTTGTCTCCTGCTTTCACACCGATAAGAGAAGCCGTTTTTTCACAGATCACCGCTCCATCATCGGTAAGCTCATACTGCTCGTGGGACTTTCTGTCACGTAATGTTACATCCTCTTTAAAATTTTCCGTATTTTCCGGAACATACACATAGATACTGACACTTCCCTTTTCTTTTGGTGCCGTCATCTTGGTGAGCTGCACACGGGTATAGTGATCGATCTTGCTGTTTCCGTCCAGGAATTTCAGAAGATCCTTTTCCTGGCTGTCTGTGGCATCCTCATCATTGATCACCATGGCATCATAGTGCTGGATCTGGTCATATTGGAGAATCGCAATATCCATAATGGAGTCATAAAGTCCGAATCCTACAAGCATCAGTCCCATGCTTCCCGCAATTCCGAAAATCGTCATAAAGAGACGTTTCTTATAACGGAAAAGATTTCGCATGGATGATTTCCAGGAAAAGCTCAGATGCTTCCAGATAAAGCTGATCCGTTCAATAAGGATCCGTTTTCCTTCTTTCGGTGCAGGCGGACGCATCAGAGATGCCGGTGTTTCTGCCAGGGTTTTTGCGCAAGAAAACAGTGTAGCGCCCATAGTACAGATCACCGCTGCCCCGGAAGCGATCAGTGCATATTGTAACTCATAATCCAGCTGCATGTGATCGCCAATATTCCAGTACATGATTCCATACGCCTGGATAATGATAAACGGAAGAACCTTTTCTCCGAAAAGTACTCCTACGATACTTCCGCCTACTGTAGCCAGAAATGCGTAGCTGAGATACTTGGATGCAATGGATGCTTTTCCGTATCCTAGCGCTTTCATGGTTCCGATCTGGGTTCGCTGTTCCTCCACCATTCGTGTCATCGTGGTAAGACTGATCAGAGCCGCTACAAGGAAGAATATCATCGGGAAAACCTTTCCGATGTTTTTCAGTCGCTCTGCGTTATCACCAAAATCCGAATATTCCGGAAGGTCATTGCGGTCTGAGATGATCCATTCCGGTGTTTCAATATCATCCACCTCTTTCTGGGCATCCTCGATCTTCTGCTGGGCTTCCGCAATTTTGTCATCGGCTTCTTTTTTGCCGTCCTGATATTCTTTCTTTCCATCGGAAAGCTTCTTTTTTGCGTCCTCCAGGTCTTTTTTGGCGTCTTTTAATTTCTGTTCATTTTCCCGGATCTCTTTTTCACCATCCAGGAGCTTCTGTTCATTTGCATCCAGTTCTGCCTGACTGCTGGTAAGCTTTTCTGTGTTGGCCTGGATTTCTGCCTGACCGGCATTTAACTGGGCCTGTTTTTCCTCCAGCTGCTGCCGCCCTGCGCTGAGCTGGGCTCTGGCCGAATCCAGCTGGCTCTGGCCATCATCCAGAGTTGCCTGGTTTGCCGCAATTTCTTCTTTTGCCGCGGAAAGCTCTGCTTTCTTTGTTTCCAGTTCTTTTTTCCCTTTATCCAGTTCTTCCTGGCCTTCATTCAGCTGTGCCTCTGTCCCGGAAAGTGTCTCTTCCTGTTCTTTGATCTGGCTGAAACCCTCATTGATCTGACCTAGGCTGCTCTCCAGTTCAGCTCTTGTCTGGGCCAGCTCTGATTTTTTTGCAGTAAGCTCTGCCTGCGCCCCGTCGATCTGGGCCTGACCGGCATTTATCTGTTCTTCCATTGCACTGATCTGACCATTTAAAGTCTGGATCTGCGTGGAAAGCTCCGCCAGCTCTTCCTCGGTTTTTCCTGCTTCCGCACCGGCGTCATACTGCGCCTGCAGCTCCGCCGCCTGACTGCTTAATGCCTCTTTCTGGCTGGTCAATTCATCCAGCTGTGCCTGCTGCCCGGAAAGGGCTTCTTCACTGGAATTGATCTGGGATTCGCCCTCGGAAACCTGTACAAGTCCTGCCTCACACTGTTCTTTCTGACCGGTGAGAGCAGTCTTTGTTTCTTTGATCGTATTCTTTCCCGTTTCCAACTGTTCTCTTCCACTGTCAAGCTCAGCCTGTTTGCTTTCCAGTGTTTTTTCCGCTTCCCGGAGCTGGGCCTCGCCGTCACTTACCTGCTGTTTTGCGGCAGTCAGCTGTTCATATCCGGCAGTCAGCTCTGACTGCTTCTCATTTATCTGTGCTTCGGAGTCAGCAAGCTGGGATCTGGCAGCATTTAACTGGGACAGACCGTCTTCCACCTGCTGTTTTGCGCTGTTAAGCTGAGACCATCCATCTTCAATCTGTTTTCTTCCGTCAGCAAGCTGCTGTTTTCCATCGGTCAGCTCCTTTTTTGCATCACTGAGCTGCTGTTTTCCATCTTCGTACTCTTTTTTTCCATCCCCATACTTCTTCTGCCCATCATCCAGCTTTTTCTTCGCGTCGCCAAGTTTTTCCTCTGATTCCTTCTTTCCGTCCTCAAGCTCTTTTCTGGCATCATCCAGTTTTTCATTGGCTTCTGCGACGATCTCCTCGTAGCGCAGGCTGCACTGTTCTTTTTCGATACCTTCCACGCGTTTCCGGATCTTTTTGATAAGATTGTCGTAAGCATCGGTATAGCTGATCACATCCCCAGATTCATGAACCATAATATAGATCTGGGTAAAAGCTTCCTGTTCAAAATCCTCAGGAAGAATGTATCCGAAGCCGCTGACCTCACCCGATCCAAGAGTCGTATTTCCTCTGTTAAATGAAATATAAAGAGGGCTGCTTCCGATTCCCACAACTGTATAGGTTGTTTTTTTCAAAAGCTCACTGTCTCCATCCTCACTGACAGATATGGTATCCCCGATTTTATACCCCCGATTCTTTGCAAATGGCTTGTCCAGAAAAATCTCGCCGCTTTTTTCCGGTATCCTTCCTTCATCTGCTGTAAGCAGATTAAAATTGCTGCTGATAGATTCCAGATGAAGAACCTTCCTGGCATCGTCCTCTCCACTCATAACATCCGTAGAGTAGCTGCCCTCAGCCAGTTCCACACCGTCAATATCCGATACCGCTTTTACATCACGCTGAGTCAGTCCCAGGGTTCCCTGGATCTTCAGATCCATCAGCTTTGCTGCTTCATAATAAGCATCTCCGGAATATCTCATATCCGGAGAAGACGCCTGGATCCCGGAAAAAAATGCAACACCCAGTGCCACGATCAGAAAGATCGAGATAAAACGTGCTTTACTTTTCCGGATCTCCATCCAGAAATCTTTGTGTAATGCCTTCATTCCGTCACCTACCATTCAATCTCTTCCACTGGTGTGGGATGTGCATTTTCAGTCATCCTGGAAACCTTGCCGTTTTTGATCTTGATCACACGGTCGGCCATAGGTGTCAATGCAGAGTTATGAGTAATGACAATAACCGTCATGCCCCGTTCCCTACAGGTATCCTGAAGGAGCTTCAGGATTGCCTTGCCGGTCTGATAATCCAACGCTCCTGTAGGTTCATCACAGAGCAGAAGCTTTGGATTCTTCGCCAGCGCTCTGGCTATGGAAACTCTCTGCTGCTCACCGCCGGATAACTGTGCCGGAAAATTGGTCAGTCTCTCCCTCAGCCCTACTTCCTCCAGAACTGTCCTAGCATCCAGAGGATCCTTACAGATCTGAAGAGCAAGCTCCACATTCTCCAATGCAGTCAGATTTGGCACCAGATTATAAAACTGGAATACAAATCCAATATCCTCCCGTCGGTATCCGGTCAGCTGCCGGTCTGTATATTTTGCAATATTTTTTCCATCGATCCAGACATTGCCGGATGTGGCCTTATCCATTCCGCCCAGGATATTCAGCACCGTTGTCTTTCCGGCACCGCTTGGTCCTACCACAACCACAAATTCTCCTTTTTTTATCCGGAAGCTGATCTCATCCACAGCTATGATCTTCACTTCTTTTGAGCCATAGATTTTGGATACATTCTCCAGCTTCACATATTCTTCCGTATGCTCCATTTCCACCCCTCCTCTTTACTCTCTATATGATTTCAGGGGGCTTTTATCTGCCCCCTTTTAATTCTCTCGCTCACGTATCACAGCTGTAGAAAAATGTTTTCGGCTGTGATCGAATATTATTAATAACTATATTTATAAGTATATCGGTTCTTAATTCAAAATGCAATTTCTACTTATATTTTACAAAGATTTTTCATTCCTGCGCATTTGTATTTTACATTTCTTTTCTATAATACAGACAAATAAAGGAAATCAATATTATAGCTGACTGTTGCTGACAACAGCAGAAGTATAATTCCAGAAAAACAGGAGGATGATATAAGTAACTAAATATATTGTAAAAAGATATTAAATGTGTTTAAATATACTTATGGAGGTATATTATGGACACATCAAATATCACAAATTATAAACCAAAAGATTTTGCTGAATTATTAGGTGTTTCTGTAAAAACGCTTCAGAGATGGGACAGAGAGGGAATCTTAAAAGCAAACCGAACTCCAACAGACAGGCGTTATTACACATATGACCAGTATCTTCAATTTAAAGGTATAAATATAGAACATGATAAACGAAAAGTTGTTATTTATGCAAGAGTATCTACAAAAAACCAAAGGGATGATCTTCAAAATCAGACAGCATTTCTGCGTCAGTTCTGTAATGCCAAAGGAATGATCGTAGACCAGTGCATTGAAGACTATGGAAGCGGACTTAATTATAACCGCAAGAAATGGAATGGATTACTGGACGAAGTCATGGAGCAGAAGGTCAAAACCATAGTGATCACGCATAAAGACAGATTTATCCGTTTTGGATACGACTGGTTTGAAAGATTCTGCATGAAATTCCACACAACGATACTGGTGGTAAACAATGAAGAACTGTCACCACAGGAAGAACTTATACAGGATATTATTTCCATCCTTCATGTGTTTTCCTGTAGATTATATGGACTTCGTAAGTATAAAAAACAGATAGAAAAGGATGAGGAGATTGCTGAAGAGCTTCAAGACAGAGATCAATCCTACAGAAGAGCAGAAGATCAAAATACATAAGACAATCGGCACATGCAGATATATTTATAATTTCTACCTGTTTCATAATAAAGAACGTTATGATGCCGGTGAAAGATTTATGAGCGGCAAGTCGTTCAGTGTATGGCTGAACAATGAATACCTTCCAAGGCATCCGGAATATTTCTGGATCAGAGAAGTCAGTTCCAAATCGATAAAGAATGCAATCGAAAATGCCTGTACCGCTTTTTCAAGATTTTTTCATCATCAGAGTAGTTTCCCGAGATATAAGAAAAAAGGAAGATCTGATGTAAAAATGTATTTTGTAAAGAATAATCCCAAAGACTGTCTCTGTGAACGTCACAGGATCAAGATCCCAACACTTGGCTGGGTAAGGCTGAAAGAAAAAGGTTACATTCCGACCTCTAAGGATGGATATGTGATCCGAAGCGGGGCAGTTTCCATGAAAGCAGGCAGATATTATGTGTCTGCACTTGTCGATATACCTGCTCCGGAAGCGGATGGAAATTTCACTGATGGGATCGGAATTGATCTGGGGCTGAAAGACTTTGCAGTTGTGTCAAATGGAACTGTATACAGAAATATCAATAAAACAGCACGGATTAGAAAACTTGAGAAACAATTAAGACGGGCACAGCGAAAGCTTTCCCGTAAATATGAGAGCTTAAAGAAAGGAGAGACCACTCAAAGAGCAAATATATGCAAACAAAAGCTTAAAGTACAGAAACTTCATCATCGGATAGAAAATATCCGTACAGATCATATCAACAAGGTAATATCTGAGATAGTGAAAACCAAGCCGTCTCATATAACGATTGAGGATCTGAACATATCCGGGATGATGAAGAACCGGCATCTCTCAAAAGCAGTTGCGTCCCAGAAATTCTATGAATTCCGGACAAAATTGAAAACAAAATGTGCTGAATATGGAATCGAACTAAGGGTAGTTGACCGATGGTATCCATCTTCCAGGATCTGCCACTGCTGCAGCTGTATTAAAAAAGATCTGAAACTTTCAGACAGGATCTACAGATGCACATGTGGATATATTGAGGACAGAGATCTCAATGCAGCATTGAATCTGAGAGATGCAGAGACTTACGAAGTTGCATGATCCCGCAAACGTGAGTATGTACCGAAGGCTATTTCGGGAATTAACGACTGTGGAGTGTACTTAGGATCTGTGAGTAGAGATAACTCCGGTTACTCAAAAACATACACAAAGAAACAGTAAGCGGTATTCGTGAGAATCCGCATTATCTCGATGTGAGTATGTTTAATCACATTTTGAGTGGCAGGAATGGATTATGTATAAAGTACTGTGGAATCACTTAGATCAAAATTTAAAAAAGGCCCCTGCGCCAGCTGTTTTTCTTGCACTTTTGACAGCTGGATGGAGTGTAGCCGGAATTCTTGCAGGATTACTTGTTTGTCTGGAACTTCAGACAGAACTGATGGTGAAGCTGACTGTGATCTTATGTGCCGGTGGATACGCCGGACTGATTCCCGGTTTCTTCGGTGGGATCTTTTATCTTTACCGAATGGATCTTCGGAAACCTTCTGCGGATCCTGCAGCTGATCTGGCAGCTGAAGCGGAAAAAGCTTCTGCCGATCCTGCTTCATTGATCTATTTTCACAATAATTGACAAAAAAGCAGAACTCTGCCTGGTTGTGCAGGGTTCTGCTTTTTTTATTGAATATGTGTATTAAGTTTGATTACTTTCTTATGGAATCCGCAAGCTTTTTTGCTTCTGCTGTCAGTTCTCTTATTTTGTCAAATTCTCCTGCCTTCACAAGATCTCCTTTTACCATCCAGCTTCCGCCGCAGCAGAGGATTTTGTCACAGGAAAGATAGTCCTCAAGGTTTTTCGCATTGATCCCGCCGGTAGGCATAAAACGGATTCCTGTATAAGGAGCTGCCATAGCCTTGATCATTGAAATTCCGCCTGCCGGTTCTGCCGGGAAGAATTTTACTACCTTAAGACCTCTTTTCACTGCCTGCGCAACCTCAGATGGTGTGATACATCCCGGAAAAACAGGAATGTCTTTTTCCAGACAATAGTCTACGATCTTAGAATCAAAGCCCGGGCTTACGATAAATTTTGCTCCGGCGCCAACAGCCGCGTCTACCTGTTCTGTTGTAAGTACGGTACCTGCTCCCACAAGCATTTCCGGGAACTGCTCTGCCATGAAACGGATAGACTCTTCTGCTGCTTCTGTGCGGAATGTCACCTCTGCACATGGAAGGCCGCCCTCAACCAGAGCCTTCGCCAACGGTACTGCATCTTTTGTATCTTCCAGCACTACAACCGGAACCACACCAAATTTCTGAAATTTTTCTGCTATCTCTTTCATCTGAATTTCCCTTCCTTTTTATCTTTTTATATCAAAGTTCATTTCCATCACATTGTCTGATCATAGATACATCATCGGTAATGTTTCCATCACCATGGATCGTATGCTTCACAGCACTGGCAGCAACACCGAAATTCACGGTATCTTCCGGTGTATACTCATTCATAAGGCCATAGATGATCCCACTTACAAATGCATCTCCGCCACCGACACGATCAAGAATGTGGAAGGTCAGGCGCTTGCTTTTGTAAGTCTTTCCGTTTAACCAGAGATATGCCATAAGACTGTTTTCACTGCAGCTATGTGCAAAACGGACATGTCTTGCAATGCATTTTATATTCGGATATCTGTCCGCAAATGCCCGGAACACTTTTTCCTGCTGTTCAAAATCCGGCTGAAACGGGATTCCATCCTTTACATCCCCTGCACTGTGGTCTTCTTCATTTTTCCAGATATGGTACGGCTCGATCCCGAAAAGGACATTTACATATGGAAGACAAAGTGTACAGAAATCTCTGGCCTCTTCCCAGGTCCACAGCGTACTTCTGAAATTTCCGTCAAAGCTTACGGTCATGTTCATTTCTTTTGCTGCCTTCAGGCAGTTTAAGATCAGATCCCTGCATTTTGTTCCAAGAGCAGGTGTGATCCCGCTCAGATGCAGCCATGTATATCCTTCCAGCATTTTTTTCACATCTGTTTTGCTGAAATCATACTCGGAAAAAGCGCTATGTTTTCTGTCGTAAACTACCTTGCTGGGGCGGATCCCGTAGCCGGTCTCCAGATAATAGGTTCCAAGACGGTGTGTCGGAGTTTCTTCCGCTGTGGAATAAACCACACTGTCACAATTCACATCATTGCTTCTCATCATACGTACAGAACTTTTTCCAAGACTGTTGTCCGGAACTACCGTAAAAAACGAAGCATCTATTCCAAGATTTGCCAGGGAAAGGGCTACATTCGCCTCGCTTCCCCCGTATCTTGCCTCAAAGGTTGTTGCTGTTCTGATTTTTTCATAATCCGGCGGTGTCAGACGCAGCATGATCTCGCCGAGAGTAATAAATTTATGTTTCATGATCAATACTCCAGATAGGCTCCCTTCATTGGGCTTGCAGCATGCTCACTGAAAAGTCTCAGCACGCCTTTTTTGTATTTTGGTTCTCTTGGCTTCCAGTTTTTACGTCTCTCGGCAAGGATCTGGTCGATCTCTTCCATAGACTTTCTTTCGCCTGCGATCCCGATGATGTTCAGCTTTCTTTCCATAACGTCGATCTCAATAAGGTCGCCTTCCTCAACAAGTGCGATTGGGCCACCGTCAACAGCCTCAGGGCTGCAGTGTCCGATAACAGGGCCTGTAGATGCTCCGGAAAAACGTCCGTCTGTGATCAGTGCGATACTCTTTCCAAGCTCTTTATCACTGCTGATCGCCTCAGATGTGTAGAACATCTCCGGCATTCCACTTCCCTTTGGTCCCTCGTAACGGATGAATACTGCATCACCTTTCTGAACCTTATGCTTCAGAACTGCATCCAGACACTCCTCTTCACTGTCGAACGGTCTTGCGCGGAGAACGGATCTGAACATTTCCTTCGGGCATGCGGTGTGTTTGATCACAGCTCCCTCAGGTGCAAGGTTTCCACGGAGAACAGCGATGCTTCCGTCGGTTCCGATCGCCTTGTCATATGGACGGATGATATCTTCCTTTGTAAGGTTTACATTGTAACGTTTGTTAAATTCCTGAAGCCATTTGTCGCATTTCTCATAAAATCCGTTGTTCTTCAGCTCCTCAAGGTTTTCTCCGAGAGTCTTTCCTGTAACTGTCATCACATCCAGATGGAGATGTTCCTTGATTTCCTCCATGATCGCCGGTACACCACCTGCATAATAGAAGCACTCAGCAGGCCAGCGTCCTGCAGGACGTACATCCAGAAGGTATCTTGCATTTCTGTGCAGTCTGTCAAAGGTATCACCTGTGATCTCAATGCCAAACTCATGTGCGATCGCCGGAATGTGAAGCAGACAGTTTGTACTTCCGGAGATTGCAGCGTGTACAAGGATCGCATTCTCAAAGCTGTCCATAGTTACGATATCAGAAGGACGCATATTTTCCATCTGTGCGATCCTTACTGCCTGTCTTCCTGCCTCTCTTGCGAAAGCAAGAAGATCCGGGCTTGTTGACGGCATCAGAGCTGTACCAGGAAGTGTAAGTCCAAGTGCCTCTGCCATGATCTGCATTGTTGAAGCTGTTCCGATAAAGGAGCAGGCTCCACAGCTTGGGCAGGCATTGCATTTTGCCCAGTCAAGCTTCTCTTCGTCGATCTCTCCACGCTCAAACTTTGCACTGTACATTCCCAGCTGCTCAAGGGTCAGCATCTCAGGTCCCGCATTCATGGTTCCGCCCGGAACAAATACGGAAGGGATATTTACTCTTGCAAGTCCGATCAGATTTCCCGGTACACCCTTGTCACAGCTTGAAAGATATACACCGGCATCAAATGGTGTTGCATTTGCATGGATCTCGATCATGTTTGCGATCATTTCACGGCTTGCCAGGCTGTAGTTGATTCCGTCTGTTCCCTGGCTTTCACCATCGCAGATATCGGTACAGTTATAGCGTGCACCAAAACCACCTTCTTCTGCGATTCCTTTACGAACTTCTTCCACAAGGATGTTCAGGTGTCCGCTTCCCGGATGGCTGTCACCATAAGTGCTTTCCACCATGACCTGAACCTTTCCCAGATCTTCTTTTTTCCATCCTGTTCCAAGGCGCAGCGGATCAAGCTCCGGTGCAAGCTTTCTCATTTCCTGACTTACTAACTTCATGATTTTTTCCTCCATTTCCTATTCTCTGATCAGATTCAGATTTTCCAGCTTTTCTCTAAGTTCCTTTACATCCTCTTCTTCTGCTCCGATTTCCACATTATCAAATGTAGGAAGGCTGAATACTCCCAGCATGGACTTTGCATCTACGATATATCTTCCGCAGATCAGTTCCACATCCTTCCGGCAGCCGGATGCAGCCTGTACAAGATGCTTTGCATCATACATGTCTCTTAAATAAACCGGTATCTTTATCATTACGCTCTGCCTCCTATGCAAAAATTGAAATAACAAAGCCTACAACAAGTGCTGTAACACCGATCAGTGTTTCCATGATCGTCCAGGATTTTAATGTCGTTTTTTCGTCAATCTCAAGGAAAGTACTTACCAGCCAGAATCCGGCATCATTTACATGACTCAGTGCAGTTGCACCACCGCAGATCGCACAGCACATAGCAGCTCTGTAAAGCATGCTTGTATCCATTACTGCCGGCATAGTCGCCATGATTCCTGATGCCATGGTCATTGCCACAATGGAGCTTCCTACAGATGCCCTTACCAGGATTGCGATCAGAAACGCGATCAGGATCAGCGGAAGACCGCTTTTTTCCAGGGCCGGTCCGATAATATTTCCAAGGCCGGAATCCTGAAGCATCCATCGGATCACTCCGCCGCTGGCGATGACCAGAAGGATCATTCCAACCGGTCTCAGTGAATGATCCAGTATTTTCTTTAACTGTGTACCGGTAAAGCCACGACGGATTCCAAGAAAATACATTGCTGCAAGCGTTGCGATAGTCAGTGCCAGAAACGGTTTTCCGATAAATCCGAGAAAACTCTGTATTCCTGCCGGAATTGGCATGTATTTAGATACAGTACTGAGAAGGATCAGAACAAGCGGGATCAGTATCACGCCAAGCACCAGACCAAATGGCGGCAACTCTTTTCCATCATCTTTGATCTCTTCCACATTGGCCGGAAGTTCAGTGAAAATTTTGTTTCCAACCAGATTTCCCCAGATAATTCCTGAAACCAGCATACAGATCAGTGCAGTTGGAACTCCAACCATGATCATAGTTCCCAAGTTTACGCCAAGTGCATTGGCAACCAGTACAGATCCCGCAGAAGGCGGTACAAAAGCATATCCGCTGGCAAGACCTGAAAGAAGTGGGATTGCATAATACAGTGTGGATTTTTTTGTCTGCTTTGCAACACTGAATACCAGTGGGATCAGTACTACAACACCTGCTTCAAAAAATACGGTTGTACCGATCACCAGTCCGGTAAGTCCCAGTGCCCAACCGGCTTTTTTCTGACCGAATTTGTCGATCAGTGTTTCCGCTATTCTCTGAGCGCCTCCGCTCACTTCCAGTATTCCGCCGAACATGGAACCCAGTCCTACCAGAAGTGCGATTCCCTGTAATGTCTTTCCAACACCTTTTTCTACTGTGTCTGAGATCATTTCCAGTGGCATTCCGGCACCTGCACCGATGATGATCGCTGAAATCATCATTGACAGAACCGGATGTAGTTTAAATTTGATGATCAGCACCAGCAGGATCACAATTCCCACTGCTGCAGCAAGCATCAATCTCATTGGATCTGCTGTAAATGTTGTTTCTTCCATTTTTTCTGCTTTTGCCTCCTTAATTCATCCGATGTTTTACTTTTCGTTAAATACATCTGACCTTTCTGCTGTTTTTTCTTTTGAATTGTGCTGATTTTCTTTGTTTTTGCTTCAATTCATCTGATGTATTTATGATATATTCATTCTGTCAAAAACGCAATACTGTAATTTTATCTAAATTATCGTCTTATTTTTTGTGTATTTTGTCGTTTTGACATTATAGTTTAAAGGAATTATTATAGATATAAGGAAAATATAAAAAGAAATAACGAATAGAAATGGAGAAACTCATATGATGATTTCGTCATCAGAAGAAAAAAGTCTTCCGCAAAAATTATCGGAAGACATCATCGCATTTATTTTAAAGGAAAATCTGCAGCCTGGAGACAAGCTGCCTAATGAAACGGTTCTATCCGAACGTCTGAATGCCGGAAGAAGCTCTGTCCGCGAGGCAATGAAGCTTCTTGCTTCCAGAAATATCGTGACGATCCGTCAGGGATCCGGAACTTATATCGCATCATCTCCGGGAATGGTGGAAGATCCGCTGGGATTAACTTTTATCGGCAACAAGCAGAAGCTGATCCATGACCTTCTTGAAGTCCGTTTTCTGCTTGAACCCTCTATTGCAGCAATGGCTGCCACCCGCGCCAATAAAAAAGATATAAAAAAAATCACCACACTTTGTGATGATGTTGAAGCATTATTAAAAAAACATGCGGACCATACCCAGAAAGATATTGAATTTCATACAGCGATCGCGCTGAGCAGCAAAAATGTTGTTGTTCCGCGGCTGATTCCTGTAATTAACAGTTCTATTCCATTATTTGTCGAATCAACCAGTGGCGCTCTGCATGAAGAAACAATTGAAACACATCGTGAAATCGCAGATGCCATTGCAGAACATGATGCTTTGCGTGCCCAAGATGCCATGTACCTTCATCTGGTTTATAACCGTAAAAGAATCCTGCTTACAGAAAAAAATTCCTGATCTGTCGGACAGCATCCTTTCCGGATGCTGTCCGATTTTTCAGAAGTCTGTCTTCACGGTCTTCAGCAAATACATTTTTATAGGAAAAATAAGCCCTGGAAATTCATCTTTCCAGGGCTTTCTAAGAGGTGCCACCCGGATTTGAACCGGGGATAGAGGTGTTGCAGACCTTTGCCTTACCACTTGGCTATGGCACCATGCTCCCCCTGTTGGACTCGAACCAACGACACTGCGGTTAACAGCCGCATGCTCTACCGACTGAGCTAAGGAGGAATATTTATTAAGGTTTGTACCTTAAAAACTACATACATGCTTATTGATTGTTAATCAAACTCTTTGAATCAATTCTTAACCTGCGTTTCTTGGTCAAGCCCTCACCCGATTAGTAACAGTCAGCTCCATGTGTTACCACACTTCCACCTCTGCCCTATCTACCTCGTCGTCTTCAAGGGGGTTTACTTCATAAGAATGGGATATCTCATCTTGAGGGGGGCTTCACGCTTAGATGCCTTCAGCGTTTATCCCTTCCGGACTTGGCTACCCGGCCATGGCTTTGGCAAGCCAACCGGTCCACCAGCGGTCCGTCCATCCCGGTCCTCTCGTACTAAGGACAGCTCCTCTCAGATATCCTGCGCCCACGCCGGATAGGGACCGAACTGTCTCACGACGTTCTGAACCCAGCTCGCGTACCGCTTTAATGGGCGAACAGCCCAACCCTTGGGACCTACTACAGCCCCAGGATGCGATGAGCCGACATCGAGGTGCCAAACCACTCCGTCGATGTGAACTCTTGGGAGTGATAAGCCTGTTATCCCCAGGGTAGCTTTTATCCGTTGAGCGATGGCATTCCCACTTAATACCACCGGATCACTAAGCCCTACTTTCGTACCTGCTCCACCCGTCGGTGTCGCAGTCAAGCTCCCTTCTGCCTTTGCACTCTTCGAATGGTTTCCGTCCATTCTGAGGGAACCTTTGGGCGCCTCCGATACCCTTTCGGAGGCGACCGCCCCAGTCAAACTCCCCGCCTGGCATTGTCCCACCGCCGGTTCACGGCGGCTGGTTAGAAGCCCAATATCACAAGGGTGGTATCCCAACAGCGGCTCCATAGCAACTGACGTCACTATCTCTCAGCCTCCCACCTATCCTGTACAATGCAACACCGGACCCCAGTGCCAAACTGGAGTAAAGCTCCATGGGGTCTTTCCGTCCTGGCGCGGGTAGCCAGCATCTTCACTGGCACTTCAATTTCACCGGATGTATTGCCGAGACAGCGCTCAAATCATTACGCCTTTCGTGCGGGTCGGAACTTACCCGACAAGGAATTTCGCTACCTTAGGACCGTTATAGTTACGGCCGCCGTTTACTGGGGCTTAAATTCAAAGCTTCGTGTTACCACTAACCTCTCCTCTTAACCTTCCAGCACCGGGCAGGCGTCAGCCCATATACCTCACCTTTCGGTTTCGCATAGACCTGTGTTTTTGCTAAACAGTTGCTTGAGCCTATTCTCTGCGGCCTGCTCTCGCAGGCACCCCTTCTCCCTAAGTTACGGGGCCATTTTGCCGAGTTCCTTGGCAATACTTCTTCCGCCGGCCTTAGGATTCTCTCCTCATCCACCTGTGTCGGTTTACGGTACGGGTACAATATAAACAATAGCGGCTTTTCTTGACGCATGGCTCACGGGCTTCGTTACTATATTTCACTCCACATCACGTCTTCCCATTGCATGGCGGATTTTCCTACCATACTGGTACCTCGCTTGTACCGGGCTTTCCATTCCCGGCTCCCGCTCTCCTTACGTGTCCCCACAGTTCTGTTATACTGCAGTACAGGAATATCAACCTGTTGTCCATCGGCTACGGCTCCCGCCCTCACCTTAGGTCCCGACTCACCCAGGGCAGATCAGCTTTACCCTGGAAACCTTGGATATTCGGCCTAGAGGATTCCCACCTCTATCTCGCTACTCATTCCGGCATTCTCTCTTCCATATAGTCCACAGCTCCTTACGGTACTGCTTCTTCCCATATGCAATGCTCCTCTACCAATCCTTACGGATTCCTTAGTTTCGGTGGCGCGTTTCAGCCCCGGACATTTTCGGCGCAGGACCTCTCGACCAGTGAGCTATTACGCACTCTTTGAATGTATGGCTGCTTCTGAGCCAACATCCTGGTTGTCTTCGAAATCCCACATCCTTTTCCACTTAACGCGCACTTTGGGACCTTAACTGTAGGTCTGGGCTCTTTCCCTTTTGACCGCCCAACTTATCTCGTGCAGTCTGACTCCCGGTGATATCTACACGGCATTCGGAGTTTGATATTCTTCGGTAGGCTTTGACGCCCCCTAGGAAATTCAGTGCTCTACCTCCGCAAGACTCACACCGAGGCTAGCCCTAAAGCTATTTCGAGGAGAACCAGCTATCTCCGGGTTCGATTGGAATTTCTCCCCTATCCACACCTCATCCCCACCCTTTTCAACGGATGTGGGTTCGGTCCTCCACTACCTCTTACGGCAGCTTCAACCTGGACATGGATAGATCACCCGGTTTCGGGTCTACTCCTACTGACTCTGGCCCTGTTAAGACTTGGTTTCCCTTCGGCTCCATCCCTTGAGGACTTAACCTTGCCAGTAAGCGTAACTCGCCGGACCGTTCTACAAAAAGTACGCGGTTGTGCTCATATGGCACTTCCACAGCTTGTAGACACAGGGTTTCAGGTTCTCTTTCACTCCCCTCCCGGGGTCCTTTTCACCTTTCCTTCACAGTACTATGCGCTATCGGTCACTAAGTAGTATTTAGCCTTAGGGGGTGGTCCCCCTTACTTCCCACAAGGTTCCTCGTGTCTCGTGGTACTCCGGATCCTGCTCAGTCAGCCTGGTTTTCACGTACGGGGCTTTCACCCTCTCTGGCCGGCTTTCCCAAAACCGTTCTGTTAACCTTACTGAATCTTAAATGCAGTCCATGACCCCGGCATGCACGCACACCGGTTTAGGCTCCTCCGCGTTCGCTCGCCGCTACTTACGGAATCGATGTTTCTTTCTTTTCCTCCGGGTACTTAGATGTTTCAGTTCCCCGGGTTCCCTTCCATACGTTATGGATTGGCGTATGGATGCATGAGGTCTGCTCATGCGGGTTTCCCCATTCAGACATCTCCGGATCACGGGATATTTGCTCCTCCCCGAAGCTTTTCGCAGCTTATCACGTCTTTCATCGGCTCTTAGTGCCAAGGCATCCGCCCTGTGCCCTTATTGCTTGACCTTTCGCTTCATCACCCTAGCGTAGGTGATGCGGTCTCTTGATTCTCTGTTGTATCACGCTCTCGCGTTTTACAACGGTGTTTGATTACTCTGTTCAATAACAGATAAATCGATGTCTTCCTATCTTTGCGTTTGCATTAATTTCTTAATACTTTGCGTTTAAGGATATTTGATTAACTTAATCAAATCTCATGTATGCAGTTTTCAAGGTACAATGCTGACTGATGTTTTATCAGCCATTCAGAACTTATAATATCTTTTCTTATAAACTCTGATCACTGGTAAAACCAGCATCTATTCTCATCAGGTTCCCCTGTTTTTCTTTTTTGATCTGGCGCCCACCTGCTCTCCCACACCGTCTCCAGTGCAGTACCATCGGCCGATTGGGTCTTAACCGTCGTGTTCGGGATGGGAACGGGTGTGTCCCCCAACCGCATCGGCACCAGAAATCTTTCAGCTTGATAGCTAAACAGTAAAACACATCTTCTCTACTTTTTCCGTTTTAGTTGGATTGATTCAGCCGTTTGCACAGCCTACTGTATCCAATTTCCTTAGAAAGGAGGTGATCCAGCCGCACCTTCCGATACGGCTACCTTGTTACGACTTGCACCCCAGTCATCGGTCCCGCCTTCGGCAGCTCCCTCCTTACGGTTAG
>NZ_JBWLUR010000006.1:1107500-1236691 GCF_056504095.1 Blautia sp. HA9023 | reverse complement strand
CTTTGCTGAGAAAGACTTACCGGAACCTGGTGTACCAAGAATCAGTCCATTCGGGTTCTTCAAACGTTTCCGATCAACCATGATCATGTTGTTGGATAATGCATTCAATCCATAATAAAGAGCCTCCCCTTCCTGAAACAGTTCCTGTGTCGTAAACGGCACGAAGATCGCTGTTGAAGATGTGGTAAGTCCTCTCTGGATTTCAATCCGATTGACTCCCAGTGGAATACAGGACATAAGTGCAGCTTCCTGCTGATAATCCAGCTGTTTTAAGGAACAGTTATATTTCTGTGCGATTCCTTGTACCTGGAAAATATTGTTATCCAACTTCTGACGCTTCTTTGCGGTATTCATTACCAGAACCGTTACAAGGAACATCCTCTCATTTCTGGACTGCAGATCTTCCAACAGGTTCTTCGCCTCTTCTCCATAAGTCACAAGGTCCGACGGAAGCACATCCATATCATAACCGGAACGTACTGCCCGCTTCTGCTCTTCAATCTTCATCTTATCCAGATCTGAAATCTTACTCTTGATCATCTTGATCGCAGAACTCTGGTCAATGGACTGGATATGAATGTTGATATTGATGCTGTCATCCACATCCAGGAAGTCTGCAAGCATCCGGTCTGTAAGCTCTGGTGCCAGAATCTGCAGATAACTCACACTTCCCATCGTTCTTCCCATCAAAAATGTCTGATTCTTAGAAAAGTTAAAGGAAGTCGGTGCAATAAAATCTTTGGTCTTTAATCCTGTTTCTGGAAGCATCTTATACTGGAACTTAAATGGTTCAATCCGATCCTGGTTGAACACATGATACATAATCTCCAGCCTTTCCAGACCATTCAAGGAATGTGCCTGTGCTCCCAGGACCTTAAAGTTATTTAAGATATCTGTTTCGATTCTTTCAAGCCTTGGCCTTGCCACCTTCAGGCTTTCTGCTTCGATTCCAAAAGTGATATACTTTGTCTTCACCAGACCATTATTTCCTTTGGAAAGCTGATTTTTCAGCATAGTACGGTACTCTTCACGAATGGCATTGAAGTCATCGTTCTGATCCGGAATATCAATACTTTTTTCAAATTCTGCCACATCCACCTGCTGATTGATAAAGGACAGCTGCACACTGATGGAAGAATCAAAGTAATTTAAGAAATCACAGTAATTTTCAAATATCGTGGTCTTATCCTCATTTAAAGCAAGCTGATAGTTGATGTCATAAAACTGAATCGTCTTGGAGAAAAAGGTCTTTGTCACCTGGCAAATACCATCCTGCAGCATCCGAATATACGGAATACTCTGCTGTGCAGTTGTAGGAATGTTTTTCTGTTTCCTACGGTCCCGTTCCTGCTTCTTTCTACGCTTTTCCTGTTCTCTTTCTTTTCTGCTTTTTTTGTTTCTTCTTTCCTGACGGTTTCTTTTTTCCGCCAGGGACAGACGCTCCTGCTGAGCCTCCTGCTTTGTCTTTTTTGCCATCCGGCACACCCTCCTTTTTCACAAGGGTGGAAATTTCCTGATAAAAATTTTCTGTCTTATATGGTCTTACTGCCGGACAGATAAACTTCTGTCGAATGATATTTGCCACCACTTTTTCAAAGGGAAGACCGTCTTTTTCATACATTGCCATGAAGAAAAACGGAAGCATAATCGTTACCATCAGGATGGCTGCGATACTGGAACCGATTGGTTTTCTCATGACCAGATAAAACGGAATTCCCACAACTGCGGCAAGTGAAAAGAAAATCAGCTGCCGCTTTGTCAGATTTAACGCTACTTTTGTTTTGACCTTGGTAAGGTCTTTGGGTACTGGTACATACGCCATGTATGTGCTCCTTTCCTGCCCGTTAGTGGGCATTGAATATTGATTTGCTAAGGCTTCCGGTCTTGAATAATGAAAATGCAAGAATCACGGTATAAGCCGCTACTGAAAACATTGCTGCATGAAGGTCACTGGATATGGTCATTGCATTTACTAAAACTGCATAAATTCCCACACAGACCATCATGAAGAATCCCTGAAATGCCAGTGCGAACAAGCCTTTTAAATAGTTGTTTCCGATATTGCCCCATTCCTTATTGGTCATGGTGGCAAACGGAATTGGTGCTATGGAAGTATAAAGGTAAATCTCTATCATTCTTCCGTATAAAATAACGGTTATAATGATCGACAGAATCCGCATGGTAATACTGATCAACAGTGTTTCCATGGATAACAAGAACAAATCCCCCAGTTCCATATCTTCCAGTGCATCCACAATCCTTGTGATTGCTTCCGATGCATCCACTGCTGTGTTTCCGGAAATTACTCCGGCGGCATTGTTGACCACATGCTGGCCAACGTCAAAGACCGCCATCGTGATATTGAACGTATTCGTCACCAGATAAATGGCTACATACGCCTTAAAGATCCAGAGGAAAATGTTGTAAGTCTCAAATTCATGGAAATTGTTTTTCTGCGTTACCATCGTAATCAGTTCATAGCACAGGACAAATGTGATGATCAGTCCCGCAATGGGGACAATCACCGTTTGGGAAATGTTCTGGATCAGATTGAAGATTCCGGCATTCCATCCCTGCGGTGTCTGTCCCACCTGCCCGGCTATGGTTCCCACCTGCTCATTGACAGACGTGAACATGTTATCCAAACAGGACTTGATAAGCCCGATCAGGATATCCTTTATCGCTTCCGTAATTCTCTCAATGATGGTGTTCATCTACCACTCCTCTTAAGAGAACAATGTTGCCAGCTGTGGAATCAGGGTAGTTCCCAGCAGCATGATTCCGGCACCAGCCATCAGCTGTTTGATGCCCTGGCTCTTAGCACCGGGATTGTCGTTTCCATATCCTTCCAGAAGGTTTACGACACCCCACACGCCAAGACCTGCGCCGATTGCGACTACAAGAGTTTTTAAAGTTGTAATTGCACTGCTAAAAAATGCCATATACATTCACCAAAACTGACTTCTTTCAGGTGTTTACGGGAACGAAAATACACCGACTAAAAAGCCGGTGCACCTAATGTCAGTTATTCCTTTCCTCATTATTTTCTGTTCATTCCCAAGGTTACTCCGACAGTTCTACATGAATTACTTCCACCTCTTCTTCAGATTTCGGTGTGTACTGCGGATTTAACTCTTTCTCTACTTTGTACCGGTTCTTCTCGTTTTCATCTGCAAGAAGCCGATAGTTTTTGTGTTTCGTGATATCATATTTGTCCGAGAAAAATGGTCTGGCCCCACGGATCTGCAGGATACATTTTCCACCATCCATGACTGCAATCTCATCTTCTGTCATCAGCTGTTTGCCTGTTTTCTGGTAATTCAATCCAAAGGACTTCTGATTGCTCCTCGTTTCCGAAGTGTTATACAGGTCAATGGTTTCCTTACCCAGAAGCTCGCTCATTTCCTTTAAGGTAGTTTTCTCTTTTCCTCCAAGAAATAGTGTGGTATCACAGTTACCCAGAATAGTATCTGCACTATCCTTATACATTGCCTTTAGCTGACTCTGTGACTGCAAAATAATAGAAGCAGAGATTTCCCTGCTTCGGATGGTTGCGATTAGCTTGTCAAACTGTGGAATCTGCCCGATGTTGGCAAACTCATCAGCGATGACACGCACATGAACTGGCAGTCTTCCACCATACTCATCATCTGCCTTGTCGCAAAGCAGATTGAAAAGCTGTGACTGTAACATGGCAATCACAAAGTTAAATGTTGTATCTGTATCGGACATAATCAAAAACAAGGCTGTCTTCCTGTCTCCGATCTTATCCAGTTCCATTTCATCATAAGACATGATCTCACGAAGTTCTGCTATATCAAATGGTGCCAGCCTCGCACCACAGGAAATAAGAATACTTTTGGCAGTTTTGCCAGCCGCCATTTTGTATTTTTTATACTGTCTGACCGCAAAGTGCTGCGGATCTCTTTCTTCCAGTTCCTGGAACATCATATCCACTGGATTCTGGTAAGTTTCATCCTCTTCACGGGTTTCGCTTTCATTCAAAAGATCCAGAAGGGTATTCAGATTCTTTTCCTCTTCATCTCCTTCATACCAGATAAAAGCAATCAATGCCGTGTACAACAGCTTCTCTGCTTTCACCCAAAAATCTTCGGAAGCTTTTTCCCCTTCGCCTTTGGTATTAACAATGATTGTTGTAACCAGCTTCAGGATATCTTTTTCAGACCGTATATAAGCAAATGGATTGTAATGAAGCGATTTGGAAAAGTTGATAGTATTCAGAACCTTAATCACATATGGTTCGTGTACTACTTTTCCTGATTTATCTTTCATAATATTTCCATTCTTATCTTTCTTAGGTGGTCCCTTTGCTAACATCTTCCCGCACTCCTCGATCAGAGTGCCTTTCGGATCTGTAATGACCATGGAACAGTTCATCTGCATGACTGACGGCTTAACGAAAAATCGAGTTTTTCCGGAACCACTGCCGCCAATGACCACTATATTTTTATTTCTTGCATACTTTGGCTGTTTAGGTCTACTTTCCATAGTCAATGCTTCTGTTGCTGTTAATGGAATATTCATCCAGGGATCTTCCGACATATAAGGTTTAATATCCTCAGCGTTTCCCCATCTAGCTGAACCATACTCGATTCCTTTCCGGAGTTTCTTTGCATCTGACTGTTTCTGCCATACCAGTAATTTCAGAATGACAGCTGCTACAATTCCTGTCAGCATATCACGCCAGTTAAAACTTGGCTGCAATCCAGTAAGAACCCTGTCTGCATGTTCCATCGCATATAATAGCTTGTTCCCAATATCTTCTCCCAGACTGTTTCTGTAAAGAAATGATGCCCGATTTGTATAAAAAGCAGTTAAGATATATGGGATATTGGTAAGAACCAGTTTCTTTTTATCCAGGGCGGACAGCCTGACCCTGATCTTATTCTTCCATTTTTGCATCAGATTTTTTCCGATTTGCTTTTTCATCGGCTCTGCTCCTGATGCCGGTTCTTTACTTTGTCCTTCGATTTCTTTGGCATCATTGCTCTGTAAGTTGCAAGACGCTTGTGAATAGAAGGCTTATTCGCTTTTTGAATCTGTTTCTGGGAAAACTCACGGAAAGCAGCATTGAGGGCATCCTGATCACGTCCTTTAAAAAACACCAGATACATCGGTGGATCTTTACTCTTATCTTTTTTCAAAGCATAATTGATCCCATATTTTCTGGCATAACGTTCAAAGGACTTGATATTCTTATTTGTGATCTCGATATTGACCATCCCGGCATTTTGTTTTGCCAGCTCTTTTACCGTAACCTTTCCCTGTTTCGGCTGATTCTTCTTCGCTTTCTTCTCTACCGATTTCTGCTTCTGATGACGCAGATAAGCAGCAAGAACCTTTTTCAATAGATCTGCTGTTACTTTGGTAGTCCGAATACAGAACGTGACCGTTTTCTGAGTTACCTCTTCCTGCATGATTTTCCCTCCTTTCAGCGATTTAACTGCTGTCCAGATCTGTAATCATGGCAACCACCTCCTTCATTCTTTACTCTTCCTCCGCACACAACGCTTTAAAAAATTCTTTTCCTTTTGGTGTAACCAATGTCTGTGAACCAAGATGTCCATTGTTAAAATAGTCTTTTACAATAAACAGATCATTGTTCTTCTCCACCGCATAGGGAAGCAACGTGCCGGATGGACTTCTATATAGAAATCCTCTATTTAAAAGAAGTTTCACAAATTTTCTTTCTGGAAATTCAATCTCTTTTGCCGTCGTTCGAATATTGGTGCATTCTCCTGTAATCATGAAATGATCATAATAATCTGCTTTTGGCTGCATATCCTTTACACGATTTTGTAATTCTCGATTTCGATTATTTTCTGCCAGAAGTCTCTCGGCAAATTCTAAAAGAAGTTCTGGGTTATCCTTTACTCTGTCTAAAAGATCAGTCTCTAAATATCCGCCTGTTTTCCTAATAGCCGGAAGCACCTCATCAAATACCCACTTTTCAAAATTCTGTGCTGACTTCAAACGACTTTTTGTAATCAGCCGATATACATCTCCCTCTGGAATAAAAATCATTGGCTGCACACCACCAGATGTAAGGACGCCCCGTTTCAGGGCCCCCTTGCAATGAACATTTATCGCATTTCTTGGTTTTGCATATCCCAAAGCAAATGCTACATCAATTCCAGAAAATAAAAGTCTGCCTCCATCTTCAATCATACGGATGGAACCAAACTCCGAATTGTGAAACTCTGTAATTTTATAATCCGTCTTCTCCATCCTCTTCTCCTCCTGTACCGGAAAGTAACATCAAACCATTTTCAATGATTGTGCTCCGAATAAACTCTGCTACATTCACTGTTAAATAACCAAGATATTCTGCAAGGAAACCTCTATATTCCTCTTCTGTCAGTAATTCCTCCAGTGCTTCCAAGTGAGCAGTCACTTTAGAAGTCTGTTTTCCGCCAAGCAGCTTACCTAATATTTCTGTAAATTCCTCTGTATCACATGACTCAAACATACATAAGATCATCTCCATTGTTGTTTCCAAAACTAAACGATCCATTTTCATTTTTGTCAGCTCTTCCATTGTTTTCATGGAAGTCATAAGTGCATCGCTTGTCATATGTTCTGTATTGATTCTTCCTTCTGAATCAACCAATCCTATTGCAAATAATTCTAAAAAGTATTTTCTCATAAATCTTGTCCTCCTATCGAAATGGCATTTCTTGTTCAAGTTCTTCTGGTATATCAAATGGAATCTTCCTCTTCTCTGTTGGTTGAAATCCGTCAGATTCTTCTTTTTTTGTTTTGGCTTCTGCAAACTCTACATTATCCATAATGACTTCGGTATAATAGGATGCAGTTCCAGTCTGTTCATCTTTGATCTGAGAGATTACCAACTCTCCGGAAAGAGCAATCTTAATTCCTTTTTCAAGATATTTCTCCACAAATTCTGCATTATTTCCATAAGCTGTGATCATCACTACAAATGCTTTGCTCGTGCGATTTCTTTTTACTACCAGTGGAAACCTGGATACTTTGGTTTGTCCCTTTTGCGTAGATGCCAGCTTAGTTTCTGGATCTCTGGCAAGTCTACCCATTAAAACAATCGTATTCATGCTTCTTGTCCTCCCTTTCTTCCTGCAACACCTTTCCCTGGTATTTCAAAAACAGGATAATAATCTGTGCATTTTCTGCACGAAAAAATGAGGAATGGAGTCGAACCATTCCCCACTTGCTACAGGATTTCTCCTGTAATATAAATAAGAATATCTAAGTATTCGCATTTGGGCTTTGTCTGTACATATACATCTGATCGTTATCATTCCAGATAACCCGGCTGTAAAAATACAGTCACAGTCTCTGTTTCAGCAGAGGTCCTGTACCTTTCGGTGGTATCATTATTGCTTCGCTCTTCCCGTAGGAGTCTTCGCCTGCACGAGCCGGACTATCTCCGGTAAGCATGTTCCTCAAGATGTATCAGCTCCTTCAATTGTCAAGGTGCAATCGGAAGAACTGTCTGAACCTCTTTTACGTTTGTGATTTTTGGAAATCAGAGGATTTTCAATTTGCCTTCCATATACTCTGTATTAGGAGCGACAAAATCGGACATGATTTTAGAAATTTTTATAAATTATTTTTTTGAGGTGTAAAAAGACATAAAAAAAGATGTCAGGATTTCTCCTGACACCGTAGTGACTGTGCCAACTTCGTGCCCAGTGGGCACAAGGTTGATTGTATTATTCTTCATTTTCTAATGATATTGGTTCTTTCTTTGTTTTCTTGTTTTTAGATATCATCTTATGACCTGTATAAATAGCCATAATCATACAAAGCAAAGAACTTGCCGCAAAATATTTATGGCTTGATTTTGTTCCTTTATATCCAGTATAAAATGTTCCTAGCATCGTTAACAATGCTCCGACAGACCAATATTCATGAGCTTTCATTCTAACATCTCCCTTTGTGTTAATTTTAATATGTACCTTTTGATAAAATATGCAAACTTGAATTTGGTGTGTGCTTTATAAATTTTTTCCAATCCACTCAAGTTCGTTCATGGAATCCTTATTTTTTTCAAGTTCATCTCGGGCTGTTGCATAATATGATTTTTTGAAAAGCATATCCCATGAAAGATATTTTGCCATACAGTCAAACTGCTTATCAATCAGCTCATACTGGATGCTGCCTACGGGAGAACCACCTACAACAATTGTGCCAACTTTTTTGTTTTTTAACTGCAATCCACGGCAGTAGCACTTATCAATGATAAGTTTCAATTGTGCTGACATTCCCCACCAATAAACTGGTGTAGCAAAAAGAATCATATCTGCGGCAGCAATTTTATCAATGGTAGAATTTGTATCATCCTTATCGACGCATCCCTTAGAGCATTGACAGACACCACATCCCTTGCATGGTGCAATGTTGAGTTTGTCGGGTTCAATGATTTCAATTTTATTCTTTTCTGACGCTCCTTTTATAAATGCATTGATTGCTGCCAGCGTATTTCCTTTTCTGGCACTTCCATTAATGATTACAATTTTCATGCGTGTATCCTCCAACTTCCGATTTCATGATATCATTTCTAATACAGATTTTACCGTATTTTTCAGATTCAGTCCATCTTTTAATCCCAGTCGATAGAAAAATTCTTCTGTTTCTGCTCCACTGCTAAAAATTGCATTACAGTATTCCGTAATCACTTCTTCCTGTTCTTGGGATAACGTTTCCAGTAATTTCTGGTATTTCTTATCAATCTCACTTACTGGCTCTTTATCCTGCTTTAACTTCCATTCTGAATATGCTTTCCCCATATGCTCTGTAATTGTCAGATTCACAAATTCCTGCACTTCCTCGGATATGGTGCTCGCAGATTCCTGTTTATCTTTCTTTTTATCATTTGATTTTTCAAGTGTCGTGTCATCAATATAACGAATGATTTCTCGAATATTTGACTTCATCGACTGCAGATATCCTTTCATCAGCACAGCTACTTTTCTAGCATCCGATTTTTCGGTTTCTTTTTCCAGCATATAAAACTCTTCCAGTTCTTTCAGAATATCCATCCCTGCTTTCATCTGAAATTCCACCTCAAGCAAATCATCCATCACTTTATATAATTCTTCCATTGTTTATTTCTGCCTTTCCATATAGCGCCACTATATTTTCCACAATCATCCAAAAATAAATTCCTGTAATCCACATTTCACAACTTCAATTACTGCAACTATCCCCATACCGATATGTGGGAGTAGAACAAACACTACTGTCGTAATAATCGCTGATTTCATTGTCCAGTCCGTACTGATTCCAAACCCAATACTCAAAACTTCTGTCACAACAGAGATTCCGGCTATCAGATAGCAGAATCCAGCAGATAACCCAACCAGGAACACCAGCACAATATTCACCGCTGCAAGTACCAGCCAAACAGGAGCTGCAATAATTCGAAATGGCAGTTTTATCATAAATCTCAACATAATTCTTCCTCCTACTTTGTGCCCAGTGGACACAAGGTTATTTTAGCATATCTGCCAGATATGACTATCTCTTTTTAAACTTCGTGCCCAGTGGGCACAAAGTTCTTACCTGTCTGGAATATCCTTCCCCCAGTACATGTCATGTCGAACTTCAGCATCATAAAACTGATTGATTGTTGCAGGAGCGTTATACAATACCGTCAGCATATACTGCCGGATATTCTTCACTTTGCTTGTACTCCTGTCAAGACTGAAAAACACATACTGGATGTGTTCATACCCGACTTTGAGCAAACGGCTCTTGACCACTTGTGTAGGCACAGCTTCCCCATTGATCTGTTGATATGTCTTTGTCGAACATATTGCATCCAGCATCAGCTCTACCAGCTCTTCTACTCGTCCAGTTCCATAGCTCTGACAAAGGATCTCATATTCGATATTATCATGAATTAACTGTCGATACTCATTTCTCTCCTGTATCCTATCTCTCCCTTTCTCTTGTTCAGATAGATATTGATAAGATTCATTCTCACTAAATTCAGTATAATTATATTCAGTATTATTACAGTTTGTTTTTGAAACTTCTTGAAGTTTGTTTTCTAAACTTCTTGAAGTTTGTTTTTCAAACTCCTTGAAGTTTGTTTTTGAAACTTCTTGAAGTTTATTTTTCAAACTTCCTGAAGTTTGTTTTTCAAACTTCTGTGTATTTACGGGCTTTTCCGGCTCTTTTTTCGCATATTCTTCTATTTCTGTCTCTGTATTTTCTTTTCTCTCTGCTACATTTTCCGGTGTTTCTTCCGAATCAAAGATTGCTGGCTCATCTGGATATTCTGTCAGGCTGAAATTTTTCACGTAAATAACATTTGTTTTTCCAAGTCCGATTCGCCTCTTCTCAATCAATCCAATCCCTTTTTCCTGATCCAGCTCTTTTAGACAATTCACAGCCTTATTCCTGCCACAGTTAAGCATTTCCATAATCTCTTCCACCGAAAAGAAAATATATGCCCTGTCCTCTTCATCAAACCACCGGTTCTTGATGGACAGTGACATCCGGTCTAACATCAGTCCGTACAGCACCTTTGCTTCGCAGGAGAGATTTTTAAAATATTCACTTGTAAACAGCAGTTTGGGAATACGATAAAAACTGTACATATCGCATTCCATTCCTTGAAAATAATGGAATGTTGCTCTTATACTCATGACACATCCCTCCCTTCGTACTTATCAATGATTCTGATTGCTCCATTCCTCCAAAAGCTGACATATAACAGTCCGTATCTTCTGTTCATCATACTCTGGAGGAAAATACTTCTTAATTTCATCCTGTTTTAATGTTACCGTTGTTTTCTTTTTACGCTCTCCTATAACCAGGAGCCGCACAATCTCTTTTGTCAGCGTTTTTTCTTCTCGATGTTGCCTTATTTTTTTTGCCTGTTCCAGACTTGGATATTTTCCGGTACTCTCATGCACTTCCTCCACCATCTCCTGTTCTGGAACCGTAAGGTAGGAAAGCTCTACACCTACCTGCAATCCGATCACATCACGATCTACTGCGTTTAATAGGTCATTCATCAGATAAGTAAGCCGGATATAGCGATACACCTGCCTTGCACTGTCATTTGCGTTCTTTCCAATGTCTTTCGCACTGATACCGCCTGATGTTCCCTGATGATTCATTGCTTCCATCTTCATACGGTAAGCAAATGCCTTTTCACTTGGGAGTATATTAGGTCTCTGCAGATTGCTGTCTACCATCGCACGGACAGCTGTATCTTGATCCATATTTCTGATAATAACCGGAACCTCTTTAAGACCAGCAAGTTGTGCCGCATGTCTCCTTCTGTGACCGGCGATGATTTCATATTCACCATCACCCAGCGGTCGTACCAGTAATGCTGTAAGAATTCCCTCTTCTTTCACACTTTCCACCAGTTCCGCCATTGCCTCATCATCATTTACTTGAAATGGATGGTTCTCGAAAGAATGTAAATGCTCAAGTGAAACCTGCTGGATATCGTTCGTTTCTTCTCCTCCTCCAAGTAATTCATCATAAGATGTCAGTTTTATCTTCGATGCACTTCTACCTTTCATCCAAAAGCACCTCCTGTGTCATCTGCCAATATGCAGCCGCTACTTTTCCTTTTGGATCATGCTCAAATATGCTGATTCCTTCCGCACTGATTTCAGCTGCTC
Organism: Blautia sp. HA9023; assembly: GCF_056504095.1. Lineage (NCBI taxonomy): Bacteria > Bacillati > Bacillota > Clostridia > Lachnospirales > Lachnospiraceae > Blautia > Blautia sp. HA9023. Next base: position 1,225,043 of record NZ_JBWLUR010000006.1, on the reverse strand, counting down.
GTACTGAAAATGGAATACTCTGTGGAAAAATCTTAATCTGGTTTCCATATGTATCAAAAATCAGATCAGATATATCTCTTGCATAGTTCGTTCGGTTATCCACCATTGTGATCAATATACCTCCAATTTTCAGTTGTTTGTTAAGCTGTCTTCGCACCTTTCCTATCGTCCGTATCAGCTGTTCTAGACCCTTTACAGGAAGATAAGCCGCCTGGACAGGTATAATAACTGCATCGACACTGGCAAGTGCATTGATCGTCAGCATTCCAAGTGATGGCATACAGTCAATCAATATATAGTCGTATTCTTCTCTCATTCTTTCTATATATTGTTTTAAGACAAGTTCCCTGCTCATAATATTTACAAGTGAAACTTCCATTCCAGAGAGTTCGATGTTTGCCGGAATCAAATCAATTCCTTCCTGGTGATGTAAAATTCCCAGTGTATTTTCAAATAGTTCATCTTCTACAATCTTTGTCAGAATAGTAGCCAGTGTGATTGGTAATTCATCTGGGTTATGATACCCAAGACTTGCTGTCATACTTCCCTGCGGATCATTGTCAATCACAAGCACTTTCTTCCCTGCTTTTGCAAGTCCGACTGCCAGATTCACGCAACTTGTTGTCTTGCCAACCCCGCCTTTTTGTGAACACAATGCCAGCACTTTACAATCCTTCATTACTTTCTCTTCCATCCTTTTTATCCTCCCATAAATAACTTGAACCTTTCAGCATCCATAATGCTGCTTCCAAAAATGCAAGATACCGTTCTGTCATACTATCAAGAACCGGTTCTGAAATAACTGGTTTTTCAGACTTCAAATCTTTTGCCACATCCTCCAAAACCAAACTCATTTCCTTCATTTCTGACCGGATAATCTCAATTGTTTCTTTCTTTCCAACAACACATACATGATTGTAAATGCATGATCGGACGATATAATCCTGTTTTTTCATTCCGCTCACTTTCACTCGTTCTTCAATTGTTGCTTTTTCATAAGAATTCACCCGAAAAGAAATGGTCGTTGTGTTGTGTTTTCCATGTCTGTCACCAGCCATCGCTTATTCCTCCTCTTCCTCATGTTTCTTATCTAGCAAACCTGCTAATTTACTCTGTGTAGACGGATACAGATGTGAATAAGTGTTCAACGTGGTTTCCACCTTTTCATGTCCAAGGCGTTCTGCAATCTCCAATGGAGCCACCCCCATATCAACCAGCATACTGGCATGGGAATGGCGGAGATCATGAAGTCGTATCCGCTTTACACCAGACCGCTCGATTCCGGTAGCCATACAATGTTCCATATGCGATTTGGTAAACCGAAAAAGTCTTTCCTTTTTCATAATTCCATACAAATGACTGCAATACTCCCGAAATTCCTCTGCAAGAAAATCCGGCATCGTAATCACACGGATACTCTTTGGAGTTTTCGGCTGCGTGATCATATCCTTTCCTTTCAGTCTCTGATAAGATTTATTGATTGATATGGTTTTCTCTTCAAGATTGATGTCATTATAAGTAAGTGCAAGCAATTCACCGATACGCATTCCGGTCCAGTACAACAAAAGAAACGCCATTCTTGTCTCCGGCTTATCACTTACTGTCTCCAGAAAAGCATTGAACTCTTCCTGCATCCAGAAGTCCTTCGGTTCTCCTTTACTCTTGCCAATCGCTCCTGCCTTCCTGCAGGGATTATCCTGCAGGTTATAATACCGCATTGCATAATTGAAGATTGCAGTCAGCTGGCAGTTCACTGTTTTCAGATAAGTAGGAGAATATCCTTTTCCATTCTTATCCTTATACGTCAGCAACTCATTCTGCCATGCACGGACGTCTGCCACCGTAATTTCACTGAGAATCTTCTTTTCAAAATAAGGCTTGATTTTCAGGTCAATAATATATCGCTTCGTGTACATAGTGTTTTCTCTGAGACGGACATCCATATCTTTGTAATAAATCTCCAGAAAATTTCCAAATTCAATATCCACACCCTGGCTCTGCTGTTGCAGGAAATCTCTTTCCCATTCCTTAGCTTCACCCTTGGTCCTGAATCCTCTTTTCTGTTTTCTTTTCCGATTTCCCTGCCAGTCTTTGTAATAGACCTGTACTTTCCAGTTTTTTCCTTCTTTGTAAACCCCCATTGCTAATCCTCGACTTTCATGCCATAAATCTTTTCTGCCAGGAATTTCGTAGAGATTTTTCCAGCTACTACAATATAGCCTTTTGCCTTCAATTCTTTGTTGTATTCTCGCATCAGACTATATGCATAAGTTTTTGAAACTCCAAGAATTGCACACACATCATCCACATCCATATACATTTTTTCCTGCATCATACTCATACCGCTTTATCCTCCTTCAAATACTGCTCAACATGTTCCAGACCATAGATCTTGTCCTCTACATAGCGGGTTGGCACCCGACCGAGAATCACATAATAGTTCTTGCTTGCCAGATCGGCATTCATTCTTTCCACTACCCGGTAAGCAAACGAAACTGATAATCCAAAGAGTTCTGCAATGTCTTCCACTGATAAATACATTTTTCTCTTACGCATGAAACCATTCCTTTCCCTCTTCCTGTGGAATCTCACAAGTATCTTCTACTCCGTAGAAACGCTTCACAAAATACTTTGTCGGAACTTTTCCTCTAAGCGTCAGGTAGCCCTGTTCTTCCAGTTCCTTGTTCAGATTTCCGATGATTTCATAAGCCGATGTCTGTTTTACTTCCAGAAGTTCACATATATCGGCTGCCTTTAAAAATAATTTATTCTGCATAATCAGTACCTCCTGTGTTTTGAATATTTATCTCTTCATATACTCTGTACTGGCAGATGCAAAATCGGACATCATTTTCCGAAATTTATCAAATTTTCTTGTTTTTTAATTCTCCATCAGTGTGATTACTGTGTCATGGAGTTTAAGCTCATCGAAAGTAAAGAACCTTTCTGTGGTATCTGTTTTCTAAATGCAGGCAACAAAAAAACAGTCTGCCTTGACGAAAATCACTTCAATCAAAACAAACTGTTCTTCATATTTACTCTAATTTTATTTTATGAGAATAACCGATTTCACGAAATTTGCAGGTGAATCTGGAATATAAACAAGAGAAAAAAATAATTTTTAAACTCCATTTGCACTCCATTTGGTCTTTTCGACACCCCGCAAAGCCTTTATTTATGGGCTTTTCCGCGATTTTTCAAGCTACTCAAACTCAATCGTACCAGGCGGCTTACTAGTAAGATCATAGAATACGCGGTTCACGCCCTTAACTTCATTGATAATACGGTTCATCACCTTATTAAGTACTGCATAAGGAATCTCTGCGGACTCGGCAGTCATGAAGTCAATGGTCTTAACTGCGCGGAGTGCTACTGCGTAATCGTAGGTTCTGAAGTCTCCCATTACGCCTACGCTTCGCATATTGGTAAGGGCTGCGAAGTACTGGTTTGGCATCCAGGATGGGTCTTCTCCGTGTTCTTTTTTGTAGTCGGCGGCTGCTTTGTCGACTTCTTCACGGTAGATGTAGTCTGCATCCTGTACGATGCGTACTTTTTCTTCGGTGACTTCTCCGATGATACGGATTCCAAGGCCTGGGCCAGGGAATGGCTGACGGAATACCAGTCTTTCCGGAATTCCAAGTTCGAGGCCAGCTTTACGAACCTCATCTTTAAAGAGGTCACGGAGTGGCTCGATGATTTCTTTGAAATCAACGAAATCCGGAAGTCCTCCTACGTTGTGGTGAGATTTGATCACTGCGGATTCTCCACCGAGACCGCTCTCTACAACGTCCGGATAAATAGTTCCCTGTGCAAGGAAATCTACGGCGCCGATCTTCTTGGCTTCTTCCTCGAAGATGCGGATAAATTCCTCACCGATAATCTTACGTTTCGCCTCAGGCTCTGTAACACCTGCAAGCTTGTCGTAATATCTCTGCTGTGCGTTTACACGGATAAAGTTCAGGTCAAACTGACCGCTCGGTCCGAATACGCCTTCAACCTCATCACCCTCATCTTTACGGAGAAGGCCATGATCTACGAATACACAGGTAAGCTGCTTGCCGATCGCTCTGGAAAGAAGTCCTGCTGCTACAGAGGAATCTACACCACCGGACAGAGCAAGAAGAACTTTTCCATCGCCGACTTTCTCACGGATCTCTTTGATCGTGTGCTCAACAAAGGCATCCATTTTCCAGTCTCCGGCGCATTCACAGACACCAAGTACGAAGTTGGACAGCATGGTCTTTCCTTCAACTGTGTGCAGTACTTCCGGATGGAACTGGATCGCGTACAGTTTCTTCTCCTCATTCTGTGCAGTTGCTACCGGACAGTCTGCAGTGTGTGCAGCGATCTCGAATCCCGGTGCAGCCTGAGAAATGTAATCTGTATGGCTCATCCAGCAGATTGTTTTGTCGGATACATTTTTGAAGATCTTGGAATCTTTTTTATCAATGAGAAGCTCTGTCTTGCCGTACTCGCTGACATCTGCTTTCTCAACTTTTCCGCCAAGGACATGCATCATGAGCTGTGCTCCGTAGCAAAGTCCAAGTACCGGAATACCAAGCTCGAATAATTCTTTCTGGTAAGTCGGTGAATCTGCCTCATAGCAGCTGTTTGGTCCGCCGGTAAGGATGATTCCCTTCGGATTCATCGCTTTAATCTTCTCAAGATCTGTCTTGTAAGAATAGATTTCGCAATATACATTGCATTCTCTGACACGTCTTGCAACCAGCTGATTGTACTGACCGCCAAAATCAATGACAATAACTAATTCTCTTTTCAAGGCTTTCCTCCTGTTGTTTATAACATCTTTAGAATCTGTTACTCATTATAAATGAGTGTATGCACTTTTACAATGCTAATTTTATCTCACGCCGGAATTTTTATTTTCTGCAAAAAAATTTCACTGTTTTTTCGCCCGCTCATCCCAGTAGACACAGTCATTTCTTCCAATTACTTCTGATGTAAACGGAGTGCCGTCATTCTTTTTGTAATGTTTTGTGGCACGGAAAACATATTTTGCGCCGACATAAACGATCGGTACGTTAAAGAACACGATCAGAATATTTCCAAGGTCAGAAAACGCCCAGAGATTTCCAAGTTCCAGTCCTGCAATATTGCAGAGGATTCCAAATGCGGCAACAAAAAGGCCGATACAACGTACAATATTGATGCAGATCTTATCCTTGCGGATACGATTTGCCGCGATTTCCGAAAAACTGATCATTCCCAGAAGGCAGGTAAACGCAAAGAGACAGAAACACAATGTCACAAGAAATGTAACGATTCCGTTCATTGCAGTTCCCGGAGTCAGCACAGCGATAGATTCCGTATATTTCGGAAGTTTATCAAGAGCCTGCCAGTTTTCCGCATCCGCACCGGTCCAGCAATGAGCCATAACTACCACAAATCCGGTAAGTGTGCAGATCACAATGGTATCCAGAAAAACTCCCAGGGAGGCGATCACACCCTGCTCACATGGGTGTTTTGCATCTGCTGCCGCCGCTGACATTGTAATAGTTCCCTGACCTGCCTCATTGGACATCAGGCCTCGTTTTACACCCTGTGCAAGAACCGTTCCAAAAACACCGCCAAAGAATGCGTCCGGCTTAAATGCTCCTGCAAAAACGCTTCCGAAGAAATATGGAATGCGGGTAAAGTTTAATATTATAAGAAGTAATACTACTACCATATAGAGCACCGCCATCACCGGCACCATCATATCTGTCCATTTGGAAACTTTTTTGATTCCGCCAAATGCGATGGCTGCTGTGAGAACTACGATCAGTGCTCCTACTATATAATAGAAGGCAGATCCGCTTGCGATGGTTGTTCCGGTTACAATCTCTGCCATACGTCCCACTGAGGAAACAACATTAAATCCCTGTGCAGGCAGACAGCAAAGGGCGTACAGAATATACAATACGGAAAGAAAAACTCCGATCCAAACTTTGTTTCCCAGAAGTTTTCTTCCATAGAAAGGAAGACCTCCTACAAATTCGTCGTCTTTTTTTTCTTTAAAAATCTGGGCAAGGACACCTTCCATATATGCCACTGCCATTCCGAAAAATGCGGAAATCCACATCCAGAACAAAGCTCCCGGGCCGCCCACTGCAATAGCACCTGTTACACCCAGAATATTTCCCGGTCCTACACGCATGGCCGAACTTAAGAAAAACGATGCCAGCGGTGAAATTCCTGTTTCAACGACACGTTTCTCGGTCATAGTCCGGATTCCTTTTTTAAAATAGGTCACCTGCATGAACCCAATCCTGAAACTGAAAAAAATTCCGGATCCAAGAAGCAGTATGATCGCAAAGGATATGTTTCCCAGAATGGGAATGCTGCTGTACCAGTCAAAATTTGTAGGAAAATCCCACAGAAAATCAGACAGTGGACCGATAAAGCTGAACACTCCGTTGATCGCCTCAAACACTCTCTCCATAGCTATTTCCTCCCTTTTTATCTGAAGGTCTCAGAATTGAATACAGACAGGCATTCCCATCCGTCACCTTCCATTTCCGCTTCAGATTTTTATGCTATGGTTTATTATACCGTATCGCCTTGCAAAAGTCCTCTTAATTTTTAGTATTTTTGAGTAAATTCCAGAATTTTCCATCCTTATGGCCTTTTTCACATCCGCTTGCAGATTAGTCTGAACAAACAGTCGAGAAGTTTCGCAGGATTTTATAAGACTTTATGAGATATTTAGATTTTAATCACAGATTTTTAAAATGCTTCTCACAGTTCCATCACATTTTGACGGTATATTATTAAGCAAATAAAGCACAAAGCTTTTTCATCTTATAGATCATTACTTATTTTTCTTTTCATACTCTGCCGGGTCCGTTCCAAGACCCGGCCCTCCTTTTTTTCTGAGATATTCTCCCATACATTCCGCTCCTGATCATCCTTCCTTTTTATCTTCTTACAAACTCCCATCGTATACCATCCTTTCTTTATTCAAAAGGATCTATACCTATAATCATGGTGTCTAAATCGGACACTCTGATCACATCTGATGATCGGCATTTTACTGTTTCCCGATTTTACCCCGATTTCGTTTCATTTCACTCCGTCCAGACAAAACCTCAAAAATTCCGTAACACGCATAAACACTGATTTTAAGCACAAAAAAACACCGTCCCCGCAGCTCCCATGTCTGCAAAAACAGTGCTTTTAGTGCGTCTTCAGGGGTTCGAACCCTGGACACCCTGATTAAGAGTCAGGTGCTCTACCAACTGAGCTAAAAACGCATATTTAATTGTTTGTCTTTCGTTTGTTTCGTTCCTCAAGACATGTTGTATTATACGTTATGGTTCGGTGAAAGTCAACACCTTTTTTTAATTTTTTTTATTTTTATCTTTTTTATTTTTTGTATCTTCATTTGATGCAATTTTGTTCAGTGTTTTTTCTATTTCTGACAGCGAATTTCTGATCTGGGCTGCCTGATTGTTGATGCTGCGGTTTACACTGTTGAGATTTCGTCGGAATGAACCGGATTTTCTTTTTTTCAAGTTTTCTTTCTCCCCTTTCCCATATTCGGCAGATTCCTGGTAAGATCATGAGCCTGCGCCTGAACAAACCAAACATTTACATACCACTTTACGTTCCTCTTTTCCTTATTTATTATATGAAAACAGGCCGATCAGTTTCCCGATCAGCCTGAAAAAAATCTTATTCACAATAAATGTCGCAACCCCGCAGGGGACTTACTTGATTTGGTTAAAACTCCACAGACTTCCACCATCGGACAACCAACACCACTGCAAGCAGTGCAGTCAACAGATCGGAAACCGCCTGAGACGCAAGCACCCCCTGATATCCGGCAACCCGAAGCGCCACATTCAGCACAATGGCAAAGATCACACCCTGTCTGCTGACGGACAGGAGAAACGCTCCCACTGCCTGTCCTGCTGACTGGAAAGTACAGGTACTGATCAGCACAATTCCCATAAACACCATACCCGCCAGCTGCAGGCGAAGCATCAGTGCGCCGTTTTCCACAACCGAAGGATCACTCATAAAGATCCGCACCAGCTGCGGGGCAAAAAATCCAAGTACAGCCATCAGGACAAGAGCCAGCCCGCCCTCAAACAGATAGGCAAATTTCAGCGTTCCCTTCAGTCTCTCGCGGTTTTTCGCACCATAATTGTACCCGATCAGCGGCTGCCCGCCAAAAGCAAAGCCAACAAGCACCAGCGCCGCGATCATATTGATCTTCATGACGATACCCATAGCCGCAACTTTATCATCACCGAATCCCAACAACGCACGGTTGGTAAGAGCAATCCCGATACTCTGCATCAGATTTGTCACCGATGCCGGAATCCCAATTGCAAAAACCGCTCCGATTTCCGCCCCTGAAATATGAAATCCCTTAGGGTTCACAGAGAGATTTCTGCTCTTCTTAATAAGAAACCACACGAAAAAAATATCCGTACATACATTTCCGATCACCGTAGCTGTGGCAGCACCTGCCGCACCCCAGCCAAGCCCGAAGATCATCACCGGGTCCAGAATGATATTCACAACCGCACCAAGCACAGAACCGATCATAGATGCTGTGGCAAAACCCTCTGTACGCAGCTGATTGGACGGCGTCAACGCCACAATGATAAACGGAGCGCCCAGTGCGATACAGGTATAATACTGAGAAGCATACTCCCAGGTTGCCTCACTTGCACCCAGCAACCCCAGAATAGGGCTTCGCAAAAGCATCAGAACAACGGTAACCACCACACCGCAGACAATGGCCCCATAAAAACTGAACACACTGATCCTCTTCGCATCCTCGAATTTCTTTTCCCCGAAAAGCCTGGAAATAAAAGAACTTCCGCCCAGGCCAAAAATATCTCCAAGGGCGATCATCAGCGTAAAGATCGGTGTACCCAGAGCAACACCCGCCACCAGATCCGTATTCCCGGTTCCCGCAATAAAATAAGTATCTACCATATTATAGATCAGCGAAATCACCATACTGAACACAACCGGAAGCGCCAGCTTAAAATACGCCTTCGGAATCGGATACTTTTCAAAAATCTCTTCCTGCATTTTATCGCCTCTATTTCTGTCTGATCACCATCTTGCAGATCGGATTGCCCATGGAAGAAAACTTCTCCTCATACTCTGTCATCACATTTCCCTTAACCAGTTCCTCATCATGATGCAGATCAAATGTACAAACCTCCAGATTCCAGTCGGACTCCTTCACCTCTTCCAGAGAAAACTCAAATAACCCACGGTTATCCGTCTTAAATTCCACAGCCCCCTCTTTCTTCAGGACCTGCTCATATCTCTTCAGAAACTCCCTGGAAGTCAGCCTTCTCTTGGCATGACGGGCCTTAGGCCACGGATCGGAAAAATTCAGATAAATCCCGTCAACCTCATCCTTCTCAAAAATCTCCGGTAAGAGCCTTGCATCCACACGGATAAACACAAGATTGGAAAACTTTTCCCCGGCTTCCTCAAGCTCCTCCCTCTTCTGCAGTGCCCGGAGCAGCACGCTGTCATACATCTCAATTCCAACAAAATTCCTCTCAGGATGCAGGCGCGCCATATCCATCAGAAAACGCCCTTTTCCCATGCCAACCTCAAGAAAAAGCGGTCTCTTCTCCCCAAAAACACTCTCCCACTTCCCCTTAAACCTCTCCGGCTCATCAATCACCCAGTCACACTCCAAAATAGCATCCTTCGCCCCGGGAATATTACGCAATCTCATAAACAACCTCCAATTAATCTTCTTATAATATACAACTCAAATCATAACTTTCCGCAGCCAGCAATCCCAGTCAGACACATCTATCCACCCTCTCACCAACCGCATAAACCAGAACGCCCTCATAAATATGATAAACTTTCTCATTTACCATCATTCCCAAAAATACTCATTCACAAGACGTCCCAATACTCAACTATACATGCAATTTGCCTGCTATCGCAAGCAAAAAATAAAAAAATTTATCAACCCTCAATCCAAGCAACAGCAAAACGCCTCGCCGTCCCCTTACCACCCTATCGGCACAACCTCCCACATCCCAACACCGCAGAATACAACCACAAGTCAACAACCTCCCGTCACCACAACCAAGCACTCCTTCAAAAAAAGCCCGAGGGGTGTGCAGAGGGGCCGTGGCTTTACGGCCCCTTTGCGGTTTTCATTTTCCCAAAAAAGAATATATCGTCTAATAAACAAATATTCTTTTTCCGTCTTTTTTTGAACATATTTATTCAAACTTTGCAAAAAATTTAACAACTTTTTAGTTGTTTTTACCATAAAAAAGGTGTATCATATAAAAATCAATTATAAACAATAACCAAACAAGGAGGGCACTATGGAACAAATCCTAAATAAGCTTTCGGAAATCGAAGCCACAGCCAATGCCATCATGCAGGACGCTGCGCGACAAAAAAAGGCTCTCTCGGAAGAAGCAGAAAAACAGACCAGGGAATTCGATGCCGCACTTGAAAAAGAAACCGGCACTGAGATCCAGAAGATCCGTGAAGATCTGGCACGCGAGAAAGACGCCCGGATCAATGAGCTTCGCACAGAAACCGAAGACCAGCTGTCCAGGCTGGACGCCTATTACGAAGCCAATCACGAAAGTCTTTGCAGTGAGCTGTTTCAGAAAATAACAGGCATCACCGAAACCTGAAGGGAAAGGAAGTGATTCAATGGGCACTGTCCTCTCATACAGCGGACTCTCCACTAAGATCCGAGCCATGCAGAGCCGTCTTGTGACAGATGAGCAGCTGGAAGAAATCGTTCAGCTTCCCAATGTCCCCCAGGTAACAGCCTACCTGAAACGGACTCCCGAATATCAGAATATCTGGTCCGGTCTCGATGAAAATGATCTTCACCGCGGACAGATAGAAAAACTCCTGAAGAAATCCATCTTCCTGAATTTTTCAAGGCTTTACCACTTTGCAAATCAGGAACAGCGAACGTTCCTGTCGCTTTACTCGAAGCGTTATGAGATCCGCGTCCTGAAAGAAATCATGACGAATCTCTTTGACCACCGGGACACCGATCCCGTAGATATTTCTCCCTACCGCGATTTTTTCAGACATCATTCCAAGCTGGACATTGACAGGCTTACCGCCTGCACCAATATGGATGAATTCATTGCGGCACTGAAGGGAAATGATTTTTTTATTCCGCTGTCTCAGGTCAACGAACGTGGAAATGCCACGCTTTTTGACTTCGGCATGGCACTTGACCTTTCGTATTTTTCACAGATCTGGAATATGCGGAAGAAGCTTTTCAAAGGTAACGATCTGAAACAGATCACCAAGGCTTACGGTGAAAAATTCGATATGCTGAACCTGCAGTTCATCCAGCGCTCCAAACGCTGCTTTCAGATGGAACCGGCTGCTATTTACGCATTGCTGGTCCCCATGAACTACAAGCTCCGCAAAGAGGAGATCACCACCCTTGTGGAGGCCCCTACACCAGAAGAGTTCCGTCGTATCTTCAATGGAACTTATTATGGTAAGAAATACGAACAGCTGACCGTTGCCAGTCTGGAAGAATTTTATAACTATATTCTTCGTAGCATACTGGAACAGGAAGCACGCAAGGATCCCTATTCCGTAGCAGTCATCTATTCCTATTTATATCACAAAGAACATGAAGTCAACCGTCTGACCATTGCCCTTGAATGCGTGCGCTATGGCGTGGATCCAGAACAATCCCTGCGTTATATACGCAACGGTTAATAACCAGGAGGTAGCAACGTGATTGAAAAAATGAATTTTCTAAGCATCACCGGTCCGAAGGCAGATATCGACCGGGTTGTAAACACCTACCTGTGCAAGTACGAAATTCATCTGGAGAACGCACTCTCTGAACTGACCACAGTAGAAAACCTGACACCTTTTCTTGAGGTCAACCCTTACAGAGATGCGCTGAATTCCATCAATGCCATTTATGAAGAGCTGAAAAGCCCTCCTGCCGCTTCCGGCGAAAGTCCTGGTATTGAAAAAGCACTTTCCACAGTAAAGGAGATCCGCTCTCAGGCGGATCAGCTCCAGCAAGAACAGGCAGAATTGGAAGAGAAATGTTCTTCACTGGAAGAATCTCTGCGTATCATACGTCCATTCCGAAATATCAATTATGATATTTCCTCTATCCTGCATCTGAAATATATTCATTTTCATTTCGGACGTATCGAAAAACAGTATTATGAGAAATTCAAGAAATATATTTACGACAATCTGAACACCATCTTCCTCAAATGCGATGAAGACGATCAGTATGTCTGGGGCGTCTACTTTGTGCCGAAGCATGAGGCTCGTAAGATCGATGCAGCTTACGCTTCCATGCATTTTGAGAAGATTTTTGTGCCGGATAATTACACCGGAACAGCGCATCAGGCTTTTTCCACCGTGAGCAGCCAATACGAAGAAGCCATGAAACACCTGGAAACACAGAAGCAAAAATACCAGCGATTTCTCTCAGATAAAGCTGAAACCATTGTTTCTGTCAGAAATACACTTCGACAGTTTTCCAGAAACTTCGATGTACGAAAAGCTGCTGCATGTACCGGAAAACATGAAAATTTTTACATTCTCTGCGGTTGGATGACAGAAGCCGACACGAGGGCTTTTCAGGCGGACATCGCTTCTGATGAGAGGATCTTCTGTCTGGTTGACGGAGAAGATACCTCCACACTGGAACATGACCCAAGCCATCAGCCGCCAACCAAACTGAAAAATCCAAAACTTTTCAAACCATTTGAAATGTACGTAAAAATGTACGGACTTCCTGCTTACGGTGAAATGGACCCCACCTGGTTCGTTGCCATCACCTACTCCTTTATCTTCGGAGCCATGTTCGGTGATGCAGGCCAGGGGCTCCTGCTCTTTATCGGAGGATTGTTCCTGTACAAACGGAAACATATCGATCTTGCCGGAATCATCAGCTGCGCCGGAGTCTTTTCCACATTCTTCGGCCTGATGTTCGGAAGTGTCTTTGGATTTGAGGATCTCATACCTGCTTTGTGGCTGCGGCCCGTAGACAGTATGACGACCATACCTTTTATCGGAAAACTGAATACCGTATTTATCGTTGCCATCGGCTTCGGCATGGGAATCATCCTCCTGTGCATGGTTTTCAACATCATCAATTCCTTTAAGATGCACGATGTTGAAAAAACCTGGTTCGACACCAACGCAGTGGCAGGACTTGTATTTTATGGTTCCGCAGTTCTCTGCATCGGACTTTTTGTATCCGGGCATGCAGTTCCTGGCGGTGCAGTTCTTGCCATTATGTTCGGTTTACCGCTGCTTCTTATTTTCTTCAAGGAGCCGCTCACAAACCTGGTAGAGAAAAAAGCCGAGGTTATGCCAAAAGAAAAAGGCATGTTTATCGTACAGGGTATCTTTGAACTGTTTGAGGTTATCCTGAGCTACTTTTCCAATACACTCTCCTTCGTGCGTATCGGCGCTTTTGCAGTCAGCCACGCAGCCATGATGGAAGTTGTACTTATGCTTGCGGGTGCGGAGAACGGCAGTCCAAACTGGATCGTCATCATTCTCGGAAACCTGTTTGTATGCGCCATGGAGGGCCTGATCGTAGGTATCCAGGTACTCCGTCTGGAATATTACGAAATGTTCAGCCGTTTTTACAAAGGCAGCGGCCGGAAATTCGAGCCGTTCTGCTCCAAAAACAAATAAAATGCCAGAGTCAGAACTCCTTCTGATCCAGGCAGCCAATTAAACGAATATTAAGGAGGTCATCATCATGACAGTCATTACACAGATCACAATCGCAGTTGCACTTGTACTCAGCATCATTCTTCCATTTGGTTATTATCTTCTCGGCGAAAAAAGCCGTGGCCGCTACAAAACAGCACTTGGTGTCAATGCCTTTTTCTTCTTCGGTATCATGCTTGTCGCCATTGCCGTAACATTTGCAGGCGGAGCTTCCGTACAGGCTGCTACAGGCGCTGACGCAGGCCTTGCAACAGGTATGGGTTACATCGCAGCAGCACTCGTTACCGGACTTTCCTGTATCGGTGGTGGTATTGCCGTTGCCAGTGCGGCAAGCGCAGCCCTTGGAGCAATCAGTGAGGATCAGAGCATCCTTGGTAAATCTCTTATCTTCGTAGGTCTTGCCGAAGGTGTTGCTCTTTATGGACTGATCATCTCCTTCATGATCCTGGGTAAACTTTGATATGAAAATGTATCTGATCAGTGACAATATTGATACTCTGACAGGAATGAGACTGGCCGGTGTAGAAGGTGTGATCGTCCATGAACACGACGAGCTGAAAGAAGCCCTGGAACGCACCATCGCAGACAAAGAGATTGGAATCATACTCCTGACCGAAAAATTCGGCCGGGAGTTTCCTGAGATCATCGATGATGTCAAACTTCATCATAAAACACCTCTCATCATTGAAATTCCTGACAGACATGGTACCGGCCGCAGGCCCGATTTCATTACTTCTTATGTAAACGAGGCCATCGGATTAAAATTATAGGCAGGTGATATTATGACAATTGAAGAGAAGCTTACGCACTTCTATGACACCTCCGTGGAAGAAGCCCGCCGTCAGGCGGAAAAAGATGTACAGGAGCACAAAGACTCCCTGGATGCCGCACTGGAGGAACATAAAAAAATGTCTCTGGAAAACGCCGCCAGCTCCCGCAGAGCCGAGATTGCAAACGCAAAGCGCGAGATCAACAAGGCACTTTCCGCAGAGCAGCTTCACATCCGGCGTGACTGGACTGCCAGACAGAGCCGCTTAAAAGAAAAACTTTTTGCTGAAGTCCGGGAACAGATCCTGAAATTCATGGAATCTTCCCGTTATGAAGAATATCTTTGTACAAAAATTGAAGAAGCTGTCTGCTTCGCGGAACACGATGAGATCCAGATCTATCTTTCAAAAGAAGATGAACCTCGTCTGAAATCTCTCACTGTAAAAACCGGCTTTCCGCTGAAGCTTTCCGACGAGTCCTTTATCGGCGGAATCAAGGCGATCATCCCTGAAAAAAACATCCTCATAGACAATTCCTTTGAGGAAGGTTACCAGGCAGCTTACAGAGAATTCAAATTTGACGGAGGTCCAGCACATGAGTAAAACAGGTATTATCTACGGTGTTAACGGTCCTGTTATCTACTTAAAGGGCGACACCGGATTCAAGATCTCCGAGATGGTCTATGTAGGCCCTGAAAAACTGGTAGGCGAAGTCATCGGTCTTAAGAAACATATGACCACCGTACAGGTTTTTGAGGAAACTACCGGACTGAAACCCGGAGAAACCGTGATCGGAACAGGAGACGCCATTTCCGTTCTCCTTGGTCCGGGAATCATCCACAATATTTTTGATGGTATCCAGAGACCTCTGGCAGAGATTGCACAGGCCTCTGGAAAATATATTTCCCGTGGTGTCAGCGTTGACTCTCTTGACACCGAAAAAAAATGGGAAACACACATTACAGTAAAAGAAGGCGATGTCATCGGCGCAGGTACGGTTATCGCCGAGACACAGGAAACCGCTTCTATCCTTCACAAGTCCATGGTTCCGCCGACGATCACACACGGAACTGTTATCCATGCCGTTCCTGACGGAGCTTATACGGTTCTGGAACCCATCGTTACCGTTCGTCTTGATGACGGAACTGAAAAAGAACTGGCACTTGCACAGAAATGGCCGATCCGTGTGCCGAGACCGACCTACAAACGTTTCCCGGCAAGCGTTCCGCTTCTTACCGGCCAGCGTATCCTGGATACTCTTTTCCCGATTGCCAAGGGCGGCACTGCTGCTGTTCCGGGAGGATTCGGAACCGGAAAAACCATGACCCAGCACCAGATCGCCAAGTGGTCTGACGCAGATATCATCATCTACATCGGCTGTGGTGAGCGTGGAAACGAGATGACACAGGTTCTTGAGGATTTCAGCAAACTGATCGACCCGAAATCCGGAAACCTGATGATGGACAGAACCACCCTGATCGCCAACACTTCCAACATGCCGGTTGCAGCCCGTGAGGCTTCCATCTACACCGGCGTTACCCTTGCAGAATATTACCGTGATATGGGTTACGACGTAGCGATCATGGCAGACTCCACATCCCGATGGGCTGAGGCTCTCCGTGAGCTTTCTGGACGTCTGGAGGAAATGCCTGCAGAGGAAGGTTTCCCTGCATATCTGGCAAGCAAACTTTCCGCCTTCTATGAGCGTGCGGGAATGATGCAGAACCTGAACGGAACAGAAGGTTCCGTCTCCATTATCGGTGCGGTTTCCCCTCAGGGCGGTGACTTCTCCGAACCTGTCACTCAGAATACCAAGCGTTTTGTCCGCTGCTTCTGGGGACTGGACAAGGCCCTCGCCTATGCCCGTCACTTCCCTGCGATCCAGTGGCTGACCAGTTACAGCGAATATCTGGAGGATCTGACTCCCTGGTACAGAGAGCATGTTTCCCGAAATTTGTCTACGACAGAAACCAGATCATGGCGATCCTCAATCAGGAAAGTTCTCTTATGGAAATCGTAAAACTGATCGGAAGCGACGTTCTTCCGGATGACCAGAAACTGACACTGGAGATTGCCAGAGTCATCCGTCTGGGCTTCCTGCAGCAGAACGCTTTTCACCAGGAGGACACCAGTGTCCCAATGGAAAAACAGTTCCTGATGATGGAAACCATCCTTTATCTCTACGAGAAATGCCGTGCCCTTGTAAACCGTGGCATGCCGGTTTCCGTACTGAAAGAGGATAATATCTTCGAACGTATCATCGCCATCAAATACGAAGTTCCAAACAAAGAACTGGAACGTTTTGATGAGTATCATAAAGATATCGACCGCTTCTACGACAACGTACTGGAAAGAAACGGTTAAAGGAGGGATCAGTTTATGGCAATCGAATATCTTGGCCTGAGTGAAATAAACGGCCCTCTTGTTGTCCTTGAGGGTGTCAAAAACGCATCTTACGAGGAGATCGTGGAATTCCACATGGAAGACGGCACACAGAAGATCGGCCGTATCGTGGAAATCTATGAAGACAAGGCTGTTATCCAGGTTTTTGAGGGAACTGATAATATGTCCCTCGGCAATACACACACACGTCTTACCGGACATCCTATGGAGATCGGGCTTTCCCCGGAGATCCTGGGACGTACCTTTAACGGTATCGGCCAGCCCATTGACGGACTTGGCGAGATCACACCGGAAGTCAGCCTGAATATCAACGGACTTCCGCTGAACCCGGTAACCCGTGAATATCCGCGAAACTATATCAACACCGGCATCTCCGCCATCGACGGACTAACCACCCTGATCCGCGGCCAGAAGCTGCCGATCTTTTCCGGAAACGGTCTTCCTCATGACAAGCTGGCTGCACAGATCGTTCAGCAGGCTTCCCTTGGCGCAGACTCCGATGAGAAATTCGCTATTGTTTTTGCAGCAATGGGCGTTAAATACGACGTAGCCGAATTCTTCCGCAGGACCTTCGAGGAAAGCGGTGCTTCCGACCACGTTGTAATGTTTCTGAACCTTGCCAACGACCCGGTTGTAGAGCGTCTTCTGACACCGAAGATTGCCCTCACTGCTGCTGAATATCTTGCTTTTGAAAAAGGCATGCACATCCTAGTTATCCTGACTGACATCACCTCCTTCTGCGAGGCTATGCGAGAGGTTTCCTCCTCCAAAGGTGAGATTCCTTCCCGAAAAGGTTATCCGGGATATCTGTACAGTGAACTGGCAACTCTTTACGAGCGTGCGGGAATCGTCCGTGGAGGCACCGGTTCTGTAACCCAGATCCCGATCCTGACCATGCCAAACGACGACATCACCCACCCGATTCCTGACCTTACCGGATATATCACCGAGGGCCAGATCGTACTGGACCGTCAGCTTCATGGACAGGCGATCTACCCGCCGATCAACGTTCTGCCGTCCCTGTCCCGTCTGATGAAGGACGGTATCGGTGAAGGCTTCACACGTGCCGACCATCAGGATGTTGCCAACCAGCTCTTCTCCTGCTACGCAAAAGTAGGCGATGCAAGAGCCCTGGCATCGGTTATCGGCGAAGACGAGCTTTCTCCGCTGGATAAGCAGTACCTTGTATTTGGAAAAGCTTTTGAGGCAGAGTTTGTGGGACAGTCTGAGACAGAAAACCGAAGCATCATTGAAACTCTGGATAAAGGCTGGGAACTTCTGGGACTTCTCCCAAGAGAAGAACTCGACCGTATCGATACCAAAGTTCTGGATCAGTATTACAGAGAAACCGTCCGTTAGTGAGGTGATTTTATGGATCCGAATACCTTTCCCACCAAGGGAAATCTCATACTTGCAAAAAATTCTCTGGCCCTTTCCAGACAGGGCTATGAGCTTATGGACAAAAAGCGTAATATCCTGATCCGTGAAATGATGGAGCTGATCGACCAGGCAAAGGATATCCAGACCCAGATCGATGAGACTTTCCGCACTGCCTACGCTGCTTTGCAGAAAGCAAACATGGAGATCGGAATCGCTTTTGTAGATCAGATCTCCCATACCGTTCCTGTAGAAAATTCCATCCGGATCAAGACCAGGAGTGTCATGGGAACTGAGATCCCGCTTGTGGAATACGATAAAAAAGCCGGCAATACTCCTACCTACGCCTACTACAGCACCAAGCTGTCCCTGGACGAGGCCAAAGCCGCCTTCGAGCGTGTAAAAGAGCTGTCCATCCAGCTCTCCATGATCGAAAATGCAGCAATCCGTCTTGCCACCAACATCAAGAAAACACAGAAGCGTGCCAACGCCCTGAAAAACATCACCATCCCCAGATATGAAACTCTCACCAGGGACATTACCAACGCCCTGGAAGAAAAAGAACGTGAAGAGTTTACCCGTCTGAAGGTGATCAAACGTATGAAACAGGGAGGATAAGCAGATTTATCCACACTTATCCACACCTGAAAATGACTTTTCAACATCTTACAGTGCCCGTTTTATCCGGGCACTGTTCTTATTTCACCCTCATTTCCATACATCTGATAGTGTCTCCTTTAAATAGATTAGTTCCGCGAGAATTTATCTGTTATTTTCTGATTATTTATTTTTATCCTTTTAAATTATGTCTTTTTCGCAAAACATTCTATGATATTTAGAATTTAAAAATGTCAATAGTTTTAAAAATATTTTTAACGTTTTTTACAGATTTATCATTTTACACAAAACATACGTTTCATTTTATTTATGTAAATCAGGTCATCCACATTGTTATCCTTGTGGATAATGTGGATAATTTTGTGTATAACTTGATTATTAGCGGATTTGCGGATTTTTGTCATGTGGAAAACTTTTTGGAAAGTTTTTCACTTATCCACCATGATTCGACAGGTTTTGTGCACTTTGCCAGAATTGTATTTTTCAACCCCATTATGCCCGCAATTGCCCGCAGTCAGGCAGATATTCGTCAAGCGGATATTCGCAATCCGCTTCGCTACGTAGCTCTACACCAAATAACTGCTCCGCAGTTTATCAGGAGGAGCTTGCACTCCTCCTGATACAAGCAAGTCCCCACACACTGCTTATTGCTTTTCGCAATTGAAGCAGGGGACTTACTTGATTTGGTTAAGCCATGCCTATTGACATACAGCCCATTTTTTGTTAAGGTGAAAGCACTAAAACAACGTGTGGATTTTTCAGTTCCGACTTTTTTCGCCACACAACCCGCCCCATTCAGAAGGGACAGGTTGTGTGGCTTTTATTGTGTAAAAAAAGCACGCTCTGTTTCCCACACCTGATATCCATACGATTCTGATATAAAGGAGGATTATTCATGAATGATACTTTTATGAAGGAAAAGCCTGTAGGCCCGCTACTGGCATCCATGGCACTGCCTATGGTCTTTTCCATGCTTGTAAACTCGCTGTACAACATTGTGGACAGTTTCTTTGTAGCGCAGATCAGCGAACAGGCCATGACCGCTCTTTCTCTTGTCTATCCGGTTCAGAACATGATCAATGCCGTTGCCATCGGTTTTGGAATCGGTATCAACGCCAGAGTTTCCTATCATCTTGGCGCCGGCGACAAGAAAATGGCAGACACCGCAGCAACCCACGGCTTTCTCCTGTCTGTGATCCACGGTATCCTGATGACCGTGATCAGTATTGCTGTTATGCCTGCATTCCTTCGAATGTACACGCAGGATGAAACCGTGATCCGGATGGGCCTGGAGTATTCCACCATCGTTTTTCTGTTTTCCACAGTGATCGCCATCAGCCTGTTCTTCGAAAAACTTTTCCAGGCTGTAGGACGGATGAAAGTGTCTATGATCGCCCTGCTGGTGGGATGTATCAGTAACATTATCCTGGACCCGTTCCTGATCTGGGGAATCGGCTTTTTCCCGAAACTGGGGATCCGTGGTGCGGCTCTGGCCACCGGTATCGGCCAGGCGCTCACCATTGTAGTGTATATGGCCTTTTATATCCTGAAACCGATTCCGGTACGCGTGACACCAAAAGCCCTGAGAGCAAGCAAAGAAACGGATCTGAGCCTGTATGCCATTGGTGTTCCCGCAATCCTGAACCTGGCACTGCCATCGTTCCTGATCTCTTTTCTGAACTCCGTGCTGGCCGCCTACTCAGACAGCTACGTAGTGATCCTTGGCATTTATTACAAGCTGCAGACTTTCCTGTATCTGCCGGCTAACGGCATCATCCAGGGCATGCGCCCGCTGATCGGCTACAACTTCGGAGCCCGGGAGATGAAGCGCGTGAAAAAGATCTTCCGGCTTACCCTGGAGTCCAGCTGTGTGATCATGCTCCTTGGTACTGTTATCTGCCTTCTGGCATCCGGACAGCTTATGGGACTTTTCACCACCATCCCGGAAACCATTGCCGCCGGTTCCAAAGCCCTTAAGATCATCAGTGCCGGTTTTCTGGTCTCCGCAATATCCGTCACCACTTCCGGAGCTATGGAAGGACTCGGAAAAGGCACGCAGTCCCTTGTAATTTCCCTTTTCCGCTATGTGATCGTTATCATGCCCACCGCCTATCTTCTGTCCCATTTTATGGGGCCTGAAGGCGTCTGGAACGCATTCTGGATCACGGAGGTGTTTACTGCTATCGTTTCTGTTATGGTTTATCGCAAAACGCTGAAAAAGGCCTGATACTGCAAATGCAAACATCCAGCCTGCTGGCCCGTTTGCAGTCACTTGTAAAAACATAAAAGCACGACCGGAAAGCACAAAAGAAGCTTCAATCCACTCTCTGAGCATATCGCTCACAAACGAGAGTTAGATCGAAGCTTCTTTTATTCACAATTGTTTACAACATTTTATCTGATCAGATCAGGCATTTTTTTACAGCAGGCCTTTCTCACGGATCAGCTTTAAAGCATCCTCATCAGCCACTACCGTCACATCCGGATGAAGTTGCAGGATGGATGCCGGTACATTTGGAGTGATCGGTCCGTAGAGAGATTTGTAAAGGGCATCTGCTTTGGCCTCTCCTGTCGCGATCAGAAGGATTTTTTTAGCCGCCATGATGTTCTTGATTCCCATGGTATACGCCTGCTTCGGCACATCATCCATGCTTTCAAAAAATCTTGCGTTTGCCTTGATGGTGCTCTCTGTAAGATCCACACAGTGAGTTTCCTTTTCAAAAGCCGCTCCCGGCTCATTGAAGCCGATATGCCCGTTTCCGCCGATTCCCAGCAGCTGCATGTCGATACCGCCTACGCTGCGGATGATTTCATTATAATCCGCGCAGGCTTTTTCACTGTCTTCTTCCAGGCCGTTTGGTACGTAGGTTTTTGTTTTATCGATGTTTACGTGGTCAAACAGATTGGTGTTCATGAAATAGCGATAGCTCTGATCATTGTCTCCGGAAAGTCCTTTATACTCATCAAGGTTTACGGATGTGATCTGAGAAAAATCCAGATCTCCTTTTTTGTACCACTCGATCAGCTGTTTGTACATTCCAACCGGTGTGGAACCTGTAGCCAGACCAAGAACCGCTCTTGGCTTCATGATGATCTGGGCAGACATGATATTTGCTGCTTTTCTGCTTACGTCGTAATAATCTTTTCCTGTATAAATAACCATAATCTTTCCCCTTCTCCTTACGGTAAAAAAGAACAACCGGATAATTGGGATTCACATATCTCCTGCTTTTCCTGTTGTTCTTTTTTTATTGTTGATTCGTTTTTTACTCAGCCATCTCTACTTCGAGAACATAGTCTACCGGGTCCGGAAGTACCGGGTCAGGTCCCAGATCAACGAATGCGATATCCGGGTAATCGCTGTGCATCCATGCGTTGGAGATTGGCACCTCATGTCCGTCATCCAGTGCACGCACCTTCACGATCTTATCCTTATCAAATCCCAGAAGCGGAAGTGGTCCCAGTGTATTCTCATAAATATGCACATAGTATTTGTTTCCGTTTCTGGTGATACGTCCGTAATCCGGCTTCGGAATGTTTTCAGCCGGTACACAGCCGTAGATACTGTCATGATTCTTATCCATCCAGCGGCCGATCTCAGCCAGGATCGCAGAAGATTCCTTCGGGAATTTACCTTTTGCATCCGGTCCTACGTTCAGGATCATATTTCCACCCTTGGAAACGCACTCTACCAGCTTTTTGATCAGCATGGAAGCCGGTTTATAGTAATGATCATTTGCGCAGTATCCCCAGTTATTATTCATGGTAAAGCATGCTTCCCAAACCATTGGATTGCCTTCCTTATCGCAGATTCCTTCCGGCGGGATGATCTGCTCAGGGCTTACGAAATCGCCATGGTACGGTGTCGGATCACACTCATACAGGGATCCTCTTCCCTCTCCGCTGGCTTCCAGACGGTTATCGATGATAACCTGCGGCTGTAAGCTGCGCACCATGTTGATCAGCTTTGTTGCGCCCCATTTTTCCCCTCTCATATCGTCGTAGGAGAAATCAAACCAGATGATATCGATCTGTCCGTAGTTTGTACAGATCTCTTCTACCTGATTATACAGATATTCTGTATAACGTGAGAAATCACGGTTCTCATTTCCGCACTCTTTGTGGTTTCTCATCGGATGGATACGGTCTCCGTAATGCGGATAATCCGGATGATGCCAGTCAAGCAGTGTGAAATAGATTCCAACCTTAAGGCCTTCCTCACGAAGTGCCTCTACATACTCCTTGATCAGGTCTCTTCCTGCCGGTGTGTTTGTTACCTTGTAGTCTGTGTATTTACTGTCAAATAAGCAGAAGCCGTCGTGATGCTTCGCTGTCAGGACTACATATTTCATACCTGCAGCCTTAGCCTCTTTTGCCCACTGCTTCGGGTTGTAGTCTCTTGCATCAAATTCTTTCATAAATGGAAGATATTCTTCCTCAGGTATTTCCTCTACACTTCGTACCCACTCGCCTCTTGCAGGGATAGAATATAATCCCCAGTGGATAAACATTCCAAAGCGGGCATCCTGGTACCACTCCATACGTTTTTCATATTCTTTTCTGTCAAACTGATACATGATTTTTTCCTCCTGTTTAGATTAAAAGCATCAGCCTTTGATAGCTCCGGAAAGCATACCTTTTTCAATCTGTTTATGGAACACGATGTAAATGATAATCATCGGAATTACAGACATTACTACATATGCAAACTGGCTTCCGATCTCCTGTGTATGCGCGGAAGAGAAGTTCAGCATCGCACGTGAAACTGTGAAATATTTGGTATCTGTCATCAGGATCATGGAGAATACAAGTTCACTGTATCCATAGATGAATACGAAGATCGCCTCTGTTGCGATGATCGGCTTGCAGACAGGGAAAAGGATCTTCCACAGCAGCTGCCAGTTGTTACATCCATCAATGATCGCCGCCTCATCCAGGTTCCTGGAGATTCCATCCATGAATCCTGTATAAAGGAAGATTGCCTGGGACATACCAAACGCAACATAGATCAGGATCAGGAAGAACAGGTTGTTCTTTGCATTTAATGCTGTTGCAATGTTGTTGATCGGGATCAGTGTACAGTGAACCGGAACCATTACTCCGATCATAAAGAATACATATACCCATTTCAGGAATTTGTAATCTTTTCTTGATAAGATGTATGCTGCCATCATTCCGACTACAGTATTAAATACAGTTGTCAGAGTCGCTACAACCAGAGAGTTCTTGATGGTATTCAATGCATCCGCTGTTTTGTTTGCGCTGATATAGTTCTGGAACATAAGCTTCTTAGGTAAGCTTAACAGGTTCAGGTAGATCTCTGAGTTTGTTTTGAAGGAAGCCATTACGGTCACTACTACCGGAAACAGTGTAACAACTGTCCACAGGATCGCGATAACGTACAGCGCTATCTTTCCTCCGTGCATTTTCTGTTTATTAGCTGTTTTTTCCATATCGTCTCTTCTCCTTCCGCCTACATTGCAAGATCTTTATCTTCACGGAACAAATGATTGGTTATAAGACTCAGTGCAACACCCAGCACTAACAGAATAACACCGTATGCACTGCTTCGTCCGAACAGCTTATAGGAGAATCCCTGTGTATAAAGCATGATTGAAGGTGTGGAGCTGATATCGTTCGGGCCTCCTCTTGTCATCGCCCAGATAATATCGAATACTTTCAGACATCCTGTGATACACAAAATAGAGAATACCTTGAAGGAGTTTTTCATCAGAGGCAGGGTAATGTAACGAACTCTCTGCCATCCGGTAGCTCCATCCAGTGCTGCTGCCTCATTTAACTCATCCGGGATCGCCACCAGACCCGCTGCAAATATCAGCATGTTATATCCGGCATACATCCACTCATTTACCAGGATAACGATCCAAACGTTTACAGTCTTTATCGTCAGCACATCAGGGATCGTACCATGAAGGCCGAAAATATTTTCAATGGTATTAAAGATACCAAAGTTCGGATTTAACATAAATGTCCACATCAGGGCTACTGCTGTTGTTCCTAACATATTCGGAAGGAAGTAACAGGTTCTGAAGAATCCGGTTCCCTTGATCTTTGCAGTTACCAGCATTGCGAGACCAAATGAAAGTGGCATCAGGATAACGAAACCACCGATCATAAAGTACACGCTGTTGAGCATTGCATTCCAGAACAGCTTATCTGAAAAGATCTTCTGATAGTTCTCAAGTCCTACCCACTGCTTTGCTGCACCAAACATACCGTTCCATTTGCGGAATGATAAGCCTACGGTGTCAAAAACAGGGTAGATAACAAAAATAACAGTTATTAAAATTGCCGGAAGAAGGAACGCTAAAGAAAGCGTAAGATCTTTTTTGTCCAGCTTCTGTTTTACCTTTGGTACAGATTTACCTGCCATATGTATACCTCCGTAATGAACAAGGGGAAGCAGATGATGCTTCCCCCTGTTTCTCTTATCCACACATCATGCGTTCAGTCAAAATTCTCTTTATTCGTAAGCAGACATTTTGTCAACGATATCGTCTCCAACTTCCTGTGCACTTGCACCTGTTGCTAATGCCTGAAGAGAATTACGGATTGTATCCATAGCTGCTGTGTTTGTATCATATGTCGGAATCTCAAGTTTAGACTCTGTATTCTCAGCCATGATCGCATTTACATCATCAAGCAGATAGTTACCTGTATCGATCGTAACCTTCTCAGCATATGTTGTCGGGCTGGATTTGCACATTTCGTTGATGGAATCTACACTTGTAAGGTATTTGATGAATTTAACAGTTGCTGCGATTTCCTCATCGCTCTTGTTTAATGTAGTGATGTAGTATGTATCAGAACCGCCGCCCATCTCTACAGTCTTGTTTGCTTCGTCGATATAAGGAATTCTTGTAACACCGATCTTCTGAGCATCGAAGAGAGTTGTATCGGAGTCATTCTGGAAGTTACCGCAGTTCCATGTTCCGTCAACTGTAAATGCAGCTTTTCCTGCCTCGAACATATTTCTCTCTGTGTTGAAGTCTGTGCTGAGGATTCCGTCTCCCCAGTATCCTGCATCGATCATATCTTTCATCTTCTGATAGATTGCAACCATCTTCTCGCCGTTGTAAGCTTCTTTGTCGCTTGCAAGATCATCTGCGATGCTTGTTCCGTAAGCTTTCAGAGCAAGAGCACTCATCAGATGCTCGAAGTGATAGTTATCTTTGTCAGAGTAGTTGAATGGCTGGATTCCTGCATCTTTTAATTTCGCGCAGGCATCAACAAGATCATCCCAGGACTCCGGAACATCTACGCCAACCTGATCAAGGTAATCTTTGTTGTAGTAGAGGCAGAGCTGATAAGCGGACCACGGAATACCATAGGTTCCTTCAATGCCGTCAAACTGTGTTGTCTCCCATGCAAAATCCTGAACTCCCTCTTTCCATTCCGGATACTGTTCAAAGTATGGTGTCAGATCCAGTATATATCCTGCATCTACATACTCTCTTGTACGGCTTCCGCCATACTGAAGGAATGCGTTCGGTACATTACCGGAAGCAAAATCTGTTGTAAGCTTCTCTTCATAATCAGACTCCGTAGAAATACTCTCATCTGTTACATGGATCTTTCCTTCGTTCTCTTTGTTGAACTCATCAAGTGCTTTGTAATACCATTTAGCCTGTCCGTCTGTATCAGATCCGTTGTTAAATCTGAATGCTACACGAAGCTCAACGTTTTCAAAATCCATATTGTCTACATCGTAGTTTGTGTCACCTTTTGCAAATACGGTGCTTCCTGTTACGCCTACTGTTGACATTGCTGTTACACCGGCGAGACACAGTGTTGCAACTTTTTTCATTCGTTTCTTCATGAATAAATCCTCCCTTAATATGATTTTTTATTATATAGTTTTCCCATTGATGTTCATAAATTGATCAATCGATGATCGCCTCAAAAATCGGCTCTTCTTCCTCAAGCTCCAGGCATACACAGTAGTTCTTTGCCCCCTGAAGCTTCTCCGGAAGCTCTACCTCTATCATCGAGTTTCCTTCGCAGCACTTTAATGCGCGGCACGGAAGCTTTTCTCCTGTGCTTACCACATATGCGCCCTTTAACTGATTACCGATGTTCAAAAGCTCAACACGATATCTCGGTGCAAGTACGTGTACGTAAAGCTTATGTGGTTTCTTGGTAAATTCAATGCTTGGGATCTCATACGGATAGATACCAACATTCTTGGTTCCGTAAATTGCTTCTGCATTCTCAGTTACGTATTTACCAACCTCATTCATGACCTCGACACAAGCCTCCGGAACAGTTCCGTCTGCCATTGGCCCTACGTTCAGCAGGTAATTTCCGCCTCTGCCGACGATCTTGAGAAGAAGGTTCAGGATATCATCCGGATTCTTCCAGTTTGTATCGTATTTATTGTAACCCCATGTATCATTTACAGTTGCCGGCACTTCCCAGTCACCGTCGTATGGAAGACGTGGGATAAAGTTATCACCGGTGGTCATGTAATCACCCTTCTGATGTCCGATACGTCCGCTGATGATGCAGTCAGGCTTAATGCCCTTAACCCAGTCTCTTAATTCCTGAGCTTCGTCTGCGGTCATTCCCATCGGAGTATCAAACCAGATCAGGGAAATGTTATCGTAGTTCTCAAGAAGCTCTTTTAACTGAGGTTTACATTTTTCATCGAAGTATGTACGGAACTCAGGTTTCCACTCATTCTTGTCTTCGAAATCTTTCTTGTAGGCATTGTCATCATCCCAGTCCTGAGCCTGTGAATAATAGATACCCATTGTCATGTCATATTTCTTACAAGCATCGGAAAGCTCTCTTAAGATATCTCTTCCTGCAGCCTTCACTACATTAAAATCACTGACTTTGGAATCGTACATTGCGAATCCCTCGTGATGCTTGGAAGTAAGAACGATATATTTAACACCCCACTGTTCTTTCGCTCTTTTCACAAACATGTCCGCGTCAAATTTGTCCGGATGGAACTCATCTTTCAGCTTTCTGTAATCTTCCTTGTCAATGTTGAGATTGTTCTCGATCCACTCTGCGATACGGTCTGTCTTGGTGACCTCGCCGGTCTTCGGATCTTTCCACTCTCCTGCAAGGATGGAATAAAGTCCCCAATGGATGAATAATCCGTATTTGGCATCTTTATACCACTGCTGCTTTGTGTCTGCCATAACCTTCTCCTTGTTTCGTATAGCTGATTTTCTTGTTACGTAAAACGTTTCGTTTTTTGTTAAGACTATCTTACCGCATCCGAAGCAGCTTTTCAAGTAAAATCATAGGGCAAAAATCATTTTTCCTATTTTTTACAATTATTCCGTCTTGTTTTTGTGTACTTTTTCGTATCAGGTTTTGTTAAACGTTTCATTTTTATCAATTTTATGTACAATACGCTCGTTTTTTCTGATACTTTATGTGTAAAAAATGCCTTGTGTATTGAGGCATTTTCTTTTTCATGATATAATATGAAAATACTATATTATCTGTAAATGCATCAGAACCGGAGGCTTTACATGAACGTTACGATCAATGATATCGCCCGTGCGACAGGCCTGTCCACCGCAACGATCTCCAAATATATAAACCACAAAAAAATACGGGAAGAAAATCGTATCCTTATAGAAAAGGCAATTCAGGAGCTTGGATACACCCCAAACCGGAATGCCCAGCTTCTCCGTGCCAAAAACACACATACCATCGGTATCCTGATCTCAGATCTTGGTAATTATTTCTGGGGCGAGCTTGTCAATTCCATTATCAAGCATTTCACAGATCATGGCTATACCGTTATTGTCTGTTCTTTCTTTTTTGAACATCAGAAGGAGATCGATACGATACAGGATATTATCTCCCAGCACTTTGACGGAGTTATCATGCTCCCATCCTGCTGGCATGATGACCTGTACCAGCTTTTACAGAATGCTGGCATACCGGTTGTACTGCTCGATCAGATTCCTGCTTCCATGAGACATTTTCCTGTAGACTGTGTTATTTCTGATAATTACAAAGGCGGTGCACTGCTGGCAGAGCACCTTTTGGAAAAAGGCCACACAAAGGTCTGGATCATGGAACAGTATCTGGACGCCTACACCATCGAGCAGCGGATCCAGGGCTTTGTGGATGTATATCAGAAAAATGGCATTGACCTTCTGAAGCAGCAGGATTCTTTCCCCCCTGTTTCCTTTGGTTCCACTGCAGAAACGATAGCCCGGAGCAACCAACATTTCCAGAAGCTTATTGCTTCTTCCGATCCCCCTACTGCTGTTTTTTTTAACTGCTATCTCTCCGCAATGGGTGGTTTAAGCGCTGCCAGCCAGGCACGGATTTCCGTTCCTCAGGATATTTCCTTTGTGTGCTTTGATGATGATCCGCTTTTCAAGACCATGAGCGCGACTATGACCTGCGTCTCACAGGATCTGACAAGCATGGGGAAACATGCTGTGGAATTACTTTTAAAAAGGATCCATGGAGACTATACGGATTTTCCAAAAATAGACATGCTGGATGTTGTATTCCACCCGCGGCGCTCCGTAAAAGACCTGTCCGAACACAACAGTACAGCATCCGGAAAGGATTGATTTATGAGTGCAACCATCAAGGACATTGCCAGAGAAACCGGTCTGGCACTGGCCACCATTTCAAAATATATCAACGGCGGAACTGTACGGCCGCAAAACAAAAAGCAGATCGACGAAGCGATCCGGAAACTGAATTACGTTCCACGAAATACGGCCCGGGGACTTCGTTCCTCCAAGACTTACCGTATCGGTCTGGTATCCGGTCCTCCCAATACTCCGCATAATGCTTTTCTTCTGAGCAAAATAGAAAACACCATGCGCGCTCACGGTTATTCTCTCACATTTATGAGCGGCGACAAATATAAGGATCATGTCAATAAATTCGTCCCTCACATGCTCCGCTCTGGGATCGACGGCCTTATCATTACCTCTTTCAGTCTGAACCAGGACATCTGTTCTGCTGTGGAACACGCCAAAATCCCTGTTGTGGAGCTGGAAGAACACAGCCATTTCCACCGTACAGACTGTGTACAGACCAGCTGTACCTCCGGAGCCTACGAGATCGTGGAGCATCTGATAAAAATGGGGCATCAGAAGATCGCCCTTGTCACCGGTTCTCCTGCATCCTATACCGCATGCGAACGAAAAAAAGGATATCTCCGGGCACTGGAAGACTACGATATTCCTGTTAACCCCGATTATATCATCGCTGAAAATTACACAAACGACTTTGGATATCAGGCAATGCAGAAATTATGGAATCTTCCGGAACGTCCGACTGCCGTATTTTCTGCGAACTATACACTATGCCTCGGTATTTATGAAGCGATCTACAGCCTTGGCATCCGGATCCCGGAAGACCTGTCTGTTGTCTCCTTTGATGATTTTGAACTGTCCATGTTGCTTTCTCCTCAGCTGACCGCTGTCCGTCAGCCACTGAGCGGTCTGGCAGAGCAGGCCTGTGATCTGCTGCTTCGCAGAATGAACGGAGACTACAGTGATTTTCCAAGGACGATACGCCTGAAGCCTGAATGCATTTACCGGGATTCTGTGCGTGATCTCTTTTCTGATGCTAAGTAATGCAAAGCAACTTTTATTACGGCAATTTCGGGAAGCATAACAGGCATTTTCATTCCGATCTGCTCGCATATTCTGAGCATCTGAACCACTGCAATAATTTCACAGCTTTTACAGGGGGCACAGACCGTCACCGACACAGTCGATGATACGGCCTGTGTTCCTTCTGTATATATCCGTTATATCTGTCACAGCAGTCTCAGCAGCATATCTCCGGTTCCCACATTGTATCCGCTGGTTGCATAGATCCCATTCAGGCTTCCGTTTGTCACAATGATCAGCGGAAGCTTATCCGGATCTACGTACATTCTTCTTCCCAGTGTATTGATGATCTCTGAAAAATCATCATATAAGATCTGAACATTTCCAAGCTTACCCAGTGCTCTTGAAAGGGTAGGGGTCTCCAGCGCTTTTTTGCTTTTTACTACAAAAATGATCCTATTCGCATATCGGGAAAAAGCTTCTTCCTGCTCCATCATCTCATTTAAGATATGCTCCGTCGGTTCTTTCTCCTCTTCCAGAAACGCCAGGATATGCTTCCCATCTGCCGTCAGCTCCGATGCCTTCACAGTGCTTCCATCCTCTTTTCTGAGAGTAAATTCCGGTATAGAAATATTTTCCAGCATGTCTTCCAGGTTTGCATTCCGAAATGCCAGCTCCACCCTCTTCATTTCTCCGATCTGAACCTCAAAATAATATTCCGCTGCAAATATATTTCCATTTGGCAGTCTGTTTGAGGTAAGGATCCTGTAATTTCCCGCTTCCAATGGCAGCTTCATCACCTGATCTCTGAAATTTTCGGCTTCCAGCTTCAGTGTGATATATTTTCCGGCTTCCAGTTTTGCGATGCTCCAGTTCTGGAAATATTTCCACTGTGTATCCTCACTTGCCTTCAGAAGGATCGATGAGGTTTTCTCCGTTTCTGCAGATACCGGGATGGATTTTCCGTTTTTCATATACTCCATAGAACGGTCATGAGGGTTCAGGCGCGCCGGAATTCCCAGTGTTCTCGCCATTGCCACAAAAAGGATCTTCTTTGACAGAAGGCTTCCTGTTCCCGTTTTCAGGCATCCGGACGGCGTGGTGATCACACTGCTGCGTTCTTTCTCCGGGCTGGAAATGATCTTATCCTCTATCCACTTCCAGATCTTTGCCGGTTCCTTTTGCAGCATATTTTTTTCTTCTTCCGACAGCTGCTCAAGGATCGCTTTTCTGTATTTCTGCAAAACTTCATCGTCAACTCTCGGGTTCAGTACATATGGTACAAAAATATCTGCATCCATGTTTTTTTCATACGGTAATGCAAATTTCAGATGCTCCTCCAGAACCTGGCTGATACAGTCTGTTCTGTCTTTCTCTGTGAGGACTTCAAGGAGTTTTTTTCTTATTGGAGAATCTCCGGCTTCTTCCAGGAATTTCCGACACTCCGGATTGCTCAGGTTTCTTACCTTCTGTTCCCGGTAAGCGTTTGCCTCTGCCAGACGTCTGCTGCCTCTTTCCTTCTGCTCCGGTGTTGGCATATCTTTATTTACAGGTGCGTCATGAGGTGCGATCATATCGATCTCCGTCCACTCCTCATACAAAACACCCTTTTCCTTTCCTACAGGCATCAGACGGATCTCACAGCAGTCCTCTGTTTTTGTATCCATACTGCTTTCTGCATGCAGCCATTCTCCATCTGCATACATCCTTGCAGAAATATGGATACTTCCAAGTCCTGTTGTCAGACAGACTTTGCCCAGGCTGTCGGTTTTCAGTTCTGCAATCGGGGCATATTCCGAATAATTCAGCACCTCAAAAGAAACTTCTGCACCTTCTGCCGGTTTTCCATGTGAATCCTTTACGGACACAGTGATCTCTTTTGTCAGTGCATATCGTTTCAGCTCGTTGAGCATAGTCACCATACCATCTTTGCCGATCACTTCTCCCTCCGGGATCATGGTATCAAAAACTCTTGAATGGACCATCATGGCCCTTGAGGAAGCGTTGGTAAACCATCCCTTATTCAGGATCTCCTCCGGCTCACAGGCTCCCAGAAAATACCAGCTTCCATCGCACCAGATTTCCACCCAGGCATGATTGTCATCACAATGAGACCACTTTGGTGCATATACCTGACGGGCAGGTACACCAACACTTCTCAGTGCATTAACGGTAAATACAGATTCCTCTCCGCATCTTCCGTTTCCTCTGCGGTATACGGCAAGTGCAGACAGGGTACGGTCATCTGTACAATGATAGGTAGCCTCCTGTGCACACCAGTAGTTCACCTCCAGGGCAGCTTCCCGGAAGCTCATTCCCTCAGTTCTCTCTCCGATCTCCCTGCGGAAAAATGTACGGCAGGGTGCGATCTCCTCCTCATTTACTCTGTGAAACAGCACATAATTCAAAAAGATTTCCTCCGGCAGTTCTGCCACCCCGGAGTTTTCCTTCCATAAATATACGCCATTTTCCGCATAATCCAGAAATACTTCAAACGCGTAATTTCCGATATCACTGTACGGCATGAACGCATATAAATATTTGCACGCCAGAGCCACTTCGTCTGTGCATTCCGCAAGCTTTTTATCAATCTCCGCAAAAGCCTGCGGTAACTCCATCACCTGCTCCCGATATTTTTTTTCAATCCGATCACGGTTTTCTTTCAGAAAAATCTTACCCTCAGCCATTATAATTCCTCCAGAACTTTCTTTGCAGCACGGACATTTTCAATATCTGTACGCCATATCTCATATTCACTGAATGTCGGAAGTCCCATATTGACACCTTCCTTGCGAAACTGCATCGCACTATCCGTTACAACCTTGCCGCTCATATGATAAGCCTTGATCCCAGTAAGGGGATAAAGCTGGCGGATCACTTCCGCACCGACGCCACTCCCCGCCTGGATGGTAATACGCCCCCGGCTCCTGGTTTCCAGTTCCTTCAGAAGCTCCGCACCCTGAAGGCAGGTATTCTTCTGTCCGGAGGTAAGGATAGTATCGATTCCCAGCGAAATTGCCTGTTCCATAGCCTCGATCGGGTCTGCGCACACATCAAAAGCCCTGTGCAGCGTAACAGACATATCTCCCGCCGCATTCATCAGTTCTTGCATCTGTTCCATATTCAAGGTGCCATCCGGTTTCAGGATACCTACCACAACACCCTCCGCTCCCATTTTGCGGAAATCCTTTACCGCATTCCTTATCATGGAAAATTCCGCATCTGTATAACAGAAATCTCCAAACCGCGGACGGATCAACGCATGGATCCGGATATCCGAACGCTTCCTTATTTCCTCAAAAAGCCATGGGCCGGGAGTTGTTCCCCCGATGATCAGATTGCTGCAAAGCTCCAATCTGTCCGCACCACCCTCGGCTGCTGCCATGGCGGATTCCACAGAATCCACACAGGTTTCCAGAATATAGTCTTTCATGTAAAAAGCCCCCTTTGTTACTGTCTGCTCAGAGTAATTTCACTCCGGTATTCCTCAGTATGTTCACAATGGTATCATCCGGAAATTCATCGGTAATGATCCCGCTGATATCATCAAAATGTGTATATTTATAAGATTCGTTAAAATAAAACTTCTCTCTCTCCATAACCACATATTTATGTCTGCTGCTCTGCACTGCCGCCTTCTTGGTCAATCCATCCTCCACTCCGGATGTAGTAACTGCAAAATCTGTCATATCCACGCCACAGCTTCCCAAAAATGCCCGGTCAAAGCTGTACTGCTTGATCACCTCAATGGCCGCAGCTCCCATAAATCCATTCACCGAACGGTACATAGTTCCCCCTGTGCCTATGGCCGTGATGGACGGATTCGCAGCAAGGATCTGCAGGATATCGATCATATTGCTGACAACCACAACATGCATGCCCGACGAAGCGATAAGCCTTGCCAGCTCTATATTTGTAGTGGAAACATCCAGAAAGATCGTTTCGTTATTTTTGATCAGCTTAAAGGCTTTCGCAGCGATCACTTTCTTCTTATCAAGATTGTACATACGCCTGTCTACTACGTTTCTCTCCAGAGGATACTCCTGTGACAGGATCGCTCCGCCGTAAGTCCTCTTTAATCTGCCTGCATTTTCAAGGATCTTGAGATCCTTGCGGATACAGTCCTCCGTAACCTGAAACATCTCGCTTAATTCTTTGACCCTGACTTTTCCTTTTTCGCGGAGACATTTCTCTATTGCATTCTGTCGTTCTTCTGTAAACATGTTCCTATCTCCTCTTCCCTGATTTTTCTATAAATAATCATCTATAAAAGTTCCAGAAATCAATGCTCCGCAAAACAATATCCGGCGCATTGATCTCTGGAAAGTCTGTAATTTCAGTATAACAGTTCGGTATCTTACTGTCAATTATTTAGTATTATTTTTTATTGTTTTATCGTATTTTAACCAAATCAAGTAAGTTCCATGATTCAATTGCGAACATCCACTTGCCCCTGTTCCGGAAATCCCTTACAAAGCTGCAAATATCCCCCTGACTCAAAGCCACATGTTCTCTTGCGAAATTATAAAGGTCAATAAACATTGAAAATATTGAATAACTTATGGGGACTTGCCTGTACTCTTCCGAAACAGACAAGTCCCCACAGTTCCATAACAAATATCCAGTTATGAGCAGATAAAATCAGATTTTTACTATCTGCACATATATTCATCCAGCTCTCTGATAAATTTCCCCGGCATCTTTCTCTCAAATGGGAAAACCTCCGCATTCCCCAGTTCATCTGCAATACATCCCAAAAGGATCGCACTTCTCTCCAGCGACCAGGCAGACAGCAGATCAATGGTATCGTAACGGGTATGCATGCCAAAACCATCCCGGTTCAGAGTCATGGCCGGAATTCCCTTCCATGCAAAAGAATTGGAATCACTTCCCCAGATCTGATTCTTCACAGACGCTCCGATCCCTGCTCCGTCAGCGATCTCAAGAAGCTTATCACAAACAGAAGCCTCTCCCGTCACTCCCAGAACATTTCCTCCGATCAGCTGCCCGGCCAGATCTACATTCATATTAAAACGATGCGCTCCAAGCTCACTCTCATGAACTCTGATATAATCCCGGCTGCCCAGCAAGCCCTTCTCCTCAGCACCAAACCACACAAACTCCATAGTCCTGCGCGGTCTGTACTGCTGAAAATATCTGCAAAGCTCCATGATGATCGCCGCTCCGGCCATATTATCATAGGCCCCCGGTCCCTCCGGTACCGAATCATAATGCGCTGTAAGCGTTAAAATCTCATCTTTCTTATCCGTACCTTCAATCCTCGCCACTACATTTCGGGATGTACAGGCCGTCACTTCCTGTTCTACAGCCAGACAAACCACAGCTGCACCCTCCGTCACCAGCTCCACCGCATCTTTATAATGAAGATTCGCACCCGGGATCCTACCACTATATTTTTCCTGCATCTCGTGAATATCCTCTGAAGACTCCGACAATCCTTCTATCTCTCCTTCTGCATTTCCCGGAAAGATCATCGGCAGGCTACGCTGACAGGGCACCCTGTCCACTCCTTCATCCAGCGGAGAACCCTCCACACTGACAAAACCAACAGCCCCGGCGCTCACCAGTCTCTGATACACATCACCACTCACCCGGCCATTCACCATAACGATCTTACCCTTCGCCCGGGAAAGACTGACAGCATCTCCATTCTCCACATACAAAAAATCCGCTTTCAGACCTTCTGCCCCAGTATTTCCACATCTTCCATACCCGGTCACCACATACTCCTTCTGATAAGGCTCCACAACCTTAAGCACCGCCCTGTTGATCCGAAAACCCCAAAAAGAAAACTCCTCCATCCAATTCTTCACTCCGAAGCTGTCCAAAGTATCCCTGATCATCTTCGCCGCCTTCACTTCCCCAGCAGTACCCGCTTCTCTGACAAAATCAAACCCGGCCAGAAACTCCATCTGCCGCTTACCACTGATTTCCTTCGTATTCATACCCCACAACCTTTCTGAATTTTTCTGAGTAGTACAGCGAAAATTAAGTTTCTGCTATATTGACGCAGGATGATTTCTTCATCTGCAAGGCGGAGGAATGAGGCGTAGCGGTGGCTACGACGATTGACGACAACGCAGCAGATGAAAAATCAGACAAGTCAATATGGCGGTTACTTAATATTCGCTGTACCAGATTATACACTATTTTTCTGCAAAAAAACTGCCTGCAGCTATTTTTCAGCCTATCCGGCCAGAAAATCTCCTCAGACAGTTTATATTTCACATCTATAGATCAAACGTATCTTTATCTTACTTCACAAACGTACCAACCGCAGCCGGAGCCCGGTAATCATAGTCGGAAACCTTAATCCCTGTAGCTGCTGTACTGGCGTGAACGATCTTGCCATCACCAATATAAAGAGCCACATGATCAATACCACCATCACCATAAAAAACCAGATCACCAGCCTCAATATCCGAAACATCCTTCTTCTCGGAAGCCGCACACTGAGCTGCAGCAACACGAGGAAGCTCATACCCAAACTCCGCAAACACTGACATCACAAACCCCGAACAATCCGCCCCGTTAGTCAGACTCGTACCACCATAAACATAAGGATTCCCCACAAACTGCAGCGCAAAATCCACAATCCCCTGCCGCTTCTCCAGACGCGCAGCCTCAGCAGCCTTCCGCTCCTCTTCCGCCTTACGCGCAGCCTCAGCAGCCGCTTCAGCCTCAAGCCTCTCCTGCGCAATCACCTCAGCCTCAGCCTTCGCCTCCTGATACCCCTGAACCTCAGAAACCGTCTTATCCGCCAGAGCACTGGCAAAAGCAGAAATAGAATCCGCACCATCCGAAAAACCATCCTCAATGGAAAGCACCTCCACATCTCCATCAGACACAGCACTGACACCATCCACATCCGCAAAAACAACAGAAGGAACCACACCCACAAGAACAGCACTCAGAACAACAGCAGCAAATTTCTTATAAAACATAAACAATAAAACTCCTCTCAGAAAACCACGCAGCAACACAATCCATCCATTCAGACAGAGATTCACAATCCACTTCGCCACGCTCCTCGCTCACTAATTTGTTACAATTTTATTAATTTTGTTACGCAAGTGTGTATCCTACCATAAAAATCCCCACCTGTCAAACCCTTTCACAAAACCTTCACACACCAATCAGCCATCCAGCGCAGCGATGATGCCCCAGCCATCACCTTCAGGCCACAGGAAACTCAGCCTTTCCTCCCAGCCATCCAGCGCAGCGACGATGGCTCATCCCTCACCTTCAGGCCACAGGAAACTCAGCCTTTCCTCCCAGCCATCCAGCGCAGCGACGATGGCTCATCCCTCACCTTCAGGCCACAGGAAACTCAGCCTTTCCTCCCAGCCATCCAGCGCAGCGCTGATGGCTCATCCCTCACCTTCAGGCCACAGGAAACTCAGCCTTTCCTCCCAGCCATCCAGCGCAGCGCTGATGGCTCATCCAACTCCCGGGAATCCACTCAATCCTCCAGCCCTCATCAATCCCCACTTCCGCCAGTCGCCCCACACCCCCACCACTACCTCCCGCCCGGAACCGAACAGCCGGGGAGACGGGTGCCGGTTGGCTCCGGGCTTCGTCGGGGGCTGGCTTCTAGGCTGCCGGAATTCTGCTAAAACCGTTTTTAAAAAGTCCGAACTTGCGGCTTGCTGCCGCTCAGACAGCGGACTTTTTAAAAACAACGCAGATTTCCGCCAGCCAAGAATCAGCTCCCGTTCTGCAGAGTCGTAGCCAACCGGCACCCGTCTCCCCGGCGTCCGTCATCCGCCATCCGCCCTCCACCACAAAAAAGAGCGCCCCGCAGCCCATCTAGACCACAAAGAACGCTCTCCTAATTCCATCAGCTTACAATCATACACAATCACCTACGATCAGCATACAATAATCCCATACGATCGCATCAAATATAACTCATAAACCCCTTCCCAACAACCTCACTACTCTTAGTAACCATCAAAAACGCCTGCGGATCCACCTCATCAATAAACCTCTGCAGAAGCACCGCCTGTCTCACATCAACAACCGTCAGAATAATCTTCTTATCCTTATGCGAATAAACACCCTCCCCATGATAAACCGTAGCACTCCGACCCAACCCATTCATAATAAACTCACAGATCTCATCCGGCTTACTGGAAATGATCGTAAAATACTTATTCAGCTTCATCCTCTCAATAGACTTATCGATCATCAACGTCTTAGCCATAAGCCCCAGCACAGAACAAAGCCCCGTAGTAAGATCAAACACCATAAACGAAACAACAACGATCACACAATCCACTGCAAACAACGCACCCGAAATATTCATCGTAGAATACTTCTTAATGATCATCGCCACAATATCCGTGCCACCACCCGAAGCATTCTCAAAAAGCAGCAGCGCCGCAGCCAGCGCCGGCAAAATGATCGCAAAGCAAAGCTCCAGCATAATATTCCCCGTCAGCGCCCTGTCCATAGGAAAAACCTTCTCAAACACATTCAGAAGCAAAGAAGAAACAACCGTAACATAAGCCGTCTTCACTCCAAAATCTCTGCCAAGAATAACAAACCCGATCACCAGCAAAATAAGATTGATCACCAGGTTGATCTGCGCAGACGTCATCGGAATAAAATGCGAAAACACAACCGCCATACCCGAAACACCACCAAAGGAAAAATTATTCGGAAACTTAAACACATAAATCCCCACATCCATCAGAACAACAGCAAATGTGATAATGATATACTCCATCACACGCTTCGGTATCAGATTTTTCATTAAAAAATATCCTCCTGATCTCCTCAAAAAATTTTCACTGGGAACTACCGGTCAAAGCCGGCAATCCCCTCATCCTCTTCGTTTATCATACCTTATATCACCAAAAATGGAAATAAAAAAAGACAGAGAAAAATACATTTCCCTGTCCCTTATATCAACGATCACGATCAACCACAGCTTACAACCCGAAAAACCTCTCCAGAAATTCCGCCACACCATCATGATCGTTATCTCCGGTCACCTCATTCGCTGCATCCTTTACATACTGTTTGGAATTGCCCATAGCAACACCGATACCTGCCCCCTCCAGCATTTCCAGATCATTCTCATTATCTCCGAAAGCGATCACATGCATCCGGTCAATACC
Source organism: Blautia sp. HA9023 (assembly GCF_056504095.1). Lineage (NCBI taxonomy): Bacteria > Bacillati > Bacillota > Clostridia > Lachnospirales > Lachnospiraceae > Blautia > Blautia sp. HA9023. The sequence goes on along the minus strand of NZ_JBWLUR010000006.1, from coordinate 1,185,443 downwards.
AAGCTTTGTGCGGAGCATGGCAAGACCCACACCCTTGTCCACACCTGCAGCATTAAACTCCGCATTGCCGCTGATGGAAGTGGTCACTGCCACATCATCCAGATCCTTCCATTTCTCACGAAGTGCCCTGCTGGTCTCCATATCATCAAAATAAATATTGATCTTCTCTGCCTGATCCAGAATATCTTTCTGATGATAAAAATCCTTAACATATACATGTCTGCTGAGGAAATAATCTACAAAAGTTTTTTCCAGCAGATCTTTATCCGCTACAGATGCCACATAATCTCTGGCATCCGCATCAGAATAGGCGATCCCATTTGCATAAGCCTCTGCGATCCAGCCTTTTGCGCCGCTGTTTTCCACATCCTTCAGGATTTTACTTACCATTCCTTTTGGCATGGTTTTTCGCCAGATCATCTCATTTTTATCGTAATCCCAGACAACACAGCCGTTTTCCACGATTCCCCATTTCACACCCCGGAGCACAGAAAACTCCTGAGGGATCAGCTCTCTGGTCCTTCCGGTTGCCGGTACCACATAATGTCCGTCATCGATCAGCCGCTGCAGAACATTTCTGTTCCTTTCAGAAATCTTATTCTCGCTGTTCAGAAGAGTTCCGTCCATATCCACTGCAATGATATATTTTTCCATAATTTCCTCCTGTTTGTCTTCTCCTCACAGGCAAAAAGCGTATCTGCACTGCACCCGGATATCCTTTGGCAGTACAGATACGCACAAATACTCATACCTGCTCTCTGTAAAGCGGAGTCTTTTCTTCCACTTTACTACTCATATACAACAGCTCAGGAATTACCGGATCCTCATCATAAACGCCTCGTACGGTCTTAAGTCCGCTTTGATCCCTGTTCTGTCCTTATAGTTTGCAATCTTAATATCCTCTTTATCGGACACATATTTCGCAAGACCTTCTGTACTTACCGTATCCTCAGAAAGGTTTGCCACCACGATCCACTGCTCTTTGTCGGAGGTTCTTAAATATGCAAAGACCTTCTCATCTTCCGGAAGAAGGAGCTGATAGTCACCTTCTGTGAGAAGCTCTTCCTCATGACGAAGACAGATCAGATCCTTATAATAATAAAACACGGAATCATTTTTTTCCAGAGCTTTTTTTACATTGATCTCCTGGTAACGATCAGAAAGGCGGAACCATGGCTTACCGGTCGTAAATCCTGCATTTTCGCTGTCATCCCACTGCATCGGAACCCTGGCATTGTCACGACTCTTGTTCCATACTGCCTTGCGGAAATCATCCTCAGAAATGGTTTTGTTCTTAACGACAAGATCCTGATATGCATTACGAACCTCGATATCCTCGTACTCCTCCAGCGGGAACTGCACGTTTGTCATACCGATCTCCTCTCCCTGATATACATAAGGAGTTCCCTGCATACCATGGAGAACGGTAGCATAAGCCTTTGCACATTCCTCGCGGTAAGTAGTGTCATTTCCCCATCTGGAGATCACACGTGGCTGGTCATGATTTTCAAAATACAGAGCATTCCAGCCCTTGTTATAAAGCTTGTTCTGCCACTCACTCATAACACGTTTCAGATCACGGAGATCAAAAGGCTTCAATTCCCACTTGCGGTTTACAGAGCCCGGAATACGGTCGATGTTCATATGCTCAAATGTGAAGATCATATTCAGCTCCTCACGCTCCGGATCTGTAAACAGTCTTGCAACCTCCGGTGTGGAGCCCGGCGCCTCACCTACCGTCATACAGTCATATTTTGAAAGCACCTCCCGGTTCATCTCATGGATAAACTCATGAAGTCTTGGTCCGTTGCTGTGATATTTTCCTGTATAATACTTGCGGTCATCAGTCTTCGGGTAATCCGGGAAGGACTGATCCTTGGAGATAGACGCGATCACATCCATGCGCCATCCATCAGCACCTTTATCCATCCAGAACTTCATCAGATCATAGATTTCCTTACGGACAGTTTCATTTTCCCAGTTGAGATCCGGCTGCTTTCTGCTGTAGAAATGAAGGTAATACTGGCCACGCTCTTCATCATATTCCCAGGCACTTCCACAGAAGCTGGAACCCCAGTTGTTCGGCTCACTGCCGTCTGCTTTCGGATCCTTCCAGATATAATAATCACTGTATTTGCTGTCTTTTGACTTCCGGCTTTCCACAAACCATGCATGCTCATCGGAAGTATGGTTGACAACAAGATCCAGAACGATCTTGATACCATGCTCATGAGCTTTTTGGATCAGCTCATCCATGTCCTCGTTACTTCCGAAACCTGCGTAGATCTTCCGGTAATCACTGATATCGTAACCGTTGTCGTCCTGTGGGGAGTCAAAAACAGGACTAAGCCAGATCACATCGATCCCAAGGTTCTGAAGGTAGGGGAGCTTTTCAATAATACCCCTGAGATCGCCGAAGCCATCTCCGTTGGAGTCCTTAAAGCTTCTTGGATAAATCTGATATACAACGGAATTCTTCCACCAATCTTTCATTTCTTATGTCTCCTTTATTTTGCATTGAGCAGATATTTATAATCCGTATTTGCTGCTTATTTATATCCGGTCAGGTGTTCTTCAACTGCCCTTTTTGCGGTCAGTTATTTCGATATAACTTTTTTTAGGCTTTTTTATAGGCGGACCCTATACGGCCCGCCTTTTCATAATTCTGATCTTTATTCCTTATCCTTAAGGCTTATGCAATTCCAAGAAGAGAGAGAAGGATGCTCAGGATGATAACACCAATGATCAGAACTGTGATGCTGATATTTTTCTTTTTCAGCAGATAGTAGCACAGAAGAGTCAGTCCAAGAGGAACGATGCCGACAAAGATCTGGTCCAGCATGTTCTGGAGATTCAGAACAGATTCACCCTTCATGGTGAGTTCATAAGTGGAATTAAAGGTTACCATGCTGGCAGTCATGCCGCCGACCATGATCAGACCTACAATGCTGGCAGCCTTTGTCAGGATGTTCATAAGACCGCTTGCATAAACCTTCTGGATGTATTCGGAACCAAGCTTGTATCCCAGGAAGGTTCCGTAATATTTCACAAGAATAGACGGAATATTGAAAAGAAGCAGGAACACGATCGGTGCCAGAACGTTTCCGGATGCACCAAGACCTACTGCGATTCCGGCTGCGATTACACGGAGAACTCCCCAGAAAATGGAATCACCGATACCTGCCAGAGGTCCCATCAGAGAGGATTTGACCGCGTTGATAGAGCTTGCGTCAAAATCTTTCTGCTCGCTGTTTTTCTTCTCCATGGATGCCACAAGGCCCATAATGAACGTGGAACAGGTGATGGTTGTATTGAAGTAGGACATACTTCTTGTGAGGGCAGCTTTTTTGCCTTCCTCATCGTTTTTGTAAAATTTGTTGATAAACGGCATCAGGGAATAACAGAAACCGGAAGCTCCCTGTTTTGCCGGGCTTACTGCCGCATACAGAGTGAAGGAACGCCAGAACGCTTTTCTCAGCATTTTTCTTTCATCTGCAGGAATGGATTTCGTTAAATTACTCATGAGAAAAATTCCTCCTCTTCTTCATCAAGATATTCGTCAGAACCACCGGCTGGTGAAGCTGCCACTCTCTGTGCCGCAAGCTGGTTCAGCTTGTAATCGTTCATACCAATGGAAATGGCAATGATCACACCGATCACGGCAAGGGCGATCAGCGGAAGCTTTAAGTATGCTGCAAGAACAAATCCCAGGAAATAAAACATACAGATCTTGTTGTCCCAGAGCATCTTCATCAGCATTGCCATACCTACTGCCGGAAGAAGTCCGCCGCAAACTGTCAGACCATTCATAACAACATCCGGGATGGCATCCAGAAGTGCGCTGACTGCGTCAGATCCGAACAGGATCCCGAAGAATGCAAACAGAGAATATAAAAACCAGTTTACAGCCCAGAGCCCATAGTGAAGAGCAACGATCTGTTTTTCTTTTCCTTCTGCTGCCAGGCGGTCAAAGGTTTTTGCAAACATACCTACAATAAAGATATAAAGAACTGTTTTGATCTGAAGACCAAGGATACCGATAGGAAGTGCCAGTGTCAGGGCAACCTCAGAGCCTTTGCCAAGCATGATGGCAAAAGCAGTTCCTACAGCTGTGGCGATTCCGGGCTCTGCCGCAGAAGCACCGCCGATATTTACAACTCCCATGAAAACAGCTTCCAATGAAGCTCCGATGATAACTCCTGTATGAAGATCTCCAAGCAACAGACCTACCAGCGGTCCGATGACGATCGGACGGTTCAGCATGGTAAATCCGATCAGCTCTGCACCGCCGACGCAGATAAATACGGCAAGTGCTACAAGAAATGCATTTAACATTTTTTCTTTCCTCCCTTTTTTGTGTTACGTCTTATTCATTCCGTGGACATTCATATTTCACGGTTTACATTCAGCACTGTTGCGCTCATTCTTTTTGATAGGTATCAGTTTAATTTGTCCAGCACATCCTTCACAAGCTTCTGCTCATCATTGGGAACCTGCTGCATACATGCCTTCGGGTCAAGAGCTACCAGCTCTTTTAATGCCTGCTGCTCTGCTTTTGTCAGCATGATCGTCGGGGTCAGGACAAGCTTCTCGGAAACATCGATCCCGTCAAAACGTCCTGTATTTCCTACATTGAGGAAGCCGATCTCACCAACGCTCTGTCTTATCTTCAGAGCATCCTTTACCGTTCTTGTAAGAACCAGGATACGCATCCTGGATGCCTTCGGGTTGTTTAAGATACGGATGGCTTCGTCCACCGGTTTGATCAGGGATTTGATTCCGCCAGGTACGGCCATTTTCAGCGCCATCTTCTGGGTATTGTCGTTGGCTGCCTCATCGTTGGCTACCACGATTCCCTGTACTGCCAGCTGTTTGGTCCAGGTCATGGCAACCTGTCCGTGGATCAGACGGTCATCTACACGAAGTGCGGTAATCTTTGCTGTGGAATTGTCGTAGGACTGCGGGGCCGGTTCTTTTTTCGGTGCGGATTTTTCTACATCCGGCGCGGCGGTCTGCGCTGTGATTTTTTCTCCCTGTGCAATGCTTTCTGCATCATGTTTTCCCGCTGTGGATTTCTTTCCACCGCCCAGGTCTACCACCTGAAGTTCCTCTCTGGCGTCATCGATGAACTCCTGGATCTCTTCCTCTGTTACATCGTCATCTGCCATCATCACCTGCATCAGGACAGGAAGGTTGGTTCCTGTGATCAGCGTAACATTTTCTTTCTGGCTGTATCCCAGAAGTTTCTGGTTTACGCTTCCTCCCATCAGGTCTGTGAAAACGAAAATCCTGTCGTTTTCATGCTGTGCGAAATATTCTTCAAACTTTTTCTCCACATTGTCTTCCGGTGTTACGTAAGCGTCGATGGTTGTGATCTCGGCCATTTTTCCAACGATCAGTTCTGCTGTGTAACGGATACCGGAGGCCATTTTTCCATGTGTGGCGATCAGAATCTGTTTCATCTGGTATTCACTCCTTCTGTACTCTTTCCCTTTGGTTATATACCTAACCTTTATGCTCACACTATAGCATCAAAGCCAGGCTGTGTAAATAGGTTATGTACATAACCTATTATTGTGACAAGTTGGAAATTATGGTTTTGTGCAGGTTTCACATAGAAAATTTTACCAAAAAAGCCGAAAATACTCTGGCTGTCAGATACTGACAGTTCCCGTATGTTTCGGCTTTTGACATTTTTATTCTGTTTAATTCTCATCCTGCGGCTGTACCGACTTCCTGGGGATCAGGGTGACCGGAAGTTCGATCTCATTCTCACGCTCTTTCTCCACACCGTTGATCCGCTCCATCAGGATCTCTACGGCAAGGGAAGCTTTCTGCTCCACATTCTGGCTGATCGTAGTAAGCCTTGGCACGGAAAATTCCGCATAGCTGATATTATCGTATCCCGCGATTCCGATTTCCTCCGGGATCTTTACTCCACGGATGCTGAAAAAGCTGATTGCCTCCAGTGCATAAAGGTCTGACAGGAAAAACAGCGCAGTCTTCGGTTTTTTCCGCTGGATCAGCCACGCATAGCTTTCTTTTCGTTTGGCGTAGTTCATTCCAAGAGCGGTAAACTGCACCTTCTGTTTTTTTCCCGCAAATTCTTTTGCTGCGCGCTGGGCACCCATGTAACGGAAATGATCCACACCATTGTCACGGCCTGCACAGACCTGGATATGCTCATAGCCACATTCCAGGAGATATTTTGTCATAAGGTAGCCGCCGCTCTCGTCATCCAGTCCAATATTCAGGACATGGTTTTCCTGGCCTGCATCAAGCTCGCCGTAGGCATCAATGGAAACGATGGGCTTGTTGATCAGCTGATAGATTTTTTCGCAGTTGCTTTTGCTGAAAGAGATAGCAATGACGCCGTCCACATCCCAGCCCATGACCATCTGAAAGATCTTGTCCGTATCCTTTGCCGAATAGAGCATCAGATAGTATCCAAGTTCCTGCACGTATTTTTCAATAAAACCAATGATCTTTCCATAAAAAGGATCTCCGATAACAGAATCCTTGAAGTCTTTATGATAATTGATCACAACTGCGATCAGCTGAGACTTCTCCTTATTGAGAACTCTCAGTCCCATTTTCTGGACATAGCCCATTTCCCGGATAAGATTCTCGATCTTCTCAATGTTGGCAGGAGATACTTTTTTTGTTTTTCCATGTATGACGTTGGAAACAGTTGTTGTACTTACACCTGCTCTCTGCGCGATTTCCTTAATGGTTGCCATTGTCTGTCCTCCAGAGATATTTCTGTGCGGAAGCCACTGCATTGGCTCCGTCTGAAACAGCAGTTACTACCTGGCGAAGTGCCTTGGTTCGGATATCTCCCGCTGCAAAAACCCCAGGTGCGCTAGTAACACCTTCTTCTCCTGCACAGATATATCCGTTCTCATCCAGCTTAAGCTGGTCTTTTACAAGTGCCGTACTGGGAACAATGCCCACTGCGATAAAGACACCGTCTGCTTTCAGTTCCCGTTCTTCCCCGGTTTTTACATTACGGATCTTAAGACCTGTCACTTCTTCCTGGCCCAAAATCTCAAGTGGAACACTGTCCCACACCATTTCTATATTTTCGCAGGCAAAAACCTTTTCCTGAAGGGCCTTATCCGCCCGAAGCGCATCACGTCGGTGGACAAGATATACTTTTTCACAGAGACCGGAAAGAAAAACCGCGTCCTCTGCTGCCACGTTTCCGCCGCCCACTACCACTGCAGTTTTGTCCTTATAAAAAGCTCCGTCACAGGTAGCGCAGTAGGAAACTCCAAGGCCGCCAAGATCATCTTCTCCCGGGATATCCAGCTTCCGGTGCTCTGCCCCAAATGCAAGGATCAGCGTTTTTGCCTGGTATTCGTGTTTTTTTGTACGGATCGTCTTGACCTCCCCGGAAATATTTTCCAGGGAAAGAATCTTCTCGCGCTGCGGTTCCAGTCCCAGTTTCCGTGCATGCTCCCCGAACGCTTCCCCCAGATCCATACCTGAGATTCCCGGCATTCCCGGATAATTATCCACCTCATAGGTAGCTGTGATCTGACCGCCCGGTGCGAAATTTTTATCGATCCATATGGTATTTAATCGGGCCCTTGACGCATAGATCGCCGCCGTGATCCCTGCCGGACCTCCGCCTAAAATTGCAAGATCATAGATATCGCTCATGTTATTTCTCCATTTTCAGGTCGAACGGATAATACAACACCATCCTCCGCAACATTTCGGAAAGTAGCATCATTCTTCATGCACTTATAACTGAGGAATCTTGTCTGTGCTCATGATCCGCTGACACTTTATGATTTTATACGGAATAGCCATTCCATAGTTTCCATTTTTGTATATTTCCGCTCACATAATATCATAGATTCCGTAATTTTCCAATATGATAGAACAAAGCGCCGCTCTGAAAGGACGTTACTGTTTATTTCGAGGCCAGCAACATACTCTGCGGAATATTGCCTGTAAACAGTAATGAAAGATGTCTTATGCCTCTTAAAATAAGGAAAAATAAATCCCCTCTTTTCATCATCCTGCTTCTTATTCTGACATTACTCACCGGCCTTACTGCCGGCTATTTTTCCGCTCATGGGATCACGGAAAACGGAAAATTCGAAGCTTTTTCCAGGAAAGTTTTTCAAAATGAAGTCTCCGGCAGCACCCTCACCCTCCACTATACCCTTGCACATCCGGAAAAACAGGGCATCCCGCGGAAAAAAGCAACTCTTGGAACCATCCCGACAGACATGAAAAATACATATCAGATCTGCAGCCAGTACGAAAAAAAGCTGAAATCTTTCCGCTACAGCTGTCTTTCCACGAAAAATCAGCTGACCCTGGATTCCATGCTCCTCTATTATCATACGGAAAAATCTCTGGGCGACAATTATCTTCTCCAGGAACCACTTGGCCCAAGTCTCGGCATTCAGGCCCAGCTTCCCGTACTTCTGGCGGAATACGCTTTTTATGAAGATCAAGATATCACCGATTATCTCAACCTTCTCACCACCATCCGGCCTTACTTTCAAAGTATCCTGAAATTTGAGAAAAAGAAATCCGAAGCTGGTTTCTTTATGAGCGACACTACTCTGGACCGGGTTCTGGCACAATGCAGCGCTTTTATCCAGAATCCGGACAACAATTATATGCTGGATATTTTTCAGAAAAAGCTCTCGGATTATGGAAAACTTTCCGTTTCAGAACAGAACGCTCTGATCCTGACCCACAAAAGTCTCATGAAAACAGAAGTCATTCCCGCCTATCAGGAACTTATGACCGGACTGGAAGCTTTGCGTGGCACAGGGAAAAACAATCGTGGCCTGACTTATTTTAAGGGAGGAAAAGCCTACTATCTCTATCTTCTCCAGAGCCAGACCGGATCTTACGTTCCTGTGAAACAAATGGAAAAACGCCTCTCCAGACAGCTTTCCAGTGAGATCGGTATTGCAGGAACCATGCTCCGCAAAAACCCGGAACTTCTGGCTACACTCAACCAGGGAATCACTTTCAAAGAAATGAAACCCGCCCAGATGCTGAACGCCCTTCAGCAGAAGATCCAGGCAGATTTTCCAGCCCTTGCAGATGTCACTTTTGAACTCCGCACAGTCCACGATTCCATGAAAGATTATTTAAGTCCCGCCTTTTATCTCACCCCGCCCATGGATATCGGAACGCCTAATGTGATCTATATAAATCCGGCTGCCAGTTATCAGGGTCTGGAACTTTTTACCACACTGGCACATGAAGGATTCCCGGGACATCTTTACCAGACTGTCACTTTTGAGCGCCAGAATCCCTCCGGCATCCGGAATCTGCTCTGCACCTCCGGTTTTGCGGAAGGATGGGCCACTTATATTGAGCCCTTTGCCTACCAGTACGCAGCCGGTTATATAAAGGATCCTTCTGCCACAGAACTTGCCAGGATCTCCTGGCTGAACCGCAGCATCAACTTATGTATGTACTCACTTCTGGATATTGAGATCCACTACAACGGCTGGACCCAGGCCGAAGCAGCCAGCTTCCTGAAAGCCTTTGGCATCGAAGAAAGCACCGTTGTCTCCGAAATCTATCAGTACATCCTGGAAACCCCCGGGAATTATCTGAAATACTACTGGGGCTACTTAAGCCTTCTGGACCTGCGCACCTCCGAGCAGAACCGTCTGGGCCAGGATTTTGACCTGAAAAAATTTCACAGCCAGGTGCTGAAAATCGGCGGTGTGCAATTCCCGGTGCTGGAGAAGTATATTGATGCGGAATTTTAACCGAATCCCTGGGCCAAAATTATAACTCTTTACTCCAGCCCCGCAAAAAACAGCTCATAAAAATCATCTTCACCCTCAAGCATCGGAGAATTCTCTCCACCACCATTGGTGCTCCGCTTCATAGCTGCATAAAACTCTTCCCCTGCCGCGATCAGATCCATCTCATAAACCGGAACCCCAAGTTCCCGGCACTTCTTACAGAAAGCAGCCAGCGGCTCTTTCTCCTTACGGGTAGCAAGCAAAACCTCCCGAAGCGCCGGGTCCCTGCGGGCCTTTTCCTTCAGATTATCAAGCATCTCCACAACTTCCATCCTGCTCACTCTCCCTTCACGCAATTTCTGAACAATACATCCAGTTCCGGAATCTCCCTCTTCAGAGAAATCAGCTTCCCATCCCTGGTAAAACAATGCTTCGAAGAAGCCACCGTACAAACCTCATCCCTGGTCACATTAAAAAACTCATAATCCAGTTCCAGAACCGCACCACTGTACTTCCTCACAGAAACCGAAATCTCCACCACATCATCAAAAAGCACCGGCTTCTTATAAGAAACCGAAACCCCGGCAACCGGAGAAACGATCCCCCGCTTCTCCACCTCACCATAACCGAACCCCATCTCCTTCATAAAATCAATACGGGCCTCCTCCATCCATTTCACATAATTGGAATGATGGATGATCCCCATCTGATCCGTCTCATGATACTGCGCCTTACGTCTGTAAACACCCATAACTGCATCCTCTCTCTTGTCAAAGTCTGATATTGTAGTCAAGCGGATATTCGCAATCCGCTTCGCTACTTTCTCATAACCAAATAACTGCTCCGCAGTTTATCATGAGGAGCTTGCACTCCTCCTGATACATCTTAAATATATCATACAAAGCCGCGAAAATTCCACCATAATTCAACAAGCTGATAGCAAGATATCGTAATCTTCAGTCAGATAGATGGAAATTTTTTCGCTTTTCAAAGAAATGCGAGGAGGGGAAGCATTCATAGTTGCGAAGGCCATTTCCCCTCCTCGCGCTCCTCCCCTCCGGCCACGCAGTTTTGTTGTACGTTGTGGGGATGTGTGTATGTACTGGTGGGGCGATGGATGCTGCGGTATCGGATATAAAACGCTGTGCCGATTTATTCCTATTCTCCACAACTTTTTACAGTCAATCACTTACTCCCCTCAAACCACAAGGAAACTCAGCCTTTCCTCCACGCCGTCCAGCGCAGCGCTGACGGCTCATCCAACTCCCGGGAAACCACTCAGCCTCACACTCTAAACCGAACTCCCACCCCGCCACTCTATCCTCACGCCCTGAACCTCACTGCCCGGACAGCCACCAGCACTTCCCGGCTTGAAAAACCAGCTGGCACGGGCGTACGTTCACCCCCACCACCCTCTTCCCACGAAAAAAAAAATCTGCTATAATACAACCACGCAAACCAATTACATTCAAAATCCAAAGAAAGACAAGGTAAACCATAAATGAAATTCTCACCCAACATCAAAATCCCCGACTCCCTCAAACGAGTCCTCAAAAGAGAATCCACCCCGGATCCTCTCCGCGAACCCAAACGCCCCATCAGGCGCAACCCCAAGGACAACATCCCATTAAACTTCCGCGAGCGCAGCAACGCCCGCCTGAGCCTCATAGCCTCCATCGTTGTCCTGGCTATTCTGGTCCTCTTCTTCAACCAGCTGGACTACCGCCTCATCCGTAAACCAGCCATAGATGCCCGCAAAAAAGCCACCATTTCAAAAGAAAAACAGGAAACCACCACTACCACCGGTGAAACCACCACAGCCTCTGTCATCGCAGTAGGCGACAACCTCTACCACCAGAGCCTCATAGACGCAGGCGCATCCTCTGACGGTAACTGGAACTACGACAAAATCTACACCCACATCCAGGACGCCATCAAAGACGCAGACATCAAAATGATCGACCAGGAAACCGTCTTCACAACCGACCATGACAGCGTAAGCTCCTACCCCTCCTTCGCAACCCCGACCGAAGTAGGAGACGCCATCATAAAAGCCGGATTCAACGTAGTGGAATCCGCCAACAATCACATTGATGATTTCGGCGAAGGTTTTCTCACCGACACATTGAATTTCTGGAAAACCACCTATCCGGATGTCACACTTCTTGGAATCCACGACTCACAGGAAGATGCAGACACCGTCAAGATCCGCGAAGTAAACGGTATAAAAATTGCATTTCTGGATTATACCTACGGAACAAACGTAGGAGGCATTGAAGGAAAAGACTACATGATCGACATGATCCGTAAGGACAAGATCACAACCATGATCCAGAAAGCCAAACAGCAGGCCGACTGCATCATCTTCGTGGCTCACTGGGGCACTGAAGACGAAACCATGCCAAATGAATACGAAAAGCAATGGGCAGCCTACCTCATGGAACAGGGTGTAAATGTCATTATCGGAGGACATCCTCACGTACTTCAGCCATACGGCCGTCTCACCGATGATAAAGGCAATGAAACCGTAGTCTTCTACTCTCTGGGAAATTTTGTATCCACCCAGCAGAAACTGGAAGAGCTCCTTGGCGGAATGGCAAAATTCACCATCCAGAAAACAGTAAAAGATGGAAAAACTTCAATTGAAATCCTGACTCCAACCGTAGAACCTCTGGTCATGCACTATAACAGTGATGCCGGAGAATTTGGGCCATATATGCTTTCCGACTATACGGAAGAACTGGCATCTCAGAACGGTGTCCAGAAATACATTGGTTCCGGTGTATTCACTCTCGACAACCTGAAAAAGAAATTCAATGAGATCATGTCCATGAATGTTACCCCATCCACAGGAACCAATCTTCTGGACGTAACCATTAATACAGACCTGAACATGATCGATGCTTCCGGAAATATCGTAGAAGATACGGATTCCATCACAGCAGAGCAATATTATGCAGACAAAGGAATCGACATCAATTCCGAAAACTTCAATTCTGCTGATAACGGTTCCGGCAGCACAGACGACTCCTCAGATGATGGTTCTGATGATGATTCCGGTTCCTATGACGACAGTTCCTACGACGACGGCTCTTACGATGACAGTTACGACGAAAGTGAAGAATAAAGCTTTAACGAATGCGGATTGCGAAGATTCGCTCGACTCAGCAAACCAGCCAATCCAGCAACGTGCATAAAAAATACCGGAGATCCGGCATCCCTGAAGTACACACTTCAAAGGATCCGGATCCCCGGTATTTTTTTACATCATCAGAACTTTACCATCCGTTTCAGTCCCTGAATCACCAGCATACTTACCCCTGACAGTCCGTAAACCGCCAAAAGTTCTCCAATCTTAAGCGTCTGCACCGCAAAAAATCCATGAAGCACCGGAACTGCAAGCACAGCTGTAAGAAGCACAAATCCAGACAGAAATGCTCCCTGCATAAAGCGATTATCAAAAAATTCCCCTGTAAAGATTACCGGTTTTCCAGCCTTACAGTTATATCCGTGAAGTAATCTGGACAGACACAGCACTGCAAACGCCATGGTACCTGCCAGTACCTCATTGCCGTCCCGGTAGCCAATCAGAAATGCCGTCAGTACCACAGCACCGATCACACCACCTTCCACACCAACACGGATCAGGAACTCTTTTGTAAGAATAGATTCTTTTACAGGTCTGGGCTTTTTTCCCATCACATCATGATGGTAAGGTTCCAGCCCCAGAGCAATGGCCGGCAGACTGTCCGTAAGCAGGTTGATAAACAGAAGATGAACTGGTGCAAAAGGCACTGGAAGATTCATCAGAGAAGCTGCAATCACTACCAGGATCGCCGCAAAATTTCCGGAAAGAAGGAACTGTATAGCCTTTTTGATATTTTCATAAATATTTCGTCCACTCTCCACAGCCTTGATGATCGTGGCAAAATTATCATCGGTCAGAATCATTGAAGCCGCATCTTTTGCTACCTCTGTTCCTGTGATCCCCATAGCAACTCCCACATCTGCCTGTTTCAGTGCAGGTGCATCATTGACTCCATCTCCGGTCATGGCCACAATGTTTCCCCTCTCCTGCCACGCACGCACAATACGTATCTTATGCTCTGGCGTCACACGTGCATACACCCGGATATTTTCCACAAACTCGTTAAGCTCCTCATCACTCATACCATCAATCTGAACACCCTCACAGGCCTGGGAAATATCATCCAGAATTCCGATTCTCTTTGCAATAGCGGCTGCTGTCACCTTATGATCTCCTGTAATCATCACCGGGCAGATACCTGCACGCTTACAGTCCGAAACCGCCGCTGCACTTTCCGTACGGGGCGGGTCCATCATTGCCAGTAACCCCAGAAAAACCAGCCCCTGTTCATCCTCTGTGGAGATATTTTTTTCCACCGGAAAATGGCGGTATCCGATTCCAAGAACACGTAAACCTGACTCTGAATACTGTTCATTAACTCTGCAGATGTTTTCCACATCCACCTCTGTAACAGGAAAGATTTTTCCACCTTTCTGGATATAATCCACACGTTTCAGCATCACATCTACCGCGCCTTTGGTGATCATGGTATATCCATCCTTCATCTTATGGAAGGTAGACATCAGTTTCCGATCACTGTCAAAAGGAACCTCGCTGCTTCTCGGACAGGCATCCCTGACTTCCTGTGCCGAAATTCCTTTTTTATCTCCCAGGTTTACCATTGCTGTTTCTGTAGGATCTCCGATCTCCTGGCCTTCCACATTGGTAGAATCATTGCAGAGAATGCTGAACTTCAGCATCTGTTCCTGCAATGGGTTCGCCGGATCAATCTGATCTGCCGGAATATCCCGTCCATCCACATAATAATGTTCAATGGTCATCCGGTTCTGTGTCAGTGTTCCCGTTTTGTCAGAACAAATTACCGATACACTTCCCAGCCCTTCCACAGACTGCAGTTTCCGTATGATTGCTCCTTCTTTCGCCATCTTTCTGGTTCCAAACGCCAGCACAATTGTCACAATGGAACTGAGTGCTTCCGGAATCGCCGCCACAGCCAGTGCCACTGCAAAGAGAAATGCATCTGCAACAGCTCCGCCTTTCAGCACCTGCAGGGCAAAAAGTACAGCACATAACAGAAGAATGATCATAGAAAGCTTTTTCCCAAAGCGATCCAGATTAATCTGAAGCGGTGTTTTCTTCTCCGAAGTATTCTTTAAAAGACCGGCGATTTTTCCTACTTCTGTGTTCATTCCAATCCCGGTTACAAGAAAAACACCTCTTCCATAAGTCACATAGCTTCCGGAAAATACCATGTTCCTGCGATCTCCCAACGGAAGTTCCCCGGTAAGCGGAGCGCTGATCTTATCTACACCAATGCTTTCTCCGGTAAGTGCACTTTCATCAACCTTAAGGCTGGCACTTTCCAGCACACGTCCGTCCGCCGGAATATAGTCTCCAGCCTCCAGATGGACCACATCTCCTACTGTAATTTCCCTTCCCGGAATTCTCACCACTGCACCGTTTCGAACCACCTTCGCCTCCGGTGCAGCCAGCTGTTTCAGGCTTTCCAGGGAATTCTCTGCCTTAATGGTCTGCACAGTTCCCAGAATAGCATTCATAGTAATCACAACCAGAATTACCGCCGCACTCTCTGTTTCCCCCAGGAACAGGGAAACCACCGCCGAAACAATCAGGATCAGCACCAGAAAATCTTTATACTGTTCCAGAAAAATCTGCAGACCACTTTTTTTCTTACCTTCCGCAAGTTCATTGAATCCGAATTTTTCCTGCCTTCTTTTTACTTCCTCATTCGTCAGAAAATCCTGTTCCCCATTCAGATCTCTGCGTACAGTTTCTACCGTTTCATTGTAATAAGCTTTCACAGATACCATTCCTCCTTTACAGATCCTCAGCAAAATCCCTGTTAACAGTATGGGCAGAATCGTAAAAAAAGAGACTTTTATTGCACAAAAAACATGCAATAAAAGTCTCGCTGTTTCATCACGATACGGACAGGCATTCACCCATCGAGATTGACGACATCATGAACACTGACGTGCCAGCTACTCTCCTTTATATGGCTTACTATACTGTCCAAAAAGACATTTGTCAACCCGGAATATCAGTATGTAAATACGCCGACTCCATAAGCTTCCAGCGGATATGCAAAAGAAAATTCCCGGTTGTCGCAGTTCTTCTTCTCTGCCTTGAATGCCTTGCCTTTCGGAAGAAGTCCCTGCTCATTCATAATCAGTTTGTACTGTTTCTTCTTCGGTACACCTACACGGTAATCCGGACGTGCTACCGGCGTGAAGTTGCATACAACCAGAATGTTGTTACGTCTTGTGGGGGATTTTCTCACAAAACTAAAGATGCTTCTGTCGCCATCGTTGGCATTGATCCACTCAAATGCAGACGGATCATTGTCCGCACCATAAAGTGCCGGATATTTCCTGTAAATATGAAGAAGATCACTGACATACTGCTGCAGTTTCTGATGATTCTCCTCTCCAAGAAGATACCAGTCAAGCTCTCTGGCCTCACTCCACTCCCGGAGCTGTCCAAAATCCTGTCCCATAAACAGAAGTTTCTTACCAGGATGTCCGAACATGAAGGTATAGCCAGCCTTCAGGTTCTTGAATTTATCATCCAGTTCGCCTGGCATTTTTTCCAGCATGGAGCACTTCAGATGTACTACCTCATCGTGGGAAAGAACCAGAACATACTTCTCACTGTATGCATAAGTCATGGAAAATGTCATCTTATTATGATTAAATTTACGGAAATACGGATCCAGCTTCATATATTCCAGGAAATCGTTCATCCATCCCATATTCCATTTCAGGGAGAATCCCAGGCCGTCATCTTCTGCCTTGCCGGTTACCATCGGCCATGCGGTAGATTCCTCCGCAATCATGACAGTTCCATGATTTCTTCCGAGAACAACCGTATTCAGATGCTTGAAGAATTCAATGGCTTCCAGGTTCTTGTTTCCACCGTATTTATTGGCAACCCACTCACCGTCTTTTTTACCGTAATCCAGATAGAGCATGGATGCAACCGCGTCTACACGGAGACCGTCAACGTGGCATTCTTCTACCCAGTAAAGGGCATTGGCGATCAGGAAATTCTTTACTTCCGGACGTCCGTAATTGTAGATCTTGGTTCCCCAGTCCGGATGCTCGCCCTGTCTCGGATCTGCATGCTCGTATACTGCAGTTCCGTCAAAGTTGGCAAGTCCGTGTGCATCCTTCGGGAAGTGCGCCGGTACCCAGTCAAGGATAATACCAATCTTCTGGCGATGGAGATAATCAACCATATATTTGAAATCCTGTGGTGTTCCGTAACGGGAGGTCGGTGCATAATAGCCGGTAACCTGATAACCCCAGGAACCGTCAAAAGGATGCTCTGCGATGCCCATAAGCTCAACATGTGTGTAACCCATTTTTTTGACATACTGGGCAAGCTTCGGCGCCAGTTCTCTGTAGGAATAGAAACCATCCTCGTCTTCCGCAGTCTGCGGATGTTTCATCCATGAACCCGGATGCACCTCATAAATAGACATGGCACTTGTATCCGGATCAAAGGCCTCACGGTTCTTCATCCAGGTATCATCTTTCCATTTATAATTGGTGATGTCGGTAACACGGGAGGCTGTTCCAGGACGCATCTCAGCAGCGTTGGCATAGGGATCTGCCTTGTAAAGTTCCTCGCCATGTGCACCTGTAATGTAAAATTTATACAGTTGTCCAATCTTCGCTCCCGGTACAAATATCTCATAAACACCAATGGGTCCAACTTTTTTCATGGGATTCTTCTTTGTGTCCCATTCGTTGAACTCACCTACAACAGAAACCGCCTGTGCATTAGGTGCCCACACTGCAAAATAAACTCCTTTTTTCCGGTTCTGTGTATCCGGATGTGCTCCCAGTTTCCTGTAAATATCATAATTCGTGCCCTGACCGAACAGATACTGGTCAAGCTCCGTAAATTGTAATTTCTTTCCCATTTTCAGGTACCTCCCTTTATAGTTCTGCCACCGTCCATTCCCCAATTTTAAGTGGAGTTTTTTATTCTATAATTATACCAATCCCCATATTTTCAGTCAAGGAAAAACCCTCCCATATAATATGTGTCTATTATCCGACAGTGTCGTATAAAGTCAAAAAAGAGACCTGAATGACACACATTTTGTCACTCAGGTCTCCTGGTATTATTCTTTAGTATTCTTCACTTCCGTCATCATAGGAACCATCGTCATAGGAGCCATCATCATAGCTTCCGTCATCGTAGCTTCCATCATCATAGTTTCCGTCGGAAGAACCATCCGATCCGTCACTGCTTCCGTCTGTGGAACCATCTGATCCATCACCACTTCCATCAGAAGAACCGTCCGATCCGTCACTGACTGTACTGTCTGTGGAACCATCACTGACGTCTGTACTATCTGCGGAGGTACTGTCTGCAGAAGCGCTGTCATCAGAAGTTGTACTTCCGTCAGAAGAATCACTGCTGTCTGTTGAATCACTGGAGTTTCCCGCATAACCGGCAACACGTCCAGCCTGAAGAGAGCTGTCCCAGAAGTCAGAATAGGAAGCACTCTGTAAAGTAACATCTTTAGCTGCTGCAAGTTCACTGACTGTCACCAGCTTATATCCCTCATTGACCAGTTCCGGAATCAACTTCTCAGTAGCACATTTTACAGATGGCTCATGGATATCATGCATCAGAATGATAGAACCATCACTCAGATCGCTGTTCATGATCTCATTGTAATCCGCATCCGCATCCATCAGTTTCCAGTCCAGGGAGTCTGTGGACCACATGAAAAACGGTTTGCCTACTGCTGCCATCTGTTCTTCTGTGATTGCTCCATACGGTGCACGGCACACGGTTGCAGCCTGTCCGCAGGCTTTCACCAGCTCGTCATCTGTTTTCTGGAATTCCTGTACAACAGAATCCAGATCCATATTCGGAAGAGTCTGCTCCGGATGATCCCAAGTATGGTTACCAATCTCACATCCAAGCTGTAACATTCTCTGTACAGTAGATTCCCGTCCCTCAACATTCTGTCCCAGCATAAAGAAGGTAACATGAATATTATATTTCTCAACTGTATCAAGAAGAGTCTCTGTATACTCTCCCGGTCCATCATCAAAGGTCAGTGCGATCATCGGACGTTTCTTGGAAGGATCATAAGAACCATCTTCATTAAAGTAATAATCCTTCACACCTTTCTCAACCCATCCTGTCTGCATATAACCATTCTCATCAAAACTGTATGTAGTTCCGTCGATTTCGGCAAAACCATTGATATAATATGTACCATCCGGATTCTGATACCACTTTCCTGTGGAGTCTTCATGCCATCCCGGTGTCATAACAGAAAGTCTGTCTCCTGCTGTACTGCCCTTTATCGGCATCACCACAGCATCTGTACTGCTGTCACCGGATGAATCCGATGTAGCCGAATCAGCCGATGCAGATGCATCCTCCGTACTTCCATCTGAGGAAGTTCCTGCTGTATTCGCCTGTACATTCACAGTCTCCGTACCCTTACTGCTTCCTCCGCCTACACGGTTGACGATTGGTAAAATTACTCCTCGAACAACAAAAACCAGCAGAAGAATCGCCGCAACCACACAGGTTATCCGCTTCATCATCCGCCGCCGTCTTATTTGCTGCTGCTTTCTGCGCATTCTCTCGCGCAAAACTCTTTTGTCCATTTGATTATATCCCCGTCTATATATTTATAACTTTCCTTAATGTCTAAACTTAATCATACCGCATTTAATGTTCAAATACAATGGTAATTCCCGAAAGAATCTCTTAATTTTCTTTTTATGTGTTACTGTCAAAAAAGCGGTTCCCGGAAATTCTCCCGGGCCCCGCACTTTTTTGTACGCATCACATAATGCGTGTGATTTTTTGTTATTCTGCTGATGCATCTGATGCGCTGTCTGCCTCTTCTGTCGGTTCTTCCTCAGGAACCATATCTGTCGCTTCTGCCGTTTCCAGCTCTTCGTCAACAGTTCCCTCAGCACTGCTTCCATCTACAGACGGATCATCTCCGTCCACACCTTGTGTGTCACCGGCAGTTACTTTTTCTTCAACGGTTGCGTTATCTATGATAAAGTCCTCCACACGGAGCAGTCCGATAGATTCATCCACAGCTGCCTGGCCATACTTATCTACCAGTGCCGCGATATCTTTTACATTATATGATTTGATCAGTTCGTTCTGGATACCAAGAGATTTTTCATCCTCAAGTGTCATATTTTCCGCATCCATGATTCCCTGCACGATCAGGTTCTGTTTCACCTTATATTCCGCATACTGGCTGCTCTGCTCTTCAAAATCATCCATGGAAATGCCCTGTGCCTTTACAAAATCCTCCAGGGTCATATCACCCTGTTTTGCATAATTTTCGTACAGAGTCTTAAATTCTGTTTTTGCCGTATCCAGATCATCCTGTGGGTATTCTTTTACTTCGGAAGCAGAGAGCACTGTGTTCCATGCTGTCTCACGAAGAGTATTCTGGGCGCTTGTTTTTGCTTCTTCTTCCAGTGTCTTGCGGATTTCTTTTTTGTAGTCTTCCGCAGTCTTACAGTCAGTATTCTTGGCTGCCCAGTCATCGGTCAGTTCGGGAGCACGTTTGAAGCTCTGCAATGTAACTTTAAACACAACCTCCTGGCCTGCCAGTTCTTCGGATGAATATTCTTCCGGAAATGTAAGGTCGAGATCTTTTGTCTGGCCTTTTTTCATTCCGATGATTCCATCTTCAAAACCATCAATAAAAGTTCCGGAACCGATCGTCAGCTCATAATTGTTGGCTGTACCTCCGTCAAAAGCTACTCCGTCTTTGGTTCCTACGTAATTGATCGTAACAATGTCACCGTTCTGAACCGTACCTTCTGTTACTTCCTCTGCCTTATTCTGAAGTTCTTCCTGAACCCTTCCATCAACCATGTCATCGGTCACAGCTTCTACAGAATTATCAAGTGTCAGGCCTTTATACTGTCCGATCGTTATATATTTGCTCACATCATCCACAGAAACAAGTCTTGTATCTCCGGAAGCTGTATCTTTGCTGTTTTTATCTGAATCCGATCCTGATTCTGCTGAATCTGTTTTATCGGCTGTATCCTGTGTTTCTGCTGTAGATTTTGTTTCCCCTTTATTGTCTGCAGATGTGCCGCAGGCTGTTATCGCCAGCGCTGTACACAATGCAAGCACAACGAGATATGTTTTTTTCTTCATATCTTACTCCCTTCATATCAAAATCATCTGAAAATACACATATATTCTAACCATAATAGATTATAAACATTTTCTGTATACTTTTGTAAAATCTATTTCCTTACATTTCTGGAACCGGTGTCGGTCTGGAATCGTCCCAGACTTCAGATACATCAAACAGGTCGCTGAGCATATCCGGATTATAATACATACGATAACCATCCAGGTTCCGTCTTCCCTGTCGGAAATACTCACTTGTGATCTGCACAAAATACTGACTGGAATCTACATTGCAGAAATAGCGGTAGCCACGACTCTTATAATATTCATACTTGGCATTATCAGAGGTATATCCTTCCCAGTCGCCGATATCTGCGCCAAAGGCAAAAATGATCATGTCGGTTTTTCCAAGGATCGGTGCTACATATTTCTCCCATTTCTTGTTATCTGTTTTCAGTTCAGCCGCAGTAGAAGAAGTTGCATTTCTGTGGCCCCAGGTATGGCTTGCAAATTCCCAGCCGTCTTTTTTCATGGCTTTTGCCACTTTTTTGGCTGCTTTTACTTCTTTATTATAGTCAAAATCCGGGTTAGCCTTGAGAAAAGCTTTCTGGTCGTCCTGAAGGTTCTTTTTTGACTTATATGCACCATCTGTACGGTATCCCAGCACTCCGTCATAACCGGTCATTGCCAGGATCCCCTTTCTTCCATGGTAGGAAAAATCAGGATGTTCCTTAATAAAAGAATCCAGGATCGGCACAACATCGTAATCGCCGGTCACAACCGTTCCGTCAGCCTTTTTATATTCACATTTAATGTCTCCATTATCATCGATCACCAGTTTTGTGGCAAATCCATCTCCATCCATGTAATGATAATAGCTGACATCATCTTCAGAAAGTACGAAAGGAATCTTGCCCTCCGGAAGCATGATCTTGCCTCTGCTCATGGTTCCGTCATCATTCACTACCGCCATGTCGTGAGGGCTTACCAGAACATATCCCTTATCATACATAATCTGGATCATTTTTTTGAACTCACTGACTGTCGTCATCATCTGATTATATCCTGCCTCATCAGAATCCCCGTCAAAAGCCAGAGAGGTGTCTACGATAAGGGAATGGAAAAACACATGTGTCACCTGCTCAAGAGGATACTCTACACAGGCATCTCTTTTTTTCATATAGGAAGCAGCTGCCTTCTGCATTTTATCACTGGTGGCAAATTTCCAGTTGTTCTTCAGAACAGAAATCGCTCCTGTATAATCATACTGCTGAGCCAGTTTCTTTGCCTTTGCGAGAAGTGCCTTTTCATTGGAGGAAGTACTGCCGGAAGTGTCCTCTGACTTCTCACGTTTCTGTGTTTCTTTTTCAGCCTCTTTCTCTTCTTCCGGTGTCTCGGTTGCTGCCGGCTGGTCTTCCGGATCTGCTGCTACCTTAGCCTCTTCTTCCTCCACTTCAGTCTGTGTATCCTCTGCGTCTGCCTCATCTGACTGCGTATCCTCGTTGTCCTGCGACTGTGCGGTCATATTATCCTGCTGAACAGTAACTGGTGCGTTTCCACTGACAAAAAGTGATGCTGCAAGTACTGTTGTCAGGACCCCTGCAATTTTTTTCTTCATAAAATAACTAGCCCCTTTCTTTTAAGTCCCCTCGTATCTTTCAAAATCCGATCATCCCATCGGTGGTACCGGCGTTGGTCTTGCCGGGTCAAAAACATCTTTTGCGTTAAAAAGATCTTCCAGAAGTTCCGGATTATAATACATCCGGTATCCGTCCAGGTTTCGTCTTCCCTGACGGAAATAGCGGTCCCGGATCTGTACATAATACTGGCTGGAATCCACATTACAGAAATAATTGTATCCCTGTCCCTTCAGATATTCGAATTTATCACCGGAATACTCTGGTTCTGTTGTTATATCTGTTCCAAAAGCAAAAATAATGATATCCGTTCCCCCGATCAGCGGATCTACATTTTTTTTGAATTTTTCGGTATCTTCCTGAAGTTTCTCCAGAGAGATCTGACCTACATTCTGATGTCCCCAGGTATGGCTTGCAAATTCCCAGCCTTCTGCTTTCATGGCATCGGCAACCTTCTTCGCCCCTTCCCGTTCCTTTTCCAGGCTGAAATCCGGATGTGCATCGAGCCATTGTACTTTATTTTCGTCCAGATCTGCCGGGCGGGTTTCATAACTCTCATCTGTACGGTATCCCAGGATTCCGTTATATCCGGTGAGTGCCACGATTCCCTTGGCACCACGGTAGGAAAAATCCGGATGCTGCTCCACAAAACGGTCGATCAGTGGAACCATATCGTAATCACCTACAGACACACTTCCATCATCTTCCACATATTCGTTGCGGATCTTCCCTTCTTCATCCACAACCAGTTTTGTGGCAAATCCATCTCCATCCATGTAATGATAATAACACACGTCATCCTGTGAGAGGACAAACGGCGTTTTCCCCGGCGGAAGAAGGATCTCTCCTGCTGTGATATTGCCGTTTTCATCTGCTTTTGCCATATCTTTAATGCTTACCATGACATAGCCCTTGTCATACATGGTCTGAGTGATCTTATTGAACTCATCGATCGTGGTCATAACCTGGTTATAATCCGCTTCTTTATAATCTCCGTCAAAAGCCTTGGATGTATCTTTTATCAGAATATGATAAAAGACATGTGTCACCTGTTCCAATGGCCATGCCGTACATGTTGCTTTTGTATCTTCGTATTCTTTTACAGCTGCCTGCATCTTCTGGTCTGAGCCATAAGCAGGATCATTTTTCAGAAGATCAATGGCTTTATCATAATCATACTGCTGAGCCAGAAGATCCGCCTGCGCCAGAGTATCGCCGGAAACTGTATCACCGGATGAATCACCGGAAGCCTCTGTAGAAACTGCTTCGCCGGAGTCTGTTCCCGTTTCCGTTTTATTTTCTTTTTTCGTATCAGAAGTTACCACTTTCCTGTCTGATCCGGAAGCAAACCTGTTGCTTAAAGCAATTGCGCCTGCCGACACTCCACCTGCGATCAGTACCGCTGCCACTCCTATGGCGATCAGCCGTTTCCTGCGTTCCCGTTTCAGCCTCTCTCTGCGGCGTTGCAGCATACGTTTACGCCATTCCTCATACTCCGGAGTTCCCATTTCCGGTCTGGGTTTCCGGTGTTTTTTCTCTTCCATACTTTATTTCCTCCATCTGTTGTGTATAAATACACTGTCTGTATCTGAATATCCATCTATCCTGCGGTTTGTATTGTAAACCGCAGCACATTCATTATACCTTGTAAATACTGAAATTTCCACCGTTCCTCCTGTCTTTTTCGCTTTTCTTTTATCTTGCCTTTTTAAGAAAACAATGCTAAAATGTTTTGTACGTAATGTAACCGATTGCGAAACAAATATACATACAGGGGGATTCTCAAATGAGTACAGTTACCATTGTTCTTCTGGTCATCCTCGTTATTCTGATCGCAGCAGTAATCGCACTCTACTTCTTCGGAAAGAAAGCTCAGAAAAAACAGGACGAACAGCAGGCTCAGATCCAGGCCAACAAGCAGACAGTTTCCATGCTGATCATCGATAAAAAGCGGATGCCACTGAAAGATTCCGGACTTCCACAGATGGTCATTGACCAGACACCGAAGCTTATGCGCCGCTCCAAACTTCCGATCGTAAAAGCTAAAGTTGGTCCGAAGATCAGCATCCTCATCGCAGATGAGAAAGTATTCGATCTGATCCCGGTTAAGAAAGAGATCAAAGCCGAAGTCAGCGGTCTTTACATCGTTGGCGTAAAAGGAATCCGTGGTTCTCTTGAAACACCACAGAAGAAGAAAAAAGGTTTCCTCTCAAGATTCCGTAAATAATCCGAATATAAAGCAACCGCCGTGGTTTCAGGAATTTTCCCTGATACACGGCGGTTATTTTTTATAAGACAAAATCCTTACAGTCTCTGGGCTGTACCTGGATCGCCAGGTAACAGTCTGCCACATGTTCCTCATTCATATCCAGCGCGTAATCTGCTTTCATCTGAAGATTCTCTTCACTCTCCATAAGCTCCAGGTTTGTGGCGGCAATTCCCATCTGAAGTGTTCCATACGGTGTGGAATAATAAGTCATATTCTTCTTACCCTGCTCAAATACCATATGGACATTTACCAGACCCTTTTTACTTACTTCCAGACCTTTCTCTGACATTTTTATGTAATTGATCGTAGGTTCAGCGGTTTCATCGAGAAGTTCCTCATATCTGAGATAATGAGAACCATTGCGGAAATAATACTGTCCCGCTACGACGATCTCGATCGGCTCCTGGTCTCCCTGTGCGTCCATCATCTGAAGCCCTCTTACATGGATCAAAACTTCTTTTTGCATTTTTTTCTCCTAATATTTCTCAATATCGATCTTCTGTGTTTTCTCTACATTATATGACAGGATGGAATTGGCAAAATCCTTAAATTTCTCGGCAAGATCACTTACATAGAAGCGATACGGAAATTCCTCCTGTGCCGCCTCATCACTTGCTAGATCCAGATCTGCCAGAAGCTTCTTCAGTTCCAGTGCAGTCTCATAGGCCGGATTCACAAGCCGGACATCCTCCCCCATGATCTTACGGATCGTAGATCGCAGAAGCGGGTAATGTGTACATCCAAGAATCAGTGTGTCGATCTCCTGATCCTGAAGTTCCTTCAGATATCTTCTTGCAACCTCTTCTGTGACAGGATCATGATACCATCCCTCTTCCACCAGCGGTACAAAAAGCGGACATGCTTTCCCGATCACGGTGATCTCCGGATCCAGCTCCCTGAGATAGGAAGCATGGATACCGCTGTCTACCGTACCTACTGTGCCAATGATCCCTACTCTCTTGTTCCTGGTCTCCTCAGCAGCCACTTTAGCACCGGCTTCGATCACTCCGAGAATAGGGATATCCAGTTCATCCTTTACCGCATCCAGAGCAAAAGCACTGGCTGTGTTACAGGCTACAACAATGGCTTTTACTTTCTGTTCCTGCAGAAAATGAATGATCTGGCGGGAATAACGGATAACTGTCTCTCTGGACTTACTTCCATATGGAACCCGGGCTGTATCTCCGAAATATACAATTTTTTCGGACGGCAGATTCCGCATGATCTCACGGGCCACCGTCAATCCTCCGATACCGGAATCAAACACACCAACCGGTGCGTTTCTGTCTATATTCATTGATCTTATTCTCCTGAAATAATTAATCGAGCACTATAATTACTCGTTGGAATATTGTATCACCAATCCAGCGCTTTCGCAAGCCAGAAGGAAATCTTCACCGGCTTATTTTCCCCGTTATCCTCCACTTTTTCAAAACAGAATTCCGGATAGATGGTTCCCCACCAGGCATAAACCTTTGGATCCCGGGAAGAAAATGTGTCCTGTGCTCTGATACCGCCTGCAAGGATCATCGACACGAGCAGAATGGCCCATCCTGTTCTTTTTAATATATGAATACGACTCTTTATCTTTATATGCTCCATGAGTAAAACCTCCTGCCAAAATCTTCTTTCTGATAATCCTGTCCAAAGATGATGGTACCTGCCATCTTTTTAAGAATATCTGCATTATTGACAGTTTATCGCCTGTTTATTCAGCACTTCCATAATCCACTTCCAGAAGATCCCCATTTACCCATACAGAAGGAATCCATGGTAATGTTCCGTCCTGGTAAAACTGATGATATGCCTCTCTCAAAGTCACTCCTTTTTTCTGCTGCCCGGTAGTACGGTTCTCCTGGATTCCCTGAAGATATTCACCCACAGAACTTTCCTCTGCTCCCTTCCAGTGAAAAACCTCTCCCAGCATTCCGGTCCGGAACATGTACACATCTTCGCCTACATGTTCTTCCTGCTTCAGATATTCGAGAAAAGCCTTTCTGTTTTCTTCTGTCAGCATGCTCTCATCCAGAATCACTACCTGAAGGTGTCCCAGATCCAGAAATTTTTCCTGGGAACGATTGTAGACTTCCTCGATTTCCTGAAAATTTCTGCCCGCAAGGGTCAGTACGGAAACCGGATCTTCTTCCGGCTTTTCCTGCCCGGTGGTCACATTCATATCCGGCATGGCATACTTCAGCACAAAGCCTTCTTCCGAAACGCCGGCCCCCAGTGCCAGCGGATACATCCTTTTTTCCGGTTCCACAGCCGCACACCCGGTTCCCATAAGGCTTACAAAGAAAAACAGGCTCACAGACAACGCTTTTTTCTTCCAGCGGCCTTTATTTTCCACACTGAGAAAAATCTGGATCACAAGAAGCAGCGGCACAAAAATATATGCCAGATACCATCCATAATACTTTTCTATCCCGGCGCCGTTTCTTTCGTAGAGCGAAAGGATCCACCCTGCTGCCGGAATCCAGTACCGTCCACTTCTAAGCTTTGTTTTTTCCGCAATCTGATTCCCGTAATGAAAAAGACTTCCCAGAGAAAAAAGAAGCCCGAACACCAGAAATCCCATCCAGAT
Organism: Blautia sp. HA9023; assembly: GCF_056504095.1. Taxonomy (NCBI): domain Bacteria; kingdom Bacillati; phylum Bacillota; class Clostridia; order Lachnospirales; family Lachnospiraceae; genus Blautia; species Blautia sp. HA9023. The sequence goes on along the minus strand of NZ_JBWLUR010000006.1, from coordinate 1,157,989 downwards.
CACATCAAATCTTGCCAGCACATTTCCCGGAAGATCTGCCCCGTCCAGAAGAGGCAGCACCGGATATGTTTCCGCCAGAAGCCTGTTTTTTCCAAATACAGCAGGAAGCAGAACCTGCATACCAAGGACAATTCCACACACGGTAAGAAAGGCCAGGATCACCGGCTTTCTGGCACTTCCCTGTTTTTCTACTTTTTCAAGCCCAAAAGGCAGAAGCCCCACTCCGGAAAAAACACAGAGAAATGCATACACATCCCGGATCATCCATTTCCCGGAAAACCTGCTACCGGTACCCTCCACGGTTTCCAGAAAATATTCCGCTTTTCCCTGTCCTGCACTCAAAATCATAAGAAGGAGAATCCCTGCCAGAAAAATTCCACCGGAAATTTCTGCAATCCTTCCTCTTCTCTGCATTCCCCGGTGCGTTCCCAGACTGCATGCTGCCACAGCAAGCAGAGACAGCCATTTCCCGGAAATCCCGCTGATCAGACTCTGTGGAATTACTTTTGCAAGAAGATCCGCCAGAAAAGCCGCACTTAAGATTACATATAAAAGAAAGAACAGTCCAATAAACCGTACAGTAATATTTCCTGTCATTCTGGAAAGTTCTCCATAAGCAGGAGCAAGACGGATCAGCCAGATCACATAAAATGAAAGAAGCACCGCCGCCAGGATCGTCCCTGCCATAGCATTCACTCCCAGCATTTCTCCGTTTTTAAAAAGGCACAGAAGAAAAGGCGCCGGAAACACAAGTATGATCTGCCGGAAAAGCTGTCTGTGGGAAATCCTGTTGTTTTCTGCAAATCTCATAATCCTTTTCCTTTCTGCCTCCACGGCTTTGTCCGCAGTCTGCGCTTCTGGTCATCTCTTGCATACAACGGCCGGAATTTCCGTTTCCGGAATGGCTGGCGCAAAATTCTTCCTCCTGTTTCCGCCTGGCCGTTTTTTTCTACAAAGGGTACCAGATATGGGACACCAAAACTTAAAAGTCCTGCCAGATGTGCCGCTGTCAGATACAGTCCCAGCACAATTCCGAAGATGCCAAGATATCCTCCCAGAAAAAGAAATCCATACTTCAGAAGCCGGAACGCAGACGCAAATTCCTCATTGGGGATCGCCAGAGATCCAAGCGCCGTTAATGCCACAATAATTACCACCACGGGGCTTACCAGATTAGCCTCCACAGCTGCCTGTCCAATAATCAGGCCTCCAACAATCCCGATGGCATTTCCAAGAGTTCCGGGAATCCGTACGCCCGCCTCCCGGATCAGCTCAAAAGACAGCTCCAGAAACACCAGCTCCACCACGCTGGAAAACGGCACTCCTTCCCTTGCCTGTGCAAAAGAAAGGATCAGATTGGCCGGAAGGATCTGGGTGTGAAACCGTATCACAGCCAGATAAAGTCCCGGAAGCAACGTTGCCACAGCCATGGCCAGATATCGCAGCACACACAGGAATGAAGTCATTTCAAAACGGTTATACCAGTCCTCGCTGCTTTCCATAAAGCTGTTAAACGCACCTGGAATCACCAGTGCCACCGGTGAATTGTCACAGAGCAGCACGGCTTTTCCATTGAGAAGTTCCTGTGCCGCCCGGTCCGGACGTTCGGTTGTCTGAAACTGTGGAAAAGGCGAATACCAGGCTTCTTCTGTCAGCTGCTCCAGCATTCCGCTATCCAGGATTCCATCCACAGTAAAAGATTCCAGCCGTTCCTTCACCGCAATCAGAAGTTCTTCGTGCACCAGATCTTCCACATACAGAAGCTGCACCACCGTGTTGGAACGCACCCCGATATTTTGCTGTTCCACTTTAAGGCGGGTATCCCGGATCCGCTTCCGTACAAGGGCCGCATTGGTTTTTACGCTGTCGCAGAAGCCTTCTTTGGAACCCCGCAGCACTTTTTCCGTTTCCGCTTCTGATACATCCAGCCCCGGATAGCCTTTGCTGGATATCTTCATGGCCCTGTCATAACCGTCCATAAAGAAAACCGCATTTCCGGAAAGAACCGCCCCGAAGACTTCTTCCATGGAAAAAAGTTCTTCCACATCCGCAATTCCGAGACTGTTTCTCCGAATAAATTCCCGGATCTTTTCTTCCGGAATTTCCCAGAAATGATTGATCATCTTTCCAATGGCAGAATCGTCCAGCATCATGTTGGAAACTGCCACTTCAATATAAACCATCAGACAGTCCACTTTATGACCCTCTCCCAGGCGCATGGGCCGGATCAGAATATCATCGCAGTTTTCACAGCGCTTCCGGATATAAGATTCATTTTCATGGAGAGATACTGAAATCTTTTTTTTTTCCACAGCTTCACCATCCTTTTCCAATAAAAAAGAGATGCCAGTGGCATCTCTCTTAATATCCCCGGATATCCGGTTCTTATTCTTTTTTCTCGGATTCTCTGGCAGCATTTTCCGCACGGATGGTACGGATAATTGCCATTCTCTGATTCTCCAGATGGTGAAAAGAAATATCCTGTGCTTTCTGCACATCACCCTCCCGGATCGCTTTTACCAGTTCTTCATGCTCGCTGACAAGGAGATTTCTGGTCTGCTCTTCCTTCAGATATTCCACACGGTAGCGGTACATCTGCTCGCGGAGATTATTCAGTACCTGGTTCAGACGCTTGTTATCGGAAGCCTGGTAAATGATCTCATGGAACGCCACATCCGCCTCCGCAAGACGAACAAGATTTCCCTCTGCTTTTGTTTTCTCGAATTCTTTGGCTGCTACCCAGAGCCGTCCAAGCTCCTCCTCTGTGATCAGCTTACATGCCTTTTCTATGGCTACATTCTCAAGCGCGATACGCACCTCAAGAACATCGTTCAGATCTTTTTCGGTGATGCTTGCAACCTGGGCTCCCCGGCGTGGGATCATCACTACAAGGCCTTCCTGCTCCAGCTTACGCATGGCCTCACGCACCGGTGTTCTGCTGACACCCAGACGCTCTGCAAGAGCGATCTCCAGAAGTCTCTCCCCCGGTTTCAGTTCTCCTTTCAGAATTGCCTGCCTCAAGGTGTTAAAAACAACATCCCGAAGTGGCAGATACTCATTCATATCCACAGAAAAATCACTTGTCATTTGTAACTCCTCCATCCCTGTTGTAAATATCCGTGGCAAATACTGTTTTTGCCAGTCCGCTCTTTCTGAGACTTCTGGCTGCCGCCGCCATCTTATCTCTGTTATCAAAAATACCAAATACCGTTGGACCGCTTCCGCTCATCACCGCTTTCAGCGCTCCTTTTTCTTCCATGAGTTCTTTGATATTTCCAATTACAGGATACTGACGGATAATTCCAGGCTCAAATACATTCTCCATTTTTGATGCCATGGCATAAAGATCACCGTCCTCAATATCCCTGATAAGTCCATCGATATCCGGATGTTTCCCGATTCCTGCCAGATTGAGATTTTCGTAGGCGGTTTTTGTGGAAACATTGATTCCCGGTTTTCCTACCAGCACATAGCATTCCGGAACTTTCGGAAGTCGCTTCAGCTTCTCACCGATTCCCTCTGCAAGGGCTGTTCCACGCATGATACAGTACGGAACATCTGCTCCTACCTTCACTGCGCGCTCCATCAGCTGCTCTTCCGTCAGGCCCAGATGAAACATCCGGTTCACACCTACAAATGCAGCCGCAGCATCAGAGCTTCCGCCTGCCATACCTGCCGCTACCGGAATGAACTTGCGAAGTTTAATGGAAAGTCCCTCTTCTATTTCAAATTCTTCCATCAGCATCTCTGCTGCTTTATATACAAGATTTCGGCTGTCAGTGGGAATAAACGGAAGATTGGTTGTCAGCACGATTCCCGGCCGTTTCGTCTTTCTGATATCCAGGATATCATACATACGGATGGTCTGCATGATCATGCGTACCTCATGATAGCCGTCCTCTCTCTTCCCCAGAACATCAAGTCCGAGATTGATCTTTGCCATTGCTTTTAAACGCATAAGCCCCTCCATTTGTACTTTGTATACAGTATTTATATGTATATTTTATATGATTTTTGCAGTCTTTTCAACAGCAAAATTTTCCAGCTTTTTTCATTTTCTGCTGTTTTTTTCTCATTTGATCTGTCCTTCTACTTTTTTCACCACAAGAAGCGGTGTTCCCGGAGATAGCTCCTGATTTTCCTTAAGCCCGTTCAGAGTGCAGATTTCTTCAATGGATGTATGATATTTTCTTGCGATATCCCACAGCTCATCTCCCGGTTTTACCATATAGATCAGGATTCCCGGCATAGCCTGGATCTTTTTCATATCCAGAGGTTTTTCTTCCACTTTGTCAATGATAAATACGGGTTCCCGGATGACTGCAAGAAGATTCAGGCCCACTGACGCCCGGATCTCGATCTCATTTCCGTCCGCCATGGCTGCAGAAAGCTGTTCCAGTTCTGCCTTTAACCGGTAGCTGCTGTCCGGCCGGATTCCTCTCGCTTCCACCACATGAGAAAACGGGATCATGGCCTCCATGGAGTAAAAAGGCATACTGTCGTTTCCGATAATATACAGGATCTTCAGCATGATCACTCCATCTGCCTGCACTCCGTTTTCCACGATCCTGGTCTTATCGATCTTTACTTTTCCCTGGCTGTGACAGAGCTGGAGGATTTTCCCCTGGGTTTCTTTTACCTGAATGCGGTCAGTGATCCGGCATCTGGAGAAATTCCGCACCAGAAGTTTTTCCAAAACTTCATTTTTCCCTTCCGGAACGCATTCCCGAAGTGGTGTATACACATCTGTAACCAGTGAATATTCTTCCTCCCGGAAAAATTTCATATCCAGTTCCAGCACTACATCAGAAACCAGTATCCGTTCCTCTCCATCTGCATCCGGCTTTACTTCCAGGCTCTGGTGCATCACGGAAACTTCAATATCCGGGATCAATTCTTCTGTACAATCCGGACATTCCACTTCTCCTGAAAAAGGAAGTGAATATTCCAGCCACTGTACCGGTGTCTCTGTATCTTCTGATTCGTACAGTACAAAAACCGTCAGCTCTCCCCTTGCTTTTACGATGTTTTCTTCCGGTTTCAGATCCAGTCCCCGTATATCCATGGTATACCAGATCAGGCCGGAAATGTCCGGACGGTTGGAAGCAATGGTATATTCATCCTTAACACGCAGGGTATCTTTTTTATGTACGGTAAGTCCCAGAAATCGGACTGTTTTCTTTCTGACAGAGATATCCGTAGCATCCAGCGCTACCGGAAGACGAACCTGCTCCGTCTCATCTACTGCTCCATAAAATGTTACCAGTGCTTTGATATTCAGCTTTCTGGAATGGATCAGCCGGATGGTAAGATCCTCAATCTCCCACTTCAGGCACAGTTTATCTCCATTTACAATGTCTTTCAGGTTCAGTGTTTCCTCAAACGGCAATTTTGCCGTAATGCTGCTGATAATTCCGTTTTCTTCTCCCACATAAAGAATATCTACCTGCAGATCTCCTCTCAGGATCCCTTTTCCGTCAGCGAGATGGACATCATCCATACTGATCCTTCCTTTATACTGGATCAGCCTTCCCACATCCGGTTTCGCATCTGGTACATTAAAATCTTCATCAAAGGTGATCTGGCTTTTTGCCCTGCTTTTTTCTTTCAGTATCTGCATGATCTCCTTCTTTAATTCCACAATTGGTTCCCCTTTCTCAGAATTTTTTTACCTGCCGCTTCCCTCTGTGAACGTTACCGGTTTTTTCTGCCTTGAGGTTTTTATCACAATACAGGGATACGATGGTACTCCGGCTTCTTTCAGATCTTCCGGGCCAAGAAGTCTTGTAACAAAAAAAAGCCCGTTACCGGATTCTCCAAGTTCTTCCACCTGGATACTGTAACCTCCGCTCATCTGCCGGCCATATCCCTTTACAAGATACAGGTCTTCTCCAGTTTCATAACTTAACTGAAATTCTTTTTCCTTTTTTTCTTCCATGATCCGGGAAAGTTCCTCCGGGATATCGGACTTTTCTACCACTGTATAGGCAATCGGTTTCCGCTCTTCTTCCTCGATCCGGACGAAACGGCAGCCGGAAAGCAGAAAAGCCGTTATTACAGCAATTAGCAGAAAAACTGATCTTTTCATAATCCCCTCTTTTATCAGCAGCCTGCATTACTCAGTATTTATTCTATGTAATCCGGGAAAGATTTATTGCAACTATCGAAAATTCTTCGTATAATGGTGTCAGAATGCAAAACTGCATCACAATATAGAAAGGACAGAAGACATGATTCGATTTATACTTGTCTGTATCGTTGTCATCGCTTATCTGGTGCTGACGATCCCGGTTCTTCTGGTGGAATGGATCATCGGCAAATTCTCTCCAATGACCAAGGATATCAGCTCTCTGCGTATGGTACAGGCCATATTTAAATTTATCCTGTGGATCACAGGTGCCAAGGTCACCGTCATCGGTGAAGAGAATGTCCCGAAAGATCAGGCTGTTCTCTATGTGGCGAATCACAGAAGTTATTTTGACATTCTGCTGACCTACAGCCGCTGCCCGATCCGTACCGGTTATGTTGCAAAGAAAGAAATGGAACGTTACCCGCTGCTTTCCAACTGGATGCGTAACCTCTACTGCCTCTTCCTTGACAGAGAGGATATCAAACAGGGACTGAAAACCATCCTTCAGGCGGCAGATTATGTAAAATCCGGAATCTCCGTATGCATCTTCCCGGAAGGAACCAGAAACAAAAACGCAGATGAAACCGATATGCTGTCATTTCATGACGGTAGTTTCAAGATCGCAACCAGAGCAAAGAGTCCGATCATTCCTATCGCGATCAGCAATTCCGCAAACATCTGGGAAGCCAATTTTCCAAAGATGTCTCCTACTCATGTGGTAATTGAGTACGGCAAACCAATCATTCCATCTGAGCTTGACCGGGATACTCAGCGTCACCTGGGTGCGTATACTCAGAATATTATCAAAGAAATGCTTATTAAAAACAAAGAGCTGGTGTGATCCATGAATCACATCAGCTTTTCTCGTTTCCGTTGGTTATTTTTTATTTACTTTTCAGGAACGTCTGTTTCCCCCCCCCCGATTGTTGGGATAGTATCTATATATTCTTTTCGAATATCTTCTGACATGGATTTAAAGAGCTGTTCTTTTGTCTTTTCATAGCCTTCAAATTCTGAAGTGGCGCTTCCGCTGTCTGCAGTTTCTGCACGTTCTTCTGACATTGTAGTCATTTCTTCTTTCAGACGGCCCTGAATATCTTTCAGACATTCCAGGAGGAGCGGATTAAAAGTTCCACATTCTCCATTCAGGATCATCTCAACCGCTTTCTCATGGGAATAAGCTTTCTTATATACACGATCACTGATCAGCGCATCATATACATCAGCCAGTGCAACTACCTGTGCAGAAATCGGGATTTCTTCTCCCTTCAGTCCATCCGGATAACCTTTTCCATCGTAGCGTTCGTGATGCCATCTGCAGATGTCATGGGCAATCCGAACCAGCGGTTCGTTTTTATAATATTCCAGGCTCTCCAGCATGGAGGCACCGATGGCACTGTGTGTCTTGATAACCTCGAATTCCTCTTTTGTCAGTTTGTCCGGTTTATTCAGGATCTTGTCATCAATACCAATCTTTCCGATATCATGAAGAGCAGATGCTGTAACAATCATTCTTCTTACAGAGCTGGACAGATCATACTGATCCGTTTTCTGTATCAGCCTTTCCAGAATCAGTTCTGTGATAATGTTGATATGCAGAACATGAGCACCGCTTTCACCATTTCTGAATTCCACGATCTGGCTTAAGATGCTGATCATCATACGGTTATTTTTTTCTTTCTCGTAAATCTGATCTGTGACAAGAACCAGAAGTCTTCTCTGTTTCGCATACAGAGTAATGGTATTATAAACACGCTTGTATACAACCTGCGCATCAAACGGTTTCTTGATATAATCTGCAACTCCCAGATCAAAGGCCCGTCTTACATAAGAAACAGAGTCCTCCCCGGAAATCATGATAACCGGAATATCCTCGATCCAGTTTCTTTCGTTCATATAACTCAGTACACCGAATCCATCCATTACGGGCATTACCAGGTCAAGAAGTACAAGCGAGATTCCGGTTTCATACTGTCTCAGAAGCTTGATGGCTTCCTCGCCATTGGTCGCTTCCAGAATATCATAATCTGCTCCAAGCATTTCCGACAAAATGCAGCGGTTCATCTCGGAATCATCTACGATCAGGATCGTCAGCCTTGTTTTATCCTGCAGAAGGATCTCCTGTGCGCTGTTTCTTCCTGCAATCTCATTTTCACTGATCACGACCATATTTTTGCGCTGTTTCGCACGATACATAAACTTATCTGCACGAAGTACTGCTTCTCCCAGTTTTTCTCCGGTAGAAAGTACTCCGCCAATACTTACTGACAACTTCAGCTGAGAATATCCAGGTACTCTGGCTGCATGAACTTCTTCCTGGATTTCCTTCAGTTTCTTGGTAAAATTATCCACATTGATGTCCGGTATCAGCAGAAGAAATTCATCTCCTCCGAAACGAACAACCTTATCTGTCTTACGTGCATGTCGACGGATAACCTCCACAACTACCTTTAATGCTTTATCACCTGCATCATGTCCATAGGTATCGTTATAAAGTTTAAAATCATCCAGATCCACCATAGCCACGCCGGCAGAACTCTCCAGATTTCTGACCTTATCCTCATAATATCTTCGATTAAAAACACCTGTAAGAGCGTCTTTATACAATTCATCCGCATATCCACTGAGTTCTGCAAGAAGATTCTCTCTGTCTTCTGAATCAATGATATCGTCATCTTCCAGATTATTGATCATTTCCATGATATATGGTTTGCCATCAATATTCAGATATTTGGAAATTACCTGATAAACTTTAGAGTCTACTATTTCTATTTTTGTTTTCTGGCGTTTTTCTTTCAGTGCTTTTCTGGAAATACAGTTAGTACATCTTTCGTCCTTACCCCATATGGAATAGCACTGACATGGGGGCTCTATTCCTTCTCCTGTTTCCAGTGTTTCTCCATCCAGCAGACGTACAATAGAAAAAACCTGCTCCAGCTGCTGCTTCATCTCCTGTACTTCCTGCATTGTCATGATATCTTTTGTCCCCATTCTTCTTCCTTTGCTTTACCTGTCCATAGTATTCCATTTCATTTTTATTACCTATTATATCTATGATATCACTAATTTTTTTTAAAGTATAGTGAAAAATATAAAAAAACCATATCCATGTCGATTTTTAGACATGTGATATGGTTATGAGCAAGTAGCGAAGTGGATTGCGAATATCCGCTTGACCCGAAGCCTGCCTCAGATATGTGCGTTAATGTGTACCTGCTCCCAAGATTTTCTCCGCATTTTCAATCCGTTCTTTTGTTGGAGGATTAATACCTTTCAACGGATAGTCAAGATGAAGGTTTTCCCATTTGAAAATTCCGAGCGTATGATACGGAAGAACTTCCACTCTCTCTACAGTTTTCAGCGTACCGATAAAATCAGCCAGGCGATGAAGGTAATCGTCACGATCATTGCGCTCCGGTACCAGTACATGGCGAATCCACATGGCTATGCCCATATCGGAAAGTTTCTTCGCCATGGCAAGGATATTTTTGTTGGTACATCCTGTGAGGATCTTGTGCTGTTCCTCATCAATATGTTTGATATCCAGCATGACAAGATCTGTATATTTCATCAGCTCTTCCCATTTTTCATGCCATGGGCCCTCTTCTGTGTAAGGATTGCCGCTGGTATCAAGTGTTGTGTGGATTCCAAGTTTCTTGGCTTTCTTAAAAAGCTCAGTGAGGAAATCGATCTGTAACAGTGGCTCGCCTCCACTCACAGTAATACCGCCCTTACTTCCCCAGTAAGAGCGGTATCGACATGCTTTTTCAAGCAGTTCATCTGCTGTGTACTCCGTTCCTGTTTTCATTTGCCAGGTGTCCGGATTGTGGCAGAACTGGCAGCGCATGGCACAGCCGCTCAAAAAGATCACATACCGGACTCCTGGTCCGTCAACAGAGCCGAAGCTCTCCAGTGAGTGGACGTAGCCAGTGATTTTTTTCTGGTCGTCCATATTTTTTATTACATCCTTTCGTGGCAGGTTCTTGCGATAACGTCAAGCTGCTGCTCTCTTGTAAGGTCGATGAACTTAACAGCATATCCGGAAACACGGATCGTGAAGTTTGCATACTCCTCTTTTTCCGGATGCTCCATAGCATCGATGAGTTTTTCTTTACCGAATACGTTTACATTGAGGTGATGTGCACCACGGTCAAAGTATCCGTCAAGTACGTTTACAAGGTTCTCTGTACGCTCTTCCTCAGAATGTCCAAGGGCATCCGGGTTGATGGTCTGAGTATTGGAGATTCCGTCAAGGGCATCCTCATAGTCAAGTTTTGCAACAGAGTTCAGGGAAGCAAGAAGTCCGTTCTGCTCTGCGCCGTAAGACGGGTTAGCTCCCGGTGCCAGAGGCTCACCGGCTTTTCTTCCGTCCGGAAGAGATCCTGTAGCTTTACCATATACAACGTTGGATGTGATGGTAAGGATGGATGTGGTTGGCTTGGAATCACGATAGGTATGGATGTGTTTCAGTTTCTCAAGGAATGTGGAAAGCAGTGTTGTTGCGATCTCATCTGCTCTGTCATCATCGTTACCATAGCGTGGGAAGTCACCCTCAACCTGGAAGTCTGTTGTGATTCCGTCCTCGTCACGGATTGCTTTTACTTTTGCATATTTGATAGCGGAAAGGGAATCTACTACATGTGAGAATCCGGCGATACCAGTTGCAAAGGAACGGTCAACCTTTGTATCGATAAGTGCCATCTCAGCTGCCTCATAGTAGTATTTATCATGCATGTAGTGGATCATGTTCAGTGTTCCAACATACAGATGTGCAAGCCAGTCCATCATCTGATCATATTTTGCGATTACTTCGTCATAGTTAAGGTACTCGGAAGTGATCGGCTGGTACTGCGGTCCTACCTGCTGTTTTGTCTTCTCATCAACACCACCGTTGATCGCGTAAAGAAGGCATTTTGCAAGGTTAGCACGAGCACCGAAGAACTGCATCTCTTTACCGGTCTCTGTAGCAGATACACAGCAGCAGATGCTGTAGTCATCGCCCCATACCGGACGCATAACATCATCGTTCTCATACTGGATGGAACTTGTTGTAACAGAGATGTCTGCCGCATATTTCTTGAAGTTCTCAGGCAGTCTTGAAGAGTAGAGAACTGTAAGGTTCGGCTCCGGAGCCGGTCCCATATCCTCAAGTGTATGAAGGAAACGATAATCGTTCTTTGTTACCATGGAACGTCCGTCCTGTCCCATACCTGCTACTTCCAGAGTTGCCCATACCGGGTCACCGGAGAAGAGCTGGTTGTAAGACGGGATACGAGCGAATTTAACCATACGGAATTTCATTACGATATGGTCAACAAGCTCCTGTGCCTCTTTCTCTGTAAGAGTTCCGTTCTCAAGGTCTCTCTCAATATAGATATCAAGGAATGTGGAGATACGTCCAACACTCATTGCAGCTCCGTTCTGAGTCTTGATCGCTGCAAGATATCCAAAGTACAGCCACTGGAATGCTTCTTTTGCGTTCTTGGCCGGCTGGGAAATATCAAAGCCATAGATCTGAGCCATTTCTTTCATCTTCTTCAGAGCGCGGATCTGATCTGCGATCTCCTCACGAAGCTGGAAGTCATAACGTCTCATACCCTGACGGTCGCATGCTGCGAAGTCTTTCTCTTTGCCTGCGATCAGGTAATCAATTCCGTAAAGAGCAACTCGTCTGTAATCACCTACGATACGTCCACGTCCGTAAGTATCCGGAAGTCCTGTAAGGATCTTGTTGTGACGTGCTCTCTTCATCTCCGGTGTGTAGATATCGAATACACCCTGATTGTGTGTTTTGAACTCATAGTTATTGAAAACATCTTTGATCTTGTCGCTTACGTGATATCCGTAAGTCTCGCATGCCTGCTCTGCCATTTTGATTCCGCCGTATGGCATGAAAGCACGTTTCAGAGGTTTGTCTGTCTGAAGACCTACAACCTGCTCCAGATCTTTGAGCTCCGCATCGATATATCCAGGACCGTATGCTGTAATTCCTGTTACTACCTCTGTCTCCATATCAAGAACGCCGCCTTTAGCACGTTCCTCTTTCTGAAGCTCCTGAAGTTTGCCCCAGAGTTTGTCTGTTGCCTCTGTTGGCGCTTCCAGGAAAGAAGCATCTCCGTCGTATGGTGTATAGTTCATGCTGATGAAATTACGAACATCGATCTTCTCTTTCCAACGGTCACCTTTGAATCCGTTCCACTGCTCGAAATTAACTTTTGCCAATTTGTTGCACATCCTTTCTTTGTTCTGTTTCAATGATTATTCGTTCACTGCCCGCGCAGTTAGTAATATATAACATTTCTCATGACGACCATAAGATACCAGATTCAGATTTTAAAGTCAACAGATTGGATGTATGTTTTTTATAATATACAAGGGATTGTACTATTGATAAAATTAATGATAAAATTGTACTAGATATTGTACATTGTGGGCGCGTCTGGAGACGCACTTCGCAGTGGGTTTTGCCCTGCCCGGGCGGGACGCTTTCGCTGCGGGCGTTTTTGCGAGGAGGGGAAGCATTCCTAGTTGCGAAGGCCATTTCCCCTCCTCGCACTCCTCCCCTCCGGCCACGCAATTTGCTGCAGGTTGTGGGAATGTGTATGTTTATCGGAGGGGCGATGGATTCTACGGTATTGAGTGTGGTTCGTTGTGCCGATTTTTATTCGCTTTGGACGAAATGCGGCCTGCTTGGCAGGCCTGTTTCTGTTGTTTCCTGGGACCTGTTCTGTTTGTAATTAATTTTAACCAAATCAAGCAAGTCCCCTGCGGGGTTGCGAAAAGCAATAAGCAATGGGTGGGGACTTGCTTGTATTATGAGGAGTGCAAGCTCCTCCTGATAAACTGCGGAGCAGTTATTTGGTGTAGAGCTACGTAGCGAAGCGGATTGCGAATATCCGCTTGACTTTCATACCGCAATTATGTTTAAGACGCTCTCAGGGAACAGGCACGCCAACTCTTCCAATGAATCTCAGGGAACAGGCACGCCAAGCGGGCCGCTTTCCCGTACGGTAAAACAAAAAATCGGCTCAGCCTGTCGCTGCCAATACAGCAGCATACAGGACTGAGCCAATAAATTATCACCCTCTACAGCGCATCACAGCGGCGTGGCCGGAGGGTTGGGGTGTGGGGAAGGGAAATGGCCTTCGCAACTTCGAATGCTTCCCTTCCCCACGGTTTTCCCCCCACTTTTCACAAAAGCCAAAAATCATTTCACTACAACCTTACATTTCACAGTCTTACTTCCGGACTTCACATAAATATAAGCCGTACCTTTCTTCTTCGCTATGATCTTACCAGCAGAAGTAACAGTCGCAACTTTTGTATTACTTGATTTATAAGTAATCTTCTCCGTACTGGTTCTCGGTGTAAGAACCGGTTTCAATGTGGCAGTTTTCTTCACCCGAAGGACAAGGGAAGATTTTACCCCTGTGATCTTTGTCGTTTTAACAGAACGAACAGTTACCGTCACATATGCTTTTTTGTTACTCTTGAGTGTAACGGTCAGAGTTGCCCTGCCTGGAGTTTTGCCAGCAACAACCACACACTTTCCGTTTGACTGTTTTGTAACTGTGGCAACCTTCGTATTGCTGGATTTCCAGGAAACCACGGAATCACCTTTTTTATAAGTCACATAAAGGGATGTCAGCTTCTGCTGTGGATTCAGAGTTACTGCTGTTCTGGAAACTTTTATGGTTGGGGTAAGCTTATTTCCGGTTACCCTACTTGTGTGATAGCATACTTTACATGTACGCATCTTTTTTTCCGGCTGGCTTATGGTAGCTTCCTGCGTCACTTCCCACGGTCCGTAAGAATGTGCACTTCTCGGCAGGATCGGTTCTGTGGAATCTTTATCAATCGCACCGCATTCTTTGCAATGATAACTCTTGGTTCCACCCTTTGTACAGTCATAAAAATCCGTATCATTTTTTTCATCATAGATCTTCTCTGCACTCCAGGTATGTTCCTTACCTGGCACGGTAACCGTACTTCTTTCGTCGATTGCGCCGCAAACGATGCAGTGATAGCTTTTAGTTCTTGCAACCGTGCAGTCGTAAGGATCTTCTCCGTCCCATTCTCTTTCCTGGCTCCAGATATGTTCATCTACTTTATCTGATGCAAAATTATACTCAATATTCATAAAATCCGGATTAAAAACTGTATCAAGCTGCAGCTTTTTCCACTGTGCCTGTGTTCCTGTATACTGGATCACTGATGGATCACAGCCTTCAAACGCAGTCTTGTCGATTTTTGTGATACTTGCAGGAATGAATATTCTTTTAACATTGTAATCATACTGAAATGCGCCTGCCGGAATTTCTCTCAGGCTCTCCGGCAATACGATACTTTTCAGGCTGTCACAGCCGTTAAAAGCCTTTTTTCCTATGCTGGTAATACTTTTGGGAAGTTTCAGTTCTCCTTCCAGACCTCCACAGAACCAGAAAGCTCCATCACCTACAGATGTAAGGCCATCTGGAAAATTGATCTTTTTCAGTACGGTGTCATTGTAAAATGCCTCTGTTCCGATCTTTTTGACATTTTTTCCTAGTTCCACTTCTTCCAGATACAACATACTCGCAAACGTATTTGCACCCAATGTGGAGATTCCATCACTGACTTTTACCCTGGTAATGTCGAATGCTGCCCACGGCTGCGTAAAAAGCCCATCCGGCATATCCGGAACAGCTCCTGTGCCATTGATCACAAGCTCTCCATTGTCATAAAAATCCCATGTGACCGTATTTGACAGACGCCCTGATTTCTGGATTGAAGCGCCAACATCTGTAGCTGCTTCCGCATTATCAGAAAAATCTGCTTCTTCTCCATCTCCAAATCCCTCTTCTTCGTTTACATCCTGCACTGCTTCCGCACCTTCATCAAGAGAAAGTTCTTCTTCATCGACGGATCCCTCTTCGGAAACCTCTGTATCCTGTGCCCCGGATTCTGCAATATCTCCTGTCTCCTCTGGAGTCTCCCCCATTGCTTCTGTCTCCACAGAATCCCCTGCGCTTTCCACGCTCTGCTCGATCACTTCCGTGTCAGAAAGATCTGCCGCATCTGCCATCGTGCATGGTTCCAGCATCATAAGACCTGCGATCAGTAATGAAACCACTTTCTTTTTCATAGATATTTCCTCCTTCTCCTGCAACTTTTTCCCATTTTTGAATACAAAAAATGGATCCTGTGTATTATACACAGAACCCGTTTTCTCTGTCGCAATACTATGTTATGATTATACGTTTTCATACCAATCGTGTCAATATTTTACAACATGGCACAAAAAAGTTTACCCGGAATAATATATCCCTTATCTGTCTTCAGGACTCCGATCCATCACTCTCTGTCATCTGTGCTTCAATAGCCTTTCCAAGCCGGTTATAGATCGTTACCGCATCCTGCACATGCAGCGGGCTTCCCGTATTCCCCGCAGCGCCGGCAGTTACCAGAATATATTCCCGGTCATAAATTTCCGCAAAGCTGGCCAGGCACAGGCCCGCCTCACTGGTATATCCCGTCTTGCCTCCCAGGATCTTGCCCCCAGTAACAGAAGTATCCGAAAGGTTCTTGAACATGGTACTGTAATATGTAATTCCACTGGGGTGGATGTTGGTAACTCCGGTAGAATGCCGCGGACTCTCAATGATCTCTCTGAACGTATCGTTCCGAAGTGCATATCTGAGCAGCACTGCAATATCCCTCACCGTACTGTAATGATCCGGATCATGCAGTCCGGTAGTATCACAGAAATGCGTTCCATTCATTCCAAGCTTCTGCGCTTTTTTATTCATCATTTCCACAAATCCATCCCTGGAACCGCCTACGGTATCCGCCAGTGCGATACAGCACTCCGCGCCAGATGGCAGCATGGCACCATAAAGAAGATCAATGGCTCGCACGGTCTCACCGGGCTGAAAACCGGCCTGTGTGGCATCCTGCTCGTAAAGTCCGGCAAACATCTCCTGAGTCAGGGTGATCTCCTCATCCAGATCATCCAGGTTCTCAATGGCCACGATCACAGTCATGATCTTCGTCATGGAAGCTGGATAGATTTTCTCATCGCCCTTCATATTTCCGATGATCTTTCCACCTTTTACCTGCATCAGAACTGCATACGGGCTGTTGATACCGCTCATTTCAAGCTTACGGACAACAGGTCTCTGCAACGACTCCATCCAGTCTCCTACACCTTTATTCCAGCCTATGATCACTACAAGTGTCAGGATCACAATCGCCTCCACCAGAAGGCAGAGTGCCATTTTTACTTTGTTTACTTCTTTTTTTATTTTCTTCGCTTTACGCTTTTTTGATTTCAACTTATACTCCCCATTCAGATCAACTCATCCACAATATCCCCGTGGAAAACATTATCTGCCCTGTTTTCCCCGTCATTTTTATCTTAACACAATTCAGAATTTCATCTGTAAACTTTATATGAAAAATCTCTAATAATTTTCCAAATCTGCTTGAGCCTTATTTATTATAAAAGCATTGAAGAAAAAATCAAGATACCTATACAAAAAAATACCCTGTACAAAGTCTCCTCTGTACAGGGCATTTAAAATTTATTACTGAGCTAATTTAACCGGGTTAAGCTTAACACCAGGTCCCATTGTCGGAGCGATTGTAACGCTCTTCAGATACTGACCTTTCAGTGTGCTAGGTCTAGCCTTTGTGATAGCTCCCATAAGCGTCTGGAAGTTGTCGCTTAACTGCTCCTCGGTAAAGGAAGCCTTTCCGATCGGAACATGGATGATGTTGGATTTGTCAAGACGATACTCGATCTTACCTGCTTTAATGTCGTTAACAGCTTTTGTTACGTCCATTGTTACAGTACCAGCTTTCGGGTTTGGCATTAAACCTTTCGGTCCAAGTACACGACCAAGACGACCTACAACGCCCATCATATCCGGTGTTGCAACTACAACGTCAAAGTCAAGCCATCCCTCGTTCTGGATCTTCGGAATGAGGTCCTCAGCTCCTACGAAGTCTGCTCCTGCTGCCTTTGCCTCTTCTGCCTTAGCATCTTTAGCAAATACAAGTACACGAACTTTTTTACCTGTTCCGTGTGGCAGAACAACTGCTCCACGGATCTGCTGATCTGCGTGACGTCCATCGCAGCCTGTACGGATGTGAACTTCGATGGTCTCGTCGAACTTAGCTACAGCTGCTTTTTTAACAAGGCTGATAGCCTCTGGTGCATCATATAATGTTGCGCGGTCTACTGCTTTCGCAGCTTCCACATATTTCTTTCCTCGTTTCATTTCTATAACCTCCTGTGGTATTTGCGGGGAAAAGCCCTCCCACTTGAAAATTTCACTTTTTCTACGGGAACCCCGAACTTAATCTTCGGTATTTATTAGTCTACGACTTCGATTCCCATACTTCTTGCTGTACCGGCGATCATGCTCATAGCAGCCTCGATGGATGCTGCATTGAGGTCTTTCATCTTCAGCTCAGCGATCTCCTGAACCTGTGCCTTAGTAACTTTAGCTACTTTAGTCTTGTTCGGTGTACCGGAACCAGATTTGATGTTTGCAGCTTTCTTAAGAAGAACTGCTGCCGGCGGAGTCTTGGTTATGAAGCTGAAACTTCTGTCAGCGTAAACAGTGATGACAACCGGGATGATAAGATCTCCCTGATCAGCTGTTCTTGCGTTGAACTCCTTAGTAAACTGTACGATGTTTACACCGTGCTGTCCAAGAGCCGGACCTACAGGTGGTGCTGGAGTTGCTTTACCAGCCGGAATCTGTAATTTGATATATCCTGTTACTTTCTTTGCCATTTTCGGCACCTCCTATGTGGTATTGGCGGGGGTGTGTCCCTCCCACTTGCTGTTACCTTGTTTTTTAATTACTCAGCTTTTTTGATTTCTGTGAAACTTATCTCTACCGGTGTTTCACGACCGAAAAGCTCAACATTGATCGTTACTGTCTGTTTCTGCATGTTGATACCTGTGATCACACCTGCAGTATCTTTCCATGCACCACCAGTAACGACTACCATGTCGCCCTCTGCGAAGTCCACTTCGATATCCGGTTTCTGGATACCAAGCGGCATCATTTCCTCCTCTGTAAGAGGCACAGGCTTCGATCCCGGCCCTACGAATCCGGTAACACCTCTGGTGTTACGGACAACATACCAGGTATCGTCATTCATCACCATATTGAGAAGCACATAGCCTGGAAACATCTTTTTCTGAACCTGTCTTGAGGTTCCGTTCTTCATCTCCACTACATCCTGCAGCGGAACACGTACCTCCAGGATCTGGTCTTCCAGGTGTCTGTTCTCGATCGTCTTTTCAATGTTGGCTTTTACCTTGTTCTCATACCCGGAATAGGTATGGACAACGTACCATTTTGCTGCTTCTGACATATAATCACCTTGTCCTTACTTCATTAAGAAATTAATGCATTCCAGGATTCCGGAATCCATTACACTGATAACCGCTGCCAGGATGATCGTGATGATCACGACCACAACAGTCTGCTTTGCCAGTGTGGGACGGTCTGTCCAGACAATCTTCTCAAATTCTGACTGAAGTCCCTGAAACCAACTTTTCTTCTGCGGCTTATCCGCAGATTTCTGTTTTTCCATAGCATAACCTCACAAATCTCTGTGATTACTTTGTTTCCTTGTGCAGAGTGTGTGTATGACAGAACTTACAATATTTCTTGGTCTCCATTCTCTCAGGATGGTTCTTTTTCTCCTTCGTCATATTGTAGTTACGCTGCTTGCACTCGGTGCATGCTAATGTAATCTTAACGCGCACAACTTCCACCTCCAGTGTTTTCATTTGCACGGTCTTTTACGCCGCCCGGAACGTGTATCCGTCGTCATTTTCGGGCATAAAAAAAAGACCTAACTTCCATGTCGCTCGTCAATTTTATCACAGAGCAGGTGTGCAAGTCAAGCCTTTTTCGCTTAATATATAAAGAAATTCACGGTTCCATACAGACGCCTCAAGTGCACAAACTCGATTCCGCTTCGCTGCATCTCGTTTTCGGGGCGTCGCCCCTATGCAGCAAGTCATAAGAAGCCTCTTATGTGCAGGCACAACGTGTCTTCTTCTGTCTTCCTGCACACTTTCGACTGGTATTAAAAGTAATCATATCCTCCATGGATATCCACAACACTGCCGTTCATATACCCATTAGACAGCACCGCGTACGCCATATCCGCCACTTCCTCCACAGTTCCAAACCTGTGAAGGGCGATCTTTCTGTTGATACGGTCGTAGCTCTCCTGGGTGCGGGCACTGTGCCAGGGAGTTTCGATAAATCCCGGTGCAATGGCATTAACGGTGATGCCTTTTGGCTCAAATTCCTTTACCAGAGATTTGGTCAGGAAATGAATGGCCGCCTTGGTAACTCCGTATACAAGGGAAGAAGAATACGCCTGCTGCCCTGCATAGGAACCGGTAAAAAGCACACTGCCGCCTTCCACCATCATGGGCCGCAGTTCTTTGACCATGAATACCGGCACGGAAAGATTGGTGTTTACGATCCTTGTCCATTCCTCAAAACTATAGTCCTCATATTTCGCATAGGTGCTGATCCCGGCGTTGCTTACCAGCCAGTCAATATGATCAGCCCGTTTTTTCAGCTCTTCCACAAAAGCCATCATTTCATCATAGGAAGACATATCTGCCTTCATCAGGATCACCTGAGATTTTTTTTCCTCAGGAAGGCTGTCCCGAAAAACAGCAGCCTTTTTCTCATCATGTCCGTATGTTACAAAGATCCTGTCTTCTTTCGCAGATTCCGCCAGGATCTTTTCGGCGATCCCTCTTCCGATTCCGGAGGTACCGCCTGTGATCACAGTTATTTTTCCCATTTTATAACTCCATCAGTTCATCAAATATCGGTTTCGGTATATAAGGCTGCTGGTTATGGATCGGCTCTCCCAGACAGGTCTTCGGGTATGCGTAAGTTCCATGCTCCAGCATGATCTCCAGAAGCTCCGGTCCGCTCTGTTCCAGAAACTTACCGGCATATTTCTCCACATCTTCTCCCTGGATACGCTTCGCAGGAATTTTGTAAGCCTGCGCCACGTCTGAGAAATTACAGGAAGAAAATCCGCTGCCATCGGAAGTATCCGCATACACGCAGTCAAAATAGTCTCTCTGGAGATGACGGATCATTCCCAGCGCCTCATTATTCATCACGATCATTTTTACCGGGATGTTCTCACGCTTCACCCACTGCAGTTCCTGAATGTTCATCTGGAATGCTCCGTCTCCGCAGATACATGCCACCGGTTTTCCTGTTGCATAATAAGCACCGATCGCTGCCGGAAGTGCATATCCCATGGCGCCATGTCCACCGGAAAAAAGTGTCTTCTGGCCCTGTCGGTTGTGAAAGGACTGATAGCTCCAGACCATATGCTGTCCCACATCCACAGCAACGGCTCCAGTATCGAAAAGCCTGTCACTTAAATATGCGATCATGCGGTTCGGATAACGCTGCGGTGTTGCATCATCCACCTGCTCCAGCTCTTTTCGGATCTTCCGGCATACAGCCAGCCATTCCTCATAAGAGCCGATCTGCGCCTGCTGCTCTGTCAGTTTACACGCTACATCCTCTGCGCTGACGCAAAAACATTTCTCCCCTTTTCTTCCCTCATGGATCTCTCTCTGAAGGTTATAAGGATCGATATCCACACGGACGATCTCCGCTCCCTTGGCAAACTCATGGACCTTCGTTCCGATCTGGCGTGTGCAGAGCGAAATCCCAAAACAAAGCAGGAGATCACTTTTCGCATTGGCGATCATATTTGCATACCGGTGTCCGTAGGCACCGCCGATACATCCGAAGTTCAGCGGATCATCAAATTTCAGAACAGAACGGGCGAGTACACTTGTGATCATAGGAATATGATGGACGCGTGCGAGATCAGTAAGCATTTTTTCTGTTTCGCCATTCGCTCCGTGGCCGATCATAAATACCGGACGTTTCGCACCTTTAATCTTATCCAGAATATACTCTGCTGCCTCTGCCGCATCAGAAGAATCTGCTTTTGCAACAGCATCCCTGTAAAAAGCGGCTCCATTCTCAGGATCATTTTTTCCATATATGGCTGTATCGATCTCTTCTTCAGAAAATTTCATATCATAAACCGGATCTTCCACTTCACTTCTCTGTACATTCATAGGCAGGTCGATAAGAACCGGGCCTTTCCGTCCTGTGTTGGCGATCTGCCATGCCAGGTTCAGTTCCCGGACGATATCTTTCGGGTCACGGACCTGTATGGCATACTTGGTTACCGGCTTCGCCATGGAAACCATATCGATCTCCTGAAAGCCCTGCTGTCGAAGTCCTGCAATACCGGAATACTCATAGGTATTGAGCTGTCCGGTAATAAAGATCACCGGAAGCGAATCAAAATATGCATCAGCCACGCCGGAGAGCAGATTGGCAGCTCCGGGACCGCTTGTGGCATATGCACAGCCGCAGGCTCCTTTCGCCTGAGCATAACCGCAGGCCGCAAAA
The DNA here is from genome assembly GCF_056504095.1 of Blautia sp. HA9023. Lineage (NCBI taxonomy): Bacteria > Bacillati > Bacillota > Clostridia > Lachnospirales > Lachnospiraceae > Blautia > Blautia sp. HA9023. The sequence goes on along the minus strand of NZ_JBWLUR010000006.1, from coordinate 1,136,371 downwards.
GCAGCTCCCTGCTCATGATAGCTGGAATGACTTTTTGTATGAGGATTCTTTTCAATGGAATCTACCAGATGTGCGATCATGGTTCCCTGATATCCAAAGAAATCCCGGATCCCTTTTTTCTGTAAAAATTCTACAACATAATCTGTAAGCTTCATTTTAAACATATTTTTTTACCTTTTCCATAAAACCAACTCTGCCTGTTTTTTCCAGATACTGAATATAGATATCCAGTAATTCCGGATCTGCTTCAAATATCTCATCGTATTTCAGGCATTTATTCATCATATCCGTATATCTGCCAAACACAATTTCCAGCTGCACATAATCCTGATTCTTATGCAGGTTTCGGATATAATCCAACTTCTTTCGATATGCTCTCGCACATGTATATTTTTTACCGCAGAGCTTTGCGTAATTCCAGCACTGGTTGAAATATTCCCGGTAGCTGAGACCAAATTTCTGCCGGCGTGCTCTTCTTTTTCTCCGGGAAGCAAGTCTCTTCAGATCTTTTCCCTGCTGCATGAATTCTTCGCAGGGAATCAGTGTGCTGCACACAGCTATGGCACTCTGACGGTAATTCTCAGGTCCTTTATCCCGGTAATTCGCTCCGTAGGAAGTCATAAGATATTTCTCTGCATCAACCGGTATAAAAAAATGTTCTCCCTCAATCTCTACTTCCTTCTGTTCCTCAAAAACATATGCAGGATAATAGACATTTTTATTCAGAAAACGCACCACATAATTCTGTACATCTTCCTGTGGCTGATGGAGCAGATCCCGAAATATCCTCTTACCGAGCCATTCTCTTCCACAGAGCATAAGCAGACGTACCATACAGACACAGGCAAAAGCTCTCTGATTTCTCCACTTTTCTTTTCTTTCGTGGATTCTTCTCCATCCATCTTCCCGCATACGGTTCCAGAGATATTTTCTCCTGGGACCATATTCACATTGCAGCGGCAGTATTCTTACTGCCATACCGGGATACTGAAATTTTCCGTAATCATCCATCTTGTAAAACAATGTGTCTTTATCTGTATACCGAAGATAAAATCCGGGGAAATATTTATAACTGTCCATGGATTCCAACGCTCTCCTCAGCACCGGTTCCTCTTCAAAAACATTCTTGAACCTTTCCATGTCTCCGGTTTTCATATATATAACACCAGCTTCGGGATTCAGTGGAAAAGGCCGTTCCGTCACTGCGCAGAGAGTAAGATACGGAGAAAGAAAATATGTGATCTTGTTTTTTCTGCATATGATATCTATTTCTTTAAGGAGTTCCAGTACTTTCTGTTGTTCTCTGTTCAATACACTCTGCCTCATTTCTATTGTTTTGGTGTATGGTACAACTACATGATCTTTTTCAGAAGTTCCTGAATATTTTCCTGGCTTTTGTATTTATCCAGCCAGACATCCAGAAATTCCGATACATCGGATTTCTTTGCAAAAAACGCACTTCTTTTGCTGCCATTGTAAAGATCTCGCAGGAAGATTCCGGCAAGTTCCGTCTTAAGATATGGATGCTGCATATGCTCCAGAGCTTTGAAATAATTTTCGAAAGCTTCCTTTGTCTGGCCCTGCTTTCTGCGGATATCGCCAAGAAGTTTCCAGGTTTCTCCCTGCCACTGCTTATGAACCAGATAGCTTCTGACTTCTTCTGCCAGATATTCCATATCACTTACTTCGTCTGTACACAGAAATCTGGTACGGCAGTCAGCAAGAACTTCCGGATATCCAAACCGTTTCCATGCCAGGGTAAGTGCCTCCCGGTAAAGCATTTCCTCCGAAAGCGGCTTCTTTTCTATCTTACCAGAAATACCGATTTTCAGATAAAGCTCTTTTACCAGTTCCTCAAGCTCCGCTTTTGTGCGCACAACAGATACCTTTGCCAGATAAAATGCTCCGTCTATTTCTGTATCCTCCGGCAGTAATTTTTTCCAGAGTTCCATGTAAACAGATGCCTCGGACTTATGACGTGCTTCCAGAAGTTTTCTGCACTGGGAAATGACCTGTGTTTTTTTGTCCTGAAGGAACTTATCCAGCTCAAGATGCACAATTCCATTGTTGGTGGTTTCTCTTGCAAGTGCGTACTTTTCCATGGCTTCATTCTGAAGACCTTTTTTCCAGAGGAGATCGCCCTTATATTTGATGAAGTATCCATCCTGCGGAAAATGCTTCAGACAATACGCCAGAAATTTTTCTGCCTCGGAAAAATCCTTCACCTCTTCAAGGCGTTCCATAACAAACCTGCACTTGAACTTTATAAAGCCAGGCGCATCCGGATATTTTTTCAGAAGGTCATCTACGATCGCTTCTGCTTCTTTCTTCTCGTGAAATTCATACAGACTGGCAGCTTTCCGGAATGCACGGATATCTTCCACCGTCTGTTCCATTTCCGGAGTAATATGATCCATTTTTCTGCGTACTTCATACATGCGATATGCTTTGGAAACACGCTCTGTATAGATCAGGGTCAGCATGGCAGCCTGAAAAGTACCGTCCTCTGTACGGATCAGTGTAGGATGATAAAATGGCCGTATCCCGTTATAATCCTCACGGCCGATAAATTCTGCACTGAGCTGGATCTTATAATAGTTGTCAAAAATCTCATTCAGCACGTCAAAGCGCTTCTCTGCCAGCAGAGTTTCCAGTGATCTCTCAGATCTCAGAAGTCTCGCCTCAAGATCCTTCGCCGCTGCTTCTGCTCTGATCCGGTTTCGCTCAACATCCAGTTTATGGTCTTTTTTTGCCATAAGCAGACAGTAAAATTTACGGAATGTCATCTGTCTGCGAATTCTTCCTCTGGATATCCTCGGCATATATTCATCACGGATTTCCTGATAATTCGCTCCCGGTACATAAATAGACTCATGGGATTCTCTTTCCCCATGAGGCGGTATATAGGACCATTCGTCCCCGTAATGCCAGATCAGATAATCACTGACCCTGTGGGGAACCATTACCTTTTCCCCTTCAAAATCCATATATTTCACCGGAAACATCATATCCTTATCAAAAAGAAACGGGCAGCCACCCCAGCGCATGGCATAGCGGCTGCACTCTTCCTCTTTATATGAAAACATGAGTTTTTCCAGTTTTTTCAGTGTTCTGTCTTTTCCGAAAAATTTATATCGGAACAGCCAGTACAGATACTTCCATGCAGAAATTTCCCATCTTGCTCCGACTACCATACTGATATTGATAAGATCCGTATAGATCATCATGTATGTTCTGTACTTCTCATACTCCCTGTCATCATCCGGGATCGGATCCAGTGTCAGAACATCTATGATCTCTCCGGCTTTATCGTCTCCGATGATCTGATGCTTATGGATGGAACAGGTATCTGTACTTCCATATCGCGGAAAACTGTTGGTATAGGTGCGGTCTACGTCTGAGCAGTAAATTGCCCGGTTGTCCGGCATTTCTGTTTTGCAGATCTCTACAAATTTATCCCAGTCACTCTTTGGCATATAGATATCTACATCATCATCCCATGGGATAAATCCCTCATTTCGAAGAACTCCGATCAGTGTTCCCCCTGCCATTACATATCTAAGATTGTGCTTTTTGCAGATTGCGTCAACCTCCCGGAAGAGCTGCAAAAGAAGTTCCTGTTTTTCTGTCATCTGTTAACCTCTTTGATCAATAATTTTCAAAAGCTCTGCCAGCGTCTCGGATTCTTCATAAAAAAATCTCGTACACTCCGTCCGTCTGTCACGGATCATGATCATCAGCTCCTGAAGAAGATAACGAAGTCCGTTTCCTTCGAAATTAAAGCTGTATCGTTTCAGAAACTCCTGACCTTCCACTTTCGCTTCAAAATATCCTGTATTCCACCAGTCATTGGGCACTGTAATGCGACCTCTGGTTCCGATGATCGCAAGCTCATTCTCCACATCAACCGTTGTTCCGATCTCTATGGTCGCCAGTGCTTTCGGATAACGGACAGTGATCATATCATAAATAAATTCTCCGTTATTTCCCTTCACAGCATTGGTATTCACATCCAGATAATTGCTGCCAAGAAGCTTGATGCATGCACAGAGCGCCTGGCTTACTGTCTCGTTAAATGTCTTGCCGCCTTCAAAATCATCCTGGGAAACCGCACACTTTACAGCGATCACATCTCCTACCAGCGCACCATGTGTAAGCCATACAAGCTGTGTAAAAGCGCGCAGATAAACAAGGGTAAGCCTTTCCACAAGAACTACCCTGTGTTCTTTCGCAAGTGCGAACAGTTCTTCCATTTCCCCCGGAGCCAGCGTCATCGGCGTGTCACTGATCACATATTTATTCTGCTCCAGTGCATGCCTTATATAAGCCGCCCTGTTTTTCAGACCGGATTTAATATAGATGATATCCAGACCGTTCAGGAATTCCCCGTAATCTGTACCATAAGAGTCCAGTTCATATCTGTCACAGAACTCCCGGGCAACAAAAATATCCTCTGAGTAAACACTCTCCACATGAAGCCCGCTTACAAATTTGGATTCCAGAACCATTCCATTATCTTCCGCATCATCAGTTACAATGCCTACACGGTAAATGGTTCCCTCACTTCTCAGTTTGGTGCTGGAAATATTCTTGGTCCGTTCCAGATAAACCACCTGGCAGTAGTTCTTAAGATAATCAAACTTCCCGCGCCAGTCCGATCCGACAACCAGAAGGTCAATATTATACTTGGTGATATCGCTGAGTTTCTGTCCCTGATATTCCTCTACAATGATCTCATCTGCAAAACCTGTTTTCCGGACATTCTCAATCCTTTTCAGGAGGCTGTCCTGAACATTCAGCTTACCGCGTTCAATATCATAACTCTCGCTGGTGACTCCCACGATCAGATAATCTCCCAGCTCTCTTGCCCTCTTCAGAATATTATAATGTCCCTGATGGAACAGATCAAAAGTACCATAAGTAATGACTCTTTTCATTATACGTCCTTCTCTTTCTGATCTTCCTTTCCCGTCAGCATCGTCCTCTTCCACATAAAAATCTTCTTCATCAAAAAACTCTTCCGCACTGTCATTCTCTTCTTCCAGTGCATCCTGAAGCTCCTGAAACTCCTGAGGATCTCCGGCATCCTCTGTCTCTTCCTCCAGTGTTGCAGCCAGCTCTTCGATCGCTTTCTTTCTCTTACGCATGATCTCATAGTCGTCTTCTTCGTCGTATTCTTCCTCCAGTCCTTCATCCTGGACCTGTTTTTCTTTCTTAAACAGGATAAAAGTCAGAAGCTTCAGGATGCCATTGTAAATGAAGGAAACCGGCGCACTTCCGAGAATCAGCACAAACAGCCAGGAAATTCCGAACAGTGCCCATACATTCAATGTCTGCGGGATGCTGAGAAGAAGCAGACCATTTAACACGATCATGATCGGATAATGGAAGAAGTAAATACCCATGGTATTTCTTCCCACGAAGGTGATCGGCAGCTTCCTGTCCGGCATCAGTGCCAGAAAAGTAAGGACCAGCACAAAAGATACCAGATACATCAGAAGACGGATCAGCATTCCAGTGACATCATCCATTCCCGATACCTGATAAGAGTGATTACCTCTGAGGATATCAACCGGCATTTCATTGGCGATCATAAAATTCGGGATTCCGTACAGAAGCAGTCCCGAAATCGGCACCAGAACCCATTTTCCCTTGAACTTACGGACAATCTTGGTATAATCACTCTTCCACAGATAGCCTGCCACAAAAAAAGGAAAAAATACAACAATCCTTGAAGTAGAAAGATATGTTGTAAATTCCGGTCTTGTTCCTGCCCATAACGCAAAAATAATACTTATCGGCACAATAAAACGCACCTTACCCAGTGCTTCAATAGTCAGTCTGTATGCAAATAATGCCAGCACATACCACATAACCGTGCCAGACGGGCGAAGCAGCTCATAATCCATACTCTTGCCGAGCCAGATATATGCATACCAGGTCAGGCTGTATCCAAGAATATAAGGAATCAGAAGATTCTTCACATTCCTCAGCACATCCTGCGGCTTCTTGGACAGATATCCGGACATAAATACAAATGCAGGCATATGAAAAATAGTAATGGCATACCATACATAACGCACTACAACGTCCACTTTAACCAGCTGAAAAGCGATCAGATGGTTAAATACAACAAGAAAAATCAATAATACTTTAATGTTATCAACCAGGTAGGAATATGGTACCCCCTGACTTTCCATTCTCTGTTTCATTTGTTTCCACCTTGTAATATTCTTACTGATAATTCCCTCTGTTCCTTCATCAGGTCAGAGATTCTTACTTAATTTTGATGAAAGTATGAATAAATAATAACATACCTTTATGAATTTGGAAATAAAAAATTAATATTTGCCACAATTATTCTCCATTTCCAAAACTATACAGGACGATATTTTTTCCCTGTAATCCCTGTTTTTAACGGTATTTCCATACTCCGTGAACTGCATAGGAAATAAAAAAGAGCAGGCTTTTCAGACGTCCATATCCGACATAACGATACACCTGATAAGTCATTGCGGCAGATTTCAGTTTGTTTCTGGATTTTCCCCCTTCGCTGAGCCGGTACTTCAGATACGGTTTATTGATCCCCACTGCAAAACCGCCTCTCCGAAGGATCTTCAGCCAGGTAATATAGTCTTCGTGACTGTCATCGTGAGTCATCGGAAACGCAAGGGCATCTTCTCTCTTAAGAAGCACAGACGAGCAGTTAATGCTGTTATGTTTCAGAAGATCATGATAGGTAATACGTTCTTTTACCGGGATGTATTTCCCTGTGGTGTGTCCATTCGGCTGCATCAGCTCTCTCCCGGTAGAACAGATATCACATCCGGTAAGCTCCATCGTCTTTACCTGTGCTTCCAGCTTGCCCTTTTCCCACCAGTCATCCGCATCCAGAAAGGCAATGAATTTTCCTTTTGAAGCTTTTACTCCCCGGTTTCTGGAACGGGCGGCTCCCATATTTTCTTTATTTCGGATATAACGGATATTTCCGCTGTCCATATATTTCATTACGGTAAGTTCTGTTTTGTCTGTGGAGCAGTCATCAATGACAAGAAGTTCTGTTGGAACGTTCTGTGCCAGCACGGACTCGATTGCTTTTCCAATATATTTCTCACCGTTATAAACCGGCATGATCACAGAAACCAGTGGTTTTTCCATAAAAACGACCTCCCTTTTCTTTATTTACAAAATGCGCGCCAGAACCAGCCTGACACGCACTTTTTGATTTCGTATTATTTCCTATTTATCCTGTGAATCTTTCAGGGCATTCTTCTGATCGTCATCCACACCTTCGGATACTTCTTTCTGGAAAAAGATCTTCACAGTCATAAACAGAAGCTTGATGTCCAGAAGGAATGAATAATTCTCAATATAGAACAGGTCCAGTTTCAGCTTGTCGTACGGTGTGGTGTTATATTTGCCATAGACCTGTGCATAACCGGTCAGTCCTGCTTTTACCTTAAGACGGTAATGGAATTCCGGGATCTCCTGCTCGTATTCCTGCATGATCACATCTCGTTCCGGGCGTGGGCCTACCAGAGACATATCTCCCGCAAATACATTAAACAGCTGCGGAAGTTCATCCAGATGCAGGTTACGGAGAACATTGTCCCACCGGTGTGATACGGGAGTCATGTTTGGATGCAAGACGTGCTCCGTTCTTCTCGGAATCCACACACATGCTCCGGAATTTCCGGATACGGAACTCTTTTCCCCTATAAGTGAGACGATCCTGAAGATAAAATACCGGGCCGCCATCATAGGCTTTCACCGCAATGGCAATGATCAGCATGATCGGGGAAGATACAATAATTCCAAGGCCGGAAACAACAATATCCAGAAGTCTCTTCGCTGCGCGCTGCTCCATGGAAAGTCCCTGGTTTCTGCACATCAGAAGCGGGGTATCAAACAGGTGGATCCGGTCCGTTCCCAACAGAATGATATCAGAAATCTTCGGGCTCATGTAACAGCGGATGGAATGAGAGAAACAGTATTTCAGATACTTGTTTCGGATCTGGGACGGAAGATCCCAGATGATCACGCCTTCATAATCTTCCATCATGGCGTGGATCTTCTCTTCTCCTTCGCGGATGTGTACCTTGCCGCTGATATCGTATTTATCCTTTCGGGTGTTCATCTTGTGGATGACATCTCCGGGATCACGGTCACCGTAGATAACCAGAAGTCTTCTGGCTCCGTACAGTCTGGAATAAATAAAGCGGCTTCCCCAGATCCAGAGGATGGTTACTACAATCTGGACCAGCGTCATTTCTATGATAGGACCGGCTGCAAGGAACCAGCGGTTGATCAGAGTGATCTGAAAATACGTTACAACATTGGTACAGATACTTGCCAAAGTCAGCGAATAAAACACGTCGATCCTTTTTAGATAGCCTACCTTCAATCCTCCGTAAAGCTTGGCAAACATCAGATAGATCAGTGCATAGATCAGGATCAGCACCCAGTTACCTTTTCTCCAGAATGGTTTCAGGATCAGGCTGCTGTAAAAATCATACCACACATAAGCAAAGATTGCTGTCTGCGCAATAATGATCAGACTCGCCAGACAAAACACCACAAATCTTTTATAATCTTCTCTTTTACTTCTGTTCACAGATTTTTTCTCCCTTCCTTAGGAGTTGTTATTAACCATACCATTATAGCCAATATATACTCTTACGTCCAGAGATTCCTCTGATTTTTATTCTGATATTTTCCGTTCGCACCGTTTTTCTCTGTAAATATGGCAAAAATCCCCGGAATTTTTCCAGGGATTTTTGACTGTTAATATTTATTTTTCTTTTTCAATTTCCGCGCTTTTTGCGATTATTCATTCACCAGATTATACTCTTCGATGGATTTGTTGATGGAATCTGCCATGTTCTTCACAGCTGTATCCACATCTTCTTTTCCGTTGAGCATGCTCTCGATCTCGGATTCCACAGTAGCTCTCGCCTCCGGGAATACGCTTAACAGAGCACCTACATAGTCTGCGGAAGAATCATGAAGCTGGTCAATCGCTGTCTGGAACTGTGGATATTTCTCAACATTGTCCTTGAATACCTGTTCGTCCTGAGCTTTTACAGTTACAGGGAAGTATCCGGTCTGTGCGTTCCAGTAAGCCTGAGATTCCGGAGAAATAAGGAATTTTACAAATTCCCATGTTGCACGAAGTTTTTTCGGATCGTTGTTGTTCAATGCCCAGAGAGATGCACCACCGATGGAAACACCACCCTCGTCGCTGGATTTGATCTTCGGGAAATATGCGGTACCAACCTCAAATTTTCCGTTTACATCCTGAAGGATCTGTTTCAGGGAAGCTGTGGAACCAAGTGTGATAGCTGCTTTTCCTGCGGAGAAATCTGCAAGTCCTGCATCGCCGCCTTTTCCAACGATCGGTGCGAAACCTTTGTCGTTAAGGTCTTTCCATGCGGTAAGGATGTTCTTTGCAGCACCGTTCTCATCGAATGCTACAGCAGTAGCTGCGTCTTTTCTTCCGTTTCCGTTGTTTGCATATTCAAGGCCCTGTTTTCCGATGAACTGCTCGAAGAACCATCCGTAGATTCCAAGAGACATTACTTCACCTGCGCCGCCTTTGTCCAGAAGATCCTGTCCGATCTCGCCGATTCCTTCCAGGCTGTCCGGAACTTCTGTGATACCTGCTTTGTCAAACATATCCTTATTGTAATACATGATCGGTGTGGATGAGTTGAACGGCATGGAATAAAGCTCATTGTCGATAGTGTAGTAAGCAGCCAGGTTCGGCTCAATCTCAGATACATCATAATTGTCTGCGTCTACCATCTGCTGCATGGGAACGATCCATCCGGAATCGATCATAAATCTTGTTCCGATCTCATATACCTGTACAAGATCCGCACCCATGTTTCCGATCTGTGCACTTTTCAGTTTGTTCAGGGAATCATCATACTCGCCCTGATACTGAGCATCTACCGTAATTCCATATTTGTTCTCATCGTTGAATTTTTTTACCAGTGTATCAATCGCCTCGCCATTGACACCACCCATGGAATGCCAGAAAGTAATGGTTGTTCCGTCTACATCGGAAGCATCTGCCATCTCCACGTTTTCATCTGTGCCGGCATCTGCGGCGAATACAGTCACTCCGGAAAGTGACCCGATCGTCATTGCTGCGGTAAGAAATGCTGCGATGATTTTTTTCTTCATAACTTTTTTCTCCTCTTGAAAAATTTTCTCTTTTTCTTTCTTCTTTCTATATAAGATGAACTGCAGGCCTTGCAGCACTGCAATATCTTTTCCCCTGTGGAAAAAGTGCTCCGGGTTTATTGTTCTCTCCGGTATCAGCCTTTGACTGCTCCGGAGAACATTCCACGGATCAGCTGTTTCTGTCCAATGATAAAGATGGAAATGGACGGGATGATGATCATGACAACACCTGCGATCATCAGGGTGATGGACTGGGAATCTACGCTGTCCAGCATGCTGATGCCGATCTGAACGGTTCGCATATTGTTGGAACCTGTCACAAGAAGTGGCCACATGTACATGTTCCATGCATTGATGAAGGTGTACACTGCCATGGCTCCGATGGCGGATTTTGTCAGCGGAAGCAGAATCTTTACGATAAACTTCAGATTGCTGCAGCCGTCAAGTTTTGCCGATTCATACAGTGAGATCGGAAAAGTCATGTAAAACTGACGGAACAGGAAAATTCCCATTGCAGATGTAAGATAAGGCACGATCAGCACCTGGTAAGTATCCAGCATGCCCCAGCTTGATACGGTCAGGTAGTTGGAAATGATCGTTGCCTCTCCTGGAACCATCATAGTCGCCATCACAACCATGAAGAGAATACCTTTTCCTTTGAATTCCAGGAAAGAAAACGCAAAAGCAGCAAGAGAACAGGTAATGATCTGTCCGATGGTAATGCATCCCGCCATGATAAAGGAATTCAAAATGAAACGGAGAAGCGGAACGGTACGGAATGCATTGATAAAGTTGGAAAAGGTCGGATTTTTTGGAAAGAGATTCAACTCTGTTGTAAACAGTTCATTGGAAGGCATCAGCGCAATACTGATCGCATAAAGCAAAGGAAGCAGGATCAGAATCGCGAACACCACATTGGCAGCCACACGAAGGGCGGTTCTTGCTCTTCTCTTTGTGAGTGCTTTTGCATTCATGGCTTCTTTCAGCTTCAGAAGTTCTTCTTTTGACAGATTTCCCACAACGGGAACTGCCACATTTTCCATCTGACTCATCAGTAATTTACTCCCTTCTTTTCAATACGGAACATGATCAGTGTGATGATCATAATGATTATAAACAGGATTACAGACTGGGCTGCCGCACTTCCGAACCGGTAGTTGAAAAATGCGTCCCTGTAAATGGAATAGACAATAACATTGGTGGATTCATTAGGTCCGCCTTCTGTGAGGATCTTGATCTGTCCAAAAGACTGGAAGGCCTGAATAATATTTACTACCAGTGTATAAAACATGATCGGAGAAAGCCCTGGAAGTGTCAGGCTGAAAAACTGCTGCACACTGCTGGCTCCATCTACAGAAGCTCTCTCATAAATGGTCTCGTCAATGTTTCCAAGACCTGCGGAAAAATACAGGAAATTGATTCCGCTGTTCAGCCAGGCTGTAAGAATTGCCACACAGATCAGTGCGGTCTTCGGATCGTTCAGCCAGTTGATATCAAGTCCCAGAAGCTTGTTTACAATACCAACTGCCGGATGAAGCATGATCTGGAAGATCATTGCCGCAGAGCTGGATGCAATGGCCATTGGAAGCGCATAGGAAGTACTGAACACCCGGATTCCCGGAAATGCTTTGTTACAGAGTACTGCAGCGATCAGCCCAAGAAGCATGCCGCCGATCACCACGATCAGAACAAAGATCAGTGTCACTTTCAGACTGTTGATAAAGGATGCGGACTGAAGCAGTTCCTTATAGTTGTCCAGGCCAACGTACAGTTTTGCCTGTCCCATTTTGTTTGTTTTGTAAAGACTTAAATAGATTGTTTTTACAAACGGATAAAACAGGAAAATTCCGAAGATCAGCATACAGGGTACCAGGTATAAGTACGGTGTGAGCTTACTTTTGCTGTTGTTTCCCATGATTATTTTTCCTCCCTGTAAAAAAGATTCTCTTCGGTTTCCGGATCAAACACATGGGCTTTATCCATGTCAAAATATAAGGAAACTTTTTCGCCGACCTTGGTCTGGTTCTCCGGATTCAGGCGGACTGCCAGGGTTTTGCCCTGCTCATCAAAATAGAGGATCACTTCCGCTCCAAGCATTTCCCGGTTTACTACAGGTTCGTCCACATCTACGCTGTCATTTTCAATTCCGAGTTTTTTCGCCTCTTCAAGTTCGTAGATATCTTCCGGACGGATTCCCAGGATCACGTGTCTGCCGTTATATCTGTCTGCGATCTGTTTTCCTCTGGTGCCATCCAGATAAACTTTTTTCACAGTTTTTGCGTCATCCAGAAGAAGGGCTGTGCGGTTGTTTTCTTCTGCTTTTACGGTACACTGGAAAAAGTTCATGGATGGGGAACCAAGGAAGCCTGCTACAAAAAGATTTACCGGATTGTCATAAATACTCTGTGGTGCACCCACCTGCTGGATCAGGCCGTCTTTCATGACCACGATCTTAGTCCCAAGAGTCATGGCCTCTGTCTGGTCGTGTGTTACGTAAATAATAGTGGTATCCAGCTGTTTATGTAATTTCACAAGCTCCACACGCATCTGTGCACGGAGTTTCGCATCCAGGTTGGAAAGAGGCTCATCCATCAGGAAAGCTTTCGGCTTCCGGATAATGGCACTTCCGATGGCAACTCTCTGTTTCTGACCACCGGAAAGAGCTGCCGGTTTCCGGTCAAGAAGCTGCTCGATCTCCAGGATCTTTGCCACCTCGTGGACTTTTTTATCGATCTCATCTTTTGGCATTTTGCGGATCTTCAGGGCGTATGCCATATTTCCATAAACAGTCATGTTTGGATATAAGGCATAGTTCTGGAACACCATGGACATTCCTCTTTCCTTTGGTTCCAGATAATTGGAAAGTTCTCCGTCAATCCACAGTTCACCGTCTGTGATTTCCTCCAGGCCTGCAATAATCCGCAAAGTTGTGGATTTTCCGCATCCGGACGGACCTACGAAGATCACAAATTCCTTGTCATGTATATCAAGATTAAAATCCTTTACACCGTAATGTTCCGAATCAAATTGCTTACATACATTTCTAAGTGCAATTTCTGACATCACTTATCTCCTTTCTCTTCTCTCCTCGCTCGCATGGTTCTTAGTATAGAAGTTTTCCGGATATTCAGATATCGTAGTTGCGCTAAGGGTTTGTGAATTGTGTGTTAAATTATTTCGGAAATTATATGCAATTCCGTTAAATTCTTTCTCCTGGGTAAAATTTCGACCATATTCTTCAGAATCCTGTTCCTGATCTGTACTGGTTTATTGCATTAATTCGAACAATTCTCGCCAAGCATGTCCGAAACATGGACTCTCGCCTCATTTTTCCATTCCTGGGTCAGAAAATAAATCAGATTTTGTATTCATCACTCATTTCTATACAAAATAAATGGCAATTTTGGGGCTTTCATCGCCACTTGATTTGTGCAATTTTTCATGTTGTTTTAATTTTTTCTGTAAAATCTCAAATCTCATCTATGTTTTTGTCTAATTTTACTATTGAAGTTTCGTGTATAAGTCAAACAATACAAAATATTTCTCTTAAATTTTCTAACTTTTTGTTAGCCACTTCGGTCGAGAAGTGCTATAATAATCACAGTCAAAAAAGAAATGCAGAATTCGTGTTACTGCGAACAGCGCGAACAGCAACATTACCGGAATCCATGCATCAGGAGGAGGAATTTGACATGATCACATTGAAAGCAGAGAAGAGAAACCCAAATGTAAAGGCTAAAAAATTAAGACGTGAGGGTTACGTCACAGGAATTCTTAGTGGAAAAGAAATGAAAGAGCCGGTAGCACTTCAGTTTGACGCTGCCGAGGCTGCGAAATTCATTAAAGCAAATAAAGAAGGAACTCAGATTTATCTGGACATCGAAGGCGAAAAAGTAGATGCCCTGGTAAAGAATATCGATTATAATCCAATTGAGAAACAGCTGATGGCTCTGGACTTCCAGGCACTGGTTGCCGGTGAAAAAGTATCCACAACCGTAGCTGTCAAACTGGAGCATACAGAACTGGTTCAGGGTATTGTTGAACAGGAGATGGAGGAAATCCACTATAAAGCAGATCCAGCCAACCTGCTGGATACCATCGTCATCGACTTCAATGGCTATCCTGCTGATGTCCGTGACATCCATGTAAAAGATCTCCCGATTCCGGAAGGCAAACAGGTTCATTTCATCACACCTGAGGATGCGGTTGTTGTTCACATCGGTGAATACGAAGCTGCTCCTGAAGAAGACGAGGATGCTGAAGGCGCTGAGACAGAAGCGAAATAATTTTCAATATATACGATTTCAGGGGATTGCATTTAAGCAATCCCCTGATTTTTGTCTGTTATTTGTCTTCTACGTTATCTTCATGATTATATACATCCATATTTGATGTGACTACATCTTTATAGAGAGAATCCAGAGAATCATATCCATAATAACTCCAGTTATATCCCTTGCCTTCTACTTCCGTAGTTTCGCCTGGCGTTCTGTAATCCACAAGATCCAGCTGTAAGCCCTCGTCACTTAGCATCACATTGCTGTAGCTGATGTACCAGTAAATATCATCAGTAGTATCTGTATCACCATCTTCTTCGTCAGAATACTGGCTTCTTATCTCTGCCTTATATACCAGATACAAGATATTTCCATCACTGTCATTTTTGTCTGTCAGCAGATAATCTCCAAGATATGTAAGAGATTCCAGAGTAGATGTCTCATCCCAGTTTTGTCCCATATAAGAAGCGTAAACATCTTCTGCCTGCTTCTTTAAAGTTTTCATGGAATCATCGTCAATCTGATTCAGGCTCTTAAGTGGACATACAAGACCGGAAACTGTATATTCTTTCTCTGTCTCTTCCGGCACTTCACCATAATCCCGGGTCAGGCTTGCAACTCCTTCCTCGCTCAGTGTTACGGTAACTTTATCTCCATTACTGAGGCCCTCTGAAGGCTCATACTGAAAATAAGAATCATCCAGTTCATTTCCCTGATAAGTCATGGTAGCCGTGCCTTCCGGTTCCTGTCCTTCAAAATCCACAGATACATCGTCAAAAACATCAACTTTTTTCGCATCTTCAAGTCCGGAAACCTTTATGGTACCATCTTTATATTTGAGCTTATAATTCAGAGCTCCCTGAAGATCATCACTGACATTCCATGTATATGCCACCTTATCTCCGTTGGAAAAATAAGTTCCATCATTCTCGATACTTACACTTACGTTTCCTTCCAGAAAATTCATTGGAGAACGGTCATCCCATAAGAACCTTTCCAGCTTATTCAGGAGGTTTTTCTTTTTGTATGAAATTTTAGAGTCATACTTTTCCTCAAAAGAATCCCAGTCAACCTCTGCCGTGACTGATCCATATCCATTATAACCGCTGGTATTAATGGTCAGATATTTATTCAGATCTATTGTCCTGCCGTGACTGCGAACAGCTCCGATCAGTACGATCAGAACAACAATTCCTGCTACTGCTCCAATCAGAACCTTTCTGGGAAGCTGCATGATTTTATTTATAATGTCCTTTACCTGTTTCGGTATCTTATCATTGGATAATATTTTTTCTACATTTATATCTGAAAAATTTATCTTTGTGTTCTTTTCAGGGGTGTCTAACGGACTTCCACATTTGCAGCAAAATTTTGCGCCATCAACATTTTCTGCACCACACTTTTTGCAATTCATATTTCTCTCCTGTGCCAGTCAGACATATAAACACATCCATATTCGCTGTCTGACTGATTGATTCGTTCAAAATTATTTTGTAAGATCCAGGTTTCTTCTTTCAAGTGATTTATTCTTTTCGTAATTTTCCGCATCAATGAACGCTTCTTCTTTGAAACCAAACATAGATGCAACGATGGTTCCAGGGAAGTTATTGATCGCTGTATTATATTCACGGATATTTCCGTTTACCAGCTGACGGGCTGCGGTGAGGTTCTTATCCAGCATTTCCGACTTTCTGGCAATCGCGGAATATTCTCCAATACTTTTCAGATCCGGATATTTCTGTCCGAGGAATAACAGTCTGTCAAGTTTGTCTTTTGCTGTCAGCTGTGCAATACCTTCGATTTCTTTCTGATAACCGTTTCTGGCAATATCGATCAGTTTATCCAGAGTTCTGTCCAATGCTTCACTCTGTACTCCAATATCAGATACTCCGTTTTTGATCATCTGCTGAAGCTCATTAAATTTGTTTCTTGTCATGATAACGTATACTGCGATCGCAGCGACAATAATTAAAAAATACATCATAGATCCTCCCTTTTCTTTTATTTATAAAGCAGATATTATTCTTATTCCGCTTTGTATTCATGTATTTACTTCCTGTATCAGGCAGATAAAATCATATGCATTCACTGCATGGCCAAATAACTGCTCCGCAGTTTATTCAGTTAAGCTTTGATAACAGGAGCGTACCAGTTCTTCCTGATGCTGTATCTGGCTGCAGGAATACTCAACTGCTCCAAATGCATTTACGATCGCATTTTCTGCATATACTGCAATATTTGCATCCGCACGCCCAAAAGCCTGCATCATCGTTATATGAAGTTTTCCCTGCCAGATATGGATTTCTCTCACTATATTATTTCCTGCTGCCTGCACGATAGCAAGCTGACAGGATGTCGATAAAAATTTCATGCATTCATGTTCTTTTTCCGGTAATGTAAGAACACCCATTTTTTTATTAAACTCTGTTGATGCAATATTCTTTTTCATATCAATGTACACATTATTTCCATTTGGATATTTCTGTGCTTTTTCTGCTTTATATCGCTCACCGGCAACTGTATCACTTAAGCAATAAATATCAATTGGGCCACATTCCACTCCCAGGTCTGCTTCAAAACATCCGTTTTTTATCATCAGACCATCAAATAAAATTTCACCATATTCATTGCCCCATACAATTTCATATTTCTGATATTGTTCCTGGCAGAAACTGTTCAGTCTTTCCTGACATTCTTTTGCTATTTCATCCAGCTTTTCTTTATAAGTATCAATGAAATATTTTCCCAGTTTCTGCAGAATATAATGAATCAATGCATATACGATAAGTGCCTTTATGATCCAATACTTTCCACCGATCAGTAACAGACAGGCCAGCAGGATAACCACATGTATGACCTTTTCAATTGGTCCGCTTAAGTCACTGTCATCCGGATCGTCTATGCCACCTATGATGAATACGTTTTTTCCAAAATACCGTATTCTTTCAAATGTTTTAAATAATGCCAGGTTTTTTGTATGTTCATCCTGTTTTCTCAGGACAAAATCTTTTAATTCACCGTTCATATGTATGTGTCCTTTATTCTGTCTACGGAAATTATATCTGACATATGCCGGGGGTTTGCAGGCAGGAGAATTCGCCCACCTCCAGTTAACCACCGACATTACACCAGATTTTATATTATTTCATATTAATTACATATAACTCAATGCAGTGCCTATCGTACTTCCCAGGAAAATAATGGAAAGAACAATGATCACAATCGTAAAGCAGAAATAAGAACGGGCAAAATTCTTCAGGTTCTTATTTTTTGTTCCACCAAACGAAAATACCAGAAGAAGGATAAATCCTACCAGCGGGATAGAAAACAGAAGTTCATATCCAAAATATCCCCACATGGAAATTGGCTGATATTCTTCCGGGATAGAAGCGGTGTTCGGTAACTGTGATCTGTTGAAATTACTGTTCTGATTGTAATTGCCTCCCTGGAATCCTCCGTTATTTCCTGCATAACCTCCGGTGCTTCCATTAAAGCCTGCGGTGTTTCCGCCATAAGAATTATTTCCTCCGGCGCCATTGCTTCCGGCTGTACCGGAGCCTCCAAGTTTCGCTCCACATCCCTGGCAGAATGTAGAACTGTCCGGATTCTGAGTTCCACAATGTTTACATACCATAGTTTCTCTCTCCTTTTCTCTTTTTTAATGTATATGATTTTTTTATCATATCCTCTTCTGGCAGCTTTCCCTGTATGCTGCAATTCCCCGCCTGTTTTCCCCCCTTTCTGATTATTAGACGATTCAGGGAAGGGGAAGGTTTTAGGGGGATGAAAAAAATTTTTGTTTTTTATGAAGAAAATGTCATGGATTCTACGTTTCCATCGACGACTTTTATTAACAATTGCAAACCATTTACTCTTACACAGGTATTCACAGCATCTTCTTTTGGTCTGGCAACCTGTTCATCTGTTTCATTATATAAATATTTTGTATCCGGAGTCAGCTGGAACGTTCTCTGACCATACGACACCTCTATTGCTTCATCGTATACAAATGAGCTTTTATCCGACTTCCTAAATGTTGCGTAAAAAGTAAGTGTGTCATCATCCGCATTATAATCCACCTGTGTTGTCCATGGCAAAGTGCTTCCCTCACTGTATTTTGGATGTAATACTGTAAAATAATATTCCGTAACCCCAGTTTCCTCCTGCGGTATCTCAATGGTTGGCATCGGGGTAAATGTCGGTGAGACGACTGCAGGCTGTGCGGCGAAACAGTTCTGTAATATTACATTGTCTCGCTGGCTGTATGTCTGTGCATCCAAATCTGCCCCTCTGTTAAAATCCAGCAAATATGGGCCTGTTAATTCCTGACCGCCATTCATCCCGTAAACTTCAAGCTGATTCTCAATCTGCTGCATATCCGAATCTTTATTACCGGTATAAAAATCCCGTCCATTGATCTGGCATGTTCCATAAGTAGCTCCAAAACACCATCTGAGGTTACACTCCTGTACCATGTCGGTTTCTGACATTTTTATAAAAGTGTCCAGATAATCACTTGCCCCATGACTCGGTGACCATCGTCCAGATCTGTATAGATAATAAGAACCTTCTTTTTTTCGCAGTTCAAGCTTCTCTTCAATACTGTCTCCATATGTATTCAGATCTGTATCCGGGATCTCCAGTTCCTTCCTCAAGGTTACTTTTTGATCATCAATCCCATAAAGTTCCATATATAACGGTCGTTCTACATCTGTATAATTACTGCTGTTCTCATCTTTTTCCTTCGCCCTGGTCCGGATCAGAAGCAGTTCTTTATTTCCACCTCCTCCAAAGTCTTCCATCGTAGCGCTTAACAGCAGATCATTTGCATAACCTGTATTGAAATCATAATCCGCTACATAACCATCTTGGAGCACCTGAAGGTTTTCTTCCTTCACATATCCGTCATAAAATGTCCGGTAGAGTTCTTCCTCTGAAAGCTTTTTCGCCTTTTTTTCAGAGGACTTCTCTTCCTTCTTACCGGTGGCTTTCACTGTCCTGGGTACTGCCTGGGTTACTTTTGGAGTTTCTTCAGCTTCCGTCGTTTTTTCTTTCTGAGTCTCTGCTGTTTCTTTTTCCTGCGTTTCCTCTTCCTGTTGATGAACAAATGGCAGTTTATCTATATTTCTTACAACTCCATAGGTGATACCGCCTGCCCCCAGAGAACCAGCCAGGATCACTGCCGCAATTTTCACCCCTGCATGTTTCGCAGCAGTTCCTGCTATGGTCCCTGTTGCCTTTGACGATGTCGAGGCCGCTGTATGTGCCGCATTGGATGCCCATCCGTTTGTATTTGACCCTGCAGCACCCGGACCAGGACTTCCTATCCCCGGTGGTCTCCCTGTTGATCCATCATATCCCGTTGGACCTGTTGAACTACGTCCGGTCTGTCCTGAACTTTCAGCACCTCCTGATAACCTGTTATTTGGATTTCTGCTATTATTTCCCCAACTGCTTCCAGCAGCCCCTGCCTGAGATGCAGTATGTCCGGATATCTCCCTGAAATAGGATTGCATAACATCCGGCAGAGCTTTCTGCACCATTGGTTCTGCAGATACTTTGTCGGCTTTTCCAAGCAGATACAGGAAGAATACAAACGGTGCAACACTGTAAAGTTTCGTTCCACGTTTCTCCAGATCCAGAACCTGCTCTTTTATTTTTCTGCGCCCATATGACAGTCGGCTTTTTACGGTATTTTCACTGACTCCGAGAGTTTGCGCGATATCTTTCACGGACATCTCCTCGTAATAAAACATACCGATAACCACTCGCTGATCTTCTGGCAGATGGTCCAGAATCTCCATTACAAGACGCTTTGCTTCCTGCTGGTCCATAGCCATCTCAGGATTCAGCTCTGACCTGACATCCTCTATGGACTCCTCAAAAGGGATATCTTCCAGCTCTTCTCCGCCGTATATATCTGTAAAAAATACCGGTTTTGATTTCTTCAGCCAGTCTTTTGCAAGATTGTTGGCGATCATTTTCAGCCAGGGGATCAGTTTATCCGGATTCTGAAGCTGATCCAGCCTGGTAAATGCCTTCACATATGTATCCTGCAGGATATCATAAACCGTATCTTCATCTTTTATCAAAACCCATATCGTTTTATAAACTGCCGGGCTGCTGATCTTATATATTTCTGCAAGTGCTTCCTGGTCATTTTCCCTCGCTTTCTGAACCAGGTAAGACATATTTCTTATGGTAGGACTTCCACATCTTCTGCAAAAATTTGCATCATCAGGAAGTTCCTGTCCACATTTCACGCACCTCATATTTCTCCTCCCGTTGTTCTTCCGTTCATTTTTATATGAAAAATTCTGTTTAACAAGTCCCAGCCTCTGCTTGTTGCTTCTCACAACCCCGCAGGGGACTTACTTGATTTGGTTAAATGAAGCAAGTCTTATATGATATTATAAATATCTTACGAATTTACTTTTTTCATAATTGGGGTTTCTACAATTATGTCGTTTATATTGTCGAATATGCCTCATTTTTCTGTTTTATTGTCGTTTTTTCTTCTTTTCACGTACAATTTTAATATTGTTTTCGCTCAATTTCAATTGTTTTTTTCTTCTCCTCAAAATGACCATCACAATCACTGCTAACCCGCCAAGTACTGTTGTTCTTTTCCATTTCTTATTCATAAAAATGCTCCTTTTTCTCTCATCGTTTTTAAGTATCTTCCTGGATTTTACCTTTTTTACCTCCTTCACTTTATAGACGATCACCATGATGTACAGGTTTTAAGAAAAAAGAAATTTTTTGAAAAAAAGCACATATCAGGGGAGCGAATCCCTGTATGTGCTTTTTAAACTGCTGCCTATTGCTTTTTGCACCCTCGCAAGGCTTACTTATTTCAGTTAAAATCTTTATTTCTGCAAAAACTATCAGTACCACTAAATCCCTCTGTACTATATGGATCAGCACCGACTGATAACAAATTTTCCGGATCATTTACTTCATATCGATATCCCGCATCACCAAATCCATAGTGCACCAAATAATAGTAGCCGTAATCGGTTTTTATCACTTCACTGATCGTTTCTTCCAAAGACGGCTCTGTTGCACCAGGACCATATTTTTTTATTGTATTTCCTGAAATCACCGCTTTAAAATGATAAGGATCTCCTCCCCAGGTATACCACGTTCCCGCAATCAAATCCAATCCTTCCACTTCCTGCGAATCTCCATTCTGATCCTGCTGACCACCACCAAGTTCCGAAACAGGAATTAATTTGATTTCTCTGTCAAAGGTTGTGTATTCTCCTGAGCCAACATCTGTGGTCGCAATGTTTTCCTCATTAAGTGCATTTCCGTTTTTGGTAAAACGATCTATTTTCTCGTATCCCATATGTCCAAACTGAGAATAAATTCCATTTCCGTCCGGTGCCGTATAAAGTCCTACATGGCTTCCGATACTTCCAATAGAAATTACATTTGTATCATTTTCCAAAGTGTAAACATCATTGATCCAGTCTGCCTCACAGGTTCCATGAGAAAATATCAGTTCCCGGATTCCATCCCCATCAATATCGTACAATGCTATCTCTGTAGTTCCAGCTGTATTTGCACAGAGATTCTGGATAAAAGATGCATATTTGGCATATTCCGGCATATCCTGATAATTACTTGGATTTTCTGCCGGCACTGGTGTGGCCGTTGGTTCCGGTATGGCCGTTGGTTCTGGTGTGACTGCGGATTCTGTCTGTGGATTCTGGGCATTCTGCTGTGTTCCGTTTGAATCCGCAGACTTCTTTGTATTTGAAGTTTTATCTGCGTTGGATGCAGTATTTGAATCTGCTGAGTTCTTTGTGTCAGTCGTTTTTTCAGTTCCTGTTGTCGTTTTTGTACCCGATTTCTTCTCTGAACCGGAAGACGTTTTTCCTTTTGCAGAATCAGAGGTATCTTTAACTTTCTGCCCATGGACAAACGGCAAGGTATCCGCATTTCTCACAATACCATATGTAATACCTCCGGCACCCAGAGATCCTGCCAGAATCAGTGCCGCAATTTTAATTCCTGCAAATTTGGCTGCCGCACCACCTGCAGTTTTAGCAGTCCCAGCCTTTGCAGCAGCCCCGGCTGCTTTTCTGTCATTGCCGGCTGTGTTGGCTCCATTCCATCTTTTTCTCTCATTTCCTGATGCACCTGTATTACCCCAGTTATTTCTGTTATCTCCATATCCATCTGTACTGCTCTGCGGATTCCTTCTGTTTTCTGAAATACCTGTATCACTCCAGCTGTTTCCATTATCTCCGTATGCATCTGTGCGATTCCAGGAGTTACCCGCACTGCCTTCTGCACCGGTTCCTCCCTGAACATTTTGGCCATTATGTAAATTACTGTCTGAATCGGGTTTTCCCCATGTAAGTTGTTTCCCGGATATTCCTCCAGAACAGGAATTCAGGATTCCCTGCAACGCATCTGGATCAAGCGGCTCTGCGGACACAGAATCCACTCTGCGAAGCAGATACAGGAAGAATACAAACGGCGCGACATTGTAAAGTTTGGTTCCATGCTTTTCCAGATCCAGGACCTGTTCTTTTATTTTTTTACGACCATAAGACAATCTGCTTTTAACCGTATTTTCACTGACTTCCAGTGCCGCCGCAATATCCTTTACCGGCATCTCTTCATAGTAAAACATACCGATCACGATTCGCTGATCTTCCGGAAGCTGATCCAGGATTTCCATTACCAGACGACGAACTTCTTTTTCATCCATAGACATTTCCGGATTCATATCAGAACGGACATCTTCTATTGATTCCTCGAAAGACACATTGTCCTCTTCTTCTGTACCGGAAATATCTGTAAAAAATACGGGTTTTGATTTTTTCAGCCAGTCTTTGGCACGGTTATTCGCGATCATTTTCAGCCACGGGATCAGTTTCTCTGCATCCTGCAGCTGATCAAGTCTGGTGAATGCTTTTACATAGGTATCCTGCAAAATATCATAAACCGTATCTTCATCTTTAATAAGTACTCTTATGGCTTTATACACTGCCGGACTGCTGATCTCATATATTTCCGCAAGCGCTTGCTGATCATTTGCCCTCGCCCGCTGAACCAGCCATGTCATATTGTTTCTGGTAGGACTTCCACAGTTCCTGCAAAAATTTGCATGATCTGGTATTTCACTTCCACATTTACTGCATCTCATTCTTCTTCCCCCGTTGTTTCCACTTCACTATTTTCTTCTTTTTGTATGATGTTATTCTCATTTTCCCGCTGTGTCAACTGAAGGATTTTTCGAAACACAGTCCACAGTTTTTCCCAGGGAACCGGCATACTGTCAATCGTACAGGTAATCATTTTTCCAATGTCATGTTCTGTCATATCTTTTTCTCCCCTTTCTACTTTATAGACGATTCAGAGTTACTGCCGGTTTTATATTTTTATGGAAAATCAGTAACTTTAACGCCTTAAAAATCAGGCGAATATTCACGATCAAGTCCCCACTCACAGCTTATTGCTTTCCGCAATAGAGGCAGGGGACTTACTTGATTCGGTTGAAAAATCCACAATAGCCCTGGATATGTTTTGAACATATACACAGGGCTATCATTCATCTGTATTCTATTTTTCTTCGCACACTATGATAATTTCTGCCTTACCCGAAATTACCACTGTTTGAACCCGCAAAATTTACAGAATTTCGCATTTGCTTCTATTTCTGCACCACACTGAGGGCATTTTACAACCTTATCCTCTGTTTCCATGTACTGTTCTGCAGATTCTGGTGTATCATCTGTTTTTTCCTGCATTTTCGTCTGCTTTTCTGCAATTTCTTCTGTTTTTGCTACCGATTCCGCGGATTTTCTCTGTTCTTCCGCTATACGTTTCGCTTCTTCCCTTCTTGCTTCCTCTTTGCGCTTTGCTTCTTCTGCTTTTCTTGCTGCTTCCGCCTCGCGCTTTGCTTCTTCTGCTCTTCTTGCTTCTTCTGCCGCTTTTCTCGCTGCTTCCGCTTCCGCAATCATACTTTCCGGAACAGGCGTTCCGCATGAAATGCAGAATTTATGTCCATATGTAATCGGTTTTCCGCACTTTGCACAATAACCTATTATATCCTCTTTCATTGTTCTTTTTCGAATATTACCTGCTACGTTTCCCGCCATTTGTGACATTGTATTGGAAAAATGCCCTACTGTATCTGACATTTGCCCCATAGCATTATGTATATCCTTTTTTGAAAAAACATCCATTAAATCTGTCTGCATCTGTAAACGATTTATCAGTATTAACACTGTAAATATAAGAATCAAAAGCAATGCTATTATATTGATGACATACCATCCTGTTGTTTTAAACTGACACTGAGCATCCTCCGCAAACTTCTTTGCAGATGTTCTGAAAATGATCCATATAATAAGATCCAGCACTGTCATTCCACAAACAGCTGCTGACGTCTGTTTATCTGTAAACTTCTTTATAAAAAGAAACACTAATACAGCTACAGGCAGCAACAGACATAATGCAATAACAGGCTGTGGAGATACAAGTGTCTCACCATAACTTGAGATACCTTTTATTGCTGTTACTGCTGATACCTTTATCAGATCTGTATCTACACCCCAGTCTGAATCTGAACAGGAAACCATAAACATCGGACAAAAAAATAATATTACGCAACAAAATGTCAGTGTTCGTATTATATTTTTCACTGTAACAGATAGTTTCTTCTTTTCAGAAGAAATATTACTAATTTCATTCATTTTCATAATCTCCTTCTCTGATAATTTTAATGTTTAACCGAATTAAAGAAGTCCCCTGCGAGAGTTGCAAATATCCGCTTGACTAATAATGCCGGAACCCAGTTACAAAAGTTCCGGCATTATACAGCACTATCCGATTTTATTTAATCTTTACACTCTTGCAAGCTGAAGATTTCGCTGTCAAAACCTTGGAACCGGATTTACGGATAGAAACTACTTTATAATAGTATGTTTTTTTGCTGGTCAGGGATTTCTTGTCTGTGTAGTATGTCTTTCCTGTTACTGTTGCGATTTTTTTGTATCCACTCTTTGAATTTGTGCTTCGGTATACATAGTAACCGGTTGCATTGTTGGCTTTTCTCCAGTAAACTGTTGCCTGGCGCTTGCCGGCTTTGATTGAGGAGATTGTTGTTGCGGTTGGTTTTACAATTGTGTTTGTTTTTACGGATGCCTTAATGTGGTAGATCTGACCTGTTGCAGAATTATAACCATCATTTTTAATTTCTATCATCAGATCTCCCGTACATTTGGGAATTGTCACTGTATCATTTGAATTAACCGTATACTCACCTAATGGTTTTCTGCTTTTACACTCAGCAAACGCTATTCTCCAGCTTCCCGGATGAGAAACACTGTCATCTATATCAAATTTCAATGAAACTTTATTTGTTCCGTTTAATTTCACGCGATAGTAGTCAGTATCATTGTTGCAATATATATTTCCTGTGTATTGTTTATTTACATATATATAATTGGGATCGCCATATTTTTTATTTCCCCAATAGTTCTCTGCCTCCCAGTCACTGGATTTTGTATAGCGAGTTATAAACATGTAATCATCTTTTTCTCTAGTATAACTATGTCGTATCTGTACATAATACTTTCCTGGTTTCCATCCATATTTTAATGTATTGAATGAATGACCAGACACACCATCTAATAATGTATGATTATCCGAATCTTTTAAGGTAATAGACCAGTTTGAATCATCATAAACATTATTCATCGTTGGTTTTATCTGAAACCATGTATAACCTCTTCCTGCTGGAATTGTAAACTGAAACCAGTCTTCATCAGAATATGTCATTTCTCCCGTTACCCAGGTATTTAAAGAAATTCTATTTGCAGTTCCAGGTCTGTTATTCGGTTCACTCTCTTCCAGCATTCCCGCCTGAACCTGCACTGCCGGATTGACTGCTGCTACACACAGTGCCATTGTTGCTCCTGCAAACAGAAGCTTTGTCAGTTTTGCAACTTTTTCTCTTAACATAATTTTTCTCTCCTTTGTTTTTATTTATATGATTTTTTCATCATATTCTTGTGTACTCACTGTCGATACTTATTTCAGTGCCTTCTTATAGTTACTTTTTCCCCTCTTTCTATATTATAGACGATGCAAAAAGAGATTTGGTTTTAATATTTAAAAAAAATTTTTATTTTTTTCAACATAACAAAAAAGAGCCGGAAAACTTTAATTTTAAAGTTCTACCGACTCATTAATAGCAGGGGATGAGAGAATCGAACTCCCACCAAAGGTTTTGGAGACCCCTATCATACCATTTGACCAATCCCCTATATACAAGAAAAAGTGGCTGTTGGCCACAAATTCTTTTACATTGTACTCTCAAAACTACATACATGCTTGTTGATGGTTAATCAAACTTCTTGAATCAATTCTTAACCTGCGTTTCTTGGTCAAGCCCTCACCCGATTAGTAACAGTCAGCTCCATGTGTTACCACACTTCCACCTCTGCCCTATCTACCTCGTCGTCTTCAAGGGGGTTTACTTCTTAAAGAATGGGATATCTCATCTTGAGGGGGGCTTCACGCTTAGATGCCTTCAGCGTTTATCCCTTCCGGACTTGGCTACCCGGCCATGGCTTTGGCAAGCCAACCGGTCCACCAGCGGTCCGTCCATCCCGGTCCTCTCGTACTAAGGACAGCTCCTCTCAGATATCCTACGCCCACGCCGGATAGGGACCGAACTGTCTCACGACGTTCTGAACCCAGCTCGCGTACCGCTTTAATGGGCGAACAGCCCAACCCTTGGGACCTACTACAGCCCCAGGATGCGATGAGCCGACATCGAGGTGCCAAACCACTCCGTCGATGTGAACTCTTGGGAGTGATAAGCCTGTTATCCCCAGGGTAGCTTTTATCCGTTGAGCGATGGCATTCCCACTTAATACCACCGGATCACTAAGCCCTACTTTCGTACCTGCTCCACCCGTCGGTGTCGCAGTCAAGCTCCCTTCTGCCTTTGCACTCTTCGAATGGTTTCCGTCCATTCTGAGGGAACCTTTGGGCGCCTCCGATACCCTTTCGGAGGCGACCGCCCCAGTCAAACTCCCCGCCTGGCATTGTCCCACCGCCGGATTACGGCGGCTGGTTAGAAGCCCAATATCACAAGGGTGGTATCCCAACAGCGGCTCCATAGCAACTGACGTCACTATCTCTCAGCCTCCCACCTATCCTGTACATGCAACACCGGACCCCAGTGCCAAACTGGAGTAAAGCTCCATGGGGTCTTTCCGTCCTGGCGCGGGTAGCCAGCATCTTCACTGGCACTTCAATTTCACCGGATGTATTGCCGAGACAGCGCTCAAATCATTACGCCTTTCGTGCGGGTCGGAACTTACCCGACAAGGAATTTCGCTACCTTAGGACCGTTATAGTTACGGCCGCCGTTTACTGGGGCTTAAATTCAAAGCTTCGACGTATGTCTAACCTCTCCTCTTAACCTTCCAGCACCGGGCAGGCGTCAGCCCATATACCTCACCTTTCGGTTTCGCATAGACCTGTGTTTTTGCTAAACAGTTGCTTGAGCCTATTCTCTGCGGCCTGCTCTCGCAGGCACCCCTTCTCCCTAAGTTACGGGGCCATTTTGCCGAGTTCCTTGGCAATACTTCTTCCGCCGGCCTTAGGATTCTCTCCTCATCCACCTGTGTCGGTTTACGGTACGGGTACAATATAAACAATAGCGGCTTTTCTTGACGCATGGCTCACGGGCTTCGTTACTATATTTCACTCCACATCACGTCTTCCCATTGCATGGCGGATTTTCCTACCATACTGGTACCTCGCTTGTACCGGGCTTTCCATTCCCGGCTCCCGCTCTCCTTACGTGTCCCCACAGTTCTGTTATACTGCAGTACAGGAATATCAACCTGTTGTCCATCGGCTACGGCTCCCGCCCTCACCTTAGGTCCCGACTCACCCAGGGCAGATCAGCTTTACCCTGGAAACCTTGGATATTCGGCCTAGAGGATTCCCACCTCTATCTCGCTACTCATTCCGGCATTCTCTCTTCCATATAGTCCACAGCTCCTTACGGTACTGCTTCTTCCCATATGCAATGCTCCTCTACCAATCCTTACGGATTCCTTAGTTTCGGTGGCGCGTTTCAGCCCCGGACATTTTCGGCGCAGGACCTCTCGACCAGTGAGCTATTACGCACTCTTTGAATGTATGGCTGCTTCTGAGCCAACATCCTGGTTGTCTTCGAAATCCCACATCCTTTTCCACTTAACGCGCACTTTGGGACCTTAACTGTAGGTCTGGGCTCTTTCCCTTTTGACCGCCCAACTTATCTCGTGCAGTCTGACTCCCGGTGATATCTACACGGCATTCGGAGTTTGATATTCTTCGGTAGGCTTTGACGCCCCCTAGGAAATTCAGTGCTCTACCTCC
>NZ_JBWLUR010000006.1:995000-1102500 GCF_056504095.1 Blautia sp. HA9023 | reverse complement strand
CGCAAGACCAATGATCATACCAAGAGGAACATTCCTCTTCGCATTCTTAACACTCTTGGAAACCGGAATCACATACTCCGCCCCGATAAACAGCCAGAATGCTGTAGCCGTAGCAGAAAACAGCTCCGAAGGCTTCGTAGCCATAGCATACGGCTGAGAAACCACCTGTCCCGTACCCAGCTTAAACATACCGATCAGTCCCATAATGATCATAGAACCAACCAAAAGAAACGCAACCAGATCCTGGATCTTGGCAAACATATCCACGCCACGAAGGTTCGCGATCATGATCACGATCGTCATTACCAACGTATACGCAATGCTGGGAATCGGTAGCTTGATCGTCTGCGCCATCGCATAGGAAAAAATCGAAGCCTCCACACCAGATGACAGAATATTACAGAGCAGATACCCACCAACCATGGAGATCAATGTAGGAAAAGGCCCAAGGCACGCCAGAGTATACTGTGCCAGACCACCCGTCGTATTCGGCATAATCGCATTCAGCTCCGAAAGTGAAGCCACAGTAGTCATATTCAAAAGGCAGGCAATAATCATAGAAAAAATGAACACAACGCCAACTGTACCTGCACCCTGTCCAAGAGAAACCAGACAGCTTGTAGCAATGACCAGCCCTACTGATATAGATACAACACTCCCCAATCCTAATTTCTTATCTTCACTCATAATCCCAGGCACCTCCCCATAATGAAATGGACATTTGCATTATGCAAACCAAATATAAGTCATAAAAAATATCCAACACAAAAACAGGCGAGGTTCCGCTTTATCCGCGGACACCCTCGCCTGCTCTATAATACAGACCATCATTCCATGATCCGCAATCCATCATCTATAAAGCATCTGCCCCTTCATCACCAGTACGCACGCGGATCACATTGTCGATATCATAGATAAAAATCTTACCATCACCGATATGACCGGTATAAAGCTCGTGTTTGATCACATCCACGATCTTATCCACCTGCTCCTTTTTTACCACAACACTGATCTGCTGCTTCGGAAGAAGCTCCATCTCATAGTTTTCATCCACTTCGTACTCACGGGTACCTTTTTCCACGCCACAGCCAAGCACCTGCATAACCGTCATACCCCTGACACCGGCTTTGCTGAGCGCAGACTTCAGGCTGGAAAATTTCGCAAGGCTTGTGATAACTTCAATTCTGCATAAACTCATCTTATAATATCATCCCTTTCGGAAAAATCTCCGAAAAGGCATCATCTCAGTTAAACCGATGCCTTCCCGTACAGAAACATTCTGGCAAATCTCTGCCCACTGCTTATTGCCTTCACAATCCCGCAGGGGACTTACTTAATTCAGTAAAAAATCCCTCTGTCTTTTATACATTAAGTGCTTTCTTTGTATCGGCAAGAGCCTCATCCATTCTGGAGATAACGTCCTTGATATCCTGCTCGGAAATAACAGCTGTAGGCTCGAAACGGATTGTTTTTGCATTAACAAGAGTACCGGCTGTCATGACACGTCTTGCAAACAGACCTTTTGCAGTCTCATAGCCAAGTTCGCAGGTATGGAACTCAACGGCAAGCATAAGACCTGTACCACGAACCTCCTGAATGATCTCCGGATATTTTTCCGCAAGACTCTGAAGTCCAGCTTTCAGGATCTCACCTTTCCGTTTGCAGACACCCGGGATATCATTTTCAAGCATATATTTGATCGTTGCGATAGCTGCCGCACAGCATACCGGGTTTCCTCCGAATGTCGGGGAGCCAAGCAGCCATGGGTTGTCGATCAGATCCTGAACCCACATCTTCGGTTTGCAGATGATACCAGTGATCGGCATGATACCACCGCCGAAAGCTTTACCATAGGTCATGATATCCGGTGTAACACCCTCTGCTTCACATCTCCACATTGTACCGGTACGGCCCATACCAGTCTGGATCTCGTCAAAGATCAGTGCTACGCCTGTCTCATCGCAGATCTCACGAACCTCCTGAAGGTATCCTGCCGGAGGAACGATAACACCAGCTTCACCCTGAATCGGCTCAAGGATCACACCGGCAACCTTCTCACCAACAGCCTGAAGGTTCTTGATCGCTTTTCTTACATCATCTGCAACACCGTACTGTACGTGCTGTACCTGCTGTACCATTGGGATATAAGGAGTACGGTATGTACTCTTACCACCCATGGAGATAGCACCCATACTCTTTCCATGGAAAGCGCCGACTGTGGAGATGAACCATCTTCCGCCAGTTGCGATACGTGCAAGCTTCAGAGCCATCTCAACAGCCTCCGCACCACCATTTGTGAAAAAACAGTACTGCAGATCACCAGGAGTGATATCTGCAAGAGCTTTTGCCAGATATCCACGAAGCGGATCAAGAAGCTCCTGTGAATGAAGTGCCTGATGATCCAACTGTGCTTTAACAGTTTTCAGGATCTCCGGATTTCTGTGGCCACAGGTATAAATACCAAATCCACCAAGACAGTCGATGAATTTTTCTCCATTTAATCCGTAGCAGTAAGCACCTTCATCCTGCCACTCAAGAACCGCACCCTGCTCAGAGTCAGAAGAAACGGATTTACGGTATTTCAGCCAGCCCGGGCTTACGTAGTTGTCAAAATGATCGATGGTATCTGCCACCATCTGTTTTTTCTCCTCAGCAGGAATATCTTTCATATCTGTATTGATCAGTCCGATCACTCTGTCAAGATCTTTGATTACCTGTTCACTCTTTGCCATAATACATGCCCTCTCTTTCTGAAAATCATCCCGCGATCTGCATCTGCATCCTGCGTTCATTCAGGTAAAAAAACAGGCACATTCGCTGTATTTCTACAACAAATGCGCCTTTGCATTTCGTTTAATTGTTTTTTGAATTGCTTATATTGTACCCCGGTCAGCCAATGTGTACAATTCTTAATTTCTGGCTGTTTATGATTAGTTTCTGGTAGATATACTTATTTTCAAGTATGTCTCTTCTCAGTTTTTCTCGAAATTATCTGCAATATACTCTACGAAAAAATTGGACAGGGCATGATGCAGTAATTTCCGGAAGTGCTGTAATCTGATCAATGTAACTATTGAATAAAAACAGGAATGTATTATACTGGAATCATACTCAGACAATAGGAAAATCAAAAAATTTACAGGGAGGTTTTTTATCATGGAATACAGACATTTTGGAAACACGATCTATCTTCGACTTGATCCGAAGGAAGAGATCCTGGAGGAGATCGGCAAGGTTGCAGAGAAAGAGAACATCCGCCTTGCACAGGTCACAGGCCTTGGCGCCATCAATGATTTCACTGCTGGCGTATACAACACCGTAACAAAGGAATACCACTCTATTCAGTTTCAGGGAGCTTATGAGATTGTTTCTCTTACCGGTACCGTTACCCGTAAAGACGGCGAAGTTTATCTTCATCTCCACATCGCAGCCGGTGACGAAGAAGGCCTTGTACACGGCGGTCATCTGAACCGTGCCATCATCAGTGCTACCGCCGAGATCCAGATCCAGGTGATCGACGGAGAGATCGGTCGTGAGTTCAGCGAGGATATCGGACTGAATCTGTTTAAGTTCTGATTTTGTCAGAGGGATTTCGACCACTGTCTACTGCTTTACAGTTTAAAATTTCATCACACATAAAAAGGGTGAAACTACTCAGCATAATGCTGTCAGCTCACCCTTTTCTTATTCCGAAAAGCTATACCGACAAATCATCACATCTCCCTGATTCAACCTTCCTACATATACATTGACAAATTTCCCTGTTATGATATACTTTGATGATAAAACTATTTTATATTAAAATCATTTAAAGAACGCAAATGAATGTGAGGATCTGATCATTATGAAGAATTTTAAAATCGGTGATAAACTTACAAGATTTCCCCTGATCCAGGGTGGAATGGGCGTTGGCATCAGCCTTGGCCGTCTGGCAGGCACCGTTGCAAAGGAAGGCGGGATCGGAATCATTTCCACCGCTCAGATCGGCTACCGGGAAAAGGATTTCGACCGGAATACCGAAGAAGCCAACCAGCGGGCTATCCTGTCCGAGATGAAAAAAGCACGCAGGATTTCTCCTGACGGTATCATCGGCTACAACATCATGGTTGCACTGAAGGAGTACGCATCTCATGTAAAAGCCGCTGTCCATGCCGGCGCTGACCTGATCATCTCCGGTGCAGGACTTCCTACAGAGCTCCCTGCTCTTGTCAGCGGAAGCAAAACAAAGATCGCCCCCATTGTCTCAACGGACAAATCTGCAAAGGTTATCCTGAAATACTGGGAAAGAAAGTACAAGCGCACTGCAGACCTTGTGGTGATCGAAGGTCCCCAGGCAGGCGGTCATCTGGGCTTCCACAAGGAAGAGCTGGATTCCTATACACCGGAAGCCTACGACAATGAGATCCGAAAGATCGTCCAGACTGTAAAAAGCTATGCCGCAAAATTCGGCACGGAAATCCCTGTAGTAGCTGCCGGCGGCATCGCCACGCACGAGGATGTAAAGCATGTCCTTGATCTTGGTGTGGACGGCGTTCAGGTCGCCACCCGTTTTATCCCAACGGAAGAATGTGACGCAGACATCCGGCTGAAAGAATCCCTGATCCACGCCGCAAAGGACGACATTGCCATTGTAAAAAGTCCGGTAGGTATGCCGGGACGTGCCATTATGAACTCCTTCATGCAGCACGTCATGGCCGGTGAAAAAATCCCGCACAGTCCCTGCCACCGCTGCCTTGCCAAATGTTCTCCCGGCGAGATCCCTTACTGCATTACAGACAAGCTGATCGCCGCCGTAAAGGGCGACGTGGAAAACGGCCTGCTGTTCTGCGGAGCAAAGGCTTATATGGCAGATAAGATCGAAACCGTGCACGATGTGATCGCTGATCTGTTTGGCACAGAATCGGAGTGCATCCGGCTGTCATAAAGATAAACCTGCGCGGTCAGGCACACCTAAACAAAAAGCCCCTGCTTTCATTGCTTTTCGCAGTGAAAACAGGGACTTTTTGTTTTTCTACCGGTTATCGATCTTTTCAGGGTACATGTCATGCTCTGTCAGACGTTTCCAGGCAATCTCCTCCCATCTGGTTCCGGTCTTTCCGTAATTGCAGTATGGATCAATGGAAATGCCGCCTCTCGGCGTAAATTTTCCCCAGACCTCAATGTATTTCGGGTCCATAAGCCGGATCAGATCCTTCATAATGATGTTCACGCAATCCTCATGAAAATCTCCGTGATTGCGGAAGCTGAAAAGGTACAGCTTCAGAGATTTGCTCTCCACCATTTTTTCACCGGGTACGTAGGATATCGTGATCGTTGCAAAATCCGGCTGTCCGGTAATGGGACAAAGGCTTGTAAATTCCGGGCAGTTAAATTTTACAAAATAATCGTTGTCCGGGTGCTTATTCAAAAATGTTTCCAGTACCTCCGGAGCATAATTGTCCGGATATTTTACTTTCTGATTTCCGAGAAGGGTGATCCCTTCTTTTTCCAGGTTTTCTCTGCTCATATTTTTTCCTTTCTATAGTCGGGCGGATATTTATGATCCGATCTATCTGTCAAGTGCCGGGTCCTTCACTCCATTGAGCCGGAATGCCTCTGCTCTGTCAATACAGGTTCCGCACACACCGCAGGGCTTTTCGCCGCCTTCGTAACAGCTCCAGGTCAGTTCATAAGGAACATTCAGCTCCAGGCCGGTTTTTACGACCTCTGCCTTTGTGTAGCTGACAAAAGGCGCCTCAACCTTCAGCTGGCCGCCGCTTCCCTGATAGATCGCCTCGTTGATCGCATTGTGAAACGCACTGCTGCAGTCCGGATATGCATTTCCGGCTGCATCATCCGCATGTGCTCCGTAATAGATCACACTGCAGTTTTTTGACAGCGCAATACTTGCTGCCGAGGAAAGAAATAATCCGTTTCGGAACGGCACATAGGTTGAAACCGGTGAGCCATCGGTTTCCTTCAGCTGCTCTGCATAGCTTTCGTGCGGGATCTCTCTGTCTGAATGCTTCAGCAGCGAGCAGTCACTGTACCGGAAGATCGGCTCCAGATCCAGATAAAGATGCTCCACTCCGTAATATTCTGCTGTTTTTCTGGCAGCCTCAATTTCTTTTGTGTGCTTCTGTCCGTAAGCTACTGTTAATGCAATTACATTCTCTTTTCCATATTTGTTTACGGCAAGCCCCAGGCAGGTGGTGGAATCCACACCGCCGCTTGCAAGTACAAGTGCTTTCATAGCGTTCTCCTTTTCTGCGGTATTTCTTGTTATATTGTGATATGTTTTCCTGTCATACTCCCCGTTTCTGCGGGTCCCAGATCACCTTATGAAGCTGGATCTGAAGCTTTACATCGTTGAGCTTTTTTTCCATAAGGAAATCCACGATCTCCACCGGCTGGATCCTGCCGAAAACAGGGCTGAAATAAACTGCCGTTTTTCCGACCAGCCTGTACTTTTCCAGGATTTCCAGAGCTTTTTCCATATCTCTGCGGCTGCTGACCACGAATTTCAGCGTATCCTCACTGCCCAGAAGCTCCAGATTGGAAAGGAGCATCTCTTTTTCCATGCCGCTGTCCGGTGCTTTATAATCCATGGTAAAGGACGGACGTTTTTTTAATATATGATAAGGCTTCAGATCTACGCTTCCATTGGTCTCAATCTCCACCCGCCGGAATGGATCCTCCAGGATTGCCTCGATCAGCTCCTCCATGCCTTTCCGTAAAAGTGGTTCCCCGCCTGTAAGTGTCACATTTTTTACGCCTGTTTCACGGATCCAGGAAAGGATCTCTTCTTCTGTCAGCCTTTCACTCTCACATCCCGGCTCATTTGCCCAGCTGGTATCACAATAGCTGCACTGAAGATTGCAGCCCTTAAACCGGATAAAAGCGGCAAGCTCTCCTGCCCGTCTGCCCTCTCCGTTGATGCTGACAAATTTCTCTACAACCTGATAGGTACTCATAGCCATACCGCCTCCGTTTCTTCTTCCGTTTCCCGGTAAGCTGCACAGTTATTTGGTGTTTCGTAAACAACAGCTCTTTTTACAGGATAGCCCTTTTCTTCCATTTTTCTGAAAAAATATTCTGAAAAATTCTCTGCTGTAGGGCGAAAGGGAACCTTCACCAGATGAAAGCCTTCCTCATCCAGTGCTTCCAGCGTTTTCGGACGTAATGTATTTTCTTCATAGATCAGCGTGTGATCCATGGAATCTGCCAGCTCCCGAAGATCCTTTTTCAGATCTCCGAAGTCTACCAGCATCCCTCGCCCCTGACCGTTTTTCTCCAGCTTCCGGCTTTCGATCTCAATCTCCACATGCCAGCGATGACCATGGATGTTGGAACATTTGCCGGTGTAACCGGACAGAAAGTGTGCCGAATCGAAATCTGCTTCTGTTTTTAACTGATACATAAATTTTTCCTCCTTCTGGATCTGTCACACCACCCGAATATTTCCATAAATAAAAAAAGCCGGGATTCCCGGCCTTGATCCAGTTAAAGTAAAAAAAGGGCAGACCCGCCACGAGTCTGCCCTGATTCTCACATCTTCTTCAGCCCTGGTTTTATTTATAGACAGGATGGTACAAACGAACTGTCTTATATTAATTTGTATGGTATTTCCGGAGATACTGCATCAAACGATAAATCGGACCAGATCATCCGCGTTCGCTGCTCACTCATGAGCGCAGTCGCTCCGCAACGATCTATGGGAACTTTCAGCTCCGGAATTACGGTAAATTTTCTGCAGAATTATCTTCTTCCGCAGCACTTCTTATATTTCTTACCGCTTCCGCACGGACACGGATCGTTCGGGTAGATTTTTCTTGCAGATGCCGGCTGCATCGGCATTGCTGTCGGCACAAAGCTGTTCGGCATTGCAGTGTGCGGCTTGCCTGTGGCAAACGGCCATACTGCTCCTGAGATCTCATTCGGTGTGTAACCGCGGAATTCCAGCATTCTTGTGT
Organism: Blautia sp. HA9023; assembly: GCF_056504095.1. Taxonomy (NCBI): domain Bacteria; kingdom Bacillati; phylum Bacillota; class Clostridia; order Lachnospirales; family Lachnospiraceae; genus Blautia; species Blautia sp. HA9023. Next base: position 1,094,548 of record NZ_JBWLUR010000006.1, on the reverse strand, counting down.
TATTGTTTGCCTCCATGATCAGCTTTGTAAATTTCTCAAGCTGCTCATCGTTAAACTGGATCCCCTTCTGGTTCAGGTTTTCCATGATCGCTGACATTCTGCCATCCATGGAGCATTCTTTGTAAATAAAGAACAGTACCTGATCCTTCACTGCATCGGAAACCTTCATCTCATCCAGCAGGAATCTGCCCAGTCTCTGGTAAGAAGCAGATTTTGTCGGATACCCGTTTTCGGAATAATCCAGGATCTCATCTACAGACGGAATATAGAATTTCCGTCCACCCTGACGTCTCTCGATATCCTTGTAGATGTTATTGACCAGTGCGGATTTCAGGATCAGCTGATCCCCCGCAAGCTCACAGATACAGGCCTTCTCCGGAATGGTATGATACAGCTCGATGAAGCTGTCATATCCGATGTCAAAGCCTTTTCTCTGCTTAAACATCTCATATACGGTCTTTGCCGGTGCAGATACATACAGATAGCTTACCATAATAAGGCAATCCTTCAGCCAGTTTACCTGGCTGCGAAGTGTCCGGAATTCCGGTGTATTGATCTGGTCGTAAACAGCTGCAACCTCTGCCGGAACTTCTGCGTAATCATCACTGTAGGAAACAAGGTAGCCCATATCGTTCAGCCACTCTAATGTATTCCACTCATCCTCTGCAACATGGAAGCATTTTCTCTGAATAGCCGCCTCAAAAGCCAGTACTTCCTGATCGTCTGCTACGAGGAAGCTTGCTTTCATAACCTCCGGTTTAAGAACCTCTGCGGCAACCTTTGCGGCGATCTCTTCCTGCTCCATTCCCCTGCAGTGAAGTCCAAGCTCACCTGCAATGCTGAGAAGGTCTTCTTTACGATAGGACATGAGGAAATCTTTTACTGTAGGATTTCTTCTGCTGCCTGTGGCTGCCTCATCTGCTTTTGCAGCTCTGGCTGCTGCCTCTACTGCTGCTACTGTTGCAGCAATGTCTTCCGATGCTTTGGCTGTTTCCGCCTCTGTCTCAACTGCTGCAGTGCATCCCAGCTCCGGTGCCTCTGTCCAGTACGGATCATCCTCACCCTTTACTTCTTTTACAATAGAAGGAGCTTCTGCTGTTCCCTCGTCTTTCTTCTCAATATCAACTCTGTATTCCGGAGCTTCCTTATCCGCGCCATACTGACGGAAGGTAAACCATTTCTCGGAATCCATAAGCTCTGCAGTCTCTGTCTCGCCTGCATTTAATAATGTGAAATTATTCTTCGCTTCTCCGTCACCGTTCTCACGGATCTGTACTTTTTTCTGAAAAAATTCAATCTCATATAGGCTGCCTGCCGGATACTGAACCAGTTTTTCAAGCATGGCTGCCATATTTGCAAATGTAACGTCAGCCGCAACAGTACAACGTCTCCATACCGGCGGTTTCGTTCCTTTTCTTGTGATTTTTAACTGATAAAACATTCCTGTGTTCCTCTCCTGTAAATATATGCCGGATCAGGAGATACGAATAACTCCTGATCCGGCGTAAGCAACTTCCCCTATGTTATACAAAAATAGAGAAATTGTCAATATTTGAGAGGCTTCTACAACACAATATCATATTTCTCAACCTGGATCACAGCATTTCCGTCACTGTGAAACAGGATCTCATCTGCTTCCACTGGTGTTGGGATCACGGTAGTCGCAGTTTTGCTTCCATCATTGATAAAAAGCTCTATGGAGCTTCGATCCAGGATAAAACGCAGCTTCAGATTTTGTCTGTCATCTGTGATCTGGAGCTTTCTTGTACATACAACATCACGCTGCACCCCGCTCCAGGTTCTGTCGATCTCCAGTATCTGTCTTTTTCGATCATAGGTAAAGACCGTTGTATATTCTTCATTGCGTGCAAGCTCGATCCGGAACTCATTGTACACATCCAATGCTTCCTGATTTGGATTTCCGGAGTTCCTGCTTCCATCCATGATGCCATCTGCGTTCTGCAGTTCCACAGTCAGATCGATCATTCGGCCACGGACGCCTTCAAGGCTTAAGCTCTCACCCACTTTTACATTCTCATAACAGCAACGGTTTTTCCGATAATTCTCAATTTCTCGGACCGGCTTCTGCCAGATCTTTCCGTCACGATATTCCAGCTCTCTCGGAAGAGTCATCATTCCCTGCCATCTCTGCTTTTCCTTGATCACACAGCTATCCCAGGATTTCATCCAGGCGATCATCACTCTTCTTCCATCTGGAAGAAGGGTTGTCTGCGGCGCATAAAAATCAAGTCCGTAGTCCAGACTTACCGGTGCGTCTTTTTCAAATGTATGTTTTTCGCTGTCATAATCTCCCGTAAAATATAGGGAATTATGTCCATTATGAAACTCATACCCTTTTGCCCGCATATGCTGCGGAGAACAGATCAGCACATGTTTATCCCCGAGCGGAAAGAAATCGGGGCATTCCCACATAACACCGATTTCTCCTGTGGAGTTCTCCGCAAGAATTGTTTCAAATTTCCATTCTTTCAGATCTTTACTGGAAAACAGAACTACCTGTCCAGGAATTTCTTCGCTGCGGCATCCTACGAGCATATAGTATATTCCGTTATCTTCCCATATCTTCGGATCGCGGAAATCAACTCTGCTGCATTTCTCCGGAAGCATATCCCCGGTGACTATCGGATTTTTCTCTGCCTTTACATAATCTTTTCCGTCACCCCAGGCAAGGCACTGATTCTGCCGGACTTCTTCTTTTCCATCAGGCAGCTTTTCTGTTGTAACTCCTGTGTAGATCAAAGCCTGTTTTCCATCCGCTTCAATAGCACTTCCGGAAAAGCATCCCTCTCGATCATATTCCTGATCCGGTGCAAGCGCTGCAGGAAGCTGCTCCCATCTGATCATATCCTCCGTCACACTGTGGCCCCAGTGCATAGGGCCCCAGTCACGGCTGTAAGGATGATACTGGTAAAAAAGATGTACCTTTCCTTTAAAAACAGAAAATCCATTGGGATCATTGATCCAGCCAACCGGTGCAGATACATGAAAGGCCGGTTTCTCTTCCTGCGGGATATTTTTTGCTTCCTCTATTTCATAAAGACGTGCTTTTTCAAGTTTTTCACTCATACTCTGCTCTCTCTTTCTTTTTTATGTTTCTGACCGGTATCTTTTTCTGTTTTTATTTCTCTGTCTCACTAAGAGACTTCTGATACTGGTCAAAATATTTCTGTTTGATTGCCAGATAATCAGACAGTCCATACTGCTCCATCTTTTTCAGATAGGAATCCCATTCTTTATCGATGCCGCCATTCAGGATCCAGTCTGCTTTTTTCTGTTCCGCATACTTCTTGATATCTGTGTCGTACTGAGATACCTTATTGGTATCATCAATACTCATAAATACATTCGGATACACATATTTACTGTTCATATCCTTAAGATATGTTTCATGCATATTGTCGAGACGCCATTTTGCATCTGCCGGCTCTGTTACATATACATCGTAATACTCGTTAAGTATTGCCAACGGTCCGTTTACAGACTGTGCTTCACGAACCTCTACCGGAGATGCATCTCCCAGATCCATATGTTTCAGCATCTGACCACCTTCTGCATTCTCGGACATCTCAAAGATATTAAATGAATCTTTTTCCCCGTAAGTACCCCAGTTATTCTGCGGAGACTGGATCGGTGCATACATCTGATCGATCCATGCTGCTGCCAGTGCCGTATTCCGACAGCTTGTAGTCAGAACGCAACGTCCTCTGTCAAAGCCACTGGTTTCACTGTTATTCTGTCTTGTGATATTTACAAGACCATCCGGACCGGCCAGCGCCGGGAGCATTACATAATCTTCATTGTTATCAATATTTGCAATATCCCAGGTGAAACACAGACCATATCTGTGGTTCTTACCTTTTGCAACATAAGTTGACCATTCCTGGGTAAAAGCCTCCGGATCCACCAGCTTTTCTTCTACCAGCTGATGGAGCCACTGAATACCTTCTTTATAGCCTTCCTGTACAGTTGTATAAATAACGGTTCCATCATCTTTTACTGCAAAATGATCACCGGTGTCACCATATCCTTCTCCGAATCCGTTGATGAGAATTGCAGGATCCTGATCACCATTATTGATGATAAAGGACATCGGGATCACACCACCCTCAATGTTGAATTTCTTTTCCAGTTTATCTGCATTGTCGCGGAAAGCGACCAGAACCTGTTCCAGTTCCTCAGTTGTAGTCGGAACGTCCAGCTTCAGATAATCCAGCCATTTTTTATTAATGTAGGGAATATCTCCAATTGCCTGAATGGCTTCTTTCCCCGCACCAAGCTGCTCGATCCATGGGAAAGAATAAATATGTCCGTCCGGTGCTGTACACATTGTTCTGTATTCCGGGTATTTTTCAAATACAGCCTTAAGATTCGGCATGTATTTATCAATGAGATTTTCTACCGGAATAATGATTCCCTGTTTGGCATAACGAAGAAGATCATAATCACTCATCCCTGCGTTAAAAAGTCCATCCGGAAGATTTCCGAACTGTGCCAGCGCCAGATTTTTTTTATCATCAAACTGATCCGATACAAAACAGGTCCAGTCAATGTGGACATTAGTCTGCTTTTCCAGTCTTTTAAAAATCGTTCTTTCATTAGGTTCCTGTGTAGATGTTGCAGGTGCACTGGTAATAAAAGACAGCTCTGCTTTTTCTTTCAGAGGAAAGGACACATCTTCCACCGGGATATCCGGATCTGTTTCTGCTTTCATGTGTTCTTTTCCGTTTCCACATCCGGCACTGCATACCATTATAATTGCAGAAAGCCCGATTGCCAATAATGCCTTCATTCTTTTTTTCATCATTATCAACCTCCTGTCATCAGCCTTTTACAGAACCAACCATAATGCCCTGGTCAAAATATTTCTGGAAGAATGGATACATGATCAGAAGCGGTAAACTTGATACAATGATCGTAGCATATTTCAGAAGTTCCGCTACCTTTGCCATCTGTGCAGTACTCTGGATATCTGCGATCATTCCGGGCTGCGGTGTATTCTGTACAAGGATGGAACGAAGTACCAGCTGCAATGGCTGCAGTTTCGCATCATTCAAATAAATCATAGCGTCAAAATAACTGTTCCACATTCCTACAAAGGACCACAGTGCAAGCACTGCGATGATCGGTTTGCATACCGGCATCATAATCTTGAAAAAATGCTCGATTTCCGTGGCACCGTCAATGGCAGATGCCTCTCTGAGTTCCTTGGGGATAGACTGATAATAGGTTCTGGCAAGGATCATGTTCCAGACATTAAACGCACCCGGAAGCAGGATTGCCCAGATTGTATTTACCAGATGCAACTGATTGATCAGGATAAAAGTCGGGATCATTCCTCCACCGAAAAACATGGTAATGAGAAAAATAACATTGAAGAAATTTCTTCCCACAAATTCTTTCTTGGACATTGGATATGCTGCCAGCAGAGTTACCAGAACTGAAATAATGGTAAACACCAGGGAATAAAAAAATGAGTTTGCAAAGCCTCTCCAGATCATATTATTTTCAAGAACTCTGCGGTACGCATCGATCGTCCACTTCCGCACATCAAAGCTGATCCCCTGGCTGTTCAGCACATTCGGATCCATAAAGGATGCGATCACAACATATAAAAGCGGAACCAGAATGGAAAGTACAAATGCACCCAGAAGTACGTATCCGATTCCTAAAATGGCTTTGTCAGATGCCGAATATTTCTTTTTCTTTGCTTTTGCCATAACAGCACCTCCTATAATCCCTCTCCGTCATTCAGTTTCTTGACTACCCAGTTTACAAAGATCAAAAGAATTACATTGATCACTGAATTAAACAGCCCCACTGCTGTAGAATATCCATAGTCTCCATTCAGAAGACCGATTCTGTATACATAAGTAGAAAGAATCTCAGATGCAGGAAGGTTCATATCTGTCTGCAGTGCATATGCTTTTTCAAAACCAATGCTCATAATATTTCCGGCCTGAAGGATAAACTGGATCACAATGATGTTTTTAATAGCCGGAAGCTGTACATACCAGATCTGCTGCAGGATATTTGCTCCATCCACCACTGCTGCCTCTTCCAGATCCTTACTTGCATTGGCAAGTGCTGCAGTATACATAATGGATGCCCATCCGGCTGTCTGCCAGATTCCGCTGGCTATGTAAATGGTACGAAATGCTGCCGGCATAGTCATCCAGTTGGCATCGGAACCGATCAGTTTATTCAGCGGACCTACCGGTGAAAGAAACATACGAACCATACCACAGAGTACGATAACGGAAATAAAATTCGGCGCATAGATCAGAAGCTGAATTTTTTTCCTGATCCCGGCTCTCCGGATCTGATTCAGAAGAAGTGCCAGGATGATCGGAATCGGAAATCCCCACAGCAGTCCGTAAATACTCAGCTTCAAAGTGTTCACAAGATAATTCATAAAATCCGGTGATGCCAGAAATCTCCGGAAGTATTCCAGTCCTACCCATTTGCTTCCAAATACACCATCAATGACATTGTAATCCTCAAAAGCGATCAGTACGCCACCCATGGGCACGTATTTGAAGATGATCGTCAGAAGAAGTGCAGGCAGCAGAAAAAACACATACAGCTGCCAGTTCTTTTTCACATACTGAAGCTTTTCTGCAGCAGTTCTTTTTCCTGCCGGAACAGCTTTCGCAGAACCTTTTTTCATTCTCTTTTCCTCCCGTTTTTGTTCTTTCGTTCTTGTTTAGTAACCGGTAAAGTAACCGGTTACTTTATAATTTGATACTACTATATGACATAGCTTCTGTCAACCTTTTTTGTTAATTTATTCAAGAAAAGTTACCGGTAACTTAACTGGTTATTTTTTTATTGCTATTTAACGTCTGTATTGTTATACTTAATTACATCAATCCAATTATCTTGTACGGTCTGCAGATTTCTCTTATATGATCACATCTGCATTCCGTATCATAACTTTCTGCTGTTAAAAGGAGAATATTTTTTTATGGCTAAAAAGCAGGTAACATTTGCCGATATTGCAGAATACACTGGTTTTTCCAAGACTACGATCTCCAGATATTTCAATCATCCGGATTCTCTGACCCTGGAAAATCAGGAAAAGATCGCAAAAGCCCTTGATGAGCTCGGCTACAGAAAAAACAAGCTTGCCAGGGTTCTTGCCAATGGAAAAAGCGAATTTGTAGGGATCATTGTCCCAAACCTTTATCTTCATTATTATTCCGAAATGCTGACACAGCTTCTTCGAAGTTACTCCGATTATCATTACAAATTTCTGGTTTTTGTCAGTGATGGCGGCCCAGAGAAAGAAATGCAGTATCTGGACGAGCTGATGGCTTATAAGATTGAAGGACTTATTGTTCTCAGCCATACTCTTTCCTCTGAAAAACTGGCTTCCTATAATATTCCTGTGATCGCCATTGAACGTGAAGCAGAACATATATGCAGCGTTACAACAGACAATTACATGGGCAGCATGCAGGCTACTTCTCTGCTGATACGTAATCAGTGTGATGTACTAATCCACATCAATGTCCATGTACCTGAGAATATTCCGGCTTATGACCGTATCCGTGCCTTTGAGGAAACATGCCGGGAATATCATGTTCCTTATGAACTGAACCTTAATGTTTCCGGTGATTCCTATCAGGAGCTTTTTGAACAGATGCGTGTGATCTTTCAGGATATTGACAGTAAATATTCCGGTCAGAAAAAAGGCATATTTTTATCCAATGATACTTACGCAAATATATTTCTCAATCTGATCTTCCAGAAATACAACTGTCTGCCGGATGAATATCAGATCATCGGATTCGATAATTCACCCATTGCTGCGGAGTCCATCATCCCGATCACTACTATTGGACAGCAGATTGATGTGATCGCACAGACTACCATGGAACTGCTTGTGGAACAGATGAACGAAATGAAGAAAAGAAAACCGGCACCGCTTCAAAAACCGATCCACAAAAAGATCACTCCTGTTCTGATACGACGGCAGACAACAGGAGACTGAAAATACTTACAACATTTTTCCATATTCCATAACAACCCGTATATTCATGTACTGGAAACTTCATGCTATAATTCTGTGGAAAAATGTCAGATAACCATTACCGCCGGGAAATATTTTACAGGTTTCCCGACATCTATAAATATCTATTCAGGGAGGAAATCATGAAAAAAGATCAGGAAATTTTTCAGGAACGTTTAAACCATCATCACGACGAGCTTCGATGGCTGTACACAGAGCTTTATCACAATGGCGATATGTTTGCAGAACTCTGCGATCAGATGTACCAGTATTTTACAGCACGCCGCCGGGCTCTTAAAAACCGTGATCTCGAAAGAGAAAAAAATCCGGACTGGTTCCGCCAGAAAGATATGCTTGGCATGATGCTCTATATTGACAACTTTGCCGGCAACATTAAAGGAGTTTCCGCAAAACTTCCATATCTGAAAGAATGCAACGTGAACTGTCTTCATCTGATGCCTTTCCTGGATACCCCGAAAGGCCGTTCCGACGGTGGTTACGCAGTTGCGGATTTCCGCAAAGTCCGCCCGGATCTTGGTACCATGGAAGATCTTTCCGCCCTTGCTGACAAATGCCACAAAAACGGAATGAACCTGTGTATGGATTTTGTTATGAACCACACTTCTGAAGATCACGAGTGGGCAAAAAAAGCACGCCAGGGTGACGGAGAATATATGAGCCGTTACTTCTTTTACAACAACCGCGAGATTCCGGACGAATACGAAAAGACCGTACCGCAGGTATTCCCTACCACTGCTCCCGGAAACTTTACCTGGCTTCCGGATATCGGTCATTATGTCATGACTACTTTTTATCCTTATCAGTGGGATCTGAACTACGGAAATCCCCGTGTTTTCAATGAGATGATGTACAACTTCCTCTTCCTTGCAAACCAGGGAATGGATGTGATCCGTATTGACGCGGTTCCGTATATCTGGAAAGAGCTGGGAACTCCTTGCCGTAACCTGAAACAGGTTCACACCATCGTCCGTATGATGCGTATGATCGCTGAGATCGTCTGCCCCAGTGTTGTTCTTCTGGGGGAGGTTGTTATGGAACCGGAAAAAGTTGTTCCGTACTTTGGAACCGTGGAGAAACCGGAATGCCATATGCTTTACAATGTAACAACAATGGCTACAACCTGGAACAGCATTGCCACCCGTGATATCCGCCTTCTGAAAAAACAGATGGATATTGTGAACAGCCTTCCGAAGCAGTATACTTTCCTGAATTATCTCCGCTGCCATGATGACATTGGCTGGGGACTGGATTTCGCCACTCTGAAAGACTGGGGCATGGACGAGCCGGCCCACAAGCGTTACCTCAACGATTTCTTCACAGGAAAACATCCGGGAAGCGACAGCCGCGGAGAGCTTTATAACGATGACCCGGTAACTCAGGATGCCCGTTTCTGCGGAACCACTGCTTCCATGTGTGGAATCGAGGCTGCACTTTTTGAAAAAAATGATGAGAAGCTGGAAAGAGGTATCCGTGAAGATCTGATGCTTCACGCATATATGCTTACTCAGTCCGGAATCCCAATGCTTTACAGTTCCGATGAAGTTGGCCGTCTCAATGATTATTCCTATAAAGATGATCCGGATAAAGCAGCGGATTCCCGCTATATCCACCGCGGTGCTTTCCAGTGGGATCTCGCGAAAAAACGGAAATCAAAAACTTCTGTTGAGGGCCAGATCTTCCAGACACTGAGTCGCATGGAGCAGATCCGCCGCCAGGAATCTGTTTTTGACAAAGACTGCGATGTGTATACATACGATGTTCATGATGACAGCATTCTCTGCATCCTCCGCCAGAAGGGAAATGAACGTTTTATCGGAATTTTCAACTTCAGTGACAGTGAAAAAACTGCATGGATGCAGGAAGAAGAAACCTTCCGTGATCTCATCACAGGCCAGACTCTGGAGCTTAAGGATGTGGCGCTTCCGGCTTATGGATTTATGTGGTGTAAGAGAATGTAACTTATTCTGTGGCATGACCCTTTCTCTAATCTCAGGTCAGAATTCAGGATCTGCCGGCAACTACGAAAATATCCTTTTCACGAGCCGCTTAATCTATTGTAGCATCTTCTAAAATTATACAAGCACAGATAATTTTTTCCTGTTGCTCGGTAAATAAAAAAGACGTAACCTTATGGATTGATATATTTCTCTCATTAACAACTCAGTAAATGAAAGGACCTATCAATCCGGGTTCACGTCTTTTTATTATGTTATATCTTCAGTTTCTTCTGCATATGCCTGGCATTCAGAAATTACTTGCAGAGTTCCTCTGCCATCGCATCGATCTCTGCTACATTCTCATCACTAAGAGAAGACATAATCTTCACATTATTCTCAAGCCATGTAATGTTTTTGCTCTTCTCGAACATTCCTTTCATGACTTTAGCTGCGGTAGGTGCCCAGCTTCCGTTCTCGATGAGGCCGATGGTACGGTTCTGGTAATTACGCTCTGTCAGGTTCTCGATGAATGTTCTCATGAACGGGAAAGCCTCTCCGTTATATGTAATGCTGGCCAGTACCAGTTTGCCGTAGCGGAAAGCGTCCTCCACTGCTTCTGCCATATCTTCTCTTGCAAGATCGCAGACAACAACCTTCGGGCAGCCTTTTTCTTCCAGTTTCTGTGCAAGAAGTTCTGCTGCTTTCTTTGTATGGCCATATACGGATGTGTAAGCAATCATTACGCCTTCACTCTCTACCTTGTAGGAAGACCAGATATCGTATTTCTCCAGGTAGTGTCCAAGATTCTCGGTAAGGATCGGTCCATGAAGCGGGCAGATAGTCTGAATATCCAGAGTTGCAGCTGCTTTGAGAAGCTTCTGTACCTGCGGGCCGTATTTTCCAACGATTCCGATATAGTAGCGGCGTGCTTCGCAGTCCCAGTCTTCTTCCACATCAAGGGCTCCGAATTTACCGAATCCATCTGCGGAAAACAGAACTTTGTCTGTGCTGTCATATGTGACCATAACCTCCGGCCAGTGAACCATCGGTGCAAATACAAAAGTAAGGACATGTTTTCCAAGTGTCAGGCTGTCACCGTTGGCTACGATATGTTTCTTTCCTTCCAGGTCCATTCCACGGAAGAAGTTCTCCATCATGGTGAAAGTTTTAGTATTGGCAACAACGGTTGTATCCGGATATGCTTTCATAAAGTTCTCAATATTTGCGGCGTGGTCCGGCTCCATATGCTGAACTACCAGATAATCCGGTTTCGCGCCATCCAGAACTTCTGCTACTTTTCCCAGCCATTCTTCTGTAAAGTTGGTATCTACTGTGTCCATAACTGCGATCTTCTCATCTTTGATCACGTAGGAGTTATAGGACATTCCGTTTGGTACTACGTACTGTCCCTCAAACAGGTCTACCTGATGGTCATTTACACCTACATAATAAATATCATTTCCAATTTTCATTGTTACAGGATCCTCCTTGGTCTGCTGTATTTTATATTTTCAATATTTCTGAAAATACTGTCTCATTGCTATCATTTATTATACCATTGTTCATACTGAAAGCAACGTTCAATCCATAATTATCCAGTTCATTATTCCGTTTTATTTCTCGATTGGAAATACAACAGTCAGAAGCATCTTAAAACGCTCTACCGCATAAACTGCATGAGGAATGGTTGCCGGCATTACCAGAGCTTCGCCTGCTTTGCAGACATGTTTTACACCACCTACGGTAAATTCTCCAACACCATCCAGAACCGTCACCATGGCATCACCTTTGGAATCATGAGTTCCGATCTCCTCACCTTTCTCAAAAGCAAAAAGTGTCACACTGACCGCCTCATTCTGCGCCAGAGTTTTGCTCACCACCTGTCCCGGCATGTACTGTACTTCACCTGCAAGATCTACTACTTTTTCGTGTTCGATGTTTTTGATATATGGCATGTTATCGTCTCCTTTTCTTTGATTATCTTATTTTTGCCGTTAAATCCAATTTGATTCTATTTCCGTTTTCAACTTTGTAAACATATCATAATAATCTGCTTTCGCTTCTGCCACAATTCCCAGTGCAATTTTCTGATTATAAGAATGCGTTACATTAAAGCTTGCTCCGGTCTGTTCCGCACACTACTCTTCTCCTCCGTACGTTCAGAGCAAGTCTGGGAACCGTTCACTTCGCTCTCTCTGCGCTGCTTCGCAGCTCCGTCTCCCAGACTTCATGGGCGTCCCGCCCATAGACGTAAATAAAGGCAGCCCTACACAAGCAAGCTTGCTACGGTCTGTCTTTACATACGTCTTATTCTCTGAACTGTTACAGAATGTATTTCCTCAATGCACTTCGAAACTCCCCGATTCTCTGCTCGGCAAGTTCCCTCAGTGTAATGTTCTTCATACTCTCAATATATCCCTGCTCCTGACGATAGAGCCATTTGGTGTCGGCAGGGCGGATCTCCTGGTAGTGGTTGTGAGCCAGCCAGTCTTCGTAGCTAATCGGTGTCGGATAGCCAAGTTTCTCATCCAGAAGCTCCTTGAAGTCGATCTTGTCCGCGCGCTCCAGGATTCCCTCCCAGAATTCCAGGACTTCCTCTACATGCTCATGGATCTCATAACGTCTTGCGCCGCCATCGTAGATAATACATTTTTCAAAAAGAGGGCTGCACATGGAAAGTGTCTCTCTTCGAAATTCCGGTGCAACGATTCCACCCTTCCAGTAGAAATCGACATCCGGAAGATTGATCCCGGAAACGCCTTTATCCTGATAGGTGGAAAAAATTCCTTCATAAAATACCGTGATAAATCCTTCAAACTCCGGCCAGAACTCGCGGATCTCTTTTGTCAGGTTCTCAAGAATATCGATTCCCCTGGTTCCTCCAATAGTAAAGATGATAATATTACGAAGTTTTGTCCCACGTTCTCTGTAAAAATCAGTCACATAACGGAGACAATGGATCAGTGTTTCACCACTTGCGATGATATCACCGATCATCAGAGTACTGTCCGGAACCATGGTCAGTTTGCTGTACTTGATCTCAAGCCCTGTCATCTCATCTTCCGCAAAAACACGCTCGCTGGAAAGAAAGCTGATATCATGAACACGGATATGCTCTTTATAACAGGCTTCCTCAAGAGGATAATTCAGCGCCCCTCTTAAGATAGAAAGAATATTTGCAGTGGTAACCTTCTTCTGCTCCTTCAGATAATAAAGCATCTGGCAGGTAGACGGGATCAGACAGTTATATACCTCATATCCTACCACTTCCGGTGTGTTCAGAAGCTTTCTTGTCTCTGCCTCTGAAGTGATATAATACTCGTTTACATAATCTCCGCCATCAAGACGATAGCAGGCAACACCCTGCTCATTAAACTCCGGTACCAGACGTACATTGTCCCAGTTATTCATGTGTATTTTTCCCCTTTTTTCAAAGACTTTTCGATTTTTCCATATCTCTCAACAGCTTATGATGAACCACCGGATATGTCAAGTAGAATCTGCCCGAAAAATATTTATTTTACGCGGTTTTCCCCTCTTTACAAACCTTTTTCAACAGAGTATTGTATAACCTGGATGAAGGAATTTTATATACTTTTTATGAGGTAATTTTATGTGTGAAAATGAAAAAAAGAAAACTCATTCCATAGAGATGACTTCCGGTTCTCTCTGGAAAAATATCCTCCTCTTCAGCCTTCCCTTGATGGGGTCCCAGGTGTTGGAGGTTCTTTTTAACTTAAGCGATGTTGCGGTTGTAGGACGGTTTGCGGACTACCTGGCACTTGGAGCTGTGGGTTCCACAACGCTTCTGGTCACTTTGTTTACCGGAATCCTGATCGGCATGGGTGCCGGTGTCAACGTCCGTGTAGCCCACGAACTTGGCGCCGGAAACAGAAAAGGCACGGAAGAAACGATCCATACATCCCTTCTTCTCTGTGCCATCGCAGGTCTTCTGGTCTGTATCATCTGTCTTCTGTTTTCCGGACAGATGCTGGCCATGATGAACACAAAGCCGGAACTGATCGACCAGGCTGTTTTATATATGAAGATTTACGCTCTGGGCATGCCTGCCATTGCTGTATACAATTTTGGTAACGGTGTTTTAAGTGCCCGCGGCGATACGAAACGACCACTGATCTATCTTTCCATTGCCGGAGTGATCAATGTTCTTCTGAACCTGTTTTTTGTTATCGTCTGCCATATGGCCGCCGCAGGTGTGGCAACTGCCAGTGCGATCTCCCTGTATGTATCTGCATTTCTGGTTATGAGCCATCTCCTGAGACGAACCGATGACTGCAAAGTATCACTGAGAAAGATCCGCCTTCATCCCAAGGCCTGCAAAGCCGTATTGCTCCTGGGTATCCCTACAGGACTCCAAAACGGTATCTTTGCCATTGCTAATCTGTTCGTACAGGCCGGTGTCAACTCTTTTGATGCAGTCATGGTTTCCGGAAATGCCGCCGCTGCAAATGCAGACTCCCTGATCTATAACGTCATGTTTGCTTTCTATACTGCATGTGCAAGCTTCATCGGTCAGAACTGGGGTGCCGGAAACCAAAAACGAATGCTGAAATCCTACGGCATCAGTATTACATATGCATTTATTTCCGGCGCGATCTTGGGTGGGCTGCTTCTGATCTTTGGCCGGCAGTTCCTGTCGCTGTTTGCTACAGAACCGGCTGTTATCGATGCAGGTATGCAGAGGATCCGGATCATGGGCTTCAGCTATGCCTTCAGCTGTTTTATGGATGGCAGCATCGCTGCTTCCCGTGGCATCGGAAAAAGTATCCCTCCCACCGTTATCGTCATCCTGGGATCCTGTGTATTCCGTATCATCTGGATCTACACGGTGTTCGCACATTTCCAGACGATATCCGCGCTGTATCTTCTTTATATCTTCTCATGGGGGATCACCGGATTTGCGGAAACTCTTTTCTTTGCTATCAGCTTCAAAAAAATACGTACATAACGAACGCAATTCATCTCCACTCTTAATGGTCGGAGTCTTATTGCTGAAAGACGATAACCCGGCGTAAGCAGAACAGCCTTACGCCGGGTTTTTTCATATTTTTCTCCAATTATGTACATTTGTCTTTACAAGGCGGACAAAATTGTATATAATTGCTATATTGTGCTTTTACGTGATGCAGTAGTAATATTCTATTTCAAAGCAGTAAAATGCCCACTCATACAATAGGAAAGAGGAAAGTAGTTATGAAAAACCTGATTCAAAAATGGAACAGCATCAATCTGATCAAGCGTATCATCTGCGGACTGATCGTTGGTATCATCCTCGGACTTGCAATTCCGCAGGCGTCTGTGATCTCCATTCTCGGTGACCTGTTCGTCGGTGCTCTCCGTGGAATTGCTCCGCTCCTGGTGTTCTTCCTGGTAATGAGCTCTCTGTGCCATATGGGAAAGGGCCAGAAAACAAACATGAAATTCGTCGTTGTACTTTATCTTCTGGGAAATGTACTCTCAGCACTGGCAGCTGTTATCTCCAGCCGTCTGTTCCCGATCATGCTGACTTTTTCCGAGAATACAAATACTTCCGACATCACCCCGCCAAGCGGTGTTGCTGAGGTTCTTAAAAACCTTCTGATGAACATTGTTTCCAACCCGGTTGACGCACTTGTGAACGCAAACTATATCGGTATCCTCGCATGGGCTATCATCTTCGGTATTGCACTGAAGGCCGCAAGTGAAACAACCAAGACCGTCATCGAAAACATTTCCGAGGCAACTTCCACAGCAGTAAGATGGATCATCAACCTCGCTCCATTCGGTATCATGGGACTGATCTTCACAACCATCTCCGAGCAGGGACTTGGCGTACTCTTAAGCTATGGCCGTCTGATCTGTGTACTGGTTGGAACCATGCTGTTTGTAGCACTTGTACTGAATCCGATCGTTACTTTTATCTGCACACGCCAGAATCCATATCCGCTGGTTCTTCGCTGCCTGAAAGACAGTGGTCTCACCGCATTCTTCACAAGAAGCTCTGCTGCCAACATTCCGGTAAACATGGAGCTCTGTAAAGACCTTGGACTTGATGAGGATACATACTCCATCTCCATCCCTCTTGGTGCGACCATCAACATGGGTGGTGCTGCGATCACAATCTCCATCATGGCTCTGGCAGCTGCACATACCCTTGGTATCAGCGTAGATTTCCCGACCGCTCTGATCCTCTGCATCCTGGCTGCTGCAAGTGCGGCAGGTGCTTCCGGAGTTGCCGGTGGTTCTCTTCTTCTGATCCCGATGGCCTGCAGCCTTTTCGGAATCCCGAACGACGTTGCCATGCAGGTAGTTGGTGTCGGTTTCATCGTAGGTGTTATCCAGGATTCCTGCGAGACAGCGCTGAACTCTTCCACAGACGTACTTTATACTGCATGTGCCTGCAAAAAGAAAAAATAATTTCACTTACATATTTATAAAAAAGAGCAGATCTTCCATATTTGCGGACATCTTCTTCACTGGTCCTGTCCAGTGAAGAAGACTCACCACAATGGAAAATCTGCTCTTTTTTTATTGTCCTGCACAGTCAAGCGGATATTCTATGCATCCTACATCTGAAAAAACTTCCAGCTCTCACCCATCCGCACAGCCAGATACACGATCTCAAAGATTACCGCCACAGAGCCCAGTTTGAAAAGCAGAGAGTCCACAAAACCTCCTGCTTTACAGAAATCCAATGCAATCCCTCCAGGCAGAGGATACAGGATCCGTACCCGTTTCCGGTTAAAACAGTCCAGTACCAGATGGGACGCAAATCCCACCACAAAATAAGGTACCAGCTGTACAGATACCATAGAAAGCGCTCCGCTCAAAATAGCCATAACCATGATCGAATGCATAAATGACCGGTGCGGCTGATTTTTCCCAAAAGCACAGACTGCAATAAAAATAATAACTCCCATAGCTACCGGTGCCACGGATTTGTCATTGCGGATCTTCTCCCAGATGGAAAAATTGCAAAAATAATTCAGTGCGATCTCTGCTGCCACGAGCAATACCGCGATCAATGTGATCCGATCCGCATCTTTATGGGACTTGGAAGTTCCCACATCAATGTCACTGATCAGTGCTCCAAGCATTCCCGTTCCTGCGGCAAGTACCAGACCGGAAACAGTGGAAGGCTGTGTAACTGCCAGCACTGTTCCGAGTCCGACTGCCGCGTGTGTTTTTCCTGTCATAATTCTCCCCTTAGTAAAAAAATCTGACGCATGCAAAGCAGACATCTCACCTGCATCCCGGCGTCTTTATAAACGAAAAAAGCAGCTGTCAGCCTCCCCCTTTACTGACAGCTGCCTTCACGAAACAGCATTATATCACACAAAAAAACACGATTCTATCTAAAATCTTTCCACTTTCCTCTACGTCCCGTTTAAACGGAATATACCTCACAAATATTCCTTTTAATCGGACCAGTTCATCCGTCCGTAGCGAAGTGCGATCCCGTGGATCTCCTTCTGAAGTTTCGCAGTCAGCTCTCTCCTGCGGATCCTCCATTTCCAGTTCTTTCCTACTGTGGACGGCTGGTTCATTCTGCAGCTGTTATCCAGACCCATGTAATCCTGCATGGGGATCACACAAAGCTTTGCGCTGCTTCTCATCACAAGACTGATAAAACATTTGTACAGATCTTTATCCGGTGTCCAGTTATCACAGAGATAATCTCTGGCAAGTTTACGCTCTTTTACAGTAATGCTCTTCCACCATCCGGCAATAGTCTCATTATCGTGGGTTCCCGTGTATGCCACACTATTCTCCGGATAGTTATGCGGAAGGTAATCATTGGCACATCCGGAATCCCTGGAATCAAAAGCAAACTCAAGGACTTTCATTCCCGGGAAACCACTGTCATGGACAAGCTGGCGAACAGAATCTGTCACATAACCAAGATCCTCCGCAATGACCTGCTTCCAGCCAAGGGCCTGCTCCACTTTGCGGAACAGATCGATTCCCGGGCCTTTTTCCCAGTGGCCGCCAATGGCATTTTCCGCACCGTACGGAATGGAAAAATACTCATCAAAACCACGGAAATGGTCAATTCTTACCACATCATAAAGGCGGAACACGTAACTCAGTCTGGAGATCCACCACTGATATCCTGTATTTCTGTGATAATCCCAGCGGTACAGAGGATTTCCCCAGAGCTGTCCTGTTGCGGAAAATCCATCTGGCGGGCATCCGGCTACAGCTGTTGGCACATTCTCCTCATCCAGCTGGAAAAGCTCCGGATGAGCCCAGGTATCCGCACTGTCCATAGCTACATAGATCGGAATATCCCCAATGATCTGGATACCTTTTTCATTGGCATATTTTTTCAGTTTCATCCACTGTTCATAGAATTTAAACTGCATATACTGCTGGAATTCAATGTCAAAATACAGCTCTCTGCGGTAATAGTCCATAGCGTTTTCCCAGCGGAGACGGATATCCTCCGCCCATTTGGTCCACTCCACACCGCCAAACTGATCTTTCACAGCCATAAAAAGTGCATAGTCGGAAAGCCACCAGTTGTTTTCCGCCACGAATCTCTGATAATCCGGATTCTCGCTGATGTTGCTGTTTTCGTATGCTTTGCGGAGAAGTTTATAGCGGCCTTTGTAAATCTTCTCGTAGTCTACGCTGTCCGCCCTTTTTCCCCAGTTGACTTTCTCGCATTCCTCTTTTGTAAGAACTCCCTCTTCCACCAGAGCCTTCAGGCTGATAAAGTACGGATTTCCCGCAAAGGTAGAGAAGGACTGATACGGAGAATCTCCGTAGCTTGTAGGGCCCAGCGGAAGGATCTGCCAGTAGCTCTGTCCTGCTTCCTTCAGCCAATCCACAAAATCATAGGCGCTTTTTGAAAAACATCCAATACCGTACTCTGACGGCAGGCTTGTGATCGGCATCAGAATGCCGGCTGCTCTTTTATCCATATCTTTTCTCTCCTTATGTTGAGCCCTGCATCTCAGAGCATCTTATCTATTATCCTCTCACGGATGCATATTCATATAATTTACGCAACCGTTTGCGTAAATTATACGTCCATTTTGCATGAAGTGCAATGCATTTTTGTCTTTTCTACCTTTCTTACAATTTTTACATCCTGATTTTGTGCAGTTTTTCATCATTCCAAGCAGAAATCTGTCTGCATCTCACTACCTGATTCTCTGTGCATCTGTTTTACGCAATTTCATGCAATTTTACGTGCAATATGTTTGACAGTATCTTTGTTATGAACTACAATATCTCTATCAGACTGAGATAAAAAAGCCGGATCAGAGGCATACTTCCGCTTTGATCCGGCATATCCATAAGGAGGCAAATTTTATGGCAGTAACCATCAAAGATGTGGCAGCTCTGGCCGGGGTGTCCCCTTCCACTGTTTCCAGAACCTGCAAGAATAATCCATCCATCAGTGAGGAAACCAAGGAACGTGTACGAAAAGCCATGGCAGAGCTTGGCTATGAGCCGAATTTCCAGGCCAGCAATCTGGCCGCTCAGATTTCCCGCTCCATCGGTATTATCCTGCCTCCGTCACCGAAAGAAACTTATGAGAATTCTTTTTACCTGGAGGCGATCCGTGGAATCAGCCACTACTGTAACGCCCATCAGTATATCAGCACCATTGTCACCGGACAGAATGAAGAAGAGATTCTGACTGCAGTCCGTTCCATGTCCAGAAGTGGTAAAGTGGATGGATTTATTGTTCTTTATTCCCGTGTGAACGACCCTGTCATTGATTTTCTTTTCAGTGAGGGACTTCTCTATATCCTTATCGGAAAACCGGCACAGTACACGAACCACACGATCTATATTGATAACGATAACCTTCTGGCCGGACAGGAAGCCACCGAATATCTCTATGCACTGGGCCACCGGAAGATCGCATATCTGGGTGTCGATAATTCTCTGGTCTTTTCCGCAGACCGAAAAACAGGCTATATGGCAGCTCTTCTGAACCACGGACTGACGGTACAGCCAGAATATTGTATCGAAGTTCCGGGAGTATCCCAGAATGAATTTCAGGAGCTTCGGAAACTGCTTACAGGTAACGACCGTCCAACCGCCATGCTGGTCAGTGATGACATCCTGGCACTTTCCCTGGAGCGTATCTGCATGGAAGCGGGGATTTCCATACCGGAAGATCTGTCCATTCTTTCCTTTAACAACTCACTGTTTGCCAGACTGACCTCACCCCAGCTGACTTCCATTGATATCAATTCCGGACAGCTTGGAATGGAGGCAGCTACGCAGATGATCAGCCATATTGAAAACCCGAACCTTCCAGCTACGAAGATCATTGTGCCCCATCATCTAATTGAGAGGGACAGCTGCCGGAGGATTTAAATGCCTCTGTCGGCGGATACATTATCTTAAACATGATCGAAGCACTTGCGATTTATACAAAAATATGCACCTCCCTTACTGGTTGTTCATCAATACCCGGTCTGAAAAGTGCATATTTTTTTCAATTCTTTCTATAATGCTTTCTCATAACACCAGTACATATGTCCCCAGAGTTCGCACTCTCCCACGCTCTCAAAATTCAGCTTATCATAAGAACGGAGCGCTTTTACATTATCTTTTGCAACAAGGAGATGCACGGCCTGATATCCCCGGTTCTTCAGTTCTTCCATCACGCCCACGAGAAGTTTCCGGGCAATTCCCTGGTTCTGAAATTCCTGGTATACTCCCACCCGGGAGACTTCCGCTGACGGCACCATGGTTTTCGACCAACATGTGAGACATTCCACGTTTGGATCATCATCAATGGAAATCACACCTATGATATTCCCGTCATCGTCCCGCATACAGAACAGGGCATCTCTGGAAAAATCAAATTCCACCTCTTTTTCTGTCGGGTAGTCTTCTGTCCACACACAGTAGGGCGTTCCCAGCAACGAACGATATAATTTTAAAACGGTATCTGCCTCTTCTTTTCTTACACGATCAAATTTCATTTTTCAATCCTCTTTTCTCCCCTGCCTTCGCCAGCACAAGAAGTACGACAAAGGTAATGATCTCCGAGCTCAAAAATGAACTCCACACTCCGTTGATCCCAAACAGTCTGGAAAGGATCACCGCACTGATGGCAATGGCGATCACTCCACGCATAAGAGATCCGGTAATTGCCGGAACAGCACGGTCCACTGCCGAAAAATATGCCACCAGCATAATGTTGATCCCTGCGAACAGGAATCCCAGGAAATAAATCCGCAGTCCCACGTGGGCATAATCCAGAAGCTGCTGATTATTTTCACTGTTAAAAACAGCAATCAGGTTATCCGTAAATCCCCACACCACCAGAATCGTCACCGCTTCCAGCACTGCACTGGCGATCAGGCTCCAGCGAAGCAGGCTTTTTACATGGTCACGCTGTCCTTCTCCGTAGCTTTTGCTGATAAGAGGCTGTTCTCCCTGTGCCAATCCGTTAAAGATGGACATTGCAACAAGAGAAAGATTGGCCACCACTCCATAAGCTGCCACGCTTACATTTCCCGCAATTCCAAGAAGCAGCATGTTAAAAATGATCGTAATAATCGCTGAGGAAAGCTCTCCCACAAAAGCCGAAATTCCAAGCTGACAGCAGGAAACCAGATGACGGATGGAAGGCCGTACCCACCGGAATCCCACGTGATTCTTTTTCCCCAGGTAATGGGTGGTACAGATGGCCATGGTGATCGCAGGGCTAATGGCTGTCGCCAGTGCCGCTCCCGCAAGCCCCAGCTTCATAGGGAACATGAAAATATAGTCAAACACAATATTAAACAGACTGGCAGAAATCGCACCGGTCATAGCTGTGGAAGTTCCCTGATCATTTCGCGCAAATGCAGTAAATGTATAATTAGTCATAAATAATGGCGTAGTGATCAGCATGATCCGGAGATAGCTTTTTCCAAGGGCAGTCAGGCCTGCATCTGCGCCAAGAAGATGCAGAAATTTTTCCGGTGCAAAAATCCCTGTAATGATAAAAGGCACACTGCACAGAACGCTCCAGAAAACAGACTGGAGAAAATAGTGATCCGTATTTTCCCCCTTGGCCCTGTTGATCCCGAATCGGGTGGCCGAACCAATACCGATCATGGCTCCGATGGCATATACCACACCATATACCGGAAGGATCAGATTCAGAACAGCCAGTCCGTCCGCTCCGGAATGAACCGATATAAAAAATGTATCCGCCAGAATATAAACCGATATCCCGATCATACCTGCAATACTCTGAAAAATATACTTAAAAAACTGTTTCAGCATAAATTCGCAATATCCTTTCCTGATCCTGTACTAGTATTTAATATTATAATACCCCGCCCAAAACTGCAACTTCAACCGAAAACTATCACACTCTGTTATCGATAATAACACCTTCCGCTGCACCCATAGGGGAACACTGTACGTTTTATCGTACACTGGAATTTTTCCTCATTTTCCGCCATTTCCAGAATATCCAGTGCAGTCCGCAGATTCCGGATATCTTTTTCCATGTGATCCACATAATTTCCACGGCCAACCAGCTTGAGATGAGTGATCCCCGCCTGCCTCATCCTGTACAGGGCACATAATCCACAACCGGTTTCTCCACAGAGATAGCCTGTGTCATCATAAGCAGATGGATCTGGCTCCTGCTCCCAGGACCGTTCCTGAAGAATCTGCAACTTTTCCGGAACAACATCACCATCCTGTACCGTTCCAAGCCAGTAAGGCACCCTGCAAAGATATCCCATCTCATCACAATGCAGAGAATTACAGAAAGCTCCCGTAAACTGACACATTTCGTTGAGCACAAAAGCTTCGAATTCCATCCTCTCTTCCGGCCGGATCCCTGTCTGTTTTTCAAAGGCTCTCTGAGATGCGATCACGGACTGCATATCCTGGAATGTATTTTTCCGGTGAAAAATTATCCGCTTCAGCGGAAAACGCCGGAACATTTTTACCATCTCACTGTTCACTTCCCCTGTCTCTCCGCTGAGATGGATCTCACAGGAAATCCCCCTGTTTTTCAGATAAACAAGGAGCGCCGGATCTGCAATGATATAGCTTCGAAATCCCAGTTCCATGCACTGCTTTATAATTTCCGTGATCTCCGGATACTGCTCCGGAAGATAATACAACGAATTGAAGGTAAGATGCACCGGTTTTTTATATTTTTCCACCATACGGGATAGAATCTCCAGCTCACTGTATGCCCCAAGCTGAACATTATAGCAAAAAACCTCCCTGCGATTTAACGGCATTACTGTACCATATCTTTCCGCCCAGGAAAACGGGACATAGCCGCAGAAAAATTCATCGGCTCCCGCCTGCACGAAACGTTCATATTCATCTATGGAGCCTAATCCGGCTGTGATCTTCATAGTTCTTTCCTCCCTGTCACAGATTCACCACAATGCGGTCTGGTTTTATGCCCTTTATTTTTTTCCACATTTCCGGTGACTCCAGAAGTGTTTTATCCACACCGAACAGAGAGTTATACCTCCCGATCATGTGTAAATGTTCCGGGTAAAGCAACGAATATTTTTCACAGAATTTCGGACAGTGTTCCGCAAGCTGCTGCATACCACGATCTCCTGTGGTGCACAGGGCGTACAGCGGACAATACTGGGATGTATTCGTCTGATAAAAAGGCAGATGAATGCTGTTTTTCCCTGGTGGAAACTCCTGTGGATAACCGCAGGATTCCCATTCATATCTGTGGATATGAAATTCTTTCGCCAGAAAATCCCGGTAAAATTCCGCATTCAGACTGTTGTGCTGAAATAATGCGGTATCTCCGGATTTATATTTCATCCGCGGATCTTTCTTACGTTTATTGATCAGTGTCCCAAAAACCGGACTTAAATGTGAAGTTTTTCCACGTAGTATCTCCACCATGGCCCAGTCATTGACCACAATTTCCACATTCACCCCATGAACACAACACCAGTTATCCACTTTTTCCAGAAGTTTTTCCACGGACGAAAGCATAAATTCCCGGATATAGGAAAATGCCAGTGTAACCTCCAGGTCTTCCGAACGCATTTTATCCATAATAGAAAAAAGCTGTTCTTCTGTTGGAAACAGGTTATGGCAAAACTGATTTCCAATATAAAATCTTTCCGGTGTGCGACCTGCAAGCCAGCTTTGAGTGAGATGATTTTTCTGCCAGTAATACGCCAGAAAATCCGGCAGAAGCCGACACAGATATTCTTCATAAAGGGAAGTACCGTTTAATTCCAGAGCAAACTCTGTCCCTTTGTTCCGGAATGACCTTTCTGTGTCTGTAGAACTTCTATTATTGCCATATTTTCCACAATTCCGCACCAGTTCTTTTTCCGGAACTGCCGGATACGACACTTTTTCATTTCTGCCAGTTCTCAACTCCTCACACATACTGCCACGTTCTATATTCTGATCTGTATCCGGATTTCGTTTTATGGAATCTCCTTCAAACCACAGTTTTTTCTGTTCTTCCAGACTCCCGCAATGCACTTCATCAAGTTCCGCAGGATAACCAGTCAGTGCCTCCGCCAGCTCTCCATCGTCACCATTCAGTTTCAGACGGATATATCTGCTGTATTCTCCGGCCAGCCGCTGAACTTCCTGTACATAGTCTTTCTGCTCTACTTTCACAGAATACTCTCTGAAAAAAATGTCTGAATTTTCCTGTAAACGCCGCTCTTCTGCTGCCAGCATCACTGTGTTTATTTCAAACTTCCGGATCTCCACCTTCCGATACCCGGCTTTTTTCATATCATAAAAACAGATCAGAAAGCACTCCGGTTCCGGACATTCTTCTGCCAACCGAAACCGAAATCCTTCTTCTTCCAGCTCTGTGAGCCGTATTTCTTTACTGTCCATAAAACCGGACAGTAATCCAAATGGTATCATAGATATTTTCATCAAAAATTTCTCCCGGTCAGATCCGTAAGATGTCCGCTTCCACTATCTTGTCGATTACGGCAACTCCCGGATTTATGCACATGAAGTGGCGGAAGTTGTCTGCACTATGGCAAAAAGAGAGATGCCATATGCTTCCATACAGCACCTCCCAACACTTCTTATTATTTCACTTCAACTAATTCAATTCTGAAATTCAGCTCTTTACCTGCCATCTCATGATTGGCATCAAAAGTAATAGTCTTCTCATCTTTTGCGTTTACTTTAACCGGGAATGGCTGTCCATACTGGTTGGAGAGATATACCTGCTGTCCCACGGTAAGATCCTCGGAACCTGGAAGCTGTGCGATCTCAAGAGTAAAGATGGCATCCGGATTCGGCATTCCGTAAGCTTCTTCCGGCATCAGGTGCACATCTACCACCTGTCCGACTTCCATGTTTGCAACTGCCGCGTCAAAACCTTTGATCATCTGACCGGCTCCGCAGATGAATTCCAGCGGTTCGCCACGGTCATAGGAAGAATCGAACTGTGTTCCATCGTTAAATGTTCCTCTGTAATGGGTACGGCAGGTTTTTCCAACATTAGGACCTGTGATAGCCGGCTGGGAACCACATCCGCCACCACAGTTTCCACAGGAATGTCCTTCCTCATGTCCGCCGCAGGAGTGTCCATCTTCATGGCTTCCGCAGGAATGTCCCTCCTCATGATGATGATCACAGTTCACACCGGTAGATACCAGCTCACCTTTCAGATAAGCCTCTACAGCCGCATCTGCATCACCCTGTGCTCCGGAACATAACTCAATACCAGCCTCAGCAAGTGCACTCTGTGCTCCGCCACCGATTCCTCCACAGATCAGAACGCTGATTCCCTGCTCTGCAAGAAGTCCTGCAAGTGCACCATGTCCGGTACCATTGGAACCGATCACCTCACTGGAAACAACCTTATTATCCTCTACCTCATACACCTTGAAAAACTCAGTTTTTCCAAAGTGCTGGAAAATGTTTCCGTTATCGTATGTTGCTGCAATTTTCATTTATAAAACCCTCCATCAATCAGATATATGTCTCATTAGTATAGCCTGTTACCAATATAAAAGCAAGGATAATCACCAGATCTTTTTTCCCGTTTCCATATCTACAAGATCCAGATAGACCACACGGAACTTTTCGCCAAATTCCTGATCTCTGTGCCAGTGCCCAAAATACCACCGGGTCAGTGAATCATATACCGTCTCACTTACATACTGCAGATAATTCTGCAATTGCCGTTCTTCCATCGCCGAGTGATATCCCCCAAGTGAAGGTATAAGATTTAACGGACAGGTATGTGTAATCACATAATCTACCTTATAGTCACAGGCCTTAAGATTTTTATTTCCATTCTCATAATCTTCCTCAGAGGGAATCTCTTCCTCCCAGTAACTTTTGTTCAGGGTACGATATGCCCTGTCTATGGAAAAAGCTCCTCCAAAACAGAATATTCGTTTCCCTTTCAGACAAAGAACTTCTCCTCGAAGCACATGAATGATCCTGCTTCGGATCATATGGACTCTGGCATTATTCCATTGTTCAACAGGGAATTTATTCAGTGCACGGTGATTTTCATGATTTCCATCCGCAAAAATAATATATCCGTTTATTTTCTGAAGAAACCGGTCTACATCATCCAAAAATACATGCTCATCTCTGTTATCCCAGAATACAAACCCAAAATCTCCGGCAACAAATAATGCATCTCCCTCTCGAAGCTGTCTGGTAATCATCGTTAATGCCGCAGTATCACCGTGCAGATCTCCGGTAATAAGCAATCTTCCTGATATTTCTGTTTCCATACTGTTTCAACTCCTCTACTGGTATCTGTAACATTCTCTGACCTTCCATCTGATGCTCTGCATAACCGTAACAGAAGAATACCTGTCAGCCTCCAGCATCTTACATCATTCTCTCACAGGTAAGATAATCTGTACCCCAGTTTTTATAGCAGTCTGCAATCCTGGAATCTGTAAACAGCCACAGTGCGACCTTAATATTTTTCGAATGCGCTCTGGCTATTGTAGCTCTGTTGGTACATCCATACTGAGCACTTACGTCAAATTTATATCTGGCACATTCATTCAGCGCTGCACTGGTGATCTGATCCCGGAGTATCCACTGTATGCTCACGGTTCTGTTTATCTGTCTGAGCATGATCAGCGGTTCTTCCTTAAACGAGATCACAACCGGACTTTTTCTGGATTTTTTTATGATCTGGTTAAACTTTGCAACACCATTCTGATCCAGGTTTGATTTGATCTCGATCACCGGTGTCATGGAATATTTATTACAGCACTGAAGATACTGTTCCAGTGTAGGAATAATATTATTCTTATATGCAGAAGCATTTGTTCCTGTAATAACCGGATACTTCTTTACTTCCTGATATGTGAGGTTTTCAATTCTCTTATCAACGCCACACATACGCAGCAGATTAGAATCATGAAAAATCACAAATGTCCCGTCTTTTAACTGTCGTACATCAGTTTCTACATACTTCGCACCTTTCTGTCCTGCAAGACTGAAAGCAGGAAGTGTGTTTTCCGGTGCTTCCAGACTTAATCCTCTGTGCAGGATCGTACCAGAACTTCCACTCAGAGGTGCATTGGATGTACCTGTCTTTTTGTCTCGAACGTATACCTGTATGGTATTTTTTATTTTCTTTCCACCATCTGCCGTCACTGTGATCTTTACAAGGCCGGGAGCCTTTGCTGTAATTTTTCCCGTCCTGGATACTGTAACAACGGAACTGTTGGATGTGGCATAAGTTATTGTTCTTACATATGCATTTCCCGGATGGACAGTTACCCTCAGCGTTTTCTGTTTCCCTTTATCCATTACGATTTCTGAAGAAGTCGAAACTGATTTCAGTTCTGCTCCGACAACCACTTCCGCAGATGCAATATACCGGTTTCTTCCCAAAGACACACAGGTTATTTTGACTGTGCCTGTTGTTTTTGGTGTTACAATACCACTGGATGAAACTGTCGCGATTTTTGTATTCGAAGATTTATAAATTGCCACGCTTCCATGCTTTTCCGGCTTCAGCTGTATTGTTTTTCCTGTTTTTGTTTTTATCGGAGTTGTTTTATATCCGGTAAAATCTGTGTATATGAGCTGATTATATGTATACACTTTACAGGAAATTTTTTTTCCTCCATAAACAGCATAAATCTGAACATTTCCCCAGCTCTTTGCGGTGACTTTTCCATTGGATATGGCTGCAAGTTTGGGATTGCTGCTTTTCCACTGGACTTTCTTTGGATCTACTTTTCTTCCATTGTTGTAAACAGACAGCTCTTTGTTTTTTCCTACCTGCACAGAAGCTGTTTTCTGCTCAAAATGAAAACTTTCTGTTGCCGCTGCTGCCGGTACTGAAAAGCAGATCAATAAGATAACCATTGCTATCAGACCTCTGATTTTTTTCCTCATACTGTGATTCCTCCTAAAAACATTCTGTAAAGTTATTATGCCGTAAATATCGGACATTTACAAGTTTCATATCTCTGTTTTATATGCAAAAAAACACCTTCCGGATCCAATCCGGAAAGTGTTTCTGCTCTGTTGTTTTTCAGTTTATAATTCTACATTGCTGCTGTTTGTAAAAACCGGATAAACTGCCGGAATGTGCCGCATTCCAACTCTTACACATAATTCCGCATACGCAACCGCCAGAAATGCCGGATCAATGATCTTCACCGGAAGTTCCTTTTCCAGCTTTTCTCCATATCCTGCCATTCCAAGACAACCTAAGATGATCCCGTCGGAATGATCTTCCTCCACTGCTTTTTTGCAGACAGCTTTCAGATATTTTTCTGTAGCCTCCGGATTGGTGCGCAGTTCTCCGATCGGAATATCCAGCGCCCGGACTGCTGCCATTTTTTCCCTGGCAATGCCGTTTCGCATCAGACGACGGTAGGTTCTTGGAATATTGATACTCTCGGAAGTCAGCACCGTAAAACGGTTGCAGATCATGCTCGCCGCAGCCAGACTGGTTTCTCCGGGACCGATCACCGGAATTCTTACATTTTCACGGATGGCATCAATTCCCACATCGCTGAAGCAGTAGATCACAATGGCATCGTATCCTTCTTTTTCCGCACGGATACTCTCCTTCACCATTTCCGCCGCAGCAAAGGCCTCATCTGTATTACAGTCCAGCTCGTCCGGACCTTTTTTGATACAGTCCACGGAAACCTCTGCATCGGAGGAAAGTGCCACTTTCAGCATTTTCTCACGTGCATCCATAGTTTCTCTGCTCATGGCTTTGTCTGACATGATTACTTTTATTTTCATTTTTTATCTGTTCTCCTTTGCTGCCTCCGCAGTCCATACCTCAGATTCTACTCCGATATCAGATGCCACAAAACGCCTGCCTGGATTTTTCTTATAATTCTCATATGCTTTGGTAACCAGTTTTCTTCCAACCAGAAGTGTCGGGATGTTGACAAAGATCAGGATTACATTGATCAGGTCAGATACATACCACAGGTTATCCAGCTGAAGTCCGGATAATACAGTCAGGGTTCCAAGTGGAACGAAGATCAGCGCTCCAAGGCATCTTGTAAAATAGATGAACTTTTTATTCTTGGAAATCTTGTTTGCAGCGATCTCTGTATAAGTCAGGTCACAGAGAAGTGTTGTAAATGCAAACAGTCCAAATGCAACGACCACGATGATAAATACGATCACATCCAGGATTCCGTCTCCCGGTACCAGCTCCTTGACGGAAGTCAGGAACGTTCCGATCTTGTTTGCCTTCATCACATCCCAGTCAATGGACGGATTATTCCAGATAGCACCTGCAGTTACCACAAAACCAGCCAGAGAGCAGATCACGATGGTATCTACAAATACACCGATGGACTGAATGAATCCCTGCTCGCACGGATGATTGGCATCCGCAATAGAGGAGGCCTGTGTTGCAGTACCCATACCAGCCTCATTGGATAAAAGTCCTCGTTTCAGTCCCTGTGCCATAGCCACACCAAATGCTCCGCCAAAGATAGCGCTTGGTTTAAATGCTCCTACAAATACAGCCGCAAAGAATCCCGGCACTTTTCCGATATTCAGAACGATCAGTACCAGTACGATGAGAACATATAACCCTGCCATAACCGGTACAACCGCATCGGAAAATTTTGTTACGCTTTTGATTCCGCCAAATGTGATAACTGCGATGACCACGATAATGGCAACTGCGATCACATAGTACAGGGGATCTGTTACCTGTGTTGTTTTTCCTGTTACTTCATCTGCAATAGAGCTTACTGCTGTAAATACATGGAAGGTATGTACCGGAATACTCAGCATGTTGTAGATCAGATACATGATGCACATTGCCGCACCGATCCATGCTTTGTTTTTCCAGATCTTCTGGATATAGAAGGTAAAACCTCCTACATATTCATTTCCTTTTCTCTCTTTAAAAATCTGTGCCAGTGTTGCTTCACAGAAGGATGTCGCCATCCCCAGGAATGCGGAAACCCACATCCAGAAGATCGCTCCCGGTCCTCCAATGGTTACCGCCCCGGTTACACCTACAATATTTCCGGCACCGACGCGGCCGCCCATACTGACCAGAAAAGCTGCCAGCTGGGAAGTTCCAACCTTTGCCTGCTGTTTGGAAGTCAGAAGACGGATTCCTGTCTTGAATTCTTTTACCTGCACAAAACCAAAACGTAAAGTAAAATACAAACTTCCTCCAAGAAGAAGCAGAAATGCAATGGACAGCCGTCCTAAGATCGGAATGTTTGCATATGCATCAATGTTTGTCGGAAAGTCCCAGAGAAAATCTGCTACCGGAACCACCTGCGCAAAAAGCTGATTTACAAGTTCAAATATATGAGCCATGAAACGCTCTCCCTTCTTTTCCCGTTATACGTATGCCATCTTACTTCTCCTGCTGATTTTTCAGGCAGTAGTCATACATTTCCTCACCGGTTGTCCACCATACACCATCAAAAGTTTCAATATAATCCAGAAGCTCTTCCAGAAGTCCGATCCTGCCCGGTGCTCCGATGGCTGCCGGATCCAGCTGAAGGACATAACAGAGGCCGTATTCATGGCATCCGAAAAATTCATCCTTCCAGTTGTTAAGAACTCCTGTATAATTTGCGATCCTGCCCTGGCCTGCCGGAAATGCCGGATGATAGTTGAACGCAAAATACGGAAGATCATAGTTTACCCAGTGAATAGGGATCTCCAGGATCTTATCCTCACCCAGATCTTTCCAGTATGGTCTGTCATCATCGCAGAGATTGCTGGAATACACCAGGCCGTTTTTCTTTGCGATCCGCAACGTATCCAGGGTCAGCTCGCCTTCCGGGGAACGAAATCCCTTCGGTGTAACGCCGCATACCTTTTCAATCGCAGCGATTCCTTTTTTGATGGCGCTTTCCTGCTCTTCCTCGGATAATAATGCCATATGCTCATGATGATATCCCAGTGCTGCGATCTCGTGGCCTTTTTCCACAATAGCTTTCAGCTTATCCGGATACTGCTCTGCCACCCATCCAGGAGTAAAAAATGTTGCGCGGATGCCCCGTTCTTCCAGTATTTTTAAGATACGGTCCACGCCTCTTGTCATTCCGTACTGTCCAAGAGACAGTGTTTTCGGCATATCCTTGCAGGTGGGATCTAACTGCAGCCAGAACAGTTCCGCATTCAGGTTGATGGTGATCATGGCGCTGCATTTTTTGTTTTCCGGCCACTTTGGTCTTTCCAGTTTCATCCTTATTTCTCCTCCTGTTCTTGTGAATGGCTTCGATACCAGTCTGATACTTCCGTTCCTGTTGCCACCCAGACATCCTCTTTGGATGTGATCTGCTCCAGCATATGTTTCAGGATCTGGATCCTTCCAGGGGAACCAATTACCTGGGGATGACTCATATAAGAAATGCAAAGCCCCTCTCTGTAATGTCCGCGGAACTCTCTCATAAAATTGTCTTCTACCAGACGATAGCTGGAAATCCTGTCCTGTCCTGCCGGTTCTGCCGGATACATGTTATATGCCATAGCTACGTAATCATCTACTTCCCATTTCGTAGGGATCTCGATAAAATCTGTTTTCTCACCGTTTATGATCGTACGATATGGTCTGTCGTCACCACGCATGGAGCTTGAATAACGGAAGCCTCTCTCATACAGAAGCTGCGGTGTGATCTTTGCCCAGTCACCGGATGGAGTACGGAAGCCTGTTACTTCATGACCGATAAGCTTTTTAAAGATTGCCTGAGTCTTCTCAATGATCTCGATCTGCTCCTCTGTTGTTTTTCCCGCAAATCTCTCATGTGCATATCCATGATGTCCGATCTCATGTCCTGCCTCTGCGATCCTCATGATCACATCTGGATAACGTTCAGCTGTCAGCCCCGGTACAAAAAATGTTGCTTTTACACCGTAACGATCCAGCATATCCAGGATACGGTCTACGCAGCGCTTTGGTCCGTACTGGCCTACGGATAAGGATTTGATGTATTTCTCACCGTTTGGAAGTCCACGGTTTCCGTTTTCCCAGGTGGTATCTCCGTCTACATCGAAGGTAAACATTACCGCACATTTTTTACCTTCCGGCCATTTTAAATTTCCCATTGTGTATTCCTTTCTGTTCTTTCTGGATTGTGAATTATCGTCTGAATACATATTCATTCTTTTTGAATTAATATTTGTTCACTTGGTCACCCACTTGTTTATAAAGAATAGCACCCGAAGGTGCTTTTCGTCAATGGTTTTTTCATTATCCTGTACTTTTTCGCCTGTTTCCGCCCCCGGTCCATGATTTTTTCCAAGCAAAGGCCGGGAACTTCTGGCATTTTAGCTAAATGCATATTTAATCAATTATCCCTCAGCATATCCATCGTTACCTGAAGATGTTCCTGCATCAGCTTCTGTGCTGCTTCCGTATCCCTTCTGCGGATCGCATCAATGATCTGACGATGTGATTCCAGCTCCTGCTTTTCGGAAGTGGCTTCCAGCACATCATAAAACTGCCCATACATCATATCCAAGATCGCATTCAGGACCAGCTCCAGTGTCTGGGTCATGAACATACTGCCGGTTTTTTCCGCATAGAGCTTGTGCAGTTCAAATTCACCGGTTGTAGTTCCGGTTGTCTCGTAGGTATGTTCCACTTTTTTGTAAGCTTTTTCCAGATCATCAATGTCTTCTTCGGATGCGTTACGGATGATCAGCTCCACACCCTTTACTTCCAGAACCTGACGGACTTCATAAGCTTCCAGCATGGAATAGCGTTCCAGATTTTTGCTGAGACTTTCTGTACGTTTCTCGGATCCGTGGCCTGGCTGTTCCCTTAAGAATCTTCCTTTTCCCTGGTGAGAAACGATCACACCTCTGGTTTCCAGAACATGAAATGCCTCTCTTAACACATTCCGGCTGACTTTCAGCTGCTCGATCAGTTCTCTTTCCGGCGGAAGCTTGCCACCTGGCTGGATATGCTTCTCATCGATCAGCCTGTAAAGTTCTTCTACTACTTCTTCATATAATAAAGTCCGTGCGGATTGACTTCTTAATCTCATATATTTCTCCAATCTGTTGATAATTCTGTGTCCTTTAATTTTTAATTATAATTGGTTTTTCTACAGTTGTACAACAGAATTTTTACCGGATTTGTCAAATAAGTAAACGGCAGATTCTTTGTTGTGGATCTGCCGTCAATAATACTGTACATGTATTTCATTTTCGATCAGTCGTCGTAGTGATTCCAGTCTCCGAAGATTCCTTTGCTGCTATGGCCTGTTTTATGGCCATTTGCATCATAATGGTTTGCTCCGCCAAATACTCCCGGACGACTTTCTCCTACTTTGTGGCCTTTGGCATCATAATGATTCATTCCTCCGAAAATACCAGGTCTGCTTTCTCCGATCTTATGGCCTTTGGCATCATAATCATTATACCCTCCGAACAATCCGGGTCTGCTTTCCCCAATCTTATGACCATTGGCATCATAGTGATTAATGCCTCCAAATAAACCTGGTCTGCTGTATCCTTCTTTCTTACTCATAATTGTTCCTCCTTTTTCCAGGCGGTTATTCATAATCCGCGTTTGCTGTTTATTTCCTTATGCTTTTGATGCAATCAGTCCGACAATACCAATAACAAGAAGTATCGGCAATGCCAGGGAGATCAGTCCTCCTGCTACCATTACGATCAGGATCAACGGCAGGAATACCAGCGTTAATATAAATTTAGATATCCCCCAGGCTGCTTTCAGGCCGAAAAAAAACAGCTTTCCAAAAACTCCAAACATACATATGATAAATAATAACGTCAACATAATTTCTCCTTTTCTCCAGTTATATTTACTGATATAAATTTTGATTTATTTATGATTCCAAGCTTTTCACTGAATTTCGGATCTCTTTCCATTTTTTCCAGGATCCGTATCATCTGCAATCTTCTTGTCACGTCCACACAGCCACCTCTTTCTCTTTGTCGGCCCTTGCTGTCACTCGATGAATCCAGTATAATAGAACCATCTGTAAAAATAAACGTTCTATATGTTGAAATAACTTCATATATTTCCCTATTTTGGAGAATTAACAGAGGAGACTGAACCATGGGGAAACAATCTACCAGAGAAAACAAAACTATTTATCAGCAATACAGAGAAGAACAGGGTCTGACCCGCGAAAAAGCCAGCCAGGAAATGACCGGTGTTTCTGCCTCCAGGATTGAAAAGATCGAATACGAACTGCAGGAACCAACCCCTTACGACATCATCCAGATGGCTGACTGCTATAAGCATCCTGACTTATGCAATTATTACTGTTCTCACAAGTGTATGATCGGGGACCGGTATGTACCGGAGATCGAGGTTTCCGAGCTTTCTACCATTATCCTGGAAAGCATCGCTAGTCTTAATGAGATCAACCCTCTCACCAGCCGTCTGATCCAGATCGCCAGAGACGGTAAGATCACCGACGATGAAATCAAAGACTTTGCATATATCAGCCAAAAGCTGGATGAGGTTTCCCTGGCTATTGATTCTCTGAACCTCTGGGTTGATAAAACTGCTAGTGAGAAGAATATTAATATTGAGCTTTTGAATGCCGAGAAAGCGAAGCTTGAACACAAATAAACTTTTCCCCATATAAAGGAAACATTCACATAACATACTTTGACAAATACTAATTTTTTAATAAGAAGGTTTGAAATAAAATGAAATCATACGAAGAATTACTTTCAGATATTGAAGAAGATATGGAACTTATGGGTTCCTCACATATTGTTTATCACGGAGAAAAGGATGGCATTATTACTGATTATGATTACCTTCCATCCGACTCCTGTACGATCTCCATTCCCTTAAAAGAGCTCCAGGAAAAAATCCAGCTGCAGATGCTCTATGACAAAGCTTCCTCTCATACAGCGGAAGCTGATAACAACGCCCCGAAGCTGGCCGTTGTTTTCCCGGGTATCGGATATGGCCCTGATAAACCGCTCCTTTACTATGCAGCTCGCCTTGCCAGAAATCAAGGTTATCAGATCCTGAATGTATCTTACGGTTCTCTTCCCGAAAATGTCAAAGGCGACCGTGCCAAAATGGAACAGGCCTTCGAGCTTGCGTTGAAACATACCGAACAGTTTCTCCAGAATGTTGACTGGCATTCATATGGAAGTATTCTGTTTATTTCCAAAAGTCTTGGCACTATCATATCTTCAGCCTATGCTTCCAGGCATGATCTGACAGTGAAAAGCATCCTGTTTACGCCTCTGGCGGATACCTTTTCTTTCTCACTGGCCGGAAGCATCGCCTTCCACGGCACCGCAGATCCCTGGGCCGAAACCGAAATTATCCAGAAGCTGGCACAGCAAAAAGAGGTACCTCTTTTTCTTACAAAAAACGCCAACCATTCACTGGAAACCGGCGATGTGCTGACGGATATTACGATTCTGAAAACTACAATGGAGCGGGTTGAGCGTTTTATTTAACGCCAGCCTGCTCGTTCTTTGTTTTTTGCATTCTTATTTTTTTGAATATTTTATATTGACGTTCCAGTTCCATATTCTCATCCATTGGCATTTCTTTTGCCTCCAGTATCCTCTCCACAGCCTGAGATGGATCCATGGTATGATATGGAAGAAATAATCCTCTCAGTTCCTTCGGTTTTATAATTTTATAAACCTGTACTGATGTTAACTCACAGATAATCGCAAAATACCTGTAGATATAACCAATCCAGTACATCTCGTTGCGGGTATATTTTACAGTTCCATAATCCGAAACTCCATACTCTTCATCTACAAACTGTAAAATATCATTTGCCTGAATATTACTTTCAAGGACTGACCCATTATCAAGTCTTTTTGCTATTTTACTTTTCATAAATCGCCTGATAAAAATCTCTGAGCTCGACTCCATTTTATCAACAGAGTTTTCAAATGCAGTCGCCTGAAGTTCACACAAAAGCAATCCATCTTTATCTATTTTTCTCATTCATCGGCCACCTCTTTACACCAGGATTTCATCAATATACAGACCCTTTCATTGTCTGAAATATAACATCGTTCTATAAGTTTAGCCTGCGATACTGCCTTTTCACTTATAAATATATACTGCATTCCAAGATTTGTTGCCGCAAGACAGTGTTTGCACTGTTCATCTGTAATTTCTCCATTAATAAATGAATTAATAATCTGAAACATACGGTTGTCTGCTATCGGTGCAATTATGTAGTCACAATCTCTGGACTGTTCTGCAAGCATTTTTATTGTTGGATGTTCCTTGTATTCATCTAGCGCCCCCGATAGTAGGCAATCGTCATCATCCATTCCTGGTCCACTTTATATCTCTTACATTTCAGACTCGTGTCATTGAAACGAATATAATATACCGATGAATGCTCAAATCCTGATACAAATGAGATTGCCTGCTCGTAACTTTCCCCTGTATAAAATCCCTGTCCAAAATCATTGTTACTCCTGCCTCTATAGATATCTATTTCCCCGGTAATTTCACTTTTCGCCCCATGGAAAAGCAATTTCTCATTTTTTTCCAGAGCATCTCTCCAGAGCATTTCTTTCAGTTTATTTATTCTTATATTTTTTGTAAATGCAAATCTGTATACATTCTCCAAAATTCTTGCAGACGGAACTGTTTTTCCCAACTCATTTCTTGAAACAGTCACCTGCTCTACTCCAATCTGTTCTGCAAATTCTCTCTGAGAAAGGCCTAATATCGCCCGAATTGATCTCAAATCTTCTGGAAAATTATATTTCATATTTCGATCACCTCAAACTTATTTAAGTAATATTATATGAATAAGTTCAATATAAACTTATTCATATAATATTACTTAAATAAGTTTTTGTTATTATTTTTTATGCTAATGGGATAATATTTCATTGCTTCTATGCCACTTTTTCTTGTATATATTTGTCAGACGCCTATCAATAAGAATTACTTTCTTCTTTTCATAATCTATATGTGCCTACTCACAGTAAATTTCTATTTCTTGAAATTATTTTTTTATAAAACATTAAGGTTGAATTTGGTCCTATGTCAAGATTTAGTACAAGTTAAAATGAGAAATTTCTTTCCATTTTAACCTACCAGAAGCTCAGCCTCAGTATGCGTTTTTTCATACACTCTTTCCGTCATTTTCCCAGAATGTTGATTGCTTTTTTTAATACATCCAGGGCATCTTGGGCATCACGTAATTCACGTCTGAGACGGGCAATTTCTTTCTGTTCATCAGATGCGTAATTACCAGAACCACGAACAGGAATATCACCTGATTCCCGGAAGTCTTTCAGCCACTTGGTTAATGTGCTGTATCCGATGCCAAGATTTTCTGCACATCCACGTACCCCGAGATCTTTGTGATCTTGATAATACTGGATTGCATCAAGTTTAAATTGTTTGTCATGTTGTTTTGCCATATGAGATTCTCCTTCAGCATGTTTCTATTGTATCATGCTTATGTGTATTTGGAATTTCTCATTTTGGCTTGTACTATTTATATTCTAGCATCACTTATGCTACTACAGCCTTGGGATGGAGTGCATTTCGCAGATATTCTGGCAGTCTTGCTTCAAAATCAGCGGTAAAAGCAGTCAGTTGTTCATCGCTGAGTTTTAAAATTTCCTGAAGGCTTGCCATTAAAGCATCCATCAGGATACCAAGTGATCTGGTGAACTACTCGGCAACTGAGTTACCAGAGCATCTGAATTAAGGCGGGATACCGCCTTTTCAGGGTGCGTCCATGACACCACTACTGTTTGCTCTTTAGAGCTATACAGCTACTTTTATTATTTCTGGCGTTTTTAGTCCGGTTACGGACAGTTCCTTTTTCTCTCCGGATACGGAGAGATATTTTCTCAGGATGTTATATGCACCTACAGCATCTGCGTTATACTTCCGGTTTCTGTCCCTGTACAGTCCCCTTTGTTTTCGGTTGCATGGCTGTGCATATCTTTTTTCCACCTCTGGTGACAGCGGACTGCACTGGCTGGTATAGCTTTCTTCCTGTCTTACAAAACGGATCCCGTACATCTTAAGCTTATATTCCATCATGCTATAGAGCCTGTTATACGGCAGATTGTGGAACTTCTGGTTTGTTCTGTGTCCCAGGTCTTTTCCTTTCCGGATATTCCGGATATCCCCTGCCACAACACAGGTAATTCCCTGTTCACGGCAGTATTTTGCAAAGTATCTTGTGATCTTGTGTAGATAATCCGTTACCGAGTTCTGCTTTTTCTGATATAATCTGCGAATATGTTTTGATGTGACTGGATGTTTTATTCCCTTCACAGACTGCTGTCCATACCATTGTACCTGCACCCTTGCAATCTCTTTATGAAAATATCTTTCCAATGCAAGATATCTTCTGCCCAGGATAAATGTATTCCCATTCCCGGAATCATAGCATGTCATAAGATTATGAAGTCCCAGATCAACTGACAGATAGTGTCCATTCTGCGAAAGTTCTTCCCTCTCTGAAATCTCATAAACAACAATAACTTTACATTCACCTTTTTCCGGTGGGTAGATCCGCAACTGTTTGATCTGATCCATGCCCCTGAAAATCTTATTTTCAAGATAAAGAAAGTTCTCATGGATCTGATACGTTTCTTCCATATATCTTTTTAATGCTTTTGGAAGGGACAGACGGACTTTTTCTGTGTCCCATTCATGTACAATTCCCATCTGCATATAGGTAATGGGGATACTTTCCTGTTTAAACCGCGGTGGTCTGGGATTCTCAATCCCTCCGGATCTTTTCAAGGCGTAAAAAGATTTCCATGCTTTATCCAGCAGCTTGCAGACTTCCTGGGCTGTCTGAGATGGAAGCTGTTTATACCACAGATCCTCTCTATGGGATTTTTTCTGATAATACCAGTCCGGGTATTTCTCCATTCCCATTTCTTTGTAATGCTGACGTTCGTAATTACAGACATTCCAGAGCTTGGATGCCGCATAACACATATGTCCGATGACGTTTGCATATTCCTGACTGACCTTTATGGATGTTTTCTTTGACAGCAGCATTTCCCACCTCTATGATCTCAATAAGCTTTACTCTGATGCTCAATATATCTGCGGATATTTTCTTCCGACACAGACCCGACCGTTTCCACATAATAGCAATGGTTCCACAGCTCTCCTTTCCAAAGCTGTTCTCTTATTTCCGGAAAACGTTCGAATAATTTCCTGCCGGTGATCCCTTTCAGATATTTCACGATCGCAGTTATGGATAATTTGGGAGGAGCAGACACAAAACAGTGCACATGGTCTCCTTCCCCGCATTCAAACAAATGGACGGTAAAACCTTTATCCGCTGCGATCTCCTGCACCAGCTCCTGAAGATATGCTTCAATCTCCGCATTCAATATCTTCCGCCGGTATTTCACTGACCATACCATATGGTAATTAATATTGCACACACAAGTGCGGTAATGTATAAGATTCTCCTTCATACATATAGTATAGCATAGTATTAAGAATATCACAATAAAATGCCGAACATATTTTCTTTTTTAATAAAGCTGGATACAGCATTTTTTAGTAAAAAAATAAATATATTTTACTTATAATGTGCAGATATGCACAGTTTACGCTTTCATCTCGGCAATTGAATTACCGAGGATTCCCGCTTATCTTACTAAAACCTGTTTCATAGACAGTTCCTCTCATATATACATTTTTTCTTCTAATTATTTTTTGAATTTGTACTTTCCTTTTCCGTGACCGGATACTGGTTCAATAATATCTGCCTGTACCAGATTTGAAAGAAGTTTGGATGCTCCTGAGCTTTTTAATTCAAGAAGTTCCATAACTGCACTTCTGCCGAATACTTCTTCAAAACCAAATTTCTCGAAAAGTCTGTGGATATGAATAGTTGTTCTTACCGAAAAGTCGTTACATTTTTCAGAAAGCACTCTTTCAATGTCCACTTTTACGTCTTGAATGTCCACTTTTTCTTCTCCAATATCCACTTTTTTTCCATTCCAAAGTCCACTTATATGAAGATTGCGATTATGGAGTTCATTTTTTTCATTTAAAAGTAGATTTCTGAGAAATACTTCAAGATATTCTGTGGTTTCATGAATACCTTTTTGTAAGTTCGTATAGTTTGCACGGACAAGTGCATTTCTGAAATACCACACATTTTCTGCAAAAATGTCATTGGTCGCTGAGAATCCAAGCATCCGCAAATATTTAATAAAGAACACTGCCGTTGTTCTTGTATTACCTTCTCCGAAGATATGGATTTGCCATAATCTTGAAATAAATATCGCAAGATGATGGATAATTTCATCCATTGACAAACCTTTATAGCTAAAAGCTTTCTCCTGCGAAAAATCATATTCCAGCGTTGCTCTCAGTTCTGAAGCACTACCATACATAACAGTTGCGCCATCAAGCACCCATTCTTTCTTTGTAATGTTATAATCCCTGAACTTTCCGGCATGTTCGTAGATTCCCTGGAAAAGTTTGCGATGGATAGAGATATATTCATTTGGAGAAAATGAAAACCCTGTTTCGGACAGAAGTTCTGCAATACGCAAAGAAACCTTATCTGCTTCCTCGGTACGTTCATCATCAGACAAATGTACTGGTCTTTCTTCATAGTAGCTATCAATAAGGCTTTGTGCTTCTTTCATCGTGATTTTGCCTTCAATATTCTGAATGGCAGTATCAACCAAATATTTAGATGGTTTAAGTCCGTCCACTGCCTGAAGCCCAATTGCTGTACTCCAAGCATAACCTTTATACGCTTTATCTGGTTCAGACTCTCGCAAATACTCTTTAAACGGGTCTTTTTCCATAGACACTACCTCTTTTATGATTCAATAAAAGCACTTCCCAGATCAACCTCCAAGAAGTGCTTTCATTTTTCTTATTTATAATTTCATATTAATACAGTTTCGCACCAGCCGGGATATGGTTATCAACCATGATCAGATGAAGTTCTTCATCCTCAGAATCCTTCAGGTTATTTACTGCGGAAAGCAGCATACCGCAGGACTCGATTCCCATCATCTTACGTGGTGGCAGGTTTGTGATCGCGATCAGGGTCTTGCCTACCAGTTCTTCTGGCTCATAGTAAGCGTGGATTCCGGAAAGGATGGTACGGTCTGTGCCTGTTCCGTCGTCCAGTGTGAACTGAAGGAGTTTTTTGCTCTTCGGAACTGCAACACACTCTTTAACCTTAACTGCACGGAAGTCAGATTTGCTGAATGTATCGAAGTCAACATCTTCTTCAAATAAAGGCTCAACCTTTACATTGGAGAAGTTGATCTTCTCATTCGGTGTGAAGAATCCGTTGTTGTCGTTTGCTGCTACCTCTGCAGTATCGCCTGCTTTGGCTGCGCTCTTATCAGAGTCAAGGCTCTTCATTGTCGGGAACAGAAGTACGTCTCTGATTGCCTGGCTGTCTGTCAGGAGCATAACGAGACGGTCGATTCCGTATCCGATACCACCTGTTGGCGGCATACCGATCTCCAGTGCGTTCAGGAAATCTTCGTCTGTGTGGTTGGCTTCCTCATCACCTGCGTCTGCAAGAGCATCCTGTGCTTTGAAACGCTCTCTCTGGTCGATCGGGTCGTTCAGCTCGGAATATGCATTACACATTTCCCATGTATTGATAAAGAGCTCGAAACGCTCTACCTTGTTCGGATCAGAAGGTTTCTTCTTGGTCAGAGGAGAAATCTCGATCGGATGATCCATGATGAATGTCGGCTGGATCAGCTCTTTCTCACAGTACTCCTCGAAGAAGAGGTTGATGATATCACCTTTCTTATGACGGTCCTCATACTCGATATGATGCTCGTCAGCAAGTTTCTTTGCTGCCTCATCATCTGCTACTTCGTCAAAATCGATTCCTGTATATTTCTTGATGGCATCGTTCATGGTCAGACGTGCGAACGGCTTACCAAGATCGATCTCAATACCATTGTAGGAAATCTTTGTGGAACCGCAGACTTTCTCTGCAAGGTAACGGAACATGGACTCTGTCAGTTCCATCATTCCTTCATAATCAGTATATGCCTGATAAAGCTCCATCAGAGTGAACTCCGGATTGTGACGGGTGTCAACACCCTCGTTACGGAATACACGGCCGATCTCGTAAACTCTCTCAAGTCCGCCGACGATCAGTCTCTTAAGATAAAGCTCCAGGGAAATACGAAGCTTAACATCTTCGTTCAGCGCATTATAATGTGTCTCAAACGGTCTTGCTGCGGCACCACCTGCATTGGAAACCAGCATTGGTGTCTCAACTTCCATGAAGTCACGTCCTGCAAGGAAGTTACGGATCTCTTTGATGATCTGGGAACGTTTGATGAATACATTCTTGCTGTCCTGGTTCATGATAAGATCCACATATCTCTGACGATAACGGGTATCTGTATCTGTCAGCCCGTGGAATTTCTCAGGAAGGATCTGTAAACTCTTGGAAAGAAGAGTCATCTTCTCTGCATGAATGGAGATCTCACCTGTTCTTGTTCTGAAAGCAAATCCTTCCAGACCAAAAATATCACCGATATCAGATTTCTTGAAATCTGCATAGGAATCGGTTCCAATGGCGTCTCTCGCCACATAAACCTGAATATTACCCTGTAAGTCCTGGATATTGCAGAAAGAAGCTTTTCCCATTACACGTTTGAACATCATACGTCCTGCGATCGCTACGTGGATCGGGCTTGCGTCCATGATGCTTCTTCTTTCTTCATAATCCTTCTTCTGAGCCTCTTTTGCCTGCTCTTCATCAAGACCTGTTACGTCAAGCTCCTTGCGGTCTTTGAGAAGCTCTGCCTCATGTGCTTCATAAAGCTTCTTTACCTCAAGGGAATGATGTGTCTGATCAAATTTTGTGATCTGAAACGGGTCCCTGCCGTTTGCCTGAAGGTCTGCCAGTTTGTCACGACGTACCTTAAGCAGCTGGTTTACATCCTGCTTCTTCTGCTCTGCCACTTGTTGGCCTCCTTAATCTATCTATCGTTCAGCGGATATGTGCGATCCGCTCCGTTACCTGTTTTATACGTTTCTCTGGATCTCAAGAACTTTGTATTTCATGATTCCGGACGGCATTTCAACCTCAACGATATCGTTGGTGTGAGCGCCGATCAGCGCCTTACCTACCGGAGACTCGTTGGAGATCTTACCCTCAAGGCTGTTAGCCTCTGTGGAACCTACAATCTTCAGCTCCATGTCTTCATCAAACTCATAATCATGAACCTTAACCTTGCAGCCTACGCTGATTCTGTCAAGATCAACTTCGTCCTCTACTACAACCTCGGCATTCTTGAGGATCTTCTCGATCTCCTCGATACGTGCCTCGATATCTCTCTGCTCGTCTTTTGCTGCATCGTACTCAGCGTTCTCAGAAAGGTCTCCCTGCTCTCTGGCCTC
The DNA here is from genome assembly GCF_056504095.1 of Blautia sp. HA9023. Lineage (NCBI taxonomy): Bacteria > Bacillati > Bacillota > Clostridia > Lachnospirales > Lachnospiraceae > Blautia > Blautia sp. HA9023. Next base: position 1,050,774 of record NZ_JBWLUR010000006.1, on the reverse strand, counting down.
TTTAATCTTTCCTGCAACTTCTTTTCTCTTAACAACTTTCAGATCGTGCAGCTCGTCTTCCAGTTTTCTAAGTCCTGCGTATGTGAGTAAGTTCTTCTTTGCTTCTTCCATTTTGCCTTACTTCCTTTCAAAACCGCGCTGTTTTTTTCTGAAAAAATACAGCTTCGGATATTTCTGTTGCTACCATTCCCAAGAGCTCTTTTTCCTAAAAAAGGGCGTAAAAACCTCAGGATATTCACAATTCCTGTATTATACCGAAAAGCCCCTGTATTGTCAAGCATTCCACGTCGAAAAAAGGGCCCTGAAAATGTAGAAAAAACCGCAGGAAAATTTAAATTTCCACACGGTTTTTTCGCAGCATTTTTTCTTATTTCTGTTTCTTATTTTTCTTCCGGGAAAAGGTCTTTATACCGGTTGGTTACCATCTGTGTCTGGAACTCAAAATCCTGCTTGTGCTGATTGACCAGTGTAGACAGGATAATTCCGGAAAACCAGCAGATAATCGCTGTCATGATCACAAATCCACTTACGATCAGTGTAGGCAGTTTGTTCACAGTTCCCACTTCCAGAAAGTGGATCAGTACCGGAATAAAAAATGCCATCCCGACTACAAACAGCACCGCTGCTATAATAGAAAAGAATTCCAACGGCTTATAATTTTTAAACATTCTCATGATCGTCTTCAGCACTTTAAATCCATCTGCGTAGGTATTCAGTTTGGATTCGCTTCCCTCCGGACGGTCGCGGTATTCAATGATCACATTCTCTACCTGCATGTTCTTGTCAATGGCATGAATCGTCATTTCTGTCTCAATCTCAAAATTTCTGGAAAGGACCGGAAATGTTTTTACAAAGCGGTAACTCATTGCCCGGTATCCGGTCATAATGTCCTTGATATCACTTTTGAAAAGGCGGTTGATAGAACCACGGACAATGCTGTTTCCGAAATTATGGAAAGGACGTTTGTTCTCTGTAAAATATGTAGAGGACAGGCGATCTCCGACAACCATGTCTGTTCCGTTTTTCAGAACTTTCTCACACATCTGTGCCGCAAATTCCGCCGGATAGGTGTCGTCCCCGTCAACCATCAGATAGCACTGTGCATCAATATCACGAAACATACTGCGGATTACGTTGCCCTTTCCCTGCTGATATTCATAACGGACAACAGCCCCTTCTTTCCTCGCAATCTCGTCTGTACCATCTGTGGAATTGTTATCATATACGTAAATCACAGACTCCGGAAGTGCTTTTCGCATATCACGGATAACCTTGGCTACAGTCTTACTTTCGTTATAGCAAGGTATCAAAACTGCTATTTTATCTGGCATCTGTACTTTTTTTCTCCTGTAAAGCTCTTATGTTTTCTGACCGACCCACTGACTGTAGCACGCGTTCTGTTCCTTGTCAATAGCCCTGGCGGTTTCTTCCTCTTTATCGTTCAAGAAGCATATCTGTAAGTTTTTTCAGTTCTTCATAACTTGCAATATTGTTGGATTCTCTCCGGATTCCGGCACTGTGCCGCATGCCTGCCGTATACCAGGCTACATGTTTCCGCATTTCACGGATTCCGATATATTCACCTTTGATTTCGATCTGGTTTCTGGCATGACGCAGGATCATTTCACAAACTTCCTCCACGGTTGGTTTCGGAAGTTTTTCTCCGGTAAGAAAATAGTGGTTCAGCTCCCGGAAGATCCACGGGTTTCCACGTACTGCACGGCCGATCATCACCGCATCACAGCCGGTTTCTTTAAACATGGCTGCTGCGGTTTCCGGTGAAATGATATCTCCGTTTCCGATCACGGGAATCGTCACCGCTTCCTTCACCCTGCGGATGGCATCCCAGTCTGCCTGTCCGGAATAATACTGCTGGCGGGTTCTTCCATGTACAGCAATGGCTGCTGCCCCGGCATCTTCCACACGTCTGGCGATTTCCACCACATCCACCGGTGTTTTATCATCAAAACCGATACGCACTTTCACAGTCACCGGCTTGGAAATGGCGCCGGAAACACTGCGTACGATCTCTTCGATCAGTTTAGGATTTTTCAGAAGTGCGGAGCCTTCCCCGTTGTTTACCACCTTGGGGACAGGGCATCCCATATTGATATCGAGAATGTCAAAAGGACGCTCCTCGATACTTTTTGCCACCTCTGCCATCAGATCCGGCTCACTGCCAAAAAGCTGCATGGATACCGGATGCTCCCCTGGATCGATCTCCATCAGTGCCTCTGTATTCTTATTGTGAAAAGAAATTGCCTTGGCGCTGACCATCTCCATACAGATCAGTCCTGCTCCCTGCTCCTTGCAAAGTCTTCGAAATGCCAGATCTGTAACCCCGGCCATCGGCGCAAGCACAAAGGGATTCGGGATCTCCACATTTCCGATCTTCCACTGCATCTTCATGGATCAGTCCTCAACTGTATCTGCTTTTTTCTTAAGTTCCTCGTCCGGGATATCTCCCAGGAAAAATACTTTGTAGTACATTTCCAGAGATTCCAGAAGCTCTCTTTTGTCACGCTGGAGTTCCTTGATCTTCAGCGCACTTCCGATCTCATCAAAACGGGCATCTGCCTCCAGTGCTTCTGTCTTAAACTGCAGGCTTCCGTCCTCGTCAAATTCCAGTGTCAGGATCCCGCCTACATCCTCTGTGAAAAGCACGCACATGATCTGCAGTTCCTGCTTTACTGCTTCCGGAAGGGACGCAAAATCCTGGTTAAAATAATATTTCTGCTCATATGAGCTTGCTCCGCAGAGCACAATGTTATCCTGATACATAAATACTCCTTTATTTATAACATAAATTCATCATAAAACATTGCCGAAAAACTACTGCCGGAAATTTTATCCGATCTGTATTTCTCTATTTTTACACATAGCTGTACAGTCCTCGCACAGAAACTTCTCCAGAATTTACTTCTTCAATGGTGCCGTCTGCACGTTCCACCAGAAGTTCCCCGCCGGCGTTGATTCCTCTTGCGATTCCCTCGTACGGATCGTTCTGATCCAGCACACGTACCGGCTGGTTCAGATTGGCCAGAAGTTTCTCATAATCCGGTTTCAGGCCGCTTAAGTCTTCTGTCTCCACAAACTTCTCATAATTTTCCTCAAAATGCTTCATCACAAGTCCGGTTACCTCTGCCCGGTCAAAAAGATGTCCGCTTTCCAGATACAGGGAGGTAGCTTTGTCCGCCATTTCTTCCGGAAAACTGTCCATATTTACATTGATCCCGACGCCAATGACCGCACAGCCGATCTTATCCTGTTTCATGGTCATCTCGGTAAGGATCCCACAGATTTTTTTGCGGGAAACTACCACGTCATTAGGCCATTTGATTCCTACATCAAGACCAAGATCCGCAACTGCCTGTGCAACAGAAAGTCCCATAACAAGTGTCATCATCGGCGCTTTCTGAGGAGAAAATTCCGGGCAGAGAAGAATGCTCATGGTGATGGCACTGTCTGGCGGTGCACTCCACCGTCTTGTAAAACGTCCACGGCCTGCGGACTGATACTCTGCCACAAAAAGCTCACCATGTCCCGCTCCTTCTTCCTTCCAGGCACGTTTGCCCCAGAGGTTGGTGGAATCAATTTCTCTTGCAAAATGGACGGTTTTGCCCGCCCATTTTGTATGTGTTGCCTGTGAAATTATTTCTTCATTAAATAACTCTGCCATTATTTCTCCGGCTCTCCTAATGTAGCAACGATCACAGCCTTGATGGTATGCATACGGTTCTCTGCTTCGTCAAATACCTTGGACTGCGGAGACTCGAATACCTCGTCTGTAACCTCCATGTCTGTAAGGTTGAAACGCTCGCCCATCTCTTTTCCGATCTTTGTCTTAAGATCATGGAATGCTGGCAGGCAGTGAAGGAAGATTGCCTTCTCACCGGCGTTCTCCATTACATGTTTCGTAACTTTGTATGGTGTCAGGTCATGGATACGCTCTGTCCATACTTCGTCAGGCTCGCCCATGGATACCCATACATCTGTGTAGATAATGTCTGCATCTTTGGTTCCTGCCTCTACATCCTCTGTGAGAGTGATGGTGGAACCTGCCTCTTTTGCCCACTGCTGGCACTGTGCTACCAGTTCATCATTCGGGAAATATTTTTTATTGGTGCAGGCTACGAAATCGAGACCAAGTTTGGAGCATACAACCATGAGGGAGTTACCCATGTTGTAACGGGCATCACCCATGTATACAAGTTTCAGGCCTTTCAGTTTGCCGAAATGCTCACGTACTGTCAGCATATCTGCAAGCATCTGTGTCGGATGATACTCGTTTGTCAGACCATTCCATACCGGAACACCTGCATGTTTTGCAAGCTCCTCAACAATATCCTGGCCAAATCCGCGGTACTCAATTCCTTCATACATTCTTCCAAGAACTCTTGCTGTATCTGCGATGCTCTCTTTCTTTCCGATCTGGGAACCTGTCGGATCAAGATAAGTGGAACCCATTCCCAGATCATGAGCAGCTACTTCGAAGGAACAGCGTGTTCTTGTACTTGTTTTTTCAAAGATCAGGGCAATGTTCTTGCCTCTGTAATACTCATGAAGCTCTCCGGCTTTTTTCTTTGCTTTCAGGTCCGCTGCAAGATCGATCATGTAAGTGATCTCTTCCGGTGTGAAGTCTTTCAGTGTCAGGAAATTTCTTCCTTTAAGATTCATAATATATCCTCCTCACGGCTGCAGATTTATTTCTGCTCTGCCGGTTTATCTGTCATGATTTCCTTCAGGGATGTTGCCAGCCCTGCAATGCCCTGTATCTCGGACGGAATAATGATCTTCGTTGCTTTGCCGTCGGCAACTTTTGTGAGTGCTTCCAGGCTCTTCAGGGTAAGAACGGACTCGTCTGCTCCTGCATCTTTGATCATGCGAAGTCCCTCCGCAGTTGCCTGCTGTACTTTAAGAACTGCCTGTGCCTGTCCTTCTGCTTCTTTGATCATACGCTCTTTCTGTGCTTCCGCATGAAGGATCGCTGCCTGTTTCTCAGCCTCCGCGTCAAGGATCGCGGACTGTTTTTTACCTTCTGCGACAAGGATGGTAGAACGTTTCTCTCCTTCTGCTTTCAGGATGGCTTCTCGTCTCTCACGCTCGGCTTTCATCTGTTTCTCCATGGCATCCTGGATGGCTGCCGGAGGAATGATGTTCTTAAGCTCTACACGGTTCACCTTGATTCCCCATGGATCTGTAGCTTCATCAAGGGAAGCTCTCATCCTGGTGTTGATGACTTCACGGGATGTCAGTGTCTCATCCAGTTCCATATCACCGATGATATTACGAAGTGTTGTAGCAGAAAGATTCTCGATAGCCATGATCGGATTCTCAACGCCATATGCATAAAGCTTCGGATCTGTGATCTGGAAAAATACAACGGTATCGATCTGCATGGTTACGTTATCTTTCGTGATCACCGGCTGCGGTGGAAAATCCACAACCTGCTCTTTTAAGTTTACTCTTCTTGCAACACGCTCAATGAACGGAACCTTGAAATGAATACCTGTGCTCCAGGTAGCTTTGTAAGCGCCAAGACGTTCCAGTACCACAGCATAAGCCTGCGGCACAATGCGGATGCAGGATGCAAGTACCCACAATACAAGAACGATGACTACAAGCAAAACAATAACTCCACCCATAATTTTAGCCCTCCTTATTATCTTCTTTTACGATCAGCTTCACTCCGCGGATCTCTTTGATCTCAACTACTGCACCGGCCGGTATTTCAACCGATTCGTCGGCTGAACGTGCCGTCCATTCGATATCATTGATCCGCACCTGCCCGGTCTGAGCCAGGTTGTTGATTGGCTGTATCACTACGGCCCTTTTTCCCAGAAGGCTCTCTGCATTGGTCTTCTCCACGCCCTTGTTCATGTAGCGAACCGCCAGAGGTCTGGTAAAGATCAGAAGCACCACGGAAACTCCGAAAAATAAAAGGAGCTGTACAACAATTCCCCCGCCGAGCCACGAGACAATGCACGCCACAAGAGCACCGCCTGCAAACCAGACAGTGGTAAGTCCTACCGTGATCGCTTCAATTACCAGTAAAATTGCCAGTATTCCAAGCCAAGCCAAAGGTGTCATAAAACCCCTCCTCTCTTATTCTCTTCTCTGTCTTGCAGCTTCATACATCAAAATCCCCGATGCCATAGCAGCATTCAGCGATTCTACTTTTCCGCACATCGGGATGCGTATCAGGCAGTCTGCTGCGTCCGCAGCCTGGTCTGTAAGACCTTTTCCCTCGTTTCCGATAAAAAATGCGGTACCACCTTTATAGGATTCATGATCGTAGGAATTCTCACCTTTCAGATGAGCTGCAAAACTGCGGATTCCTTTTTCTTTCAGCTTCTTTTCTAATGATACCACATCTTCCACATATAGAAAAGGCATTCTGTAAATGGAGCCCATGGTAGAACGGATCACCTTGGGATTTGTGATATCCACACAGGTTTTTGTAAGAAAAACGCCACTCACGCCGGCACCCTCACCGGTCCTAAGAATGGTTCCCGCATTTCCCGGATCCTGAAGATCTTCAAGGACCATGACCAGAGGATTTTCTCCTGCCAGTACTTCTTCCTCGCTCCAGGAAGGCAGTTTCAGAACGGTAAGGATTCCCTGGGGAGTCTTGGTATCACACATCTGACGGAATACGGAATCTTTCACGATCTCATAAGGATATTTCTCTACCTGAGCCATCAGTTCCCCATCCTGGGAAAAAGTCTCAGAGACAAACACCTGAAAAACCCAGTTTTCCGGTGCTTCCAGGAACATCTTCCGGCCTTCTGCCACAAAAAGTCCCTGTTCTCTTCTGGCTTTTGCCTTCTGGTTCAGTTGCATGACATTTTTTATTTTTGCATTTGATACGCTGGTTATCATACTTTTTATCTTACTCCTTGCACTTATCCTGTTTACGGAATCTTCGAAAAATCACTTCATAAACGCCGGTTCCGCATTAAGATCCTTATTTTTTCCAATGGCGATTATGGAACAGCGGTCCGGAAGCGGCTCGGACGGTTTCAGATCTACTGTGACATTTTCGCCCTGTTTAATACCAATGATATTGATGTGAAAACGCTCACGTACATTCAGATCTATCAGGCTTTTTCCAACCCATGACTCCGGAATGGAAAACTCCGCCATACTGAATTCCGCCGAAAGTTCAAATACATCCAGATATCCGCCGGACAGGAGATTTCTGGCAACACGGAGTCCCATGGCCTGTTCCGGATAAATGATTTTATCTGCACCGATTTTGTCAAGAATACGTCCATGAAGAGAATTCATGCTTTTTGCAACTACAAAGGGAACTCCCAGATCCTTGGCCTGCATGGTTGCGGAAATGCTGGCTTCCAGATTTTCGGCAACTGCGATAATGGCCACATCCACATTCTGAACTCCCAGTGCTTTCAGGATTCCAGGTTCACGGACATCTGCTTTCACCGCGTAGGTTACTTTTTCGGAAATCTCTTCGATATTTTCTTCTTTGTCGTCAATGGCAAGGACATCACAGTCGGACTCTGCCAGCGTCACCGCCAGAGTCATTCCAAACTGTCCAAGCCCGATCACAGCAAAAGATTTATTTTTCATTTTATTCTCCTGTTTAACCGATCATGATATCTTCTTCCCCGAGATGAGTCGTGCTTCCCGGCCTGTTACGCACACGCACCACAACTGCAGTTCCCAGTGTCAGTGGTCCGATACGTCCCAGATACATGGTAAGGATCACAATCCATTTGCCTGCCACATTCAACTGAGGTGTCAACCCTCTGGAAAGTCCTACTGTAGCCCCCGCAGAAGTGATCTCATATAAAACATCTGCCAGATCCACTCCCGGCATTACTGCGGACAAAAGCACCGTCATGGTAAAAAGGATCAACACACTGGTTCCTGCAACAACCATGGCAGAACGGAGATAGCTCTCACGGATCCTGCGGCCGTATACCTCTACATCCTTTTTTCCCTGAAGATATGCTGCAATAGAAAGGATCAGAACCGCAATGGTAGTAGTCTTCACACCACCGGCAGTGCCCATGGGTGATCCTCCGATAAACATCCACAGTAGGGAAATGATCACGGTAGGTGTGGACAAAAGCGACTGATCCATGGTATAAAATCCCGCCGTACGTGTTGTCACTGACTGGAAAAAGGATGCCATGAGCTTTGTTCCCAGTGGTGCCCCCTTTAGCGTGGAAGGGTTTCCGGATTCAAAGATAAATACCAGAAATGCTCCTGAAAATACCAGGATCCCGGTCATCGTAAGGACCAGCTTGCTCTGAAGCCGCAGTACACGAAAAACTCTGGATGGGGAGAGCTCTTTTCTCAGAACCTTGCGGAATTTATCCCACAGATCCCACCAGACGATAAATCCAAGACCTGACACAATGATCAGGCCAATCGTAGTGATATTGACCAGCGGATTGCTCACATATACCGAAAGGCTTGTTTCCCCGAAAAGATCGATCCCTGCGTTGCAGAATGCAGATACCGCCAGAAATATGGCATGCACCAGACCTTTTTTTATTCCAAATTCCGGTACAAAGCAAAACGCATACAGGACCGCACCGATTCCTTCTGCAAGAAACACGCATTTCACCACACTGCGGACTACAGCCACGACTCCACCCATTTCATCCAGGTTATAGGATTCCTTGATGATCCGCCGGTTTTTCAGGGAAATTTTCCGCCGGAGGCTGATGAATATCATATTCGCCAGTGCGATCAGTCCGATCCCGCCGATCTGTATCAGGCACAGGATAACCGCTTTTCCAATGGGGCTCCACTGGACTGCCATAACAACTGTGGAAAGTCCCGTCACACATACGCTGGTTGCCGCTGTAAAAACAGCATCCGGGAAGGTAACAGCCTGCCCGGGTGCACTGCAGAACGGCAGCCACAAAATAAATCCGCCTACAAAAATCACCCCCGCAAAGCCAAGGGCAATTATTTGTGACGTATTCAGTTTATGCAATCCGTCTGAAACTTTTTTCAAGTTCATATTTTTTATTTATTGTAGTTGTGAGAAAGAGAATTGCAAACCTCCCACATGTAGGAATCTACATTCTTCTGCATTGCAAGAGCCTCATTGATGTCAAAATCAACGAACTCACCGTGGCGATATCCAACAACACGGCTGCGTTTACCGGCAACAAGAAGGTCTACTGCAAGAGCACCCATCATGGACGCATATACACGGTCCTTACATGTAGGGCTTCCACCACGCTGCATGTGACCAAGGATAGTTGCACGTGTCTCGATGCCTGTTGCAGCCTCGATACGTTTTGCCATAGCCTCTGAATGGCCGATACCCTCAGCATTTACGATGATATGGTGTTTCTTGCCTTTCTTACGGCTCTCTACGATATTGTCAATAAGCTTCTGCTCGTCGTAATCATATTTCTCCGGGATCAGGATATCCTCAGCACCGTTTGCGATACCGCACCATACTGCAAGGTATCCGGCGTTACGTCCCATAACCTCGATGATACTGCATCTCTCATGGGATGTGGATGTATCACGTACCTTATCGATGGCTTCCATCGCTGTGTTTACAGCTGTATCGAAACCGATGGTGTACTCGGTACATGCGATATCAAGGTCAATGGTTCCCGGCAGGCCAATGGTATTGATTCCAAGGTTCGCAAGTTTCTGAGCACCTGCGAAGGAACCGTCTCCACCGATAACAACAAGGCCGTCGATTCCATGCTTTCTGCAGATCTCTGCAGCCTGCTGCTGTCCTTCCTCTGTTCTCATCTCTGCACATCTGGCAGTATAAAGAATTGTTCCGCCTCGCTCAATCGTATCGGAAACATCTCTTGCTGTCATGTCTCTGATCTCTTCATTTAAGAGACCGCTGTATCCTTTATAGATTCCCTTTACGTTCAGTCCGCTGCTTAATCCTCTTCTGACAACAGCACGGATTGCAGCATTCATTCCAGGTGCGTCACCGCCACTGGTCAAAACGCCGATCGTTTTGATTTTGTTCTCTGCCATATTGTTATCCTCCATCTTATGAAACAACCTATTGTAATACACATATTCGGATATAGTTTATAGCATTTTTATAAGTTTTTCAATACTCTGTCCACAATTTTAACATTGGAACTTCCATATTTTTCACACATGTGTTTCAGCCAGGAATCCTCGATATGGACCTGATAGGCAGGCGGAAGTTTCTTCATTGCCTTGACATCTTTGAGATAAATAACCACACTGCTGTTTCCTCTGGATGACATCAGATCATCTACCAGACCGGTCTCGGCTTTTGCGTAGTCTTCCCGGCTTTCGAACTGGATCCACAGTTCTTTTGGCATATCATCGAAGGTACGGACTTTTTCCAGGATCAGTTTGCTGGCTTTGTCGTCTTCCGCAGATACTCTTCCCTGGATGAAAAGTCTGGCATCTTCGTTCAGGAACATCTGGCATTTTTCGTAATCACGCGGAAATACCACAACTTCCACGGTGCCTACCAGATCTTCTACGGTAAGGAACGCCATTACCTTATTATTCTTTGTATATTTTATGGTTTTATCCGTAATCATTCCGCCTACGATCACTTTCTGGTTATCGTAGACTTCCGGAATTCCGGTTTCATCATCCGGCTGGAAATCCGACGTTTTTGCAGAGATCATTTTTTCCATCATATTCCGGTAGCGCTCCAGTGGATGGCCGCTGAGATAAATGCCAAGAACTTCTTTTTCGAAGGTCAGGATGATCTCTTTCGGATATTCCTCAACCTGCGGCATACGGATCTCAAATTCCTTTTTATCTTCCTCAGAAGCAATATCAAAAAGGCTCAACTGTCCGGCCATGGTGTGCTTTTTGTCCTGGTTGATACTGTCGATGATCTGCGTATATATGGTCATCTTCTGTTTCCGGTTTCCTTCCAGACAGTCCAGTGCTCCGGCCTTGATCAGATTTTCCACAACACGTTTGTTGATCTGATCAATATTTCGCTCCACAAAAGTTTTCAGGGAAGTATATTCCCCGTGCTCCTCTCGTTCCCGCACAATCCCCTCAATAACCGGGCGGCCGATACTCTTGATAGCAGAAAGTGCATAGCGGATGGCACCGTTGTCAACAGAAAAACCATACATGCCATGATTGATATCCGGCGGAAGGATCTGGATTCCCATCTGACGGCATACGGAAATATACTCCGCTACCTTGTTTGGCATTTCCACAACGGACGTCATCAGCGCAGCCATGAATTCTACCGGATAGTAGTATTTCAGATATGCGGTCTGATAGGAAACCACCGCATAAGCGGCAGCGTGAGACTTATTGAAAGCATACTTCGCAAAGTCTGTCATCTCATCGTAGATCTTGTTTGCGATCTCCTCGGAAATGCCGTTGGCGATACAGCCCGGAACCCCCTCTTCCACATTTCCGTAAACGAAATTCTGGCGCTCTTTTGCCATAACAGAAGCTTTCTTCTTGGACATGGCACGGCGCACCAGGTCGCTTCGTCCAAGAGTATAGCCTGCAAGATCACGGACGATCTGCATAACCTGCTCCTGGTATACGATACAGCCATAGGTCGGCTTCAGGATGGGCTCCATCTGCGGGCAGTCATAACGGATGGTATCCGGACGGTTTTTTCCGCGGATGTACTGCGGAATGAAATCCATGGGACCCGGACGGTAAAGGGAAATTCCCGCGATGACATCCTCAAGGCTCTGAGGCTTCAGTTCCTTCATGAAGTTTTTCATTCCGGCACTCTCGAGCTGGAACACGCCGTCAGTACGTCCTGTTCCGAGAGAATCCAGTACTTTTTTGTCGTTGTAATCAATTTTCTGCATATCCAGGAAAACGCCGGTACTCTGTTCTATCATTTTTACCGCGTTCTGGATAACGGTCAGGGTACGTAACCCCAGGAAATCCATTTTCAGAAGTCCCAGCTCTTCCAGTGTTGTCATGGTAAACTGCGTGACAATGGAACCGTCCTGGGCTCTGGAAAGAGGTACGTATTCCGATACGTCTTTCTGGCTGATCACAACACCTGCTGCATGCATGGAAGTATGTCTTGGCAGACCCTCCAGACGCTTGGCAAGGTCGATCAGGCGGTGGATATCTTCCTGTTCCTCATAGGCTTTCCGGAACTCCGGATTCATTCCCAGTGCCTTATCAATGGTGATATTTGGCTCCTGTGGAACCATCTTGGCGATGGTGTCTACCTGGGCATAAGGCATGTCCAGAACACGGCCTACATCACGGATCACACCGCGGGCTGCCAAAGTACCGAAGGTAACGATCTGAACCACGCAGTCATCGCCATATTTCCGCCGTACATAATCGATAACTTCCTGTCTTCGTTCAAAGCAGAAGTCCACATCAATATCCGGCATGGATACTCGTTCCGGATTCAGGAAACGCTCAAAGAGAAGATCATACCGGATCGGGTCCAGCTGGGTGATTCCAAGGGTATAAGCAACCAGACTTCCTGCGGCAGAACCTCGTCCAGGGCCGACCATGATATCATTGTCTCTGGCATATTTGATGAAGTCCCACACAATGAGGAAGTAATCTACATATCCCATGTTTTTGATGGTGGACAGCTCATAATCCAGGCGTTTTTTCAGCGCATCGGTTACCGGATGATAACGCTGTTCCAGCCCTTCATGGCAAAGCTTGTTCAGATACTCCCAGGAGGTCAGTCCGTCGGGCACATCATATTTCGGCAGCTTGGTCACGCCGAATTCGATCTCCACGTGGCAGCGCAGCGCGATCTTGTGGGTATTTTCCAGAGCTTCCAGAGCATATGGAAAAAGTCTCGCCATCTCTTCTGGAGATTTCACATAATACTGGCCGCCCTCATAGCGCATTCTGTTCTCATCGCTGAGTTTTTTCTGGGTCTGCAGACAGAGGAGCACGTCATGGGGCTCCGCATCCTCAGCCATGGTATAATGCACGTCATTGGTAGCAACCAGGTCGATTCCTGTCTCTCTGTGCATGCGGAGAAGCTGCTGGTTTACCGTCTGCTGCTCCGGAATTCCATGATCCTGAAGCTCCAGGAAGAAATTTCCTTTTCCAAAAATATCCTGATAACGCAGGGCTGCGATTTTTGCATCCTCATACATTCCACGGGCAAGATACCTTGCGACCTCTCCTGCCAGGCAGGCACTTAAGGCAATAATCCCCTCGTGATATTTTTCCAGAAGTTCCAGATCCACACGTGGCTTGTAATAAAAGCCTTCCACAAATGCCTTGGATACGATCTTCATCAGATTGCTGTATCCCTGATTATTCTCGGCCAGCAGAACCAGATGGTAATAACGGTCATCGCCACTTCCCACTTCCCGGTCAAAACGGGAACCCGGAGCCACATAAACCTCGCATCCCAGGATGGGATTGATCCCGGCTTCTCTGGCAGCCCTGTAAAAATCGATCACACCGTACATAACACCATGATCGGTGATCGCCGCGCTGTCCATACCCAGTTCTTTTACTCTGGCCACATATTCTTTGATCTTATTGGAGCCATCCAGAAGACTGTATTCTGTATGGACATGTAAATGTGTAAACTCCAAATTTTTCTCTCCTTATTGTAAAAACAGGGCTCCGGATCCTCCCCGCTCTGCACTTTTCTCTGAACGTGCCGGAGCGTGTCTGATCCGGAGCCGGTCAACACCTTGTTATTTTTTAATGTAGATCCTTCTGTCACGGATCTCTACTTTTCCTTCTTTCATCAGATGCCCCACTGCACGCTTGAATGCGTTCTTGCTGAGGCCAAACTCTCTCTTGATGACTTCCGGTGAAGCATGGTCATCAAACGGCAGCACGCCTGCAAATTCCTCGATTACGCTGAGTACGCTCTCTGCATCCTCATTGATCTGGATGTAAGCTTTCTGACGGTCACTGACATTCATCTTTCCATCCTCTTTTACCTCTGTGACACGAAGGTCAAGAACGGTTCCCGGTCTGTACTTGCCGGTTGCCTCTCTTGCAGGGATCAGTGCGGAATATTTATCATCTACCGCAACAAATACACCGAAGTTTCCGCTGATCTCATAGACACGGCCCTTCACCATATCTCCCGGTACATAAGGAGTTCTGGTGGAAAGATAATGGTACACTTTCATAGTTGCACAGAGTCTGCTGCTCTTATCTACATAAAGAGCTACCAGACATTCCTCACCTTCACGGACTCTGTTAGTCTGCTCATGATACGGAAGAAGAAGATCCTTCTCCAGTCCCCAGTCAAGAAAAGCTCCGATCCTGGTGACCTGTTTAACCTTGAGGACTGCTGTCTGTCCTACCTGGAGCATCGGCTCACGAGTAGTAGCGATCAGTCTGTCCTGGGAATCTTTGTAGATGAATACCTCGATCTCATCACCTACTTTGGTTCCTTCCGGCACCTGTTTGGACGGAAGAAGCACACGCTCGTTCTGAGGTGCGTTTCGGTCCTCTCCAAGATATATTCCGAAATCTACGGTTTTTACAACCAGTAATTTCTGTTTTTTACCTAATTCTATCATTCTTACTCCTGTTCCTAAAAAATATATATGTTCATTTACTGTTTGCTGTCTGTCCTGCATTATAACATAAGAGAATTATTATAGAAAGCACAAAAAAGGCAGCTTTGGAAATTTCTTTCCGTCACTGCCTTTTATCGGTCGGTTATGCGGATATCTGTGATCCGCATCCGGTCCATCTGTTTTTTTATTAATTTATTCTGTCGGTTTCTCAATCGGCATCGGGTTTTTCATCTTGATGACAAAAAGTACAATCAGCATCAGCACGATTCCCACCGGAAGAGCGATCCATGCTGTTTTTACAAAGCCTGCAACAATATAAGTTACAAAGGATACTGCCGCAGCCAGGATCGCATACGGAAGCTGTGTGGAAACGTGAGTCACATGATCACACTGTGCTCCTGCGGAAGCCATGATCGTTGTATCAGAGATCGGTGAGCAGTGGTCTCCGCAAACTGCACCTGCCATGCAGGCGGACATGGAAATGATCATCATCTCAGGACTGGATTTCTCAAATACCGCAACAACGATCGGGATCAGGATACCAAAGGTTCCCCAGGAAGTACCTGTAGCAAATGCAAGTCCGCATCCAACCAGGAAAATAATGGCCGGAAGGATAACTTCAATACCACCGGCAACAGAACGCATTGCTTCTTCTACGAATACTGCTGCACCAAGTGAGTCTGTCATAGCCTTCAGTGTCCATGCAAAGGTCAGGATCATGATCGCCGGTACCATAGCCTTGAAGCCTTCCGGGATGCATCCCATACAATCTCTGAAATTGATCACACGGCGGATCATATAGAAAATAATGGCAAACACCAGACCAAAAGCACTTCCCATTGCAAGGCCTGTAGAGGCATCACTCTGTGAAAATGCGGTAACAAAATCTGTTCCACTGAAAAATCCTCCTGTGTAGATCATACTGATGACACAGCAGATAACAAGCACAACGATCGGGATCACAAGATCGATCACCTTTCCTCTCGGATTCGGTGTCTCATCATCCGTTGCATTCTCATACGGTCTTGCAGATGTTGTATAAAGATCTCCGTTCAGCGCATTGATCTCATGTGTTCTCATGGCACCAAACTCGGTTTTCATCAGTACCATGCCAACCATCATTACAATAGTAAGGATCGCGTAAAAGTTATACGGGATGGTTCTTACAAAAATCGCAAGTCCATCCTGTCCCTCTACGAATCCGCTGACTGCAGCAGCCCAGGATGAGATCGGTGCGATGATACATACCGGAGCGGCTGTCGCATCGATCAGGTATGCAAATTTCGCTCTGGATACATGATGTCTGTCTGTTACCGGACGCATAACGCTTCCTACTGTCAGGCAGTTAAAATAATCGTCAATGAAGATCAGGACTCCAAGGATGATCGCTGCAAGTTCCGCGCCCACACGCGTGTGGATCTTTTTGCTGGCCCATCGTCCGAATGCGGCGGAGCCGCCGGCCTTGTTCATCATACATACCACAGATCCCAGGATTACCAGGAAGATCAGGATACCTACGTTATAGCTGTCAGAAAGAACCTTGATGATTCCTCCCTCAAAAATCTGTGTTACTGTTCCTTCGAATTTGAATCCGGAATAAAGCAGTGCTCCTACTACAATTCCCACAAACAGAGAACTGTATACTTCTTTTGTGATCAGCGCAAGGATGATCGCTACAAGAGGTGGAAGCAGTGCCCAGATTGTTGCATACAGAGCAGGCTGATAAGTCTCCTCCGCATCCGCAGCCAGCACAGTCAGGGGACTTGCCAGTGCGCCCATGAATACCATTGCCATAACAGACAATGCTGTTCCTGCTTTTTTACTCATTTTTCTCCTCCCTTTTCGGGGACAAAAAAACGGAGGCTGTCCCTTCTTAAGAACACCTCCGGTTAAATAATCTTCTTTATTCAACTTACGATAGCGCTCCACATCCGTGACAGTACAACGCATATTCTGCGTTATCCCAGTACCCTGTCATCTGGCCTTTCAGAGCACTTCGGCAGATTTTCCTTTCTTTATGGACAACCTGCCAGGGCCTCTCGTCCATAAATACTGATAAAATCCGCGCCTCTATCTCTTTATCCGTGACCGTTTACCCCCGCAAGGTTTCCCGGTCGCCTTTTTTCTTTATACTGTAGCAGTTTCCGACATAAATATCAAGTAGTTTGCTGTATAAATATCAGTCATACCAATTATCATGCTGCTGATCTCAGGAGCACTCTTCGTTCAGTAGCCACTTCACATCCACACCCAGCACTTTTGCAAACACTCTCAGTTCATAATCTGCCACAAAACGTTCTCCGCCTTCGATCCTGCTGATACTGTCACGTTCCAGCATCACACCTTCCACCTGCATTTTTGCCGCCAGATCTGACTGTGACATCCGTTTTATATTTCTCATCTGACGTATTTTTTCTCCGGAAACGTTCTTTCTTCCCTGATAAGTGTAAATTTTCATCCTGCCACCTGTTTTCCAAAATGTGTTAATGTTCTGCATTTTTCTTGACATTAGCACATATTTTGGTGGCACCTGTGTTAAAGGTCAGCAAATCTGGTTTTTTTCGACAAAAAATGAACATTTCTTCATTGTTTTACCCTGGATAGTATCTTTTACAGGACACTATTGTATCAGTAAAACAGTTATTCCATTCTGAATTACTGCCCGCCCGTAAACGGCACCTCTCCACAATTTATATTCCACAAAAAAAGAATGCCACACTTTTCCATGTGACATTCTTCTGCTTCTTTTTTTTCTTATTTATTTCCCTGTCCATAGTAGGCATTTGCGCCATGTTTTCTGTAGTAATGTTTATCCTGAAGCTCCTGCGGCGCCGGTTTTACATCCGGATTGATCAGCTCGCAGCGGGAAGCCATCTTGGCAACTTCTTCCAGGACAACTGCGTTGTGAACAGCCTCATGTGCATCTTTTCCCCAGGTAAACGGTCCGTGGTTTTTGCAGAGGACTGCCGGAACTGCTTCGTAATCTTTATCTTTGAAATAGTCGGCAATGAGAATACCGGTATTTTTCTCATAGGCTTCCTCGATCTCATCTTTTGTCAGGTTACGCACGCATGGAACCTCTCCGTAAATATAATCCGCATGTGTTGTTCCATAACATGGAATGGATCTTCCTGCCTGTGCCCAGCTTGTAGCCCAGGATGAATGAGTATGCACAATACCTCCAATCTTCGGAAACGCATTGTAAAGCACCACATGTGTGGCAGTATCAGAAGACGGATTGTATTTGCCCTCGACTTTATTTCCTTCAAGATCGACTACAACCATATCTTCCGGCGTCAGTTTATCATAATCCACACCACTTGGTTTGATGACAAAAAGTCCCTTCTCTCTGTCGATACCGCTGACGTTTCCCCAGGTAAACGTAACCAGGCCATATTTCGGCAGATCCATGTTTGCTCTGTAAACTTCTTCTTTTAATTTTTCCAGCATTGCGTTTCCTCCCTTTTATAAAGTGTCTTTACAATCCACTTCGTAATATATCCATGCTGTTTAAAACAGCTCTGATTACTTTGTAAATTCCACCACAGCGTAGGGTTCCTGATCTTCCGCATTGAGAACTACCGTTGCCTTATTTGCTTCCATATATACTTCCGGAATCATTACATTTCCAAGGACAGCCTGTCTCTTGTACTCCACACGAAGCTGATGGACCGCAAAATCCTCCGGCAGAAAATCAGCTGCCATTCGGATATACTGGCAGTTGTTTACGTGGTGGTTCGTATCCAGATGATGTTTCTGTACGGCAAAAGATTCCTTCGGTTTCCGCTCTTTCGGAAGCGCGATCTTTCTCGGTGCATAATCCATTTCCATCTTCTCTCCCAGATCATAAGGATCGGTGTCCGCCGGTGTCAGCTTTTCCGGAAGTCCTGTCTCTGTGTTGATAAAGGACCAGTAAGAATTCGCCCAGGCCAGTCTCTCGCCATCCGCTGTCTCAAGAATAAAATTACGCATTCCGATAAAGCCCCGGAATCCATAAGGAATTGTTGTTACTTTTATATTTTCACCAAGCTTTGGATATCTCTTCACAATTACCTGCCATGCGGAAAGTACCCAGGCTCTTTTCTGTGCCTTTAATACTTCCATTCCGAGACCTGTCTGTTCAGATTCAAAGGTACAGCAGTCCTGAAAATAATCCAGAACTCCCGGCAGCGTCAGGCAGCCCTTCTCTCCGATCTCGCTGAATCTTACGCGACTTTCAAAACTGTAGCTCATAATGTGCCTCCTGTTATACTGTCTGCAAATTTATTGTATCACTTGTTCTAAAGAAACACACTTGTTTTTTCTCTTATTTCATAGAACAAAAAAGCACCTCTCATCGAGGTGCTCAAGAAGCAGGGCTACAAGGATTCGAACCTTGAACTGACGGAGTCAGAGTCCGTTGCCTTACCGTTTGGCGATAGCCCTATGTGTTTTTGTTTCGCTTGCCTTATCGCTTGCGACGAATGATATTATATAACAGCTTTTTTAAAATTGCAACCCCTTTTTTCAAATTTTTTTATTTTTTTCTAAAAAACTTTTTCAAAGTGCCGGGAAGCCTTATTTTATGCGGCTTCCCGGCATTTTTCAGTTATACAGTAAAACAAATATTTATATTCCAAGTTCACTCTGATATTCTTTTTTATGTTCCCTCTTCTGATTATACATCACTTCGTCAGCCTCATGAAGCAATGTATCCAGGTCTACCTTATCATGATTCCGGGGAACTCCTACAATTCCACAGCTGAAGCTGCGGGCATAATTCTTTTTTTCTCTCAGGACAAACTGTTTCTGAATATCTGACAGGCGCTTCCTTGCATCATCGCCTGCACAATCCCGCATCAGAATGCAAAATTCATCTCCACCAATCCGGGCAAAAATATCTTCTTCACGGATATTTTCATTTACGATCCTGACAAAAAACCGGATATATGCATCCCCTTCCTGATGGCCAAACGTATCATTAATATATTTCAGATGATCCAGGTCACAGTAGCAGACCGAAATCTGCTCCCCTGTTTGCAGAATCTCTTCTGCCTTTTCTTTCAGATAAAAACGGTTTCCGATCCTGGTAAGCATATCCTGGTATGCTTCTGCTTTCAGCTGTTCTTCCTTAACTCTCGTCTCTGTAACTTCCTGAACAATATTCACATAAGCCCATTCACCCTGCCATTTCATCTTACCGGTAGTAATGGCATAGAATCTGTGGGTGGAATCTTCTGCCTCCCACTTCCATTCGTAACGTTCTTTCCGTCTGTCCTCCTGCTGCTTCTTCTGCCCGATCTGGCTGATCCACTGTTTATAAACATCCCAGTTCTGTACTTCTTCTTCCGTTCTCCGGTTGCTGTACAGAAGGCTCTTTCCGTCCAGACTAATCACCAGGATCTCCTTTTCACTTCTCGCGATCAGTTCCATCAGAAGCTGGCTGTAGCTCTCCGCCATCTCTGCATGTTTCTTCTCCTGCTCGGCAATAAGCTTCAGGGACTTTTCTCTTTCCCGAAGCTGCTCCGTCATGGTATTAAAAGCCTCCGAGAATTCTCCCAGATAAGAAACGGTCTGAGAATAATCTCCCTTGGCTACCTGCTTGGCCTGCCAGGTCAGATGATTCAGGTTCGCATGGATATTTTTGAGATTTTCACACAGAAAATTCTCTCTGGCGGGCTTAAAGCTGGAAAGGTCTCCTTTGGATAATGCGGCAGAACATTGTTTCATTTCCTTTACTGCCGTTTCCAGATACTGCAAACCCATTCCAAGTTTTCGAAAAGGCTCATCCAGGCTGTCTATCTCCAGAGTTTTCACTTCAGAATCGTATAAAATTGATCTCAGATATTCAAATAACAGTTCGCAGTTTCTGTCTTCCATTTATCAAACCTCTATTCCGATCATTCCTGTACATCTGCATGAAAACGGCAAACTCTGTCTCCCGTTGCCCAGCAGTCAACTTCTACCGCCGTGTACGGCTTTCCGGAGTACAGAGAAAGGATTCCTGCTATAAAACCTTCATCATAATTACATACGGTTTCCCCGAGAACAGGAAGCCCTGAACAGTCTGCATCTTCCGCAACGGTCAGGATAATTTTTCCGGTTTCTTCATTTACATCCTCAATACGGAGAACCCCGATTTTCAGCTCCTGCATTTTTTTCTGAAGTTCATTGACAAACTGATCCAGCGGCACATCCAGATTCAGCATATTTTTTGCAAAATATTCTCCTGCTTTACGGCCTGCACTTCGAAATACATCAATCTGAACCTCTTTTCCAAACCGGTTCTTCAGTTCGTCTTTCAGGGAATACTCCAGCATCCGATATACCATTACCGGAAGCTCATCTCCCAGATTTCCTCTGCATTTGGCATCATATTTAAAATAATCCTCAAACTGGATTTCTTTCATTTCCTTCAGAAAAATATTATCACCCATTGCCGTCTCCTGCTCAAATTTTTTATACATTTATAATAATCCATTCATTTTCCGGTGTCAATTTTATGTAACCTTTTTCTAATAAAAAAAGTATGAAAATTATCCATTTTTATGCACATCAAAAAATCTGACCCTTCTGTAAAAAAAATTTTACAATCCCCTCCTTTGTGTTATAATAAGCCTTATAAAAAAAGAACGGAAACTACCGTGTATTTTCCTCCGGTCACAATATCCGGAGGCACTTAAAGGAGAACTTTATGCGAGCAAATAACCTTACTCTGCTCACGGACCTCTATGAGCTTACCATGATGCAGGGATATTTCAAAAACCCGACCAACCAGACCGTTATCTTTGATATGTTCTACCGCAACAATCCATGTGGCGGCGGTTTTGCTATCTGTGCCGGACTGGAGCAGATGATCGAATACATCGAAAATCTCCGTTTCGCAGAAGAAGACATCACCTATCTGAGAAGCCTTGGCATCTTTGAGGAAGATTTCCTTGAGTACCTGAGCAACTTCAAATTCACCGGTGATATCTACGCGATCCCGGAAGGAACCGTAATCTTCCCGAGAGAACCAATGGTCAAAGTTATCGCACCGATCATGGAGGCTCAGCTTGTAGAAACCGCAATCCTGAACATCATGAACCATCAGAGCCTGATCGCCACCAAGGCAGCACGTGTATGCCACGCAGCCAAGGGTGATCCGATCATGGAATTCGGTCTTCGCCGTGCCCAGGGTCCGGATGCCGGAATCTTCGGTGCCAGAGCTGCAGTGATCGGCGGATGTGCAGGTACTTCCAACGTGCTGACCGGCCAGATGTTTGACGTTCCGGTTCTTGGAACTCATGCACATTCCTGGATCATGAGCTTCCCGGACGAGTACACCGCATTTAAGACTTATGCGAAACTTTACCCGAATTCCTGCACTCTTCTAGTTGACACCTACGATGTCCTGAAATCCGGTGTTCCCAACGCAATCCGTGTATTCGAAGAGATGCGTGAGGAAGGCATCCAGCTGAAGAATTACGGAATCCGTATCGACAGCGGTGACCTTGCATACCTTTCCAAAAAAGCCTACAAGATGCTGGCTGCTGCCGGTTTTGACGATGCTACCATCTCTGCATCCAGCGATCTTGATGAATATCTTATCGAGAGCCTGAAAGCCCAGGATGCCAAGATCAATTCCTGGGGTGTTGGAACCAAGCTGATCACAGCCGATGACAACCCGGCATTCGGCGGCGTTTACAAACTTGCCGCTGTAAAAGACGCTGACAGTGATACCTTCCAGCCGAAGATCAAACTTTCCGAAAACACAGAGAAAGTTACCAACCCGGGCAACAAGACGGTATACCGTATCTACAGCAAGAAGACCGGAAAGATCAAAGCAGACCTGATCTGCCTGGCAGATGAGAAATTTGATCCGGAAGAAACCATGGTTATCTTCGACCCGGTTGACACATGGAAAAAGACCAAAGTCCTGGGCGGAACCTACGAACTTCGAGAGCTTCTTGTTCCAGTGATCAAAAACGGCAAGAGCATTTACAAATCTCCATCCGTCATGGAGCTTCGTGACTACTGCAGGCAGGAACAGAACACACTGTGGGATGAGTCCAGACGTTTTGTAAATCCTCAGAAAGTATATGTAGATCTTTCCCAGCCGCTTTATGACATGAAAAAAGCTCTGTTGGAAGAAATGAGCGAAAAAACTCTGTAAAAGAAAAAAATCTCCAATCATAAACCCCCTTTCCTTTTCATAAGCTTATGGATAAGGAAAGGGGGTTTTTTATGCACAGAGATTTTTACATCCGTCTGATCAACCGGGAGCATCCTCTGCCGGAAACCTTTGTACCGGAGCATCTCATTGATATCGGTCTGCCATTTGAAGCTGCCCCCGGCGATCCGAAACGACTGCTGGAATGTCAGGCCGCCAGAGCCGCCTCCCAGCTTTTTCACGCCTGCCACCGATGTGGCCTGAATCTGTGGGCAGTTTCCGGATACCGCTCTTTCAGGCGGCAACAGGAACTTTTTACAGGAAGCCCTTTTGTGGCAAAGCCAGGAACAAGTGAGCATCAGAGCGGACTTGCTCTGGACGTTTCCTGTCCTTCCATCCATATGGAACTCTCCGAAAAGTTTTCCGAAACCGGTGAAGGCAGGTGGCTGAAAAAGAACGCTCCGCTCTACGGTTTTATTCTCCGGTATCCGAAAAACCGGGAGGAGATCACTGGCGTCCCCTATGAGCCCTGGCATATCCGCTATGTGACAAAACCGCTGGCCTCCTGGCTTACCATCACCAACCTGACTCTGGAAGAATACCACAACTTTCCCGCGAGATGTTCGCCGCCACCCTGAACAGCAACATTACATCTGCACAGCAGACTTGCTTTACTGCTCCATCTGCCGTCCCAGAAAACTGGCCGCTGTGCGGACAAGAACCCGTTCCTTATCCCCCAGGATCGTTTTCTCATTTTTTCCAAGAAGGATCACGGAACCGATGGCATCACTGGCACACAGGATCGGCTGTATCATTTTTCCGCAGTAAGAATCCATATCTCCGGAAATGACCGATATATTATCCCGACTTTTTCCATCGATCATCTTTCCTTCCCGCCCGGATATAACCATGTCCAGTTCCCGGCTGATCTCTTTTCCTTCCAGTTCCCGGCTTCCGCTTCCTGCTGCCGCCACCACCAGATCACGATCTGTAATACATGCCGCCAGCCCGGTAGTCTGCACCAGTGCCTCCACATATTCCCGGGCAAAAGTATTCAACTCTCCGATGGGCGAATATTTTTTCAGAATGATCTGTCCTTCCCGGTCTGTATAGATCTCCATCGGTGTCCCCTCTTTGATCCGCAGCGTTTTACGTATCTCTTTCGGGATCACCACCCTGCCCAGGTCATCGATCCGACGAACAATTCCCGTTGCTTTCATCTTCTAATATTCCTCCTGTATCTTTTATCTGTTTATCTTTTATCCGTATGGTTATTATGTGAAAAACTGGGAGAAATATGTATAAAAAAAGCCGGGAAAACCTGCTCTTCCCGACTTTCTTTTTTATCTTTTCCTGTTTTCTTCAATGATCTTCAAAGCATCCGGATTAATCGCTCCAGGCGTTGCTGCCGGCCGTGAAAGATAATATCCCTGAAGCAGATCTACCTCCAGCTCAAGAACTTTTTTAAGCTCTTCCGCTGTCTCCACGCCTTCCGCAACAATATACATTCCACGCTGATGTGCATACTTCACAATGTTTGCTACGATCTGCTGTTTATCTATATCCGTATCAATATCACGGATGATCACCATATCCACCTTAATATACTTCGGTGAAAGTGCCAGAAGACTTTTTTCACTGTTGTATCCGCTTCCATAATCATCCAGAGCAACCGCACCCAGAAATCCTTTTGACGTTTTTCTTTCAAGAGCTTCTTTGCTGAGAAGTTCCTGTTCTGTGATCTCAAGAACCAGCTGAGACCGGATATCCAAATATCTCTGCCTGAATTCTCTGCATTCCTCATCTGTCATGTACTCACTTGCAATGGAATTTACAAACAGAAGCTCATCACCTCTTACTTTTCCATTTGCCCGAAGTCTGCAATATCCTTCTGCCGCGCAGAAATTACAAATGCCGCATGTTTTAGTTTCTCCGGATGCTCACGGAACAGTTTTTCACTTTCTCTCTGGAATGCCCGCCTGTTGTAAAGTCCTGTAAGCGTATCATAATCCCTTTCATGTTCAATATTCATACGCTCCCTGGTAACTTTTGTAACATCCTCCACAAGGCCGATCTGCCGATCCGGTTCTGTCTTGATCTCCATGCGGACATATCGTATTTCTCCGCTATTATGGATCACACTGTAAACTCTGGAACCATCTCCTCTAACCGTGTGATGGCAGCTTTTATTATAGGAATCCAAAAATTCCATAAAATCTTTTCCTGTCATTGATTTTTCCGACAGTTCCTTTTTGCCCAGCATAGAAAAAAAGTTATCTGTTACATAAACGCTTTCATTCTCCGATCGAACTTCAAAACCTCCAAGTTCTACACTTGCCATTTCCATGATCCTTAAGAATTTCGTAGATATGGTAAGCATGTCCTGGTTCATCTGCGTAATTGCTCCGGCAAACTGGTCAAGTTCCCGGATTCCCGTGTCGGAAAAGCGGAGCGAAGTGCTGTTATTCTTCTGTGCCTCTTCTACCTCATCAGAAAGTTTCTTTACCGGACGGGCAAGACTGAGGCTGACGATCAGACTGCTTAAAATACCCACCAGTAAAGTCAGCAGAATCGTCATTGACAGTACTTTGATCACATGTCCGGAGAAGGAAAACAGCTGTCCCATCTCCACTGTTCCATAGATGAACTTTTGCTGCTGACACCGCAGATATTTTCAAGAACGATTTCCTCATCTTTCAATGAAGACTTCGTATATGCCAGCATGTAGGTACCGGCGCTTTGATTCTGCAATTCTTCATAGGGCATCTGAATATTCAGATACTCGGTGAGCATTTCCACGCCAAGAACACCATAAACAGTTCCATCATCCAGGATCAGTGGAATTGAATAAGCGATCGCGGACCGATCATCTCCATCCAGAGTGTAGTTCTCCGTAGTCCAGTGTCCATAATCTGCCGCACGCAGACTGCCCTGATCTTTAAACGCTTTCTGAAAAACCGGATATATAAATTTTTCAGTGCTTTCCGCCGAAACGGACATCAGAGACTTCCAGCCTTTATCTGTGGTTTTCCGGTGGCAGGGAATCCGGATCCAGATCACGGATATACAGAGTCGGAATAAAATCATTCTGGCTTCTTTTATCCAGGTCTTCTGTGTTAAACGCTACATAAATTCCTGTAACGGACCTTCGGCGCAGAGCATTGATCATTTTGCTGCAGATATTTTCCATCAGCGGCAGATAAGATTCTTTATTATTTCCGATATCTTCAATTCGGATCTGTCCGGAATCAATAAGGTTCTGTGCCTCCTCATTGACATATTCCTGCAAAGCTGACAGCTCCTGATTGGACGTCAGAACATTTTACTTCCGTCGTCCGAGAAATCTCCCTCTTTCAGATATTCTTCTACATATTCACTTTTTTCTTTATCTGTAAGATAACCGGAAAGGTCTACGAGCATGTCCTTCTGATCCATGGTATAGGCTGTATCTGAGTAAGCCGAAAAAATATTCGGTACTTCGGACGCCCCTACCTCACCATCCGCTGCAGCAAGGACATTTTGTTCCAGATCTTCTGCGGTTCCAAGACTCTTGGTTTCTACGGTGATGCCGTCTTTCTTTCCAACTGTGTCATTAAATTTCTCTGTCAAGTCTTTAAAAGTATCCAGCTGATCGCCATTATAATATGTCCATACTGTAACTGTAACAGGGTCCGACTTTTTTCCGGAACATCCACTGAACAGGGATGCTGCCAGAGTCGCGCCTAACAGACAAAGCACTACTTTCCTGTGTGCCATAAATTCTCCCTTCCGCCTGCACTCATTTGCAGGAACACTGTTTTTATCTTATCACAGTACAGACATATTATCAAAGAAAAACCCCGCTTTTTATATTCTGTTTTCTTATTTCTCCATAACAACAGGAGCTGCGTTGTCATATGCCTGCTCCAGAAATACTTCCTGGGAGTTCAATGGAGCATTATCGGATGGTTCGATCTTATAATTTTCCTTATTGTTCATGGTCCTCGCTTTGCGGTTATCACTGAGCATTGTCACGAACATTTCCTGGATCTGCATCCGGATATCCGGGTCTTCGATAGGAGCTGCAACTTCCACACGGCGAAGAGTATTTCTTGTCATAAAGTCCGCAGATGAAATATAGATCTTTGCCCTCTCCTGTGTTCCGAAAATGTAAATACGGGAATGCTCCAGAAAACGTCCTACAATACTGATAATGTGGATGTTTTCTGTCTGACCTTTTACTCCCGGGATCAGACAGCAGATACCGCGGACAACCATATCAATGTGTACTCCCGCGCAGGATGCTTCCACCAGTTTGTTCATAATACGCTTGTCTGTCAGAGAATTCATTTTCAGCCCGATATATGCCTGTTCTCCAACTTTGGCATGTTCGATCTCTTCATCGATCATGGCAAGTACTTTGTTCTGGAGACATTTTGGTGCCACAAGAAGATGGTCCATATCTTCAACCGTTTCTCCCATTGCCAGTGCCTGAAATACTCTTGCTGCTTCTGTTCCGATCTTCGGATCAGCAGTCATCAGAGAAAGGTCTGTATACAGACGGGCTGTTTTTTCGTTGTAGTTTCCAGTTCCGATCTGTGTATAATATTCCACATTTCCGTCTTTTTTCTTCATGATCTGGCAAAGTTTGGAATGTACTTTGTAACCATCCAGACCATAGATCACATGACAGCCCGCATCTTCCAGAAGTCTGGACCATCCAATATTGTTTTCCTCATCAAAACGTGCCTTCAGCTCCACCAGAACGAACACTTCTTTTCCATTTTCTGCCGCTTCGATCAGAGCTTCCACAACCTTACTCTGTTTCGCTACACGGTAAAGAGTCATCTTGATGGAAACGACATCCTCATCATTGGCTGCTTCATGAAGCATTGTAAGAAACGGTTTGATACTCTCATATGGATAGGAAAGAAAACGGTCTTTTTTCGCGATCTGGTCAAGGATCGGTTCATGGCTGTTAAACATTGGTGATTTCTGAGGAATCCTTTTTTCATAAAAAAGCTCTGTTCTTTTTCTCAGGCCGTCCTGGATCTGGAATACAAAAGAAAGATCCAGCGGGATATCTCCACGGAATACAAAATTCTTGTCCACTTCCAGATACTCGCAAAGTGTTTCAACAACATCTCCGTCCATTTCTCTTGACAGTTCCAGACGGATCGGTGCCAGTTTCTTCCTTGCCTTGATCAGCTCTACCATAAATTCACGGTAATCCAGATCTTCATCGTAAAGAGCGTCTGCGTCAATATCTGCATTTCTGGTAATACGGAGCAGAGATTTTGCCTTGATGTGATAGCCTTTGAAGATTTTTGAAACAAAGTGAAGGATCAGTTCCTCAGACAGCATGTAAGTGCCTGTTTTTCCGGGAACCGGGATGAGGCGCTGGATGCCTGCACTGCTGCACGGAATGATACCCAGTTTTTCCTTTCCTTTTTTTGTTTCCAGAACTACTACTGCATAGATTTCTTTATTTCGGAGAAATGGAAACGGCTGCCTTTTTCCGACGATAGACGGAGAAATAACCGGAGCCACTTCTGCCTCAAAATAACGTTCCAGATAATTGCGGTCTTCTTTTTCGATCTTATGGAAATTCAGCATATGTACGCCATATTCTTCCAGGCTTTCCATGATCTCTTCATAGACCACATTCTCTTTTCCGGTTCAGCTTTTTGGTTCTTGCAAGGATTGCATCCAGCTGTTCCTTTGGTGTCATATTGGTTTTGTTTTCACGGATATCTTTTGCCAGAAGCATCTGATCCACAAGAGATCCCACACGTACCATATAAAATTCATCCAGGTTGCTCTGATAGATCGAAGCAAATGTGAGACGTTCACACAGCGGATTTTCCGGATTCTCAGCTTCCTCAAGTACTCTCTCATTAAATTTCAGCCAGGATAATTCCCTGTTCATGTATATTGTATCTGCCATTTTCTCCTCCTGTGCCACCGTATATTTTTCTTTTTCGGCAGGCTCTGTTATTGTAACGCCGGCATTTGTTCCGCGATATCTGCTTTTCCCCTGATCTGCCTGGAATTTGCCTGCAATGCTACCAGTATAGCTATCCAATATTTATTTCAGTGCAAGACTTTGTAAAATCCCGATTAAATTTTCAGCGAAAAAAAGGCTTGCATTTTCGAATAATAGTGGTATAGTATTTGTATACTTATTATATAGTTTTTAATACTACATGTTATTTTATCAATTTCTACATTGTTATTTGACTGCTATTCCGCATCCGTACAACAGATTCCTGCGGAATATCATACAGGAGGTGTTTTTTATATGAAACTTAAATTAAAAGACCCTGGAAGTGCCATTACTCATGGAATCGCCATGCTCCTTGCAGTGGCCGGAGCTACTCCGCTGATCGTGAAAGCTGCCAGAAGCGCAGATATCCTTCACGTTTTTGCAGTGAGTGTTTTTATCCTCACCATGATCCTGCTTTATCTGGCAAGCACTCTTTACCATTCTGTAAATTCCACCGCCAAGGTGAACCGCCGCCTGAAAAAAATGGATCACATGATGATCTTCGTGATGATCGCAGGCAGCTATACACCGGTATGCCTGATCGTCCTCCACGGCCGCACCGGTTACATCCTCTGTGCACTGGTATGGACTGTTGCCATCATCGGCATGATCCTCAAAGGCTGCTGGATCAACTGCCCGAAATGGCTTTCCTCCGTAATCTATATTGGAATGGGCTGGCTGTGTGTCCTGGCTTTCGTGCCGATCTTCCACAATCTGCCGCGGGCAGGTTTCGGATGGCTTCTGGCAGGCGGTATTATTTACACTATCGGCGGTGTGATCTACGCACTGAAGCTTCCGATCTTCAATGCGAAACATAAAAACTTTGGTTCCCATGAAGTATTCCATATCTTTGTTATGCTGGGAAGTGTATGCCACTTTGTTGTGATGTATTTCTTTGTTGCGGGGATGGGGATCCACTGATCGCACATATTTCCATACGGCACAAAAAATCCGATCCACTTGCGTTGTGGATCGGATTTTTCAATTTGTACTTATTTCGTCTTCATTCCACCAGACGATCACATACAGAACAAAAGATACAAACCAGAATATAATATCACCGGTAAACATCATGATCTCCGGTTTTCCAGTAACGATCATCCGTACAAGATATCTGGAAAAGAATCCGGCGATAAGAACCATTGACAAACGGTTCCTGATTCCCAGGATCTCATATTCCAGATACAGTACAGCCCAGGCAGCCATATATTTCCAGATATACAGAAATGCAGCAAGGTATTGTCCTTTTATATACACTCCATTATATACTGCATATTCCACCAGCAGATATCCCAGGACTGCCAGTCCCATTGCTAAGATCAGCGTAATTATCAGCATTATTCCTGACTGTACTCTTCCCTGCAAAAACATACAAAAGAGCAAAAACAAAATAACGAACGAACCCATAAAAATATTCAATGCTGTACTTATTCTCAGTCGCAGTACAGATAGTCCGCACACAAGTACTGCTGTAATAATGGTAAGGATAATCTGAAGCTGATCAGATTTATTTCCATTTCTCTTTTTCTCCGTTCCTCTCTCTCAGACTCAGCCCTGTATATATGAAATGTTTTTTTCTGCCATGCTGACAGGTTCAGACGTGGAAACTTTATTACTGTTCTGTCGGTTATTTAATGTAACAGCTATGGCACATCCGATAAATATAACCAGCGCTGCTATGGCTATTGCCGTAACCATTGCGTTTTTTTCGGAAGCCTTCTTTGCTTTTTTGTCAGAAGTATTCTCCGTTTCCGGTTTCTGTGGCTGTCTCCAGTAAGTCCGGCCTGTATTGTGTGGAAAATCCATCTCTATTTTCTGTCCACACTCCGGACAAAAACTGGCACCTTCCGGAATGGTACTATTACAACCTGGACATTTCATACGCTGCCTCCCCTTAAGTTCGTATATTACCTGATTTTTTCTCAGAAAACTATATTTCTTCTATCAAAAATATAATTTCGCAAAACAATTCTCTTTTCTCCATGTTATCACAATGCCTGAAGCAAAACCATATAAAATATAGTAAATAAAAGGTATTAAACGCATATCAGCCCAGACCGGTTGCCTCGGACGAGGTCAACATGAAGTCTAAGCTGATATGCGTTAATCGTTGTTATGCATTAATCGTTGCCATTCATCATACTGCTTTCGGAACAAAGACAATATCTACAAAGAGCTTTGTCTCCCCTTCTGTACTCCATTTATATTTTTCTATGATCTGATAATCTGTTTCATCAATCAGTCGTTCTCCTTCATTTCCATTTTCTGTTGGATTTGTTGCTGAATTATACAGATCTGTCTGCATATTAGTATATTCATCTACCATACTCTGAACTACTTTTGCAGTATCATCCTGGGAGCTGTTTTTCTTTGTCTCAATTGTCAAAATTAATAATTTCGCTGTTTCTACAAGCTTCTCCTGAATCCCCTCAGAATTTGCCAGTCCATTTTCATCAAGAACAAATCCCGTCTGAATAGTTGTAACATTTTTTTCAGAATCAAGGAAAAGATTTATATCCATCAGTGAATCATTCGTAGCAGTTTGGATACTTCCACCTTCATTCCAGTATTCACTTTCAGTTTTCTCCGAGGACTCTTTCCACTCCACTGAAGTACCACTTTCTATATAATAATTTGAAAGTATATTTAATATCAGCTGAAACCCTGTACCAGTGAAATTAAATTTCGCCTGATTTTCGGCGGCATTTGCAACACCCGCAAAATTCAACACAAGAATAACTGTAAGTGCCAGTGTTAATATTCTTTTTTTCATATCCTTTTCCTCCTACCTCTGTTTACCTATTATTTTTTGATCGTAATTTTTTTCACTTTGCTCCATGAAGAGTAAACTTTGTTTCTGACATTCTTATAAGTTGCGATCCGAACATAGTATGTCTTTCCTTTTTTCAGTTTTGATAATGTCACTTTTGTTGTCTGGTTCTTACTGATATTAACTGTTGTAACATTCTTTTTAAACTTACTGTCAGTAGAATACTGTATTCTGTACCCTGTTGCTGATTTATTTCTCAGCCATGTAACTTTAACTTTTCCATTTCCTGCATTTGTTACACCTGAAAGACTTGTTCCTGTTGGACGGATTGTAACTTTTTTTGCTTTGCTCCATGAAGAATAAATTTTACTTCCTGCATTTTTATAAGTTGCAATGCGGACATAATATGTGTTTCCTTCTTTCAGCTTTGACAATGTTGTTTTTGTCGTCTGGTTCTTACTGATATTAACCGTTGTGGCATTCTTTTTAAACTTACTATCAGTAGAATACTGTATTCTATATCCTGTTACTGATTTGTTTCTCGTCCATGCAACATTGGCTTTTCCACTTCCCGTGTTAGTCACTCCTGAAAGGCTTGTACCTGTTGGTCTGACTGTAACTGTAATCTGACAGGATGTTTTTTTGTATCTGGCTGTCTCTGCTGCCGTTATTGTAATAACCGCTGTACCTGTAAAATTCTTCGCAATTGTAATTTCTCCACTGCTGTTTACTTTTACAGATTTATTATTTGATGAATATGTCAGCTTCGCTTTGTCATTTACAGTTGCCTGAATCTTTACTTTCTGTTCTTTCGCAGAAACGGTCTTCGTAATATTGGATACTTTAATCACATTATTCTTCTTTACCTGCTGAATTGTAAACGAAGCGCTGACTGTTCCAGTATATCTACCTATTCCGGTTATCATTACTGTCGCTGTTCCAACCTTGATATTATCCGAGTATGTAATCGTATAATCTTCGTTTTCCTGAAGCAGATAATCATCATCCATAACTGTAACTACTGGTGTTTTTGCTTTTCCATCATATGCATAGCTTGTTTTTGGTGATATCCTCCCCCCACCTATAGAGGTGGGGGCTTTCCAACCTCGGCAAGTTTGGTTCTCGTTCGATAGCACTTCTGTGCTAAGCATAAGCGAGCTATCCCCGTGTGTCCCACGGTTGTGTTATGTTAATGTCATGCAATTACCAAACGCATTCCCTCATTTCTGATATTTATCGCCGCATTTACATCTCTATCATGATGGGTTCTGCACTGCGGGCAATCCCACTCTCTCAGGGCAAGATTTTTCGTTTTTGCATTTTTGTAACCACAAACACAACAGGTCTGACTGCTTGCAAAAAATCTATCCACCTTCACAAGCTTCTTACCCTGTTCCTCCAATTTGTATTTCAAAAATGTTGTGAACATTCCCCAGCCGTTATCTGAAACAGATTTTCCAAAATTCAGCGACCGTGACATTGCTTTCATATCCAAGTCTTCTATACATACACAATCATAAGCATTGGCTATCTGCCTTGACTGCTTATGCAGGAAGTCTTTTCGTTGATTGGAAACCTTTTCATGGAGTTTTGCCGCCTTAATCCTCTGCTTATTACGATTACTTGAACCTTTCTGCATTTTGGAAAGCCTGCGTTGTTCTCTCGCTAATTTTTTCTCCGCATTCCTGTAATACCTTGGATAGGCAGGCTCCTTACCGTTACTGTCACGATACAATTCGTGCATGGAAAAATCCAAACCTAAAAAATTTTGCATCTCCTTTTCCTGTACTTGATTTTCATACTCAAAAAGAATACTTGCATAGTATTTTCCGCTTGGTGTCTGACTTACTGTTACAGATTTCAGGCTGTATTCCTCTGGAATAATCCTGTGCTGTTTTAAGTGGACTTGTCCAATCTTAGGCAATTTCAAATATCCGTTAGATATCGTTATGTTCCCATTGATGCAGACCGTGGAATAGCTGTTTTTACTCCGTTTTTTTGATTTGAACCTTGGAAAACCTGTTTTCGGCTGTTTGAAAAAGTTCTGAAATGCCGTATCAAGGTGCCGGAGCGATTGTTGTAATGCGATACTATCTACTTCCTTTAAAAATCCGTATTCTTCCGTTTTCTTCATTGTAGCCATTTCTTTTGCACAAATGGTATATGCTACATTGGTCTTGTTCTCCTCATACTGCCGAATCTTTCTATCAAGCCAATGATTGTATACCATTCTGACACAACCGAAACTCTTAGCAAACAAAATCTTCTGCTCATCATTGGGATATATTCTGAATTTATATGCTCTGTTTGCCACCATGCCACTTCCTTTTCCTCGAAACCCCCTCTGCGATACTTGACCACAATCACAAGATGATAGTATAGTAAGAACACTAAATGTGCGTTATTATCTAAATTTATTGTATTTTAATTTTTATTATTCGACTAAAGATATTATACTATGATTAAGGTACTCTATCAAGCTGGTAACGGACGCAATTCATCTCCCACCTTAGAGGTCGGAGTCTTCTTGCTGTAAGAGGATAAATAACTTCTGTGTACACTGCTTTTTGAAACAAAAAAGCACATACTTCTTCACAAAATAAATTGTAAAATAAGCATGTGCTTCTTTCACCATTATTAACTGATGAATTTTACAACATTTTTATTTCATTTTTTCTTCAGTTCATCCAACTGCTTCTGATCAAGTCCTGTTATCTCCCTGATCTGAATGTCTGTTAAAAGCCCCGACTTCAGTAAATTAATTACCGTCTGCGTAATTCCCTGTTCAATTCCCTGACTAAACCCATTGGCATATCCTTCTTCCATACCTTCCTCACGGGTCTGTCTCATATGCCGTTCTTCATCATACTCATATATGCTCACTTTCTTCGCCTCCGCTCGGTTTTTTCTCAAAAAATCTGCCAGGATTCCCTCGCTGATACATTCTGTGATCGCCTGCTCTACTGCAAGATCCAGTGGCATTTCCGCTGCGTATTCTCTTACACGGAAGGTATATTCCGCATAGTCCTGGAGGGTCCGGCAGGTTTCCATCAGTTTCCGGTTATGACCTTTATTGATATTTAACATGACTGCCTTCAGTTCCAGAGACGGGTCTGCATCCGGAATTGAAAAGAGCTCCGACAATTTCAATTCTTTCCGGTCCGGCTGTTCTGCCTGGCCGTTGTAGAAGATCACAAACCTCGGTGTCGGCAGTTTCACAGCTTTCGTTCCATAAAGATTCATATCTTTCGTATAATCCGAATACACATCCGCCACATACAGCAGATACCGGACTGGCAGATTCGGACTGTAAGTTGACTGATGTTCATACAGGTTCAGCCGCATATCAATGATAAATGAAACGTCATTCTGCATGGACATGTACACAGCGTTCTCCAGCGTATTCACCTGGAGAAGATCCGGGTCATCATAACTGGTTCCGTTAATTGCGTTATAAAGTTTCAGCAATTCATTCCTGTCGCTGAACAACATTGCAAAGATCCGGGATTTATACATCCGGTTTGCATTTAATACATCGATGTTACTTTCTTCCATGTAGTATCCTCCTTCTTGGGCAGTCGGGAGAATCCTACAGTAAAAACAGCTTCCGGAAATCTCCCTGCGTGATCATGTAATTTAAGCATTGAGATTTCTTTGTAAAAGCCGAATGGCCGGTGAATTACAGATACGGAAGTGTTCCGCACAGATCAATAGAAATGAAATGCTTTTTCTTTACATTAGCACAATATGGGCGAAAACGCAATTAAAACATTTCGACAAAATCCGCAATTAAAACAGCAAAATATTTAGTGCCATTCAAAACTTCATCAACTCCAGTTTCTTCTCCTTGGTCAGCTGCTTGATCCGGTATTCCCGGCTCATTGCCTCTTCTTTTGTGGCAAACCCTTCGTAATACACCAGCTTCACCGGTCTCTTGGCCCTGGTGTATTTAGCGCCTGCCTTGCCCTCATTATGAGCTTTCATCCGCCTGGCAAGGCAGTTTGTCCACCCAGTGTAAAGCGTGCCGTCTGCACACTGAACGATATATGTATAATTCATTCTGGTCTCCTCTTTTGTGAAATATTCTATGTAAAGACAGCCACCAACATTTCTTCAGCAGCCGTCCTTCTATACTCAAGCAGCCGGCACAGTTCATGTATTTCACTTACATCAAAAAATAAAGCAGGCTGGGATTCCGGCTGCGGATTTTCCCACCTGCTTTATTATACGTTTATTTCTTATTTCTGTGAATATGGAATTCGCTTAATCAGCTACGGTTCCAGTTCCATGACAATAATAACAGGTTTCTCCTGAAAGAAACGTACCCGTTCCCTGACATCTTGGACAAATTCTAAATCTAATTTTTCCTCCGTATACAATTCTTTTGAATGTTCTTTTTTTCATAGTTTTATATCCTCCTTATTGTTTTTTATTTACTTTTTACCCCATCGTTGTCCACAATGAGGACATTCATACTGCTTTTTCTCGTAAATGATAACAATTTCTTTGCCACAATTTGGGCATTTTACAGTTTCCATTTTGTTTTCCTCCATTTTAATTTCATGAATATAAAATTACTAATGTTTTTTCCAGTCTGTTAACTCCCCTGATTCATTAAAATACAAATCATAGCTAACATGTCCTTTAGCATTGTCCGTTTCAATATTAATCTCTATATATGAACCGTGATCTTTTGTCACATAATTATCTCCTATGTAAACACCATCATATCTTGCCACTTCTCTCAATGCATTTTCTATCGTATACTGTGAAGGTCTAAAATATCCCATGATTATTCTCCCCTTTCATTTATTTCTGTTAGACAAATAAATCTCTCAACAAAAAACTTTTTCTATAATATATTGCATCATTATAATTTTCTAATGCTTGTTTTATGTCTATTTTTTCGGAACCAGGAACGTTATCATCGAGCATTTCTATCTCATGCGATGCCCAATCATAAACTTCTTCCCAATTTTTTTTATAAAATCAACTGATTCCTCAGATCCAGCTACCACCTGCAAATCTGAATACGCAAGAATTTTTTTCGATAATACTGTTATATGGATTGCATAAATTACATTCTTTCTAGCAGCTAATTCAT
Organism: Blautia sp. HA9023; assembly: GCF_056504095.1. Lineage (NCBI taxonomy): Bacteria > Bacillati > Bacillota > Clostridia > Lachnospirales > Lachnospiraceae > Blautia > Blautia sp. HA9023. The sequence continues at coordinate 1,014,264 of NZ_JBWLUR010000006.1, read as the reverse complement.
ACCATTTAGAAGCTTCTCTTATACCTTCTCCCGTATTTTGCTTAATATAAAAATCCCCTAAGCTACACATTGCTCTTATGTCGCCTTGAGTTGTCATTTGTTTTGCTTCTTCTATTGTCATTTTCTATCTCTCCTAAATATTACTGTATAAGAGACTCAAAAATCTCATAAATTTGTCTGTGCCAGAACATCTCCTGCTGATATGCCATCTCATTTGACCCTGCAATAGAATTCATAATCATACCGGTTAATGTATTTTTTCTTGCATTTGCTTTATTTGTTGCTGTATTAGCTTTTGATTCACCAAAAAAATAAAAATTTACTGTATTTCCATTAATAATATACACATCTGTAAAATATTGCTGCGGAGGGTTGGGATGATTAATAACAACACAAGGGTATGTACTTCCAAACAATCCACCCTCTTTAACTGTACTTGTTGTGATTCTTGCAGGAACTCCCAGTTCTTCTGCCTTTTGTGACATTAAAGAAACAATATTTTCTACATTTAATCCATTAGTATCTCTAAATGAAATTGGATTTTCGATCATTCCTGTGTTATATTTCAAATTATAAGCCATTCCATATTCCTCTCTTTCTTATCCTCCCTTTTAATCAATAAGTCAGACGAATATTGGCAATCCTCTTTGCTATTGGTTAAAAAGTGTACTTTTTTAAATCAATGATTTTGTAAAAAGCGTGTGGAATTTTGTCAGATTTTTATTCTTTTTTATTTTTATATATTGAATTCTTTGATGTTATGCTATATAATATTTGTAATATGATATTATAAAAAAAAGAGAAGAAATTACAAAAAAGTACACCTTTTTGTAATTTCTCCTCTTTTTTATTTTTCAACCTTTTCATATGCCCTTGCCTTATACAGAAATGTGGAAACTGGCATACCACAAGCATCCGCAGCTACTATACCGGTTATTTTTCCCTCTTTCCATTTCTGATATATCTTATAAAAATTAGAAGGTAACGGTTTCGGTGGACGTCCAAAGCGTACTCCCCTAGCTTTCGCAATCGCAATTCCTTCTGCCTGACGTTGTTTAATATTACTTCTTTCATTCTCAGCTACAAAAGACAATACCTGCAAAACAATATCACTCAAAAAAGTTCCTATGAGATCTTTCCCTCTTCTTGTATCCAATAATGGCATATCTAGAACAACAATATCTACTTTCTTTTCTTTTGTAAGAATGCGCCATTGCTCTAAAATTTCCTCATAGTTTCGTCCCAATCTATCAATGCTTTTTATATAAAGCAAATCATCTGGTCTTAATTTTTTCACAAGTTTCTGATATATTGGTCGATCAAAATCTTTCCCCGATATTTTTTCTACATAAATATTTTTTTTTAATATTTCTAATTGTTTCATTGCTTCCAATTGCCTATTTTCATTTTGATCCTTTGTACTTACTCGAACATATCCATATTTGACTATCATTTTGTATCTCTCCTTTTTGATTTACTCAACAATCTATCTTATTTATAACATCTCTTCCACTCCACTTATATATATTCTGTAACATAAATAAAAACCTTACTGACATTCAGCTCTCTACTTCTGAAAATCAGTAAGGTTTCTGTACCTAGTTTATAAATTTTTTTATCTTAGAATAGCCACAAAATGTTACCACTTACCAACAGACAAAAAACTCCTCTACTCCATCACATAATTCTTCAGTCCATAAATCTTTCCATCAACATCCGCTGCTTCCACTTTCACAGCCTGCGCCTGCGTTTCCGGATAATATCTGGTGGAAAAAACCACTTCTCCGCCATTTACATAGATCTCCACAGCTGTAGTATCCGCAAGGATCCTGAGACTTTCGACTTTACCGGATGGAACATGTGCTTTACGTACTTTACGTCCGGCACCGGCTGTTTCGGAGAGAGTTAAGATCACATCTCCGCCCTGATACTCCAGGAAAAGATTTTCCCCAAGACTTACCTTGCCCTGGTCACCTTTTACCTGAATATCCAGATCAAATGGTCCGTTCACCGGAAGCTCCACGCTGGAACCGCTGATGGAAGTCCCATTCTCTCTCAGCCCGTTCAGTTCTTTCACCGGATACTGATAAAGCATTCCGTTCTTATACGTAACTTCCCTTGGAACCGTCAGACAATGCTGCCAGCCTTCGCTCTCTGCAGTAGGATTCACATACTCTTCATCTGCATCCGGCATTCCCATCCAGCCGATGATGATCCGTCTGTCTTTTCCATCCTGGAATGTCTGGGGTGCATAGAAATCAAAACCGTGATCCCATTCCCGGAAATCTTTTTCCTCCGGCTTTCCGTCCTTCAGGATAAAGTATCCGGACTGATAGATGTTCTGGAAACGGAACTCTTCCCTTGTCAGTCCCTGTGGAGATACAGAAAGTACTTCCTGTCCCTCAAGGGTAAAATAATCCGGGCATTCCCACATGTATCCGAAAGCATTCTCTGTGGTCAGCTCATGGTCGAATTTCCAGTTTTTCAGGTCTTCGGATTTATAAAAAAGTACGGCACCCTGGTCGCTTTTCTGACGGCCGCCAAGGATCATGCGATACTCCTCTCCATCTTTCCAGACCTTCGGGTCACGGATGTGGCATGTGTAATTCTTCGGATAATCCTCCCAGGAAACGGCTACTTCTTTTGTTCCAAAATGAACGCCGTCCTCACTCTCCACATGGAGAGTGCTGGACTGCCTTCCGTTATTGATATAATCATAATCTCCATCCATCTTGATGTTTCCTGTGTAGAAAAGATGGAGCTTGTCTTTTTCCGCAATGGCGGAGCCTGAGTAAACACCATGACAGTCATAAATGCTGTCCGGCAGAAGCGGAACACCTTCATATCTCCAGCTGATCATATCTTCGCTGGAATAATGTCCCCAGAATTTCAGTCCACCGTTGGACTCAAATGGAGAATACTGGAAAAACACGTGATATCTTCCTTTATACCAGCATAATCCGTTTGGATCGTTGAGCCATCCGGTGGGCGGCATCAGGTGATGGGTCAGACGGTTTGTCTGCATTGCCCTTCCCACTGCTGCCGTTTCCTCGATTTTTCGAACTTCCTCCGCAAGCACCTTTGTCAGAGAACTCATTTATTTTACCTCCAGTACTTCAGAACTGTTATTTACGGTTCCTTCTGCAAGCATTTTTACTTCTTCATAATCATCAGTATTGGTTACGATCAGCGGTGTGGTCACATCGTAACCTGCTGCCTTGATGGCATCCATATCAAATGTGATCAGCGTCTGGCCTTTTTTCACTTCGTCGCCGTCTTTTACATGTGCGGTGTAGAATTTTCCGCCAAGCTCAACGGTGTCAACGCCGATGTGGATCAGCAGTTCCAGGCCGCTTTCTGTTGCAAGACCGATTGCGTGTTTTGTGTCAAAAATTGTAGAAACGGTAGCGTCGCAAGGTGCTTTTACCTCACCTTTGGACGGAATCACTGCCATGCCTTTTCCAAGGACTTCTGATGCAAAAGTCGCATCTTTTACTTCTGAAAGCGGGATCGCGGTTCCCTCAAGCGGGCTGTAGAGGGTCTGTGCGCCGGTCTCAGATGTTTTCTCCTCTGCTGGCTTCTCCTGGGCAATTTCTGCCGGAGCATCTGCTTTTTTCTCTGTTTCGATATTTTTTTCAGCTGTTTCCTGTACCTCGTCCTTATATCCGATCATCCAGGTGAGCACAAAAGCCACACCGAACGCGATGGCAAACATTATGATATAAGCAACCGGGTTATTCAGGCACAGCAGGATTCCGAAGATACCGGTAACACCTGTTCCTGTAGCACCAAGATTTGTAATGGAGGCAAAAAGCGCTCCGCATGCACCGCCGAGGCAGCCCATGATAAACGGCTTTCCGAAACGGAGGTTTACGCCGAAGATCGCCGGCTCTGTGATTCCCATGCATGCACTTAAAGCAGACGGAACAGCCATGGATTTGATCTTCTGGTTCTTTGATTTCAGGCCTACAGCAAGAGCTGCACCACCCTGTGCAACGTTGGCTGCGGATGCAAGTGGCAGCCAGTAGGTAACGCCGAATTTGGCGATCTGTCCAAGGTCAATGATGGTGTACATGTGATGAACACCTGCAACAACTGTCGGCGCATAAAAAGCACCCATGATAAAGCTTCCGATTCCAAACGGCAGGGCAATCAGCCACTGGATTCCATCCAGAAGTCCGTTCTCAACGGCAACAAAGATCGGTCCGATAATGGAAAGAGTAAGATAACCAGTTACAAAAACACTGACAAGTGGTGTTACAAAAAGGTCGAACATTGCTGGTACAACTTTATGAAGTCTCTTCTCGATCTGTGCCAGTACCCATACTGCAATGATAACCGGGATTACATGTCCCTGATATCCAACCATGTCAATCGAATAAAGTCCGAACCATACTTTCTGTGTTGCCTGCACACCTTCTGTAGCCACAGTCCAGGCATTCTGCAGATTGGGATGGATCATGATCATACCGATGACCGCTCCCAGATAAGGATTGGCTCCGAATACCTTCGCGCCGCTGTAAGCGATCAGGATCGGCAGAAATGTATACGCCGTATTACTGAAAAGCTGGGCAAACACATAAATAGAACCACTGGTATTGATATTCAGGAAGCCATTGTTTACCATGAAGTTCAGAGCTTCCATGATTCCCATCAGGAATCCGCTGGCTACGATAGCTGGGATGATCGGGACAAAAATATCTCCCAGTGTCTTGATCAGTCTCTGTATCGGATTAGCCTTGGATGCTGCCACCTTCTTAAGCTCATCCTTACTACTCTCTGATATTCCGGCGATCTGGATAAATTCATCGTAAACCTTGTTTACAACTCCTGTTCCCAGGATGATCTGCATCTGTCCCTGTGCGAAGAATACACCCTTCACACCGTCGATGTTCTCTACATATTCCTTGTCTGCCTTGTCATTATCCGCAATGACCAGACGAAGTCTTGTTGCACAGTGTGCTGCGGAAATGATATTTTCTTTCTTTCCTACATGATCATAGATTTCCTGTGCGGTCTTTCTGTAATCCATGTCCGTCCTCCTTTTCTTTTACTGTCCTTCCTGCGGGCAGTAGACTCTTTTTGCTTTCCCTTTTTTTGCAAAACTGATTTCTTCGGATCAGCAGTGTCTGTTCTTTCTGTTTTTCCGGAAGTTAATGATTTCTGATCCTTTTATTTCTTTTATGAGATTGATTCCATATTTATTTCTATCTTTAAAATGTCTGTTTTTCCTAATGCCTTGGTATTTATAAGTTTTTCAGTCATTTCTTTGCTTGTTTTTCATGTTTTTTATGTGTTCTAATATGGAATCGTTCTCACATCTTGATTGTATTATAACCACTGCCTTCTCATTTGTAAATCCGCAACATCTCACAAATTTCTCCGGTCAAAATTGTACATATTCCATAAGAACATACGCAAGACAAACAAGCCGGTCAGGACATCTCAAAAAAATCTGGTCTTTTTCTGTGCTTGCCCAGCCATAACACATAAACCCGCCAAAAAAGAGCAGGTCTTTTTCTCCCAAAAGATCTGCCCCTGTTCCGCAATAACTTATAATTTTTATCCTCTGTCTGCGGGAATATTCTCTGCTACCTGTGAGATTCCCGTTCCACAAGTTCACATCCCATTTTGATTTCCTTGCTGATTCCGGTATCGTTCTCAATAAGATCCGCCAGCATGGCTGCCGCCTCCATTCCACTGGTCTTATAATAAAAATGTACCGTGGTAAGCTTCGGTTCCACGATCTTACCCGGAACACCGTCACCGATCCCTGCGATCTGCACATCATCGGGAATTCGAAGTCCGATCTCCTTCAGATAAGTCATGGCACCAACTGCCATGGTATCTGTGGCACATACCAGAGAATCAATGGATGGATCCTCCTCAAAAAGTTCCTTCGCCATCTCATAGCCGGAATCCATGGTGAAGCTTCCTGTTTTCATCTTCTCCGGAAGGATCTCAAGCTTTCCCTTATGAAGCGCATCCATAAAACCTTTTTTACGGCGTGCACCAACTGCCTCGTCTTTATCTGTGACACCAATGTAAGCGAACTTTTTTCCTTTCTTTGCAAGCTTCTCTGTCACCATAAAAGCTGCCTTATAATCATCCTGATAAATGCAGGGATATCCATCCAGATGCTGTCCCAGAAGCACGATCGGCACCTTATAATCCTTCAGCATCTGTTTATGCTTTCTGGTAAACATGGTGGCAATAAAAACCACTCCGTCCACCTGGCGTTCTTTAAACAGAGAAAGATATTTCAGCTCTTCTTCCACATCGTTGTTGGTATTGGCGAGGATCAGCTGGTAACCTCTCCGTGTGAGAATGTCACTGATCCCCGCCACCTCACGGCTTATGGTATCGGAATTGATCTTTGGAAGAATAACACCGATGAGACTCGTTTTTTTTGTCCGCAATGTCTGTGCCTGGGAGGATGGCTGATATCCGGTCTCCTGGATCACCTTGCGGATGACTTCTTTTTTTTCACTGCTTACATATCCGTTGTTCAGATATCTGGATACCGTAGCTCTGGAAACTCCGGCAAGTCTGGCTATTTCATTAATATTCATGACCTATGTACCTCTTCTTCTGTCCTGTTAAGTCTGTCATTTTCCGTCGTTTTACAGATATTTATAGATAGATTATACACGTTTTCTTTCCGGTAAAAAAGATGCTTTTCTATTGTTTCGCAGTTATTCTGTTGTATACGGGATGCCAGTGACTCGCATCCCGCATGTTTTACTTTCATCTGCAACGTTTTCCGCTATAACCAATTTCTCTAAAAAGGATATTCTACTGTATCCGTTTCAGCGATCATTCCCGATCGATCATATCTGCTGTTTCAGTTTTTCTGCCGTCTCAGCTTCCTGCCGTTTCAGTTTACCTGTTGCTCAGGCGTGCCACATCACTCCAGATACTCAAACGGATCCACCGGCGTGCCGTCTTTTCTCATTGCGAAATAAAGGTTCGGGCCTTCCACAGAATAATATTTGGTCGGTGCACTGATATTTCCGATCACTTCGCCTTCTTTTACCGTGTCACCTTCTGCCACTGTAAGATCCTTCAGCTGTCCGTACACCGCCTGATAGCCATTTCCAAGCTCCATGGTCACAGTCGTTCCTGTGCAGGCATCCTGTGTAATGGAAAGCACCTGACCATCTGCCGCCGCATACACTGGTGCATCTTCCACTGCCTGCAGAGAAATAGCCGGGCTGACCCGATACTGATCCAACGTCGGATAATATACGGTTTCATTCATGTTGTAATCCACAAGAACCGTTCCTCTCACCGGCCACTCCATAATGGAATCCTCTGTAAAATTCAAGGTCTGCGCCGCAATTCCGGCCGCGGAAGTTTCGGCTGTATCTGCGGAGGAAGTCTCTGCTCCGTTATTTGCTGCATTTCCGGCGTTGGCGTTATCTGCTGCATTTCCGATTCCAGCAGTACTATTGCCAGCACTTTCTGCCCCTGCTGCCGCAGATACACTCTTATTCTCTGCACCACTCCCATTATTTACATCTGCCATTGTATTACCGTCTGTTCCTGCTGTTCCCTCATTTTCAGCTGCACCGCTTCCTGCAGTCTCACGGATACTTCCGGTTACACCGTCTGCATCTGCCCCATTTTCCGAAGCACCTGACAGACCTGTTTCATCTCCGGCTGCTCCATCGGTCATCTCATCCTGCGCCACATCTTCCCAGCCATTTCCGGTAACTGCCGCGTCCTCTGCGTTTTCCCCATCCGAAAGTTCTTCTTCCATCTGTACAGAATTTTCCTCCTGGGAATTTTCTACAATAGGTTTTGTCCCCAGCTGATAAACGGTAATTCCAAGTGCAGCCACTGCTGCCAAAACTCCGCCGTTGATAATGCCTCTCACGATTTTACTTTTCATATTCTTTCCACCTCTGTCTGATATGTTCATTTTCAGCAACGGAAAAAGCAGTAAAGCGGATATCTTCATTTCACTCTGCTACCGTTTCCAGTCACTATTTCTGTATCTATAGAGTGTCCAGAATATGGCTGTCTATTCACTTTCTGAATATTTTTCTTTCATAATAATACATTTCTTTTGCTGCTTAATCGAATCAGGAATATCCTCTCGACTTCCTTTAATTCTCCGGATTCTCAACTCTTAATTCCATATCCGGAAAATATTTTTTCAGGATCTCCTCCGCATTGCTTCCGTTTTTCGCCATCTCATTTCCGCCGAACTGAGAAAAACCAACACCGTGGCCGATGCCACGCACCCGCAGATAATAAGTATCGTTCTTTTTCTGCAAGCTGAAATTCGCCGATTCCAGCCCCATTCCCGCCGCAAAACTTTCTCCTTCCACCAGAGTTTTCCCAACCATAAGCTCCGTCACATAACCGGCACTATCCCGCTTTTTGATCTTCAGCTCTCCGGAAAACTGACCCGCCGGAATTTCCACAACTTTCATATAATCCGGAGATTTTTTATCCCCGCTGCTATCTGCTGATTTCAGATATGTATACGCCTCATCATGAAAAGCCTCCGCTCCGCTGCGTGTTTTCCCCCCGCTGATCTTATGCCAGGGTGTCAGCTTTACTTTTCCCTCATATGTCAGTACCTGCCCTCCCGTCTCTCTCGCTGACTGCTGATAGATTTGATTTTTTTCTGTAAAAAAATATCTCCAGACTTCTCCAGTATTTCTGTTTTCCCAGAGGATCTCCGCAAGATTTTTTCCCTCCCCGATCCGCCTCTGAATATTCGACCGTGCGATCACAGTCTGCGCTTTTATGGTTTCTTTTTTCATATCCGGGGAAATCTGTGAAAAAACAAGGATGGGAAGATATTCTTCCATATCAGGCTTCCTCTCTGCCAGGACCATCTCCGTCCCGTGAAAAGCCGCTGCCGTAAAATAAGGAAGAACAATTGCCAGAAACACCAGACAATATCGAAGAAGCGCATATTTTTTCATAAAAACACCATAAGCGTTCTTTTTCCTAATATATGTTCTTTTGCAAAAAATTATTATTTGCTGTATACTATATCAATTCGAAGGGGATCTGCAGTGATCAGACCTTACTCACCATCCATTCAAGCGAATATTCGCAATCCGCTTCGCTACGTAGCTCTACACCAAATAACTGCTCCGCAGTTTATCAGGAGGAGCTTACGCTCTTCCTGATACAAGCAAGTCCCCACCCACTGCTTATTGCTTTTCGCAACCCCGCAGGGGACTTACTTGATTTGGTTAAATTCTCTGATCAGGCGGATAAAATATTTAACTGAAATTTTTTATGGAGGTATCTCATATCATGCTTGTCATCTTTCTCGCACCACTATATATCCTCATCAATATTTATATCGTCCGCTGGATGATCCTGTGGATGGGTGCATGCACTCATTTTTTCCAGACCTTTGCGTTCCGGGTATGTTTTGTGGGTGTTTATATTTTTCTGTCCACTTCTCTTCTGACCTGTTTTCTTATCCGGAAGCCGCCTGAAATCCATCGTTTCCTGAAAAATACAGCCAATTATTTTCAGGGAACGTTTCTTTACATCCTGATCGTGATCGTAACTACTGATCTCTGCAGACTGATCCTGAAGCACACGCTTCACCCGGCCTGGCTGTACTCCCGGAAAGCCTTCGTGATCACGGGCGTAGTCTGTACACTTCTGATCATTGGTATCAGTCTCTATGGAATTTTAAACCAGTGGAATATTAAGACAAAAACTTATGATGTGAAAGTAGACAAGCAGGTGAAGGGAATGGATTCTCTGAAAATCGTCCTGCTTGCAGATATTCATTTCGGATACAGCATCGGGGAAAAACATGCCGAACTTCTTGTAAAAAAGATCAACGCCGAAGATCCGGATCTGATCTGCATTGCCGGTGATATTTTTGACAACGAATATGAGGGGATCAAAGATCCCCAAAAAACGGCGGCCATTCTTCGTTCGCTGAAATCCAGATACGGAGTTTATGCCTGCTGGGGCAACCATGATCTCAGCGAACCGATTCTGGCCGGTTTTACTTTCCGTAATGCGAAAGAAGATTATGACGATCCCAGAATGTGGGATTTTCTGAAATCCGCCAATATCCGGCTACTCAATGATGAAACGCTTCTCATTGATGACCGGTTCTATCTGACAGGCCGCAAAGATCCGTCCCGCTGCCGCAAAATGTCCGACACACGGAAGGAACCTGACCAGCTTACAGCCTCCCTTGACAAAACACTCCCCATTATTTTTATAGATCATCAGCCTGGTCAGTTGAATGAAGTGGCAGCCGCAGGCGCAGACCTTGATCTCTGTGGTCATACTCATGACGGCCAGCTGTTCCCTCTGAACATCATCACCGGCCTGGTCTGGGAAAATTCCTGCGGTTACCTGAAAAAAGGAACCATGCACAACATTGTTACCTCCGGCGCAGGCATATGGGGCCCGAATATGCGTACTGCCACAAATAGCGAGATCTGCTCGATCACGGTGCATTTTTTATAAAATCTCCATCTACTGTTTATTGCTTTTCGCAACCCCGATACGCATAACAGCCATTTCTTTTTTGAACCTCCGGGACTGTTGATATTTCCGGGAAGTCTATAAGCAGCCGCCTGTCCCGGTATTTATTTCCTGCAGTTCGTTTTCCGGGAGATCTAGCCTGTCTGGGGTAAAATCCTGATTCTCCGGCCCTTCTTCCCATCCCATTATTTCCGCCTGCAACTGCCGCCACTGCATGTCCGCTTCCGTTCTTATTCACGATATAACGCACTTTGTTTCTGCATATCCAGCTTCCTTTGCCAGCTGCTGCATACGCTGCAAAGATCCCTGCCCGTTTTCCTCCCATAGCCTGTACACGGGAGATTTTTTCCATAAAGATTCCCAGGATCATTACCGTCATATGAAAAATCTGCAATATTTCCGTATATCTGCCTGATTTTCCTTCTTTTTTCTCCGGATTTTTCTCAGAACAGTATTCTTTCTTTCCATCCCATACTTTTTTAATTCCCAGCCTTTCATATACCATAAAATCCCGCCTTTCCAAAAAAGACTTTGTTCTCAGGTTTCTGATCACTGATTTCATTCCATCCACCGCAGATTCCTGCAATGTACAGAACCGGGAATGCGCGTTTCCCACAGCTATACAGCTACCAAAAGCCTATGTAAGCCTTTCGCAGAAATAGAACCGGAAATTTTTTCTGCATATGACAGAACTGCTGACCGGTTGGGACTTTCTCCTCATAAAGATTTTTATTCCAGGAAAAAACAGCTGGTATAAGTGATCGTTCCAGGTCCGTAATAATATTCGATCCCGCTGTCCTGACAGACCTGTGTTACCAGCATTCCATATGCTTCCATCGACGAAAAACGTTTCTCCGGAAATCGGCAGGGTGCATCCGGGTAGCTGCATTTCGCACATCTGGTACAGCATCCGGCCCCAAGGGAAAGAAGTTTTGGAAATTCTTTTTTCAGACGGTCATGCATCTTTATAAAGTGTTCTTTATGAAGCGCTTCCGTCTCCATCATTCCTTCTCCGTCAAATTCATCTTCCAGTTTCCCTTTTGTCTGCACAATGATTCCTTTTTTATAACCGGAAATATCTGCCGCACATTCTTCCAGTGTTCCACAGGCAGGCGGGCAACTCCAGTTGCGTCCGTACATATGGCATTTATCCGTGCTGCACATCTGGCGCACCTCCGGAAGAAGTTTAATCTTATCTATATTCAGTTCTTCTACTTTAAAAAATCCTATGCTGTTTCCGATTTTTTTTAATTCTTCCAGCTCCATAATGTTTTCCTCCCCATGCTTTTCGATTCCGTTTCAGTTCTGGTGGATTTTATATCTCAGGAAATTCCAGCTCATCTACAAACTGATCCTGAAATTCAGGTAATGCCGCAAGCTCCAGAAATTCCGTATGACGTGCAAGTCGCTCTGCCCGTTTCAGTTCTTCTTTATTCAAAAGTGCAAGCTTCGCACCTTCACCGGCTGCATTTCCAACCGGAATGATCCGATCCTTAAGAATACCAGGAAGCATTCCGATCCTGCATGCTCCCGCCGGGTCCATATAATTTCCAAAAGCTCCTGCTATATAAACCTGCTCCACCTGTTCCAGAGTAATCCCCATCTGTTCTGCCAGAAGAGCAATTCCTGCAGCAATGGCCCCTTTCGCCAGCTGTACTTCCCGAATATCTTTCTGGCTTAAATATACCGGTTTTCCATCCCCGGATTCCAACGGATCAGCCAGAAGATATGCTTTCTTTGTATTTTCATCGATCTGAACCACCCGCGGATTTTCCAGCAGCTTTCCGCTTTCATCGATCACCCCCGCATCCAGAAGACATGCTATGATATCGATCAGACCGGAACCGCAGATTCCCGTTGGTCTGCCTCCGCCGATTACCTTACATTCCAGTTTTCCATCCACCAGATGTGCATGTTCGATCGCTCCATCTGCGCCCCGCATTCCACAGGCAATCTTAGCTCCCTCAAAAGCCGGCCCTGCCGCAGTAGAACATGCAATACGGCGTTTCTCATTTCCAAGAACAATTTCTCCGTTTGTTCCAATGTCGATCATCAGCGTCATCTTTTTCTCTTCTTCAAGATTCACAGCCAGAAGACATGCTACAGTATCTGCCCCCACAAAACCTGCAATAACAGGTAAAGCTACCAACTGTCCTCCCGGGTGAATACCAAGATGGAATTTTTCTGCCGGAAACATCAGCCCCTGACTGATGGCCGGATTATACGGTGCATGAACCAGAGAATCCGGTACAATTCCCAGGAAAAGATGATGCATGCAGGTATTTCCCACAACACTGACCTGATAAATATCCTCCGGAGATTTTTTCGCCGCTTCACAAAGTGTACCGATCAATTTTCTTAAAAGCTCCCGGATACATGTGGAAAGTTCTTCTGTACCGTGCTCCAGCGAATAATTTGCTCTCATGATCACATCTGCGCCATATTCTGTCTGTGTATTTAATGCACTTGCTGTTGCCAGCTGCTCTCCTGTTTTTCCATCCAGAAGATATCCTGCCACCGTTGTTGTCCCAATATCAAAAGCTGCCATCAGTACCGGTCTGCCGTCCTGTTCTTTCAGATCCAGGATCTGGTTCCCGCTGACAATCGCTCTTGCTTTTCCATTTTTTTCTTTTATCAGTCGGCTGATTGCAGGCAGTATTTCCAGTTTTGGCTGAAAAATGATGTCTTTCTTCCGGCGGCTGTTTATCGCCTCGCAAAGCCTTGTCCAGTCTGAACTGTTTTCCCCCACTGTACATGGCGGGATTTCAATATCCAGAATTTCCAGTTCCGGAGAAAACGTCACGGCTCTCTCTGTTCCTTTTACAAGGATTCTGTGTTCAGACTCTTTTTCAAGGGTTTCTACTTCAGTATCTGCAGTTATCTTTGTCTGACAGGCTTTTTCCACAGCTCCGTTTATTTTTACCATGCATTTTCCACATTTTCCGGCTCCTCCGCATGGTGCATCCGGGGATAAGCCTGCGATCCGTTCTGCCTCCAGTACTGTAGTTCCTTCCTTTACCGTAACTTCTGTTTTTTCTTTTGTAAAAAGCACCCTGTATGTATTCAAATCTGCCACCCCCTGTCATCTTACAAATACAGTCTTAGAAAAAAATCCGCAGAAACTATCGTATCTTTCTAGTTTCTGCGGATCTTAATCTGCTATTATACCGGAGATTCCTGCCCAAACAAGTTTCTCCTTAAGCAAGCGGATTGCAAATACCCGCTTTTTTGCCTGTTTACTTTATGCAGCAAGTGATTTTGCAACCTGCGCTGCGGAAGCTGCATCTGCTGTATAAGCATCTGCACCGATCTCTTCTGCGAATTCCGGAGTGATCGGAGCTCCACCGACCATGATCTTGATGTCTTTACGGAAATCTTCTTTATTAAGTGCTTCAACGGTTTCTTTCATAGCCGGCATGGTTGTTGTCAGAAGTGCGGAAACACCTACTACTTTAACATCCGGATTCTCACGAACTGCTTCAATAAATTTCTCTACCGGAACATCAACACCAAGATCAATTACCTCAAAGCCGGCACTTTCAATCATCATTGCAACCAGGTTTTTGCCAATATCATGAAGATCTCCTGCTACAGTTCCAATGATCATCTTTCCTGCTACACCAGCGCTTCCACCTGCAAGATGTGGTTTCAGAACATCTACACCTTTTTTCATAGCTCTCGCTGCTACCAGCATCTCCGGAACAAAGATCTCATTATTTTTGAATTTCTCACCAACAACGCCCATTGCCTTGATCATATTATCAAGAACATCTGGTGCTGCATTTCCCTCATCCAGGGCTTCCTGTACTGCTGCTGCGATCAGTTTGGATTTTCCTCTCACTACCAGATCAAAAACTTCATCCATTTTACTCATAAGATTTTACCTCCTGAAATTAATTTGCACTCATTTATCTTTTTTCCAAATACAGTCTGTTTTCGTACCTGACTGTATTTTTTGTATGTTCCTTAAGTCTTCTCTGACAGACTCCGCAATCGGCCAGACTTGCCTTAAGCCCATTTTTTATTTTTTTACAGGTCCGATCAGTCCTTCTCTGTATGCCCCGATATATTCCATACAGTAGTCATCTTCTCCAAGAAGAGCTTCTGTCGCATAAATCAGTCCAAGCATATCTCTGTTTGTAGGATCAAGGATTCCACTGTCCAGTCCGGCGTTCATAGCCAGTACCACAAATCCAAGATTGATCAGCTTACGAACCGGAAGGTTAAATGAAATATTGCTGATCGCTGCTGTAATATGAATAGAAGGATATTTTTCACGAACAGTAGAAATAACTTCAATATTTGTCTCAATTCCATTCTCAGATGTACAAAGCATCTCTACCAGCGGATCAATGTGGATCCTGGATGGAGAAATTCCGTACTCTTTGGCTTTTGCCATGATCTTATCGAATACACGAAGTCTGTCCGCTGCGTTCTTCGGAATTCCACTGTCATCACTTAACAGTGCAATAACCTGCCAGTCCTTATTTTCCTCCTGCGCCATAATTGGAAAGATCTTATCAATCTTATCTCCCTCACCAGATACAGAATTAAAAAGTCCCGGTCTTTTACAGAATTTATACGCCTGCGCCAGAACATCTGCACTGGGGCTGTCTACAGAAATCGGAAGATCTGTTACTTCCTGGATACAGTCGATCATCCATTTCAGAGTTTCAACTTCCTGTTCTTCCGGAACAGATGCACAACAGTCAATAAACGTTGCATTCGCTTCTGCCTGTTTTCTTGCACGATCCTTGATAAATTCAGCGTCTCTGTTGGCGATTGCTTCTGCCACGGAAGGAATCGAACCATTGATCTTTTCGCCAATAATAATCATTTGCTACACCTCCTGAAGTTTTCTTTCCGACAAAACGTACAGTCCATGAATCCCCCGAAACATGCTGTAGTTTTCTAACTGTCTTTATTGTAGCAGATACTTTTTACAATCTACATACTCTATAGCGTGGAGTTTTCACGCTTCTTTTCATACAATGTGTAGGATAGCCGTGATGTATTTTTGATACGAAAAAAGCACTGTCATTTTGACAGTGCTCTTAAAAAGTAGTGAGGCATCGGGGATTCGAACCCCGGACAACTTGATTAAAAGTCAAGTGCTCTACCGACTGAGCTAATACCCCATATTAAATTATATGCTTGGTTTAGCATTAAAACATGCCCAGGCTTTTTCGAACCAACCGTTCGAAGAACCTAGCATTAAAACATGCCCAGAGCCGGAATCGAACCAGCGACACGAGGATTTTCAGTCCTCTGCTCTACCAACTGAGCTATCTGGGCATAAGTAGCGGGGACAGGATTTGAACCTATGACCTTCGGGTTATGAGCCCGACGAGCTTCCAGACTGCTCCACCCCGCGTTATTAAATGTTAAAAGCCGATGATCGGACTCGAACCGATAACCTGCTGATTACAAATCAGCTGCTCTGCCAATTGAGCCACATCGGCATTTAAGTGGATGGAGAAGGATTCGAACCTTCGAAGGCGGTGCCAACAGATTTACAGTCTGCCCCCTTTGGCCACTCGGGAATCCATCCATAATCTATGGGACCTATAGGGCTCGAACCTATGACCCTCTGCTTGTAAGGCAGATGCTCTCCCAGCTGAGCTAAGATCCCATATTTAATTCATTACAGCTAAGCTGTAACGACCCAGAAGAGACTCGAACTCTCGACCTCCGCCGTGACAGGGCGGCGCTCTAACCAACTGAGCCACTGGGCCATTTAAGGTTTGTACCTTAAAAACTACATACATGCTTGTTGATGGTTAATCAAACTTCTTGAATCAATTCTTAACCTGCGTTTCTTGGTCAAGCCCTCACCCGATTAGTAACAGTCAGCTCCATGTGTTACCACACTTCCACCTCTGCCCTATCTACCTCGTCGTCTTCAAGGGGGTTTACTTCTTAAAGAATGGGATATCTCATCTTGAGGGGGGCTTCACGCTTAGATGCCTTCAGCGTTTATCCCTTCCGGACTTGGCTACCCGGCCATGGCTTTGGCAAGCCAACCGGTCCACCAGCGGTCCGTCCATCCCGGTCCTCTCGTACTAAGGACAGCTCCTCTCAGATATCCTACGCCCACGCCGGATAGGGACCGAACTGTCTCACGACGTTCTGAACCCAGCTCGCGTACCGCTTTAATGGGCGAACAGCCCAACCCTTGGGACCTACTACAGCCCCAGGATGCGATGAGCCGACATCGAGGTGCCAAACCACTCCGTCGATGTGAACTCTTGGGAGTGATAAGCCTGTTATCCCCAGGGTAGCTTTTATCCGTTGAGCGATGGCATTCCCACTTAATACCACCGGATCACTAAGCCCTACTTTCGTACCTGCTCCACCCGTCGGTGTCGCAGTCAAGCTCCCTTCTGCCTTTGCACTCTTCGAATGGTTTCCGTCCATTCTGAGGGAACCTTTGGGCGCCTCCGATACCCTTTCGGAGGCGACCGCCCCAGTCAAACTCCCCGCCTGGCATTGTCCCACCGCCGGATTACGGCGGCTGGTTAGAAGCCCAATATCACAAGGGTGGTATCCCAACAGCGGCTCCATAGCAACTGACGTCACTATCTCTCAGCCTCCCACCTATCCTGTACATGCAACACCGGACCCCAGTGCCAAACTGGAGTAAAGCTCCATGGGGTCTTTCCGTCCTGGCGCGGGTAGCCAGCATCTTCACTGGCACTTCAATTTCACCGGATGTATTGCCGAGACAGCGCTCAAATCATTACGCCTTTCGTGCGGGTCGGAACTTACCCGACAAGGAATTTCGCTACCTTAGGACCGTTATAGTTACGGCCGCCGTTTACTGGGGCTTAAATTCAAAGCTTCGACGTATGTCTAACCTCTCCTCTTAACCTTCCAGCACCGGGCAGGCGTCAGCCCATATACCTCACCTTTCGGTTTCGCATAGACCTGTGTTTTTGCTAAACAGTTGCTTGAGCCTATTCTCTGCGGCCTGCTCTCGCAGGCACCCCTTCTCCCTAAGTTACGGGGCCATTTTGCCGAGTTCCTTGGCAATACTTCTTCCGCCGGCCTTAGGATTCTCTCCTCATCCACCTGTGTCGGTTTACGGTACGGGTACAATATAAACAATAGCGGCTTTTCTTGACGCATGGCTCACGGGCTTCGTTACTATATTTCACTCCACATCACGTCTTCCCATTGCATGGCGGTTTTTCCTACCATACTGGTACCTCGCTTGTACCGGGCTTTCCATTCCCGGCTCCCGCTCTCCTTACGTGTCCCCACAGTTCTGTTATACTGCAGTACAGGAATATCAACCTGTTGTCCATCGGCTACGGCTCTCGCCCTCACCTTAGGTCCCGACTCACCCAGGGCAGATCAGCTTTACCCTGGAAACCTTGGATATTCGGCCTAGAGGATTCCCACCTCTATCTCGCTACTCATTCCGGCATTCTCTCTTCCATATAGTCCACAGCTCCTTACGGTACTGCTTCTTCCCATATGCAATGCTCCTCTACCAATCCTTACGGATTCCTTAGTTTCGGTGGCGCGTTTCAGCCCCGGACATTTTCGGCGCAGGACCTCTCGACCAGTGAGCTATTACGCACTCTTTGAATGTATGGCTGCTTCTGAGCCAACATCCTGGTTGTCTTCGAAATCCCACATCCTTTTCCACTTAACGCGCACTTTGGGACCTTAACTGTAGGTCTGGGCTCTTTCCCTTTTGACCGCCCAACTTATCTCGTGCAGTCTGACTCCCGGTGATATCTACACGGCATTCGGAGTTTGATATTCTTCGGTAGGCTTTGACGCCCCCTAGGAAATTCAGTGCTCTACCTCCGCAAGACTCACACCGAGGCTAGCCCTAAAGCTATTTCGAGGAGAACCAGCTATCTCCGGGTTCGATTGGAATTTCTCCCCTATCCACACCTCATCCCCACCCTTTTCAACGGATGTGGGTTCGGTCCTCCACTACCTCTTACGGCAGCTTCAACCTGGACATGGATAGATCACCCGGTTTCGGGTCTACTCCTACTGACTCTGGCCCTGTTAAGACTTGGTTTCCCTTCGGCTCCATCCCTTGAGGACTTAACCTTGCCAGTAAGCGTAACTCGCCGGACCGTTCTACAAAAAGTACGCGGTTGTGCTCATATGGCACTTCCACAGCTTGTAGACACAGGGTTTCAGGTTCTCTTTCACTCCCCTCCCGGGGTCCTTTTCACCTTTCCTTCACAGTACTATGCGCTATCGGTCACTAAGTAGTATTTAGCCTTAGGGGGTGGTCCCCCTTACTTCCCACAAGGTTCCTCGTGTCTCGTGGTACTCCGGATCCTGCTCAGTCAGCTTGGTTTTCACGTACGGGGCTTTCACCCTCTCTGGCCGGCTTTCCCAAAACCGTTCTGTTAACCTTACTGAATCTTAAATGCAGTCCATGACCCCGGCATGCACGCACACCGGTTTAGGCTCCTCCGCGTTCGCTCGCCGCTACTTACGGAATCGATGTTTCTTTCTTTTCCTCCGGGTACTTAGATGTTTCAGTTCCCCGGGTTCCCTTCCATACGTTATGGATTGGCGTATGGATGCATGAGGTCTTCTCATGCGGGTTTCCCCATTCAGACATCTCCGGATCACGGGATATTTGCTCCTCCCCGAAGCTTTTCGCAGCTTATCACGTCTTTCATCGGCTCTTAGTGCCAAGGCATCCGCCCTGTGCCCTTATTGCTTGACCTTTCGCTTCATCACCCTAGCGTAGGTGATGCGGTCTCTTGATTCTCTGTCTTTAGATACTCACGTATCT
>NZ_JBWLUR010000006.1:5000-992500 GCF_056504095.1 Blautia sp. HA9023 | reverse complement strand
CGCCGCGTTAGCGACCTATACCCTTAGCAGGGGCACCTCTTCGGCCTCTTGAGTACTTCTCCAGACTCCGAACTCATAATTTCTTATTAAATTGGAGTGCATTTCTTCTGTGTTTTCATCCGAAACGCAGGTTTAATTATAGCGGAAGGCGATATGCTTTGTCAACACCTTTTTTTATTTTTTTACATTAATTTTATTGTATTGCGATAGATGGGGGATAACAAC
Organism: Blautia sp. HA9023; assembly: GCF_056504095.1. Taxonomy (NCBI): domain Bacteria; kingdom Bacillati; phylum Bacillota; class Clostridia; order Lachnospirales; family Lachnospiraceae; genus Blautia; species Blautia sp. HA9023. The sequence continues at coordinate 992,275 of NZ_JBWLUR010000006.1, read as the reverse complement.
GGGTATATACTGTTGTTTATTGCCTTATTGCACATGGCTACGCGGGTCGCATTGTAATGCGGGAATACGCAGGGGGAAGGCCATCTCAGAGTTCCGTAAGCCCGAAGGCCCTCCCCCTGCACCCCCACCCTCTTGGGCACGGAAACCAGTGTTACATCTTCGATGTGTAACACAGTTGACTCTTGTCTGTATTCTTCGGTATTCAGGATGTAGCTCTTTGCCGATCCAATCTTCTGTATGCTACGATATTCAAAATGGTTCTCTTTGCCGATCTAGTTTTCTATATGCCACTCTATTTCAAAATGCTTCCCTTAGCCTATCCGGCGTTCTATATGCCACTCTATTCAAAATACTTCCCTTCACCAATTTAATCCCTATACGCTTTAAGAAACTCCCCACAACCAGGACAGGGCGCCATAGCGCCCGCCTCCGTCCCTCTGCTGGCTTCTTTTCTTCTTTCCGGTCTGAATGCACAGCCGAGGCTCAGGATACTGGCTGGCTCTGCTTCTGCAGGAGGGGTGTGCTTCTTAGATGCCAGCCCCCGACGAAGCCGCAGACCGGACAGTATCCTGAGCCTCGGCGTCCCGTCAGCCACCAAACCGTCCAATCACCAACAAACTCCCGCAGAAGCCCACCCTCTCAGCCATCCAGCGCAGCGCTGATGGCTCAACAACCTTCAAATTCAACAAAAAAGAGACTGCACACCCATGCAGCCTCTTAATGTTATTGATACAGTTTTTCGTTAGATCATCCAGAAATTATCCGTGCAGACAATCTTCCTGTAAGTCTCAAACTTAAACCACTTATTATGAAACTCCGACTTATTATCAGCCGCCTTAAACTCCTTCAGGAACTGCTGATAATCATCATTACTGCGGATCTCCAGGGCAAAACCTCTCTCGTCCACAACAGGAAGCCCCATAAAGGCATACTTATCCAGCGGAATAATATCCAGCACCTTCTTATCACGAATAAGAACAGCTGCATTGTCCTCCAGGGATACAATATCAAAATAACCCGGATACTCGAAGCTATCACCTTCTGTAGGTACAGCATCCCCTACATGATAAGTCTTAACCTCTTTATCCGCCTTAGAAAGCAGCGCATTCTCAAGGTTAAAATAAAACTCCTCAAAAACATAACCGCCAACCTTCACATCATCCTTCTGGAAATAAGGCTTCTCACCCTCAGTATCAACAGACTCCACAACACCACACGCAGAAGTCATATGACTCACACGATCGATCAGGATCAGCTCACCAAGAGTCTTATTCTTCTTAAACTCATCCAGCACAACCTTATCAGAAAGACCGATCTTACACAAAGCGATCTCATTCTTCTCAATGGTATCTGCATGAAGCTGCTCTCCAGTATTTACATCCGTCTTAAACTCAATACTCTTAACCACACCTGCGATCTTCTTGGTACCAAGCTTCACAAGATATTCCTTGCCCACTTCAAGCCTGGAATCATCCATCCAGAGAAGCGTAGCCTCAAAACCTTTAGCCACCGGAATCTCATTATTATTGGTAAGAACACGGCCACGGCTGACATCCACCTCTTTATCCAGCTGAATGGTAACAGCCTGGCCTGCAACAGCCTCCTCACGGTTATCACTGCCCACCAGGATCGTCTTAACAGCCGCTGTCTCGTTGCTGGGGAGCGTAGTGATGGTATCGCCTACATGAACCCGGCCACTCTCGATCTGGCCCTGGAAGCCACGGAATTCATGGTTTGGACGGGAAACTCGCTGGACAGGAAGATAAAACTCGCTGACATTCTCAGCCTCGGAAACATCTACAGTCTCAAGATGATCCAGAAGAGCTTTGCCCGTATACCACGGCATATTCGGAGACTTCTTCGTAACGTTATCACCCTCTGTAGCACTGACAGGAATGATTACAACATCCTGAAGACCCAGAGTCTTTGAAAGCTCATTGATATCCTTCACGATCTCGTTAAAACGGCTCTCACTGTAATCAACAAGATCCATCTTATTAACAGCAAATACGAAATGATGGATACCCATCAGAGCGCAGATACGCGCATGACGTCTTGTCTGCACCAGAACACCCTGTTTTGCATCCACAAGAATAATGGAAAGCTGGGCAAAAGAAGCACCAACTGCCATGTTTCTTGTATACTCTTCATGACCAGGAGTATCCGCAACAATAAAACTTCTCTTATCCGTTGTAAAATAACGGTAAGCAACATCAATAGTGATGCCCTGCTCACGCTCAGCCATCAGACCATCCAGAAGAAGAGAATAATCAATGGCACCGCCTCTGGAACCTACCTTGCTGTCCAGAAGAAGGGCTTTTTCCTGGTCTGCATATAAAAGCTTGGAATCATAAAGAATATGGCCGATCAGTGTAGACTTTCCATCATCCACACTTCCGCAAGTGATAAATTTCAGTAATCCGCTCATCCTAGAAGTACCCCTCTCTCTTTCTTTTTTCCATGCTGGCAGCTCCGCCGTCGGAATCGATAACACGTGTAGTTCTCTCAGATTCCACAGAGCTTAAAGTCTCGTCAATGATCTCGTCCAGTGTTTCTGCGTCAGACTCGATACCACCTGTCAGAGGATAGCATCCAAGAGTACGGAAACGAACTTTTTTCATCTGCGGCTCCTCACCCGGGTTCAGACGCATTCTGTCGTCATCCACCATAATGATGTTGCCGTCTCTGTATACAACCGGACGCTCTTTTGCAAAATACAGCGGAACGATCGGGATATTTTCTCTCTTAATGTACTGCCAGATATCAGTCTCAGTCCAGTTGGAGATTGGGAAAACACGGATGCTTTCACCTTTGTTGATCTCAGTATTGTAAAGCTTCCACATCTCCGGACGCTGGTTCTTCGGATCCCAGGCCTGCTCTGCGTTACGGAAGGAGAAAATACGCTCTTTTGCACGGCTTTTCTCCTCATCACGACGGCCGCCGCCAAATGCAGCTGTGAAACCATATTTCTTAAGAGCCTGTTTCAGGGCCTGTGTTTTCATGATATCTGTATATGCGGAACCGCTGTCAAAAGGATTGATTCCCTGTTTCACACCGTCCTGGTTAATGTACTCAAGCATTTCGATTCCGAGATCTTTTGCAGTCTTGTCACGGAACTCGATCATCTCTTTAAATTTCCAGGTTGTATTTACATGAAGAAACGGGAATGGCGGTTTCTCCGGGTAAAAAGCTTTCATCGCAAGATGAAGCATTACAGAACTGTCTTTTCCTATAGAATAAAGCATTACCGGCTTTTCGCACTCTGCTGCAACTTCACGGATGATGTAAATTGCCTCCGCTTCCAGCTCATCCAAATGTGATAATCCACTCATATCTGATCTCATCCTCCTGTTCCGGCCGCCAAAACCGGCAGCACCTGTTTTCTAGTATTTATTCGAATTTCGTCGATCCACATCGATCACGGATGTGGAACCGTCTGTTTTTGTAATGATCCAGTGAAGGATATCACCTTCGCTTTTTACATTCATGATACTTCCGTTACCACCGATATCCGCACCAAGGAAAAAGTCAATGGCGCCGGCTTTACATTCCTTTACACAGGAAACACAGCCCCAGCAGTTTTTCGGATATTTCATCACGGCTTTTTTGTCTTCCATGACAATCAGGGTTCCCGGACATACTTCACTGCACTTTCTGCAGCCAACACATTTTTTCTGATCAATTCGTATGCTCATATGTGTCCTCCTTTACAATGTCACGGAAAATGATCTTGATCTCGCCGTTTTCCAGTTTCGAATTTACATATTTATAAAATTTCTCATCGGTTTCCGGATGATCCAGATTTTCGTTGAAAGAATGCCATCTGGTCTCTTTTCGGTTTTTCAAATGAGCAATCAGTGAACGACACACAATGAGACGCTCACGAAGTTCGTATGCAAACATCAGCTCATGCATATCTGCTGCCGCTGTTTTTTCGGCAAGAGCCTGAAGCTTAAGGATCTTTTCATCTGCAAGATCCAGCTGTTTCTCATTGAACTGATAATTGGAAGCAATTCCTCCCGCATACTCGTCCATGACTTTCTGCATGGCTTCCTCAAGCTCCTCAACGGAAAATGCCGGTGCATCTTCATTACGGAACTTTTCGTACTGAGAAAGGATTTTTTCTTCCTGAACTTTGATCTCCGCTTCTGTGGTAATATCCGCTTCTTTCAGAGATCCTGCGGAAAACTGTTTCACCATATCCAGTGCTGCAAGTTTTCCTTCTGCAAGTGCCCCTGTTACATATTTCTGGGGACATCCGCCTGCAACATCACCTGCTGCATAAAGACCTTTCACAGTAGTCTCACGGCCTGTGTTTACCCAGTAGCCGCTGGCTGTATGGCCGCCTACGATATAGGGCTCTGTTCCCTGGATCTCCACATCCTGCTCACTTGGGTTTTTTCCACTTTCGATCCATTTCAGAGTCTGGCTTGGTGCCATGTTCAGATAAGCTTTCAGAAGATCTTCATCCTGCTCTTTCGTGATCCCTGTAGTCTTCAGGTAACACGGGCCATGGCCAAGCTGATTTTCCCGGACTGTTCCGTAAACTCGCTCGCTTGTGGTCAGACCGTATTTTGTCTCGTAGATCTCGCCTGCCGCATTGATCTGTTTTGCGCCGACACCCTGTGCGATGGTTCCTGTAGGAGCGATGGTGTCCTTGCAGCGAAGAGCAATAAAACGCATCTCAAAAGATGTCATCTCCGCGCCTGCCAGGATTCCCATTGCGTATCCGGCACCTGTGTTAAATGGCGGATACCACATCTTATGTCTGGAAAATCCAGGATTGTTCGGTTTATAAAGTCCAGCCGCTCCGCCGGTTGCAACAAGAACTGCTTTTGCCCGGATAACGTAAGCGGTTTCTTCCATAATAGAAAAACCAACGGCTCCGTAAACCTGACCGTCTTTTACAAGAAGGTCTGTGATATTTACATAATTCAGAACATCTACATTCTCAGCTTCATGAACTGCATCCGCAAGAAGTGGTTTGAAATTCTCGCCGTTGATCTTGATGTTACGGTTTCCTCTGGCTACATAATCGCCATTTTCATCCTTCAGGATCACAAGTCCAAGTTTTTCCATTTTTGCGGTAACTTCGTTGAAGTTCTCCGCTGCTGTAAGAAGAAGGTCCTGTCTTACGATCCCGGCGGCATCTTTTGTGGCGTAATCTACATAGTCCTGAGGCTTGCGGCCTTTTACAATGTAGGCATTGATGGCGTTGACACCAGCTGCCAGACAGCCGCTTCGCTTGATATTTGCTTTTTCTGCGATCAGTACCCTGCCGGCTTTCTGTTCTGAGAGAACCAGCGCCGCATAGCAGCCTGCGGTACCTCCGCCTATGATCAGCACATCCGTTGTAATTTCTTTTGTGTTTAATCTGTTTTTCATACTCATCACTCTGTTATCTGAATCTCATGTACAGTTACATTTTTTTCTTTGTCTACGCCGAAGGCCTTCAGCACCGGGTTTTCTGCATCCATAAGGGAGAGGATCAGATATTCGATGTTCGGGTCAAAAGCAAGTCGTTTGTCTTCTTCGGAAGGCCTTGACGGAGACTCCGGATGAGAATGAAAGTTTCCGATCATCTGATATCCGTTCTGACGGATATCTTTGATCGCGCTCAGCTGTTCTTTCGGATCCATGGAAAAGTGCTCGTTACTCTCGTCGATATTTGTCAGTAAATACACCTTCTCGATGGTTTTTACATCGCCCTCAATGGTCCCGCCCAGAAGGCCGCAGGACTCATTGGGAAGTCCCTTTCTGCAATGGTCTAATATTTTTTCGTAATCTTCTTTTTTTAATTTCAGCATTATCTTCGCAGCCTCCAATGGGTTTCTATACTTATTTATACTGCCTGCACCAGCAGACACTTTTGACTTCTATATGATCAGTGTTTCAGCTCGCACACAGCCTGCTCGTAATCGATCAGCTCTGTGATGGTCGGATTGTCGCCGCATACCGGGCAGTGATGGTTCTTCGGAAGTTTTACGGTACGGAATGTCATCTTCAGCGCATCGTAGGTAAGAAGTCTTCCTGTAAGAAGGTCACCCTGTCCGATGATGTACTTGATGGCTTCCATTGCCTGAAGGCTTCCGATCACGCCGCCCATGGCTCCGATAACACCAGCCTGCTTACAGGTCGGTACGGCATCCTTTGGTGGCGGGCTCTGGAATGCACATCTGTAGCATGGTCCCTGTCCCGGAACGTAAGTCATCAGCTGTCCCTGGAAACGGATGATACCTGCATGTGAAAACGGTTTCTCAGCCATTACACAGGCATCGTTGATAAGGAATTTTGCAGGGAAGTTGTCCGTTCCATCCAGAATGAAATCGTAATCTTTGATCAGATCCATAATGTTGCTGGAATCTACAAATGTATGATATGTATTTACGGTAACGTCCGGGTTGATGGCTTTCATAGTCTCAGCCGCAGACTCTACTTTCAGTTTGCCAACATCTGCAGTTGTGTGGATGACCTGTCTCTGAAGATTTGAAAGATCTACCTCATCTGCATCTACGATTCCGATTGTTCCCACACCTGCTGCTGCAAGGTAAAGGGCTGCCGGTGATCCAAGTCCGCCGGCTCCGATGATAAGAACCTTGGCATTCAGAAGCTTTTTCTGGCCTTTTACTCCCACCTCTTTCAGGATGATGTGGCGGGAGTAACGCTCAAGCTGCTCATTTGTAAAAGCCATTATCTTGCGCCTCCTCCCATGTAGTACAGGAACTCAACAACATCACCGTCTTTTACAACTGTGTTCGGAACGTCTTCTTTGCTGATGAATTCATCGTTGATGGTTACGGTTACATACTCAGGACTTTCGATATCCTCTTTCTCAATAAGCTCTGTAAGTTTCAGTCCGTCTTCGTATTCTTTTTTATTTCCTGCAACTGTGATTGTCATTTCTCTGTTCTCCTATTCTTCAACTTTTCTTACGATCAGTGTATAAGTTCCATCTTCATTATCTTCAAGTTTCAGGATCTGATGTCCTTCTTCTTTTACGCTTCTCGGTACATTCTGTACTGGCTCGCCATCGTTCATTTTGATCGCCAGGATCTGTCCGTCGTCTAGCTCCTCAAGTGCTACTTTTGCTTTTACAAAAGTTACCGGGCAAACTACATCGGTAATATCTACTGTATCATCAATTTTAATATCAGCCATTGTATGCTCCTTTCAAAACTTCCTGAAGTTTTTCAGCGCCTACCCGGTCGATGGTAAATTTAAAACGCTCTCCCGGATTTGCATAGTCATCAAAGAACTGGATCGCTGCATCGGTCACTCTGAAAAGCTGTTCTTCAGAGGTGATCAGCGGAAGGAATTCCTGTCCCTTGCTGATGTGATTTCCAAACGTTCCGCCAAAGGAAACGATATATGCTTCGTTTACATCCCATGCATCCACCGGACAGGATTTTGCACATCTGCCACAGTAGTTACATTTCTCTGTATCGATCACCAGCTTGTCATCTTTAAAGGAAATGGCGTTTTCTCTGCAGGCCTTTTCGCAGACACCGCAGTGGATACATGCCTCCTCTTTCCAGCTGACCTCAGCCGCTCCCTTGATCCCTACATCATTCTCCTCTGCCTTCAGACAGTTGTTCTGGCATCCGGTAACACCGAATTTGAATTTATGAGGAAGCTCTCTTCCAAAATATCTCTCATTTAATTTCACCGCAATGTCATAGCTGTTGATGTTTCCGCTTGGACAGACTGCGTTACCCTGGCAGGCTGTAACTGTACGGACTCTCGGTCCGCAGACACCAGGTTTGCATCCGCCTTTCGCAAGATCATCTTTTACATCATCAATATCATCTAATTTAATGAACGGGATCTCAACTCCCTGTCTGGAAGTAAGATGTACATATCCGTCACCGTATTTCTCAGCTACTTCTGCAATCTTCTTAAGGTTTTCTGCGGTAAGCGTACCGCCTACACAGGCAAGACGAAGAGAAAAATTATTTTTCTGCTTCTGTCTCATGAAACCACCTTTTTTTAATGTAGCGTAATCTACTTTTGCCATAGCGAACTCTCCATTTCTCTGCTGGTGCAGCTATCGATTTTATCTGTTACTCTCTATCGCTTGTTTGAAATCTTCTTTTAAATCTTCAATGTCTTCAATTCCCACGCTGATCCGGATCAGGTCTTCGAACACTCCGGACTGCTGTTTCTCCTCATCGGAGATGTGTGCCGCGATGGTGGATTCCGGATGGATCACCAGTGTCTTCGTATCTCCGATGTTGGAGATGATCAGCGGGATCTTCAGGGAATTGATAATGGAAAAAGCTTTCTCCTTGCTTCCGGTTCTTACGGTTACGATAGCTCCGTAACCATTCCTGAACTGCTTTTTCGCAATTTCGTGATAAGGGCTCTCTTCCAGTCCCGGATAATTTACTTCAATGTCACCACCCAGGCTCTGTAAAAATCTGGCAAGTTCCAGTGCGTTGTCACACTGTCTCTGCATTCGAAGTCCCAGGGTTTCCAGTCCCAGATTATTAAGGAAAGCATTCTGCGGAGCAAGACACGCGCCAGTGTTCCGGAAAAGTCCGTTTCGAAGTTTGGCGATGTATGCAAATGGTCCGAATTTCCGGTATGGAGCAAGTCCCGGATATCGGTCAGGGTCCCATTTCAGGCCCTTACCACAGACAAGAATGCCGCTGATCGCATCGCTGCTTCCATTGATATACTTGGAAGAAGAATGAACCACGATGTCAGCTCCAAGCTTCAGTGGCTGGATCAGATACGGGGTTGCTACCGTATTGTCTACGATCAATGGTACGTCATGCTTATGTGCCACTTCTGCAACTGCCTGGATATCGGTAACGTCCAGCTTGGGGTTTCCGATCGTCTCCGCAAAAATAAGTCTCGTTTTCTCTGTGATCTCTGCCTCAAAAGCTTCCGGCTTATTCTCACTTACGTACTTTACGGAGATCCCGAAAGGCTTCAGATCATCGAACAGTTCCACAGTTCCGCCGTACAGTCCGCAGGCTGCCACGATCTCGTCTCCTGCCTGCAGAATGTTCAGAAACGCATTGGTCAGCGCCGCCATTCCGGAAGCACATGCCACACTGCCGATTCCATCCTCCAGCATAGTCACTCTTTTCTCAAAGGACTCTACCGTAGGATTGTTGATCCTTGTATAGGAGAAGCCCATTTTTTTATTGTCAAAAATTTTCTCCAGGTCTTCCGCACTGTCATGTCGGAATGCGCTGCTCTGATAGATTGGAACCTGTGTGGCACCCTGCGGATATTTCTCATTGGTGCCGTGGAGCAGCCCTGTATTAAAGCCGTATTCGTTCATAGCCTCTTCCCTTTCTTTTGTTGACACTTATATTAACCTAGTATTCATAGTATGTCAATAGGAAATATGGATTAATTGCATTTTTTTTGATACAAAAGAAAGGGCTGACATGGTACAATGAAATTATACTTATAGAATCTCAGATCCGGATCAGGCGGATATCTGCAATCCGCATTCGCTACATAACTCTGCATCGAATAACCGTTTCTAATTTTATCAGGAGGTGATCTCTATCCATATAAATCTGAAACTCCGAGATATTTTCCACTCATTATTCAGCCCCACCCTGGATTTCCGTGTCCGGCTGTTCAACATCCTCGCCTCCGGTGGCACCATTATCAGTCTGATCATGGCTTTTCTCAGTTTCAGGACCGGCTCCTGGGGAAATGTGCTGATCAACTTCGCACTGGTTGTCATATCCGGAGGACTTTTTCTTTATTCCTATTATAGTGGGAAATATCAGCGCTGTTACCTGATCACCATTGTCCTGATCTTTCTCATTGTTTTTCCGATCATGTTTTTTACCAGCGGCGGATATCATGGCGGCATGCCGGCATTCTTCGTGTTTGCCATTATCTTCACTGTGCTGATGCTGGAAAAATGGCGTGCTCTGATCGTTTCTCTTCTGGAGATTGTCCTATATATGGGACTGTGTCTGGTTGCGTACCATTTTCCGGACAGTGTGACTCCTTTTGCAACGGAAAAAGACCGGCTGGCAGATGTACTCCTGGCATTTGTCTCTGTAAGTATTGTCTGCGGCATTGTTCTCTATTTTCATCTGAAAGAATACAATCAGCAGCAGATCCTTCTTAAGGAACAGAACCAGCGGCTTCGTTCCCTTGACAATGCCAAGTCCACCTTCCTGACCACCGTTGCCCATGAGATCAAAAATCCTCTGAACTCCATCTCCCTCCACGCCCGGGATACTTCCGAGCTGCTTGAGGAAGAACCTCTGGATTTCTCGCTTATGCAGCAAAATCTCCGCACGATCGAACAGTCGGTAATGCGGATCGACCGGATTGTGCTGGATCTTATGGATACCGTTTCCATTGAGCAGGGACGGCTTGCCCTTTCCCTTGTACCATCAGATCTGGGAGCACTTTTACATTCTGTGGAAAAAGATTTCAGCAGTCATCCAAGTCCCGGGAATAACCAGCTGGTCCTTACGATACAGCCCAACCTCCCGGAAATCTCTGCAGACCCGGAACGACTGATCCAGGTTGTCACCAATCTGATCTCCAATGCAGAGCGTCACACCCAAAACGGAACCATCACCATTTCTCTTACCGGCGAACCGGGCTGGCAGACCATCTGCGTCTCCGACACCGGAACCGGCATGTCAGAAGAAATGCGAAAAAACGCACTCAAGGGTTATGTTTCCGCTGATAAGGATTACTGGCGGCACGGCATAGGCCTCTATGTCTGTCATCAGATCATCACTGCCCATGGCGGCAAAATATGGCTGAAAAGTAAAGAAGGCGAGGGAACTCAGGTGTTCTTCTCACTTCCGGAGGAGGAATCATAAATGAATGAAAAGAAATCACTTATCCTTATGGTCGAGGATGAAGAACAGGTGCTGAATACCAACTGCCGGATGCTGCGGCGCCGTGGCTACGATGTCCGCACTGCACAGACAGCCGCCGAAGCCTGTCATCAGCTTGAAGAACAGCTGCCGGATCTTCTTATCCTGGACATTATGCTTCCGGACGGAAACGGTCTGGATATCTGCCGCCGCTTCCGCGAAAAAACCATGAATCCGGTTCTTTTTCTCACCGGAAAAAGTGATATCCGGGATCGGGTAGAAGGACTTCAGCAGGGAGGCGACTATTATCTCACCAAACCTTATAATTTCGATGAATTTCTGGCCGTGATCCAGATGCTTCTGGAACGCCAGAAACGAATGGAAAAAAAAATAAAAGAAAAATTTCAGTCCTCCCGTCAGATCACCATCGGCAGCCTGCGGCTGGATCTTTCGGACGGCCATGCATATCTCAATAATGCCGACACAGGCCTTACCCGGACCGAATTCTCTCTGCTGCGTCTCCTTGCAGAAAACCAGGAGAAGATTTTTTCTGCAAAGGAGCTCTACGAAGCGGTATGGGGCAGCTGTGCAGGAACAGATACCAGCACGGTACGGCGGCATATCTTTAACCTCCGGACCAAGATCGGTGCCGAAGATACCGATGAGTATGACATTGTCTCGGTTTATGGGAAGGGATATCTTTTTACCTGCCGGTAAATGTCTCTTTTTCTTCACATTTCCGGATATCAGGATCTGTCTGTTACAATATACTTAACAAACAGATCCTTTTTATTTTGTAAAAATTTATGATCCGTGGACAGTAACTGAATAACTGCTGCGCAATTTATCAGGAGGTGCCTATGCATAAAAAAATCTTAGTTCTTTTAACAGGCGCGATCGCTCTTTCCATATCTGCAATCCCGGTCCTCGCTTCTGACCCTCCAACCGATGACGGTCAGTACATCTGGCAGGATGAAAACGGAGATTACTGGTACCGCAATGGTTCCGAGGATGAATATATCGGGGAAGGTAATTATGCCCCTGACCCGGATTCCGGTGAACTGATGGAAGGCAACGATGCCGGCTGGACCGAACAGGACGGTTATTTTGAGCCTCATTATTATTATGAGGACGGCAGTGTGTGGCTGGAAGATGCCACCGGAACCACATATATTGGCTCCAGAGATAAATATTATATTGATGACTACGGCAATCTTCAGGAATATTCCGATTCTGAAACTGATTCCTCCTCCGGAGATTCTTCAGAAGAATCCTCCGATACCAGTGGAAACTCCTCCTCGCAGGATTCCGGTTCTTCATACCCAAATTCCTCTTCTGATACAAACGCAGAAGAATCCTCTGAATCGGAAAAGCGTGGCGAGCTTCATATGCGGGTTGGATTCCCTGCCGATGATACGATCAGAGAATCCATGCCCGAAAAAGAAGGTTATTTCGAGCAGCGTTCCGTAAATGGCGGAAAAAGCACTGCCTTTGTTTTAAAAGTACCAAACTCCTCTCTGGAGGATTCTTCCCTGAAGGGTTTTCTGGCAGAATACTATCCGGTAAAGGGTGAGATCATCACAAAAAAGGACCTTACCTTTGAATCTTATCCCGCCACGAAATATCAATACTTAACCGCGGTCAACGAAGAAGAAAAAAATGTAGATGCTCTTGTATGCCAGACTGACGATTATACATTTGGACTTTTTGTCCTGACTCCGTCAGACACCTATGACAAGGCCGCCGAAAAGGAAGCCACAGAGCTGATCAAATCCATAGATTTCGTTTACGCAGAGCGTGTGGATATGGCCATGACGGATTACTTCCAGGTCCTCACTCCGGAGCGCTGGAAATATCTCTGCCGTTATGAAACAACCGAAACCGAAAATGGTGGATATAAACTGACTTATTACAATGAGGATGTTCCTGTACTGACTCTGGAAGCCAGATATTACGATGGCGAAGACCAGCCTCTGGACAGTGTATGGCAGGGCTATCTCGGCCGTATCGAAACCGTCGACGGCAAAAAATACGATCTTCTGTCCACCATCAGCCAGTACTCCAAGGACGCCTCTGATGAATGGAAGGAAATGTATGACACTTATCTGGATGTCATAAACGGGATCCGTATAATGGACGGCTGTTCCCTGACCGAAGGAAGCCATGCCTGATCCCTTGTGATTCACATTGCCCCCTCTGCCGTTATTTTGCAGACCGGAAGATCCATAGCTGCATGTGATGTTGACAGCTGCTATATATCAGGTACAGATTTTCCAGTCGCAAAAGGCACATCATATTTACATAAAAGAAGCTGCAGACTCTGTTTTTTCACTGTTCTGCAGCTTCTTTGTGTTATTGTGTCCAACTATATCTTCTACTGTCTATCCTTCGTAAATCTGATCAAAAATCCCTCCATCTGAAAAATGTGTTTCCTGTGCCTTTTTCCATCCGCCGAAATCATCAATGGTGACAAGATTGATGTCCAGGTCAAACACATCGGAGTATTCCTTCAGAATATCCTGGTTTGACGGACGGTAATAATTATCACCGGCGATCCTCTGTGCTTCATCGGAATAGAGATAATTCAGATATTCCTCTGCCACATCTCTGGTGCCTCTTTTGTCTACGACTTTATCGACTACTGCTACAGATGGCTGTGCAAGGATGCTAATGCTTGGTGTTACGATCTCGTAGTCGTCCGGATAATCCTTTACGGAAAGATAGGCTTCATTTTCCCAGGCGATCAGTACATCACCCTGTCCGTTTTCCACGAAAGAGGTCGTTGCGCCTCTGGCTCCGGTGTCCAGGACAAGTACGTTTTTGTAAAGATCTCCGATGAATTCTTTAATTTTATCCTCGTCTCCGTTATATTTATCTTTTGCATAGGCCCAGGCTGCCAGATAGTTCCATCTTGCTCCGCCGGAGGTTTTCGGGTTTGGTGTGATCACACCTACGTCTTTCTTTACCAGATCATCCCAGTCTTTGATGTTCTTGGGATTTCCTTTTCTTACAAGGAATACGATGGTTGAAGTATAGGGAGAACTGTCTTCCGGAAATTCATCTACCCATCCGTCATCGATAAGCCCTGCATCCTGGATCGCGTCCACATCATATTCCAGTGCCAGTGTTACCACATCTGCTTCCAGTCCGTTGGCAACTTCAAGTGCCTGTTTTCCGGAGCCTCCATGAGACTGCGTGATATCCACATCCTGGCCCGTTTTTTCTTTCCAGTGTTTCTGGAAGATCTTATTGTACTGCTCATAAAGTTCTCGGGTCGGGTCATAAGATACATTGGTAATGCTGACGCTGTCCGCCGCATATGTGGTTACTCCTGTAAGGCTTCCGATCGCTGCTATTGCTGCAAGAGCTGCTACTGCTGATTTCCATCTTCTTTTCATAATACTTACCTCCTGTATTTTGCCTCGTGTTTTGTTGTTGGGGCTATTATAAACATGAGTAAGTCCATATGAAAACTGTTAGATTAGAAACCGTTTTCAGCAGTTTTCAGAAACAGGGGTGTTTTTGCGGATTTCACAGGTTTTTATATCTGATTCCGGCCGATATTATGTTGTTTTTGTTGATTTTTGCATCGTATTTTATTGTTCCGGGAGTATATGTGAAAACGTCATCAGCCTTGTGAATCCAACAAATTCTCCCAGTACTCCCCTCTGTTTGGCAAAAATCTTTCTGCATTCATTTTTCTGAAACAGTTATCCACACCCGCCTTGAAAAATCTTTCTTTCGGGCGAGTGGTTTTCCACATATTCCACAGAAGTTATCCCCTGTTGGCTGTGCAGTCATCTATGCGCTTGTGTGACCTTATCTCTTTTTACAGATAGATGTAGTCGTTCATTACCGGCTGCAGACCGTGATCTTTCAGGGCATTGAATACTTCATCCACGGATCTTCCGTCTGAAATCTCAAACTGATCATCGCCTTTATCTTCGATGTCTTCCACATGGCTTCCGATTCCTGTGCTGACACCTGCAGAAATCTTGGTTGCTGCGATATTTACCAGGTTGTCACGGACACGCTCGCACTCTCTGGTGGATACGGTGATACTTGCAAACGGCATAAACAGACGGTATGCACAGACTACCTGCAGAAGCTGTGGTTCATGGACATCCTTCGGATTAATCCGGTCATTGTTGATGATCGGGCGGAGTCTCGGGCAGGAAAAAGCAATCTCTGCGTGTGGATATTTTCTCTGCAGAAGGTATGCATGATATCCCGTCGCAAAAGCATCTTTACGGAAATCATCCAGTCCCAGAAGAGCTGCAAAGCCAACACCTCGCATGCCACCTTTCAGTGCACGCTCCTGTGTATTTAATCTGTATGGAAAAATCCTCTTATGGCCTGCCAGATGCAGGGTTTCGTACTTATCAGAATTATAGGTCTCCTGGAAAACGGTCACATAATCTGCACCGCATTTGTGAAGATATGCATACTCATCAGAGTTCATCGGATACACTTCAAGGCCTACTACCTTGAAATATTTCCGGGCGATCTCGCAGGCTTTTCCGATATATTCCACATTGGACTTGGATTTACTCTCACCGGTAAGGATCAGGATCTCCTGAAGGCCGGTCTTGGCAATGGCTGCCATCTCCTTCTCAATCTCTTCCTCGTTCAGCTGTGCACGGCGGATCTTGTTGTGGCAGTTAAATCCACAGTAAATACAGTAATTTTCGCAGTAGTTTGCAATGTAGATCGGTGTAAACATACAGACACTGTTTCCAAAATGTTTTCTTGTTTCGATCCGCGCTGCCTGTGCGATCTCTTCCAGAAGAGGCAGTGCTGCCGGTGAAAGCAGTGCCTGAAAATCTTCCGGTGTACGGTTGTCATGGGCCAGGGCTCTGCGTACATCTGCTTCTGTGTATTTGTCATAATCATATGCATTCATTGCGGAAATAACCTGATCCATCACATCAGACTCTTCCAGCTGTTCCATATCCGGAAGGTACTTCATGTGGTCGATACGATTCTTTTTCATGTCTTCCAGAATTTCTTCGTTTACGATACTCTCATTAAAATGGCCGTCCTGCTGACTGGCCTGTACTGTTTCTGCCATTACTCTTATGTCGCTCCTCTCATATATTGCAGCAATACTCTGGTCCTCACTGCTGCATATCTGTAAACTCAATTTCGATTGAAACCAGACAATACCTGTGTTTCACTACACAGGCAGTGCCTGTCCCCTGCTTAGTGTTCTGCGTTCAATCATTCATTTATCAATTTTACTCATGCAGAAATCCAGTCAGCGGTGAAGATGCACTTGCACCTCTTTCCAGGGTTCTTCCCATGCCGGAAAGGTATGCGCTTCTTCCTGCCTCGATGGCTTTCTTAAAAGCCTCCGCCATAACACGGACGTCCCCTGCTGTTGCGATGGCTGTGTTTGCCATAACTGCCGCAGCACCCATTTCCATAGCCTCACATGCCTGTGATGGACGGCCAATCCCTGCGTCTACGATGATCGGAAGATCGATTTCGTCGATAAGGATCTGGATGAATTCTTTTGTGCAGATTCCTTTGTTAGAACCGATCGGAGAACCAAGCGGCATTACACAGGCAGCTCCTGCGTTTACCAGATCTCTGGCTGCATTCAGATCCGGATACATGTACGGCATGACAACGAAGCCTTCTTTTGCAAGGATCTCAGTTGCTTTGATGGTCTCATAGTTATCCGGGAGAAGATATTTGGAATCATGGATGACTTCGATCTTTACAAAATCTCCGCAGCCAAGCTCACGGGAAAGTCTTGCGATGCGGACTGCCTCCTGTGCGTTTCTGGCACCGGATGTATTCGGAAGAAGTGTAACGTCCTTCGGCACATAGTCCAGGATGTTGGCAAGTCCGCCTTCATTTGCACGGCGCAGAGCAAGCGTTACGATCTGTGTTCCTGCTTTTTCGATACATGCTTTTACAAGATCCAGGGAAAATTTTCCGGAACCAAGAATAAAACGGGAAGTAAACTCATGGCCTCCCAGGATCAGTTTGTCTTCATTTGTGTTTGCTGTTGTCATTTTTTATGTCCACCTTTCTTTTTATCTTCAATATACCTTTTATCTCAGCAGCTTCCGCCGCCCATAAACTGCAGAATCTCCACAACATCGCCGTCTTTCAGCACTGTTGTATCGTAAGTCTCTCTCTTGATGATCACTTCATTCAGTTCAACTACTACCTGCACCGGAACATAATTGCAGGCTTTCAGATATTCGGTTACTGTTACCGGATTTTCCAGTGTTCTTTTCTCGCCGTTTACTGTGATCATAAGCTCTCCTTTCCGAGAATAAAAAAAGAGTCCACAAAGAAATACACCCGCGGTGGTGCACCCCTTCATGAACTCAGTTCACTCTCAAAATTTCCTGTATTCCGTTGTAGATACCAGGGTTAAAAGCATCTGCTCTTAAGCCCTTCCTTGTAAATCCTGATCATAAATAAAAAGGGAGACACACCAAAGTATCTCCCGTAAATTCATCCTATACGTTCCTACGTTGGCATTATCCAAATCAGGTATAAGGGTCGAAGTTGAAGACTTCCTCTCAGCCTGCCATCACAAGCTCCCCTGTTATTTACAATGCTTAGTATAAGGCGAATTATGATTAATGTCAAGCCTGAAAGGCTTAAGCCACCTTACATAACGGAATAGAAAACCCCGGAAGGCTCGCACACTTCCGGGGTTTTCGTTTTTGCCAATGTTTGAATTTCATCACATTTCTTAGCTACTATTATCTTATGCTTTCCACTCTGTTTTGTCAACCAGAGTATATTACAATTCCGGAACCACTGTAGTCCATAGATGATTTCCTATTTTCTGGAAATCCCCCTCCAGAGACATTACAGTTACTACTGCATCCTTGTCAGGAAACGCCAGACAGAACTGACCATAATTTCCATCGGATCGATAGGAACCGGCTTCCGGATTCATGACAAACTGATATCCATATCCAAAACCGGAATAAAGATTTCCCGGACTTCCTGCCGCTGAATTGTCTACAAGATTGGAAGTCGCAACTTTCATATACTCTTCCGGCACCAACTGTTTTCCATTGTATTTTCCTTTATGAAGGATCAGCTGTCCATATCTGGTGAACTCGTCAATATTTACATAAAGACCATTCGCAGCATGTACATGACCTTTCGGACACAAAGTCCAGTCCGGATTTCCAATTCCCAATGGTTCAAAAAATCGATTTCTCAGATATTCCAGAAGGTTGACACCCGCACGTTTTTCAATGGCACAACTGATCATATATGTGTTGAAATTACTGTACAGCCACTGGGTTCCTGGTTTATTTACAACCTTCGCGTTCTCAAAGAAATATCTGATCCAGTCCGGTGTTGTATAACGTTCCGGCCAGTCACAGAAAAACAGTGAGCTTTCCAGACCGGTGGTCATTGTCAGCATATTTTCCAGAGTCACATCACCAAGATATCCTTCTGTTTTTTCTGGAACATACTCCGGAAAAATATCAACGATCTTCTCATCCAGCTGAATCAATCCCTCATCCAGTGCAATTCCCACTGCACAGGATACCACGCCTTTGCATGCAGACCAGGTATTCAGGCGGGTTTTCACCGGCATTCTTTTATATTCTGCCGTTAACTGTCCTTCACGCCATATCTGCGCATACATAACATTGAGATTT
Organism: Blautia sp. HA9023; assembly: GCF_056504095.1. NCBI lineage: Bacteria > Bacillati > Bacillota > Clostridia > Lachnospirales > Lachnospiraceae > Blautia > Blautia sp. HA9023. The sequence goes on along the minus strand of NZ_JBWLUR010000006.1, from coordinate 973,812 downwards.
TCTTTTAAAGTTTTGATAGCAAATTCATTGATCAGGTTCTGGTCTTTATTCATAAACATTAATCCTCCCACACACTTGTTTCCATCTTTACATCAGGACTTACACTTCTAAACCATCCGTAAGCCATGCATACTACAATGGCTATCAGACTGATGATTACTACCGGAAGTTTCAGGCTTCTGCAAGAATTGATAAAAATGCAGATATATGCAAACAGGCTCAAACAGCAGAGGAAATAATATTTTCCGTTAGAAATATGCATTGGTGATTTTTCCCATGCTTCTGCATGTTTTTTCGGAAGCTGGAAATAAGCATAAATCTGCAGAAATGCCAGTGCTGATGCCAGAAGCATAATATTATTTACAACATCACTGATAGAAAAGTCCAGTAACACAGGTAATATTCCCATAAGATAAGTAAATGTCATCAGTTTCCAGTAAGCCCCTCTTCTGTTCTGAGCTGCCCATGATTTCGGAAGCCATCCATCTTTACAGGACTGTGCAACCGGAATACAGTTATTGGAAATTGTTGAATTAATGGATGAAGACAGTGCAAGTACCGGACCACCAATCATAAATACTGTGAAAAGTGCCGGATTTAAAATATTTTTTGCAACCAGGGTAAGCGGCTGTCCGGCTACCTGATCCAGAGGAAGCACACCACTTGCTACAATTGCAACACCGCCATATACAACCATCAGTGTCGGAATACAGTACAGAAGTGCCTTTGGAATATCTTTATGTGCTTCTTTTGCCTGTTTACCATAATTCATAATGCAGGAATATCCGTTTGTTGAATATACATACAGCATGATTGCGGAAAAGAATCCAGATGGACCATTGGAGAAAAAGTCTGGTGCTGTAAACTCAAACACCGGATTTTTCAGCTGGAGGCATCCCAGAACAATAAACAGACCAAGTGCAACAAACAGCAGGGTAACCAGAATTTTCTGTACCTTCGCCATTACATCCACACCACACAGATTGATGGCAAAGAACACACTCAGGGCTGCAATTCCAAACCATTTCGCATTGATCTGCGGCCACAGGGAATTTGCATACATACCAATTGCCACACCATAAGTCGCCAGATTGATCGTCTGTGGCAAAAATCCTACTGCATACATACCGGCAACTCGTTTGCCGGCCATATCTCCTACCAGAGAATAAAATCCTCCTCCAAGTTTCAGTGTAGATGTGATCCATGGAATTGGTGCAATCATCATAAATCCCCAGATACATGCAGCTACATATGCCAGCCATGCTGACTGACCAGTCAAAAGAATTGCCGGTCCGATCAGTGTCAGAACACCCGATCCAATCGCCTGTCCTACACCGATTGTATAAAGATCACTTCGTTTCAGGTAACCTGTTTTTTCTTTTATTTCCTTTACTGTTGACGACATAAAAGCCCCCCTTTTTTATTGGCTCTAATATTAATAGTGCAATTAATTCTTTTTCTGACGTCATATGAATTATTTAATGCTATATTAACATCTAGGTTTCAAGATTTCTATTGACAATATTATTAAAAATACACACTTTAATTTGTGCATTATTTACATCTTTTTTATATCAAGAAGAATTTTTTACTCCATTATATTGTAATCAAACTTTACACCTGTTATAATTTATTATACTAATCGTACAATACAGGAGGTTTTCATGAAAATAGAACAGTTGATCCGTGAAAAAGTATCTTTCCTTTCTGCCGGTCAGAAGAAAGTCGCCGAATATATATTACAACACCTTGATTCATTCAGTTATTCCACCCTTGCGAAACTCAGCAAGGAAATTTCCGTAAGCGAAACCACTATCATACGCCTCGCTTATTCTCTGGGATTTGAAAGTTTTTCCGAGATGCAGCGTACTGTACAGAATGACATTCTTTCCATTCCCACAGCTACAGCAGATGACACACTGGACAATGGGAATTTCTATCAGAACATCATTGCAAAAGAACTCCATTCCATGGAAAACTGGGCTTCACACCTGAGTCAGGATGATATGGATCAGATCGTTACCTATCTGACCAATGCGAAGAAACGTCTGATTGTAGGCGCCCGTTCCTCTTACAGTGCAGCACTCTGGATGGGAACCTTGCTGAATCAGCTTCTTGGAAATACCAAGGTGGTTCATGAATTTTATGATCCCCATTTTGAATATCTCACGGAAGCTTCTGAAGATACTGTTGTTCTTCTGCTCTCTTTTGCCCGCTATACCAAATGGTCACTGAAATACGCACAGGTTGCCAAAAACCATGGTGCAAAGATCCTTGCCATCACAGACAGTATTTCATCACCGGCATGGTCTCTGGCAGATCATGCGGTCATTACAGAGATCAATCTCAATGAAATGGGATTTAACTCCTTTTCCTGTCTCTATTGTCTTTTTGACAGCATTGTTGCAAAAATCCGAAAAAGCAAGTGCAAGTCCATCAGTACACACCTTCATGACCTGGAAGAACTTTACTCAGACTTTGATCTTTTTTACGAATAATAATTACAGGGGGGGATTATCATGCAGGAAATTTTAGATATTTTTCTTGAAAAATCTAAACAGCATCATTCCAATATTATCTATGCCCAGATATATAAAAACGATGTTTTAAAAGAAGAATTCAGGCTTTTTCCGGTAAAAACCCGATTAAATATATGGTCTATCAGCAAGCCTTTTGTTGCCATGGCTGCTGGTATCGCAGAACGCGAAGGACTGATCACTCTTGATGAATATATTTATCCCTGGTTTGAAAAATATTTCCCATCTGATCCTTCCGAAAATCTTTACAAAATAAAGATCTGTGATCTGCTTACGATGTCATCCGGTCAGAAAGATCCTCTCTTTTTCTGCGACGGTCCGGAACGATACAGAGAAAAAGACTGGGTAAGATATTTTTTCCAGAATGATTCTTTTCCCTATACACCAGGTACCCATTTCGTGTACAGCAATTTCTGTTCCTATATTTTGTCTGTTCTTCTGGAAGAAAAATCCGGAACCGGTTTGCTGAATTATCTGCGATATCGTCTGTTTGAACCAATTGGCATCCCGAATCCGGACTGGACCCTCTGCCCTCAGGGACATTGCATGGCAGCTAATGGACTGTATCTGACGATTGATGAACTGGCCCGTTTTGGGCATCTGCTTCTGCATGAAGGTGCTCTGAACGGAAAACAGATTGTCCCAAAAAACTTTGTTATGGATGCCTGCCGAAAACATATCGATTCCTACAATCCATTAACCGAGCGTCCGGATTATCAGAGTTATGGCTATGGATATTTCATATATATGGGGCCCATGGAAGATACGCTGATCCTGTCCGGCAATTACGGCCAATACTGCGTCATTGATAAAAAACGTCAGATGGTATCCTGTGTTATGTCCCTGGATGGCAATGACCACAAAAAAATCCGTGATGATCTGGTGGATTCTCTTGCAGAATATTATGGTGTAAAAATTTCACACATCTAAAAAAATGCCGCTCCCGCGGCCTCATCATCTGATATTCGCAATCCGCTAACGCTACTTGCTCATAAAAAAATGCCGCTCCCGCGGCCTCAGCAGCTGATATTCGCAATCCGCTAACGCTACTTGCTCATAAAAAAATGCCGCTCCCGCGGCATTTTTTTATATAACCAACCAGTCCTCAACCATAGCTGTATTATGCAGCAACACGGCTTCATTTCCTTTCGTCACAAAGATCCTCTGTACGAAAACATCCACAACTTCGCCTTCCCGGACGGGTTCTTCGTCAAGGCTTCTTCTGGCGCTGAGTGTGGTGTTTCCTACACGAACTTTCAGTTCCAGGCTGCTGCCACGGAATGCGACTCGTTCTACGATGCCTTCTGTGGCAGAACTTTTATATTTCTGCTCCTCGTTCTTCTTGGTCACTTTCACAAACTCCGGACGGATAATAGCTTTTTCTCCGCCTGGAACTTCCTCGAAGTGATTGAACACCTGATAATCCTCGATCACGGACGTCTGTCCGAAAAATCCCGCCGTAAATGCAGTATCCGGATTCTGGTAAACCTCCAGCGGCGTTCCCTTCTGCTCGATACGTCCCCGGTTGGTAATGATGATCTCATCCGCCACCTCAATGGCCTCGTCCTGATCATGAGTAACGAAAATACTGGTGATTCCCAGTTTCTCGATCATATCCTTCAGCCAGCTTCGAAGCTCTGTACGGATCTTTGCATCAATAGCGGCAAAAGGCTCATCCAGAAGAAGCAGCTGCGGATTCGGAGCAAGGGCCCGGGCAAAAGCAACTCGCTGTCTCTGACCACCGGACAGCTGACTTGGATATCTTTTTTCCAGGCCTTTCAGCCCGATCAGCTCTACCAGTTCCATAACCCTCTGCTTGATATACTTCTTATCCGCCTTCTGTACTTTCAGACCAAACGCAATATTATCATACACAGTCATATACCGGAAAAGGGCATAATTCTGGAACACAAATCCAATGCCTCGCTCGCTGGCAGGAACATCATTGACCACTCTTCCGTCAATGATGATCTCACCGCTGTCCGGCTGCTCCAGACCGGCGATCATACGGAGGATCGTTGTCTTTCCGCTTCCGCTTGGGCCTAAGAGACCGATCAGCTTACCTTTTTCGATGCCAAAACTTACGTTGTCAGATGCCTTGTAATCCCCATATGTTTTATTGATATTTTTTAACTCAACGTACATCGCCTTTTTCCCCCTTTCCTTTATGTTCCAGAACATTTCTCGCGATCAGAAGGATCACCGCCAGGATCACCAGGATCGAAGAAACCGCAAACGCCGGAACATACTGGAATTCGTTATAAAGAATTTCCACATGAAGCGGAAGTGTATTTGTTTTTCCACGGAGATGTCCGGACAGTACGGACACGGCTCCAAACTCTCCCATAGCTCTCGCTGTACACAGCACAACGCCATAAAGGAATGCCCACTTGATATGCGGGAAAGTCACTTTGGTAAAGATCGTCCAGCCTTTTGCTCCCATCAGTGCTGCCGCCTCTTCCTCATCGGACCCTATAGATTCCAGCACCGGAATGATCTCTCTTGATACAAATGGAAATGTAACAAAAATCGTTGCCAGGATAATTCCAGGAACTGCAAACACGATCTGGATCCCTGCTTTGTCAAGAACAGAATAAAGCGGGCTCTGCTTTCCAAAAACCAGAATATAAATAAGACCTGCGATGACCGGTGACACCGTAACCGGAATGTCGATCAGCGTCGTCAGAAGCTTTTTTCCCCGGAAATAAAATCTGGTCATTGCCCACGCTGCACACAGGCCGAAGATCGTGTTGCATACAACAGCAGCCACCGTTGCTTCTATGGTCAGTGCCAGAGCTTTCAGCGTATACTCATCTGTCACAGCCTGCACGTAGCACTCCCAGCCTTTACTCAGCGCCTGGGTCACAACAACCACCAGCGGAAGCACCAGCATTACAAAAAGAAAGATCACGGAAATCCCAATGAGGATCCATTTCACCGGCCCGGAAGCCTGCTTCTTTTTTTCGTCCATTATGCGTCCCTCCCTCTGATTCGTTTCGTATTTCTTGCCTGCACCAGATTCACGCCAAACAGGATCAAAAACGATACTGCCAGTGTAACCAGTGCGATAGATGTTGCGCTTTCATAATCAAACTCCTGAAGTTTTGACATAATGATCAGCGGTGTGATCTCTGTATAATATGGTTTATTTCCTGCGATAAAAACAACGCTTCCGTATTCTCCCAGGCAGCGTCCGAAAGCAAGTCCAGCACCGGAAAGCATTGCCGGCAGAAGCTCAGGAAAAATTACCCTGCGGAAAATGGTGAATGGTTTTGCCCCCATGACACGTGCTGCCTCTTCATAGGAACCATCCAGTTTTTCCAGCACCGGCTGAATAGCCCGGACTACAAACGGAATTCCCACAAAGATCAGAGCCACCGTGATACCGATCCTGGTATACGCGATCTTGATCCCGAACTTTGCAAAAAAGCTTCCCACCAGTCCTTTGTCGGATGTCAGTGATGTCAGCGAGATACCGGCAACTGCAGTTGGCAGCGCAAAAGGCAGCTCGATCATTCCATCCATGATCCTTTTTCCCGGAAAATTATACCGCACCAGCACCCACGCAAGGATCAGTCCCATGATGGCATTCACCACCGTGGCCGCAAATGCAGTGATAAAACTTACATAAAATCCGGACAAAACTCTCGGCCGTGTGATCACCTGGATAAATTCCCGAAATCCCAGCCGCGCTGAATATACAGCCAGAGATGCAAGGGGAATCAGAACCACGATACTCAGCATCGCCAAAGTCACTCCCATTGTCAGTCCAAAGCCTGGTATCACCCGTTTACTCTGTTGTTTCTTCATTTCTGTCTCCCCTCTTTTCTGTATCCGCTATGCTTTTTTACTCTTCATAAATCTCATCAAACACTCCACCGTCCGCAAAATGTTTCTTCTGTATTGCATCCCATCCGCCGAAATCTTTGATAGTAGTCAGCTTCACACTCAGGTTAAAAGTATCTGCATGTTTTTTCAAGATGGTCTGATTGACCGGTCTGTAATAATTCTCAGCGATCAGCTCCTGCGCTTCATCGGAATACAGATATTTCAGATAAGCTTTTGCGGCATCTGCGTTATCGTGTTTTTTTACATTTTCATCTACAACAGCAACGGACGGCTGTGCCAGGATACTGATGCCCGGCGTTACGATCTCGTAATCATCCGGATTATCCCTTACAGAAAGAAACGCTTCATTTTCCCAGGCGATCAGCACATCCCCCTGCCCGTTTTCCACGAAAGAGGTTGTGGCACCTCTTGCTCCGGAATCCAGAACCAGGACATTTTTGTAAAGCTTCTTGACAAAGGCTTTCATCTCTGTCTCATTGCCGTTATATTTCTCATTGGCATAAGCCCAGGCTGCCATGTAATTCCAGCGGGCACCACCGGAGGTTTTCGGATTGGGAGTGATCACTCCCACACCATCCTTTGTCAGATCATCCCAGTCTTGGATATTCTTCGGATTTCCCTTCCGAACAAGAAATACAATGGTGGAAGTATAAGGAGCACTGTCATCCGGATATTCATCGATCCATCCCTTGTCGATCAGACCGGCATTCCGGATCGCATCGATATCATATTCCAGGGCAAGTGTGGCTACATCTGCCGGAAGTCCGTTGGAAATCTCAAGTGCCTGCTTGCCGGAACCTCCATGAGACTGGATCACATCCACACTCTGGCCGGTTTCCCCTTTCCAGTAATCTGCAAAGATCTTGTTGTATTCCTCATAAAATTCTCTGGTTGGATCATAGGACACATTGATGATCTCTACCTGATTTTTATCCTTTGTATTGTTTCCTGATACTGCAAAAGTTCCTGCCAGTACCACTGCTGCCAGTGCGATACAGACACCTGCGATGCGTCTTTTTTTCATGATTTATGTACTCCTTTTTGTCACTGCTGCGACCTTCTGTAAACGTTATCCTGATTGAATACATTAAACCATATTATTCCCATTAATTAAATAGGAATATCTGAAAACGTTTTCACGCATATATTCTGTCAAAGCTGCAAATATTTCATATCTCATCATATCAGCAATCCTCAGATACAATAATCGCTCCACATACTGTCCTCCACACTGCTGCAGCTGTTCCGGATCACCAGCTTTCCTTCCAGTTCCATCCGGACAATACCGGAATGTCCGCCTCTCAGTCGGTCCAGCAGCAGATACAGTGCGAATTTTCCCATATCCTCTTTCGGCAGACTTACCGTTGTCAGCATCGGCTTGGTAAACTGTGCTTCCTGAATATCATCACTGGATATGATAGAAGGCATATAATACCGGTTCCGGAATTTATTCAGACATTTCAGCATTCCTATCGCCGAAATATCATTGGCGCAATAGATTCCGGTTGGCATGTCGTCCGACTGGAAGAATTTTTCCATGGCCTCATATCCTTCGGCCTCTGTCTGTTTCGTCTCAATAACATACTCAGGAATCACATCCAGATCATGCTTCTTCAGGGTTTCCAGATATCCATTGTACCGGTCTTCGCTGTGGCACTGACCAATATATCCGATATTTTTATGCCCCAGGGAAATCAGATATTCCACTGCCGCTGACGCGATCTTTTTTCCATCGCAAAGGACTTCATCCACTTCATAATTGGTGGAATTCCGGTTCACCAACACCACGCTCTTATATTTCTTATTCAGTTTTTTCAGGGCTTCCTTATTACATCTGCCTATGATGATCAGTCCGTCCCTCTTCCCGTCTACCTCGCCATACATTCCATCAACCAGCCGGTCCAGATTCTCCCTTCGGCACTTCCGGTCATCGGAAAACACAGACATATACCATACTTTGGAAAGAATGCAGTTTTTATCATGGATCTCACTTTCGATCACCCGGAGAAGCTCCGCAAAAAATGGATCGGTGGTGGAAGAATCGGTTCTTGTCATCAGAATATTGATGTACCAGGTTTTCTCCTGCTTCGCGGAAACACCTCTTTTCAGATTCCGGGCCGCCTCATTTGGCACATAATTCATCTCGATGGCTGTTTTCCATATCTTATCCCGGAGTCCGGAAACAGAACATTTATAATTGGGATTATTCAAAACTCTGGAAACCGTCGCCGGTGAAACCCCTGCCTTTTCTGCAATCTTCTTGATGGACATGTACCCGTCCCCTCCCTCTAAAAAAAAGTCTGCCCGCTGCCAGTCCTGTAAGCTGCTCAACGTCATCTGTGTAACAGAACTTTTTATTATTCCTTATTTCATAGTAATTAAATATGTTTTATATGATAATAAGAGTTTTTAAAAAAGTCAATCTTATTTTGTGAAAACGTATTCTTTTTTTGCTGCATCTTCCAGTAGACCACCCGAATTCTGCGCCTTGCCCATCTCATTTAGCATTACATTACCACGCAAGGCGCACTACAAAAAAATACCTTACACAGAGTTACTGTGGAAGGTATTTTTTGCGATCATCACTTATTATTGTCCTTTAATTTTCTTTTGATATATTCTTCTATCAATTCCAATAATTGTTTACCCGTTTCTATCTGTTCTTCTGCTTCTTCTCTTGTTGCAATATAAAAATCATCATAATCGCTGGCATGTCTGATTTCTTCTGCTTCTACGATTTTTCGTCCAAGTTTTCTGGGAAAAATCTCTGTTTTAATATAATTCTTATTGAAATTTGCTAATGCATCTTTATGACGTTTATATGCATTTCCATCTAGTGCATGTATTGCTGAAATTGCATGATAAATACCATAATATGCCCGATTATTAGCACCTCGAAATTCTTTTGCATTCAAAAGAATTTCCGCAGCTTTAATATCACTTTGGGCAGTTTCAATCCGATAAAAAATAAGATCTTTCTGCGTTCCTTTTTCATCAGGCTGCATCAAATAATTTTACCCCCTCTTTCTTTACATTTGCATAAAATGGATAAACATCAACCCAATTCAGAAAATGTTTTTCACTTTTTGCAATTGGCTTAATATCAAGATCATGATCCATATTAAAATCAAAAGTTTCTCCTGCCAATTCATGACGATACTGTTTAATATCTATATCAGACAGATCAAGGAGAATCATAATATCGATATCAGAATCTTCTCTATAATCTCCTCTGGCATATGAGCCGTATAAAATAACACTTTTCAAATGTTTCCCATATATTTTCTGTAATATTTTTGTGTATTGTTCCAACAATGTCTTCATCGATACCGGCATAATCCCGCCCCCTTCTATCTGATAAAACATCTTTATTCGATAACCACTATTTCTTCCATTTAATTATACGCTTTTATATCATTATTCTGCAATGAAATTTTTTCGACATAATTCTCCAGACATACAAAAACAGACTGAGAACCTGATATATATTCTTATCAAGCTCCAGTCTGTTTTGCGTGCTCAAATATATAAGATATAACTATGAGCAAATAACAAATGCGGATTGCTAATATCCCTTGAATTATTTAACCGTTACCTTACAGGTCAGTTTTTTTGCTCCGCTCTGCACGGTGATCACGGCCGTCCCTTTTCGGATTCCCTTTACAACACCTTTGGAATTTACCGTAGCGATCCTGCGATCCGAGGAACGGAAAAGAATCTTCTCGTCGCTGTAATACGGCACGGTCACTGCCTGGATCGTGTATGTTTTTCCACGAAGTATGGTTTTTGTTTTGGGCACGCCGGTCATCTTTGCGGTCCTTACTGCGGCAGTATTGTTCAAAAAACGGAACCCATTTTTCTTTGCGTAAGTCTGAGCAGTAGAACTCTTTTTTCCGACAATGACAAAAGTTTTATTTTTTCCACTATTGAAATTATAGCCGATCGCTTCTTTTTCTATCACTGTTTTACTGTTTAGGATCGTAATCTTTTTCATTGCCTGGCAATCATAAAAAGCATTGCTTCTGATCTTTTTCACGCTGGCGGGTATCGTAATATTCCCCAGTTTTCGACAGTTACCGAATGCACCGTTCCCAATCTCTGTAAGCTTCTTCGGTAACGTCACTTTTCTGAGATCTGAACAAAGAGAGAACGCACTCTCATCAATAAGCGTAACACTGTCAGGAAAACTTATTCCTGTCAAACCACAATGCCGAAAAGCAGCTCGTTCTATCCTGGAAACGCCCTGTCCCAAAGTAACTTTTTTCAGTTTCATATCTGCCTCAAACAACGATTCCGGTAATGTTTTTACACTTCCCGGAATACTGACAGATTCCAGACTGCTACAGTAACTGAAAGCATATTCCTCAATTTTTGTCACTGTTTTCGGTATATCCAGGCTCGTAATTTTACTCTGGTAAAAAGCATATGCGCCAATGCTTTTCAGTCCATTCGGAAGCTTGATGCTGGTGATCGAAGTATCACCAAATGCCCGAACGCCGATACTCCGCAAAGTTCCCGGCAATGAAATTCTCTTCAGATTTTTACAGTTTGAAAAAGTTCTGTCACCGATTCCCGTGATCCCGGATGCAACTGTTACCGTTTTTATCGTTTCGGATCTGTATGAAAAATCATCGGTAACTTTAACTTCCCCTTTTCCCTGTATCTGAAGATTTCCATTGGAATACAGCCGGTAAGTGGCATTGCTTCCGCAGGATCCTTTCGCAACAAGTTTTGCAGTGCTCTGCGTGCCTGCTGCCGATGCTTCCTGTGTATGATCAGCCGCATAACCAGTCTGTGCATGCACAACCACAGAAGGTACACAGGCCCCTGTTATGATCATTACTGTTGATAATATCGCCGCAATTTTTTTCCCAAACATATAGCTTCCTCCCTAAAAAAAACAATCAGCTATATCACAGAAGGACCGGCATACATCCGGTCCTCTCTGCTCATGTCAAGCGGATATTGGCAATCCGCATTCGGTTAAAATTTATTTGTTAATCCAACCACATACATATCTTCTTTATACTCAGGAATCTTCACCAGAAGTCCCTCTTCTGTATCCTCAGTTTCTACTTTAACTGCCGGATCAAAAGATCTCAGCTGTCCATGATAACCTTTGATCAGGAACTCATTTGCTCCCTCTTTCAGATGATCTGCAAACACATTGAGATTTCCCTCTTTCTGTGTATAATGCAGCTCAATTCCATTCTCCAGCATCTCAGATTCGCGGTCGCTGCAGCGTGTGCCATAAATACCATCATGGTTAACTTTCAGCCATGCGCCAAGAATCTTCAGCCTCTTTACCTGTTCTTCCGGAATTGTTCCGTCTGCTTTTGGTCCGATGTTCAGAAGCAGGTTTCCATTGTTTGCAACAGTTCCTACCAGAAGTGAAATTAGATCCGGAACAGAAATCAGTTTGTCATCACCTTCATTGGCATTATAACCGAAGGATAATCCCATTCCACGGCACATTTCCCATTTCTCTTTTCGATTCACAGAACCGGATTTGTACTCCTTGGTAAGGAAGTCATGGTAACGGTCATTGAAACGGTCGTTTACTACACCTTCCGGCACTTTGTTATAATAATGTGCCAGGAAATACGGCATCATCTCTTCACTCTGTGTCGGCCATCCGATATCATTCCAGAACACACTCGGTGCATAATCATCTACAAGCTCTTTCATCTGATTATAGGAATAATCTGCATATGCAAATGTCGGGCTAGCTGTTCCAAACAGATCATCATCCTCAAAAATAGGATCATTTGCATACTGCCAGTCAATCAGTCCTGAATAATACAGCCCCATACGGATACCTGCATCCCGGACAGCCTCTGTCAGCTCACCGGTGATATTTCTCTTCGGTCCCATTTCCACAGAGTTAAAGTGTGTATACTTACTCGGGAACAGGCAGAATCCATCATGATGCTTGGTTGTCAGAACAACATACTCTGCACCTGCTTCTTTAAAAATCTCTGCCCACTGTTTCGGATCCCAGTTTTCAGCTTTCCACATAGGAATAAAATCTTCATATTTGAAATCTTTTCCGTATTTTTCCATATGATGCTCATATGTCGGGCCTTTTCCTATGTTCAGAGAATTATAATACCACTCTGCGTAAGGATTATCCGCAAACCACTCTTTGGAATCAACTTCTCCCAGTTCCCATGTATGTGGCGCAAAAGCCGGTACAGAATAAATTCCCCAGTGAATAAAAATTCCGAATTTACAGTCCTCATACCATTTTGGAACGGTATGTGTATTTACAGAGTTCCAGTTTCCTGTGTATCTTTTGTTTCCCATAGTGTAATCCCCATAACCTTTCTGTTATACATAAGTTTTTGCTGATTTTCCTGTATTTTTCTGCCGGAACAGTTCCGACAGTATCCCCCGTTTATTCTCCGATAATTTACTCTATCGTGATCTTCAGTACCACCGGCATATCCCCTGCATCAACCGCTCCTCTTCCGCAGGAAATATCCAGTTCTTTGTTTCTTGCATATGACGGATGCAGATCTGTTCCAAGAATCTCAATATCCCTGATCGTAGATTTCAAAAGTTTCATATCATTTCCAAGAGATTTGATATGGATCTCTCCGTCTTCCGGCCAGTGAAGTACCGTTGCGTAAATATGGTTGCTCTTGCTTGTGAAACGGATATCCTCAGAAGTAAAATGCTTGTCATAAGTATCTGTGAAATGGCCTTCCGGAACCACCGTCGGACCCTCTCCAAATACTTTCCAGTATCTGGTTCCGTAAATTGCCTCTCCGTTTACTTTCAGCCATTTTCCCATTTCTCTCAGGATATGTGCATCTTCTTCCGGAATCGTGCCATCCGGCTTCGGTCCGATATTGAGAAGAAGTGCGCCATTTTTGCTGACTACATCGATCAGATCCAGAACTACATCTGAAGGTTTCTTGTAATCATTTCCGATGGTATAGCCCCAGGAATTCTTCGCTACAGAAGTATCGTTCTGCCAGAGATCCGGTGTGATATGGTCTAACTGACCTCTCTCCAGATCATTGACCGCACTGCCGTAAACATATGCGTCAAATTTTGCATCAATAGCAGTTTCTTTTCCCCACTGAGCAGAACGGTTGTAATAATATGCCGCAAATTTACGGAGATACGGTTTCCATGCATACTGCTGAATCCACCAGTCAAAATATACGATGGAAGGCTGATATTTATCTACAATCTCACATGTACGAACAAGCCAGTCCTGCATATGCTCTTCCGATGGCGGATTGTCATAGATATCACTCATATCCCGGGTGATTCCTGCTACCGGTCCGTAAAGATCCGCATATTCCGGATCATTGACATCTGCCTCCGGGATCTGACGTCCTCCGTTAAAGAACCAGTAATGCTCCGCTCTGTGAGAAGAAGCTCCCAGAACCATGCCTTCTTTTTCAACTTCTGTCTTCAGCTCTCCCAGGATATCACGCTTCGGTCCCATCTCAGCAGCATTCCAGCGGCAGAGGTCACTGGCGTACATCTGAAATCCATCGTGGTGTTCTGCAACCGGAACTACGAATTTCGCTCCTGCCTCTTTAAAAAGTGCTGCCCATTCTTTTGGATCAAATTTTTCTGCCTTAAACTGCGGAATAAAATCTTTATATCCGAATTTATCCAGAGTTCCATATTTCTCTATATGATGCAGATTTTCTTTGGAGCCTTTCACATACATATTTCTGGGATACCACTCGTTTCCAAATGCCGGAACACTATATACACCCCAGTGAATAAAAATTCCAAACTTATCTCTTGCATACCACTTCGGAGTAGGATGCTCACAGAGAGAATCCCACGTATCGGTATATGGTCCCTGTGCGATCACTTCATCGATCAGGGAAAGATATTCTTCTTTTTTCATTTCACAGTCCTCTTTTGTGTTTTTATTCATATTTAACAGGTGTTTATATGTTACCATCAAATGTTTTAGTTGTATACGCTTAACAATTCACAAATAAAACGTTTCGTTTTTGTGCAATATACATATCAAAAAAAGCTCCGATGATGTTTTTATTTAAACTTCATCAGAGCCTTTTCTGTTTTTATATAGTATTCTCTTCGATCACTTTCTCGATCCGTCTCTTTACTTCTTCCGCAATCTCCGTTGTATGCATATCCTTATATTCCTCATAATACATTGGAGGAAGGATATGTACCTGCACTGTGATCTTCTCTGTGGAACCGGTATCAAAAGCTTTAAAAGAATCGATCAGCGCAACAGGAACGATCGGACATTTTGTCTTTGTCGCAGTCTTAAAACTGCCGCCCTTGAATGTTCCCGGGTGATTTCCGTTCTTACTTCTGGTTCCTTCCGCAAAGATCAGATAATTGCGACCTGCCCTTACCTCGCGGATCACATTGACAATCACCTGCATGGACTGCTTCAGGTCCTCTCTGTCAATGATAAAAGCCTTCATGCAGGCAAAAACCTGCTTCAGGAATGGAATATCTCCCACTTCTTTCTTAGCTACTACAGAAAAAGGAACCGGGCAGGCTTTAATGATCGCCAGTACATCAAACAGTCCCTGGTGATTCGGAAAAAACATAAATCCGTTTTCCTTGAGGATGTTTTCCTGCCCATGCACATCAATATGGATATTTCCGCCTTCGATGGCATGCTCATCTCACATGTCTCAGGAATGTGTATTTCTTCTCTTCCGGATAATCATCTGTATGCGCCGCATACCAGCAAAGTTTGATCCACCAGTAGGGAACAAAGATCAGATTCCTGATCACCATCAGCAAAATTCGCTTCATTCTTATGTCCTCCTGCCTGTTTTTATCCGTTCAGTTTACTTGCAATTTTGTCCTCATATCCCGGATTCTTTTTCAGAAAGACTTCGTAAGCCTTGGTATA
This sequence comes from Blautia sp. HA9023, assembly GCF_056504095.1. Taxonomy (NCBI): domain Bacteria; kingdom Bacillati; phylum Bacillota; class Clostridia; order Lachnospirales; family Lachnospiraceae; genus Blautia; species Blautia sp. HA9023. The sequence continues at coordinate 958,551 of NZ_JBWLUR010000006.1, read as the reverse complement.
GTCTGTATAAGTTTTGGTGGTCATAAATTTCTGATAATCTGCCGCAGCCTGCTGGCTGATCTCATCTGAGATCTCAGCCGGCGAATACAGATAATATTTCTTATCCTGCACTTTTACAAGGTAAGTACTGATGCACGGATATTCCTGGTCATTCTGCAGTACAAGATTATAGCGGATATAAACATACGTATAATTTTTACTCTCAGAAATGGCCTCACAGCTGTCAATATTTACATCCTTTGCTCCATGAGCCTGGAAATATTTGACCGTGGATGAAATCTCTGTTTTTGCCTCATCAGAAATCTTATCCGCACCATAACATTCCTGCATTTTTTTGTCCTTGCCTTCTACCGCAGCCTTGATATAACTTTCCACAAGCCCCTCCGGGGTTCTGTGGCTGATCCCCCCACAGCCTCTGGCTGCCAGGATGATCACCAGCAGTATCAGAATAACTCCTGCCAGTGTCGCCACATGGACAAAATTCAGTTTTTTGTTGGAATATTTCAGTTTTTTCACAGATTTTTTTCTGCGTTTCTTTTTTGTCGTCGTCATGACTTATCCTCGACCTTATTCTTCTTCACTGCCTGTGACAGTTTCATCTGCGGATATTTCTTCCTCGTTATCGTTGGTCTCTCCGTCAGCTTTTTCGGAATTTACCTCCACTTCCGGATCTTTATCTCTTACCTTGGCGATGCTTGCAACCGTTACACCATCTGTAAGATTGATCATCTTCACACCGGAAGTGATCCTTCCAAGAACTGAGATATCTGCACACTGCAGACGGATGATGATACCTTCTGTTGTGATCATCATGATCTCGTTCTCTTCGTTCACAGCCTTGGCTCCGACAACGTTTCCGGTCTTCTCGGTGATCTTGTAGCACTTCACACCTTTACCGCCACGGTTCTGGACAACAAACTCACTCATTGCTGTACGTTTGCCCATTCCGTTCTCAGAAACTACCAGCAGATAATCCCCCTGGGTATTCAGCTGCATGGCAACAACTTCATCACCATCTGTAAGATTCATACCTCTTACACCCATAGATGCACGGCCTGTGCTGCGGACATCAGTCTCTTTAAAACGGATGCACTGTCCGTCCTTGGTCACAAGAATGATATCTTTGTTATTATCGGTAGCTTTAACCTCGATAAGCTCATCATCGTCACGGAGAACAATCGCTGTAAGGCCTGTCTTACGTACATTCTCGTAATCTCTGATCGGAGTTTTCTTCACAAGACCTTTCTTGGTTGCCATCATCAGATAATGACCCTCTTCATATTTGCGGAGCGGGATCACAGCTGTGATCTTTTCTCCCGGTGCAAGCTGCAGCAGGTTGATGATCGCAGTTCCTCTGGCTGTACGGCCGGCCTCCGGAATCTCATATGCCTTCAGTCTGTATACACGTCCGGTATTGGTAAAGAACATGAGATAATGATGGGTTGTAGTCATCAACAGCTCTTCAATATAATCGTCCTCAATGGTCTGCATACCCTTGATTCCTCTGCCGCCACGGTTCTGACTGCGGAAGTTATCAACCGTCATACGCTTGATGTAACCAAGCTTGGTCATTGCGATCACGGTATTCTCTCTCGGGATCAGATCCTCTGTGGAAATATCGTATACATCGTATCCGATGGAAGTCTTTCTGTCATCGCCGTATTTTTCTGCAACAGCGAGGATCTCCTCGCGGATCACACGGAGAAGAAGCTTACGGTCAGCGAGGATTGCCTGGAACTTGCGGATCTTCTCCATAAGCTCTGCATACTCGGCTTCCAGCTTCTCTCTTTCCAGACCTGTCAGTGCACGGAGACGCATATCCACGATTGCCTGAGCCTGAACGTCTGTCAGCTCAAAACGCTCAATAAGTTCCTGTTTCGCGATCTGTACATTACGGGAACCACGGATGATACGGATCACTTCATCGATATTATCAAGTGCTTTCAGGAGGCCTTCCAAAATGTGGGCTCTCTCCTGGGCTTTATTCAGATCGTACTGTGTTCTTCTGCGAACAACATTCTCCTGATGTTCCAGATAATACTCCAGCATCTCTTTCAGGTTCAGAACTTTCGGTTCCATGCTTCCATGATTCGGAACAAGGGAAAGCATGATCACGCCAAAAGTATCCTGCAGCTGTGTATGTTTGTAGAGCAGGTTCAGGATCACATTGGCATTGGCATCTTTACGGAGATCGATGCAGATACGCATACCTTCACGGCTGGAATGGTCATTCAGGTCTGTGATTCCATCGATCTTTTTATCACGGACAAGCTCTGCGATCTTCTCGATAAGGCGTGCCTTATTTACAAGGTATGGAAGCTCTGTGACTACGATACGGGATTTACCATTGGGCAAAGTCTCGATATTTGTCACAGCGCGGACACGGATCTTGCCACGACCTGTACGATAAGCTTCCTCGATTCCTCTTGTTCCGAGGATGGTTGCTCCTGTAGGGAAGTCCGGTCCCTTGACGATCTCAAGAAGTTCTTCCATTGCTGTCTCGCGGTCTTCTTCCACAATGTTATCAATGATCTTAACAACGGCATTAACTGTCTCACGAAGATTATGAGGTGGAATATTGGTCGCCATACCTACAGCGATACCTGTTGTACCGTTTACCAGCAGATTCGGAAAACGTGCCGGAAGTACAACCGGCTCACGTTCTGTCTCATCAAAGTTCGGCTGGAAATCAACGGTATCTTTGTTGATGTCTGCAAGCATCTCCATGGAAATCTTGCTGAGACGTGCCTCTGTGTATCGCATGGCAGCCGCACCGTCACCATCCACGGAACCAAAGTTTCCATGTCCGTCAACCAACGGATATCTTGTTGACCATTCCTGAGCCATATTAACCAGCGCACCGTAGATGGAACTGTCACCATGAGGGTGATATTTACCCATGGTATCACCGACAATACGCGCACATTTTCTGTGTGGTTTGTCAGGACCATTGTTCAGCTCGATCATGGAATACAGCACTCGGCGCTGTACCGGTTTCAGGCCGTCTCTTACATCCGGCAGAGCTCGTGAGGCGATAACACTCATGGCATAGTCGATGTAAGATTCTTTCATAGTTTTTTCCAAATCCACTTCGTGGACTTTGTCAAAAATATTATCTTCCATTCTTCTTTATTCTCCTAGATATCAAGATTCTTGACGAATCTTGCATTTTCTTCGATAAATTCACGTCTTGGCTCTACCTTGTCTCCCATAAGAGTGGTAAATGTCAGATCGATCTCAGATGTGGCAGCCTCGTCCATGGTCACACGGAGAAGAATTCTCTTCTCAGGGTCCATAGTAGTCTCCCAGAGCTGTTCCGCATCCATCTCACCCAGACCTTTATAACGCTGGATCTTATTGTTTCCGTCACGTCCGATCTCGGTAAGGATATTGTTCAGTTCATCATCATCGTATGCGTACCATACTTTCTTGTTTTTCTCGACTTTATAAAGAGGCGGCTGTGCCAGGTATACATATCCCTGCTTGATCAGCTCCGGCATAAAACGATACAGGAATGTCAGAAGCAGTGTTGCGATGTGCGCACCGTCAACATCGGCATCGGTCATAATGATGATCTTATGGTAACGAAGTTTGGAGATATCAAAATCCTCATGGATTCCGGTTCCGAAAGCAGTAATCATGGCCTTGATCTCTTTGTTTCCATAGATCTTGTCCAGACGTGCTTTTTCAACGTTCAGGATCTTACCACGAAGTGGAAGGATTGCCTGTGTGGCACGGTTTCTCGCTGTCTTGGCGGAACCGCCCGCGGAATCTCCCTCTACGATATAGATCTCGCAGTTCTCCGGATTCTTGTCCGAACAGTCTGCAAGTTTTCCAGGAAGAGACATGCTGTCCAGTGCGGATTTTCTTCTTGTAAGGTCACGGGCCTTTCTGGCTGCTTCTCTGGCTCTCTGTGCAAGAACAGATTTCTCAACAGTAGCCTTGGCAACTGCCGGATTCTGCTCCAGGAAAATCTCCAGCTGCTTGCTTACAACGCTGTCTACCGCACCTCTTGCCTCGCTGTTTCCAAGTTTCTGCTTGGTCTGTCCCTCAAACTGCGGATTCTCGATCTTAACGCTGACGATCGCGGTCAGACCTTCACGGATATCATCACCGCTTAAGTTCGGCTCGCTGTCCTTAAGAAGCTTATTCTTACGTGCGTAATCATTGAATGTATTGGTGATCGCATTACGGAAACCGGTAATGTGTGTACCGCCCTCCGGTGTATTGATATTATTTACAAAACCATAGGTATTCTCTGTATAGGAATCATTATGCTGCAGAGCAACCTCTACAGATACACCATCCTTCTCACCTTCACAGTAAATGATCTCCGGGTAAAGTGCCTCTTTACTTCTGTTCAGGTAGCTTACAAACTCACGGATACCACCCTCATAGTGGAATACCTTCTCGCGCTCCTGGCCCTCTCTCTTATCTTCCAGCACAATGCGAAGACCCTTGGTCAGGAAAGCCATCTCACGAAGTCTCTGTTTCAAGATATCGTAATCATAAACGGTCTCCTCAAAGATCTCCTTGTCCGGAAGGAAATAAACCTTCGTTCCGGAAAGCTCCGGATCACAGTCGCCTACAACCTTCAGCGGATACATGGTCTTGCCACGCTCATATCTCTGTTTATATTCTTTACCCTCGTGGTAGATAGTAACCTCCAGCCACTCGGAAAGTGCATTTACAACCGATGCACCAACACCGTGAAGACCACCGGAAACCTTATATCCTCCACCGCCGAACTTACCACCTGCGTGAAGAATGGTAAATACAACCTCAACTGCCGGAATACCAGCCTTATGATTGATGCCAACCGGGATACCACGGCCATTATCTGTAACGGTAATGGAATTATCCGGATTGATATCTACATGAATCTCCGTACAAAAACCAGCCAGTGCTTCATCGACTGCATTATCCACGATCTCATATACGAGATGATGAAGTCCACGGCTGGAGGTACTTCCGATATACATTCCAGGCCTCTTACGTACGGCTTCCAGTCCCTCCAGGATCTGGATCTGATCTGCGCCGTATTCTGTATTCTCTGCGCCCATGTCATTCCTCCTGTTCTTGTCTGTCCGGACGTGTTTGAAAATTCATTTCTGCAGAACCACAGCAATTTCAGAAATTACTGCACCATACCCTGATCCATTAATTTCAGTAACTACTGTATTTTCAAATTTTGCAGAAAGCAATTCTCAAACCCGCTCCAGAAGTGTCATTTATACCTGTAAAATAAACGTTTTTTACATACGAATACAGAATTTATTATAGCACAAAAAAGCCTGTATTTCCACGCAAAATCATAGGAAATACAGGCAAAAAAGTATCTTATTAAATGCAATCCAGTAACGCCTTATAAATATCCCTCTTGGAAACACCACGATCCCTAGCGGCAAGCTTCATAGCATCCTTTCTGGAATTCCCCTGCTGCTCATACATCGCCACATGCTCCGCAATGGAAACCTCCTCCCAGGAAGCACGCTTCTCCGCTTCCATTTCACTGCGGCTTCTGCCCTCGATCACAAGGACACACTCACCCAGTGGCTTCTCATCTTTATAAAAATCCATCAGATCATCGATCGTCGTCCGAAACGCCGTCTCATGTTTCTTGGTCAGCTCCCTGCAAAGAGTCATCCTGCGGTTACCAAGTGCCTCTCTGAGCTCGCCAAGGGTCCGTACAAGCCTGTGAGGCGCCTCATACAGGATAATAGTCCTCGTCTCGCTGGAAAGCTCTTCCAGAATCGTTTTTCGCTCTTTCTTATCCGCCGGAAGAAACGCCTCGAAGGCAAAACGCCTGGTATGCAGACCTGACAAAGTCAGAGCAGTAATACAGGCAGCAGGCCCCGGCAATGAAGTCACCTCAATACCAGCTTCGTAACACATAGCTGCAAGTTCTTCTCCAGGATCTGAGATACCTGGAGTTCCTGCATCTGTGATCAACGCAATGTTTGTGCCTGAGAGCATTTTTTCCACAAGAACGTGACCTTTGTCGATCTTGTTGTATTCGTGGTAACTGGTCATGGGGGTTTTTATGTCAAAATGATTTAAAAGTTTTATGCTGTTGCGGGTATCTTCCGCAGCGATTAAGTCCACTTCCCGAAGGGTTCTTAAAACTCGAAGGGTGATGTCTTCGAGGTTTCCTATGGGGGTGGCGCATAAGTATAGTTTTCCGTTTTGTTTCATAATTTGCCTCTTTTCTCGCTTGACCGCGGGGAGTTGTTTTCCACTTGGCCGTGGGGGAGTTGTTTTGCTTGACCGCGGGGGATATTCCGCTTGACCGCGGGGGTTTGTTTAAGTTTGGGAACTTTGAAAACCGCAAAGGGGCCGCAAAGCCGCGCCCCCTCTGCACACCCCTTGGGCTTTTTTTAAGTAGTGCAAGGGATTCGCTGTTCTTATTTGTTGACTTGTGTCTGTATGCTTCGGTATTCAGCGCGCTACTCTGTGCCGATGTTGTTTTATTTCTTCACTTTCTCTGTGGTTCACTTCCGGCAAGGTGTCTGTATTCTTCGATACTCAGCGCGCTACGCTGTGCCGATGTTGTTTTATTTCTTCACTTTCTCAGTGATTCACTTCTGGCAAGGTGTCTGTATTCTTCGATACTCAATGCGCTACGCGTTGCGATCTCTCGCTTTGAATCTCAGGCGAGGGGAGGCCGGCTGCTGGTGGTGACGTTAGCGGAGCCCCCGTCAGCGAGGTGAGGATAGCTGCTGCCACCGAGCGCACTGTTTGAGCGAAGCGAGTTTGCGCGAATGGCAGCAAACCGGCGCCGCAGCCGAGCAGGGGGCGCAGCGTGTCACCACCAGCAGCCTGCCTCCCCTCGCCGTCCCTTCACCAACCGAAGTTCCACAGCCACCATCACCTCCCAGCCATCCAGCGCAGCGCCGATGGCCCAAAACCTCCCGAGCAGCCACCCCAATCTCTCACAACCAAACAACCAACCAGGCAGCCACCCTAAGCCACAACATCACAACATTCACACCATCCGATACAACTCCAAAATATCCTCAGTATAAACCCCAGGCCTCTCATAAACCACCAGCGGCCGTTCAACCTGGATCCTGGAATTCCCGCCCTTACAGGCCTCGATCAACACCATATTCGGCTCCTTATCAATAAAAGGATACACCAGCTGCATCCTCTTAGGCTCTAGCTTATACTTCGTCAAAGTCGCCATCAGCTCCACCAGTCTGAAAGGCCTGTGCACCAGAAAAAACCTCCCCCGGTCCTTCAGAACCCGGGCAGCCTGACAGGCCACATCATCAAAAGTACAAAGAATCTCATGCCTTGCAATCGCCTTGGGAACATGCGGATTCGTTAACCCATGCTGTCCGATCATATACGGCGGATTACACGTCACCACATCAAAAGAAGCCGCCCCAAAAATCCCGGCAGCCTCCTTGATATCACCCTCAACGATCCGAACCCTGTCCTCAAGGCCATTAAACCTCACACTACGGTCAGCCATCTCCGCACACTCATGCTGAATCTCCAGACCCGTAAAATGCTCCCCATCCGTACGGTCAGAAAGCAAAATCGGAATAATTCCCGTGCCAGTCCCCATATCCAGTGCAACCTCACCCTTCTTCACCCGGGCAAAACCAGACAACAGAACCGCATCCATCCCGAAACAGAACTTCTTCGGATCCTGGATCACAAACAACCCATTCTGAAGATCATCCACACGCTCACCACATTTAACAAGATCACTTCTCATTCGGTTTTGAATCTCCCTTTTTAGCCTCTTTCTCATCGTGGTCAGCAGAACCTGCACCACCCTTACCTTTTTTCTTCTTGGGGCGGAACTTCAGATCACGAACCGGAAACTCCTGGATCTCCTTCTCATCGTTAACATCCACAACAATCTTAACCATCTGACGGAGAACATTCACACTCTGAACTGTACCGGTAATACCCTGCGGTGTAGTCACTATATCACCAATTCCCGGAAGATTCCGGTTCAGCTCCTCATAAGTTTCCTGCTCATTCTTAAGACAGCACATCAGACGTCCACAAACACCTGAAATCTTCGTCTGGTTCAGAGAAAGATTCTGCTCTTTCGCCATCTTAATGGAAACCGGTGCAAATTCGGAAAGATACGTATGGCAGCAAAGCGTCCTTCCACAGATACCAATACCACCAAGGATCTTCGTCTCATCACGGACACCGATCTGACGAAGCTCAATCCTTGTCTTAAACACAGACGCCAGATCCTTAACAAGCTGACGGAAATCAATCCGCCCGTCCGCTGTAAAATAAAACAGCACCTTGTTATTATCAAACGTATACTCCGCATCGATCAGCTTCATCTCAAGCCCATGTTCACGGATCTTCTTCTTGCAGATCTTAAAAGCCTCTTTCTCCTTCAGACGGTTCTCAGCCTCATGCTCCTCGTCCTCTTTTGTCGCAACACGGAGAACTTCCTTCAGCGGATGCACCACCTCGTCCTCCTTCACACTGCGCGGCTCCAGAACAACACGGCCATACTCCACACCACGGGCAGTCTCCACGATCACATGATCGCCGACCTTCACCTTATAGTTCTTCGGATTAAAATAATAAATCTTACCAACGTTACGAAATCTAACTCCAACTACCATTTCCATTCTATTTCTCCCTAATTGTCAGGAACAGGAGCTCCAGGGCAAGTTCGAGATTAACATTGGCACGGAGACGCACCTTGGTCTTCTCCAGTGCTTCAAGGATCTTTTCGATATTCTCATAAGAACGCTCGCTGGCCTGCTCTCTGATAAAATTAATCTCCTGTTTAAAAACCAGGTTGTCAATTTCCCTTGTTGCCTTAAACATCAGAACATCGCGGAACCAGAACTGAAAAATATCCAGGTAATCATTGATATTATTCTTATCAGCAGTCAGAGTCTTAATTGCCTCTGTCAGCTCATAAACTTCCATGGAATTGGCATATTTCAAAATCTTCAGTGCATTGGCCGTCATATCCGCAAACTCCTGGGAAGTAGCGGCCTCCTTCGCCTTGCCAATGCTGCCCTGTGCATAGGACGCATCGATCTCAGCCTGATAATCCGGCACCTGAAGATGCTCCATCAGATATTTTTTCACAAGACCATCATCCACTACTTTCAGATCCAGACGCACGCACCTGGAACGGATGGTAGGAAGAAGGCTGTCGATATTGCTGGTCAGCAACAAGATTACCGCATATTCCGGCGGCTCCTCGATTGTTTTCAAAAGGGCATTCTGCGCCTGTACTGTCATCATCTCCGCATCCGGAATGATATAGATCTTATACGGACTGCAGTACGGCTTGATATCCACATCATGGACAACCTGCTCACGCACCTCATCAATACTGATACTGCCAGGTTTCTCATGTGTCACTGTGATAATATCCGGATGATTCTTGCCGATCACCTTCTTACAGGAATCACAGGTCATACACGGTTCAGATTCTCCTGATTCACACTGCAGTGCTGCCGCAAAAGTCCCCGCAAGAAGTTTCTTGCCGGAGCCCGGTTCTCCCGTAAAAATATAAGAGTGGGACACCTTCCCTGTCTCTATCGCATTCTTCAAATGCCTGATTATATCGTCATGACCGATGATGTCATGAAATCCTGCCATAAGAATCACCTCTTTCTGCCTTTTGTGTCCTCCGTCATACCCGGCGGACATCTTTCATCTAATTATAACATAATCTTCTGTATAAAAAAAACTATTTTTCCCTATTGTACAGATTTTATATAATTTCCAATTTCCTTCACACATTCATCCAGATTATGATTCTGAAAGCGCTTCCATATACCAGCTTTCAGAATATTTTCTTCTGAAAAATCATTCTGGTCCGCCAGAAAACGCCTGCACATCTCCTCATACTTCGGCACTTCCTGAGTTCTCTCACGGGCAAGGGCACGCTCCAGACGCTCCCCGTCCTCCACTTCTATATAAACAGGACGCATCACATCATCCCCATAATACTCCCGAAGTTTCACAAAAGACTCCAGCGTACCGATTCCCAGATAGCTGTCATTTCCCACGGAAACCTGCCCGTCATCCGCTGTAAAATATGTCCACGGACCATAAACCGTCTGATAAGTCCTGGCCTCGATCAGCTTCCCGTTTCTCCGGAACTCCTTCAGTTTATTTTCATCCACAAAAAAATATTCTCTTCCGTTCTCTTCTCCATCACGGATCGGCCGGGTGGTATAGATCACAAGCCGCCTCAGTCCCAGCTCCTGGTCCGCCTCCAGCTGCCTGTAAATACTATCCTTACCGGAAGAACTTTTTCCCATAATGTAAAAAATCTTTCCCACTCTGTCTCCTCTGCTTTCCGCGCATTACTGCTCACACTTCAGCCCAATCCAATATATCCCATAGCCAAAGCGGACAATCCGTTTGCTGCCTTCCCACAGATCAGCAATACACAGAATTTTCACTGTCAGTTATCACTGTCATACATCTCATGTTTCATTCTTCACAACGCACACAGTCTCACTTGTCTGGTCACTCAGGCCCTGTACCTCAAAGCCCTGTTCCAGGTATCTTCTCACATTTTTTACGAAATGTCCAGAAATCTGTTCCCCCGGAACGATCAGCGGGATCCCCGGCGGATAAAGATACGCAAACTCCACAGATGTCCGTCCGATACACTCATCCAGCGGACACCGCTCACTCTCCGCATCCATAGCCTGGGAGATCCGCATGACCTGCTTCATTTTTCCGTTTTTCAAAGGCTCCTTCGCCACAGCCTCTTCTCTGTATTTTAACGATTCACGGCGGTCGATCTCTTCAATAGCATCACAAAGCCGCTCAAAGCCCTCCGCCGTATCACCCACAGCCGCCAGCGCCAGCACATAATTCTCCGCCTCCATCTCCATTTCCAGATGAAACTCCCTCCGGAGGATCTGATGCAGCTCCCGGCCGTTCAGCGAACTGTTCACAGTAGAAAGCAATATCTTAGATCTGTCAAAATCAAAAACTCTCTGGCACTCACAGGCCTGCGGCGTTACCAGCCGGATATACTTACACCCGGAAAGACGCCTGCGTGCTTTTTCCAGATTCTCCGTAAACACACGGAACATCTCATCCCCCTCACGCTCCAGCTTATCCATGCACGCATCAATGCTGCTCATAAGAATATAAGAAGGACTGCTGCTCTGATAGATTCCCAGAAAACGCTTCAGTTTTTCCCGGCTCACACGATCACTGCACAGGTGGATCACCCCCGTCTGGGTCAGACAGGGCAGCGTCTTATGCACACTGTTGATCACCACATCCGCACCAAGCTGCGCCGCAGACACCGGAAAATACTCCGAAAACCGAAAATGCGCCCCGTGAGCCTCATCCACGATCAGCGGCACACCATAGTGATGCGCGATCTCCGCGATCCTAGCCACATCCGACACGATCCCGTCATAAGTCGGCGAAGTGATCAGCACCGCCTGGATCTCCGGATTTTCCGCCAGATACATTTCCACGCGGCCGGGTGAAATCCCTCCGTTTATCCCCAATTTCGGATCCTCATGTGGATAAATATACGTGGCACTCAGCTCCCGCAGATAAATTGCATGGTAAACCGCCTTATGGCAATTCCTTGCCACCAGGATCTGACCACCCTTATCTACAGCCGCAGACACCGCCGCCAGAATCGCCCCGGAACTTCCGTTAATACTGTAAAAACTCTCCGGCACACCATAAAGCCGTGCAACATCCTCCTGGGCCCTTTTCAGAATATCCTCTGCATGATGCAGGTTATCGAACCCGTTGATTTCCGTAATATCCCTCTCTACCGGAAAATCTCCATCCACAGCCAGTGGATTTCTCTTATGCCCGGGCATATGAAATGGGTAAAAATCACTTCTGCCGTATGCCTCCAGTTTTTTATATAATCTGTCTTCCATAATTCTCCCTTTCGTCCAGATAATAATAAAGAGGGGCTATCATCAAAACGATATTCCCCTCTGTTTTATCACATCTCAGTAAAGTCAATCCTCAGATCCTCATAAATTCCAACCTTAACCGAATCCTGAAATGTATACTGTTCCGTATCTTCATTCTCAAAATCATATACCATTATCTGATTCTTCGTCGGATCCACGATCCAGTATTCTCTCACACCGGCAGTCCTGTATTTAAACAGCTTCGTGTAGTAGTCCATACGCCTGCTTGAAGGAGAAACGATCTCAATGATCCAGTCCGGAGCTCCTTTACAACCTCTGTCATCCAGTTTATCAGAATCACAGATAACGGAAACATCCGGTTCCACGTAAGTATTTGTTTTCTCATCCAGATACACTGCAAACGGTGCAGCAAATACTTCACATTTCCCTTTATTGTCATCTATATAGTTGCCTATTTTTCTGGACAAAATGCTCGAGATCCTCTGATGTCTCGTATTCGGTGGCGACATATAATAAATTTGTCCATCGATCAGTTCCGCTCTTTCGCCCTCCGGCAGAGCATAAATATCCTCTATCGTATAAACTTTTTCTTTCAACAGCGGCATATTTCCACTCCTCTCAAAAACACCTGGTAAAATGTACACCTTTATTTCGCTCTGCATTCATACGCGCATACAGCAGCTCCATCTGAAGATTTCCCGATACACTCACACCTTAAACCGGTATCCCACACCCCAGATTGTCTCAATATACTGAGGCTTGGCCGTATTAAACTCGATCTTCTCACGGATCTTCTTGATATGAACCGTAACCGTGGCGATATCACCCACAGACTCCATATCCCAGATTTCCCGGAAAAGCTCTTCCTTCGTAAATACCCTGTTTGGATTCTCCGCCAGGAAAGTCAGAAGATCAAACTCCTTGGTAGTAAATGTCGTCTCCTCGCCATTGACCCATACACGTCTGGCTGTCTTATCAATCTTAATGCCACGGATCTCGATCACATCATTCTTATGCACATTGGAACCAACCAGACGGTTATAACGCTCCATATGAGCCTTCACACGGGCAACCAGCTCACTTGGGCTGAACGGCTTGGTCATATAATCGTCTGCACCAAGTCCAAGTCCACGGATCTTATCGATGTCATCCTTCTTCGCGGAAACCATGATGATCGGCGTATTTTTCTCCTCACGGACCTGTCGGCAAATATCGAAACCGTCCACCTCCGGAAGCATCAGATCCAGAATGATCAGATCAAAATCCTCCTTCATGGCACGTACAAGACCTGTATCACCACGGTTCTCGATCTCCACTTCAAACCCCGAAAGCTCCAGATAATCCTTCTCAAGATCCGCAATCGCTTCCTCATCCTCTATGATCAAAATTCTACTCATTAATCGGTACCTCCTGATATTTTCTGAGAACAAAATACATGATCGTTCCAATTCCCAGCCTGCTTGTAGCCCAGACCTTTCCTCCATGATCCTCCATGATCTTCTTTACGATGGAAAGTCCGATACCGCTTCCTCCTTTGGAAGAATTTCTGGAAACATCGGTACGGTAAAAACGGTCAAAAATATACGGCAGATCCTTGGCGGCAATTCCTTTACCATTATCCTCGATCTCCACCTGGATAAAATCACCCACATCCTTCACACGAAGCTGGATGATCCCCTTGGGCTTCTCCATATATTTAATGGCATTGCTCACAATATTATGGATCACACGGCGGATCTGCTCTCCATCTGCGATCACCTGGACATCTTTCTCCACATAATTGGCATACACAAGCTCAATTCCCTTGGTTTCCATCTCAAGTCCAAGTTCCTCCGCACAGTCCGAAAAATAATCCTCCACATTCAGCTTGCTGAACGTATACGGAATACGGTTGGTATCGATCTTGGAATAAAACGTCAGCTCATTGATCAGGTGATCCATCTCATTGGTCTTATTATAAATAGTACGCACATACCGGTTCATCTTCTCCGGTGTATCTGCCACACCATCCATAATCCCCTCCACATAACCCTTCACCGCAGTGATCGGTGTCTTCAGGTCATGGGAAATATTACTGATCAGTTCCTTGTTCTCCTTATCCATCAGGATCTTCTCTTCCGTGGACTCCTTCAGCCGTTTACGCATCTCCTCAAAATCCTGGCAAAGCTGGGAAAATTCATCCTTCCCCTCAACCTCCAGCACAAAATCCAGATTACCCTCTTTGATGTTCTGGGTTGCCTTACGAAGCTTCACCAGCGGAACCGCAATACTCCTGTAGATCCAGAGACCCACAGACAGCGCTGTAAAAACAAGAATGATCGTTGCCGTCAGAATCATATCCTTGGCCATCAGCTTCACCTGACTGCTGGAAGACTGCGCCAGAGAAATATCATAGACCATCTCATTGGAATCAGCAGCCTGACTGCTGCTCTCCTGTACATGTTTCACCTGAGTCCGGCTGAAACCGTAAAGACTTGCTGAAAAAAGAAGCAGCGGCAGCAGGATCACTGCGATAAAGCCCACAATAATACGTGTTTTTAACTTCATCTATATCTCCGTCCTTTATTAATCAAGCGGATATTTGCAATCCACATTTACACACGTATTATAACATAAACTATATTACCCATCTCTAAATTTTCTATAAAAAAGCCCCCGGTAGTGCGAATACCGGGGGCTTCAATCTTTGTTCTTTTGGAACTATTATTATCTCTTACAGATATTTCTTCAGAGTCTCAACCTTGTCCAGATGCTCCCATGGAAGGTCAACATCTGTACGGCCAAAGTGACCATAAGCAGCAGTCTGTTTGTAGATCGGACGGCGAAGATCAAGCATCTTGATGATACCAGCCGGACGAAGGTCAAAATTCTCACGAACGATCTCAACAAGCTTGGTCTCAGAAAGCTTACCAGTTCCGAAAGTATTCACACTGACAGATGTCGGATGTGCAACACCGATTGCGTAAGAAAGCTGAATCTCACACTTGTCAGCCAGACCTGCTGCAACGATGTTCTTAGCAACATAACGAGCTGCATAAGCTGCGGAACGGTCAACCTTTGTGCAGTCCTTACCGGAGAAAGCACCGCCGCCGTGACGGCCTGTTCCACCGTAAGTATCAACGATGATCTTACGTCCTGTCAGACCACTGTCACCGTGAGGTCCGCCGATAACAAAACGGCCTGTCGGGTTGATGAAATATTTGGTATCCGCGTCAACCATATCAGCCGGGATGATCGCATCAAAAACATATTTCTTAATGTCCTCATGGATCTGCTCCTGAGTCACATCCGGATCATGCTGTGTAGAGCATACAACCGCATCGATTCTCTTCGGCTTTCCAGCCTCATCATACTCAACAGTAACCTGTGTCTTACCATCCGGTCTTAAGTATTTCAGAGTACCGTCTTTACGAACTTTTGTCAGCTGCTGTGCAAGCTTATGTGCCATGTTGATCGCATATGGCATATACTCCTCAGTCTCGTTGGAAGCATAACCAAACTGAAGGCCCTGGTCACCGGCACCGATGGAATCCAACTCATCCTCGTTCATGTTATCCTCTTTCTGCTCAAGCGCCTTGTCAACACCCATAGCGATATCTGTGGACTGTTTGTCAAGAGCTGTGATAACTGCGCAGGTATCTGCGTCAAAACCATAATCAGCATTGTCATATCCAATCTCACGGATCGTATCACGAACGATCTTCTGGATATCAACGTTAGCCTTGGTTGTGATCTCACCCATAACAAGTACAAGACCTGTAGTAGTAGCAGTCTCGCATGCAACACGGCTCATTGGGTCCTGCTCCATCATAGCGTCAAGGATGGCATCGGAAATAGAGTCGCAAACCTTGTCAGGATGTCCTTCAGTTACAGATTCAGATGTAAATAAAATTTTCTCCATGTTCTTCTCCTTTTGTAATAAAACAACGGTCATAGACATAAAAAACAGCCCGTACAATCCGGACTGTTTAAGTTCTGTAAACAATCCTCTTATTGTTCGATTGCTCGCTCAGGTTGGCACCTTCCAGAATATTCCGGGGTTGCCGTGGCTTCTCAGATCCTTTGTATCTCCACCACTCTGAATAAAAGGCTATCTTTTATGAAATTACTGCAACACATACAATATACTTCTCCTTACCAAATGTCAAGAAATTTTTTATGTAAAACTCTCTTTTGATAAAAAAAAGACAATATTCCCATTCCCTGTTGTTTATCTCTCATCCGCCGTTACAGTAAAAATATTCGTAAAACGGTTCTCCATATCCAGCGAAAGACCAGACATCTCTGTCTGGCCTTTCTGATGATCATTCTTTACAATGATTCATTTTATTATTTTTTCTTTTTTCTTTTTACTGCAAAACCTGCTGCACCGCCAACTACGATCGCTGCTGCAAGGATGCCAACCCATACACCGATCGGTGTATTATCGCCGGTCTTTACAGAAGTACGTCCTGTTGTTCCGCCTCCATCATTATTGGTTGATGTAGAACCTCCAGGTACTGGTGTACTTGTTCTCTCAGAAGGTGTTACTGTTGGCTGTCCGCTCGGTACCGGTGTATTCGTTACCGTCGGCTCCGGTGTTGTATTCTTACTGTTAGTGATATCCATGGAGTTTTCATAACTCTCACTTTCGTTCAGAATGATATCACCTTCACCGTCGATCTCATATGCGAAAGAATCATGATCAACCGGATTTCCATCCTTATCAGTCTCCATAACTGTATAGGTAACTGACTCAGGTTCTGTATTCTCCGGGAAAGAAACCTCTATATCGACAGAACCGTTCTGATTCAGTTCTCTGATCGTACCCTCAACAAGATTCAGAGAGTCATCTGCTCCTGTCTCAAATACAGCTGCATAGAAAGTATCCGGTACCGTTGTCTCCTGTCCGTCAACAAGAACCTTCTTATTGATCGTAATATGTCCTTTCAACGCAAATCCAGTCGGAATGAAAGAATAATAGTTATTTACATATGATACCGATTCTGTAGAACCATTCTGGCTGATCTCTGCCTCATTGGTCGCATTTTCATTGGAATCAGTTACATCATAGTAATAGGACTTTCCTTCATCTATAATGATCGAATCATTAATAGTCATCGGATCGCCATTCTCGTCCAGCTCAAATACATAATATTTTCCATCTGGTACATTTGCCCAGGTAGCCGTTCCGCTGCTTGCTTTTACAAGGCGGATATCTTTCATGTAGTCACTTCTGAACGGGATTGTTCCCTTATCATCCAGGAAAAGACCAACTTTATAGGTTGCATCATCTGCTTCCATTTCGATAACATCGAAAGTATCCTGATTAATATAGTACAGTCGTTTTGTAACCTGGATCTTTGTTTCCTTATCACCGTCACGGGTTACAGCCTTGGGATAAGCCTGCACATCATAAGTCCAGCCCGTACCCTCTTCCACAAAAGGAACGGTCAGGACCATCGGAGAAACCGATACATTCGGGTCATCCGGGTTGCTCTGTACGATCAGATATACGCCCTCAGCCATATTGCTGTAGACGATCTTTCCGTTTGCGTCTGACTGCATCTCGCTTCCGCTAAGTCCGGCCTTCTTCACTGCCGCGGAAAGCGTATCTGCTGTTTTATACCACTCATCTGCTGTTTTCAGATTTTCAAAATCAATTCCCGTAAACTGCAGTGCGCTGTCAACCACAAAATGCACATTCCTGTCAAACGTCACACTTCCCACTTTATAAAGGGTCAGATTCACGTTAGGAATCGGTTTCACGGTTCCGTCCTCTCCGGTCTCCTGGATCGTCAGATTGATATTTCCGGTTTTCCCGGCTACATAATCATCTGCAAAAACTGCCTGCGCCATACTGCCGATCAGCATCACAGCCATTACCAGAATTGCCAGAAAGCTGCTTAAAAAATTTTTCCGCTTAGTTCTCTTTTCCACTTTTTTCCGCCTCCTCTTTTTCTCCTGATACCCGCTTCTTTCCACTGCGGCGGACGATCAAATAAACCAGCAGTATCAAGATAACAAGCACGATGCCTCCCGCAGCCAGAACCTTCTTCGGATCTGTTTTTGCAAGCTTCTGCGGAATTGTCTCATTACTTTCTTCTTCCTCCACATACTCTGTACGGCTTCCCCGCACAAGAAGTCTGTGTGTATTTACTCCGTAAGGAGTACAGGTTACAAGAGTCACCAGATCCTCGCCCTCCACGATATCCAGCTCGCTGGTCTCTTCCGGAAGAACCGTTTTGATCTGATCTACTTTATATGCCAGATTCTTTCCCAGAATGTGCAGGATAAAAATATCTCCGATCTCCATCTGGTCAAGATCTGTAAAAAGCTTTGCATTAGGAAGTCCACGGTGTGCCGCCAGCACGGCATGTGTGCTCTCGCCTCCAATCGGAAGACTGGTGCCCTCCACATGGCCCACACCTTTTTCCAGAACGTTTTTACTCAGTCCGTGATAGATTGCCAGCTTCGCCTGGATCTTCGGAATCTCAATACTTCCCATCAATCCATCGCCATTTGGATCCAGAACCTCATCATAAGGATGGGTCGGTTCATAATCCTCCTCATCGTCAAAAGCATCTACAATCGCATTTACCGTATGCTCCGCATTGTACTCTTCTGCTTCTTTCCAAAGCTTCTCATAATTATCATCAGAAAGTCCTGTGACTGCCTGATCATAATCACTGATCAGCTGCGCGTTTCTGTACTGGTTCCACATATCACTGATCGTAGGATAAAGAAAAATTCCTGCCCCTGCCAAAAAAGCTACTGCAATAAAAGCATTCAGGACGACATTGCTCTTTTTCTTTTTTTTCTTTTTAGCCATAAATTATTTCCTGCGTCGTTTTTTGTTCTGAACAAAATTGACAACTGCTACCAGCACACCTGCGATCGCAAAACCGATCACAACACAAAGGATCAGCATCGGAAGTGTCGGATTGGAAACTCCGGTAGCTTTCTTCTCTGTCTTCTGCGCTTCTTTCGCAGCTTTTACAGTTGTTCTGTGTCCTCTTACAAGGATTCTGTGCGTGTTTACCGCATATGGTGTACACGTAACAAGTGTCACATAATCCTTACCTTCTGTGATTGCCAGCGAATCGGTCTCCTCCGGAAGAACCGTCTGGATCTGATCCACCTCATAAGCAAGCGTCTTATCCAGAATATGCAGGTAAAAAACATCTCCCTTTTCAACAAGATTCAGATCTGTAAACAGCTTTGCACTGGGAAGTCCCCTGTGTGCGGAAAGAATCGCATGTGTACTTTCACCGCCAACTGGAAGACTGCTGCCAAACAAATGTCCCGCGCCCTTCTCCAGTGTTTCATCTGTTGTGTAATGATAGATCGGGATCTTTACATCGATCACAGGGATCTCTATATATCCCATCATTCCATCACCATTCAGATTCAGAAGTGACTCATATGTACTGTCTGTCTCTCCATCCCTCACAGAAAAAGCATCCGGCACGCTTTCCTGTTTGATCTGCTCGTTATATTCCTCTGCTGCCTTCCACATGCTGTCAAGTTCCTCCGAATTATTATTCGAAGAAACACTGCTGCTATATTTACTGATCAGAAGATTATCCCTGTGCTTATTCCAGACATCGCTGACCATCGGATACAGCAGTATGGACAATCCTATCAGAAACAGCAACCCAAGTCCAATATAATTTTTCTTTTTATTCTTTCTCATAGGTTTCTCCATACTGTTGTATTACCAGTCCCGGCCTCCGAAGAGGCCGGGCGGTAACTGATTTACTTAATGATTACTTTGGTTCTGTTGTTTATAAATATTTTGAAAAAACTCGACCAATCGATCTGTGAAGGATTACTCCTCAGATCCTCTTCTGCGGCTCATGAAGAATGCGCCAGCAGCACCAGCCATAACTACAACACCGATGATAGTGAAGAGGTATGTTCCCATTCCACCTGTGGATGGAAGAGATCCAAGCTTGGTATCATTCATACTAGTTGTCTGTGTAAGAACGTCACTTGCAATTCCATTATCATCCTCAGCAACTTCCAGTGTTGCACTAACGTCAGTTGTATTTACAGAATATCCCTGTGGTGCTGTAACCTCTTTAAATTTATATGTTCCAACATCAAGTCCCTGTACTTTAACCTTACCATTTGCATCTGTTACAACTTCTGTCACAGCACCTTCAGTATCAGCTGGAACATATTTATATGCGCCATTAGAAAGTTTTACAAATGTTAATGCATCTGCTGCACCATCTTTTCTTACTTCAAATCCTGCGTTTGCAAGTGTAACATTGTTCTCACCATATTTTGTTAATGTGATGTTACCTTCATAAGTTTTACTTTCTTTGCTTCCATACTCATTACCATTTTCATGTCCGGCTGTTGCTGTATTGGTGATGGTGTCATTTTCTGATGTAACTTTTACCTGATAAGTAATTACTACCTGTTCTCCAGCATGGCTGTTTGCATCATTAATCATGGCACTTAAATCAACGCTGAATTTATTATTTACGCTATCAAAGCTAATTGGATAAGACTCTGTTACATCCTCTCCATTTAATGTGATTGTTGCCTGGTCTGTATTTACATATTCAGCACCTGTCAGTTTATCATATGCCCAGAAAGATTTATCTTTATCTGTAGGATTGATGTATGGTACATTTGTGCTTACTGTGTAAGTAAGGACATCTCCTGTTTTTGTTACATTGTCAGTATCAAGAACTTTCTTGTTTACCTGAATAGGTGTTTTCTTTGCGTTTACAATTGCATTTGTTAAATTCGGAACTTCACCAAATCCAACATATGCTGACATAATATTATAGGTATATCCTACTTCTGTTGCCTTTACTAAGTACACACCTGCTTCACTGACTGTCTGTGGATTACTCATCTCTACAAAAGTAACTTTTCCTGCTGCTAATGCCTGAGCTTTTCCTAATTTCTCAGCATCCGTATTTGCAATTAATGCCTCAATTGCTGCCTGTGCATCATCAGCAGCCACTCCATATGCCTCAATATATGCATTTTTCACATCATCATTTACAAAAGCCCAACCTGTTCTCGTTGTCTGATCTGCTTTAATAACCTGTGCATAAGTTAAAGTTGCATTGTCGGCATTATTCACTGTAATTGTTGCAGTAGGTCCATCCGCGAACGCGGTAGATGCCATTGCCAGCACCATAATCGCTGCCACTAATAATGCACCAATCTTTTTAAATAAATTTTTCATAAGGTTTGCTCCTTTCTTTCTCTGCATTTTTCTTTTTCGCCCTTCATCGGCCATTTACAATTAATGTGTTACGATCTCTTTGCTTCTTCCTCCCTTCGTTTATTATTTATAAACAGCAGGAGTGCAGTTGCAAGAATCGCTACACCACTGATCGTAAATCCATAGATTCCCGGTCCACCGGATTCTGGTAAGGAATAAAGTTTAGCATTTTTGATTGTTAAAACTTTATTCTCCAGTGACCACATATTACTTTTCTGTGCCGGATCGCCATTTTCGTCAACAAGTGTTACACTTCCTGTTGCAACTTTGAAGCAGATACTGCTGCCTAATAATGAATATCCTTTCGGAGCAGTTGTCTCTGTCAGCTTGTAGATACCTGCCTTCAGATTATTCAGTTCAATCTCTGAAGTATCATTCTTTACTTCTATGTCATTCTCAAGAGATTTCCAGATGTCACCATCTTTCATCTCTAATTTGAATTTAGCACCTGTTAAAGAATGATTATCTGTATCTGTTTTCTTCAGATCCAGACTGATTACTGCTTCGTTTGTGTAAGATGCAACACCTTTTACACCACCAGATGTATACGTGTAATCTGTTGTAATAACATTTGCTTTTTTTACATCATTACCAAGTGTAAACTTAAGTGATTTATCTGCATCTGATTTAACGTTTTCACAATCTGTCTGGCCATCACCTGTAACAATATCGAATGCCTGAATGAAATATCCATCTGCATTGTCTTCTGTTACCGTATACTCTCCTCTTGGAAGATCCGGCAGCGTAACTGTTCCGCTTGTTTCACCAGCCGGAACTATTACATTTACCTGGCTGTCTGAAACATTCTGACCATTCTTCGCATTCACATTAAATGTAAATGTTCTATCTGTGTCAGATGTTTCCGTTACATTCTTTGTGATCTGAATCTGACCTTTGATGACATGAATCTTATAAATACCATATGGATTGTTGCTATTATCTGGATTATAAGCCTTCTCAGCAGCTCCTACGACATGCTGTTCCCCATCACTTGTGGTGGTGTTCGTTTTACTCTCATCCGTTGATGTCGTCTTTGAATCATAAGTTACTTCCAGATAATACTCTGTATCATCATCCGGTGTTGTTGCCATATTCTCTTTACTGATATTGGTTTGAGTTCCATCTTTCCACTGCAGAGTAATATGATCTTTCGCATCGGCGGCACTTATTGTACCTTTTGAATAAGATGTTTCTGACTCATTAAACAACTGATTCAGAATTGTCTCATCTGTCGGTACTGTATCACCTTTGTAAATCCAAACGTCTTTGTCCTTGACTACTAAGTTAACTTTAACATTAACTGTCGGCTGTGGCAACTCAACATCACCATATCCTGTAGAAATCTTGGATCCCGGAGATACGTTGGTTGTGACATTGTTTCCACCAACGAAATTGTCTTTGGCTTTTACTTTAATTGTTTTGTTCCATTCGCCATTTTTCTTGTTTGGTATTGTCTGATCTGTCCACTGGATCTGATAATTTTCTTTTACCAGAGATACCGTACCACCATTTACTTCAACACCATTATTCAAGTCATCCTGTGTATATAACGTTCCATCATCTTTCAGAAGTTCAAACCTCGGATCAATAATATCTGTGATTGTTGCTCCTGTAATGGAAATGTCCTGAGTGATCGTATTCTGAATATCTTTGAATATGTCTCCCAGCTGCGTTGCATTTTCAGCATTAAATGCACAGTTTTTAGATGCAATTCCTGGATAAGTAGTCCTGCCATATGTTCCACCTTCAAGAAATGCCTTTGCTTTATCTCGAAGTCCAAACCCAATTGTATATACAGTATATCCTTCTTGCTTTATACCTTTTATACTTTCAGTACCATTTGTAATGTTTTCTGCATTCTGCTGCGCAGTAGTGTCCCAACTATTACCAGATCCTGTTGGTTCACCATCAGTAAACAATAATACATACTTAGGTTTTGTATCCCCGCTCATTGTAGCTGCATCCAATTTACTTTTTGCATTTTTAAGACCTACATATGGATCTGTTCCTCCATTTGCTACTAAAGAATCTACAAACCTTGTCAGGTTTTCTTTATTATCTCCCGCTTTCTGTAAATCTTCAGTTTTTCCATGGCTACCATATCCAGCACTACTAAATGCTGTAATACCAATTTTACTATCTGGTGATTTATTCGCTGTATCTGTTATAAACTGTTTTACCGCATTTTGTAATGCTGTAAGTTTCTTTTCTGTTTTTTTCAGATATATTTTGCATCCATTATAAGTTGAATCATCTGCTTTAGTTTGCGGCCACCGATCATCACCAATATACCAACCCGTTCTCCCGTAGTAGTTATTATAATATTGCAATTTCACATAGGATTCATCTTTTTTCACATAGTAAAGTGTGCCTGTATTTAATCCAGCTCTACCATCAGTTGTATTTTCTGCAACATAACTATATGAAACAGTTGTTTTATCCATAGAACCAGATACATCCAATACCAACATAATATCCGCTACTGCTTTTTCAGTAGTGGTTATTGTACTTGTACTTGTAGATGCTGCCGTAATATTGATGTCATAAGTTCTCTTATCCCAGTCGTTTACAGTTGCAGTCTTACTGTAATCCATACTGGCTTTAATAATCTCCTCCTGTGTGTAATTCATAATATGATACAACGAATCTGTATTTTTTTCTATCTTTGTCTTGCCATCTGCTTTATAAAGAGTTGCCACTGCTTTATTATCCTCAGATAACGTAACCTTTACAATCCAAGATTCATTTGATGCTTCATAGCCCTCAGGTGCAATATCCTCTGTTAATGTATATGTTCCAGGTCTTAATCTTGTAAAATTAACAAGTCCTGTTTCATCTACGGATGTAGCAGTCTGTGATTCATTGGTTTCTGAATTTACAAGAGTAAATCGAGCACCACTTAACGCATCCTGGCTTTTATTTACTTTTTTTAATACAAGATCTGTTGTAGGTACATTCGTAACTTCAGAAATACGCGCGGAAGGAAGGGTAAATTCCATCTGGCAGTTTGATTCATACGCACCTCGTTCCATATACAGAATAGTCAGGGTATGCTCGTTTTCATCCTTATGTTTAACATAATCCCATAGATTTACTTCCTTTTTAGCTGCCTGATGAATTCCACCTAAATCGATTACAATTTTTTTTCCATCCAAAACAACCCATAAATCATCATCACCTGTAAAGGTATAATTTAATGGACCTACGTAATCTCCAATTTTAAAAGTTACATCATATCTCATTCCAAAAAAGTAATTGTGATTACCATCATCACTCTTTTCACTTCTGGGTACTCCGTCCAATGGGAAGAAATTACTTCCTGCTGTTGCACGCTGATCTCCATTCTTATCAATTACTTTTGTAAGTTTATAAGAATCTCCGTTCTGATCAAAAACTAGTTTGTAATCCTTAATGACTCTTCTTAAATAAGTTTCATTATTATTAATCGTGGCAGTTGCATCTTGATCTACAAAAAATCCTGGCTCGGGGTAATTGAATTTTACTGCTCCCTTTCCATTGTCCTCTACCTCTTTTAATAATCCTCCTATCCTTTTGACATTTTCCTTATAATTATTTACTTCGGCTTCAATTTTGTTTTCGTGTTCATCATAACCAGAATCAACTGTAAAATTATATTTATAAGAATCATAATTGTGATCCATTTTACCTGATGTTATTTTCTGATTACCATTATCACCCTTTGCAGCATCTCCTAACATATTAAATGAATACTGTGTCCACTTTCCAGTATTCTCGTCGTAACCTTCACCAGCCTTAACTGTATAATCATAGAAAGATGTCGGTCCCTGGAAGTTATCATTATGCTTTGGTGTATAATACACTTCTATCGTACTATCCTGTGCAACTTCAATCTTTTTGTCCTTATCAACTTCAGCATCGTTTACTTTTACTTTTGAAACCTCCCAGTTCTTTGCCTTGGTATAATCATTTATCTTTCCGCCAACTAAGATTGTTCTCTCATCAGCTGAATAAATCTCCTTACTAGTCGTATTATCCAGATGCCGAATTATTACTTTAACATTTTCTCCGCCTCTCTGCACAATTACATACGTAGAAAAATGCGTAGTTTCAAACTCAACATTACCATTCTTATCAACGCTTCCGTCCATGTTCTCAACGTTGTCTTCTGCGTCTACATGGTATACGTCTGCATCCTTGATCTTCCTCTCATCATTCAGAGATACAGATACCTTCACTGAAGCACCTGGCTGAATCTCTTCGCCGTCTACCAGGAATTTGATATCGTAGGCGTGGATCTTCTCGATGGCTTTCTTTTCTTTGATCGCTTCTTCGGTGATCTGGTCTTCGGCTTTCTGGCTGAGCTCTACCGGTGTTACGGAAAGCTCTGCGTTGTCCGGAAGGTCTGCCGGATTGGTAAGAGTAACCTTGACATTGACTTCGTCACTCTTGTAATCATATCTGGTGATCTCAGGCTGAATTTCTTCTTCCTGAACATCCTCAGGCTCTTCTGCCTCATCACTGCTGTCAACAACCTGTGCCATATCACTTCTTATGTAAGCCTCGGTTCCTTCCCAGGAAACCTTGTACCAGGTTGCTCCGTCCTCTGCTGTTACGGTATCCAGAAGTGTGAGCTGTGTTCCTGCGTTTACAGTTGCCAGAACCTCTGCCTCGATAGATGGGCTGACACGAAGATTCGTATCGTCTCCCAGAACCTCGATCAGGCTTGTCTCACCATTCTCATCTGCTGCCGGAACCTCATCCGGGCTCGCAATATCCTCTGCCGGTTCTTCCACCACATCCGGATTCTCTGCCGGCGCTTCGGTAGGTTCAGCATCCGGATTCTCCGCCGGCTCCTCAGAAGGCTCTGCCTCAGGAGTTACCTCCGGATTCTCTGCTGCCGGTGTCTCAGGAGAATCCCACATAACGGCAAAAACAGCTGCGTTGCCAGTCTCAACCTGAAGTGTCTGGATCTGTTTGCCCTCGTTGACATTCAGAACCTTCAGATCCTCGTTGGCCTGTAAGGTGTTAACATCAGTATCACCGGTACTGTTGTTATAATGAAGCTTCTCAACGGTTACACTCGTGCTGGCTGCATCGGTAAGCTCCGGTGCTGCCGGTGTCTTGTACTCAAAAGTTACTCTGACTCTGCCGTTCGGCTCGACTCTGTTTCCGTCGCCATCAGCAAAATACACATCATACGCAAAAAAACCTCTCAGGCTGCTGCCCTTGTCTGTAGTTGCTGCTGAAAGCTTCTGAGAAACTGTATCATAAGATACGGATGAATTCTCGTTTACGCTGTCAGCCTTCAATGCTGTATTCTGCGGAAGAGCTCCGTCCTCCAGTGCCTCTGCTGTTACTTTAACAGAATCATTTTCATATGTAAGCGTCGATTGCTGCGCCTGTTCCGTTTCCTCCTGGTCAGCGCTGCTTACATCCGGTGTCGATTCTTCGGCCGCTGGTTCAGATGTAATTTCGCCATCTGTAAATATATCCTCCGTTCCATCTCCGAACGCCTCACTCGCGGAGATCGTATATGCACTCGGCATACAGGATACCATCAACGCCAAAGCCACCATAAATGCCAGGAGTTTTCTGATCTTATTATTCCTTAATTTTTTCATACCTTTCCCGCTTTCCTATGTGTGCATTAACGTGTACTGTATTTCTTATTACTTTACTTCTGTTTATATTCCTTTCTCTTAAAAAAGCTTCATGTTTTTAGCCGGTGAGTAAACAGGTTACACCTTTTCAATATTTTACCCTTATGTGATTGTAATATCAATATACCAGGCATTTTTGGTAAGGATATTGACATTATCAGATGCTATCGAGAATCAGTCTTCAACTCCTCCTTCTTAACTTACTCGTTCACTGGTTCTTTTCGTCTGATTTCCCAATAAAATCTGACTATTTGTGGTATTTATTATACAACACTACCAGTTGTTTTGTAAGGCACGTTTTTTCAAAAAAAAGTGCCTCTGTCACTATTTTAACATGAATTTCTTCAGCTCATCCCGCTTCTTGACATTCAGCTTGCAAAAGATATCCGTAAGGTAATGCTTAACAGTATTAATGGAAATCCCCAGATGCTCTCCGATCTCCTTATTGGTCCATCCCCCACTTGCCAGCATGGCAATAGAAAACTCCATCGTCGACAGCTCCCCTGTAACCTTTCTCCGGTTTTCCGGATTATGAAGCGCCATCCAGCCCCTGCTGAAAGAAAGCACCCCTTTCGTGATCCGCTGATACGCCTCCGGATCCCGGTTCCGGATACATGCCTCGATCAGCCCCCGCAAAAGCCCATGATGCTCAATAAAAGGCTCCAGAAACCCATCCATCTTCGCCAGCTCCCAGCTCCGGAGCATCTCCTCCTGCGCCTCCTGCTTATGCTTTCGGTTGATCGCACACACCGCCATCATACAGTGAATATACGTCATACTGATCGGATACGACCTCTCCGCCATAAACAAAGCAGCCTTCCCCATCCCATAAGCACTCCATATCTCCCCGTTAAGATAAGTATGGTGCGCCATCACATACGTGGCAAAAAGCCTCAGCCCCTCAGGAAGCATCCTGCTGTACTCCCCAAAAGCAGGCATCCCATCCGTAGGCAAATGAAGCAAAACCGCCCCCACATACCCCGCCAGAAGACAGGACGCATAAACATCCTTAGGAACCTTCTTCTTCATAGCAATCTTCACACAGGACTGGATCCCCTCCATCCCCCGCTTAGCCGCCGCCACATTCCCCAGCGACAGATTAGAATACCCATACAAAATACACGCCGAAAGCTTCAGCTCAATAACCCTGCTGGACAGATACCCCCTCGTGATCTCACAACACTCCTCCGCCTGCCCCGTAAAATAAAAAAGCTCAGCCCGCGCAATATTCCTCAAATCCACATCCACAAACCCCTCAACAACCTCCCGAGCCCTCCCAGGCTCAAAAGACGAATTCAAAAGCGGCAAAACCACATAATCACACATACAACCCACTCCCTCCAAAACCCAGGCAGCCCTCCAAAAAAAGACCACCCTCAAAACCAAACCAACAAACCTCCGAAGCCCATCACACACCCCTCATCAACACACATCCGAAGCCCATCTCTCAAGCCACATCAGCACACATCCGAAGCTCATCTCTCAAGTCCCACAAAACAGTCACCAAAACTCCGGATATCAATCAACCAGTCAATCAGTCAATCAGGCAACCAATCAGGCCAACCATCTTTTTCTATAATTATAATCCAAAATACTCCAAAAATAAATTTAAATATTACACAAAAACACCACACCCTATCCAAAACAGCCTCTATCCCCAATCCCCTCACGACACCCCCCAAAAAAAACTCACCCCACCCACATCCAGCGCAGCGCCGATGCCACACCACCTCCCGGCAAACCACCACTCCCTCACACCCCCAAAAAACAGAACGGACAGTCTGCCAGCGGGGCGGCTGCATGGTCGGGACCCGGTGCGTCGGAGTAAGCCGCTGGTCATACTTGGCGCCTGAGGCTTCTGACGGGAAGGTACTCTGCGGCCACAAGCCGCAGAGTAAGCCCCATCTGTCTGAGCCAGGTACGCATCAGCGTACATGGCGAGTTATGGGGTGCCCTGCACGGCAGAAGACTCAGACGCCTAGTATGACCCGGCGAAACGACCGCACCAGGCACGACCATGCAGCCGCCCCGCTGGCAGACTGTCCGTTCGTCCCTCCATTCGTCCCTCCCTCCCCCACACAAAAAAGAGCCCCCAGGCCCAAACACCCAGGAACTCTCCCAAAACTCAAATATCCAATTATCATCAATCGTTATCAGTCATCATCCAACACGCAGCCGAAACTTCTGAATCTCCTTCTCACTGGAAACCCTCTCGATCTCAGCACCAAGACTCCTGAGCTTCTCCTCAAAATTCTCATACCCACGCTGAATATAAACAATATCATCGACAACCGTAACACCCTCTGCAGCAAGCCCCGCAATAACAAGCGCAGCACCCGCACGAAGATCCGGCGCACTCACACGCGCACCCGTAAGCTTCTTCACACCATCAATAATAGCAGAGTTCCCCTCCACCTTAATGTTGGCACCCATACGGGAAAGCTCATCCGCATACTTAAACCGGTTCTCAAAAATACTCTCCGTAACAATACTCGTACCCTCAGCCAAAGCCAGAGTAACCGCGATCTGCGGCTGCATATCCGTCGGATAACCAGGATAAGGCAAAGTCTTTACATGAGTACGATGAAGTTTATGCGGCGCACGAACACGAACCGCATCATCAAACTCCTCAACCTCACAGCCGATCTCCTCAAGCTTGGCAGTCGTAGCCTCCAGATGCTTCGGAATAACATTACGGACCGTAACATCACCACCCGTAGCCGCAGCAGCAAACATAAAAGTACCTGCCTCAATCTGATCCGGAATAATAGAATACTCTGTACGGTGAAGCTTCTCAACACCACGGATACGGATCACATCCGTACCAGCACCCTTAATATTCGCACCCATACTGTTCAGGAAATTGGCCACGTCAACAACATGAGGCTCCCTTGCAGCATTCTCAATAATGGTACGGCCGGCTGCCATAGAAGCAGCCATCATAATATTAATCGTAGCACCAACAGAAACCACATCCAGGAAAATGTGGCTGCCATGAAGATTCTCAGCCTTGGCAACAATAGCACCATGACGGATATCAACCTCCGCACCAAGAGCACGGAATCCCTTCAGATGCTGATCGATCGGTCTACTGCCGATATTGCATCCGCCAGGAAGCGGAACTTCCGCATGCTTGTACTTGCCAAGCAAAGCACCAAGAAGATAATAAGAAGCACGGATCTTCTTGATATATTCATAATCAACACTGAGATTGCCGATGGTAGAACCGTTGATCTTTACAGTAGATTTATCGACACGCTCAACCTGAGCACCTATCTCTGAAATAGCCTCAAGCAGAACATTGATGTCCCTTACATCTGGCAGATTCTCGATTAATATTGTTTCATCAGTCATAATGGCTGCTGATAATATTGCAAGAGCAGCATTCTTCGCACCTGCAATATCCACTTCTCCAACCAGAGGATTGCCGCCTTTAATCACATACTGTTCCATAACACACCTCTATTATTTTACTCCTCTATGAGCAAGAAACTTTCTCTGAATTTACGACGGAAACATACGTTCCGCAACACCGTTTTTTAGGTCAGTTGTATATTATAACACATATTTCGGATTTGTAAACTATTTCTCTCCCCGTTTCAGTGCATCAAGCACGATCTGAAGGCTTCCCTCCAGATCTTTGTCTTCTTCGTCTACAATAATATCCGCATATTTCTCATACAGCACTGTCCGTTCCTCATAAAGACTCTCCAGTGTCTGCCCTTCTTTCAGAACAACTCCACGGTCTTTCAGATTGCCAAGACGCTTGGACAGCAGCTTCAGAGAAATCTTCAGATATACCACAACTCCTTCTGATTTCAGATGCTGCATTGCCTCATCACAATACACGACACTGCCACCTGTGGCAATGACCGTATTCTCAACCTGGATAGACGCATTCACACGATTCTCCACCGCCTTGAATCCGTCAATTCCATCCTGCTCAATGATCTCACTTAAAGTTCTCTTTTCTTCTTTCTGGATCAGCAGGTCTGAGTCAATAAACTGGTAACCAAGCACTTTCGCAAGTACAACACCGATGCTGCTTTTTCCCGCACCAGGCATCCCTATCAGTGTAATATTATTCATACTGTGTCCTTTCATTTTAACATAGCTGTAACAAAATCTCAACAATCGTTCCTGTGCCGTGCACGACAAACGCATGAATGGTTAGCAACTGCAAATTCTATTTTTTTCTACTTTTTAAGCTTCTAAAAGCTCTTCTAAATACTTAATTGGACGCAAACTTACTACGAACCTTTTCTTTCTCATTGACAACTTATGTCTTGATAGTTCTGCTGGTTTCAAAATACTCAGGCTCCATTTTCTTATAATGTTCAAATTTTGTGCCGCCATTTTATCGATTGTCGTATTTGCATCCTCCCGAAACGTTACATCCAAATGCCAATGCATACTTTCTATACTCCAATGACCTCGCACCGCTCGGCTGACTTCGTTGATATCCGTTTTTAAACTGCTTATAAAATATCGATATTCATACGTTATCTTTCCTGCTTTTTCTATTCGTTTCTTCTCCATTACAATGCTTCTCAGGCCTTTCCAATTCTTCTTTTGGCTCAGCCACCGGATATCTTCCGTCTGATAATACTCTCGGATCTCAATTTGCCCATGGGCTTTCTCACAGGTCTTCTTATATGCCCCCTTTTCGCGCATTTCTTTTTGAAACTCCTCGTTCGAAAAGTATTCTTTTACATCTTCGTACATTGTGTATTGATTTTTCTTCAATGCCAGAACATAATCCGCTCGTTTCTGCCTGATTTTTCCTGCGATCGCTGTCTGCGTTCCCATTGCATCAATCGTAATGATCTGACCCTTTATCTGGATTTTTTCCAACAGCTCTGGAATCGCTGTTATTTCATTGCTTTTTTCTTTGACTGCTTTCTGTCCCAGACAAAATCCATCTTCCTTACTCCATGCAGAAACAATGTGACTTGCTTTTTCTTCTCCACGTTTATTCGAACACATCGTTTTTCCATCTATGCAGATGATCTTCTTCAACAGTTCTCCATCATTTTTATCCAGCCGCTCCTGCCATTTTCCATAGAGCTGCTGCAGAATTTCGGGCGATATCATCCCCATGACACGCCGGATCGTATCATGAGAGGGGATTCCGTTTTTTAGTTCAATATACTTTCGAAGATAATCCTGATAGCTTTCTGCAAACAATGCCATCTCAACCCAGTCATCCGCATTCGCAAGAGTTGCAAACAACACAATGACAAGAATATCCTTCAACGTATGACGAACCTTTGTCTGCTGACGAGTATCTTCAATGTATTCCATCCACTCTAATAATTCCTGCATAAATAACACCCCTTTTTCTTTTATTTTACTAGAAAAGGGGTGTGTTCACAATTTATTTACTCATGCGTTTGTCGTGCTGTGCCGTGTTATTCTCAGCGTTTCTTCTTACCGTTTTTCTTCTTCACGCTGTAGCCAAAAGTTCCCACCTTCCGGCCACCAGCCAGATATTCCCCATGGGAATAAACCAGAAGTCCCGCATCATTGAGATGGAACTTGTTGTTTTTGTCCATATATGCTTCATCCGCATGAACCGCAAGTACATCTGCAAGAAACATATCATGCGATCCCAGTTCCTTCACCTCTCGTACTCTGCACTCGATGGAAACCGGTGCTTCCCCGATCATCGGAGCAGAAACATACTGTGCTTTCTCTTTTGTAAGATTCAGTTTTTCGAATTTGTCAACATCCCGGCCGGACCGGACTCCGCAGAAATCCGTCGCAAAAGCCAGTTTTTCTGTTGTAAGGTTAATAACAAACTCTCCCGTTTTTTTCAGCATTCCATAAGAATAACGGGATGGTCGGACTGAAATATAAGCCATCGCCGGATTCGTACAGACCGTTCCTGTCCACGCAACGGTAATAATATTGTCGTTGCCCTCTCCGTCCGTGACACTGACCATCACTGCCGGCAGCGGATAGATCATATTTCCCGGTTTCCAAATCTGTTTTGCCATTGATCCGGCCTCCTTATGCGTAATCGCTGTTCATCAGCTGAGCAGCCTCCATCATCGCCGGAATCAGCTGTTTCTTTCTGGAAACCACACCTGGCAGACAGAACGCATCTCCGTCCGGCTTCTTCTCAAAAGCGATCTCAGCCATCTGCTGGCTGCCCTCACCATAAAACAGAAGCTCTGTAGATTCCTCCAGAATATTCGTCAACATAAAGTAAACTCTCGTGATATCGTGACGTCCACACTCGCTGACCATAAACGGCATCAGCTTCTCCTTGATCTCTTTCAGCTCTTCGCTGTCCATGGAACTGATCTGGCCCACACCAAAGGAAACATTGCCCTCGCCAATAAACTTCTTGTAATCCTGGTAAAAAATCTCCTCCGGGGATTTATCTTTCAGATTACTTCCTGCTGAGAACATCTCTCTGGCAAAATCCTCGATCTTGATTCCCGCGATCAGGGCAAGAGCACTGGCAGCGATCTTATCCGTCTGTGTACAGGTCGGTGAACGGAACATCAGCGTATCTGAAATAATGGCCGCACAGAGAAGTCCCGCAATTTTTTCCGGAATCTCCAGACGCTGCTCTCCGTAGATCTCATAAAGGATCGTACCCGTACATCCCACAGGCTCATTACGGAACGCTACCGGTGTCATGGTCTGCAATGTTCCAAGCTTATGATGGTCAATAATCTCAAGAATCTCCGCCTTCTCAATATTATCAACAGCCTGATCCACCTCATTGTGATCTACAAGAACAACTTTTTTCTTGTGCATGTCCAGGAAATTACGCCTGGAAATCGTTCCGATACACTTTCCATGAGGATTGATAACCGGGAACGCTCTGTGGCGGTTTTTGACCATAACATCCTGGATATCATCTGTAAAATCCTCGGTATTAAACGTAACCATGTTATCCCGTTTCATAACATAGCTGACCGGAATACTCTGATTGATCAGACGGGCGATGTTAAAGGTATCATAAGGTGACCGGATGATCACGATATTTTTTTCGTGGGCAAGCTTCACAACCTTCTCGGAAACCACAATGTTCAGCCCTACGATGATACAGCTTACATTCTGGCTGATGGCCTGAAGATGATCCTCCTCACGGTCTCCCATGATGATCATATCATTCTCCTCAATAAATTCCTCCATCATCTTCGGATTGGCTGTTCCAACCAGAACACGTCCCTTGACAAAATATCCGTGGCCATTTCCTTCCACCACTTCTCCGCCAACCGTCTCCGCAATCCTCTGATACTGTGTCCGCGCATTGGAAAGCAGATAACTGTCTGTGGTATCCATATAAGTCTTGGCAATATCTCCGATGGTCACAAGACCTTCCAGGCATCCCTCCTTATCACGGATCGGAAGGGATACGATTCCGTTCTCCTGCATCAGATCCCAGGTATTTTTCAGTGACATGTTTTTGTCTGCCTGGGGACTGAGACGGATATCCATATCCTTGACCTGTGTTCCGATATTTCCCAGATAAGCCGGCGGCTGTACACCAAAACGATTCAGCACATATCTGGTCTCCTCATTGATCTGACCAGCTCTCTTCGGAATATATCTCTTACTCTGTGTAGTCCTGTTTTTAATATCCGCATAAGCGATCGCCGAACAGATGGAATCCGTATCCGGATTCTTATGTCCGATTACAAATATTCTCTCCTGTTTCTTCATTCACATCCATCCTTTTTCATCCAAAAATATAACAATTAATCAAGTTTGATGTTCGCAAAAAGTGAACCAAGAGATGTGGTTGCCTCTTCTCCTGACTCCGGCAGTTCAAAAGTCTCTTCCTCAACTTCCTTCGCCATCAGATCCGATGCCTCTTTGATACTCAGGCTCAGCTTGCCATCCTTGATCGCAATTACTTTCACCTTAACCTTGTCTCCCACACTTATCGCCTCTGATGGCTTCTTAATTCTTTTTTCGCAGATCTGGGAAATATGAACCAGACCGGAAATTCCGTTTCCAAGATCAACAAACGCACCATAAGGCTGCAGGCTCTCAACCGTTCCCTCTGTCACGAAACCAACCTCAATATTGGAAATCTTGTTTCTGCGCTCCTTCTCTGCTTTCTCACGGAGAAGTTCCTTTGCAGAAAGTACCAGTCTCTTTTTCTCTTTATCTACATCAATTACCTGAACCTGAAGCGGCTTGTTCAGGTACTCTTCTGTATCCTCTACATAATTCAGCGCAAGTTTGGATGCCGGGATAAAACCTCGAACACCTTCCACATAAGCAATGGCTCCGCCGTTTACGATTCCCTTTACAACAACATCCAGTGCTTCCCCGGATTCCTGAAGCTCCTTCAGTTTATCCCATGCAAGTACATCTGCTGCCTCTGCTCTGGAAAGAAGAATATTTCCCTGTCCGTCATCTTTCCTAAGAACGGTTGCCTGGATCTCTTCTCCCGGCTGAACTGCCTCTTTAATATTAAATCCCGGCTCTCTGGAAAATTCCTCTGCCGGAATAAATCCCTCAGCATAATATTTAAGATCAAGAACAACTCCTGTCTCATCCACACTGACCACTGTCCCGGCGATGATATCACCTTCCTCAATTTTCTTAAAAGAAGCCTCCAGCTCCTGCTCAAAATCTTTCATAGACTCCGCCATTTCCTGACCTCCGTTCACGCTTCATCTTTTCATCATTTACTTCCGGCCTTTTTCTTATTCTTTCTGCCGGATTTTCATTTTAATCTTAATTATTATAGCATGGGCAAACCACCGACGCTATTATTTTTTTGAATGCAAAACAGCCTCTTTATACAAAAAAACTCCGCACATTGGCAGAGGCTACATTTTCTGATATTTTTCCCCATAAAACGAGGAGTGCCCCGGTAGTGGCTTACCGGGGCGATTATTATGAAAAAAATTGTATGTGTAATGATACAGATACACACCATTACAGCGTCTTTCGTAGTGTTCTTTCGAACTGTTATTATAGTATCAGATAAATATGAACAAATTATGAACAGCTCGTGAACTTTTAGCGTATTTGCACAATTTCTTTTCTGTTTTTCCTCTTTTTTTATAAAAACGCCACATTTGCTTTATTGACAAGCGTTCTAAATATTGTACATTTTGTACATTTCCAGTAAACTTAAGAATAATAATCCCAATAAAAGTGCCATTCTGAACACCTTCCTCCTACTGACGGGAAAGCATACCCTTAATAAACTCGATCGCTTTCTCAAAAATATTCTTTACATCAGACTTTGTAACACCCATATCTTTCAGAGTACTGTATGCATCGCTTACATAACCTTTAATCTGGTCATCACTGATGTCGATTCCTCTGAATTTGCTGATAATATTCACGAGGGAATTCTTATCATCCTCAGAAAGTGTCACACCATAATGATCTGCTGCCTCATCAATTCCCTGTGAAATCTCATCATCAGAAATCTGATTGGAATCAAAAAGCCCTTTTACATAAACAATAATATCGCCAACTTTATCCGGGTCAGACGCAAGAGACTCAATCTCGTTATCTTTAAGAATCTCCTCTGCCTGGCTCATAACAGAGCTGGAATCTGATGCCATAACCATCATTGGTGAAGTACATGAGATAATTCCCGCAACGACCAGTGCTGTGATCCTGTTCATTTTTTTCATAATAAATCCCTCCAAAAGAGCCTTGGCTCATTATACGTAATCTGCAACTGTTTCCAGTTCCATAATTTTCAGTTCCCTTTTAACGCCACTCAGTATAACACACCACCCTACCCTTCTGTAAACTGGAATTTTCCCTTTTTTCAATATTTCTGGTCAGACTTTATGTATATCCCGGAAAATATATTCACAATCTTTTCATATTTTCAACAAACTTTCCTAACATCTCCTTTATAGAATAAATATTGTAAATTTTTCATTACTTACTTATGTCTGACACCTCAGACATAACCTCCTTTCTATGACAAGTTATATAGATCCGGGTGGGATACCTCTCCAATTGTCCCGTCCGGAAACGCAAAAAGAACCCGGAACAGCTGCCCGGGTTCTTTTTGTGTAATGTTTTATTTATTATTCTTTTCTTCAGAGATACAGTTGGCAAGCATTGCAAACTGCTCCAGTGTCAGCGCCTCTCCTCTGATATTCAGCGGAAGCCCGCACTTCTCGAATATATTCTCGATCTCTTCTTTTCCAAGGGAAAAATCTCCGGAATTTTTGATGCCGTTTACAAGGGTCTTTCTTCTCTGGTTAAATGACGCACGGATCAGCCTGAACATGAGGCGTTCATCCTGCACCTCAACCGGCGGTTTCTCATAACGTGTCAGTTTGATCACCGCACTTCCTACCTTCGGCCGTGGCATGAAACAGTTCGGCGGCACGTTTGCAACAATCTCCGGCTTCGCATAATACTGGACAGCCAGGGAAAGCGCGCCGTAATCCTTGGTTCCAGGTCCTACCTGCATACGGTCTGCAACCTCTTTCTGTACCATAACCGTAATGGAATCCACAGGAACATTCTTCTCAAAAAGTCCCATAATGATCGGTGTCGTAATATAATACGGCAGGTTCGCAACCACCTTTACAGGCTTTCCGCCATTTTTTTCATTGGCGATCTTTTTGATATCTGTTTTCAGGATATCGTTATTGATCACCGTTACATTATCCCATTCTTTCAAGGTATCCTTAAGAATCGGGATCAGGGAACTGTCGATCTCCACAGCAGCCACTTCTCTGGCCGCTTCCGCAAGATACTGTGTCATGGTTCCGATTCCGGGACCAATCTCCAGTATAAAATCATCCTTCGTAATTCCGGAAGAATCAATGATCTTTTCCAGAACATGTTCATCGATCAGAAAATTCTGACCAAACCTTTTCTGGAAAACAAAATGATACTTTTGAAGGACTTCAATGGTATATTTCGGGTTACCAAGATAAGGTCTGGCCATATTTTTTACCTCTGCTTTTCTGTTTATTTTCAGCTGAAATCCTTTTCAAGAAGTACGGTGAATCCATCACGGTCCACACGCTTCTTGGAGCGTTTGAATAATCCGCCCTGTGCTTTTGCCATGGCATTATCCAGCATGGTCTTCACAGTTCCGATGCACATCGGCTGATCTTCCTTCTGGTTGATTCCGATCAGATTATACAATGCAAGCATGCCCATCTGATCAATGCGGAAT
Organism: Blautia sp. HA9023; assembly: GCF_056504095.1. Lineage (NCBI taxonomy): Bacteria > Bacillati > Bacillota > Clostridia > Lachnospirales > Lachnospiraceae > Blautia > Blautia sp. HA9023. The sequence continues at coordinate 920,652 of NZ_JBWLUR010000006.1, read as the reverse complement.
CCATTTTCCATGGTATAAACCTTGGCAAAATTAACAAGTTCATCATTTGTAAATACAGGAATATTGATCATGGATGTAAATTTCTTCGCAAGTTTCGGATATCTTGCGATCAGCTTACGCATGCCGATCTTTTCATCCTCAAGGATCACGATCATACTCTTTGTATTTCCATTCATTACTTCATCAAGCTCATCTGCTGTTTCCTGGGAAAGCTGGTTTGCGTTCTCAATAACGAGGAAACCTCCTGCAAGCTTGGATGCAATCTCTGCAATATTTTTTCCGTTAAGGTCTTCCGCAAATATGTAGGCAACCTTGGATGCCTCAATATTCAGCTCTCTGCAGATTGCCGGGATAAGGCTTGAGATCAGTCTTGTCTTTCCTGTTTCTCTGCCGCCCATAACGATCACATTTCCAGTCTGGGAAGTTTTGTCAGCCGCACCTTTCTGTACATCGCAGAGTACATCCACCAGCTGCTCTTTCATTCCCGGAACTGCTACAAAATATGTGAACAGCTGCTTCTCTTCATCTGTAAGCTGTCTCTTTCTGGAAATAATAGTGTTCGGATCGATCTCCGGCTGCATATCCTCGATAAAGCGCTCCAGCTGTTCTTCCTCGCTGAGTTCTTCTTCCTCATCGTCTTCTTCCATATCTTCTGTAAGACTTGAGATAAAATCATCCTCTTCATCGTCTTCCGGCTCATCTTTGAATCCGAAATCATCGTCACTGAATTCTTCTTCCTCATCAAGAGGTGTCTCATCTTCGACAGGTATCACAACATCGTCTGTCAGTTTATCCGCTCTGCGATCGTCACTTTCATCCTCAAGAGAAAAGTCTTCATCCTCAAGGGAAAGATCCTCCGGCATTTCCTTAAGTTGTTCCTCTTCTTCCAGATCATCAAAACCGTCGAATTCGTCCTTGGTATCAGGCTTCTGCACGCCTGTGGGACCATTCAGGAATTCTGCTTCCGCAGCCTGCATATCTTCTTCTGTAACCGGCTCTTCATCTTCATCCAGAACCAGATCCGGAATTCTCCTGTGCGCCGACTCACTTACATCTTCTGCCTGCTGTGCGGAAATCTGTGCCATGATATCCTCAATATCCGCTGCATCCGGCTCCTCCGGAACAAATTCATCTGCCGCGATATCCAGATCTTCTTCGTCTTCTGTTTCCTCGGTTACTTCTGACTGCTGTACATCCGGAGATTTCTCTTCCTCCGGAATATTGATTCCCTGCTCGCTTGCAGCTGCAAGAATGGTATCTTCCAGATTGAATTCCTGCTCTTTCTCAGGTTCCTCGTCTGCTTTTTTATCCTTGGCAACTTCCGCCGCGATCTCATCAATGCTTCCAAAAATTCCGGATGCGTCCGGAATACCGGCAGCGCTGCTTGCATTTTCCGGATCTACATTGATCATAGACTTCGGGATCTTAAGCTCCGGCATACGGATCGTTGCTGAAAAATCAGGCTTGCCGTCTTCATTAAGGGGAACTCCTGAAGTTTCCTTCGGTTCCTCCACAGAATCTTCCTCAACGATCTCAGAAACACTTTCAACTAATTCCTTTTCCGTCGCCTTCTCTGCTTCCGCCTCTTCCGCTTCCTGATAAGCTTCTTCCTCTTCGTCCTGCGGTTCCTGTGTCCGGGCATTTAACTGTACGGTTCCGGCAGACAGATTATCAATACCGGATGCCAGAAGTTCCTCACCATCTCCAGCCTCAGCAGTTTCTGCCGCCTCTTCTTCAGAAGCGTCTTCTTCGGACTTTTCTTCTGTGGCAGCAGTCTCAGCTTCCGGAGTTTCCTCCTCACCAGACTCCTGATCTGCAGAATCCTTGGCAGCTTCAACAGCTTCTGTCTCAGAAGTTTCTTCTGTGTCATCCTGCTGTTCTTCTTCCACGTCCTCAGTTTCTTCCGCAGCCTTCTTATGACCACCGAAGATATCACGGATTCCCTTGGAAATCTTCTCCTGGAAAGTCTCTGCACTGTTCAGATCACGCTCGTCATCTACCTGGATCGTATCTGTAACCGGTCTGGACTCCTCATATTCAGTTTCTGTAACAGCTTCTGTTTCCTTGCTCTCCCTGATCTCCTGAGCCTTTTCCGGCGGAATCAGTTTCGGGATAAAACGCTGTTCGTATTTCTCTTTTTCTTCTCCTGTGAGAACTCCCATACGCTGTTTCAGGTCAAGGGCTTTCATCACATAAGTTCCGTCATTGAACCAGAGAATCATCTCATTGCAGAGATCCAGGCACTTCTGCTTGTCTCCTGCCTTATAGTAGAGTTTAGCCAGTTCATAGGACCAGCGCTCTGTAAACTCTTTCTCCTTATATTCCTCAAGGATACGGATCTGTTCATTCAGAGATGCATTCTTCGCTCTGGCAATTTTATATCGCAGTATATACTGGCTGTTATCACTACCTGCCACCTCTCTGTACTCGTCAAAGAATTCTGTGGCTTCACTGATCTGTCCCATTTTCAGGGAAACTTCGATCAGACGGTAAAGTATGTTCTTGCCGATCGTCGCTCTGTGATAAGCAAGAAGAAAAATTTCCTTGCTCTCTTCATAGCGCTTGTTAGCTGCGTAGATCTCGCCCACAACACAAAGCGTACGGACATTCTTTACGCGACGCCAGTCAATGCTGTCTACGATCTGCATGGCGCCTTTGTAATCCTGGGCTTCAACCAGCTTGTTGATCTGTCCCAATTTGACGCGAAACTCCTCTTTATCCAAAATATTCACCAACTTTCCATAATCAGAATCAGTTTACCATATGCATACGGGCTTGTCAAAACCCTTTAGGCATATAAACATGCCCCTTTATCACCTGAAAAACCCTGTTTATCTCAAACTGATGACTGACAAAATCATCCAGTCCTGTACAGGTGATCAAAGTCTGAATATCATGTATACTTTCCAGAAGATAAGTCTGCCGGTTACTGTCCAGTTCCGAAAGTACATCATCCAGAAGAAGCACCGGAGTATCCTTGATCTTCTTTTTTACAAGATAGATCTCAGAAAGTTTCAGAGAAAGAGCTGCTGTCCTCTGCTGCCCCTGGGAACCGTATTTCCGGATATCGATCCCGTTTACCTTTACACAGAAATCATCTCTGTGCGGTCCCACAGATGTCAGCTTCATCCGAAGATCCCTGTCCCGGTTCTGCGCCAGTTTCTGTTCAAACTCTGCTGCAGTTACACTTGGTTCATACAGGATCTCCAGTTCTTCCAGCCCACCGGTCAGACCTTTATGGAGGCCTTTTGCAAGTTCATTCAGTTCTTCCACAAACTCTTCTCTTTTTTCAATGATCTTTTTTCCGTAATCTGCCATCTGCATATCCCAGATATCCAACGTACTTTTTAATCCCGGGTTCATATAACAGTCTTTGAGAAGACGGTTTCTCTGGTTCACAATGTGATTATAGCTTGCCAGCTCCGTGATATAAACTCCATCCAGCTGACAAAGCTCTGAATCCAGAAAACGTCTTCTCTCGCCCGGTCCATTCTTGATAATATTAAGATCCTCCGGAGAAAAAAACACAAGATTTACCACACCGAGCAGCTCTCTTGCCTTGCGGATCGGCAGCCCGTTAATGGCAACTCCTTTTGCTTTGTTTTTCCGGAGGTGCATGTCTATTTTGTATGAAAGATCGCCCTTTTTTACCATCATTCGGATATGGGATTCCTCATTCTCGAAGCGGATCATTTCCCGGTCCTTGCTTCCTTTGTGGGATTTACTGGTTCCGGCCAGATAAACCGCCTCCAGAATATTGGTTTTTCCCTGGGCGTTGTCACCGTAGAGAATATTGGTTCCCTGATCAAAATTCATCTCCAGCAACTCATAATTCCTGAAATTATTCAATCTGATGGATTCAATGTACATTCCTTCACCCAATTACATAAATATCTTTTCCATCGTAGGAAATCGTATCTCCCGGATGGATCTTACGGCCACGGCGGTTCTCAACCTCACCGTTTACCAGAACAAGTCCGTCATTGATCGCATATTTTGCCTCAACGCCGTCCTCCACAACTCCTGCCAGCTTCAGAGCTTGGCCAAGTTTGATAAATTCGTCTTTAATTCTGATCTCCAATTTTTTTCCCTCTTAAATTTTCTTTCCTGGATTTGGTTAACACTTTCCAATATATTGCTCAGTGGTGGTAATTAAATACCCCCATTCCCGGCGTTTTCCAAAAGGTGGTATTTTAAATTACCTCCTTCTGGCAGTTTCCAGAGTTTATCCTTTAGTTATCTTATTTTTGTAATGTGCGCGACCAGCGGACACACGCCGCCGGCCACATGGTTTTTCAGCATATGGAGAAAAATCTCCTGCTGTCTTTTTGTCCATTATATTGTACAAACTATTATCTTGCCTGATTCTGGTTGATATTTACCGGAAGAATCAGATACGTGTAATTTTCTTCATCATCACGGATAAAGCAGGGAGCTTTCGGGTTCACAAGATAAATTGTTACCGTTTCATCATCAATAACACGAAGGGCATCGATCAGGAATTTCGGGTTAAAACCGATCATAATATCTTTACCCTCTTTTTCAATATCGATCTCTTCATTCATGGAACCCATTGCAGAATCGATCCGAAGTTCCATATCATCATCTGTGATATTAATGATAATTGGTTTCTTGTCAACTTCACGAACCAGCAGCGTTGCACGGTCGATACAATCCAGGAATTCTTTTTTGTTGATTTTGAGTTTCGTCTCGTAATCACTGGAAAGCATCTGATCAATTCTGAAATATTCTCCTTCAATCAGTCGAGAAACTACCATAGTCTGGTCAAATTCAAACAAAATATGGTTTTTTGTGAAGTAAATACTTACCTGATCGTCAACTTCACCGGAAAGAATCTTGCTTACCTCACTTAAAGTTTTTCCCGGAACTACCACCTTACGGTCAGAATATTCTCTCTTAAGGGGCATTTTTCGGATCGCAATTCGATGTCCATCCAGAGAAACTACCTTCAGACAGTTATTTTTAATCTCAAAAAGTTCACCTGTCATCAGTTTATTATTCTCATTAACAGCGATAGAAAAAATGGTTTGTCTGATCATTTCTTTCAGCGTGTACTGAGAAATTGTCAGCGGTTCATCTTTTTCGATCATTGGTAAATATGCAAAATCTTCTCCGGATTTGCCAGGAATATTGAATTTTGCTTTTTCACAGGTAATCGTTGCTGTATATTTTTCGTCTGTTTTGATGGTAATGTCGTTATCAGGAAGTCGTCGGATGATTTCATAGAATATTTTTGCATCAAGAGCAACCCTTCCTTTTTCTTCAATAGTACCTTCAACAATTGTTTCAATTCCCAGTTCCATATCGTTGGTGGTAAATTTGATCTGGTTTGTTGTTGCATCCATGAGGATACATTCCAGTATTGGCATGGTGGTTTTTGATGGAACTGCTTTGAGTGCGATACTTACACTTTTTAACAGACTTGATTTGGAGCAGATAATTTTCATAATGTGTATAACTCCCTTTCTGGATAAATTGTGGTTTTTATAAATATATTTATAGAAAAAATCCGCCGTAACCGCCGTAGGGGGCCAGATTTTGTGAAAAACTCCCGCGAGGCCGGTGTTTTCAGGGTTTTTCGGGTGGGATAACTTTGTGTAAAAGTGGTAGTTTTGGATGTGAATAACCCGGGGATAAAATTACCGCCGTTTTTTCGCAAAAAAGTTGTACACATCTCTCCACATACAATCAACACGTTATACACCAGTAATGTGGAAAACTTCCCTAACCTTGTGGATTAATCTTCTTTTTCAATATATCAATGGTATTTTTTAAGTTATCGTCGGTCTGCAATTCGTTTTCAATCTTCTCGATACCGTGCATAACAGTAGTATGGTCACGGTTTCCAAGAGCTTTTCCGATATTTTTCAAAGGTGTGGAGATGATTTCGCGGCAGAGATACATAGAAACCTGGCGTGGCATGACGATTTTTGAGTTTCGTTTGTTTCCGCTTAGGTCCGCAGGTGTTACTCCATAATGTTCGGCAACAACGGAGATGATGTATTCTGGTGTGATCACCTTTTTTTCATCCGGAGAAATAATATCTTTCAGTGCCTGTTCTGCAAGTTCAAGTGTAACTTCTTTTTTCTCAAGCTTGGCTCCGGCCATGACCTTGTTGAAAGCACCTTCCAGCTCACGGATGTTGGATTTAATATTGGTAGCGATGTATTTGATAACATCTTCACTGATGCTGTAACCGTTCATTTCTTCATTTTTATGAAGGATCGCCATTCGAGTTTCATAATCTGGCAGCGTAATATCTGCGATCAGACCCCATTCGAACCGGGAACGGAAACGTTCTTCCAGGATTTCCATATCTTTCGGAGGTTTATCGGAAGATATGATGATCTGTTTTTTGGCACTGTGGAGACTGTTAAATGTATGGAAAAATTCTTCCTGTGTGGATTCTTTTCCTATAATAAACTGAATATCATCGACGAGAAGAACGTCAATATTCCTGTATTTTTCACGGAATTTGCTCATTGCCGTATTATTTCCGTTTCGGATGGTTTCGATCAGTTCATTTGTGAATTCCTCACTGGTTACATAGAGAACCCGGCTGTTTTTGTCGTGTTCCAGTATAAAATGAGCGATGGAATGCATAAGATGCGTTTTTCCGAGACCGGCTCCGCCGTAAATAAACAGAGGATTATAGGTATCTCCTGGTGATTCGGCAACTGCGAGTGCTGCTGCCTGGGCGAATTTGTTGTTGCTTCCTACTACGAAAGTATCGAAAGTATATTTTGGGTTTAAATGAGCTTCTTCGTAACGTGTATCATGATTCTGTTTATCATAGGAAGGTTTTTTTTCTTCTTCTTTTTCGAGGAGATCTTTTTTCAGAACAAATCGCACTTCACATTCTTCCATGCCTGTCAGTACACAGATTGTAACCTGAAGAGGTATTTTGTAGCGTTTACTGATGTAATTGACACCAATTGCCGCCTGTTCTGAAGGAACTGCCACTGTTATCAGACTTCCGTCAACCTCATAAACTTCCAGTGGCTTAAGCCAGGTATTAAAAGGGACATCATTCACCTCATATTCAGATTTGACAGTTTGCAGGATCTCCTCCCATTTTTCAATAACAGCGTTCATTTTTTCCTCCCATGAGTAATATAATAACCCCAGTTTGCGACTGGAGACAGATATCCTTTTATATATTACAATGAAAATGGGGTTTTAGCAATGGAAAACGTTGAGATTTTGGGGAAAACAATGTGGATAATTTGGGGAAATTACTGTGGATTAGGGTGGAAAATAGTGTATAACTGGGAAATCGGTTTCCATAAGTTAACGAGGTGTGGAAAATACGGAGAATTTATGTGTATAAAATTGTCCACTGTCAAAATACCGCAAATAAAGGGATTTTTTGAAGATGCTATAAAAAATCATCCTGAAAAAGTGGATAGTTTTACTGGTAATCCACTAGTTATCCACAAGTTATCCACATTTTGTGGATAATGTTACGTAAACCATAAGCGTAATCCACATAATGATAAAAAATAAAAACCACGAAGCAGGCGGTATTTTTCAAACCCCTGATTTTATCGGGTTTTTTGCAATTTTCCCTTGACGAAAAGGAGGTTTATTTATATAATTGAAACGATGTTCTGAATGATAAGTTATTTCATAACAATTATTAAAATAGATAAAGGAGGTGCTTTACCTATGAAGATGACATTTCAGCCAAAAAAGAGATCCAGAGCTAAAGTTCACGGCTTCAGAGCTCGCATGAGCACAAAGGGCGGACGTAAAGTATTAGCTGCAAGAAGATTAAAAGGAAGAAAACAGTTATCAGCATAAGCTGTAAGACCGCATTTATGTGGTCTTTTCTTCTATCCGGAGAAATATCCGCGCAGGCGGTATGATTAAGGAGGATCCGTTTGATCAGATCAGAGTCCTTAAAAAAGAATCAAGATTTTAAAGTTGTATATCAGAACGGAACATCATACGCGAATCGGCTTCTGGTGATGTACGTGCTGAAGAATCAGCACATGAAGAATCGTCTGGGAATATCAGTAAGCAAAAAAGTAGGGAATAGTGTGGTTCGCCACAGACTCACCAGACTGATCAGAGAAAGTTATCGTCTCAACGAAACAGATTTTGACAGTAACCTTGATATTGTAGTAGTAGCGAGAGCTTCAGCCAAGGGCAAAGGCTTTCACGAGATCGAGAGTGCTTTTATGCATCTTGCAAAAAAGCATCATATAACAGGGAATGAACATGATAAAGAAATTTCTGATTAAGATGATAAGACTCTATCAAAAATATATATCGCCGATGAAGAGAACGAAATGTCCTTATATTCCCACATGTTCTCAATATGGTTTGGAAGCAATCGAAAAATATGGCGCATTCAAGGGCAGTCTTCTTGCGGCATGGAGGATCCTGCGATGCAATCCTTTTTCCCATGGAGGCTATGACCCTGTGCCATGAATTATTTTGTGACTGTTTGGCCTCTTTTTCCCGGGGCGAAATAGTTACCGGACTTTTACAATTGAATAAGAAGTCTAGGAGGAAATGAATTTGGAACTGTTTTTAGCAACAAAAACCGGAACTCCTATTATCGGACAGATCGCGTCTGTGATGGGATGGATCATGGATGGCATATATAAGATGCTTGACGGCCTGTTCGGAATCCAGAACATTGGTCTTTGTATCATTATCTTCAGTATTCTTATCTTTGCCTTTATGACACCGCTGCAGATCAAGCAGCAGAAATTCTCCAAGTTAAGTGCGATCATGCAGCCCGAGATCCAGAAGATCCAGAAGAAATATCAGGGTAAAAAGGATCAGGACTCCATGATGAAAATGAACGAAGAAACCCAGGCTGTTTATCAGAAATATGGTGTTTCTCCAACCGGTAGCTGTGTACAGTTAGCCATTCAGATGCCTATTCTGTTTGCTCTGTATCAGGTTATCTACCGGATTCCTGCTTACGTTGGAAGTGTAAAGAACATTTTTACTGGTGTAGTTGACAACCTGTTAGCTGTAAACGGATACACAGATATCCTGCAGCAGTTTATCACAGACCATTCCATGACACGAGTACGTCTCGTTATGGACAGTGCCGGAAATGCTACAAGTAACTCTATTGTTGATTTTCTGTATGCACTTTCTCCTTCCCAGTGGAAAGAGTTGGCACAGATGGATCAGTTTTCAGGATTTTCTGATGCGATCACAAAAGCATCCGGAAATATTTCCAAGATGCAGGGCTTCTGTGGCCTGAATATCGCAGATCAGCCGCTGTACTATATCATGGAGTTCTTCAAAAATCATGGTTCTCTGTTACTTGCGATCGTAGCACTTCTGATCCCGGTTCTTGCATGGGCAACTCAGAATGCTGAACCTGAAGCTTATGCCACAGGCTGCAACACAGCCGGCAGACGGAAATGATCAGGCCAGCGCAATGGCAAACTCCATGAAAACCATGAACATGGTCATGCCTCTGATGTCTGCATTCTTCTGTTTCACATTCCCGGTTGGTCTTGGTATCTACTGGATCGCCAGTGCTGTCGTGCGAAGTGCCCAGCAGTTTGCCATCAACCGTCATCTTGATAAGATGAACATTGATGATCTGGTTAATGAGAATATGAAGAAGATCGAAGCAAAGCGTGCGAAGGAAGGACTTCCGCCGCAGAAGATCACCAACCAGGCTCATCAGTCCGCCAAGAATATCAATAAACCTGTGATCAATAAGGGTAACAGCGGAAACAACGGTGCTTCAGACAGAGCACAGAAGGTTGATACTGCTTATGAGAAGGCAAGAAATGCAAAACCAGGCAGCATCACAGCCAAAGCAAATCTCGTAAGAGACTTTGATGAGAGAAATAAGAAGAAATAATCAGGAACGGAGGGGTTCGTAATGGAGGATTACATTCAGTTTTCAGCAAAAACAAAGAATGAAGCTATCACAAAAGCGTGTCTTGAGCTTGGAACTTCCAGTGACCAGCTTGATATTCAGGTTATCAGTGAAGGCAGCTCCGGATTCTTCGGAATCGGCAGCAAACCTGCCGTGATCAAAGTTCGCAGAATCGAGCCAGTTTCTGATATGCAGGAGATCGATGAACTGGTAGAGTCCGTGAAACTGGACGCTATTAAAGAAGAGAAGAAATTAGACAAGCCTTTTACTCCAAATGTAAAGAAAGAATCTGCACCGAAGGCAGCTCCTGTAAAGGAGAAGAAACCGGTAAAAACAGAGTCTGTACAGGCGGAGAAAACATCTGAAGAGGCACCTTTGAAGGCTGCAGCACCGAAGGAAAGACCTGCAAGAGATTCCCAGGGTAAAGCAAAACCTGCACGTGAGAAACAGCCGAGAGCTCCGAAGGAGCGCCAGCCAAAGGAAACACGTGAAAAAGCACCGAAGCAGGGCAGACCGGTAGAGATCCTGACTGATCCGGAGAAGATCAAAGAGGTTGAGGAGAGAGCAGTAGTATTTCTTCGTGATGTATTCGGATCCATGGATCTTGGAGAAGTGGAGATCACATCGAAATACAACACAGCTGACGGTTCTCTGGATGTAGATTTTGAAGGTGAGGATATGGGTATCCTGATCGGAAAAAGAGGTCAGACACTGGATTCTCTTCAGTATCTGACAAGCCTTGTAGTAAACAAAGGCGAGTCTACTTACATTCGTGTAAAGCTTGATACAGAGGACTACAGACGCCGCCGTAAAGAAACTCTGGAAAACCTTGCAAGAGGAATCGCCTTCAAGGTAAAGAAAACCAGAAAACCGGTAGTTCTGGAGCCGATGAATCCATACGAGAGAAGAATCATCCATGCATCTCTGCAGGGCAACCGCTATGTAGAGACAGTCAGTGAGGGAGAAGAACCTTACAGACATGTAGTGGTAAAACTGAAACGTAATAATTACTGATTCAGTGGTAAGAATATAAGCCGTATCCCGGAGCGTTAAGCTTCGTGGATGCGGCTTTTTTTCATAAAACCGGAAAGTCAAGCGGATATTCGCAATGGAAGCAGGGGACTTACTTGATTTGGTTAAAAATTATCATTGCAATCTCCACAACAATTCTTTATAATCATTGAAGAGCAAATAATAAAAGATATTTCTGCAGCGGACATCCGGAATGCAGAGATCAGCTTTATAAATATGGAAACTGACAGAAGATGTTATTCTAGGTGAAAGCGTGAATAACACGTGTTTTTTGCGTGTAAAAAGCTTTTCCGGAGTAACATTTTTGCGTTTAACCGGATAAACTGTGCAGCAGTTATCTGATGCAGAATTACATAGCAGATGCGGATGCTTTTATCCGCCTGATAAAGGAGAGTGAAAAATGGAAGAGACAACGATTGCGGCGATTTCCACGGCCATGAGTGCATCGGGAATCGGAATCGTCAGGATCAGTGGCCCGGAGGCCTTCGAGATCGCATCCAGAGTATACCGTTCTAAAGGAGGAAAAAAATCTCTGAAAGACGTTCCAAGCCACACGATCCATTATGGATATATCTATGATAGTGAAGAAATGGTAGACGAAGTTCTGGTCATGGCCATGCGCGCACCAAGAACCTATACAGGGGAAGATACCATAGAAATCGACTGCCACGGCGGTGTTTTGGCTATGAAAAAAGTACTGGAAACTGTGCTGAAAAACGGAGCCATTATTGCCGAACCGGGAGAATTTACCAAGCGTGCATTCCTCAATGGAAGGATCGATCTTTCCCAGGCAGAAGCCGTTATGGACGTGATACAGTCCAAAAATGAGTACTCATTAAAGAATTCTGTAGGCCAATTAAAGGGTTCAGTCCGAAAAACCGTACAGCAGATCAGAGAAAAATTACTGTACCATATAGCGTACATTGAATCGGCATTAGACGACCCGGAGCACTATGATCTGACAGGATACTCAGAAGAATTAGAGCAGATCGTAGCAGAAGAAAAAGAAAAAATACAGAACCTGTTAAAAACATCCGGAGACGGAAAGATTATTCAGGAAGGCATCCGGACAGTAATCCTGGGCAAGCCAAACGCAGGAAAATCATCTCTGCTGAATCTGCTTCTGGGAGAAGACAGAGCCATCGTAACCGACATCGCAGGAACCACCAGAGATGTACTGGAAGAGTACATCAACCTGCACGGGATCACATTAAAGATCGCCGACACAGCCGGAATCCGCCAGACGGAAGATATCGTTGAGAAGATCGGCGTATCCAAAGCCAAAGAAATGGCAGCAGATGCGGATCTGATTCTCTATGTCGTAGATTCCTCCGTACCGCTGGATGAAAACGACGAAGAAATCATAAAAATTTTGCAAGAGAAAAAGACAATTGTCCTCTACAGCAAGACAGATCTTAAATCTGCTATAGATATAGAAGATTTGAAGTCCAGAATAAACCAGCCGGTAATTCCAATCTCTGCAAAAGAAGAAACAGGAATTACGGATCTGGAAGAAAAAATCCGGGAAATGTTCTTCAGTGGGGAGATAAACTTCAATGATGAAGTATATATCACGAATGAGCGCCACAGGCAGGAACTTCTGAAAGCGAAGGAGAGTCTTTCTCTGGTAGAGAACAGTATAGAGAGCGGAATGCCGGAGGATTTTTATTCTATAGATCTGACGGATGCGTATGAGAGTTTGGGAAGGATTCTGGGAGAATCACTTGGGGAAGACCTTGTTAATGAGATATTCTCTAAATTTTGTATGGGCAAGTAGTTCCCACGAGGGTTGCGTGAGTACGCAGGGACTTATGCATAGGTATAGGTTGCGGAAGCCCGCAGAGGTACTTCACATTGGAATGTGAGAAAACCGCAAAGGGGCACAAGGCCGCGCCCCTCTGCACACCCCTGGGCCTTTTTTACAAAGTGCGGCGATTGAGAAAGGCAGAAAGTTACTAACCTGTGCCTGTATGCTTCTGTACTGGCAATTCAACACTGAGCCGAAACGTGGCAAACAGAACTTTGTATACCCCCGCAGACGTGCACCGCACGTCGAGAGCCTCGTTGCAGCTACACTGCAACAATCGGCACAGCGTCCCATATTCAACACCGAAGAATACAGACAAAAGTCGATAAAGTCACACATCCCCACAACCAAGCGCTTCTAAAAAAAAGCCCGAGGGGTGTGCAGAGGGGCCGTGGCTTTACGGCCCCTTTGCGGTTTTCCTTATCTTCCCAAAGCAAGAACCCCATGCCTCCTGCCAAGGAAAGCAAAACATACATCACACAATAAAAACAAAGATAAAAAATAGAAATAAAGGAGAAAAAGCATGAAAAATCTGGAACAGTCTTTCGACATCATAGTAGTAGGCGCCGGCCACGCAGGCTGCGAAGCCGCATTAGCAAGTGCCCGTCTGGGCCTGCAAACAGTCATGTTCACAGTCAGCGTAGACAGCATCGCCCTGATGCCCTGCAACCCCAACGTAGGCGGCAGTTCCAAAGGCCATCTCGTCCGCGAACTGGACGCCCTCGGTGGAGAAATGGGCAAAAATATAGACAAAACATTCATCCAGTCCAAAATGCTCAACCAGTCCAAAGGCCCTGCAGTCCATTCTCTCCGTGCCCAGGCCGACAAACAGGCTTACAGCACCGAGATGCGAAAAACTCTGGAAAACACAGAAAACTTAACTATCCGCCAGGGCGAAGTAACAGAACTTCTGGTAGAAGATAACCACATCACCGGTGTAAAAACCTTTTCAGGAGCCACCTACCACGCAAAAGCCGTAGTTCTCTGTACAGGAACCTACCTCAAGGCCCGCTGCATCTACGGCGATGTCAGCAACTACACAGGACCAAACGGCCTTCAGGCAGCCAACTATCTCACGGATTCTCTGAAAAAACTGGGAATCGAAATGTTCCGCTTCAAAACAGGAACCCCTGCCAGGATCGCCGGAAACACCATCGATTATTCCAAAATGGAAGAGCAGTTCGGAGACAAAAGAGTCGTACCGTTCTCCTTCTCCACAGACCCGGAATCCGTACAGATCGAGCAGAAATCCTGCTGGCTGACCTACACAAACGAAAAAACACACGAGATCATCCGCGCAAACCTGGACAGATCCCCTCTTTATTCCGGAATGATCGAAGGAACCGGTCCGCGTTATTGCCCGTCCATCGAAGATAAAGTCGTCCGTTTTGCAGACAAAAAACGCCATCAGGTATTCATTGAGCCAGAAGGCCTTTACACAAATGAAATGTACATCGGAGGAATGTCCAGCTCCCTTCCGGAAGATGTCCAGTACGAAATGTACCATTCCGTACCAGGCCTGGAGCATGCCAAGATCGTGAAAAATGCCTACGCCATTGAGTATGACTGCATCAATCCACGCCAGCTCTACCCGACACTGGAATTCAAAAAGATCAAGGGCCTTTTCAGCGGCGGACAGTTTAACGGAAGCTCAGGATACGAGGAAGCAGCCGCTCAGGGTCTGATCGCAGGAATCAACGCAGCCATGGAAGTAAAAGGAAAAGAACAGCTGATCCTGGATCGCTCCGAGGCATATATCGGCGTTCTCATCGATGATCTGGTAACAAAAGAAAACCATGAGCCGTACCGAATGATGACAAGCCGCGCCGAATACCGCCTGCTGCTCCGTCAGGACAATGCAGACCTCCGTCTCCGCAAAAAAGGCTGGGAGGTTGGCCTGATCGATGATGAGACATACCATAAACTGCAGGAAAAAGAACGAATGATCCATGAAGAGATCGAGAGAGTAGAACATACGACTGTAGGCGGTTCTGCAGAAGTACAGAGCCTTCTGGAATCTCAGGGAAGTACATTGCTGAAATCAGGAACCACCATTGCAGAGCTGATCCGCAGACCGGAACTTAACTATAAAGTGCTTGCACCGATTGATAAAGAAAGACCGGAACTTCCAGAAGATGTATGTGAGCAGGTAGAGATCAACATCAAATATGATGGCTATATCCGCCGCCAGATGAAACAGGTGGAGCAGTTCAAAAAACTGGAGCAGAAAAAAATTCCGGAAGACATTGATTATGAAGATGTAGGAAGCCTCCGCATTGAAGCACGTCAGAAACTGGAGGCTTACAGACCGGTATCCATCGGCCAGGCATCCCGAATCTCCGGCGTATCCCCGGCAGATATCTCTGTACTTCTTGTATACCTGGAAAGCAAAGCCGGACATAAACATTGATAACATTCTGAATAATGAAAACATAAAAAACAAAGAATAAGAGAGGAAACTGCATGTACAATTTAGAAATCCTGGAAAAAGGCTGCGAAGAACTTGGAATTACTCTTAATGACACGCAGAAAAATCAGTTTATCCAGTTCTACGAATTCCTTGTAGAAAAAAATAAAGTTATGAACCTTACCGGAATTACAGAATTCGATGAGGTTCTCGTGAAACATTTCCTGGACAGCCTTTGCTGTGTCAAAGCCGTAGATATGAGCAAGGTAAAAACGGTCATGGACATCGGAACCGGTGCCGGATTTCCGGGGGTTCCCCTGAAGATCGCTTTCCCGGAATTGGAAGCCTGCCTTCTGGATTCCCTGAACAAAAGAGTGAAATTCCTGGAAGAAACCTTTGCACTCCTTGGACTTGAGAACATCTCAGCCATCCACGGAAGAGCCGAAGAATATGCAAAAAACAAAGCCTACAGAGAAAAATATGACCTCTGTGTATCCAGAGCAGTATCCGGTCTTGCAACCCTGTCCGAATACTGTCTCCCATACGTAAAAGTCGGAGGACTTTTTGTCTCCTATAAATCCGGCTCAGTAAAGGAAGAAGCCGAAGCGGCGGAAAAAGCAGTAAAAATCCTCGGTGGAAAGATCCGAGACATTCAGTACTTCGATCTTCCGGGATCCGAGATCAGCCGTTCCCTGGTCATCATCGAAAAAGTAAAAAACACACCTGGAAAATACCCGAGAAAAGCAGGAACGCCGCTCAGAGAACCACTGGCATAACAGAATCTTGCTGCTCAGAAAATGTAATCTCCTGTCGAACAAAAGAAGAATTTGTGTGACAGGAGATTTTTCGCTGATTTGTTTCACAAAATTATCACAAATTTATCCTACTTTTATCACAAATTACTTTTACACTATAAAATGATAGAGATGCCCCTGGATTCCCCCATTCTCTGTTTCATCCAGGGGCATTTTCTATTGAAAAGACGCCAGAGTCAAAGGGCCTCTGTTTTACGACCTTTTGCCTCTGGCATCTTATAAGATGGGAAATCAAGAATTGAAAAAGTATTTCCCGGAGAATAAAAGGAGGAGAGTAAAGTGATCGAAGTAAGTAATCTGGTCAAAAAATACGGCGATCATACAGCCGTTGACCATCTTTCCTTTCAGATCGAAAAGGGGAAAATTTACGGATTCCTGGGCCCCAACGGTGCAGGAAAATCAACAACAATGAACATGATCACAGGATACATTGCTTCCACAGAGGGAAAAGTAATGATCGATGGTCATGACATTCTGGAAGAACCGGAGGCAGCCAAGAAATGTATCGGCTATCTGCCGGAAATGCCGCCACTCTATTTTGACATGACTGTTCTTGAGTACATGAAATTTGCGGCTGATCTGAAAAAAATCCCAAGAAACCAGAAAGACAAACAGATAAAAGAAGTCATGGATATGGTAAAGATCACAGACATGAAAGACCGTCTGATCAAAAACCTTTCCAAAGGTTACCGCCAGAGAGTTGGCCTTGCACAGGCGATCCTTGGATATCCGGAAGTGATCATCCTGGATGAGCCTACAGTAGGACTTGACCCGAAGCAGATCATCGAGATCCGTGACCTGATCAAAAGCCTGAAACAGAAACATACGGTTATCTTAAGTTCTCATATCCTTTCCGAGGTGAGAGCAGTATGTGATTACGTTCTGATCATTTCACACGGAAAACTGGTAGCCAGTGATACGCCGGACAATCTGGAACGTCTGGCAGCAGGTTCCAACAGTCTCCTTATGAAAGTAAAAGGCGAGAAAGATACCATCCGAAAAGATCTGGAAACGATCGAAGGCGTTACCGGTGTGGAAATGTCCTACGACAGCGACGAAGAACTGTGGAAAACAAAAGTTTCCATTCAGGAAAATGTGGATATCCGCGAAAAAGTTTTCTATGCTATGGCAAAAGCAAACTGCCCGATCTACGAGATGCAGGTTAAGAGAGTTTCTCTTGAGGATGTATTCCTTGAGCTTACCGAAGGAGAAAAAAAGAAATCCACCGGGAAACAGGAAAGATCACAGTGGAAACCGGTAGAAGATAAATCTTCGGAAACAGAAAAATCTGAGAAAACGGAGAAAGCTTCAGATAAAAAAGAGGGGGATCAGTCATGACAGCAATTTTTAAAAGAGAACTGAAAAGCTATCTGACCTCCATGGTTGGATATCTCTTCATATTTTTTGTCCTGGTGCTGACTGGAATTTATTTTTCCGCATATCAGCTCTCAGCAGGTTATTCAAAATTTGAATCTACATTAAGCGCACTGACCTTCGTGTTCCTGATCGGTGTGCCGATCCTTTCCATGCGTGTACTTGCAGAAGAACGTAAACAAAAAACAGATCAGCTGCTTCTGACAGCGCCGATATCTGTGTGGGATATCGTATTTGGAAAATACCTTGCACTGGTAGCCGTATTTGCCATTCCGGTTGTGATCATGTGCTTTTATCCACTGATCATGAGTAAATTTGGAACCATTTCCTATGCTTCCGCATATACAGGAATCCTGGGATTTTTCCTTCTTGGATGTGCGAATCTGGCAATTGGTGTATTTATGTCAGCACTTACGGAAAGCCAGGTAATTGCAGCAGTACTTACTTTTGTATTTCTGTTTGCTTTCTATATGATGAATGGAATTTCCTCATTTTTCTCACAGACTTCCATGTCAACGGCAGTGGCATTCGGACTTCTGATCGTGGCGATCGCAATTATCATTTATACCATGATCAAAAATGTTCTGATCTCTGCAGTGATCGGAGTTGTAGGAGAAGTTGCCCTTGTGATCGTATACGTTGTAAAATCAAGTATTTTCCAGGGTGGTATCCAGAAAGTACTGAATGTATTTAATCTGAGCGGACATTATGAGAACTTTACAAACGGTGTGTTTGACGTGACAGGAATCGTATATTTTATCTCTGTCGTTGCAATCTGTCTGTTTCTCACCATGCAGTCCATTCAGAAGAGACGCTGGAACTAGGGGGTGAATGGAAATGAAATTCAGTGAGAAATTCAAGAAAAATAAAAGCGAGGCAGTAGAGACAGAAACTGCGCAGGATTCCGGGAAAAAGAAACATAAACCAGATCCGAAAAAACTGGTAGGCACTATCAGTAAAAAGCATATTAAAAATGGTACTTACAGCATGGCTATGGCAGCGATCTTTATCGTGATCGTAGTTGTGATCAATATGATCGTAGGTGCAATCCCGTCTAAATATTCGCAGTTGGATGTAAGTTCATCCAAGCTTTATACCATCGGTGATGAGACAGAGAAAGTGCTGAAAGCACTGGATAAAGATGTGACCATTTACCAGATCGCGCCAAGCGGCTCTGAGGATGATACGATTTCCAACCTGCTGTCACGCTATAAAGATGAGTCCAAACATATTAAAGTTGAAGTAAAAGATCCGGTTGTAAATCCGAAATTTGCTTCTGAATATACAAGCGATGATCTTGCATCAAACAGCCTGATCGTAGTTTGCGGAGACAGAAACAAAGTTATCAATTACAACGATATGTATTCTACTTCTGTAGACTACAATACCTGGAAGCAGACCACGACCGGATTTGACGGTGAGGGACAGATCACAAGTGCTATCGGATATGTGACATCCGAGAACCTTCCGATCATGTACACGTTATCCGGACATGGCGAAAAAGATCTGGATTCCAGCTTTAAAGAGGATATCCAGAAAGCCAACATTGATATCAAGGATCTGAACCTTCTCACAGAAGGAAAAGTTCCGGACGATGCTGACTGCCTGATGATCGTATCTCCGACGAGCGATATTTCCGAGGAAGAAAAAACAGAGATCCTGGATTATCTGGAGGCGGGCGGAAAGGCCATGATCTTCTCTGATTATACACAGGATGATCTGCCGAACTTCGATGCTGTCCTTGAAAATTATGGCGTAAAGCGTGCAGCAGGAATCGTATTTGAGGGCGACAGCCAGCATTATGGAATGCAGATGCCGTATTATCTGGTACCGACTGTTAACAGCACAGATGCAAGCTCTGAGACCGCTTCCGCAGGCTCTTATGTACTGGCTCCATATGCACAGGGTATTCAGAAAACAGATGATGTAAGAGATACCGTAACGATTGACAGTATCCTGACAACTTCTGACCAGGCTTACTCTAAGACAAACATGCAGAGCAGCAATATCGAGAAAGAAGACGGAGATGTAGACGGCCCGTTTGATCTTGGTGTTGCCATTACTGAGAAACTGGATGATGACAAGGAAACACAGATCGTTTACTATTCCACAGCAAATCTGATGGAGAGTCAGGTAAACCAGATGGTATCCGGCGGAAATGAAAAACTTCTTCTGGAGTCCTTAAACTGGATGACCAGCACAGATGACGGCAATTCCGTTTCCATCCCATCCAAGAGCCTTGAGTCTACAAGCCTGACCGTAACGGATTATGATGCGGCCTTCTGGAAGATCTGTACTATTGGTCTGATCCCGGGAGTGTTCCTTGTTGCAGGATTTTTAATCTGGCTTAAGAGGAGAAAAGCATAATGAAAAAATCAACCAAACTTGTTTCAGCTGTTGTTGTTCTGGCAGTTCTAGGTGGTACGTATGTGGGACTGAATACCTACGTATCCAAAGAGGAAAAGACAGAGAGCAGCAGTGAGGAGGAAAGCAAAACAGAAGTGTTTTCCGTGAAAACGGATGACATCAAATCTCTGGAATTTATCGTAGACAAGAAGGAAACTACCTTTGAGAAAAAAGATGATTCCTGGGTGAAAAAAGATGAGACTGCTTTCCCTGTAAATCAGACAACTCTGGATTCTGCAGCTTCCGCCATCGAAAAGGTGGAAGCTGACAGGGTTCTGAAAAAAGTAGACGATCTTACCGAATATGGACTGGATTCCCCGTCCAATACGGTGACCGTTGATACCAGTGATGGCACAACCAAGTTTAATATCGGAGATGAGAATACTTCCACGAATCAGTATTACATTTCCAAAGATGATGATGACAGTACTGTGTATGTAGTAGCGGCAGATACGGTCACTCCGTTTATGAAATCTCTTTACGATTATGCACAGGGAGAAGATTTCCCGACAATTGATTCTTCCACAGTAAAGAAAATCCAGGTAAGCGAGGATAAAGATTCCTATGTTCTGGAAGAAAATTCTGATGGAGCTACCTGGGATGTTTCCAGCGATGGAAGCAGTGATAAAGAAACTGCGGATACTACAGCAGCAGGAAATGTAACCTCCGGACTTGGAAATTTTGCATATGATCAGTTTGTAAATTATAATGCAGAGGATCTTTCACAGTATGGCCTTGATAAGCCGTATGCGACGATTACAGTGGATTATCAGGAAGAGGTGAAGGATGACAGCTCAGACAGTACAGATTCTTCAGAAAAGGATTCTACAGCCTCTGAGAGTGATTCTGAGAGTGTCGACAGTACTGATGATAAAGCTTCAGCAGAAAACAGTTCGACAGATAGTTCTGACAGCACGGATGCTTCTGATGACAGCAGTTCTTCAGAGGATACCAAGACAACAACAGTAGATAAACAACTTGTTATCTACGTTGGCGATGAAGCAAGTGATGGCAGTCGATATGTAACTGTGGATAACAAACATATTTATACAATGTCCGCGGATACTCTGAGCGCAGTTATTGACAAAGCACCATCAGATCTCTGGTCACTGATCGTCAATTATCTGTCTGTAAAAAATCTGGATCAGCTTCAGGTTACTTACGGCGGCGCAACAAATACTGTAAATGTTTCACGTGAAACATCCAAAGATGATGACGGCAATGACAAAGAGACAACGACTTATCAGCTGGATGGTAAGGAGATAGAAAGTACAACCTTTACCACTTTCTATAACAAGCTGATAAATATGGCAGGCCAGAAGAGACTGACGGACGCTTATACACCGGCTACAGACCCGGAGATGACTGCTGTATTCACAGACTCTGATAAGAACCAGACAACCGTTACCTTCTACACATATGACACAAACTATTACGCAGCTGTCGTTGGAAACAAAGTATTTCTCGTAAACAAAATGACGGTAAAAGAAATGTTTAATGCATATGAGACACTGATAAACGGTGAATCAAAAACAGAAGCCACAGCAACACCAACGGCTGAGGCGGAAAAGTGAAAAATAAAACTAAGCCCCGGAATTCCATGGATCAGGAGTTCCGGGGCTTTCTATAATAAAAAAACCTGTACAGTGGTTTTTCAGTCCACCGTACAGGTTTTATTTTTTTTATATCCAACAGAAGGTTCGGGGGAGCTTCTGTCAGTTACATATTAGTTAAGCAAGACCTCTTTCTTCCAGCCAGTCGAAGAGAACGATTTTTTCTTCTTTCTTTCTCTTGGCCATGTGATTGAACTGAAGGATTGTCAGGACCGTGAAGATCACAAACAGTACAGCCAGTACAATTACAGAAGTAGTAATGCTTCTGCCACCACTGATCGTTGCACGGAATGCATCAACTGTGTAAGTGAATGGCAGGTATGCGTGAATCTTTGCAACAAATGCAGGAGAAATCTCGACCGGATAAGTACCGGCAGATCCTGCAAGCTGAACGACCATGAATACCAGCATCAGGAAACTTCCTACTTTACCAAGTGTAATGTTGAAGAAGTACATCATAGATGTAAAGGTCATTGCTGCGAGGCAGGCAAAGAGAACTGTCTTGCCCATCTCAGCAGGGGTGAATCCGTTAAATGCATGTAACAGAAGGATCAGACAGATTGCCTGAAGCATTGCTACCGGATAAAGTACGGAAGCTTTGCTTGCCCACCATGCAAAACCGGATTTCAGTTTGCCTTTATACTGAGCCAGAGGATACATCAGGCAGAATGCCAGTGCACCAACCCAGAGGCCTACAGACATCATATAAGGTGCCATTGCGTGTCCGTTATTCGGAACATCGGTAAGTTTTGTTTCATCGCTCACAACAGGTGTTGCGAACATTTTAATTGTTTCATCACTTGCTGAGTTATCTTTAACTGTTTTAGCTCCATCACTGAGGCTTGTGGTTAATGTCTTGGAACCATCTTTCAGTTCTTTCATACCACTTCCAAGTTTCTTGGAACCATCATACAGCTGAGAGGAACCACTCTGGATCTGAGCAGCACCATCTGCAAGCTGTTTCGCACCATTGTTCAGAGTGCTGTTGTTACTTACAAGTTTCTTGGTACCACTGAGAAGAGTTGAGGTACCGTTTGCTAATGTCTTAGTTCCGTTTGCAAGAGTAGTAGCACCGCTGGAAAGAGTTTTAGCTCCAGTGGAAAGCTGACTGGTACCGCTTGTAAGAGCAGAACTGTTAGCGGCCAGTTTAGCGACGCCATCTGTGTATGTCTTAATTCCTGTAGTCAGTGTTTCAGAACCATCGGCAAGCTGACCTGCACCGGATTTCACCTGCGGAAGTGCGCTTGTGATCTGTTTTCCTGCTTTTTTCAGACTTGTTGCGCCATCAGTAAGTTTCTTGTTGTTTGCGGTTAATTTATCAAATCCATCGTTCAGAGCTTTGATTCCGGCGGCTGCTTTCGGGAAAGCTGCGGTACCAGTCTCCAGTTTCTGAAGTCCGGCGGAAACAGTTTTTGTTCCGGTATTTACAGCTGTTGCACCCGCGTACAGCTGCTGTGTAACAGCGGAAAGCTGAGAGATCATATCTGTAGGAAGCTGACCTGCAACTGCGCCCATTGTAGTAGCGGCTGTGCCCATTTCTGTAGCACCGCTGCCCATTTCTGCTGCACCATTGCTCATTTCTGTAGCACCACTTGTCAGTCCGTCTGCAAGCTGGTTCAAAGTTGCTGCAGCACCTGTCAGAGTCTGTACACTGCTCTTAATATCCTCAGTTTTGCTGTTCAGCTGTGAAAGTGCATCTCCAAGTTCTCCCTGAACTGCATCAATTTCACCATTTACAACGCCCAACTGGGAAACCTGATCAGAATATCCGGCTGCAAAGGAAGTATCTACCTGAGAAGCGCTTCCGGCAGCACCGGACAGAGTATTGATCACATTGCTGAGGCTTTCAGCGGAAATTTTTCCATCTTCATCCTGTGCGCTCTGAATTGCCTGAAGTTCTGCAACAGCAGAGTTCATAGCCTGCTGTGCGGCATCAATTCTTCCGTTTGCGTCATTAAGTGTTGAAGTTGTTGTCTGTCCGTATGTATCCATTGCGGAGCTTACTGCACTGATCTGAGCTTTCATTCCACCAAATGCAGTACCAAGACCCTCTGCTTTGGAAGAAAGCATTGTACTTGCATCAGTAAGAGCACTTGCTGCACTGTTAAGACCAGGTACGATCTGACCGGTAACAGCTGACGCACCCTGAGTCATGGCTGCGGAAGCGGATTCCATACCAGTTTGAGCCTTAGTCATACCGGCGGAAGCAGATTCCATACCTTTCTGAGCCTTTGTAAGGCCACTGGAAAGCTGTTTGAAGGATTCTTCAGTAGTGCTTCCCTTCAGAGCAGAAACAGTGTCGTTAAGTTTTTTGGTTCCTGCTTCCAGAGCTGCAGTTCCGGATACCAGAGACTGAGAATCTTTAGTTCCTTTTGTAACGCCGGTATTTAACTGAGCGATACCATCAGAAACATCTCCAAGGCTTTCCAGAGCGGAGAGCTGTTTAGCGCCGTCTGCCAGTTCCTGTGCACCCTTTACATAAGCGGTTGTTCCATCAGCCAGAGTATCTGCACCGCTGACATACTTTGTAGCACCACTGGAAAGAGTATTGATACCTTCGCTTAAAGCTTTGGCACCGGATTCCAGGCTGCTTGCACCGCTTTTCAGTGCATCGGAGTTTTCATTCAACTGATCAACACCTGCGGTGTACTGTTTCACACCTTTA
Organism: Blautia sp. HA9023; assembly: GCF_056504095.1. Classification (NCBI taxonomy): domain Bacteria; kingdom Bacillati; phylum Bacillota; class Clostridia; order Lachnospirales; family Lachnospiraceae; genus Blautia; species Blautia sp. HA9023. Next base: position 896,650 of record NZ_JBWLUR010000006.1, on the reverse strand, counting down.
TCCAGAGTGTCAACACCGGTTGTAAGCTCCGGTACCTTGTTGGTGAGAGTAGCAACACCACTGTCAAGCTGTTTTGCTCCATCATCCAGACTCTTGGCTCCGTCGTTAACCTGAGCTACACCATCGGTGTATGTCTTAAGTCCCTCTGTGAGACTGTCAGCACCGCTTACGAATGTAAGAGTACTTGTGGAAAGTTTTTTCAGGTTCTTGGTAATGGTTTTGTTACCATCAGCAGCTGTAGTCAGTCCGTCTTCAAGTTTTCCGGATCCGTCAGCAGCTTCCTGCATTCCGTCACCTGCTTCTGAGATAGAATCAAAAACGGTTTCTGTATAGGTTTCTGTAACCTGGGAGGCGATGTTGTCGCGAAGCTTCAGCATTGCTGTTTCACTGAGCTTGGAAGCGATGTAGTTGGTTCCCGGATTGGTCTGATATGTCAGCTCCATCTGCTTGGGGTTATCATCCATTACAGTAGCTGCATTTGCGGAGAAGTCTTCCGGAATTGTGATAACCATGTAGTAGGTTCCGTTTGCCAGACCGTCCTCTGCTGTTTTGCTGTCTACAATGTTGAATGCCATTGAGTCGTTGTCTTTCAGCTCATCCGCCATATCCTTACCTATACTTAGCGTCTTGCCATTATACTCAACTGGTTTGTCTTCGTTTACCACGGCCACCGGCAGGTTATCCACGCTTCCGTAAGGATCCCACATGGATTTCAGAAACAGGCCTGCATAGATGAGCGGGATAACGATGATAGCGATTACAACGATAAGCATGAGCTTGTTACGAAGTAGGCTTTTCCATTCGTCTTTGATCATTTTACCTATCCCTTTCTTTATTTAGTTTTATATAAAGCTTAGTTGCTTAATCAAACTTTATTCCAGTAATGGCTTCAAAATCTATTAAACATACTGAATTCTATTAATAGCTCTCAAATCCATTATCAAACAAAGTGTTGATTTTCTTTACGTGATGTATTATACTAAACACAAAACATAGATACAACCATTAAATATTTACTGAATGTATATTAATGGACATAAATGCGAAAAATGTCTAATACAGAAAGATGATTTTTATGGCTGCAGACACGAACATGATATTATAGTAATTCCAGAAATACTATAGTTGAGAGAAAATGACCGAATCAAGGAAGCCCTCTCCGCGGGATTGCGAAAAGCAATAAGTAATGAGTGGGGACTTGCTTATATCAGGAGGAGTACAAACAAGTCCTGATAAACTGCGGAGCAGTTATTTGGTTATGAGCAAGTAGCGAAGCGGATTGCGAATATCCGCTTGACTATATGGTAATTTATGAACATGAAGTAGAGTAGAATGCGAATGTCCGCTTTACTTATTATAGCTTTACGGAATAACAGGGGGAAAAGAAAAATGGCCGAAAAAGTTGATAGAAGAGTACGGAAAACAAAAGCACAGCTTCGAGCAGGATTAGCACGTCTTATGCAGAAGAAGAGTATTAAAGAGATTACTGTGAAAGAACTGGTGGAAGAAGTAGATATCAACCGTTCCACGTTTTATCTTCATTATACAGATATTTACCAGATGTTAGAATCTATTGAGGCGGAACTGATGGATGAAGTTTCTCATTTAGTAGAAGATTATCCGCTTGATCCTCTTAACAATAAGGAGAGTTCTTATCCGTTTATTGAGCAGATTTTTACAATTTTGGATAATAATAAGGATATTTGTATTGCACTGCTCGGAAAAAATGGGGATATGGCGTTTGTCAGCCGAATCGAAAAGCTGATTGCGGATACAGTTCTGCATCGTCTGTCTATTCGTTTGCCTAAGAATAATCGGGATATTGAGTATGCGTACGCCTTTTGTCTGAATGGATGTGTAGGAATGATCAAGACATGGCTCTCTTCTGAAAACCAGGAATCTACACAGCATATGGCAGAGCTTACCCATAAGCTGATTGATAATACAACACATATGTATTTGGAACAGGCTTTAAGATAAAATAAGAGCTGATGTTTCACGTGAAACAATAATAAATAAAATACGAAAATGGGGTTGTCGCACTGACAATTGTTGCCTCCATATAGGACTTTTATATTTCATTGTCCTATATGAGGGTAGCATATCACAATGTGACAACCCCATTTTTTTATGCCATAGGTGATTACTCCGTAATGTTCCAATGACACAAAAAAATCTCCGGGCAGGATCACGCTGCGCCGGAGAGAAATTATGCCAATTATGCCGCTGAAGCAATCTGCCGCAGGAGGAGAATCCTGCAAGCAGGAGCTTTTTTGTTTACAGAAAAATTGATACCTGCTCCAGAAAATGCTCAGGATCTTCGATGTGAGGAAGATGTCTGGTATCAGGAATTGTTGCAGTTTCAATAGAAGAATTCAGTTTCTGATACTCTTCGGCAATGAGAGAACCAGAAGCCTCTTTTTTGCCGGAAATGATATAAATGCAGGCATCAGAAGATTCAACTGCGTTGTTGATGCTGATATTCAAATACTTGCCAATATAGCTGGAATAGAGATATTTGGCGTTGGAACCACCTTTATGCGCGGATTCATAATAAGTATCTACAAGTGTATCGGTCACGTGAAACGGATTATAAAATAACTGTTCCATAAACATGCTGCTGATAGCCTCACGTGCACATGCGATATGATAGATCAGTGTTCCGAAGACAGGAAGTTCGATTATGTGTTTGAATAATTTATTGTCTTCACATGGGGCCTGCTTCAGTGAACTGAGACTTGGTGGATTTACAAGCATGATCTTGCGAATATAGTCGGAATTATTACGATATGCCATGATTGCAAAAGAACCGGAAAAACCACTGGCAATAATATCTGTTTCTTCGTGAATTACATTCTTAACAAAGTCGCAGAGAAGCTGCACAAATACAAAATTTGTGTAGGTAATCTCTGCCTTTTCAGAGCGTCCACAGCCCAAAAGATCAATCGTGTAAACGGTATGTTCTGTTGCCAGCTGATTTTCAACGGCATTCCATTCATAGCCAGATGCGCCTGGCATTATATCGTGAACGAGAAGCAGTGGAGAACCATGTCCCTGCTTTGTATAGTGGATTTTTCCAAAACGCCAGTCATATGTTTTACCATGTGGTTGCTCCAGCATATCTTTAAGCTGAGATGTGGCATCTATAAAACGATTTGTAATATGAATAACTCCTGTGGCTGTTCCTAATAAAGCAGCAAGAGTAAGTAGTTTATGTCCGTTTTTCTTCATTGAAAGCCTCCTGAAATTCGTATTAAATGATTTGGGAAAATACTGTTCGATGCACTAAAATTCACTGATCTGATGGTATTTTTCTGAATATTTTCTGGCTTTTATTATACGCTATTGGTGGAAAATTTACAATGCTTTTGTAGATTGGAGTAAGGAAGGTAACATGTGAAACAAGATAGAAAATGAGCGATATTTTTTATATCGAATCAGGAAAGTTCCCATCTCCTTGTGAAGCTACGAGAAACAAAATGTGGTGTGTGGAGGGATGAGGTTGTATCAGGAACACAAGCAGGTCCTGATACAACCGTGAAGCAGTTATTCGGTTATGAGTAAGTAATAAATGCGGATGAATTTATTTACTTGACTGTTTTACAGTGTATGTTTCACGTGAAACATATATTGCATGTAATACAGGCAAATAGTTCCTTTTTTAACCAAATCAAGTAAGTCCCCTGCTTCAATTGCGAAAAGCAATAAGCAGGGGGATTGATTGTATCAGGAAGAGTGTAAGCAATTTCTGATAAACTGCGAAGTAGTTAATTATTCGGTTATGAGCAAGTAGTGAAGCAGATTGCGAATATCCGCTTCACTTAGTGAGAGGCAGGAGATTTTTTTTGACAAATGTAAAGCAATTATGCCATAGATGCTGTAGTTATTTACGGAGGTGCAGCTATCTACTGGACAAGCGGATATTTGCATCTCGCATTGCTCGTAGCTCTGCACCGAATAAATTGCACCACAGTTTATGAGTGAATAAATACTCTGCCGGTTTTCACTTGCCATAGCTGTGGTTGTGGATACAGAGAGTCAAATTATACAGGATTTCCCAGAATAATATTGATTAAAGTTTTATTCAGCATAATAGTGCGGTTCCAGGGATTGATGATTACTCCTTCAATAGATGGTTCCTGGAGTGCTGCGTGAAAAATTTTGTCAATGTCTGCTGTGAAAGTAGACATGATCTGGCTGCTGCCTTTTAATTCTTCGTCAAAACTGGTAAAAGCAGCCCACCATTGTTTTCCATCACCGGTTTTTATAGCCTGGAGATTAATCTTTCCATCACCTTTTGGTGGTTCTACAGCTACGATCAGCTGAGCATACTCTTTCATTCTGCGACGAATTACCGTGAGAACGTGCGCCAGCATTTCTTCAGTGGCATCCTGCTGGAGAGCAGCGATTGCAGTTTCGATTTTGTCATTTCCCTGAAGCGTTTTATCTAATTGAGCCTTTGCCTGATCTTTGTTGGTTGGATTCATGATAGAAATATTCCTTTCGATATAGATAGATTGTTCGTGATTGTATTATAGCATTTCAGGAAATAGAGCGGCAAGATTAAGTTAAACGCAAACGTGCCTGCATCTGCGGGGGTATGGAGTAGGGTCGGAGATTTTTATCGATAAATTATATGGCGATAGTGTAAAGAGATAAGCTGAGAATAAGAGAAGAAGAACAAGGGGGGAATTCATAAAGATTTTGAAAAGAAAAAATGATATTTGACAAAAGGGATAGTAGTATGGAATGAGAAAAGAAAAAACATATGTCCAATATATCGGACTTTTCTGCGAAGGTGGGAAATGAAAAAAGAAATACGTCAAAATACGAAGGTTTAACGCTAAAAACGATATAAAAGTACGGTTTATAGTACCGCAATAATATATGTGTACGATTTATAGTACATATATAAAAATGCACAAAAACACCCAAACACCGTCATGTGCACCTGCACGCAGTCGAGCAGATATTCGCAATCCGCTTCGCTGCCTGCTCATAACCAAATAACTGCTCCGCAGTTTATCAGGAGAAACTTGCACTCCTCCTGATACAAGCAAATCCCCACCCACTGCTTATTGCTTTTCACAATTGAAGCAGGGGACTTACTTGATTTGGTTAAAAATACGATGAAAGATACGAAAAAAATAGAAAAAATAATGCTGTTTTTGCTGCAAATGCCTGCTTAACAATGATCTGGATGGCCTACATGCCTCCTGATAAGCTACGAAGTAGTTATTCGGCTATGGGCAGGCAGCGAAACGGATTACGAATATCCACTTGACGGCCCATATATAGAAAAAAAGAGGCGTTTTAGGGCGCCTGAGAGCTGTTATTTTGCTGTGTTTCTGCTATGTTTGAGCTGGTTTTGACGAGGACAGGAGACAAATAATACATAATGGGATATTTCGGAAATAAAAAATATAAATACGCCGCTTCGCGGCGTATAACCAGGAAAAAGGAATAGCACAAAATGAAACTTGCTGGTTAAAATGAAAAAATAATACGCTTTTCCTGTACAATATAAATTCAACTATACTAGCGATAAAACGCTTGTAAAATAAGCGTTTTTAGTAACTTGTAGTTTCTATATATTATATAAAAATGATAAAAATGGCAAAAATCAGACATCCCTAAAATACGCCAAAAATCGCTGTTTCATTTTGCTATATATCAAAATATGCCATTATATTTTCTAAAATGATACCAAAAAATCTTTTACAACATTTCGCTCTTCATCGTAGTATCAGTTGTTTTTGCTTTTATCCTGAAGGGAAATAGAGAGGCGTTTGAGTAATTTGATATATAGAAGCAAGACATAACTACATGACAAATGTAAATGATTTTATCTATCCAATCGAATTAAGTAAGTCTCCTGATTCTATTGCGAAAAGAAATAAGCAGAGGGTGGGGCCTTACTTGATTCAGGTCAAGCGGATATTCGCAATCCGCTTCGCTACGTAGCTCTACACCAAATAGCTGCTCCGCAGTTTATCAGGAGGAGCTTGCACTCCTCCTGATACAAGCAAGTCCCCCACCCACTGCTTATTGTTTTTCGCAACCCCGCAGGGGACTTACTTGATTTGGTTAAATGGTGACAAACTTGGGGGCATATACGCTGAAAAAGAGCAGCAATTGCTGATAATAAAATATGAAATAATTGCATTCATAAATGCATAACAGAACGTGCCAGGCAGTAAGAGCTGCATATTGTAAGAAATGTAAAAAACTGCCATGCAGGTACTGAAATACGCGCGGTCAGTTTTGCAGTAAGAACAGCAAGCATATTGTAAGGCAAAATCCGGTAAAAACGCTGGCGTTCAGTTCTGTGGCATTACAGTAAAAATACTGTGGGAGGGAGGTGGAATCATTACGGAGATTACGTATGGGACCGATCTTTTTGAGGCATTCCTGGAACTGCTATAGTACTGTAAGAGAGAAGTGGAATCATTGCCCTGAGAAGAATCATCTGTGGTTTTGCAATAAAACAGAGTATTGTAAGGGCAGTTTAAGAGCACTGTGGTTTGGGTATACTATACAATAAATAAAATAATTCAAAACCCATTTTCTATTGTTTCACGTGAAACATTATGTGGCGGTTTAAAAATAAAAGTGTTATAATGGTATCCAATGAGTAAAAATCCCTTAAAAAATACAAAAAAGGAGGGGTAAAATGGGACGAATCATTGCAGTTGCCAATCAGAAAGGCGGGGTTGGAAAATCAACAACGGCGATTAATTTATCGGCCTGCCTTGCTGAAAAAGGGAAAAAGGTTCTTGCCATTGACATAGATCCGCAGGGAAATACCACAAGTGGACTTGGTGCAGACAAGAATGCAGTAGAAAATACCCTTTATGAGCTGCTGCTTGGAGAAGCAGAGACCAAAGATACCATTATAAAAAACGTAGTAGATAATGTTGACCTGATACCATCGAATATGAATCTTTCCGGTGCTGAGATTGAGCTGGTAGATCTTGAGGATAAGGAATATATCCTGAAAAAGATTACTGACAAACTGCGTCGGAAATATGATTACATAATCATGGATTGTCCGCCGTCACTGAGCATGCTGACAATCAATGCCCTGACGGCGGCAACTTCTGTTCTGGTGCCGATTCAGTGTGAATATTACGCACTGGAAGGTCTGTCACAGCTGATACATACCATCGAACTGGTGAGAGACAGATTGAATAAACGTCTGAAAATCGAAGGCGTGGTCTTCACCATGTATGATGCCAGAACAAATCTGTCACTCCAGGTTGTAGAGAATGTAAAAGAAAACCTGGATCAGAATATATACAAAACGATCATTCCGAGAAATGTACGACTTGCAGAGGCTCCAAGCTATGGAAAACCAATTAACCTGTACGATTCAAGATCTACAGGAGCAGAAAGCTACCGTCTTCTGGCAGAAGAAGTTATCAGCAGGGAGGGCGAATAATGGCTGCGAGAAAAACAGGAGGTCTTGGAAGAGGTCTGGATGCACTGATTCCTAATAAAGCCGGTGGACCGTCAAAGGAAACCGCAAAAAGGACAAGATCCACAGTTAAGAAAGAAAAAACAGAAGCACAGGAAAAACCTGCGGCAGAACGTCTTGTAAAAATTTCCAGTGTGGAACCGAATCTGAATCAGCCGAGAAGGCATTTTGATGAGGACGCACTGATGGAACTTTCTGAGTCTATCAAACAGTATGGCGTTCTTCAGCCGCTGCTGGTATCAGATAAGAAGGATTATTTTGAGATCATAGCAGGAGAGCGTCGCTGGAGAGCAGCCAAGATGGCTGGTCTTAAGGAAGTTCCGGTTGTGGTAAAAGAGTTTACGGACCAGGAGATCGTGGAGATTTCTCTGATTGAGAATATTCAGCGGGAAGATCTGAACCCTATAGAGGAAGCAATGGCCTACAAACGTCTGATGGAAGAGTTTCACCTGAAACAGGATGAAATCGCAGACAGAGTTGCCAAGAGCAGAACAGCGGTAACCAATTCCATGCGTCTTCTGAAGCTTACTTCAAAAGTGCAGGAAATGGTGATTGCAGATATGATTTCTGCAGGCCATGCAAGAGCACTTCTGGGAATTTCCGATGAAACCCTTCAGGAAAATACAGCCATGAAGGTTTTTGACGAGAAACTCAGTGTCCGTGAGACGGAAAAACTTGTAAAAAATCTGGTTTCCCCGGCAAAGAAAGAGAAAACAGAGAGAAATACCGCAGAAGATGCCATTTATGAAAGCCTGGAAGAAAAAATGAAAGGCATCATGGGAACAAAGGTATCCATTCAGCGAAAGAAAAACAACAAAGGTAAAATTGAAATTGAATATTATTCCAGGGATGAACTGGAGAGGATCATTGATCTGTTCGAATCTATCAGATAGGAGGCAGAATGAGCGGGATTTTTGAAAGCATAGGAATTGATTCCGGGATTGTGATCATTATTTTGCTGATCCTTACCATCATTCTTCTGATTAATGTGGTGAGCAGCAATATGCGTCTGAGCCGCCTGGAACGGAAATATAAGCTGTTTATGAGAGGCGGAGATGCACAGTCACTGGAAAAAGTTTTTGTAAGAAAATTTGCACAGATCGACCGGCTGTATGAGGCAAAGGAAGATCATGATCATGACATCAGCTTTATCAAAAAAAATCTGAATGTAATGTTCAGCAAATATGGAGTTGAGAAGTATGATGCCTTTGATGATGTAGGCGGAAAACTCAGTTTTGCGCTGGCGCTTCTTGATAAGAATAACACAGGTCTGATCCTGAATGCGGTTCACAGCCGTGACAACTGTTTTCTTTATTTAAAGGAGATTGTAAAAGGTGAGTCCTATGTTGTCCTCAGCCAGGAAGAAGTGGAAGCTCTGAGAAAAGCTGTAAACTTCGGACTTGGTGAGATTGAGAAGGAACAAAAATAAGAATATTTTTAATACAGGAGGAATATCATGTTAGACATTAAGTTTGTGAGAGAGAATCCGGAGGTTGTAAAACAGAATATCCGCAACAAGTTCCAGGACAGCAAACTGGAGCTGGTTGACAAGGTTCTCGAACTTGATAAAGAGAACAGAGAGATTAAGCAGGAGGTTGAGGCTCTCCGTGCTGAGAGAAACAAGATCTCCAAACAGATCGGTGCTCTTATGGGCCAGGGAAAAAGAGAAGAGGCAGAAGAGGTTAAAAAACAGGTTGCTGCATCCGGAACACGTATCGAGGAACTTTCCCAGAGAGAGAAAGAGGTTGAGGAAGAGCTTCTGAAAGACATGATGGTAATCCCGAACATCATCGATCCTTCGGTACCGATCGGTAAAGATGACAGCCAGAACGTAGAGATCGAGAAATTCGGTGAGCCGGTTGTTCCGGATTTCGAAGTTCCATATCATACAGATATCATGGAGAGCTTTGACGGAATCGATCTTGACAGCGCAAGACGTGTTGCAGGTAACGGATTCTATTATCTGATGGGAGACATCGCACGTCTTCATTCCGCAGTAATTTCCTACGCAAGAGATTTCATGATCAATCGTGGATTTACTTACTGTGTACCGCCTTTCATGATCAGAAGCAACGTTGTTACAGGTGTTATGAGCTTTGCTGAGATGGACGCTATGATGTACAAAATCGAGGGTGAGGATCTTTACCTGATCGGTACAAGTGAGCATTCCATGATCGGTAAATTCATTGACCAGATCATTCCGGAGGAAGAGCTTCCGAAAACACTTACAAGCTATTCTCCATGCTTCCGTAAAGAGAAAGGTGCTCACGGACTTGAGGAGAGAGGTGTTTACCGTATCCATCAGTTCGAGAAACAGGAGATGATCGTTGTCTGCAAGCCAGAGGAGAGCAAAATGTGGTTCGACAAACTGTGGCAGAATACAGTAGATCTGTTCCGTTCTCTTGATATTCCGGTTCGTACACTTGAGTGCTGCTCCGGTGACCTCGCTGACCTTAAGGTGAAATCTCTTGATGTTGAGGCATGGTCCCCACGTCAGAAGAAATACTTTGAGGTAGGAAGCTGCTCCAACCTTGGTGATGCACAGGCACGTCGTCTGAAGATCCGTGTAAACGGAAAAGATGGTAAGAAATATCTTGCACATACATTAAATAACACAGTAGTAGCACCTCCGAGAATGCTCATCGCTTTCCTGGAGAATAACCTGAATGCAGACGGTTCTGTAAGCATTCCAAAAGCTCTGCAGCCATACATGGGCGGTATGACAAAGATTGAGAAAAAGACACGCGCGTAAGAGAAACGCAGGCTTTTTCAGGGAGGTGTTCTTGTGCATAGTTATTTAAAGGCCGTTGGCTTTTCACAGGTTACCAGAAGAAGTGAAGTAAAAGAGATCATCCGTGATGTGATCGCAAACTACGATGAAAAAGTTTGCGTGGAAAATCATCCGGAAGGTGTATTTGTACAGTTTTCTAAGAATTACGGCTGCGACTGTGGAATCAGCGTTTGTGGTCAGTACGATGAGAACGGTGAGTTTCACGTGGAATATTATTTCCCGTTTTTCAGAGGAACAGGAATCACATCCAGGGAAAAAGTAACTGTTGAACGTCATACAGAGAAAGAATCTTATGCAGGTGCATGTGATGATCTTCGTATTGGTGTGACGATGATCTTTTATCTGCAGAATCCGGCAGAATATATGCAGGAAAAATGCAGAGGCCTGAAAGATCCCGGAAACAGACCTGTAACCGTTTCCGGTCTTGCTTCAGAAGGAAAGATCCTTTTTCCGGTGCAGAAAGATAAAGAAGCTGTAAAGGTGGAGCGAGAGCTTGCCAAAAACAGAACGAATCTTATCGAGGCTGCAAGAAATGGTGATGAGGAAGCAATGGAAAGCCTTACAATGGAAGATATGGATACGTATTCCATGATCTCCCAGAGGATCGTTACTGACGATATTTTAACCATTGTGGATTCCTATTTCATGCCATATGGAATTGAGTGTGACCAGTACAATGTACTTGGCGAGATTCTGGACATCATGAAATTTAAGAATATCCTGACTGGCGAAGAAATCTGCCAGATGACTATTGAGAGCAACGATATGCAGTTTGATGTCTGCATCAACAGCAAAGATCTTCTCGGTGAGCCGGCAGTTGGCCGCCGCTTTAAAGGAACGATCTGGCTGCAGGGACAGCTGCATTATTGAAAAAAATCTCGGGGTCTGAGATGAATATTTTACTTTCGCTGCTTTGCCGGCAAAGTAACAGGAGTTTGCCAGACACGGAATTAATTCTTGTAATTTCAAAATAAATATAGTAAAATAATGGTTGTGAAACTTCCGGAAGCATCCGAAATGTTTCACAACCATATATGTCCTCGTAGCTCAGCTGGATAGAGCACTCGCCTCCTAAGAGAAAGCCGAGGCATTCCCCAAAGGGAAAAAATGAAAAACAACTTTCAGTTCGAATCTATTCTGAAAAATGCTAATGGTGACAACAAAGCATTCCCCAAATTGGGGAACGTTCTAATGTTACCAAATCAAAAAAATCTGTAGATTGACAACTCGAAAAAGAGTTGATAATCTTATATATGGCCGAAGGGAGAAATCCTAGAAACCCAGTAAAATCAAGGGTTTGCGGCATGTGTCGTCATAGCTCAGCTGGATAGAGCACTCGCCTCCTAAGCGAGGGGTCGGAGGTTCAAATCCTCTTGGCGACGGGCTTCAAAGCGTTCGAAAATGTTAGCTGGATTAGCTGACAACGAACGCTTTTGTTATTTTCTAATCACGTTCGTGAGATGAAATTCCATTCAAAATGATCAATTTCCAGCTAACGCAATCCGATTTTTGTTAGCTGACAGCTAATCAAAATCACCGGTTTGCAAACATGGGTTTTAGGAAGTCCAGCTAACATTTGGGTTCCGCTCTGTTGTCACCCCTTATTTGGGAATGTAAATCAGAGAAAAGGCGGGAAAAGAAACAATCTCTCCCAAACCTGCAAACATAAATTAGCTGAAACAGTATTCAATTCTATTAGCTACAGCTAATGGTCAAACAGCAATGTTTGTTTGGAACTTTACTATCTATAAAAGTTCCAGGCAGGCATTTTTTAGTGTCCTGAATCCTGGAGGAAAGGAGTCAAGATGGCTGAGCCAAACAGACAATCAGGAGAAAACGAAGAAAGAATCATAGAAATTGAGATTGAGCGTCTTCGTCCGTTCAAAGAGCACCCGTTTCAGGTAAAAGATTGGAAAGATATTTTCATAAAGAGATTGCAAGGGTGCAGGCACAATGGTATGGACAGCAGTCTGTGAAGGGAATAAAACATCCAGTCACATCAAAACATATTCGCAGATTATATCAGAAAAAGCAGAACTCGGTAACGGATTATCTACACAAGATCACAAGATACTTTGCAAAATACTGCCGTGAACAGGGAATTACCTGTGTTGTGGCAGGGGATATCCGGAATATCCGGAAAGGAAAAGACCTGGGACACAGAACAAACCAGAAGTTCCACAATCTGCCGTATAACAGGCTCTATAGCATGATGGAATATAAGCTTAAGATGTACGGGATCCGTTTTGTAAGACAGGAAGAAAGCTATACCAGCCAGTGCAGTCCGCTGTCACCAGAGGTGGAAAAAAGATATGCACAGCCATGCAACCGAAAACAAAGGGGACTGTACAGGGACAGAAACCGGAAGTATAACGCAGATGCTGTAGGTGCATATAACATCCTGAGAAAATATCTCTCCGTATCCGGAGAGAGAAAGGAACTGTCCGTAACCGGACTAAAAACGCCAGAAATAATAAAAGTAGCTGTATAGCTCTAAAGAGCAAACAGTAGTGGTGTCATGGACGCACCCTGAAAAGGCGGTATCCCGCCTTAATTCAGATGCTCTGGTAACTCAGTTGCCGAGTAGTTCACTGAATCTTTTCAGCATAATTCTTGTCTCCTTCCGTAAAGACTTGCCTTCTATTATATATCTGTATTTTAAAAAATAGCAATCAAAAACTCCTCTCAGGCGCTATGCATAATAATTTCAACAACATGCTGCTTATAGCAGGTATTGATAAATTTATATCATTCTGATGAAATATTATATTTCATTTTTCACGTTAATGATGTAAAATTATCAATGTAAATATCAGGGCATATTCGAATAATCATTTCTAAACTTTTTCAAATATGCTCCGGAAAGGAACTTTTATACTAATGAAAACCAAGATTCAGGATATGACCTCCGGTTCACCGGGACGGTTGATCATTCTTTTTGCAATTCCCCTGATGCTGGGAAATATCTGTCAGCAGCTTTATACAATGGTGGATACCATGGTTGTTGGCCAGGTTGCAGGTGTGGAGGCTCTTGCCGCACTGGGTGCTGTTGACTTTCTGATGTGGGTTGTCACAGGAATATCCACAGGACTCACTCAGGGATTTTCTATTCAACTCTCCCAGTATTATGGGGCAAAGGATTTCGAAAATCTGCGTAAATCTCTGGCTCACAGTTACCGGCTGACCGCATTCATCGCAGCCGGAGTATTGATTCTCAGCCAGTCATTTGCTTCGCTGGTATTAACAGGGCTGCATACACCTTCCAATATTATCGGAATGTCTCTGTTATATCTGCGCATCATTTTCTGTGGAATCCCCGCCACAGCAGCCTATAATATGTTTGCCTCTGCTCTAAGGGCTATGGGAAACAGTAAAACACCGCTGACCGCAATGATCATCGCATCTGTGCTGAATGTCTCACTGGACATCCTTTTTGTGGCAGGCTTCGGATGGGGTGTGGCAGGAGCAGCAATCGCAACTGTGATCGCACAGAGCTTCTCCGCTGTTTACTGTTTCCTGATTTTACGCAGAATTGATATCGTTCATCTGACCAGAGCAGATTTTATGCCTGCCTCCGGCATGAATGCCCGCCTGATGAAACTTGGTATTCCTGTTGTATTCCAGAATATCATCATCGGTGTGGGCGGTCTGGTAGTCCAGTATGTGATCAATGGCTACGGTTTCCTTTTTGTGGCAGGATTTACAGCTACAAACAAGCTTTATGGTCTGCTGGAAATGGCTGCTATTTCCTATGGATATGCCATCGTTACCTATGTGGGTCAGAATCTGGGAGCCGAAAAGATTGACAGGATCAGAAAAGGCGTCCGCAGCAGTATGCTGCTTTCCCTGCTTACCTCACTGATCATTTCTGCTGCCATGTTTTTATTTGGAAAAAATATTCTCTCACTTTTCATCTCAGGTGAACCGCAGCAGACACAGCAGGTACTGGCAATTGCTTTTAAATACCTTTCTATTATGGCTGCCATGCTCTGGGTTTTGTACTTTCTGTACGTGTACAGATCTGCACTTCAGGGGCTGGGAGATACCTTAATGCCTATGGTAAGTGGTATGGCTGAATTTGTCATGCGTATCAGTGCTGCACTGATCCTTCCTCATTTTATCGGACAGGACGGTATTTTCTTTGCAGAGATTGCAGCATGGAGCGGAGCCACTGTGATCTTATGCATCAGCTATTATGTACGGATGCATAAATATCATTAAAACAAAACAGGGAGCTGTCGGTAAATAACGTTTTTTAGAGCTGACAGCACCAAACAAAAATATCCTGACAGTTACAGAGCTTTCTGGCTCTGCAACTTGTTCAGGATATTTTTATTTTGATAAATACTTTCTGTTTTTGGCCGCAAAAAATCCTTGTTTGGATTTTTTCAGCCGCATTTTTTTCTAGGCAGTTTTTCCTTCAAATTTTCTCAGTTTTTCGTATAAAAAACGAGGATATTTATTTATATTTCTTCCAATAGCATACAGCATGAATTCTTTATATACCTTATCTGCCGAACGGTAATTAAAACGCCGGAAGTTCTCATTTTCCTTTATATCTCCAAAATGTCCTTCCGTCTGAATGGAATGTGTCTGGCGTTTCAGGATCCCGCGTTCACTCTGGATATTGGCATGCGATCTTTCTTTCAGTTCCTCCCATTGTTCATTGATCTTCATGACTTTGTTCTTTTCGGCATCTTTCTCCGCATCATACTTATACAGACAGCGCGCTTTATGTTCACATCCGCTGCAGTCTGCACAACCATATACCTCAAAGATCTGTGTATATCCATCCTGCTCTTTGCTCTCTGTCCTGAGATGCCGCAGTTCACGTCCGTCATGGCAGATATAGAACTGTTCATCTTCAAAGATCCCTGTCCTCATGTTGTAATATTTACTGATATCTTCTGAATAAGCGCGTGTTTTTCGCTTTTCATGATCCTGCAGTTTTATATAACTGGATATTTCATTCCGTTTTAAATAAAGCAGATTTTTTTCACTACAGTACCCGCTGTCCGCAGTTACTTCTTCCAGAAGCAGATGCAGATGGGTTTCAGCATATCCCGGATGGATATGGAGAAGAATTACCGTTTCGATAAGGAGGGCAAAATGAATCAGGTAGATAAAGAACTGATGCAGGAAAAAGGAATCCTGACAGAAAATGAAAAAGCAGATGAATATGAAATCCAAAAGGCAGCCATGAAAGAGGCTGTTTTTTTCCTGGCTGCAATGCTGGAGAAAAATCTGGATATGTCAGAACTTCAGACAATTTCCTTATATCTGAAGGAATTATCCATGAAGCAGCATTATATGCACATTCACCTGTATGTTCAGCAGCTTTACAGAAACAGCAGACCGCATGAGAAACTGGAAACATTCTATGCAGCATCTTTGCAGGAAGAAGCACAGCGAATGTACAGCACTTATTTTGTTGCGTATCTGAAAATGCTGATCGGGCGGTTGAGTGAAATGGATGATCTGATCAACTTAAAAAAACTTATGAAAGAGGAGGAAAATCGTGAATAATAATTCAGAATTTATGCCGGTAGAGTGTTTGAATGTTCCGAAAGTGCTTTTCTATGATAAGCAGTACGAGGATTTATCTATGGATGCAAAACTTATCTATGCACTGCTGTTGGACAGAAAGGAAATGGCCATCAGAAATGAGTGGGTAGATGAGTATGGAGACACTTATGTGATTTATCCAAAACAGGAAATAAAGAAATATCTGAATATATCCAGATATCGGATTGACCAGGCACTTGCAGAACTGGAAGAACATGATCAAATGGTAGAAGTGGCAGTACCTTATCCAGGGAAGCTCTGCCAGTTCTATGTGAAGGATATCACTGACAATGAAAAACAGATGGAGGAAGACATAATGAAGAAAATGAAAGAAAGCAATGGAGAGAATTTTTGCAGAGCATCAGGGTGTGGCTATGCAAGATGTTTTACAGGAATTTCACCTAAATACATGGCGAAAATGAATAAAGAAGACAGGAATAATTTCCAAACGGCTATAGAAGAAATACTGGAAGATCTTAATCTGGGAGGTCATGTTACAGCAGAGCCATTGATGTCAGAAAGAACCAAAGAATATTTTGACAGTTATAAAGATGAGGCGTATTACAGTCTCAGCCCTAAGAAGCGAAAGATCGTTGATATGCAGCAGAGGGGCTATATTGATGAGGATGGACAGATTGATGAAGACGCCATCTATGATGATGCCTGTGAAGCAGCAGAAGAGCTGGCAGTATTTTTGCGAGCAGTTTTCAATAATCCGAAAGAAGATTCAAAGAAACTGATTAAATTTCTGGATAACCTCTGGACAGCAGGAAAATATAAACAGCTGTAGGCTACACTGATCGGATTTGAGCTTCTTTTTGAATTTCCAGAAAAATATCTTGAAGATGTGGAATGTTGTCTTGGTGAAGCAAGAAAACTTTTTCTGTTTGCCATATAAAAATCTCCTTTATGTTTTTATAAAATCGAGCGAAGCGAAGATTCCAAAAGTGGGGAGGGTCCCGCTTTTGAGGCGAATGCCCGGCAGTGTATATACACCGCCTGTCCCTGCTATTCTTAGCTCTCAGGTATTAAATACAAAAAATCAAAGAAATGTTTATTTTGGATGTGCGGATTATTGCTGAAGCAGCTAAAAAATAGAGAAGAGAGATGACAGCTATTGGCATTGTACCATTTTTTAGTAATGTATTTGTCATAGACACATGTCTTAAAAAAATGATGGCGGAACAATATGTTGCTGTGATATAATAAAATGTTCGGAATATTTGGAAGAGAATGAAGAGAGGATATGAGTGAACGACATGAAGAAAACAAAAGAAGGAGTTAATTTGAAGAAAAAGAAATTCCTTAGACTGAAGAATACAGGTAGTATCCTTGTGCTTATGGGGCTTTTGATAATTTTTGTAATAGCACTGTACACATTTATCCTGCAAAGTTCTTACACTAAGACCGCCCTTGATACAGAAATTGCGCGTGATACAGCGAGTGCAGATGCAGTACACAAACTTGTGGATGGAAGCACGACAAACGCATGAATGGTTAGCAACTGCAAATTCTATTTTTTTCTACTTTTTAAGCTTCTAAAAGCTCTTCTAAATACTTAATTGGACGCAAACTTACTACGAACCTTTTCTTTCTCATTGACAACTTATGTCTTGATAGTTCTGCTGGTTTCAAAATACTCAGGCTCCATTTTCTTATAATGTTCAAATTTTGTGCCGCCATTTTATCGATTGTCGTATTTGCATCCTCCCGAAATGTTACATCCAAATGCCAATGCATACTTTCTATACTCCAATGACCTCGCACCGCTCGGCTGACTTCGTTGATATCCGTTTTTAAACTGCTTATAAAATATCGATATTCATACGTTATCTTTCCTGCTTTTTCTATTCGTTTCTTCTCCATTACAATGCTTCTCAGGCCTTTCCAATTCTTCTTTTGGCTCAGCCACCGGATATCTTCCGTCTGATAATACTCTCGGATCTCAATTTGCCCATGGGCTTTCTCACGGGTCTTCTTATATGCCCCCTTTTCGCGCATTTCTTTTTGAAACTCCTCATTCGAAAAGTATTCTTTTACATCTTCGTACATTGTGTATTGATTTTTCTTCAATGCCAGAACATAATCCGCTCGTTTCTGCCTGATTTTTCCTGCGATCGCTGTCTGCGTTCCCATTGCATCAATCGTAATGATCTGACCCTTTATCTGGATTTTTTCCAACAGCTCTGGAATCGCTGTTATTTCATTGCTTTTTTCTTTGACTGCTTTCTGTCCCAGACAAAATCCATCTTCCTTACTCCATGCAGAAACAATGTGACTTGCTTTTTCTTCTCCACGTTTATTCGAACACATCGTTTTTCCATCTATGCAGATGATCTTCTTCAACAGTTCTCCATCATTTTTATCCAGCCGCTCCTGCCATTTTCCATAGAGCTGCTGCAGAATTTCGGGCGATATCATCCCCATGACACGCCGGATCGTATCATGAGAGGGGATTCCGTTTTTTAGTTCAATATACTTTCGAAGATAATCCTGATAGCTTTCTGCAAACAATGCCATCTCAACCCAGTCATCCGCATTCGCAAGAGTTGCAAACAACACAATGACAAGAATATCCTTCAACGTATGACGAACCTTTGTCTGCTGACGAGTATCTTCAATGTATTCCATCCACTCTAATAATTCCTGCATAAATAACACCCCTTTTTCTTTTATTTTACTAGAAAAGGGGTGTGTTCACAATTTATTTACTCATGCGTTTGTCGTGTGGATGGAAGAATCAGCAAAGAAGATTTTGATCAAATCAAAGATCAATCTGATGAAAAGAAGCAAATATATAAGGATATTTCTTCATATTTCAATGAAATCAGAACACTGAATTCTACTCGATATATTTACACCGCTAAAAAAAATGAAGAAGGAAAACTCGTTTACGTGGTAGACGGTTTGGATCCGGATGCGGATGATGTAAGGCACCCTGGAGATTATATTGAGGAAGAAATGGTTCCGTATATTGATAGGGCTATTTCTGGGGAGAATGTGTACTCTCAGGATATCATTGATACAACATGGGGGCCGATTTTTACGGCTTGCTATCCTGTAAGCGCAAATCATGATGGGACAGGAGAAATCATTGGCGCATTTTGCATTGAAATGGATATGCAATCAGCTTATGGAATGGTTGAAAAGACGAATCATATTTCCATCATCTGCGGTATAGTCGCAGGAGCTGTATTGCTTTTAATTTGTCTATATACCTATTATGTTTACCAGAAAAGCAAGGCAGAAGAGCAAAAACAAAAACAATTATTAATGAACGCCGCTGAGGAAGCAGAGTCTGCCAACAAAGCAAAATCTGCGTTTTTGCTTAGTATTAGCCATGACATCAGAACGCCGATGAATGCCATTATTGGATTTACAAACATTGCGCTTCACCAGAACACGGTTTCAGATATTCATGATAGCTTGGAGAAAGTTCAAAAAAGTTCGAATCATCTTCTCTCTTTGTTGAATGACGTACTGGATTTTAGTCGCATTGAAAGTGGAAAAGTTACTATTTCGCCCGAGCCAGTGGACATTACTCAATTGACAGATAATGTCCAGGCGATTATGAATGGACTTCTTTATAACCGAGATCTTAAGTTTGAAGTACATCGAGAAAGACCAAAGAACCCATATGTCCTTGCGGATGTTACGCGTATTCGAGAAGTTCTGGTGAATCTTCTTGGCAATGCTGTGAAATTCACAAAGGACGGTGGAAAGATTACTTTGGATATCAGCACTTACCCCGGAACGGATGAGAAACATATCATAATTCGTTATGTTGTTCAAGATAATGGTATTGGCATGAGCGAAGAGTTCCAGAAAGAATTATTCAAGCCGTTTTCACAAGAAGATAATGCTAATGCCAGAACCAAATATAAGGGAACCGGTCTTGGCATGGCCATCACACAAAAATATGTGGATATGATGGGCGGTTCGATTGCTGTTGAGAGCAAAAAAGGTGTAGGTTCTACATTCACAGTGGAGATCCCACTGGAGTTGCAAGAACAGGTTATTCAATCAGAACAAAAACAACCTCTACATAGAGATTTGACAGGTGTTCATGTTCTTATGGCAGAGGATAATGATCTAAATGCTGAACTTGCTACGATAATGCTGGAAGGTGCCGGTATGACCGTAACACGCGCATCAGATGGAAAAGAAGTCGTGAATTTGTTTAAAAATCATCCACGAGACACATACGATCTTATTTTGATGGATATCATGATGCCAAACATGGATGGACACCAAGCAACGAAAGCCATTCGAGCCCTAGGTATAGAGCGATCCGATGCAGTTACGATTCCAATTATAGCTTTGTCTGCAAATGCTTTTATAGATGATATTCAGGAATCCCTGGATTCAGGCATGAATGATCATATTTCCAAGCCGATTAACATGGAAGAAGTAACTGATACAATCGCTAAATACATTAAAGACGATACATGTTTGGAAAAGGAACTGAAGCAGAAACAAAATGACAGATAAGTGTCGGAGCATCAGGAAAATCGCATCGTTAGTGAGAAAAATATGACGGTATCTGAATCCTTTATAACAAAGTATTTAAGCATTGTCTAAAAGATCAGATGTTAATAAAAGAATACATTAAATAACAAAAAAAGAATGCAAAGAGGTGGAACTGTATCTGGCCAGGAAAGGCAGTGCAGTTTCGCCT
This sequence comes from Blautia sp. HA9023, assembly GCF_056504095.1. Taxonomy (NCBI): domain Bacteria; kingdom Bacillati; phylum Bacillota; class Clostridia; order Lachnospirales; family Lachnospiraceae; genus Blautia; species Blautia sp. HA9023. The sequence goes on along the minus strand of NZ_JBWLUR010000006.1, from coordinate 876,139 downwards.
TTTTTGTGCTGTCCTTTTCCTTTCATTCCATGTTATAGTGATATTGTACAAAAATAAAATAATTTGAAATTTGCTGTGATTTTTTTCATTTTGATACGTTTATTATAAAGAGTAAATTCAGCAGAAAGGGTTTGGAAAGTAGAAAAATGCAATATAATAGAAAAATGATTAATGGTGTAGTATTTTTGGAAGAGCAGGCAGATTATTTGTTGCTTCTTGGAAAAGAGGGATTATATACAGTGCAGGCAGAAAATGATCATTGGAATGTTCATTATACACTTCCGGGAGATACATCAAATTTAGACAAACAGTTTATTTCCAAAGATGAAGCATTGCAGGATGTTTATGAAATGGATATATGGCGCAGAAATAGATGGAAATTTTTGCCAATGAAAGAACTAAGGACAAGATTAAAGAAACTTCTCATGGAAGCTGGATTTACACAAGCAGAACTTGCCGAGATGGTTGGAAATTGTAAGGACAATATAAGTAGACTGGAGAGAAATAAATTTAAAAACCCAACATATCAGTTGTTATATGATATTGCAGAATTCTTTGAAAAACCTGTGGAAGAAATTTTTTGGTACGAAGAAATATAAAATAGAAGGCTGGTGCATAGCAGAAGTGAGCTGTTAATGCATCAGCCTTTTAAAATTAGCCAACTACTTTTCCAAAAGTTTTTAAGGTGGAGCCGGAAGTGACTTGGATAGGGGCATATTTTTTATTTAGAGAAATAAGCTGAATACCGGAATCGGATTGATGATATTTCTTTACATAAGCATCACCATCAAGGAAGAAGACACCGATTTCTCCTTCTTCAAGAGTTTCTTGTTTATGAATCCAGATGATCTGTCCATCCAGATAGAGAGGCTCCATACTGTCACCACATATGATGTTGTTCCGAAAGAAGAAATTGCTGAATTTGAAGAGCTTATGCGCAAAACCATAGCTGACATTGTATCAGAAGCCAGTAGCGTTGCCTGTTGGGTGTATGTGCAGAAATATGTGAAGCACAAAACCCTAAACGAAATGCTGCAAGAATTGCCAGACGTAGGTCAATTCATCCTAGCTATGGATACCTGGTTTGAAAAACTGATGGAGAAATAATCTAGGAAAATAGTTTAAAGTTTACATGTTATGATCATGTATGAAGTTGGAACAAAATAAAAGAATTGTGCTATAATATTGTTCAAGAAAAAAACTCATTGACATATTTCAATCTATTTAGGAGGATAAACGATCATGTGTACAGCAGCAACTTATAAAACAAAAGATTTTTACTTTGGACGAACCCTCGATTATGAATTCTCTTATGGTGATCAGATAGTAATTACACCACGTAATTATGCGTTTAATTTTCGCCATGTTGGCGATATGAAAAATCATTATGCAATTATTGGAATGGCTCATGTTGCAGAGGATTATCCTTTGTATTATGATGCTATGAATGAAAAAGGAGTGGCAATGGCAGGACTGAATTTTGTCGGAAATGCTGTTTATGCTGCGATTAAGCCAGATGTGGAAAATATTGCACAGTTTGAATTTATTCCGTGGATTTTAAGTCAGTGTTCTTCTTTAGTTGAAGTTCGCGAGCTTCTTGAACGAATTAATATTGTTAATACTCCTTTCAGCGAACAATTACCATTAGCACAATTGCACTGGATCATTTCTGATGAGAATGAGTCAATTACGGTAGAATCTATGTCAGATGGTTTGCATATTTATGACAATCCAGTAGGAGTGCTTACGAATAATCCGCCATTTCCACAGCAGATGTTTCAACTAAATAATTATATGTATTTATCTCCTAAACAGCCCAGAAATACTTTCTGCGAAAATTTGGCTCTTGATGCATATAGTAGAGGTATGGGAGGATTAGGTCTTCCGGGAGATCTCTCATCTTCCTCACGCTTTGTACGTGTAGCTTTTACAAAGGTAAATGCAATTTCAGGTGAATCAGAGGAAGAAAGCGTTAGCCAATTCTTCCACATTCTCGGATCTGTGGATCAGCAACGAGGATGTTGCGAAGTAGCGGATGGAAAATATGAAATCACATTGTATACGTCGTGTTGTAATGTTACAAAAGGTATTTATTATTACAATACTTATGAAAACCATCAGATCAGTGCAGTAGATATGCATGTAGAAAATCTGGATAGTGATAAAATGATTTGTTATCCAGTAATTCAAGGAGAACGAATCAACTATCAAAATAAATAATGTTTTGAAATCAGGGATGAGGTAGAAAGGAAAGTTCCATGACAAAAGATGAAGTAAAAAAACTCAGGATGAACAGTCCGGAATCACTACAGTTTTTAAATAATGCTACAAAATTTTATAATTTAATGATGATGTATCGTTGTGCTATTCGGGAGATACAAACTAAACTTGAGGTTTTGGATGATGAATTTTCAGTTGAGAACAATCGAAATCCTATTTCTTTTATAAAAACAAGAATTAAGAAGCCCAATAGTATTTACGATAAACTGCAGAAGATGGGATATGAATTTACAACAGAAAATATACAGACATATCTCAATGATGTAGCAGGCGTTCGAATAGTTTGTGCGTTTATTGACGATATTTATATGATATCAGATTTGATTACCCAACAGGATGATATTAAAGTTATTGAAATAAAAGATTATATAAAAAATCCAAAATCGAATGGTTATCGAAGCTATCATATGATTGTCGAAATACCAGTATTTTTTGCTAAGGGTAAAACACCTATGCGTGTAGAATTACAGATTCGAACCAATGGTATGGATTTCTGGGCAACATTGGAACATCAACTTCGCTATAAAAAAGGAATTGAAGAAATGCCTGGCTATGATGAGATAAGTGAAGAATTACTTCATTCTGCAAGAGCTATCATTGAAGCAGATAATGAAATGCAGAGAATAAAAGACAAAATTGGTATGTTCCATGAAATTTAGGGAGAAAACTGAGCAAGTAGGAAGGTGGAATATATATGAAACAAGATACTTTAGAGGGCAAAGCAAAAACAAAAAATGGGGTAAAACGGCTGTGTTTTTCCATAATCTGCATTCTTCTGGAAGTGATTTTTATTATTACTATCGTAACACGCTTGAATGAATATGCAGAAATCATAAATTTATTTACAAGGATTTTGAGTGGGATCTTGGTTTTGGGATTGTACGCATCAAATAAGACATCCTCTATGAAAATGCCTTGGGTCATCTTAATTCTAATTTTCCCAATTATGGGTGTAGGCCTGTATTTGTTGATTGGTTTGAATGGTGGCACACATAAAATGCGTGAGCGATATGCAGAAATTGATAGCAAATTGTTACCAATGCTTCCGGACAGTCAGGAGTGTTTGAGCAAAATAAAAGAAACAATTCCGAAAGCAGGAAATATAGCAAGTTACATACAAAGAAATTCGCAGTATCCAATCTATCAGAATACGGATATTGTGTATTTTGATGAAGCAGTGAAAGGATTAGAGGCACAGCTTAAGGATTTGGAGAAAGCACAGAAGTTTATCTTTATGGAATATCATGCGATAGAAGACGCTGAAGCATGGCATAAGATTCAAGATGTTCTGGAAGAGCGAGTAAAAGCAGGTGTGGAAGTTAGAGTATTCTACGATGATATGGGTTCTATAGGCTTTATTAACACAGATTTTGTGAAAAAGATGGAGGCAATAGGAATTCATTGCCGTGTATTCAATCCGTTTATGCCAGGTTTAAATCTGTTTTTGAACAATCGTGATCATAGAAAAATAACAGTTATTGATGGAAAAGTCGGATTTACAGGTGGATATAATCTAGCAAACGAATATTTTAATTACACACACCCGTATGGACAGTGGAAAGATACAGGTATTCGTTTAGAAGGAGATGCTGTTCAGTCGCTTACGGTGACATTTTTGGAAATGTGGAATGCAGTAAGTGATAAGGATGCTAATGATTCTGATCTTAGTAAATACCTTTTCCACTATGATTATGCGGCACAGCAAACTGGGTTTATTCAACCTTATGCAGACAGCCCTATGGATAATGAGCAAGTAGGAGAAGAAGTTTATATCAGTATGATAAATAAAGCTGAAAAATATTGTTGGTTTATGACTCCATATCTAATCATAACAGATGAAATGACGCATGCGTTATGTCTGGCTGCTAAGCGCGGGGTAGACGTAAGAATTATCACACCTGGTATCCCTGATAAAAAATTCATTTATAATATAACTCGTTCTTTTTATCATGGATTAGTTAAACATGGTGTTCGTGTTTATGAGTGGACTCCTGGTTTCTGTCATGCAAAAATGAGTGTGGCAGATGACTGTATGGCAACTTGTGGAACAATTAATCTGGATTATCGAAGTTTATATCACCATTTTGAAAACGGCTGTTTTATGGCAGATTGTCAGGCAGTTGTGGAAATAAAAAATGATCTGATAAGAACGATGGGAGAATGTCGTGATGTGACAGACCAATATCAAACCGGACGAAGTGCATATTTGCGACTGGGACAATTATTTATGAGATTATTTGCTGGATTGCTATAAGAATCTGATGAAACGACCTTTCAAAAAACAGTTGATTTAGAAGTTAACTGTTTTTGAAAGGCCGTTTTTGCTATATCTAACAGTCTGTTGTACAAAGAAGATTTTGCATGGATGAAAAAAACAAACCTTGTTGAGGTTAAATTGAGATTGACTTTGTATTGTATAAGTATGAAATAAAAAGGAATCAGGTGATGTACAATGAAAAAGCATAAAATATGTAAAATCCTTCTTGTTATACTGGCAATTTTTTTATGTGTGGCTTTTTATGAATTGCTCGGAATCTGCGTTGCATATAAAAAGCAGCCGGAAGTGTCCAATACAACCAAAAAAGAAACAAAAAATGGGTCATGGAACGAATGCAGTGAAAATACAGAACGGGCAGTAATCATAGAAAAGAATCCAGAAGCGCTTTTACAAAGAGTGCGTTTGATCAAGAATGCAAAAAAGGAAATTATTCTTTCTACTTTTGCATTTCAATCCGATGAAAGTGGAAAATTGATTTTAGGAGCACTGCATGATGCGGCAGACAGAGGTGTACATATTCGTCTGTTAGTAGATGGAATGGAGAGCTGGATTGATATGGAAGGAAATCCGTATTTCTATGGATTATCTTCCCATGAGAATGTTGAAATTAAACTGTATAATAAGGCCAATCCGTTGAAACCGTGGAAAATGATGGGTAGAATGCATGATAAATATTTGATTGCAGATGGAAAGAGATATATTCTTGGGGGAAGAAATACATACAATTATTTTCTGGGTGATTTTCCGGGACATAAGAACTATGACAGAGACGTGTTAGTGGTTTGCGATGAACCTGAGAAAGAAAATTCAGTTAACCAGTTGTCAGAGTATTTTGAAACCATATGGAATCAGGAAGACAGTGGTTATTTTCATAACAATAAAAAACTGGCAAATAGAAAATCTGTAAAGAACGCAGTTTTAGAGCTGCAGAACAGCTATCAGAAATATTTTGAAGAGAATAAGGAAAGAATCTGCGAGACCAATTATACGGACGAAACTTTTGAGACAGAAAAGATTACATTAGTGTCAAATCCTATTCACACAGGTTCCAAAGAACCAGTAGTGTGGTATCAGTTGGGAGAATTGATGAAAAATGCAAAAAATCGTGTGAAGATCCACACGCCATATATTATCTGTAATGATATGATGTATAATACATGGGAGGAGATTGCAGAGAACGTTTCAGATTTTTCTATCATGACAAATTCAGTTGCGAATAATGGGAATCCATTTGGGGCTGCCGATTATGCGAAAAACAGAAATAGAATTTTAAGTACAGGAATTAATATCTGGGAATATGAAGGCGGTTATTCATACCACGGAAAAAGTATTCTGATTGACGATGATCTGTCTGTAATCGGTTCCTTTAATATGGACATGAGAAGTGCATATCTGGATACGGAACTGATGCTTGTAATTCGCAGTAAAGATATTAATAAACAGTTGGAAGAGGGCATGATGGAATATGAAAAAGTGTCCCGCCAGATATTAGAAGGCGGAACTTATAATGATCCATATCATGTAGAGCCAATCGAATTAACAAAGAAACGTCAGAGAAAAATATTTTTGGTACAGCATCTGCTTGGATGGGCAAGGTATCTGTTTTAATGAGGAGGAAGGAAAACGTGTTTCAAATATTGATTGTAGAAGATGATAAAGAATTAAGCCAGCTATTCCAAAAAGTGCTTGAGAAGAATGGATATCAAGTCAAAAGTGCATCGGATGGAGCACAGGCATTAGAAGTATTGGATAAGGAATATATTGATCTGATCATTTCTGATATTATGATGCCGGTTATGGATGGCTATGAACTGGTGTCAGAACTTCGTTCAGCAGGATATCAGATACCAGTGCTTATGATCACTGCGAAAGGTTCCTTTGATGATATGCGCCAGGGATTTCTTTCGGGAAGTGACGATTATATGGTAAAACCGGTAAATGTGAATGAAATGGTTTTAAGAGTCGGAGCATTGCTTCGCCGTGCACAGATACTGAATGAACACAAAATTGTGATCGGTTCAACAGAGTTTGATTATGATGCAATGACGGTTACAACTGATAAGGAAAGTCTTGTTTTGCCTAAAAAAGAATTCCTGCTTTTATATAAGCTTGCAGCTTCGCCAGGCAGAACATTTACAAAACAACAGTTGATGGATGAAGTATGGGGATACGAGACGGAGGCAGACCCACATACGATAGAGGTACATATAGGAAGAATCAGAGAGCGTTTTAAAGATAACCCTGATTTTGAAATCGTAACAATGCGTGGAATTGGATACAAGGTGGTGAAAAAATAATGGAACAAAAGAAAGAAAAAGGATTGCGGATCCGATCCTGTCTGACTGGTGCAATCTGGCTGGCACTTGTATTTTCAACAGTCATATCTGCTTTATTATTTGCTTTTTTGAATCATTTTTTTAATCTGCCGGGCAGCATACCTGTGCTTGGCTGGCTTTTGATTTTCAATACATTGATTGCAGGGCTGATCACTTCCTTTATCAATGCAAAGTTACTGGAACCAATTACCAGACTTAGTAAAGCAATGAAGGAAGTTTCTCAGGGAGATTTTGAACAGCATTTGGAAACGAACAGCCGTATAGCAGAAGTTGGAGAATCTTATCAAAGTTTTAACGTTATGACAAAAGAACTTCGTGCAACAGAGGTGCTGCAGATGGATTTTGTATCTAATGTTTCTCATGAGTTTAAGACCCCGATTAATGCCATTGAAGGATATACAATGCTGCTTCAGGGAGAAGAACTGTCTCCGGATCAAGAGGAATATGTAGAAAAAATCTTATTTAACACCCAAAGACTTTCCGGATTGGTTGGTAATATTTTGCTGTTATCCAAGTTAGAGAATCAGAATATACCAATGAAAAAAACAGAATATCGTCTGGATGAACAGATCCGCCAGGCATTTCTTTCATTGGAAACAAAATGGACAGAAAAAGAAATTGGTTTTCAGGTAGAATTGGAGGAAGTTAAATATACTGGGAATGAAGGACTTTTTATGCATATCTGGATAAATCTTTTGGATAATGCGATTAAGTTCAGCCCTTCAAAGGGGACAATTACGATGTTTCTGAAACAAGAACAGGATTCTGTTAAGTTCATTCTGGAAGATGAAGGACCCGGAATAGAGGATGATGTAAAATCCAGAATATTTGACAAGTTCTATCAGGTAGATGGATCTCATAAAGCAGAAGGAAATGGCCTAGGTCTTGCACTTGTAAAACGGATTGTAGATAGTGCCGGAGGAACAATCAAAGCAGAAAACCGTGAATATGGTGGATGCAGATTTGTTATAGAGCTGCCAAAGCAGAAAGATGAGATTATATAGTTTTAAGATAAATTAGAAGATGGGAGGATTTATATGACATTTTATCAGGAGTTGCAGTTAAATCAGGCAGGTTCTAAAAACCTGTTGAAAAAGAGTGAAACACTAAAAGAAAAATTATATCATATGTGGGTATATCTGGTGAAGATAGCTGTTACAATGGCATTTTGTTTTTTCTTTGTTAGTATTTTCAGCATCCTATTTGGAAATGAGAACAGCATTGTAGGTGTAGTAGTCTTATTATGTCTCATGGTGTTTAGAAATGCGGATCTGGGGATCCACACCGGACAATCTACGATGCTTTTGGCTTTGTTCTTTGTAATTATGACTGTATGTCCGCATTTAGCAAATCAGTTTTCACCGGTATTGGGAATGCTGTTAAATATTGCGGCACTGGCTGTGTTGATTCTGTTCGGATGCCATAATCCATTCATGTTTAATCAATCTACATTGGTTCTTGGGTATCTGCTGCTATATGGTTATGATGTTACGGGAAAAAGCTATCAGATGCGATTAGTCGGAATGGCTTTAGGTGCAGCACTTACCTGCTTCGTATTTTATCGAAATCATAAAAACAGAACTTATAAAAGAAATCTGAAAGATCTGATACAAGAATTTGATATCACTTCTTCCAGAACAAAATGGCAGATATGTCAGATTTTATGCGTACCGATTGTCCTTTGCATTGCAGAACTTTGTAATATGCCACGTGCAATGTGGGCTGGTATTGCGGCCATGTCCGCGATTTTGCCGTTTATGGAAGATATGCGCTACAGAGTCCGTAAAAGGATTGTCGGAAATATTGCAGGTGTTATATGTTTTACAGTATTATATTTTCTGCTTCCTTCGTCAATCTATGCATATATAGGAATTCTTGGTGGAATCGGTGTAGGATTTTCAGCACAATATGGCTGGCAGGCAGTATTTAACACATTTGGTGCTTTAGCCATTGCTGCAGAGACTTATGGACTACAAGGAGCGGTTAGTCTTAGAGTGATTCAAAATGTTTTTGGTGTTGTGTTTGCTTTAGCATTTTGTGTTATATTTTATTGGTTTATGTCTAAAAAAAGGAAAGTGAGATGACCGTACATGCAGAGTGAAGTGAATCAGGAAGAAAATTTGAATAGAATTATTACGGTTCCTAATCTTCTTTCTTTTTTTCGGCTTTGTCTGATTCCGGTAATTATATGGAGTTATTGTGTAAAGAAAAATCCTCTGTTAGCTGGTGAAATCTTATTGCTGTCTGGTCTTACGGATCTTGCTGATGGATATATCGCAAGAAGATTCCATAGGATTAGTAATTTAGGAAAAATACTTGATCCGGTGGCTGATAAGCTGACACAGGCAGCGATGTTAATCTGTCTGTTTACTCGTTTTCCGCATGTGCTTCTTTTAATCGTAATAATGGCAGGTAAGGAGCTGTATATGGTAGTCAGTGGATGTCTTGTGATACGAAAGACAGGAAAAGTACATGGTGCAGACTGGCATGGAAAGATAGTAACCTTTTTATTATATGGAACTGCAGCGGTGCATATTATATGGTTCCACATTACACCGATGGTATCAGATCTGTTGATTGGTTTGTGCGCTATAATGATGGTCATATCGGTCGCTCTGTATATTATCCAGAATACCAGGACTCTTAAGGAAGAGACTGTATAAGCAATTTTATATTGCAATGACTAGAAAAATATTTAGGAGAAGATAGATATAAACAGTAAGTCAAACACACAAACTATGGAGTCTTTAGTCGGTTTAATAAAATTTTAGATAGAAAATAAATCATTATAAAAAGATCCTGTTCATACTATGATATATAGAACAGGATCTTTATTTACTTTATTTCGCCAGGAAATTGCTCTGAATCTCCATCGGCATATGATAAACCTGGCCTCGTTTTGTCAGGCTGTATAATTTAAAGCTCATTAGTTCCGGAGTCGCATTCAATGAACTGCAGAGTCCGAAATAATCCAGGTCCTCGTTCTGAGCCATCAGCCTTTTAAAATTAGCCAACTACTTTTCCAAAAGTTTTTAAGATGGATCCGGAAGTGACTTGGATAGGGGCATATTTTTTATTTAGAGAAATAAGCTGAATACCGGAATCGGATTGATGATATTTCTTTACATAAGCATCACCATCAAGGAAGAAGACACCGATTTCTCCTTCTTCAAGTGTTTCTTGTTTATGAATGCCCTTCAATATATGGATGCCTATGATTACCGGATGAATTTGGGAAAACTGAAAAAGGAAGTGAACAGTATCATTCTAATCTATGGACTTTGTGATATGGTCAACCGGGCAATGACACTGGTAAAATATTTTACACCGAATTTTGGAACCGAATATTATGATGTGCTTTATAGCTGCTTCTGCAGGCACAGAAAAATGGCGGACATGGAAATTATGCTTGAACTGGGGATGAGCCGGGCAAATTTTTACCGGAAGAAAAAAGCAGCGCTCCGGTATCTGGGATATTATTTTTTTGAAATCGTAGTGCCACAATCTGCAAATAAACGATATAAGCCATCTTTTCCAGAAACGGAAGAGTAGATCTGAAAGAGCCTGATGGAATCTCCCCTTTCCACCAGGCTTATATATAATGGAATACTCCCCTATTCCCCTTATTATTCCGCAGATTCTTCAGCTGCAGCTTCTTTCTTTTTTCTTGATTTGCCAGAAATCATTTTATGACCTGAGTAAATGGCCATAGCCATGCAGATCAGTGAACTGAATGCAAAATATTTATGTGCTGATTTCATATCCTTATAGCCGGTGTAGCAAGTTCCGATCATGGAAACCAGCGCACCGATGGACCAGTATTTATGTGATTTCATTTGAACCTCCTGAGCTTTTTTATATCATACATCTTTTTAAGAAATATGCAAACTGGAATTTATCGTCTTGTTCCATTCTTATCAAAATTCTTTTTTAATGCTATTTCTGTTGGGAGAATAGACCCAATTAAAGGAATAAGTTGAACACCACAGATAATTCCTCCTATACTCCCAACACAATCTTCATTTTTTCCAATCACTAAAAGCATGAATATTACTGTTATCGGCAACATAACCATTCCACAGACATACCAGACTTTACCACAATATTTATGAGCAAATTCCCATGCGAAATTGCAGATGAACAATTATTATGGAGAAATTATAACAGAGTATTTGACAAATTATATGTGTTTTATTGTGTTGTCAGTGGAAATCTTCTCCATACTTTTTACTTTCGGAGTGGTAAAAAGTGTTGTTGTACTGTTATTTGTGGACACGGCAATTTTTATTGGATTGTTAGTAGTTGGTTTGGTAAAAATGGATTTGAGAGGGAAAGAAGTTTTATGATTCAAATTTTATATTTCAGAAATAACAATAAGATACTATTTTTCCCACGCCTACTATGAGAACGGCGGCTATGAGATAGAAATTGGCATATACTGGCGAATAAAAGAACCGCTGTTGCATGGTTTATTGGCTTCCATGTAGCTGGTATTTGGCTGAGGTATTGAAAGAGCTGGGATTGAAATGAGGGAAGTGGATAAATGTTTTGATTGACGAAATAACCTATACATGATAGTATAAATCCAAAGATGATGGTCTATCAGAGAGACTGTTATATATCTTCAAGTTTAAAAAGATAATTTTCAATAATTTTTCAAAAATCAGAATCGACAATTCATGACAAATCAACCCTGAATCTGGGAACGTTTCTCATAGAAAAGAACTACAAAAAATAAGAAAATAAAAACGGAAAACCATTGTCTGTAGTATAAGTATTTGTTATTATGAAGTAAATAGAGGATATTTTACAAAGTAAAGCTTAATCTAGAGAATCTGCCAGTGGCAGGCCTCTGTAGATACCAAGGTATACAAAAGGAGAATGAAAAAATGAAAAAAGAAGACATGTCCTGTATCGACTGCGCAGTAAAAAACTGCAACAAAATGGATAAAACCTATCCGGATTTCTGTCTGACAACACACATGGATGAAGAAGTTCTAAATGAAGCTATGGAATGCTACAATGAAGACGAGAACCGCAAAGTAACAATCGCTGCAGCTGAAGTAGAGTATGAGAATTACTGCAAACATACCCGTGTCGAAGAAATCATGGATTTTGCAAAGAAGATTAATGCGAAAAAGATCGGGATCGCAACCTGTGTCGGATTGTTGAAAGAAAGCCGTATCCTGGCAGATATCCTGCGCAGACATGGCTTTGAGGTGTATGGTGTCGGCTGTAAAGCCGGAACACAGAAGAAGATATCGGTCGGCATCCCGGAATGCTGCGAAGGTGTCGGTGTGAATATGTGTAATCCGATCCTGCAGGCAAAGCTTCTGAACAAGGCGAAGACGGACCTGAATGTTGTGGTCGGACTTTGTGTGGGGCATGACAGTCTGTTTTACAAATATTCCGAGGCACTGACTACGACAGCAGTGACGAAAGACCGTGTATTGGGGCATAATCCGGTGGCGGCGCTTTATACTGCGGATAGTTATTATTCGAAGTTGAAGAAGAGTGAAGAAGAGTAATATTTCTAATTTGGGCGTTTAAAGATACATAAAGATATCCCATTCAAGCATTTCTCTTTTTATCCAACGAAAAAAAGAACACACAACACTCTGTATGTTCTCTTTCTGTATGTGAAGTCCAATATTATACTTTGAAGTAGCTATCCAATCCTTTGAACTCTTCCGCTTTCATTTCTTTTGTAACATCAGCATAGATGTTCAGTGCAGTTGAAATATCTGAATGTCCGAGTGCGTCTTGAATGACCTTTATATTTACTCCAGCTTCACACATTCTTGTTGTAAATGTATGTCTAAGCGAGTGGCAGCTAAAATGAGGAAGTAACACATCAGGTTCATCACTGTGCAAAAACTGCTCATCATTGCAATCACGGATAATTCTTCGGATTGTCTTGTAGTTTGCGAATATCCGTATAAATAGAAAAAGCCCTTTGAGAAGAGGATTTCTCCCCTCTCAAAGGACAACCAGACAAACTGAAAGTTGCCGCTTTCCTGTACTTACCATTTTTCATTAAAGCGGCTGCATCATCTCAAGAATGATTCCATCCGGGTCTCTAAAATAAAAAGCTCTACTTTCCCCAAATCCATCTGCTCTAAAATCGAAATACTGCGGTTCAGACAAGCACTCCACATTATTATCTACGAGATGTTTGTAAGCAGAATCAATATCATCTGTGTAGAAACATACTTCCGAGATAGATGTTGTAAACAAATCAGAGGGAACTTTCTTTACTTCGTTGTTTACAAACTGAATCAGCTCAACTGGCGGTGCTTCAACAGCCTTGGAGCCATTCAAATAAGCGACCCTTGCTTTGCAATTTACTCTACGAAACATTTTATCTGTTTCTTCGCCTTCCATAAAAATCTCTCCTTGAAACTCAAGCCCAAGGACATCTCTGTAGAATGCAATTGAGCGTTCCAAATCAGAAACCGTTAGTCCTACATGATAAATTCTTCCAACCATATATATTTCTCCTGTAAATTCCGATTTATCTTTGCCTTATGTTATCATAATTCGGTTTAAATTGCTATAAATAGCTTTATTCCAATAATAGAAAACCCCAGAAATAATTAAGATTCCGGGACCTTATGTTTGAACATATTTACTTTTTAATTTATTTAACAAATAAAATTTTGATTGACCTTTAGTTAATATGAATCAATCATCTGCATTAGCTTCTTATAAAATTCATTTCTATCGTTGTAAATTTTTTCCAATTCTTTTTCTGTAAACAGTGCATAGGCTCTATCAGGAACAGCTGTCAAGCCATCGCAGCTAAATGGTATGCGCCGCCCACCCCTGAAAATGGCTGCTTCCCAGTACTTTTTTCTAAAATATTTAATTATTCCCATGTAGTACCATCTCTTTCCCATATTTGTTATTGACGTTCTGGCAAGTAAAATACTTCTGTTTTTACCATATTATCATCAAAATCCATTTCTACATAATAATCTCGGACAAAATATGATCTCCAGTAATCTTGTAGTGAGTAGATATCCAGAGTTTTGAAATCGACAATGCACAGAGAGATAGCCTCTTTGCGTTCACTGTTTGATTTTCTGTATTCTAATGAAGCAGCTACTTTATTTAGGCAGTTCTGACATAAATGCTTTTCCAACATGTTGGTATCAACTTCATAATTTATCGGCAACGTCACATCTATGCTTGCCATACCACGGCTTGGAGTTCCATCTGAAGAATAAGCTATTTCACCTGTATTCCCAGAGAGGAATGAAGTTGAAGCAGCACTTTCTATCTCATTTCCGTTTTCATCGTAATTTTTCAGTGGAAAATCAATCACATACCAGTCATTCAGCGATATCAATCCAATGGTGTCAAAATTTTTGTAGTAGCTCATTAGGCTTTCTTCCGCATTTCCACATAGATAGCATTTTGATGTGTCTTCCAGGGATGAACGCAGAGCGTCAAAAGTTACATCAATGTCAGAATGGCGTTTAGCAGATACTGGTTGGGAAGATGCCTGCTCATGGGCAGAGGCATAATATGCGATGATTATGGAGATAACAATTATGACTGCCAGTATGGAAAGCCAGAAATAATCTATAATTCTTTGATTGCAAGGTATTTTGTTGTATTGCGTGTCTTGGTCAGGTTCACCTCCTCTCTACTACAATATATTTATGGTTAACATCCCTTACAACCAGTAAGGAATTATCCATCTTGTTGCTTAAGCTGTATAATGATGGAGCAATCGGTATATCGGCTTCCTTTCTTGGACTTCGCGTCCGTAAAATAGACTGATAACCAGTTCCTAATTCGCAGCGTTCGTTTTATGCAGGTTGAATCGTCACAGGCGCATTCGTGTCACACCACAGTAGATTGAATAGGCAATGAGTAAAACTGGTACTTATCCATTGCAATAATCTTAAGGAGTGACAAATTTATGAACGCAGTAGGTATCGATGTTTCTAAGGGTAAAAGTATGGTTGCTATCATGCGACCTTTCGGTGAAATCGTTTCCACCCCCTTTGAAATCAAACACACAACCAGTGACATCCATTCACTTGTAGAACTCATCAACTCTGTTGAAGGTGAGTCACGAATCGTGATGGAACATACCGGACGTTACTACGAAGTCCTTGCCCATCAGCTTTCAGAGGCTAACCTTTTCGTCAGTACCATTAACCCCAAACTTATCAAGGATTTTGATAATGATTCCCTTCGTAAAGTCAAATCTGATAAAGCGGATGCCGTTAAGATTGCACGCTATGCACTTGACAAATGGCAAAATCTTAAACAGTATAGTGTTATGGATGAATTACGCAATCAGCTTAAAACCATGAACCGTCAGTTTGGCTTCTACATGAAGCATAAAACAGCCATGAAGAATAATCTTATCAGCATCCTTGACCAAACCTATCCTGGTGTTAATACTTACTTTGACAGTCCTGCACGCAGTGATGGCAGCCAGAAATGGGTTGATTTTGCATCTACATACTGGCATGTGGACTGTGTCCGTAAAATATCCCTAAATGCCTTTATCGACCATTATCAAAACTGGTGCAAACGCAAGAAGTACAACTTCAGTCAGTCAAAAGCTGAAGAAATCTATGGAAAAGCGAAGGAACTTGTTCCTGTACTTCCAAAGGATGCCATTACAAAGCTTATTATCAAGCAAGCTATAGACCAGCTTATTAGTGTCTCTACAACTGTTGAGTCACTACGCACTCTCATGAATGAAACTGCATCCAAACTCCCGGAATATCCTGTCGTTATGGCTATGAAAGGTGTTGGAACTTCACTTGGTCCTCAGTTGATGGCTGAGATCGGAGATGTTTCCCGTTTCACTCACAAAGGTGCTATTACTGCATTTGCCGGTGTAGATCCTGGTGTTAATGAATCTGGAACCTATGAACAAAAAAGTGTTCCTACCTCAAAACGTGGCTCTGCAGATCTACGAAAGACCCTATTTCAAGTAATGGATGTTCTTATCAAGATGATGCCACAAGATGATCCGGTATATCAGTTCTTGGATAAGAAACGTTCTCAAGGTAAACCCTATTATGTCTATATGACTGCGGGTGCCAACAAGTTTATAAGAATCTACTATGGTCGAGTGAAAGAATATCTTGCATCTCTTCCAGAATCTTAATTATCCACTAATATTTTCAGACCAGCACTGGTGTGGTGGTCTTATTTTGATACCCAATTTTCAACCTGTATAAAATTTTCAATGTTCTTTCAATTTAGCCTTGACTTTTTATTTGCAGGCTATTTCGTCGAGTTTTTTAAGAAATCAATCTCCATTTGTTGCTGCTGTGTTTGAGCTTTTAGTAGTCGGTTTTCAGCTTTCAACTTCTCAATATCTGATAATTGAGAAATCGCTTTGTTCTTACCTCGTCGATCATATAATCCTTCGATTCCTTTATCTTTATATTTTCTAACCCATGCATAAACTTGTCCGTAGGAGCAACCATATTTATTCGCTGTAGAAGAATAATTACATCCCGTGTTCAAGGCTTTGCGGTATTTTTTTGGATTTCAATGTGTCAAACTCCCGTGTCACGACAAACGCATGAATGGTTAGCAACTGCAAATTCTATTTTTTTCTACTTTTTAAGCTTCTAAAAGCTCTTCTAAATACTTAATTGGACGCAAACTTACTACGAACCTTTTCTTTCTCATTGACAACTTATGTCTTGATAGTTCTGCTGGTTTCAAAATACTCAGGCTCCATTTTCTTATAATGTTCAAATTTTGTGCCGCCATTTTATCGATTGTCGTATTTGCATCCTCCCGAAATGTTACATCCAAATGCCAATGCATACTTTCTATACTCCAATGACCTCGCACCGCTCGGCTGACTTCGTTGATATCCGTTTTTAAACTGCTTATAAAATATCGATATTCATACGTTATCTTTCCTGCTTTTTCTATTCGTTTCTTCTCCATTACAATGCTTCTCAGGCCTTTCCAATTCTTCTTTTGGCTCAGCCACCGGATATCTTCCGTCTGATAATACTCTCGGATCTCAATTTGCCCATGGGCTTTCTCACGGGTCTTCTTATATGCCCCCTTTTCGCGCATTTCTTTTTGAAACTCCTCATTCGAAAAGTATTCTTTTACATCTTCGTACATTGTGTATTGATTTTTCTTCAATGCCAGAACATAATCCGCTCGTTTCTGCCTGATTTTTCCTGCGATCGCTGTCTGCGTTCCCATTGCATCAATCGTAATGATCTGACCCTTTATCTGGATTTTTTCCAACAGCTCTGGAATCGCTGTTATTTCATTGCTTTTTTCTTTGACTGCTTTCTGTCCCAGACAAAATCCATCTTCCTTACTCCATGCAGAAACAATGTGACTTGCTTTTTCTTCTCCACGTTTATTCGAACACATCGTTTTTCCATCTATGCAGATGATCTTCTTCAACAGTTCTCCATCATTTTTATCCAGCCGCTCCTGCCATTTTCCATAGAGCTGCTGCAGAATTTCGGGCGATATCATCCCCATGACACGCCGGATCGTATCATGAGAGGGGATTCCGTTTTTTAGTTCAATATACTTTCGAAGATAATCCTGATAGCTTTCTGCAAACAATGCCATCTCAACCCAGTCATCCGCATTCGCAAGAGTTGCAAACAACACAATGACAAGAATATCCTTCAACGTATGACGAACCTTTGTCTGCTGACGAGTATCTTCAATGTATTCCATCCACTCTAATAATTCCTGCATAAATAACACCCCTTTTTCTTTTATTTTACTAGAAAAGGGGTGTGTTCACAATTTATTTACTCATGCGTTTGTCGTGCTCCCGTGTTTATGAAAGTTGTGTTTTTCTTGGCAATATGTTACAATTACTCCATATAAATTTATAACTTTTCTAGACAGAAAGTAAAAGGGGAACGTCATGAAGTGTATTAAAACAACGGACGCGGTAGGACATGTACTGTGCCATGATATTACCAGAATTGTGAAGGATGTGGTAAAAGATACAGCCTTTCGTAAAGGACATATTGTACAGGAAGAAGATATTCCGGTTTTGCTATCTCTGGGAAAAGACCATCTTTATGTGTGGGAGAAGGATGAAAATACTTTGCATGAAAATGAAGCAGCGCAGATTCTGTGTGATGTGTGCATCAATGAGAATATGCATCCAACGGATGTAAAAGAAGGAAAAATTGAGTTGATTGCAGATTGTGACGGAGTATTTCAGGTGGATGTGCCGAGGCTGGATGCTATTAATGAGATCGATGAGATTATGATTGCCACCCGTCATACAAATTTCCCGGTAAAAAAAGGTGACCGTCTTTTAGGAACCCGTGTGATTCCGCTGGTGATTGCAAAAGAAAAAATGGATTTGGTGAAGAAAACAGCAGGAGAAAAACCGCTGGTATCGCTGGCACCTTATAAGAAACGGAAGGTAGGAATTGTAACCACCGGAAATGAAGTATTTTATGGAAGAATTAAGGATACTTTCACACCGGTAATCATCGAAAAAATGAAATCTTACGGTGCTGAAATTCACGGACATATTCTGTGCAATGATGATATGGAAAAAATCACTGCCGCTATTATGAAATTAAAAGAAGAAGGGGCAGATCTGATTGTCTGTACCGGTGGTATGAGCGTGGATCCAGATGATAAGACACCGGGCGCGATCAAAAATACAGGAGCGAGAATCGTATCTTATGGTGCTCCGGTACTTCCGGGAGCGATGTTCCTGTTATCCTATCTGGAAGATGGCACACCGGTAATGGGACTGCCGGGATGTGTGATGTATGCAAAAGCCACCGTATTTGATCTTGTTCTGCCACGTATTATCGCAGGTATAGAAGTGACAAAAAAAGATCTGGCACATATGGGAAATGGCGGATTCTGTCTTGGTTGCAAAGAATGTCATTATCCGAACTGCAGCTTTGGAAAGGGCGTATAAGAGCAGGACAGGAGGAATAAGCATGGAAAAGCTTACGGTAGAGTAGGCACTGGAAGCACTGCTGGAACATACAAAAGTAATAGAGGAAACGGAAACTGTACCACTTTTGCAGGCATGTGGAAGAGTGTTGGCAAAGGATATGATTGCAGGATTTGATAACCCGCCGTTTGACAGATCACCTGTGGATGGTTATGCCTGCAAAGCGGAGGATATAATGGATGCATCAGAAAGTCATCCGGTACAGTTGACGGTATTGGAAGAGATTGATGCGGGGCAGTATTCCAGAGTCACAGTGGAAAAGGGGCAGGCGGTTCGGATTATGACAGGCGCAGCTATTCCGAAAGGCTGTGACTGCTGTGTCCGTCAGGAGGATACAGATTATGGAGAAGAGACTGTCAGAATCTTCCGTCCGACCGGACAGTGGCAGAATTACTGTTATCAGGGAGAGAATTTTAAAAATGGAACGGTTCTTTTGAAAAAGGGTGACAAAATCGGATTTATTGAAGCAGGTATACTGGCCAGTATGGGAGTCATAAAAGTGAAGGTTTATCGTCGGGTAAGAGCAGCTGTTCTGACTACCGGAGATGAAGTAATGGCACCCGGAAAAAGATTGATTCCGGGGAAGATTTATGATTGTAATCAGGGACTTCTGGCGGCTCGCATGAAAGAATTTGGTGCAGAACTGGTGGAAGTGGCAGCCATAGAGGATCGCCCGCAGGCTATGACAGCAGCAGGCGAAGTCATGGCTCTGGACTGGGGAATTACATTGCAGTGTGATACCACAGGAAAAGAAGACGCCAGCAGTGTAGGAGTGCGAAGTCACTTTATACATCCGGTACTACCGGAAGCAGATGGCACAACGAAAAACGTATTTCCATGTAAAGTGGAAAGAGTGATTGAGGACGTGTTTTCGTATATCTTGATCGTATCTACGAAAGAAGAAGCCAGGATTCGCGTAGATGTGACGAAAGAACAATGGCAGCAGTACCAAAAGCATATTTCTGGAAATAAGATATGGATTGGGATAGATGAAAAAGATGTGATGTTATTAAAATAAATGAAAGAATCACCGTATCAAGGTTGAGGTAATCTATGATACGGTGATTCTTTCGTGAAAAATGCGAAAAAGCTTTCAATATCCAGTTCCGGTGGTTTAATATGCGGTTATCAATCACTGTATGAAAGAAACATTATTTCGTAAATACTTTCATTCGATCCCTTCTGGCTGCACAGATCAGGGTCAGGTGATATTTTTTTGCAAGATCAATTGCTTCAGAAGTAGGAGAAGCCTTGCTGGAGAGAATTGGAATCCCTGCAGGGATGACCTTTAAAGTCATATCAGTAGGTATTCTGCCGCTGGAATATACCATACATTGATGCAGGTCAATATTGTGCCGCAGAGCGTAGCCGATCACTTTATCCAAAGCATTGTGCCGTCCGATATCTTCGCAGGAAACAGAATGTGATCTTTTTGAGCGAGAATGCAGCTATGTGTGGCAAAGGTAATGCCATGGAGAGGAGAACCATCCGCAAAGGCATCCGCCATATGAAAGATCCATTCTGGTTTCCAGAAAATCGGTGTAAGTGACTGCGGCTCTTTGGATGTAACAAAGTAATCATTTAAAATATGATTGCCGGTACAGCAGGTAGGAGTTACTTCTACAAAGGCATCCGATGAGGATTGTGTGCTGCGTGCCGAATTTTTTAAATAGACTTTTGCACGTTTTCCATATTCACAGATATAGATATGATCTACATCTTCGGAAGACGTGATGATTTGTTCTGTCAGTAATCTTCCAAGAACCAGTTCAGTCAGATGCTGGGGCAGGCAAACAAGTTTCATAGTCAGATGATCATTTATATAGACATCCATCATATGTTCGTTAATATACATAATTTCTCCAATTGAAAAAACAATTCTTTTATCATGTTTACTATGTGTTATACTAGATCTAGTATAATGGACATCTCTTTATTTCGAAAGAGTGAATTGAGGGATGAAGGAGGAAATAAAATGGGAAAGATTATGGCGGTAAATATCAGTGAGAAGAAAGGTACACAGAAAAAGAATGTACATAGTGCCAGACTGATGGAAGAATTTGGAATCGAGAAGGACGCCCATGCCGGCAAGTGGCATCGCCAGGTGAGTCTTCTTTCTTATGAAAAAATAGAAGAATTCAAGGCAAAGGGAGCACCGATCGAAGACGGAGCATTTGGAGAAAACCTGATTGTAAGTGGATACGATCTGAAGGCATTGCCGGTTGGCACCAGACTTCGCAGCGGAGAGGTATTATTAGAAGTGACACAGATCGGGAAAAAATGTCATAGTGGATGTGAGATTTATAAAATTATGGGTGACTGTATTATGCCAAGAGAAGGTATCTTTACCAGAGTACTTCATGGTGGCGTATTGACAGAAGGCGATGAAATTGTGATAGAGAAGGCAGCAGGTGAGGCAGATGGAGAATAAGCTGAATCATTTTGATCAGAAGGGTAACGCTGTTATGGTGGATGTGTCCGGAAAGATACCGACATCCAGAACAGCAGTAGCAAAAGGCAAGATTCGTGTCTGTCAGGCTGTGATGGATGCAGTGAAACAGGGAACTGTGAAAAAAGGAGATGTACTTGGAGTAGCAAGAGTGGCTGGCATTATGGCGGTAAAACAGACATCTCATCTGATTCCGATGTGTCATCCGCTGATGATTCAGAAGTGTTCGGTAGATTTTGAACTGGATGAAGAAAATCTTGAAATTACGGCAATCTGTACAGCCAAAACGGAAGGTCAGACCGGTGTGGAGATGGAGGCGCTTACTGGTGTGAATGTGGCACTTTTGACAATTTATGACATGTGTAAGGCAATTGACAAGTCCATGGAGCTGACGGACATTCATCTGGTAGAAAAAAGCGGAGGAAAAAGCGGGTTATATCGAAACCCGAAAGAATAGTATGAAGGATAGATTTGGAAGAGAGATTGACTATCTGCGGATATCCATTACAGATCGATGTAATCTCAGGTGCGTCTATTGTATGCCGGAAAATGGAGTTGTGCAGATCTCGCATGAAGAAATTCTGACTTATGATGAGATTACCAGAATCAGCAGATGTATGACTGGTTTAGGTATACGTAAGATCAAACTGACCGGAGGAGAACCGTTAATTAGAAAGAATTGTGCCACACTGGTTCGAATGTTAAAAGAACTTCCTGGCATCGAAAAAGTGACATTAACGACCAATGGTGTATTGCTCGAAGAACAGATAGCAGATCTAGCAGAAGCGGGGCTTGATGATATAAATATCAGTCTGGATACTTTAAATGCAGCAGAGTTTGCAAAGGTAACCAGGAGAGAAAGTCTGGATCGGGTGCTGTATGGAATCCAGGCGGCATTACAGTATCCGCAGATTGGATTGAAGATTAATTGTGTGCCGGTAGTGGAAGAGCAGGAAAATCTGGTATCGATAGCGAGACTTGCAAAGCAATATCCGATTCATGTTCGTTTCATTGAAATGATGCCGATTGGATATGGAAAGGATTTTCAGTTTCGGGGAGAAAGTGAAATATGCGAAATATTAGAGAAAGCATATGGAAGAATGACTCCAATAAAAGAACGATATGGGAATGGACCGTGTCATTATTATAAAATAGAAGAATTTCAGGGTAAAATAGGATTTATCAGTGCGATGACGCATAAGTTTTGCGACCAGTGTAATCGTGTGCGTATGACAGCAGAAGGATTTTTAAAAGCCTGTCTGCAATATCAGACTGGAACGGATTTGAAGAAATTGATGCGTTCAGGATGCACAGCTGATGAACTGACAGAGGCAATACAGAAAGTAATATGGGAAAAACCGGTCAGTCATCATTTTACATCGGAAGAGATTGAGACAGATGAATGTAAATTAATGTCCCAGATAGGAGGATAAGGAATTATGAAAGCTGCGATTATCACATCCAGTGATTCTGGATATGCAGGAGAGAGAGAAGATAAAAGTGGCTCGGTAATCCAGGAAATTTTGGAAGCGAACGATTACGAAGTGGTGCATACCATTCTTTTGCCGGATGACAGAAAGATGCTGGCAGATGAGATGGCTCGTATAGCAGATGAGGGAATAGCAGAGCTGATTGTAACTACGGGTGGAACCGGATTTTCGCCGAGAGACTGTATGCCGGAGGCAACAAAGGATATTATAGAACGTGAAGTGCCGGGGATTCCGGAAGCAATGAGAGCATATAGTATGACGATTACACCAAGAGCTATGCTCAGTCGTGCAGCAGCAGGTATTCGAAAAGGAACACTGATCGTGAATCTGCCGGGAAGCCCGAAAGCAGTCAGAGAAAGTCTGGAATATATTATTCCAGCGCTGAAACATGGATTACAGATCCTGACCGGGGAGGCAACGAACTGTGCCAGAAAATAATCGGAAAATGCAGACTGATATATCTGAATTAGAAAACGGTCAGTTGGCAGAACAGCAATTGCCATCAGATTTTACGCTGGTAGTCCTGGCAGGTAGTGCCAGCAGCCATATGGGAAGGGAGAAGTCAGATCTGCTTTTAGATGGACAGACATTTTTGGAGATACAGATCGGAAAAGGATGTCAGTTGGGAGCAAAACAGATCTTAATTTCTGGATATCGTGGAACACAGTGAGGGGAAGAGATTGTGCCGGATCGAATTTCCGGTCAGGGTCCACTTGGCGGTCTGGAGAGCTGTTTTCGAAGGGCAAAGACAGAAAAATGCCTGGTGCTGGGGGTAGATACGCCGCTGGTACCTGTGGAAGAACTTCAAAATCTGTTGAAGTTCGCAATGGAAAAAGCCGACCAACCGGTGACTATGCTGTGTCATAATGGAAAAGAAGAATCGCTGATAGCGGTATATGATGCCAGACTTTATAAAGAGATCACAGATTTTCTGGCATCAGATGCATCCGACTATCTCAATGGAGCAATCATTCCGGTGGATGGAGGGTATCTCGTAAAATAGCATAATACAGAAGGCGTATAGGATTATGAAAGGCTTTCGATTAGGTTTTAAATGATTTTTCGGATAATAGCACTTCCATGCAGATCGCATACAGGATCTGCAAACAGGTGGTGTTTCAGGCAGAATTCGTCTACAGCTTTGTTACATCCGGAAAACTGGGTACTGTATACGTCATGGATCAGGAGAACTCCGCCGATAGACAGACGTTCATAAAACAGAGGTAATGCAGCAGCAGTTGGAGCATAGAGATCTGCATCTAATGATACGAAACAGAAAGTTTCATCGGTAATATCGGAAAAAGTATCCGGAAACCATCCTTTATGGATGATCACATGTGATGGATCAGGCATGATGCGAAGAACAGAGTCTACATCTGTAGAAGAAAAGTCACCTGTTTTAGCGCGAGACAGATGCCTGGAGGTTTCTACGGCAATATCTTTTTCTGAAAAGCCTTCAAAAGTATCAAAAAGATGTATTTTTCGATCTGGAAAGGCTGTACTGATCAGGCAAGAAAAATCACCCTGGAAAACACCAAGTTCTGCCACATCTCCAGGGATATTTTGTTGATGCATCTGTTCGGCTAAAAGGCGCATAACCGCAACCCGTGCATCGAACATGCGAAGTGCAGAAGGATCACAAAATGAACCGTGATAGCCCAAGTGCTCCATCTGCTGCATCATAGAACCACGCCGCTCTTCATCCAATACACCAAGAATAATCAGATCAGGAAGAAGAGCAGCGGCCTTTGATGGAGAACAGATTGGGATATTACCAATAAATTGTCCATGTTTGCGCGGATCATTATCGGCAAAGCACATGATCTGATAGGAATTTCCAAGAAGTCGGGCAGTCATCTGCCCAATCTGTCCGGCACCGAATATAATAGTTTTGTAGACATGTTTTGTCATCATTTCATAGCAGCCTTTCTTTCAGCTCGAACCTGAATCATTTGTCCTGTGATAGATATTGCGATTTCAGCAGGTGTTTCTGCTTTAATATTAAGTCCCACAGGCGTGATAATACGGTCTAATTCTCGCTCATCGATTCCATACTCTTCTACGAGACGATGAAATACACCAGCTCTTTTGGCGAGACTTCCAATGACGCCGATATAGCATGCAGGTGTGGCAAGAAGTTGTGCCTGCACAATCGTATCATAGGCATGACCTCGTGTCATGACACAGCAATAATCAGCATCTGTGATAGAAATGCTCTGATCCAGATGATCAAAATCGCAAAGGATTGTCTCTGCTGCATCCGGGAAAAGAGCAGGATCTGTAAATTCCGGACGGTCATCCAGAACGATGCAGTGAAAGTCAACACTTGCAAGTATTGGTACCAGCTTTTGTGAAACATGCCCGCCTCCAAATACATAGACAGTTCCGGATGTACCGATTTGTTCTGTAAACAGGTCACAGGTTTCATTGCGATGACGGCATGGTCTTGCAGATAAGGAAGATAAGATGGAAGAAGGAACATCAGCATTTCCAGTCAATCCATAGGATGCACTGTAAAGACTCATACCGGATGTAGCATGAAGATCACAGATCAGCCAGAAATCTTTTCGTTCTTTATATAATGTTTCAGCAGTTACTGCAAGTTCCATAATAATAGGGTCATTATGGTCCAGATACTGGAAAAATACGGTAACATCACCACCACAAATCATACCGATATTCTCAACATCTTTGCGATTCAACCGGAATTCATGTTCACAGGATTCTTTCTTTTCAAGAATATCAAGCGCCATAAGCTCTGCACGATGTTCGACAGAACCTCCGCCTATGGTTCCGGCAACTCGGCCTTTTTTTCCAACCAACATACGGGAACCGGCACCTCTTGGCGTTGATCCTGAGGAAGCAACGATGGATGCAAGCACAAGGTCGTTTCCTTTTTGAAATTCTTGTTGTATGATCTGAAATAAAGTTCTCATATATAAAACACCTCCTGTAATTTTCTATAAGTCATATCGTCATGTGACAGATGGTCTGTATCATATTTTGCAGATCAAGAGCCTGTTTAAGCTGTCGTTCATGAGATTTCAAAGCTTCGGGACTGTTACACTTACACAGACTGTCCGCAAATCGTTTTTCGATGGTTACACGTTCGGTTTCCTGAATCAGTTTATCTGATAAAAAGACGATAGCCGCTTCATTCAGAATTGTCTTCTGTAAACCATGATGTTGTGAAATAATCTGACTGATTTCAGTATAGCCTAATTGTAAGAAAAGATCACCACCTGTTTTGGTGTGATGTTTTTGAAGTCTGGCAATATCGTGAAGGAGTGCTCCGGAGCGAATCAGTTTTTTATTAAAAAAGTAACCATGAGATTCCAGCAGATCGCAGAAATGGCAAGCCAATTCAGTCACTGCATCACTGTGCGCCTGTACATGATGAGGAAGAGACACCGAATCGCGAAGCATCCGGCATAGTTCGTCATGCAAGTCAGGATGAGGCAGCAGGTAAGTCAAATCAGATAAGATAACATGATCGTTATCGTCTGTGTTCAGATGATAATAGGAACCACATGGAAGACGAAAATACTGTCTGGCATGCTGTTTTGAATCAAGCAAATACAGATAAGAAGAAATTACATCTGTATGAGCAACAATCGCAATATCACCCTCAGAAGAACGAAGAATCTCATAAATTGCCTGCGAAAAACGCATGCCAGATGCGAAAGGAGTTTCTGCTCCTGGAATCGGGTAATCAGGATTCATTCCACGTGCTTCATATATGTCCGGCCATCTTTTGCGTATCTCATCAAATGAAAGACCATCCCATTCTCCCAGATTTCGTTCTGTTAAATCTGAGATAGTGATATGTGGAAGATCAGGTGTGATATGTGCAGCCGTTTCCATAGCTCTTGACAAAGGACTGCAGTAAACAGCAGTTATTTTATCATCCAGTTCTCCGTGAAGAAGGACTGACTGCAGATGTCCAAGCATAGATAAAGAAAAATCAGTCTGACCGATACAGTAAGAATGTTCATCTGGATATTGTGGTTTTCCGTGTCGGATAAGATAAAGATTACGCATTGAAAAATCCTCTGAAACACTTTTCAAATATTGCTTCGGAACAGGTACGTGTTTCCTCTGAAAAACGGGCATATCGCTTCAAAAATTCTTCTCCGTATGGTGTCAGCTCACTGTGACTGCCCTTTACACCGCCCTGACTTCGAATAATCAGCGGTTCATGAAGCTGAGATTCTAATGTATGGATCAGATTCCAGCTGGTGGAGTAGGAAATGTGCATGCGTTCGCAGGCATCACGAACAGATCCTGTTTCATGAATCAGTGTAAGCAGCGAATAAAGCTGTTCATCAAAGAAGACCTTTTCCCGTGCCAGCTGAATCTGAATCTCTGAACGGATCAGACTTTGATTGTGTGCACGAAGAAGTTCTACATAATCCTCTGGTGTATCCGCATCATGAATGATTCCAGGATCTTCTACATTTAAACAATACATGGGAGTTCCACAATGTTCTACAGCACCCTTCAGACCAGTGTTTCCATCATTGCTTAAAATGGACTCAATTAATGAGGAACGAATCAGGATCGGATGACCTGGAGTTCCGTTACAGACCGGAGTGACAAGAGGCTGTCCAAGAGAAAGCATTTGTGTAACGGTATGTGCTGTGAATAGTGGAACATCTACAGGTGTAAAGAG
Organism: Blautia sp. HA9023; assembly: GCF_056504095.1. Taxonomy (NCBI): domain Bacteria; kingdom Bacillati; phylum Bacillota; class Clostridia; order Lachnospirales; family Lachnospiraceae; genus Blautia; species Blautia sp. HA9023. The sequence continues at coordinate 848,669 of NZ_JBWLUR010000006.1, read as the reverse complement.
TACCGTATCCACTTTGTCTTTTAAATATTCCAGTCCAATCCTGACAGAATCAAACATATGAGTAGTTTCATAGTCCTCATTTCGAAGAAAAATAACATGATTGGAAGCAAGGTGGCGTTCCAGAGCATCCGCATTGTATCCGGTTACCACCACTATTTTAGAGATTCCGGCCTGCCGGAAGTTATTAATCACACGCTGCGCGATGGAAATGGATCCAAGCTGAAGCATGGGCTTGAAGTCTCCCATTCGTGACGATTTCCCTGCAGCTACGATGAGAGCACCTGTCTGCATCATAGATACCTCCTAAAAACAACATTGTACAAATTTGACATTATTATAGCATAAAAAATGAGGATAAATAGTAAAATTTTTAAATAAAGTAATAAAAACAATATAAAAAAGAGCGAAAATAGCCAACTAATAATTATTTACAATTTGTAAAACTGTACAAAATTATGATAACATGAAATTATACAAAATAATGTAAACAGGAGAACGTTTCCATGGATAAGATTTTTGAAATTACCGCAAAAGAAGTTACGATACAGGTAAAAGATGAGCGCACAGGAGAGCAATACAGTCGGACACTTCCGATTGATTATTATGAGAATGCGAATGTTTTAAAACTCAGCGGTGAGAATCTGGACGGAAGCAGCTCTTCCATTGTTTTCTATTCTGTCAGAGGAATGGAAAGACTTAAAGATCTGACGGGTAAGGGAGTCGATCATGATCCATGCGGAACACATAAGTCAGAAGATTTGTAACATCGGAACGTGTATTTTTTAAAGGAGGAATGAAACATGATTAAAAAGACATTGAAGATCAATGGTGTGGAGCGAATCCTTATTCTTGATAAGGATGAGACACTGGCTCAGGTACTTCGTGAGCATCTTCTTCTTACAGGATGTAAGATCGGTTGTGGAGAAGGTCATTGCGGAGCATGTAATGTTATTATGAACGGAAAAGTTACAAGATCCTGTATTTACAAGATGAGCCGTGTTCCGGACAATGCAGAGATCACAACAATCGAGGGTGTGGGAACAATTTCTGATATGCATCCGATACAGGTTGCATGGATGGCATATGGATGTGCACAGTGTGGTTTCTGTTCACCAGGTTTTATTATTTCAGCAAAGGTTCTTCTCGATAATAATCCGAGCCCTACCCGTGAAGAAGTGAGGGACTGGTTTAACAAGCAGCGTAATCTCTGTCGTTGTACAGGTTACAAGCCGCTTATCGATGCGACCATGGCGGCAGCAGCAGTTATGCGTGGCGAGATGACTAAAGAAGACCTCGTATTCAAGCAGACAGGTGATTCTATCGTCGGTACAAACTATATCCGTCCATCAGCAGCACAGAAGGTAACAGGTACCTGGGATTTCGGTGCAGATGATGCATTAAAGATGCCGGAGGGAACTCTTCGTCTTGCACTTACACAGGCCAAGGTTTCTCACGCAAATATTCTCAGTATCGATACAACAGAAGCAGAGAGTATGCCGGGAGTTGTTCGTGTTATTACAGCGAAGGACATTAAGGCAGCAGGCGGAACCAACAAGATCAATGGTCTTGTAATGCTTCCGAAACACAATAAGACAGACGGATTTGAGCGTCCTGTACTCTGCGACGAAAAGATTTTCCAGTTTGGTGATGCGATCGCGATCGTAGCTGCCGACACAGAAGAGCATGCACGTGCAGCGGCAGATGCAGTTAAGGTGGAGATCGAAGAACTTCCTGCATATATGAACGCAATGGATGCGATCGCACCGGATGCAGCAGAGATCCATCCTGGTACTCCAAACGCATTCTTTGAGACAAACTGTATCAAGGGACCAGACTTTGACTGGGACAGCATTCCAGATTCACAGCAGGTTGAGATCGAGTCCTACTGTTCACGTCAGCCACATCTTCATCTTGAGCCGGACTGTGGTTATGGCTACATTGATGAAGACGGCATGATAACCGTTCATTCCAAATCCATCGGTATCCATCTCCATATGCCTATGATCGCTGATGGTATCGGTGTTCCGCTGGAGAACCTGAGACTTGTTCAGAACCATGCAGGAGGAACCTTTGGCTACAAGTTCTCTCCGACAAATGAAGCTCTGATCGGTGCAGCTGTCAAGATCCTTGAGCGTCCGGTATCACTGGTATTCAATCAGTTCCAGAACATTACCTATACAGGAAAGAGATCTCCTGCATTTATGAATATCAAACTTGCAGCAGACGAAAACGGTAAACTCCTTGCACTCTGGGGTAATAACTATGTAGATCACGGTCCATATTCAGAATTTGGCGATCTGCTTACCTTGAGACTTTCTCAGTTTACAGGTGCAGGTTATGGAATTAATTCTATTCGTAATAAATCAACAACCGTATTTACAAACCATGCATGGGGCTCTGCATTCCGCGCTTATGGTTCACCACAGTCCTATATGGGATCTGAGATTGCAATTGACGTGCTGGCAGCTAAGATGGGAATCGATCCGTTTGATATCCGTGAAATGAACTGCTATAAAGAATCAGAGGGCACTACCATCCCGACAGGTTATCCACCGGAGGTATATTGTGAGGAAGATCTGTTTAAGAAAGCACGTCCATTGTATGAAGCGGCGAAGAAACGTGTTGCCGAAAAGAATGCAGCTTCTGACGGAAAGATGAAATATGGTATCGGTGTATCCCTTGGTGTATACGGCTGTGGTCTTGATGGTGTTGATACATCAAATGCATTTGCAGAATTAAATCCGGATGGAACCGTTACGATGTATTCTGCGTGGGAAGATCACGGACAGGGTGCTGATATGGGTGTTCTTGTATCATCTCATGAAACACTGCGTCAGGCAGGAATCAGACCGGAACAGATTAAACTGGTTATGAATGATACGAAGACATGTCCGAATGCAGGACCTGCAGGAGGATCACGTTCACAGGTTATGTCAGGTAATGCATGTCGTCTGGCTGCAGAAAATCTTGTAGCAGCAATGAAGAAAGAAGACGGAACATTCCGTACTTATGATGAGATGGTAGCAGAAGGGCTTGCAACAAAATATGAAGGTAACTGGGTAACTACATTCTGTGCAGATCATCCGATCGATCAGGATACCGCACAGGGCGATCCATTTGCAACTTATATGTATACTATCTTCCTGCCGGAAGTTGCTGTTAATACAGAAACAGGTAAAGTTACCGTTGAGAAATTTACTTGCGTAGCTGACGTAGGTACGATCATGAACAGACTTCTTGTAGAAGGTAATTTCTATGGTGGTCTTGTACAGGGTATCGGTCTTGCTCTTTCGGAAGATTTTGAAGATTTGAACCATGACACCACTTTGAAGAATTGTGGTATTCCATATCCAAAGGATGCTCCGGATGATATTGAACTTCATTTCAATGAAACATATCGCCCAAGTGGTCCTTACGGTGCAGCCGGTTGTGGTGAGGCTCCACTGGATGCTCCACATCCTGCAATCCTGAATGCAATCTTTAATGCGACAGGTGCACGTATTACACGTATCCCTGCCCGTCCGGAAAGGGTTCTTGCAGCATTAAAAGAACTTGAGAAATAAGCTTAATTCATAATGTGGTTGGAGTAAAAGCTGCCAACTATGATATAATCAGGGGAGACGGGAAACTGCCTCCCCTTTACAGACGAAAGGAGTATCAGGTTATGACATACATACAGGAGAGAGGTTCTACTCACGTTTATCATGTAAATCGAATGTCAAAAGAAGAGATGGATCATATGATCAGTCTCTGCGTCCATGAACAGCCTGCCTACTGTGCTGCAGCCTGTCCTTTCAAAGTAGATACAAAAGAGATGCTGTATTATGCTGCAAAAGGAAATTTTAAGAAAGCGTTGGCAATTTATGAGAAAATTACACCATTTCCAATGATTCTCTGTGATGGATGTACGGCACCTTGCGAAAATAATTGTAAACTTTGTGAAATTGGTGATGGGGTCTCCATACGAGAAGTAGAACGTGCGATTGTCCGGTATGGAGAACCGGGAAGAAAAAGCAGTGTATTTCGCATGAGAAAGAAGAAAAAGGCAGCAATCTTTGGTTCTGGATTATTTCCACTGTTTCTTGCAGGGGAACTGGAAAAGAAAATGTATCCTACGACAATTTATTGTAAGGAAGAAGATTATGAAAGCTATATTGCAGCGGCAACCGGACATCTTTTGGAATCAGACCGCAGCAATGAAGCGAAACGTCTGAAATCTATGGATCTTTCTTTTGAATTTGGATGCAGTCTGAATCTTCCGTTTATCAGAGAAAAAATGGAACTGGCAGATGTGGTCTGCGCATCAGAAGAAGTGGCAAAAATGTTAGCTCCGGAAGAAGCAGCAGATGTCGGGATTATGTTAAGAGAACAGGCAAAGATTGTCAGCGGACCTGCGGAATCTGTGATGGATGCGGCTTTTGCCGCAAAGCGGGCAGCTCTGACAGTAGATCTTCTGGTACAGAATTTATCGCCGCACAGCAACAGAGGCAGTGAAGGAGCAGTGACGACAAAGCTTTACACGAACATGGAAGGAATCCATGTATCGAATAAGATTTTCTGTGGTCAGGATGGATATTCAAAAGAAGAAGCTGTAGAAGAAGCAAAACGATGTATTCAGTGTCATTGTGACGAATGCATGAAAGGCTGTGTGTATTTAAGTGAATATCAAAAACATCCTGGTCTATTAGCCCGTGAGATTTATAATAATACGCAGATTATCATGGGAGATCATCCGATGAACAAACCGATGAATGCCTGTGCCCTCTGTGGACAGTGTACGGTGATCTGTCCGAATGGATTTGATATGAGTCAGGTGTGCAAGTCAGCAAGAGAAAATATGGTATCCACAGATAAGATGCCGCTGGCGCCACATGAATTTGCACTGATGGACATGTTATTTTCAAATTCGGAGGCTTTTTTAAGCAGACCCCAGCCGGGATATGAAACTTGCAGATATGTATTTTTCCCGGGCTGTCAGGCAGGTGCGATAGCGCCGGATGTGGTTATGCAGGCATACGAAGATTTAAGTAATCGGGTAGCTGGAGGCGTTGCTCTGATGCTGGGATGCTGTGGTGCAATCAGCGAATGGGCGGGTCGCTATGAAATGACAGAAAAAGTAAATGAGCAGCTGAAACAGGAACTGGCCAGGCTTGGTGATCCGATCATCATTGCAGGCTGTCCAAGCTGCATGAAGCAGCTAAAAGAAAGTATTGGAGCACATGTTATAGGAATCTGGGAAATTTTGAGAGAAATCGGACTTCCACAGCAGGCGAAAGGACTGGAGATACCGGTTGCCATACATGATGCCTGTGGTGCCAGAGGGGATGCACAGACACAGGATATGATACGACAACTTTTGTCGGATATGGGATGTATCGTTGAAGATACAGAATATTCCAGAGATTTGTCTCCATGTTGTGGATATGGAGGTCTGACGGCATATGCCAATAAAGATATGGCAGCGAAAATGACAGAAAAGTGTCTGGAACGTTCCGATGCACCATATATTACATACTGCATGGCATGCAGAGACCGATTTGCCAGAGAGGGAAGAGAATCCCGACATATACTTGAACTTCTGTATGGGGCAAATGCCAGCAACATGCCTGATATCAGTGAGAAACGCTACAACAGGCTCATATTGAAACAGACACTTTTAAAAAACATCTGGAATGAGGAACCGATCATGGAGAAAAAAGACTATACTGTTGCCTATACAGAGGAGGCAATCCATATGATGGATGAGCGCATGATACTGAAAAGTGATGTGGAACGTGTGTTATCAGATTACAGAGAAAATCAGGAAGCAATCCTGGATGAAGAAACAAAAGAACTGGTGACAAGAAGCAGACTGGGAAATGTCACATTCTGGGTGCGGTTTGTGGAAACAGAAGACGGATATCTGGTACACAGAGCATACAGTCATCGAATGAATATTATGAAAAGGGTGGGACAGTAATGGCAGTAGAAAGAACATATTATACGATTGATCCGGAAGGAAAGCTGACCTGCATGAAATGTAAAGTTCCTCTTGTAAAAGGAAAAGCAAAATTTATGTATCTGGAAAATGGGTTTCCTGTGGAAATGCCTGTCTGTCCAAAGTGTGGGTTTGTGTATGTTCCGGAAGAACTCGCACTTGGAAAAGTGCTCGCGGTGGAGCGTGCATTGGAGGATAAATAGATGAACAGGCATCCGGGAGGGGAAGCGCAGACGCTTCATCTTCTGGAGAACATAGAATGGAAAAAAGAAATGAAAGCACTGGATCTTGGAGCAGGAGAAGGAGACACGGTACGAATCCTGAAATCATTTGGGCTGGATGCACATGGTGTGGATCTTTTCCCACGGGGCAGTGATGTGGAAACAGGCGATTTTCTGCATTTGCAGTATTCATCAGACAGTATAGATCTTTGCATCAGCCAGTGTGCATTTTTTGTCAGCAGAGATCAGAAAAATGCACTATCTGAATGTTGGCGCGTTTTAAAAAAGGGAGGTTTTCTATTATTGTCAGATCTGGATACTGGAAATCTTTTGGAAATGGCAGAACAGACAGGATTTACCATTCTCCGACAGGAGGATCAGACGTTACTTTGGCGGGAATATTATCTGGAAGCAATCTGGAATGATTCGTTCTGCTGCGAAGAGTATAAGCTTCTGCAGAAAGAATATAAAGGAAAGAAGCTGCGCTATACCATGTTGGTTGGCAGAAAGGAGTAGCACATGGATCTTTATGAAAGAATCATAGAACTTAGCAGTATGGGTTATCATTGCTCACAAATGGTTATGATTATGACACTGGAAGCCATAGGTGAGGAAAATCCACAGCTTGTAAAGGCTCTGGGAGGTCTTGGCGGTGGGATCGGTTACTGTGGAGATACCTGTGGCTGCCTGACAGGAGGAGCCTGTGCGATAGGTTTGTTCTTTGGCAATCTGGCTCCGCAGGAGAAAGAAGATATACAGATGAAACCGGCTGTGCAGGAATTATATCAGTGGTTCCATAAGAAGACCGAAGAAGAATTTGGTGCTTTTTATTGTAAGGATATCACTTCTAATTTGGATTGGGGAGTGATTATGGAGCAATGTCCTGCGCTGATTGCAGATACTTATACGAAAGTGATAGAAATACTGACAGAACGGGGAATATTGGAACTATGATTACGCTGGGTAAAACAAAAAGTGTATGCCCGATATGTATGAAAGTACTTACGGCAAAAAAATGTATTGGTGAAGATGGCATTTATCTGGTGAAAGAATGTGATATCCACGGAAAGTTTCAGACACTGATCTGGGAAGGAACGGCAGCAGAGTATCTTTCCTGGGGAAGAGAAAACCTGTCTGCGGAGACTCCGGTAAATCCCAAAATCAAAGAGAAATCCTGCCCGGATAATTGTGGACTCTGTGAGGAGCACGAACGAAAAGGCTGTTGTATGATACTGGAAGTGACAAAGCGCTGCAATATGCACTGCCCGGTCTGCTTTGCTTCGGCAGGAGAATGTCTGGAAAACGGTGATCTTTCAATTGATGAAATAGAAAAGCAATATGATTTTCTGATGGATCATGGAGGACCATTCAATATTCAGCTCTCAGGTGGAGAACCAACCATGCGGGAGGATCTTCCGGAGATCATACATATGGGTAGAGAAAAAGGGTTTACATTTTTTCAATTGAATACCAATGGAATCCGTCTTGCGCAGGAAGCAGGATATGCCAGAAAACTAAAAAAAGCAGGACTGAATACAGTATTTCTTCAGTTTGACGGTGTCACAGATGATGTGTATCAGACATTGCGCGGACGCTCTATGATAGAACTGAAAGAAAAGGCTGTGTTAAACTGTTCGGAAGCGGAACTGGGAATTGCTCTGGTACCTGTCATTGCGCCAGGAGTAAATGACATGCAGGTTGGAGATATTCTGAAGTTTGCGATGGATCATATGCCATTTGTAAGAGGAGTACATTTCCAGCCGATCAGCTATTTTGGCAGATGTTCTCAGCAGCGTCCACAAGCTCCGATTACCATACCAAAGATGTTGAAGCTGATCGAGGAACAGACTGACGGGCTTATGAAAAGCAAGGATTTCGCCGGTGGTGGAGCAGAGAATCCATATTGTTCTTTTCATGCAAGTTATCTGAAAAAAGGTGAGAGGGAACTGAAACTCCTGGAAAAGAAATCAGGCAGAGGATGTTGTTGTACTACCAGCGATGATTCCAGACAGTATGTGGAAAATCAGTGGAGCTATAGCACAAAAAAATTTAGTGATGATGAAATGACACAGACAGATGCACTGGATGAATTCCTGATCCGGGTTCATAATGAAACTTTTGCAGTATCAGGGATGATTTTTCAGGATGCATGGAATCTGGATCTTGAACGTCTGAAAAGATGTTATATCTGCGAGGTGGATTCTGATTATGGAATGGTGCCATTTTGTGCATATAATCTGACGAATTCGAAAGGAATATATTTATACAGAAAGTGAAACGATCGAATATAGATGCAATGATCTGTAAGCAGGAAGGCATTACAGAGATTACAAGAGATGAAATACACAGAATACAGCTGGAGAAATTAAATATTGTACTGAAGAGAGAGAAAGAACGAGAGGGTTTTTACCGAGATTTACCGGAAAGACTGGAAAGCCTGATAGATTTGAGAAGCCTTCCTTTTACGACAGAAACAGATCTGGCACGAGATGGAGGCAGGATGCTGCTTTGCTCCCAGGGGGAAGTACAGAAAGTGATATCAGAACAGACAAGCGGAACTACCGGTGCCGGTAAACGTGTATTCTATACAGAGGGAGACTGTGAACACACCATAGAACTTTTTATGGCAGGTCTGGGTGAATTTATTTATCCTGGAAGTATAACGATGGTGGCTATGCCATTTTCAGGTCCTTTTGGATTAGGAGAACTGATCGCGGAGGCAATCAGACGTCTGGGAGCAAAACCTCTTTCAACCGGGACAGGAAGAACTTATGGCGAACTGAACAGGATTCTGGAAGAGGAGCAGCCGGATACGTATGTGGGAATGCCGACGGCATTGCTGTCCATGCTTCGAATGTGCGGAAAAGGCAGTATAAAAAGAGCACTGGTATCCGGAGATGCCTGTCCGAAAACTGTCATGAAAGCAATCGAAGAAATTCTGCAAACACGACTTTGGCCGCACTATGGTTCCAGAGAGATGGGGCTTGGAGGTGCCATTTGCTGCACGGCGCATGAGGGCATGCATATGCGGGAAAACCATTGTATTACAGAGATTATAGATGAGAACGGAAATGTGCTGCCGGACGGTAAATGGGGAGAACTGGTGATTACAACCATTGGAATGGAAGCACAGCCGTTGATTCGATATCGAACCGGTGACTGGTCAAGGATCATTCCAGGAAGATGCCTCTGTGGAAGTGAAATAAAACGCCTGGACTTTGTAAAGCGGATGGATCCATTGGGAAGTATCAGAGAGATGGATGAATTACTGTTTGAGATTCCGGAACTGGTAGATTATTGTGTGAAAATTGTAGATGGAAAAAAGGAAATTACAGCGCTTTTTACATCGGACAATGGAGAAGAACAAATCAGGAGTGTTTTGGAAGAGAAGGATATTCGTTCATGGAACTGCAAAAAAGCAAAGTGGGAAGATGGGGCGCTGTATCCTGGCAAACGAGTTACAAGGCAGTGATTTCGTGGTATCATGGAATCACTGCCTTGCCTGTTATTCAGGATAGTATGGACAATCTTCCTGGATACATTCGCGATTATCTTCGCAGTATTTACACGTTATAGAAGACAACGGAATGTTTACAGAACAAAACTGACTGTAAAAATGAACGGCTTCTTCAATGGCAATTCTGCTGGTACGTTTGCAGCAGCGAGGTCCACCAACATCTGCCAGTCTGGATAAAATAATGGAAACAAGTTTTTGAGGAAACGGCCATGCATCTTTGTGAAGTGGACTGGATCCAGTCATAACGGACATGAAAATACCGGCTCCGGCAGCAGCTCCACAGACACCCCAGTAACCACAGGTACCGCCCGGAACCTGCTTCGCTCTTTTACAGATTTCAGATAGTGCAGCATCGTAATCCATATGTTCTCCATTATTGCGAAACGCTGTCAGAAGAACACATGGAACAATTGCATGATGCTCCGGTCCATGCATATGTACAGATGGAAGATCCATAATTTTTTCCAGAAGAAGCAAAGCATCTTTTTCGGTACTGTCTCTGAGCGCTGCGATTACCGGAGCATATGTGCCATAGCTGTGACAGGCATCACAGATAAAGTGACTATTTTCACAGACCGCATTGGTTAATTGCTCTTTATGGCAGATACTACACGTCTGAATAGAGCTTTCAGCACGATACGTAATAGGAGCACCACAAATCAGACATCCGGAAAAATGTTCCGCTTCACCACAACAACAGGAATTATTCGTATGATCCATTTGATTCACCTCCGGAGAATTTATTTTAATAGTGTTAACGATGTAAAAAGTATAACATAAAATGAAAAAGTAATGATAAAGTATCTTGACAATCATGTTACTTTGGGTATATGATATTGATCCAATAAAGGGGAGTAACCTGCGCTTAACAAATTGTGTTTGTGATGTTGTCAGTACGGTGGAAGCATCCGGTATCATAAGGAAATGGTGAGACTTTTATTGCATTTTTTATTATGCAATGAAGGTCTTTTTTTTATATTTTTTTCAAAGAGGTCTTTCATTGCATAAGAAATTCAGGTAGTAAATACTTAGAAACGATGAGGCGGAAGTGATGAAGGAAATTTATCAGCAGACGGTAGAAGAGGTTCTTGAAAGGGTGAATGGCAAGAAATCTGGGCTTACAAGTGAACAGGTGAAAAGATCCAGAGAAAAGTGTGGGTGGAATGAACTTACAGAAGGAAAGAAGAAAGGTATCCTGCAGATTTTCTTTGAAGGAGCTGTCTATTTCCCGACAGCTCCTTTTCTTGTATTCATTCGGCTGATACAAAGCGACAAAGCCGGCACAATATCATAAGTAATATATAAAACTCTGATGTACATGTGATTAAAAAGAATCAATCATATGCATTAGCCGCTCATGAAAAATATCTCTTTCTTCGTAAATTTTTTCTAACTCTTTTTCAGTAAACAATGCATAGGCGCTATCAGGAACAGCTGTTAATCCATCACAGGTAAATGGTATACGTCGCCCACCTCTGAAAATGGCTGCTTCCCAGTACTTTTTTCTAAAATATTTAATTATTCCCATGTAGTACCATCTCTTTCCCATATTTGTTATTGACGTTCTGGCAAATAAAATACTTCTGTTCTTACTATATTATCATCAAAATCCATTTCTACATAATAATCTCGGACAAAATATGATCTCCAGTAATCTTGTAGTGAGTAAATTTCCAATGTTTTGAAATCAACAATGCACAATGGAATGTCAGAGTTAACAGAGCATACCTTGGCAAATGAAATAGAAGCTCCACATGAGATTTTAAGAAAATAGGCAAGTCAAATTCCAGTTGATATTTCACTTATTTTAGGATATTTAATAACTGTTATATTTGATTATCAAATTCCTCATAAACCCTTGAAAATACTAAGTTTGTAGCAAGTGAACTTTCCCTTACTCTTTCCCTTGCGTTATATTCTCCCATTGGCTTTCATGAACCTTAATATGGGAAAAATTAAGGGAAAGAAAATTTCATAACACAGTATAACATATAACAATAATGACATGGTGAACTGATTGAAATGTTTTCGATATTTAACTCTGTAACTGATTATTAAAAGAAAATGGAGATAAGATACGATGAGAACAATTTATGCAGAATACAACATAAACCACGATAGTATTGATGTTTACACAAGTGCTGGATATATGCTTCGCATTGATTGCTGGGAAGCTGAAAAAGATTTAAAAACCACATATGGATCAGAATGTGCGCTTACTTCATTGGCTGTGGATGAACCTTTGGAATATGCGAGATTATATCTTAATGGTAATTTACAGATGTGGGTGGATGCAGAAGATTCACTTGAATTATAGGCAATTTAAACAAAAGTTTATATCTGATTTTTGATTGGAAAAATGAACGAGATGCAAACAAGGCAAGAGACTCGTTAACACAGATATTTTTTATATAATCAAAGTGGCAGGGGAGAAATCTCTGCCGCTTTTCTTCTTAGTAGGACCATTCATAATTCATTTATTGATATTATTCCTTTGAACGAGTATCCTCCTACGCCACCATGTTTGTTTGAGAATATTATTTGCACGAAAAATGGCGGATTTGAAACCGCCATCAAGTTTTTTATCCTTTTTGTTTAGGAAAGCACACTACAATTTCAAAAACATTATTATTTAGAGAAGCACTGATAGAACCGCCCATTTTTACTGTTAAATTCTTTGCTATTGTGAGACCCAAACCGGTTGTTTTGCGGGAACGGGATAAATCTGTTGTATAAAAACGATTAAATATTTTGTCTATATCAGATTCATTTATGCTGTCTGTAAAATTCTGAAAAGAAAAATGGTAATTTTCATTATCATCATAAGATGAAAAATGATAATCACTTTTCCCATGTGACAAGGCATTAGAAATGATATTTTCAAAAATTCTGGTTACTGCTTTTTCATCTCCATAAAATGGAAAAGAAATCTCTGCAATACTTAATACTGGAATGATTTTGCGTTCCTCAAAAGATTTAAAAAAGGAAACTGCAACAGAGCGTAAAACAGCATTTAAATCAAATGTAGTATAAGAAAAATCCATTTCATCAGCCTCTATTCGTGCAAATTCAAACAACTGATTTAGTAACTGATTTAAAACATTCAATCTTTCGTTTATAATAACTGCTGCATCTAAATCTTCCTCGGACAACTCAGGTGATTGTAGAAGCATTTGTGTATAGCCTTGAATAGCAGTCACAGGTGTTCTAAGATCATGGGCTAAATTTGTAATTGTTTCTTTGATTGCCTCATCCTTTTTTTGTAATGAATATACTTGTTTGTGGTAAACTCGAAGCAATTCATTTAAAGCATTTACAAGATCGGTTATATCGGAAGAAGGAAAATCTAATGTCAATTCCGCATGGGTAAATGAATGTAAAAGTGTTTGCAATTTCTGGCTTAACCGGGTTACCTCCCTACGATGAAACAAGTAAAATGATAAAACAATAATAAGAGATAGTGTCACAATGATAGCATATATTTGAAGTACCACACTCATAACATTATCCCTCCCTGCATTATGTAATATCTCTTTTCTTGAAAATTGTTCCTATAACTCCACCAAATATAATCATATAGGCGAAGAAAATGATAATTGCGGTTGGAAGCCATTGAACTGCCATATCTATTCTTGTTTTATTGATATTACTAATTGCCCAAAAAATTGTGATGTTATATCCTAAGCCCAAAATACTTTCCAATCCATGAAGAACCAGATAACCAAAAAATATAAGCAAAGCATTAACTGCCATGCTAACTGAACTGTTTCTTATGAGAAAAACAAGTGAAATTGCGAGCGTTGATACAGCCATATGATATAATGCCTCACAGAATATGTAGGACACTATATTGCTAATGTTTGTAAAAGTAAAACCGCTTATTCCAAAAAAAATTTTATTACATAACAAACCAATTAAAAAGGCAGACACCAAAAAAAAGGATGATACAATCCAGCCAATTACCAATTTTGAGAAGAAGTAACTCCATCGTGACAGACCTTTTTCTATATAATGTTTTACAGTCCCTTGACGAAAATCATTTGAGAAATAGTAGCTGCAAAAAATAATCAAAGGGAATACAACCGGGTAATAATTAAAAAAAGAATCCCAGTAATTTGCAGAAACTTTTGTACCTACCAAATATTCCCTCATGCCAATTGTTGCTTTTTGTGCATAAGCACATAAGAATATCCATCCTGTCATCATAAGAAAACATACTTTCAAGACTTTTCCATGTATTGTTTTATAAAAATCAGCTCTAATTAAATTAAGCATTGACTATGCCTCCTCTCATTTTTTCATTAAAGTAATCTTCCAGTGACTCCTTTGTTACAGTACATTCATCAACAGAAATTCCATGATTAACCAGTAAGGAGTTTACAATTCCGGGATTGTCTACATATTCAAAAATCCGAATATTATTATCGGAAAGAATTTCGTAGTTTTTAGTATGGAGATTTTTCTCTATTAAAATAGCGGCCTGTGCAGTATCTGATGCCTTAATTTTTAAACAACATTGACATTTTTCATTTAGTTCTTTTGCAGTAATTTCTTCAATCAGCTTGCCATTTTTAATAATGCCGTATTTCGTTGCAATTTTTGACAATTCCCCCAAGATATGACTGGAAATCATAATGGTAATATGTTCTTCCCTATTTAGTTTTAATAAGAAATTCCTCATATCTTGTATTCCAGTCGGATCTAAGCCATTGATAGGTTCATCAAGAATCAGAAAATCAGGATTTCCCAGCAAGGCAACGCCAATGGCTAAACGCTGTTTCATACCTAACGAAAATTTTTTGACAATTTTATTTTCATATTGTGACAAACCCACCTGCTTTAAAATTTGTTGTACAGATTCTTTGCTTGACAGTCCATATGCTTTTCTAAATACTTCCAAATTTTGTTTTGCGGTTAATTCTGTATAAAGTGCCGGAGATTCAATTACGCAACCCATACGATAACGCTCGGTTTGAGGAACAAAATTTCCAAATAGTTCAATAGAACCTTCTGATGGTTCGACCAAACCTGCAATCATTTTCATTAAAGTAGACTTACCAGCACCATTTTCTCCAATCAAGCCATATATTTCGCCTTTTTGAATGGAAATGGATACTTTATCAACAGCATAATAATTTGTGTATTTTTTAGATACTGTGTTCGTTCTTAGTATATATTCCATGATATATCCCTCCTTGTGATTTTAGTGTAAGGGATAAGTTTAAGTAAATTATTTTCTAAATCTAAGGATTTCATAAAGATTATATGTCCATCTTAAACCCAATTCCCCAAACCGTTTTAATATACGATTTACTATTATCTATTGCAGCAATTTTTTTGCGTAGGTTGCTGATATGAACATTGATAGCATTTTCAGTTCCCTCTAAAGCTTCATTCCATAATTGCTCATAAATCATATCTTTCGTAAATACTTGTTGCGGATGTCCCATAAGCATTTTCAATATAGCAAACTCATTTTTTGTAAGGGGCAATTTTTGATTTTTTAGAGTGGCCTCCATTCCTATTGTATCTAAATTTAAATCGCCACAACATAACAAGGAATTTGATGTATATTGATTTTCATAAATCCGTCGTAAAATCGTTTCAATCCTTGCAAGTAGTTCTTCTATATCGAAGGGTTTCGTTACATAATCATCAGCACCGTTTTTCAATAAGAAAATTTTACTTTTAGAATCTTCTTTTGCAGATAGACCGATTACAGGTACATTTTTTGTTTTCTTTATTTCTGCTAAAACTTGTTCACCAGAAAGACCGGGAAGCATTAAATCCAAAATAATCAGATTAACTTTTTGCTTTTCAAGAAAAAGAAGGGCTTCTGTTCCTGAATAAGCAGAATATGTTATATAACCATTTTTCCGAAGATATTTAACAAGCATATCATTGATGGCCATATCGTCATCAACTATTAGAATTGTGTAATTCATATAAAATACCTTTCTTTAACATTGATCAATTTGCAGAATATAATTTTATGGCATATTCGTATCAACTTTATCACAATCGTTTGCTATATTCAATCATGTGGCTATTTGATAGTGAAATAAAATACTATTTAACATCAAATTTCACTACATTCTCATAATTCAACCCGAAATGTACAATGATATAGGGTGATATGAGAATGAACCAAGATGAAATCAGGTTTGACTTTCATGGGCTCGGGCTGGCAATCAAACAAGCTAGAGAAGAAAGAGGCTGGACACAGGCCTATGTGGCGGAGCTAGTCAGCAAGACAGACCGCACGATTATGAATATTGAAAACAAGGGACAACATCCCAGCTTCAATTTATTTTTCAAACTCGTTACCATGTTCGATATTTCCGTAGACCAGTTTTTCTACCGGGAAGAACAGCGGGACGAACACAGTTGCAGAAAGCACATTATGTTAGTTTCCAATATTATTTACATTGCTGAAACAATGAAACAGACATATCCTAATATAAATTGAAAAGGAGAGAGTATAATAGCAGGGGACGATGTGTGTTTTATCCCCTGCTCGTATACGTTTTTTATCATATTTTCATCAATATAGCTTGGTATCTAACTGATTTTTCAAATAACATCTAAGTCCAACATATACTCCCTGCAAAAGTATAAAAAGCAATAGAAGATTTATTGACATTATTTTTTTGATTGATTCTCCAAAAAAAATAATGACAGAAGCACTCGTCAGTATCATCAGTAGGGTAATAACATCCCAACAGTTTTTCTTATATAATTCTATAACCTTTATTTCTATCAGTATCGCCAGTATCCCTGTCCCTGCCACACATATTCCTACAATCAATATTAGCAATAACCAATATATGATTCCGGCTATAATCTCATTTGGAATTTTTGTGCTGATCTGTGCCGCAGATTGCCCAGCATCAATCGTCCATCCGATAAAAGTCTGTATGAATGATGTTAAATCGTTGAAAAATAATTTACAATCGACAAGGAACATATCTGACTGTACTGCCTGAAAAAGAGTGGTTGTCAACGAATACCATGCAAGAAGGAACAAGGTTGTTTGGAACATTACCGTTTTTGCTTTATACTGTCCTGCAAGTCGCTCTTTTTGTGTTTCGTATTTTGCTTTTGCATTCTGATAGGCTGTCCGGTTACAGGCTTCACATTTTTCATAGAGTACCGGCTTTTCTACCGGTATTTCTACGATTTTCTGATGTGTCCGGGCATAATCCCGTTCCTGTGTTAAATAGCATATTTTATCTTGACATTCCTCTATCATGACGTTTGCGCTTCGCAACTTCTCTTTCTCGATCCGCAATGCTCTGTCTGCCAGCTTCAAGTCGTTCTTTAATGCTTGAATATTCCCGGCTCTGTTCTCTTTGTTTAATTTCTCGTTCAAGGTCAGAGATTCGCTGAGCTGCGTCTTCAGTTCCACGATAAGCTGTTCTTTCTGTTCTAGTTCTTCTTGTATCTCCTCGGTCAAGAGCAGAAGTTCTTCCAACTGTTCTGCGTTCTTTGATTCTCTGGATTCGTTCATCTATATCACGTCCTTTCCTTATTTGCTGTTCCAGTTCAGCAATTCGGTGTTCTGTTTCAGTAATAAACTGTTTTCGCTGTTCAGATTTTGTGCCAATTTCTGCCATTGCTGATTTTCGTTTTCCAAAAGTTCTATCTTTGTTTTCTGTTCCTCCATCTTGGAAAGCAGTTCCTCGGTATTTGGCAAAATGTTGAGCAGCTCGGATAACTCGCTGTTTAATTTTTGCAATTTCTGATTCTGTTCCTGCATAAGAGAGAGCTGGATGTCCCGGTTCTGCATTTCCAGAATCATTTCTGCCATTAGGTTCTGCTGTTCTTCGATTTGACCAATCATGGATTCCATTAAGGGTATAATTTCCCGGCTTTCTTCTAATGTCATTTAATCGCTCCTTCCATAATGATAATGCACCCGATACTTTTCCAAAGGTGTCCAGTATCCTTTGCAATAACGTGTTTTGTTGTTTTATGATTTGATTTTCCGCTACTTTCCACGAGCCTTTTATTTCCTGCCCGGCAAGAAACTTTTGTTCAATCTTTCTTGCGTCAGCTCCTTCATGGATGGTAGGAATCTGGAGTTTTCCCTGCTTTTCATAAGAACGGTGATCAACCTGATCATGCAAAGGCAGATGTTCGTTACACACCTTTGCCCATTCACTCCGCCACAGTTCACAGTTTTTTGGATTGTTCCATCCAGTAGCATCGGTCAGCACCCGTTTCCATTGCAGGCGGTTTCTTGCTCCAATCTTCTGAATTCCGTTTTCGTCTAATACAGGGATACGGATTCCATGACGGTCAGGGTTTTTCTTATCCTGCCACCAGTTCGGATGGGATTCATCAATCACGATATTTCCGTTTTTATCTCTGACAAAATCCCAATCCTTGACTTCTTTCTTTCCCCAAGAATGATCCGGGTTAAAAGGGCGCATAGTCAGAAGCAGATGGACATGGGGGTTGCCATCCCCTTTATCGTGGATACTCCAATCAGCACACATTCCCTTATCCACAAATGTTTTTTGGATATAGTCGGCTGTGTATTGAATCTGTTCCTGTCTGCTCCATTCTTTTGGGAGGGCAAATTCAAATGACCTACCAAGTTGGGCATCTGCACTTTTTTCAATCTTCAATACCTCATTCCATAACCTTTGTTTCTGAAATGTGATTTTGAATTTTTTTAAGGCAGCTTCTTTATCTTCTGACCTTTTGTATCGGACAGATTTCTGAAAGCGTTTTATATTTTCTTCTGGTACTATCTGCCATTCAGGAGGTGCGTTTTCGCACATCATCAGTCGGGTGTAGACCACTTCTTTTTTAGATGTGTAATAACTGATTCGCCCGGTTTCCTCATTTTTCATCACATCCCCATTGAGATATGCGGAAGCGGAGATAATAGATTTCCCTTTACTTCGCCCGACTATTTTGACTGTGTAATGAAAAATCGCCATGTCTGGATTCCTCCTTTCTGCACATCCGGCATAGATTTCCGGCAACATTGCTTTCAGTTTTAGAAAAAGCAGCATTGACGGAACGCCCTCTGCGTAAGAGTGCCCTGCGCATAACAGCCTGCATGGAATGCGCCCCTCTGGCGAAGAGTGCCTCCTGCGGCATGAGCAGGTCTGGCTGAAAGCCCCGCCGACGGAACGAGCCCGGCAAGCGTGAGCGCAGACCGGTTGCCACTTGTGGCAAACTTATTTGGACGACCTCTGGTTGTCCATAAGTGCGCCCTTCATGAAAAAGCAATGAAGGGAATGAAAAACTCATCCCCTCCGTCATTACACTTCCTCCATATCGGTATTTGTTTCTTTCTGCATTGCCTTTGAGAAAAATTTTCCATTGGCTTCCTGCTTTTTCAGAAAACCAATCAGCTTTGGGATGTCTTCCTCCTCAATAGGCGCACCAAGAACGGATTCCACCGCACCGCCAACCTGACAGAGCCTATGGGTTCGTTTTTTACTTTCTTCGGCTTTCTTTCGTTTCAGAAGTTCTTTCTTCTGTGCTGCATATCGTTTTGCTTTTTCAAGGCTTTCCTGTTCCTTCTTTTCCATTTCAAGCATTCGTTCTTCATAACTTTTTGTTGATTTTGCCATTATTACATTCCCCTTTCTTTTGCAAACATAAGTTCTTGGTTGCGTATCAGAAGAAGCACATGGTATAATCTTCTTGCGTGTAGGTATATCATGGCTTCGGTCTGATAGAACCTTTGGCGGTTTCTTTGGAAGCCGCCTTTTTAATTTGCCGCAGTTCTTGTTACGGCTTTTACATTTCCTCTATCCCTCAAATCACGACCTTCATTCGCTTCCATAAACATTTCCAGAATATCGGTTTTAATCAGGACTTTGCGACCAACCTTTAATACTGGAAGTTTCTTCCATTCTACAAGCTGTCTTAAGGTATTTCTGCCGATTCCCGTATAGTCAGCAGCTTCTTCGATGGATAATGCAATTTTTCTTTGCGTCATATAATCACCTCCTCATAAATTGCATTATGCAATTCTTGTGATGTAAGTATATCCTTTTCATATCTTTTTGTCAAGCGTTACGAAATATTAAAAACAAACTTTGTATTGCATATTGCAATTTTGGAAAAACAATGCTATAATTCATACATACCGAAAAAGGAGGCAGTCAGCATGAAAGATAAAGAATTACGCAAGCTGATAGGCAGCAGAATAAAACAGCGCCGTCTGGAATTGAATCTGACACAGCCTTATGTCGCAGAAAAGATGGGTGTTACTGCTTCTACAATCCTGCGTTATGAGAATGGTTCGATTGACAATACGAAAAAAATGGTGCTGGAAGGTCTTTCGGAAGCACTCCATGTATCTGTGGAATGGCTCAAAGGGGAAACAGATGAATATGAAACCGACATTACGGATAAGAGAGAGTTACAGATTCGTGATGCGATGGGAGATATTCTGGAACAGTTACCACTTGCCCTTACCAAAGAAGAAGATGCTTTTTCAAAAGATTTATTACTGCTGATGTTAAAACAATATGGTCTGTTTTTGGATTCCTTCCAGTTCGCCTGCAAAAACTTCAAGGGAAATGCAGGTCAGACGGATATTGCCAAAACAATAGGGTTTGAATCGAATGAGGAATATAATGAGATTATGTTCTTAAGGGAAATCACTCCTACCATCAATGCTCTTAATGAGATGGCGGACGTTGTAAGGCTCTATTCCAAGAAACCAAAAACAGCAGAACAAAGGCTTGCAAATCTTTTATCAGAAGTCTTATACGAAGATTCCGAATCGGTATAGTAAGACAACCGGAGTTATGATATACTTACACGCACGAAGCATTTCATCAGTTCCGATTGTCTAATATCGAAAGGAGATATACGATTATGGCAAAAGGATCTGTAAGAAAAAAAGGAAAGAAATGGTACTACCGCTTCTATGTAGAGGACGCAAGCGGCAATCTTGTTCAGAAAGAATGCGTTGGAACAGAAAGCAAAAGTGAAACTGAAAAGCTGCTCCGTCAGGCAATGGATGATTATGAGAAAAAGAAATTTGTTGCCAAAGCGGAAAATCTCACAGTCGGACAACTTCTGGATGTGTGGGCAGAGGAGGAATTAAAAACAGGTACGCTCAGCAATGGTACTGTGGAGAATTACCTCGGAACAATCCGAAATATTAAGAAACACCCATTGGCAGAACGGAAATTAAAAAATGTAACCTCTGAGCATTTGCAATCCTTCTTTGATTTGCTTTCCTTTGGGGGAGTTCATCCCGATGGAAAAGAGAGAAAGGGTTACAGCAAAGATTACATCCATTCTTTTTCCGCAGTCATGCAGCAGTCCTTCCGCTTTGCAGTATTTCCAAAACAGTATATTACGTTCAATCCCATGCAGTATATTAAACTGCGGTATCAGACGGACGAAGTTGATTTGTTTTCGGATGAGGACATGGACGGAAATATCCAACCAATTTCACGAGAAGATTATGAAAGACTGCTTGCGTATCTTCAAAAAAAGAACCCAGCCGCAATACTTCCAATCCAGATAGCCTATTATGCCGGGCTTCGTATTGGAGAAGCTTGTGGTTTGGCATGGCAGGACGTAAATCTGGAAGAACAATGCCTTACCATAAGACGCAGCATCCGATATGATGGCTCAAAGCGCAAATATATCATCGGACCAACCAAGCGGAAAAAAGTGAGGATTGTTGATTTTGGAGATACGCTGGTAGAGATTTTCCGTAATGCCCGGAAAGAGCAGTTAAAAAATCGAATGCAGTATGGAGAACTTTATCACACGAACTACTACAAAGAGGTCAAAGAGAAAAACAGAGTGTACTACGAGTATTATTGCTTAGACAGAACAGAGGAAGTCCCGGCAGATTATAAAGAAATTTCTTTCGTCTGCTTAAGACCTGATGGCTGTCTGGAACTTCCGACTACTTTGGGAACGGTATGCAGAAAGGTAGCAAAAACATTAGAGGGATTTGAAGGCTTTCATTTCCACCAGTTACGTCACACCTATACAAGCAACCTTTTAGCAAATGGAGCTGCCCCAAAAGATGTGCAGGAATTGTTGGGACACTCAGATGTCAGTACCACAATGAACGTCTATGCTCACTCCACAAGAGATGCGAAACGAAAATCGGTTCGGCTTCTTGATAAAGTGGTGGGCAATGACTAAAAAATTTCCCTTATTTCCCTTGTGATTATCTCATAAGGGCAAAAACAAGGGAAACTACATATCATTTTACTAATGGACAGGCGGGAAAGCCTGTAAAATGGGAAAGTTAGAGGGATAATTATATAAATTCCAGTTTGGAGAATTGAAAAAATGGAATTTACCTATTAAGACATATAAACTCTTGACAATAAAGCTCCTATATAGTATGTTTTTAATAAACTACTATATAGGAGCTTTTGTATGGAAATGAATGGAGGATTTCTTGTCACAAAAATAAAACAGCTTGGAGACCGGATTTTTGAGAAGATTCTCAGTGAAAAGAATATTGATGCGTTTAATGGAGCCCAGGGACGTATTCTTTATGTGCTGTGGCAGGAGGATGGTATCTCAATCAGGTCACTCTCGACTAAATGCGGATTAGCGATAACATCTCTTACTACGATGCTGGAAAGAATGGAAAATCAAGGGCTGATAAGCCGTGTTCAGTCTGAAACGGACAAAAGGAAAACACTCCTGTTTCTGACTGAGAAAGCACATGCCTTAAAGGGCGAGTACGATTCTGTATCTGATGAGATGGGCAGTATTTACTACAAAGGTTTTTCAGAGGAAGAAATTACCCGGTTTGAGAAATGTCTCGACCGCATCAGAAAGAATCTTGAGGAGTGGCAGAAGTCATGAGTATTTGTATCAAAGATCAGATTCAGAACATGAATATCGTCATTGGCTGCACAGTGGGGTGTACATATTGCTATGCCCGCAACAACGTGAAACGCTGGCATATGATTGATGACTTCGCTGACCCTGAATTCTTTCCGGGTAAGCTCAAGATGATGGAAAAGAAACGTCCGCAGAACTTTCTTCTTACCGGGATGAGCGATCTCTCCGGATGGAAGCCGGAATGGAGAGACGAGGTATTTGCAAAGATCCGTGAAAATCCACAGCATCAGTTCCTGTTCCTTACCAAGCGACCTGATTTGCTGGATTTTGATACCGATCTGGAAAACGCATGGTTTGGCGTTACGGTGACGAGGAAAGCAGAACTGTGGCGTATCGACGCCCTTCGGAAAAACGTCAGAGCAAAACATTACCATGTTACCTTTGAGCCGTTATTCGACGATCCCGGCACAGTTGACCTTTCCGGAATCAATTGGATCGTTGTGGGCACCATGACCGGAGCTCAGAGCAGGAAGATTCATACGGAGCCGGAATGGGCATGGTCTCTGGCGGACCAGGCACATAAGCTCGGCATTCCGGTGTTTATGAAGGAAGACCTTGTCCCTATCATAGGGGATGAAAATATGATTCAGGAAATGCCGGAAGAATTTAATAAAGTGTTAGAGGTACAGAAATCATGGAAGAAGTAATAAATGGAATCCTCATTCGTGAGGTGGAAACAAAGAACATCATGACTAAGTCTAGTCTGCCGGTAGGCGGTTACTCGGTCAATCCCTATGTGGGCTGTACACATGCCTGCAAGTATTGCTATGCTTCTTTTATGAAGCGCTTTACCGGGCACAAGGAGGAATGGGGCACTTTCCTTGATGTGAAGCATTGGCCGGAAATTAAAAATCCGAAGAAATATGCCGGACAGCGGGTGGTCATCGGTTCTGTGACAGATGGCTACAATCCACAGGAGGAGCAATTTGGGAATACCAGAAAACTTTTGGAACAGCTGATCGGCAGTGACGCAGATATTCTGATCTGCACAAAGTCGGATCTTGTGGTACGGGATATTGATCTGTTGAAGAAGCTTGGACGTGTAACCGTTTCATGGTCGATCAACACACTAGATGAAAATTTCAAGAACGATATGGATTCTGCTTCGAGCATTGAGCACCGTATCGCTGCTATGAAGCAGGTATATGAGGCAGGTATCCGTACAGTCTGTTTCGTATCCCCGGTATTTCCCGGTATCACGGATTTTGAAGCAATCTTTGAGCGGGTAAAGGATCAGTGCGATCTGTTCTGGCTCGAAAATCTCAATCTTCGAGGCGGTTTCAAAAAGACAATTATGAATTATATCGCCGGAAAATATCCTGATCTTGTACCACTTTACGACGAGATCTATAACAAGCATAACCGTAGCTACTTTGAAGCACTTGAAGTAAAAGCTGAGAAAATGGCTAAGAAGTATGATTGTGCCTTTGTGGATAATGAAATGCCTTATGGCAGAGTCCCGCAGGGACATCCGGTGATCGTAGATTATTTCTATCATGAGGAAATCCGTGGGACAGAGAATACCGGAAAAAGAAATCGCTAACTTCCAGTTTGTAACGAAGATATTTGCGATGAAAGGAATTAAGATTGAGTTATTGGGGATTGCAATAATACTTTTAGGAATTGCTGTGACAACAAATAATTTTTGGGGATATGTCCTAGGTGTTCTTGGATTTGGCTGTTTTCTAAAAGATAATCACTGATAACTTCTTGTTTGAAAAATTGAGAAAACGTAATATTGAACAAAAATGCACAGTTCTTAGCTTATCGTGAACTGTGCATTTTTGTAAATAAATACTTTTAATTAGCCGATTACGGCATCCTCTGCTGTAAAATGTTCCAGAGAATTTTCTTTTACCTGAATGCAGATATAAGTAATTCCAGAAATATCGGATGCAAAAAACTGACGCTTTGCAGCAGGTGCGATTTTTAGCCAGTCTCCAGATGAAAGGCTAATTTCTTCTCCATCAATTATGGCTTTGCCGTTACCTGAAAGAATTCCATAGATTTCTTCATTTTCTTTATGAGAATGAACAAATGGGACATTTGCTCCTGCAGGTAGTTCGTTCAAACTGATTTCTGCACCTGTTAAAGACAACTTTTCATGCAACTCAATTCGGTTTTCCTTTCCAATAGTTGTTTTTGTGTAATTTGCCATAATAATACCTCCATGGTTTAATTTGTGGTTTCTGGTTGCTTGGTATTAGTATAGTGAGAGACACATACAAAAACAAGTACGCACCTTTTTGTAACTGCACACTCAAAAATGAATGTGTTACAATAGACTCGGAGGTGAGAATTATGCGAGCAAAAGAAGAATTACCGGAATGCCCAGTTGCAACAGCAGTATCTCTTATCGGAGGAAAATGGAAACTGCTGATTTTGCGTAACTTGAAAGAGCGTCCATGGAGATTCAATGAGCTACAACGAAGTATAGATGGTATTTCACAAAAGGTTTTGACAGATAGTTTAAGACAAATGATGAGTGATGGGCTGGCATATCGCCACGATTACCATGAGCAGCCACCGAGAGTTGAATACGGCTTAACGGAACTCGGAACAAAAATGCTTCCAATTGTTAATTCACTTGCTGACTTTGGTAACTACTATAAATCAATTATTGAACAGAATTAAGGACGTTAGTATTTGAAAAGCTTGAACAATTCAAGTTTGTATATATCTTTTAAAAGGTATATGATTAAGAAAAACGGCAGGAGGTATCTGAATGAAATCACATAAATATTGGTCTATCGGTGCACTGATTACAATGCTTGGAACTTTTTATACAGGTTATAAGGGATCAAAAGAAGGCCATAAGTACTTTGCAGCAAGTTCTTTGCTTTGCATGATTATGGCTATTTATACAGGACACAAGATGATTTCTGGTAAAAGTAGGAAGAAAAAAGAAGTTTCAGTAGAGAGTGTTGAAGATTAAAAAACAAAATATTTTAATAAATAACGCCGGTGCGGGATTTTTGATATCCAGTACTGGCGTTATTTATTCTACAGGGGCTTGGGGGTGTAGCCACCAAATATTCGTGTTTTGTTACATCAGACATCTGTACAAAATAAAGAAATCTCTGTGCAGATAAAAGCGAAGGTGGAAAATGATAGCCAGATGTATAGTCTGAAACTGCATACATTGTAGTCTCCTATGAAGAAAGACGGATATATAGGAATCGTTGGATATTTTGATGCTTGTAAATAGATCATACGCTCTGTTTTTTGCAATATTTTATCTTGCGAATTTATCATTGTAACGAATATGCATATCTTCCCAATCCATGAACAATACATAAAATACTTTCCCGTATTGCGGGCTCTCTACAATTCTTCCATGATCAAGAACAGAAAAATAAGTTCCGTCAGCTTTTCGAAGATGAAAGTGAATATAGTCATTTTCATTGCCGTTGTCAATCTGTTCCCAGATACTTGATTCTATCTGTTGCTGTTCATCTTCACGAATCAAGTTGCGAAAACTTTTCTCAGTAAGTCTGAACAGTTCATCTATATCTTTATATCCGGACATATGAAGAAATTCATCATTTGCAAAAATTAGTTCATCATCTTTTTTGTCAGCTCTGTATATGATGAATGCACCTGGAAGATGTTCAGAGATATCCTTGAATGCGAATCCAAGTTGTTTGCGGGCACCTGACCGAAGTCCTTCTCTGTAGGCCATACATCCATTTTTTCCATGAAGCTTTATTTCATAAAGAGCGGCATCTGCGCAACGCATGAGTTGTGAACGATTGGATGCAAATGTTGGATATTCTGCATATCCTAGAGAAATATAAAATGCATGTTCCTTACCATGGTATGAGAATGATTTAGGAAGTTTGGTGAATTTCTGCAGCTGTATATCTGCTTCTGCAAAGGTACAATTTGGTAAAAGAATGCAGAATTCGTCACCACCATTTCTTCCGAGTAATGCATCGGATGGGAAAAAAGTCTTCATGCTGTCTGCAAGATTCTTTAGTGCCCTGTCTCCGTAATTATGTCCATAGATATCATTAATAAACTTGAAATCATCGATATCAAGGAGCGCAACCACAAAATGTGTTTTTGGATTTTTTTGAATCATTTTTTCTGCAAATTCATCAAATCCATAGCGGTTATAAATATTTGTAAGAGAATCTGTGCGCGCCAGTATCTGAAACTTTTTCTTATGTTCTTTTGCTACTAACCATACTCTGGTAAGAACTGACAGGAGAAGGCTTATTGTAAGAAAAATTCCGATGATGATTATCAGTAATGTGGCATTTCTCCATCCACTTTTAGGAGTTACTTCAAATTTCCAGTTTTCGTCTCCTATTGTAAATGTATAAGAAACAGGACGATTTATTTGCCCATCTGATTGATAAACCACTTTATAAGTATCACTCCATGGAGCGTCTGTTTTTGAAATTTTGTATTCGTATCCAAAATTTGAAAGTGCACTGATTGAATCTGAAAAAATATCCGGAACACGCAGGATAACAATAGTAAATCCCCAGAAATACTCATGTCCGTTTTTATCTTTCAGGTATATGGGATTGCGGACTGCAATTCCATATCCTCCCTGTTTTAATTTGAAGGGGCCCTGCGTAATGATTGTATAGTTGTCTCTTGCGTAACAGGAAATTTTTCCGCGGTCTTTATCATGGATCAAATCAATCTTACCTGCCTCATTTTCATTAGCCGGATAAATATCTGTAACAACACCATTAGGAGCGAGCTGTACACTTTCAATAGAATCAGACATAAGATTTCCTGCAATTGTTTCAAACTGACGGATTTCGCCATCTTCACTTATTAAGATTTGCTTCAAGGTATCTGTGATCTCAATTCCATTTGTAATTTCATTCTTTATTTGTTCGCCATAGGTGGCTACGTTTAATTGTGCTGTTATGTGTCTCTGCTCTTTTTCGTGGGTGTCTGTTTTGTATACAATCAAACTAATAAGGCATATGCCCAGTAAAAAAGTGATAAGAGGCACAAGTGTTTTCTTTTTCACTTGGTTCACCTCATTTTGTCCATGGGAATTATTATAATAAAGCATTATATCACAGAAGTTGAAAAACAGAATAAGTTTTATGAAAAAGACGAACTGTGCAAAATCTTTATACATCTATGACAGAAGAATGTATATCGATAGGGATTTGTGAAATCTATATATTTTAAGAAGGAGCCTTGGAATCATCATAAATATCCTGTATTTTTGCTTTTACAGCTTTACGACGTTTTTCTGTATCAGAAGGTACGTGGTGGAGCCATGCAAGATATTAAATGGCTTCCGTCATTTTCCCAGAATGTTGATTGCTTTTTTTAACACATCAAGTGTATCTTGGGCATCACGTAATTCACGTCTGAGACGGGCAATTCCTTCTGCTCATCAGATGCATAATTACCAGAACCACGAACAGGAATATCACCTGATTCCCGGAAGTCTTTCAGACATTTTGTTAATGTGCTGTATCCGATGCCAAGATTTTCTGCACATCCACGTACTCCGAGATCTTTGTGATCCTGATAGTACTGGACTGCATCAAGTTTAAATTGTTTGTCATGTTGCTTTGCCATATGAGATCCTCCTTCAGCATGCCTCTATTGTATCATGCTTATGTGTATTTGGAATTTCTCATTTTGGTTTGTACTATTTATATTCTAGCACCAGAGGTTGAAGCCAGAAAGCAGAAGGAAATGGAAGAATAATTGTGAAAAGAGTGTGTGAATTATTGACTAGAGCCTCTCCTGATGGTATATTTAGATTACCCAACGGGTAATTTGAAAAGGATGGCAAACGTGCAGCTACTATACAATAACAGCAAAGTCAGAAACAATGTACCGATTTAAAGACTGCAAAAAAATTGTTTGGCGGGAATGCTGCATTAGCAACCAGCCTATTTGCCCGAATAAATGCTATGCAGCAGGCGAGTGTAATTAAGGATATAGTAATGATGCCGACGTTTCATTTTCATAAGTTGAGTGGCAATATGGATGGATTTTTTGCTATAGATGTAAAAACGAGAAGAGATCCATGGCGTATTATTATTCAGCCATTAGATGAGAATGAAGAACCTTATGATCCTTGTAATATTGATGAAATTGCTGGTGTGGTTAGAATTGTTGAAGTAAAGGAGGTAAGTAAGCATTATGAGTAATTATATTGAATATAATGATAAGATTGCTTTTCATCCTGGATACTATATCAAAGAAATCATTGAAGAAAGTGGACTTTCTCAGAAAGATTTTGCAAAACGATTAGATACCACGCCAAAGAATTTAAGTATTCTGGTACGTGGGGAGCAAAGCTTATCAATCGATATAGCCATGAAATTATCTCGAATGTTAGGGACTAGTGTTGACTACTGGCTGAATCTTCAGAAGAGCTATGACGCTTTGATTGCTGAGTTTGAATCATCCAAGGAATTAGAGCAGGAAAGAAGAATTTTCAAATACTTTCAGTACACATATTTCAGAGAGAATTTTGGATTGCCTGATCTTCCGAGAAAAACAAATGAGCAGATTAAGTGTCTACGTGAATTTTTAAATGTTGCATCATTATCTGTTTTTACAAAGCAAAATATGACAGTTAGTTTCCGAAGTGCATCTGAGGATATGAAAGAGACTAATACTGCCAGAGCAAATGCAATGGTTCAGATCGCAATTAATCAGGCACTGAAGATAGAAGCACCTAAGTTTGACAAAAAGAAGTTTGAAAAAGCTGTTGATTATGCATTGACATTAACAACACAGCATGGTGATTTTTATCCACTGATTAGGAAGGCCTTTGAAGATGCGGGAGTAATATTCGTAATACTTCCAAATCTTCCGGGTTCAGGAATAAATGGTGCAACCAAGAAGATTGGGCAGAATGTAATGCTGATGGTGAATGACAGACGTTTCTATTCAGATACATTTTGGTTTACTCTGTTCCATGAGATTGGCCATATTATTAATGGTGATTATGGAATTACGTTTGAAAATGAGCACGCTGGACAGGAGGATGCAGCAGATAAATATGCGGAAGACAAATTGATCCCTCCGGGAGAATATGAGGCTTTCGTTAGAATGAATGAGTTTAGCGAAAATGCTATCCGCAGATTTGCTGAAAGAATTGACAGAGATCCGGGTATTGTTCTTGGCCGCTTGCAAAATGATCAGATTGTTCCATTTACAAATGTTGCACTGTCAAAAGCATTAAAACACAAATACAAAGTAATAACATCATAAAGAAGTATATAACTTGAGGTCGTCTACCGTTATCCACGATAGATGGCCTTATTTTTTTATCCATTTGGGGAGAAAGGAGGTGAAAGCGATTGGAGGAATTTAAGGCGAAAAGACATGCGGTCAAAAAGATGACCCGAAAGGGACTTGTGGAAACAGATTCCAGAGAAGAGATAGTGAAGGAAACTGCGGAAGCAAAGTCCGATGGAAGGCGCATCAATGAGGCTGACTTTGTGTGCACCATCATTTGGTACCGCACGCAGTACATGAATTATATTATCCTGGGAATCGCTGAATTCATGTTGGTAGGCGTATTGGCTGCAGGAGCATTTGTCCTGGCATTGGAGTCAGAAGTGAGAAACTGGCAGTGCTTATGAGAGGATACCTGCAATCTATGAAGGTAAATCTGAGAGAAATTATTCACTATATTGACGAGTCAACACTTGAAAAAGCGAAGAACGAAAAAGTTCAAAAGCAAGAGTCTCCCTCAAAGATGTCAAAAGACGTAGAGGAGTCTGTTGATAAGATGATCTCCAATCGTATGAGCAAAGCATATTCTGAATGGAAATCAAATCAAGATACACAGCCATTTAATGAAAATATAGAGAAGGAATACCAGAAGCTTTTAGAAACACTGTCTCCGGAACAAGAGGAAGTGCTTACGAAGTATTGTGATGAAATATTTGCCAGCGGAGCAGAGACAGAAGAGTTTTTCTATCGCCTGGGTATAAAGGATGGACTGAGATTAAAAAGTACGGTAAAATCTGTATTAGAAATGATGTCGTGAAATCGAAAGTTGAGGGAACAAAAAATATGGAATTAAGACTGTTGCGCTATTTTCTGACGGTGGCAAAAGAACAGAGCTTTACAAAAGCAGCAGAACAATTGCATATTACCCAGCCAACGCTTTCCAGACAAATGGCAGCATTTGAAGAGGACCTGGGAATAACATTATTTATTCGAAACGGAAAGAAAATATCGCTTACTGATGAAGGAATTTTATTAAAAAGGCGTGCCCTGGAGATTCTTAATCTTGAGGAAAGAACGCTTGAGGAACTGAAAGGAAAAGAAGAGGTTGTAGAGGGCACGATAACCATTGGATGCGGTGAATTTGCAGCGGTGGAGACATTGGCGGAGATATGTAAAACATATAAAGAAAAATACCCGCTGGTTCAGATTGTATTGCATACTGCAACAGCAGATGCAGTGTATGAGATGATGAACAAAGGACTTGTAGATATTGCATTATTCATGGAACCGGTGGACACCGAAGGGCTGGATTATATCCGGATCACAGATTGCGATCACTGGTGTGTTGGAATGCGGCCGGATGATCCGCTGGCAGAAAAAGAGTTTATAAGAAAAGAAGATCTTATTGGAAAACCATTGATCCTGCCGGAAAGAGTAAATGTTCAAAGTGAACTTGCCAATTGGTTTGGAAAAGACTTTTCGAAACTGCAGATTGCTTTTACAAGTAATCTTGGAACGAATGCCGGAGTTATGGCAGCAAATGGACTGGGCTATCCGGTATCCATCGAAGGTGCTGCAAAGTATTGGCGGGAGGATATTCTTGTACAGCGAAGAATTTCTCCTGAAATCACAACAAGTACTGTGATTGCCTGGAGACGAAACATTCCATATTCTTTGGCAGTCCGTAAAATGATTGAGGAGATTAATGCTTTTCAGGCATAAAATAAAATTCAATATAAGCATTAGACATAATGAAGCGATAGAGCTTAAAATAGATGTGTAAGATGAATGTAAATCTTATACATCTATTTTTTTGTGAAAAATACGTATAGAAAGGGGCTTTTTATTATGAGTAAAAATTTAGTCGCATTTTTCAGTGCAAGCGGGACAACAAAAAAAGTAGCAGAAATGATTGCAGAGGAAGCAAAAGCGGATTTATTTGAGATTGAGCCAAAAGTTCCATATACAAAGGCTGATCTTGACTGGATGAATAAAAAATCCAGAAGCAGTGTGGAAATGAGTGATAAGAAATACAGACCGGAGATTATGAAGAAAAAGATGGATATGAGTTCTTATGACGAGATCCTTCTGGGATTCCCAATCTGGTGGTATGTAGCTCCGACAATTGTCAATACATTTTTGGAAGCCTATGATTTCAGTGGCAAAAAGATTGTGCTCTTTGCAACATCCGGTGGAAGTGGATTCGGTAATACTGTAAAGGAATTACAGCCATCCGCACCGGATGCAGTTATCACAGAAGGCAGCCTGTTAAACCGTGGAACAAAAAAGGAAATCAGTGAGTGGGTAAAATCTTTATAAATAACAGTGCTATGGAGGTATACAGAAAATGGGAAAAATAATACAGACAGCAGGAAGAAATGCACTTGGTGAATTTGCACCGGAGTTTGCACATTTTAACGATGATGTCCTTTTCGGTGAAAACTGGAATAACCAGGATATTGACGTAAAAACAAGAAGTATCATCACAGTGGTTGCTCTGATGGCTTCCGGAATTACAGATTCTTCTTTAAAATATCATCTTCAAAATGCAAAAAATCATGGTGTAACACAAAAAGAGATTGCCGCAGTAATCACACATGTCGCATTTTATGCAGGATGGCCAAAAGCATGGGCTGTTTTCAATCTTGCAAAGGAAGTGTGGGAGACAGGCGAAGGAGATTTGCCATACGAAGAGGAAGCGATGCGGGCGCATGCAAAAGAGATGGTATTTCCAATTGGTGCACCAAATGATGGTTTTGCACAGTATTTTTCTGGCAGAAGTTTTCTTGCACCGATTTCCACTTCTCAGGTTGGCATTTTCAACGTGACATTTGAACCCGGATGCAGGAATAATTGGCATATTCATCATGCAAAAAGCGGTGGCGGGCAGATCTTAGTATGTGTAGCCGGCCGAGGGTTTTATCAGGAAGAAGGCAGGGATGCGGTAGAAATGAACCCGGGTGACTGTATTAACATTCCGGTAGATGTAAAGCACTGGCATGGGGCCGCTCCGGATGAATGGTTTTCCCATCTGGCAATTGAGGTGCCGGGAGTGGATTGTTCCAATGAGTGGTGTGAGGCGGTATCGGAGAAAGAGTACGCTGGATTAAGATAAGGAGAGCACTATGGAATACGGTAAACTCGGAAATACAGATATAGAAGTGTCAAAATTATGTGTGGGCTGCATGAGTTTTGGGAAAGCTGGAACCATGCATGACTGGACGTTGGATGAAGCTGAAAGTGAGAATGTTATCAAGCATGCACTTGATTTGGGATATAACTTTTTTGATACAGCAAATGGATATTCAGCAGGAACAAGTGAGGAATATTTAGGTAAAGCATTGAAGAAAAATGTAGCGAGAAATCAGGTTGTGATTGCATCCAAGGTATATTTTAATGAAGGTCGTTTATCAAGACAGGCAATCATGAGGGAAATAGATGGAACTCTGTCACGTCTTGGAACCGACTATCTTGATTTATATATCATCCATAGATTTGACTATGATACACCAATTGAAGAAACTATGGAGGCACTGCACGATCTGGTAAAAGCAGGA
The DNA here is from genome assembly GCF_056504095.1 of Blautia sp. HA9023. Lineage (NCBI taxonomy): Bacteria > Bacillati > Bacillota > Clostridia > Lachnospirales > Lachnospiraceae > Blautia > Blautia sp. HA9023. Next base: position 815,351 of record NZ_JBWLUR010000006.1, on the reverse strand, counting down.
AAGGTCAGGGCACTTGGTGCATCTGCCATGTATGGATATCATACAGATAGTTAAACGTGTAGCGGAGCTTGCCGAAAAGTATAACTGCAAAATGTCCCAGATAGCCATTGCATGGCAGTGGGCAAAGGGAATTCTATCGCCTATTATTGGGGCAACCAAAACGCAGTATCTGGATGATTCAGCCGGAGCATTTGACATTAAATTAACTGCCGAAGACCTTGCATATCTTGAAGAGCCATATGTTCCACATGAGATAGTTGGTGCAATTGATAAAAATCCGGCGCAAGGTGTTATTTTGCTTGATGAAAAGAAATAAAGTTTCAGTAATCATAGAGTGTATGGATTCAATTCCATCGGTAAGACGTAATCCTATAAAATGTCTGTGATTCAGTTCTTTATCTTTGTTTTCTGTTCTCATACTCCTCCTTCCACTGAGACTATTCCTCCCTCCGGGAGTCCACGTATTTCAATATCGGCTGTTCCTTCCGATATTAGAAATAGTGCTGTGAACACTTTCAGGTGGAACCAACAGACAAGTGAAACGTCTGTTATTGAGAGGGTATGGGGAGATCCCCATCAAGATAAATCCCATAGGAGAACAGGATGCCAAACGGCAATACTGTTAAACATGGGTGGATCTTGCTCTTATTTGTATCCCTCTATATAACGAAACGCTCAGAGGCTGTTTTACAGTGGGGGGAAAAGAAAAAATATCAAAAAAATGTTGAACGGAATGTATTAAATGTAATTGACTACTTATACAACTATACCAAGATAAAAAAATATACAGATTTTCTATCCAATATTATTGACGTGTAAAAAACTTCATGGTATTTTTATTTTGGGAAAAATGAAAATTATTTTAAAGGCAAACCTGTTGAAAGGCAGGGGCGCAAAGCCAGAAGGGACTAAAGTCAGAAAGCTTGACCATGTCAGCCGGTTGCCACTGTTTCCATATCAACATAATATATGGAAAAGATGTTTGAACAGAAGAGATTCCGATACCTTTTATACTATATAGATGTGTGATTTAAAAAAATATAATAGGGACACTGGCAGATTTTGGCAAGTGTCCTTTTTGTATGCAAAAATGGGTAACAAAACTAGCAGGGACAGGTTTTCTGTATACAGATAAAAGCAGGATGAAGAAGGCATAAGACGGAGAGAGGACTTTAAAAAAATGAAAAATTATGAGGACAGAATATATTCCTTAGGTGAGACTGTACCGGGACAGACACAGGCCATGTCACAGGCAGTACAGAAAACACTGGAAAATAATGGCGGGGTAGGCATAATGACAGGATATTATGACCAAAACCTGTCTGTTTTATCTGTGAGCAATCTGCTGTTACATAGTACAGGATATACATTCGACTCTTTTATGAAGCAGACAAACGGCTCATTGAAAAATTTCTTTTATGGCGAGGAAGATATACTGGATCGAGATCGTTTTTTGCAGCTTCACGGAGCAGGGGAATCACAGATCCTTACAGCAGACGGTACAGTGAATAATGTACGGCTTTATAAAGAAGATGCGACAGATGAGGCGGGCAGACAGATCTGGGTTATGTCTGTACAGGTCAACTGGGATCATGTAAATCTGGCACTGCTCAATGAGGCTATCTGTTCCGGCTTCTGGTATTTTGACTGTGACGAAAACAGTGAGATTGTGAATGCAAACTGGAGTCATGAATTCCGAAAAATGCTTGGCTATCATGACACTCTGGACTTTCCGAATAAACTGGAATCCTGGTCAGATCTTCTGCATCCACAGGATAAAGAAAGAGTAATGGTGCAGCTTCAGGCGGCAATTAAGGATAAGACGAACCAGATAAAATACCAGGTAGAGTATCGTATGAGAATGAAGGATAATCAATACCAGTGGTTTCGGGCATCGGCAGAAGTAATACGCCGTCTGGATGGTTCTGCCAGCAGGATTGCCGGGATTTTTATTAACATTGATGGGGAGAAAAAAGAAATCATGCAGGCACAAAAATCTGCTGCTTTCCACCGAGCTTTTACAAAAGCAGATCTGTGCGAGTATTATGTGAATCTGGAAGCGAATACTTTTGATACCTTTAAGGTTGAGCCGTCCCTGATGACCGTCTTTGAACAGAGTCATACATGGGATGAACTGATTCGGCATTTTGTGGATTCCTATGTTGTGGAGAAAGATAAGAAGGCGGTATCCTCTTTTTACGACCGTGGTTATATTGCAGAAAGGCTGAAGGGTCTGGAAACCGAATTGGCTTTGGAGTGCCGTATCACTCTGAATGGAGAAGAACGATGGGTCCGTAATGTGATCATACGCGGCGAGATAGAGGATTCAGAATATGCCATGATCTTTCTGCGGGATATCACAGAGACAAAGGTGGAGAGTGCACGGCATCTGCAGATGGCAGCGGATAATGCTTCCATGGAGCAGCTGATCCAGAGTATTGTGCGTCTGGTTGACCGTTTTGTTGTCTGTGATCTGGAAAATGACAGGTATGAATTCTACAATCTGAATGGACAGATGATATATAAACCTCTGGGATTTTATCATGATTTTCAGATGCAGGTTCTTGAAAAATATAAGACACTGGAACCATTGGAAGCTATAGATATCCTGATAGCCCCGGATAATATTCGGAAAAAACTGAAAAGTGAAAATGATATTTATAAGTTTGAGTATTGCAGCCAGGATGAAAAGACTTATAAGATCGCTTCTTACATACCCCTGGAATGGGAGGATGGAAAACTGGTAAAAGTATTGCTGGCATCCATGGATGTGACACAGGAGAAAAAAGCAGAGATTGAATCCCGTCAGGCACTGAAAGAGGCTTACTGTTCTGCAGAAAATGCTAATCGTGCGAAAACAGAATTCCTTTCCAATATGTCCCACGATATCCGGACACCGATGAATGCCATTGTCGGCCTGACGGCAATTGCAGGAGCAAATATTGAGAGTCAGGACAGAGTCATTGAATGTCTCAGCAAAATTACAAAATCAAGCCGTCATCTGCTGGGGCTGATTAATGAAGTGCTGGATATGGCACGTATTGAAAGTGGAAAAATGACGCTGGCACAGGAGGATTTCAATCTGCCAGATCTGGTGGATAATCTTATAACACTCACAAAACCGGTGATTGATGAACATAAACACAATTTAGATATACACATTAATCACATTGAACATGAAAGTGTCTGCGGTGACAGTCTGAGGATTCAGCAGGTGTTTGTGAATCTGATGAGTAATGCGATCAAGTATACACCGGATGGTGGGAATATTATTTTTTCCATAGAGGAAAAGCCAAATGGATTTTCAGAACTTGGATGCTATGAATTTACGATTGAGGATAATGGAATCGGTATGTCACCGGAATTCCAGAAAATCATGTTTGATCCTTTCAGTCGCGCAGATGATCACCGGACAACCAGAGTTCAGGGAACTGGTCTGGGAATGGCGATCAGCAGAAATATTGTGAACCTGATGAATGGTAATATTAAAGTGGACAGTACCTTACATAAGGGAACTAAAATCACAGTAACAATTTATCTGGAGCTTCAGGAAAAAGAAAAAGAACAGGACAAAAATCTGATGAATCTGCCGGTTCTGGTAGTGGATGATGATAAGACATGCTGTGAAAGTACAGTTGCCACACTGAAGGAAATCGGTATTATGGGTGAATGGGTTCTCTCTGGCAGGGAAGCGGTTGAGCGCTGTTATGCACGGCATGAGTTGAAAGATGATTACTTTGCTGTTATTTTAGACTGGAAGATGCCGGAGATGGATGGCATAGAAACAGCCAGACAGATTCGGAAGCGGATAGGAAAAGAGATCACCATCATTGTATTGACATCTTATGAATTCAGCGAAATTGAAGAAGAAGCAAAGGTTGCAGGTGTAGATGCTTTTATTGCAAAACCGCTGTTCCGTTCCCGGCTGACGGCTACACTGCGGCAGTTTACTTCAGGCAGAAAAGAAAAAACAGCAAGAAATTATCTGGAGAAGTTGTCAGAATCAGACTACACAGGAAAAAGGATTCTGCTGGTTGAGGATAATGAGTTGAACAGAGAAATTGCTGGTGAAATTTTGCAGATGACAGGGGCAGAAGTGGAAATAGCAGAAAATGGAAAAATCGCAGTTGAAAAAGTGGAAGCTTCTCCGAAAGGTTCGTATGATCTTGTTTTTATGGATATCCAAATGCCTGTCATGAATGGCTATGAGGCAACCGCAGCGATTAGGAGCCTTCCGGGTGAACAGGGAAAACTGCCGATCGTTGCCATGACTGCCAATGCTTTTGCAGAAGATGTACAGCTGGCAAAAAACACAGGCATGAATGGACATATCGCAAAACCGCTGGATATGAATAAGCTGAATGATGTCCTGGAAAGCTGGCTGTAATTGATTCCCGATTATTGAATTAATGTTTTTAGCAGGAAAGAATGAGGAAAATACGAGTATGAAAAAGGCAAAACATTATCTGATAGCTTTATTGTCAGGGGTGCTTGTAGCAACTACTGTTTTGTCTGGCTGTGGACAATCTGAAAAAGCAGTATCTGAAAATGATGATCACCTTACTGTGTATCTGTGGGAAAATCGTTTAATGAAAAATATTATACCCTATATCTATGAGCAGTTTCCGGATCAGGATATTGAGTTTATTACCGGCAACAATGATACCGATTTATACAGCTATTTTGAAGAACATGGTGAACTGCCGGATATCATAACTGTACGTCGATTCTCAGGAACAGATGCACAGAATCTGGAGCCGTATCTTATGGATTTTGCTTCTTATGATGTGGTTTCCAGGTATTACTCCTATGCATTGCAATATTATAAAAACTCAAAAGATGAGATTCAGTGGCTTCCTATCTGCGGTATGCCGCAGACGATCATTGCCAACAAGACATTGTTTGAGCAGTTCGGGATCAAGATACCGGAAAATTATAAGGAATATGCACAGGCGTGCCAGCAGTTTTATGATAATGGTATAAAACCTTATTCTCTGGATCTTGCAGAAGACTGGTCTGCTCATGAGGTGATCCAGACAGGTGCAATCGGTGAATTCATGAGTCTGGATGGAATCGAATGGAGAAGCTCAGCTGAAAGTGCATCAGGGGATATTGCGTTTGATGATGCGTTATGGAAACGTATTTTTTCAGAAACCAATACATTTTTGAAGGACTCACATTTTACAAGTGATGATATTAGCGTCGATATTAATACTGCAGCGCAGATGTTCCTTGAGGGAAAAGCAGCAATGTTTCATGGTTATCCGGCACTTATGCAGGAATATCAGGAACAGATGGATGCAGAATTAACCCGTATACCGTTTTTTTCACAGATTTCGGATGAAGCTTTTATAAATATGACCCCTTCTCTGAATATTGCATTCAACAAAGACCTGGAAAAAGATCAGGAAAAACTGGACCTGGCATTCGATGTCCTGGATCGTATGATTTCAAAAGAAGGACAAACGCTGATTGCAGAAGGAAAGGGTGTAATTTCATTAAATGTAGATGTTCCAAACATGATGGAAGATGTACCTGGCCTTGAAGATGAAATTAATAATAATTCTGTTTATATCCGATATTCTGCTCAAAAATCATTTGATGCCAGCCTTAAGGCTGTTCACGGATTATTGTCAGGGGAAATGGATGAAACACAGGCGTATGATGCTTTTCGCAGCACAATGAACAGCAAGGATTCAAAAGAAGAAACCACAGTTAATTTTGAAAACGAATATGCCATTTCGCTAAATGATAAAAACGGTCGCGATGCGGCATCTTCTATTTTAACTACGATCAGAGAAGAAAATGATGCTCAGCTGGCTTTGGTACCATATTATTATTTTACTTCTTCCATTTACAAAGGGGAGTGCACCGGCAGCCGGGTTGCTTTGATGACAGCAAAGAGTTCAGATACACCATTATATCTGGCAAAAATCAATGGCAAAGAGGTTTATGAACTTGCGGAGAAATATCTTGCTGATTCTGATGAGAAATTTCATGTAACCAATAAATATGAATTACCAATTGCATCCGGTATGAAAATAATCGTCAGTCAGGAGGAAAACGGATTCTCATTACAGGACATAGAAGTAAATAAGAAAAAAACAGACAAAGACAAGGAGTACTCTATTCTTCTTACAGACACCACAATGTCTGTTTTGAAAAAAATAAATCCGGAATGTGAGATCAGGCAGCTTAAGGACACAACATTATCAAGTGCATGGACTGCAGCAATGGCAAACGGACAGCAACCGTCAGCACCGGAAGATTATATAGAGGTTGAAAAATAAAAGTGGGAAAAGAACAAGCGATAACAAAAAGAAAAAAGATCATAGTACCATTGTTTTTTTTAATTCTTATACTTTTAAGCTTAATTTTTGTAAAGCTCCTTTTGAACAGGATGAACAGCTATATCGCGGAAAACGGGAAAAGCAGTATGGGAGCTGTTGTTGAACAGATACAGCAGACCTATGATCTGCAGGTGAATGGATACTACAGCCAGCTGCATTTGCTTGAGGATTCTCTTATTCAAGAGGAAGTGAGATCTATTGAACTGGATAGAAACAAGAAGTTCTTTGAGGCATGGCAGAAAGAATCTGAAAGTACACTTATATTTCTCCAGGAAAATGGAAAGGCAATAACCACTGATGGAACAAAACTTCGGGTTGACATGCCAAGTAAACTTTTGTTGGATTTGAGGAACGGATATAATATTGGAAAATTGGTTTCTCTTGATTACAACCAGAAGAAAAAAGATGGTTATCTGGTTGCAATTCCATGTCAGGAATATACGATTAATGGGGAAACTTATACGGCAATTGGAACCTTGTATGATCATTCAAAATTAGATTCCATGTTAAGTGTGAAAAGCTATAACGGGAATGCGTATCTGTTTATGCTGGATAACGACGGAAATATTACTTATACAAATCAGAAAGAAGATAAATTTTTTAGGAACTATTTTTTGTTAAAGCATTTAAAAGGAGATCAGGCTATCACTGAGGAAGAGGCTGATTCTCTTCAAAAAAAGCTGGATGGCAGAGAACAGGGGGTAGAACTTCTGGGAAGTGACAAACCTTACTATCTGGGATACTGTCCGATAGAAAATAATAACACCATGCTGATCTGTATTGTAGAAAAGAGTGTTGTAGATAATGTACTGAAAGATTATCAGAAAACAATAGGATTTACAACATTACTCATGGCAGGTTTTATACTTTTGCTTTTTGCCGGATTATTCTGCAGTATTTCTAGACGCAGTCTTGCTGAGCAAAAAGCTGAATATGAAAAAAGAAATAATGAGATTCAAACGCAGGCAATGAAGGAAATGGAGGAGTCCAATAAAAAACTGAAAAAAGCAAAGGACATTACAACGGAAGCCTTGCAGACAGCTGAAAATGCAAATAAGGCGAAAACAGATTTCCTGTCCAATATGTCACATGATATTCGTACACCAATGAATGCAATTATCGGTATGACGTCATTGATTAGACATGATGCAGGCAATAAAGCGAAAGTAATAGAGTATGCAGATAAAATAGATATTTCATCACAGCATCTGTTAGGAATCATTAATGATATTCTGGATATGAGTAAGATAGAAGCAGGAAAAACAGTTTTTAAATATACAGACTTTTCCATGCCAGATCTTATTGAGGAACTCAATACGATATTTCAGCCACAGATTGCTGAAAGAAATCAGACTCTTATGGTCATAAAAGAAAACATCCGGCATGAGTGGGTAAATGGAGATCAGGTTCATCTGATGCAGATTTTCAGCAACCTGCTTTCTAATGCAGTGAAGTACACGCAGGAAGGTGGAAAAATTCAGTTTCTGGTAGAAGAATGTGAGACAAAGTCATCTGTCTATGCAAAGTACCGTTTCTTAGTCAGCGATAATGGCATGGGAATGTCGGCAGATTTCAAAGAGACGATCTTTGATCCGTTTACCCGTGCTGAAGGTTCTGTGACTAATAAGATACAGGGAACCGGTCTGGGAATGGCTATTACCAGAAACCTGGTTGAAGCAATGGGAGGCACCATAGATGTGGAGAGTGAACTGGGACAGGGAAGCTGTTTTGAGGTTCTCATAGATCTGAGAATTGCAGAGGATAGATCTGTTTCCTCAACAGTACAGGAAGAAAAGAATGAACAGAATGATAATATCTTTCAAGGAATGAGATTCCTGTGTGCGGAGGATAATGAGCTGAATGCAGAAATTCTGACGGAACTGTTAAAGATTGAGGGGGCAGAATGTACCATCTGTGAAAATGGTGAAGAGATTTTGAAGACATTTGAAAAGTCTGCACCAGGGGATTATGACATGATCCTGATGGATGTGCAGATGCCTGTTATGAATGGTTATGAGGCAACGAAGGCAATCCGCAGAAGTTCTCATGAGTTGGCAAAGAAGATTCCGATTATTGCAATGACCGCCAATGCATTCTCGGAGGATATTCAGCATTCTCTGGCAGCCGGTATGAATGCGCATGTTTCAAAACCGGTTGAGATGAGGGTACTGGAAAAGACGATCAGAAGCATAAAAACCGGTGGGGGGGGGGCGAAACTCAAGGCATTAATCAATAACCACTAAAAATAATAATATTATTAATCATAGAGTGTATGGATTCAAATTCCATATGCTCTTTTTCTTTACTTAATTTCAGGAAAAATGCAAAAAATTCAAAAAGATTGCTTTTGACCACTGTAAAACAGGCTCTGAGCGTTTCGTTATATGAAGGGATAATTTTTCTTTCGTATTTCAAAGAAAAGAGGATAAAGAAATGTCAGAAAAAAGATGTTATACAGTTCAAGAGTTACAGGAAATCTTAGGAGTCAGCAGACCTACTATTTATAACCTTTTGAAGAAAAAGGAATTCCGGTGGATCCAGTTGGATGGCGGCAAGTATCGTATCTCCAAGAAGAGTTTCGATGACTGGCTCGATAACTTGGAACAGAATATTGCCCTGGCTAATTTCCGGTGGAAGAAATTATCACAATCCGGAATACGAGGAAGCAATGGAAATATAAAATATCTTACTTTTGATGAAGCTTCCTATCTGGCAAAGGTCAGCAGAAGCATGATCAACAAGTGGGCGGATAAGGGGAAGTTCACAGTCATAAAAGTTGGCAGTCGAGTTAGGATCCTTCGGGATGAATTTGAGGACTGGATGGAACAAAGAGATTTGGAAAGGAGCATGCAATAATATGGCATCAATAAGAGAACGAAACGGGAAATTCAATGTAATCTATTCTTATACGAATGAAAAAGGCGAGAGAAAACAGAAATGGGAAACCTATGAAACAAAAGCCGAAGCAAAGAGAAGAAAAAAGGAAATTGAATATAAAAAAGAGATCTTTTTCATGTTCCCTGCGACTTGGTGAGCTGCTTGGTCTTACCTGGGATTGTGTGGATATCTCTCCTGAAGCAATTGAAGAAAACCGTGCATATGTCTTCATCAACAAAGAATCACAGCGCATAAGAAAAGAATCGTTGAATGCATTGGATGGAAAAGATGTGTTGCTGGTATTTCCGACAAATCATAAGAAGAATTCTACGGTCCGTATTCTGAAAACACCGAAGACAGAAAGCAGTGTACGTAAGATATTCTTACCTAAGAGTGTCGCTAATATGCTGGTAGACTGGAAAGCTGAGCAGGATGAAATGAAAGAAATCTTGGGTGATGAATATATGGACTATAACCTGGTTATGGCAAGTACCTTTGGTCTTCCACTCGGTGATGGAGCAATCCGTGGTCCTTTAAAGAAATTGATCGAAGACTATAATCTCCCACCGGTTGTCTTTCACAGTTTCCGTCATAGCAGTGTTACTTATAAGCTGAAACTGAATGGTGGAGACATCAAAGCGGTACAGGGTGATTCCGGCCATGCTCAGGTCAATATGGTTACGGATGTATACTCTCATATTCTGTATGATGACCGAAGAAAAAATGCAGAACTTTTTGAAGAAGCGTTTTATGAGAAAAAGAATCTGGATCCACAGATGCATGTACAGCAGGAAAATAATAATACTGTTACCGATGAAGTTGATCCGGAACTTCTGGCAAAAGTGTTGGCAAATCCGGAGATGCGGGCATTGCTCAATTCACTGGCGAAGACGATGAAGTAATTAGTCTATCTCCATCATATTTATTGGAATCTCCATCATTTGATGATGGAATGATGGAGATTCAGTTACAAAAAAGTTACAGATATTTTTACTGAATAAAATTTGCCAGTCAAAAACGCATGGACAAACCGTCTCGTATGCGTTATATTATTTATAGACAAGAAAATATCTTGTGCTTTCGATAGAAAGTTTAATTGAATACTGTTTACCATGATCGAACGTACGAAGCATGGTGGTCATATAACAGATGTCGATGGTAATATCAAGGCATTCCCCGATTATTAGCTGGAGCAAACAATCAGCTAACTTGCAGAGCTTTACAGAGCTTGACAGAGGGGGTATTCAGAATAACTCAAATTGAATCGGAAACAGTTTTATATAGTGTCCCATATGGGTTTACCTTACCTCAGATTGACAGAGAGTGACAATAGGTTGGAGCTCTCCTAAGCGAGGGGTCGGAGGTTCAAATCCTCTCGGGGACGTTTGATGGCGGTCCATGGTTCGCAGATAGTGCGGATTGTGGGCTGTTTTTTGTATATAAAAAATCTGTCGAAATTAACTGAAATCACATATTTCTTGACAAAGAGAAAATGTCTTTTTAAAATTATAAAAAAGGGTGAAAATGGGGAAAGGAAAGCAATAAATGTATGGAAAAACTAAGCGTCATGATTGTAGATGATGAACAATGGATTGCACGGTTGGTTGAGGCTCTGATTCGCTGGGATGAACTGGAGATGAGTCTGCAGGGGACTTTTTATGATGGAATGGAGGCATTTCAGCATATTATTTCAGAAAAACCGGATATTGTGATTTCGGATATTAAGATGCCGATGATGGATGGTCTGGAAATGATTTCAAAAGTTCGGCAGGAAGGTATGGGGACAAAATTTATTTTGCTCAGTGGTTATTCTGATTTTGAGTATGCACAGGCTGCATTAAAATATGGAGTTGTAGATTATCTTCTGAAACCGGTAAATGAAAAAGAACTGAATGATATTCTGATGAAGATAAAAAAAAGATGCGAACAGGAATTTGCAAAAAACAAAGAGGAATTTGAGTTAAGGGAAAAGGTGAAAGCAAACCGTTCCCTGGTAGAAAAAGAATTTCTGTTGGCGTTAATGAAACAGGAAGCTTTGAATGTAGAAGTGCTGGAGCAATCGTATTTTGTTCAGATACCGGAAGCTGAAATCAGAGCATTTTGTGTAAAATTGGATTGTTTTAATCTGGAAGAAATAGAAGAATCGGAAAGCCTGTTCATTATTCGAAATATTATTAATAGTTTAGGCGAGTATTTTAACAGTATTTCTGCACATTGGATTATTTCTGATTTCCCGAATCTGAAAATACTGGGAGCACTGAATTATAAGGATGTTTCAGACAGAGATATAGAACAGGATTTCAGCAGATGGATGGCAGATATAAAGAATTATATTTATTCTTTTCAGAATTATGAGATTACAGTCAGTCTCAGTGATGAATATAAAAAAAACAGGATTTCTGAAGCATTGAAGAAAAGTGAAGAAATGATCAGGGAAAGAATTATCATTGGGTCAGGAAAACTCATCACAGAGAAAAGTATAAAGAAACGAAATATATTAAATGAAAAAGATTTGTTTGATATTTTCAGAAATTCTTTTGTTAATGCACTTCACAGTTTCCAAAGTATTCAGGTTTATCGTATTATTGATCAGATATATGACAGGATTGAGCGTGAAAATGGGGATGCTGCTGCATATTACCATTTGTCAGAATTACTGTTTATTACCTGCATCAATGCATATGCGATAGAGTTGAAGGATGCTCAGAGAGAATTCACAGAAAAAATAAAAATTTGCAGAAGTCGGGCAGATATAAAAAAAGTGTTGAAGAAATATATAAAAACATATATGGACCAGGCAGAAAACGAAAAAAAACAATTATCCTATCTTCCAGTCAGAAAAGCAATGGAATATGTGGAAAATAATTACATGGATAAAATTGGATTGGAAGAAATTGCTGAATATGTTGGCCTGAATGCGAGCTATTTTTCGGCTCTTTTTAAAAAAGAGAGTGGAAAAACTTTTCTTTCTTATCTTACAGAAATCCGAATTAATCATGCGAAAGAATTTTTACGTACAACAAATGATACAATGGGAAGTATTGCAGAAAAAGTTGGATACACGGATGCCAGATATTTCAGTCAGTGTTTTGAAAAGATAGTAGGCATGAAACCATCGCTGTTTCGTAAATTATATGCAAAATAAAGGACACTGGTGAAGTAATATCTGTGACAGAAAGAGAGTGTGACAATGACAGATGAGAAAGTAAAATGGATCATCAGATGCTGGGCAATAGAAGCACTGATTCTGCTTATGTATCTGCTCCATCCTGAGCGTTGGCTCCTGTATGTCGGTATTTTGGGAGCCCTACTGTCCACATGGCTGGGCTATCATTTTTTATATAAGAGTGCAAAGGACTGGAATAAAAAACTGGAAAAAATTGTAAGAAACAGTAGCTGGGAAGATTTTCTGGACGATCAGTTGTGGAAATCGGAGTCAGTGAGAGAGTATATAAAGGAAATCGTGGAAGGTCTGATTGAGCAGAACATTCAGAAAGAAGCTTCGGAAGTTTATGATAAGCACGCACAGCTGATTGTTTTGCAAAGTCAGATCAATCCACATTTTTTATATAATACTTTGGATAGCATACGGGGGCAGGCGATTATTAACGGTGAAAAAAATATCGCTGCAATGCTGGAAGCACTGGCAAATTTCTTTCGTTACAGTATCAGCAGAAAAGAAAATCGTGTCACATTTCGAGAAGAAATGGTAAATATGGAAAATTATATAAAAATACAGAATTACAGATTTCAGGGTAAATTTATAGTTGAGGTGGACGAGTCTGCAAAAGCTGGAGATATTCAGGATTGCATTGTTCCCAAGCTGATGCTTCAGCCGATTGTTGAAAATGCCATATTGCATGGACTGGAACAAAAGAAAGAAGGAAGAGTATTGATTATGGCTGATTCAACAGAGGATATTCTTCTGATTACAGTTTCAGATAATGGTGTGGGAATGAGTGAAGAAAAACTGGAGCAGTTGAATCAGGCACTGGAACAGGAACACCTAAATAAAAATAGTAAAAGTACACATGGAATAGCACTTCCCAATGTACATAGCAGGATTCGAAATCTTTTTGGGGAGGAATATGGGATTACAGTTTATTCAACAGAAGGGAAAGGGACTGATGTGGAAATTCTGCTTCCGCGTAGTTCTGGTTATCAGAGAAATATATGAAAAAAAATCAGGTTGCGTTTTATCAGGCATATATTCAGGACCAGAAAGGACAATTTTGTCTTGAAAAAATAAATCTGCTGATTAATCAGGGAGAAGTTATATGCCTGACCGGACTAAGTAATGCGGGAGAAACTGTGATTTTACAGTATCTGTGCGGAAGCGCAAGGAGAATAAAGGGAAAGATCATTATCAATGGACAGGAAATGAAACGGAAATATATTTCAGAAGAAAAAAAGAAATATTTTTATCTGTCTTCAATGGAAGAAATAGAGACGAAGGATCTTAATCTGATGGAATATCTGATGTTGCTTTCACGGGAGAAAATTGGCTTCAAAATATGGGATGAAAAAGAAAATAAGAAAGAAGCGGAAAAATTGCTGCGCAGTGTTGGTATGAATATGGAAGCTACTGTACAGTGTAGAGATCTGAGTACGGTAGAAAAGAGAATACTGTATCTTTTAAGAGCAGTTTATTCTGGAACAGAGATAATTATGCTCCATGATGAATACGAGGATCTTGCAGGAAATGATCTGAACCGGTATGAAAAAATTATCAGAAGAATGAAAGAGAAAGGTTTTTCGTTTATTATTGTGACTAAAAATGTACGGTTTGCAGCGAGATTTGCAGATGTAACCTGTATATTTAAAGATTATCATATAACTAAAAAATTTTATCGAAACCGTAAATCACGGGAAGAAATGTCTATGTTTATTACCAGCCCTGTGGGAATGGCAAATAATAATAACTGGAAACAGAAGGAGAGATATCGTGCAGATATTGTTTTGCCGGGGATGACAGAGCGGCAGACACTTTTTGTTAATGCAGGAGAAATTCTTCTGGTAAAAGTAAAAGATACAGGCAGTCTGATAAATTTATTTTTAACATTATGTGGAAAGAATGCCGGTCTGGAACATATATTTCTGGATGGTAAACGACTGCGTTCGGTTACGTTAAATAATCAATATAAAAATAAGATTATTTTTATCAGGAGTTTTTCAGATTCAGGAGAAGTATTTGAGAATATTTCTGCAGGAGAAAATCTCATGATACCAAATGTAAAAAAAGTACATCCATTTCATTTCAGAAGAATGGAAACAGTTGAAAAAGCCATGGAAAGACAGTTGGGGAATGAGAAAAATCTTTTAATGGAATCAGGACGACTGAAAGTTATATTGGAACGATGGAAAATTTTTGCACCGAAACTGGTAATTTTGCGTATGCCGTTTTTGAATATGGATTATGACTGTCGGCAGGAGATTAATCATTGGATGCAGGATTTGACTCAGGAAGGAACGTCGTTTGTTATCATTACCTCAGAAATTTATGATTATAAAGAATTATATCACCGGATCTGGAATTTTAAGGATGGGGAAAGGAATGAAAGTTAAATATACAAAGTTATTTGACAGAATATATCCATATCTGTTGACAGGAGTGATTTTTCTTATCTTTGGGATCTCACATCAGAGTGTATGGTTTCAGAAAGATGTTATCAATCTTTATATACGTCAGGCGCTTATCTGGTTTCCGGCAGTGCTGGCAATTTTGCTGTTGGCACTTGGAAATGAATTTTATGTGGCAGTAGGAGAACAGATTGCATTTGGAGTATGTATTGCGGGATGTTTAAAAAGCAGGTGGAATTGTCCGGGGAGTCTTATTTTTGCGGTAATATTGTTTGGAATGCTTGGAATTGCCATGGTTTTCAGTAGAGTATACCAACTGTGCAGGATTCGTTTTATCTGGATCAGTATAGCGTTTCAGTTTATTCTGGCTGAAATCAGTACGATGCTTAAGTTTTATATACGTTCAGATGGTCAGGAGACAGAAAAGGTTGAATGGCTGGGTATATTTTTTTTAATAGTTTGCGCTACGGGTGTTTATTTATATTTAAACAGAACTTTATCCGGACGATATTTTTCCATGGGACAAATCGAAGAAAAATATGGAAATTTTCATCCTGAAGTAATAAAAAAGGTGAAAGCAGGTGCACTGTATATTGCAAGTGTTTTAATTGGTGTAACAGCATTTCTGTATTTTTCATGTAGTGGAAGCACATCTTTGGTTCAGGGCAGTTATTTGAATTATACGATTTTACAGGTATTGGGAATTTGCGGATTATATCGTTTATCGAAGAGAAATCTGTTTTTACGTGCAGTATTAGGAAGTCTGGCATTTGTTTTACTTCATGCGGTGGAACAGAAACTTGGTTTTGGCAGCAGGGAAGATATTATTGTCAGTGGTTTTCTGTTTTTGTATGCAATGTTGCAGCGTACGCCAAGGAAGACAGGAACTGTTTCAATTGGGCAGAGGATCAGGAAATATGCATTTTTTTCCATTCCGGTTATGATCCTGGCTGTTGTTTTTCTGTTCCGATGTACAGGAAACAGAGAAACGGTGATGAAGGCAACGGATCAGAAGGTAAAGATTATTATGCCTACGTTGAGTATGGAGTATGAAGCAAGTCTGGCAGACCGTTTACAGAAGTATTTACGGAAGTATGGATTTTATAATATTGACTGTGTCAGTTATGAGCAGGATATGCTAACCTGTATGGAAATTTTGGAAAATTGTATTGTGGAAGACACAGATATTGTCTGTATGTATCCTCTTGATGATTCAGCAGCGGAGATCCAGAAAAAGGTTATGAACGCTGGCATTGGATTGATAACCATTGGCACAGAGAGCAACAGTTATGATTATCTGGTTCGTATGGATTATAAAAAAGCAGGACAGTTTATTGCAGAGATGAGTTATTCCTGGATCATGAGAAACCTTCCGAAAAACAGTCAGATTGCTACAATTGGGACTTATATAAATTCCAATATGGCGGAATTGACAGAAGCAATGAATGACAGGCTTGAAGAGTTGACAGGTGATGATTATGAAATCGTGGAAAAGGCAATTCTGGATGGAACCGGACAGGATGCATCAAGATATATGGAAAGTTTACTGGTGAGATATCCAGATCTGAAAGTAACTGCGGCATATAATGACAGTTATGCACTGGCAGCGGCGGAAGCTTTTCAGATTATGGGAAAAGACAATGCAAATACAGGTGTATTTGGATGTGGAGGAACTTCTCAGGCACTTGAAAAGATTGCGGAAGGAAGTATTATGAAAGGAACTGTTTTTCTGGGAGATGAGGCAAGAAAGTGGGCAGATGCGGCTTATGCGTGGAAAAACAATTCTCTTGATGGAAAAACAGGGAAAACATTTCATATTCCAATTACCAGTACAAATGTAAACCATTATCAGAAAGAGCAGGAAAGCGAATAATGAGAAAAAAAGAAAAGAAAATGCTCTGGAAGCCGCCTTTTATATTTTTTCTGCCTGTAATTGAAATGCTTGTGATTGGATATATAACCGGAAATTTTTTCAGCTTGAATAATATTTTGAATATTATATATCGATTTTCTATGCTGGGACTGGTTGTAATAGGGATGAGTTTTGTAATTCTTTCTGGAGGTATTGATTTTTCCGCAGGGGGCCAGATGGCACTTTCTGGTATGCTAATGGCAATTCTTATTGTTCAGTGCCGTATTCCTTATGCAGCATCTTTTTTTATTACCATGGCAGCAGGGATGTTTCTGGGATATCTGAATGGAAGTATCAGTATGGATTTTGGGATTGAACCTTCGCTTGAAACTTTTGGAATGATGATAATTTTGAATGGTCTCGTATATACGATTTCAGGAGGCCATTCTGTTATGGGAGATGTGAAGGAATTTCAGTTCTGGACAGGTACAGCCAGCAGGATATTTCCAATTGCTTTTTTGACACTTTTTTTAACCTGGGTGACTGGAAAATTGTTGCTGGAAAAAACATATCCGGGAAGATTTCTTCGGGCAGTTGGTGAAAATCCGGAAACTGCGGAATTTATTGGAATAAACAGCAGAAGGATAAAAATATTTGCATATATGATCTGCTCTTTTATGATGACTGTTACAGCTGCTTTTATGATTTGTTATAATCATGCGGCGACTCCATTTTCAGGTTCTGAATATATGAGTGACAGTTTGATTGCCTGCTGTGCAGGAGGATTTTCTTTGAGGGGAGGAAATGGAAGGCTTGAAGAAGCACTGGCAGCTGCACTGGCACTGGTAATTTTTGACGATGGAATTCGAACCCTGGGAGCAAGTCAGGGTATTACAGGATTTATAAAAGCTGTTATGCTGCTTATTGTGCTGGTGATTAATTTTAAAGATAAACTGCAAGAGATGTAGGGATAAGGAAGAAGAATAAAGAAATAAATGCGATACTGTTGTATGAGATATAAATTTCTCGTGCAATAGTATCGCTTTTTTTGTCCCTTTTGCATAAAAAACAAATAAATTAACAAAGAAAACCCACCAAAACAAAAGAATACTACATAACGAAAGGAAAATAGAATTGTTATAATGCACATATAAAACATGGAAAAAATTTGAAATATATTCAAAAAAAACAATAATGCAAGATAAAAAAGGAGGAAAAAGATGTACAAAAGTGAAGAACAGTGGGAGCAGAATGGCATAGACTACAAGGAATGGCATAACGTGCCGGAAAAAGATATTGCATATTATGATTATGCAGATTATACAGAAGAACGTTACCCACTTTCACCGGAAGCCAGTCCGACAGAAGGGACACCGAGAGGAAGAGTAACAGAATATAACTGGGAAAGCAGTCAGGTTTATCCGGGAGTGAAAGGGAAATACTGGCTTTATGTACCGGAACAGTATAAAGGCCAGGACGTATGTCTGATGGTGTTCCTGGATGGAGAATGGTATATTCAGGACAAAGTACCGGAAGTGCTGGACAGTATGATTGCAAAAGAAGAAATTCCGGTTATGATCGGTCTCTTTATCTCACCAGGGGATAAAGGTCCAGGACTTCCAAGATATGGAGGGACAGATAATCGAAGTATGGAATACGATTCTATTGACGGACGTTATGCGGAATTTCTTGAAAAAGAAATTATCAGTAAAATAAAAAAGGATTATAAAATTTCTGATGATGCCTGGAAGCATGGAATCTGTGGGATTTCTTCCAGTGGAAATGCTGCTTTTGCAGCGGCATGGAACCGAAATGATCTTTTTACTAGAGTATTAACTCATGTAGGAAGTTTTACAAATATCAGAGGTGGACATAATTTTCCATCAATGGTACGTAAAGGAAAAAGAAGAAATCTCAGAGTTTTTTTGCAGACAGGAGAGCATGATCTGAATACCTGTTTTGGAGACTGGAAGATTGCCAATATGGATATGGAATCTGCGTTGAAATACAGAGAATATCCGGTACATCTTGTAATTGGACCGGGAGGACATTCCGGACGGTATGGAATGTCGATTTTGCCGGAAAGTTTAAGATGGTTATGGAAAAAAGAAGATAAAAGTGGAAAGGAATAAAAAGATGATTAAATATATATTTAAAAGATTGCTGATGTGTATTCCGATCGTTATTGCTATTACGTTTATAATATTTGCAATTCTTTCTTTTACACCAGGTGATCCTGCAAGAAATAAACTTGGGAACCTGGCCTCAAAAGAAGCAGTAGAAGAATTAAGAGAAGAGTGGGGACTTAATGACCCGTTTCTGGTTCGATATGTAAATTATATGAAGGGGCTGCTGCATGGTGATATGGGAAGATCTTATACAAAAGATACTGTTGTGGCAGAGGATCTTAAGGTTTGTTCAAAAGTAACATTTCCAATGATCATAATTGGCCTTTTTTCAGCTGCGTTGCTGGGAATTCCGTTAGGCGTTTATGCGGCTGTAAAACAATATAGTGTGCTTGATTTGTCAGTTCAGGCTGTGGCTATGTTGCTACAGGCTATTCCGCAGTTTGTTATGGGGCTTTTGCTTATGCTGTTCTGTGCTTTAAAAATGGGATGGTTTCCGGCATCTGGGGACAGTACACCGATGCATTTTGTTTTGCCGTGTATTGCGGTATTTGGTGGTTGCCTTGCAGCGATTGTGCGTTTGACAAGATCTTCTATGCTTGAGGTAATACGTGCAGATTATGTAAGAACAGCAAGAGCAAAAGGAGCGAAGGAGAACAGTATTATATTTAAACATTGTCTCAGAAATGCTCTTTTGCCGGTATTAACTTCTCTTGGTACTTCTTTTGCGGGAATGATTGCGGGAACAGTAGTTGTAGAAAATGTGTTTGCCATGAATGGTATTGGAAATTATCTGCAGCTTGGTATTCTGGCAAAGGATACTCCGGCAGTAATGGGTTGTATCATATTGATTTCAGTAGTTATCTGTATTGTAAATATGTTGATCGATATTGCATATGCACTTATTGATCCTCGTATCAAAGCGCAGTATGTAAAGGGGGCCTGAAAAATCATGGGAAAAAGAAAGAAAAAAGGACAGATCAGGCAAATCTGGAAACGATATTGTAGGAATAAACTGGCAGTTGTGGGACTGGTTATTTTAGGGATTGTTCTGATACTTGTTATTGGAACAAGCCTGTTTGGAAATTACCAGAATGCAGTAGTACAGGATCTGACTGGGCGCTATGCATCTCCGGGAGTTTCTGATGGTGTGTCGTCTTTGTTTGGAAAAGACCAGGTTGGACGTTCAACATTTTGGAGAATTTTATTTGGTGGAAGGATTACATTGATCGCATCTCTCACAATTGTAATTTTATCCATGGTGATTGGTGGAATGCTGGGAGCTGTTGCCGGATTTAGCGGAGGAAAAGTAGATAATGCGATCATGCGTATTATGGATATGGTTTTATGTATTCCATCTCTGTTACTGGCAATGACTATTGTAACTGCACTGGGGACATCTCTGGTCAACCTGGTGATTGCTCTTACGATTGCAACGATTGCGCCGGTAGCAAGAGTGGTACGGTCATCTGTACTGACTGTAAGAGGACAGGATTACATTGAAGCGGCTACAGCATGTGGTTCTACAAAAGCGAGAACGATTTTGGTACAGGTTCTGCCGAATGCAGTTGGACCGATTATTGTTTTGGCGACACTTCTTCTGGCTTCTCAGATTCTGAACATTTGCAGTCTTAGTTTTCTGGGAATGGGAACACAGCCTCCGACACCGGAATGGGGACTTATGGTATCCGATGCGAAACAGTATCTGCGTACTTATCCGATATTAACTATTGTCCCCAGTATTGCGATTATACTGAGTGTAGTATCGATCAACCTGATTGGAGATGGTATTCAGGATGCAATCGATCCGACCTTGAAAAGATAGGGAGAGGAAGAATGGAAAAAAAACTTTTGGAAATAAAGGATTTATTTGTAGAATACAGCACTATGGAAGGGCAGGTGTATGCAGTAAATGGTGTGGACATCAGCCTTGATGAGGGCGAAACTCTTGGCCTGGTAGGTGAGACTGGTGCAGGAAAAACAACAACGGCACTGAGTGTCATGGGACTTCTTCCTAATCATATTGGCAAAGTAACAAATGGAGAAATTTTCCTGGATGGTGTGGATGTATTACATGCAAAGCCAGAAGATATGAGACTCCTGAGAGGTGCGGCGGTTTCCATGATTTTTCAGGATCCGATGTCCAGTTTGAATCCGGTTTTGACAATCGGAAGTCAGATCCGTGAAATTCTGGAGCTGCATAATACAGAAAATCTGGATAAGAAGCAGTTAGAGCAGAAAGTTGATGAGATCATGAAAATGGTTGGAATTCCTCCGGAGAGAAAACATGAATATCCGCATCAGTTTTCTGGAGGAATGAAACAGAGGATCGTTATTGCTATCGCACTGGCCTGCCGTCCAAAATTAATCCTGGCAGATGAGCCGACGACCGCACTGGATGTAACGATACAGGCACAGGTTCTGACAATGATGTTAGATCTGCAAAAACAGATTAATACGGCTATGGTTATTATTACCCATGATCTTGGGATTATTGCTCAGACATGTCAGAAAGTGGCAGTAATGTATGGAGGAATGATCGTAGAATTTGGTACAGTGGAACATATTTTTGACAGCGGAAACAGACATCCTTATACCCAGGGATTGTTTGATTCCATTCCAAAATTGGATGAAGAGACAGATCGTCTGATTCCTATTGAAGGACAGATTGCAGATCCTACAGTAAAAAGAACATGCTGTCCGTTTAAAGAAAGATGTAAGTTCTGTACAGAACGTTGTGATACACTGCCGATGATGAATGAAGTTGAGGATGGACATTTTATTCGTTGTCACTTATTTGAAGGGAGGGAGAACGCATGAGCAGCACCACTTCAAACTGTATTGAACTGCAGCATCTGAAAAAATATTTTAATACTAAAAAAGGACAGCTACATGCAGTAGACGACATCAACATAAAAATTGAAAAAGGAACAACATTGGGAGTGGTTGGAGAATCAGGTTGTGGAAAGTCTACTTTGGGACGAACAACTCTGAAACTGCTGGAACCTACAGAAGGAAAAATATTATTTGAAGGTCAGGATATTACAGGGTATTCTGAGAAAAAGATGATTGCTATGAGAAAACATATGCAGCTTATTTTCCAGGACCCATATTCTTCACTGAATCCCCGTCAGACCATTGCAGATATTGTTGCAGAGCCATTTAAAATATTTAAGACATACAAAAATAAAAATGAAATGTATGACAGAGTGGACGAACTTCTGGAAACTGTAGGTCTGGCAAAAATGTATGCGTACAGTTATCCTCATGAACTGGATGGAGGAAGAAGACAGAGAGCGGGAATTGCAAGAGCAATCGCTATGAATCCGGAATTTATTGTTTGCGATGAACCTGTATCAGCACTGGATGTTTCAATACAGGCACAGATTCTGAATCTTCTTATGGATCTGCAGGAAGCAAAGAAACTTACATATATGTTCATTACACATGATCTCAGTGTTGTAAAACATATCAGTACAAACATTATGGTTATGTATCTTGGTCAGTGTGTGGAATATGCATCATCCAGTGAACTTTTCAAAAATCCGGTGCATCCTTACACACAGGCTTTGCTGAATGCGGTACCGATTCCAAGTTTGCATGGAAGAAAACTGTCACAATCATTGATTGCAGGTGAACTGACAAGTCCTATTGATCCACCAAAAGGATGCAGATTTGCCGCAAGATGTCCTTATGCGACAGATAAATGCAGAAAAGAGGATGTTCCGTTGAAAGAAATCAGTCCAGGCCATATGGTTGCATGCATCCTATAAAATTCAATTAAATTACAGAACAGATGGTAAAAATCTGCCGGATAATGAGAAAGGAAAAGAAAGAATGAAGAAAAAATATTTATCTATCATATTAGCAATGGCAGCAGCAACAACTATGTTTACGGGAAGTGCTTTAAATGTAAATGCAAAATCTGGAGATAGTTCAGAAATCCATGTAGTACGCGCTACTATAACAAGCTTTGATCCATGGGAAGGCTATGATAATTTTAATATTTATTATCAGTTATATGATCAGCTGGTAAGTGTAGATGAAAATGGAGATATTCAGCCGGATCTTGCAGAATCCTGGGAAGTCAGTGATGATGGAACAGAATATACTTTTAAATTACGCCAGGATGTAAAATTTACAAATGGAGATCCAATGACAGCAGAAGATGTTGCATGGTCTATCAATCAGGCAATCGCTTCTCCTAATATTTCAGCACTTACAACTGCGTGGAAGAGTGCAGAGGTGGTAGATGATTACACTGTAAAGATTACTCTGGATTATGGATATACTTATTTTTTACAGATGTTGTCTACTTCTGCAGGAAGTATTTGTAATAAAGATGTTGTAGAAGCAGCAGGTGGATCTTTTTCTAATGGAATTGAAGGTGCAGGAACCGGAGCATATAAAATTAAAGAATTTGTAAGCGGTTCACATCTGACATTAGAAGCAAATCAGGATTATTATAAAACACCAGCTGATTTTGAAACAGTTGTTATGGACGTAATAACTGATCCAAGTACAGCTTCGATTTCTCTTCAGTCAGGTGATGTGGACTACAATGATCTGATTAACTTTACAGATGTAGAAGGATTAAAGGCAACAGAAGGAATTGATCTTATTGAACAGGATGAAATGCGTACCGTATATCTGATGTGTAATCTCAGTGACCAGAATGGGGATTCACCGATTGCAAATGAGAAGGTAAGAGAAGCGATTTCTTATGCGGTAAATAGACAGGATCTGAAAGATTATGTCTATGAAGGTGCCGGATGCCTGATGTCTTCCCTGAACTATTCTACGTGGCCGGGTTATGATGATGAACCACAGATTGAAAGAAATCTGGAAAAGGCAAAACAGCTTATGGAAGAGGCAGGATATGGAGATGGGTGTAATTTATCTCTGATATACAATACAGAATATCTGTCAACATTTCCGGATGTAGCAGTACTTGTTCAGAATCAGTTGGCGGAGATTGGGATTAATCTGGAAATTAATCCATGTAATGCATTTGCACTGACGGATCAGGTAATGGCTGGAACTTATGGAGATCTTTTCTTAAATGCCAATGGCTGTTTCAATGATCCTCTTAGCTGGTACGATTATCTTATGAGCAGTGAAGCTCTTCAGTCAACAAACTTTTCATACTGGTCTTCTGATACAGTTGATGATTTGATCGTTAAGGGACGTACATCAAAATCAGATGAGGAAGTTGCGGCAGTTCTTGATGATCTGAGGGAAGAATTATGGAAAGAATGGCCGGTTATTCCGCTTTGCTCTTCCGGTATGAGATATGCGGCTTATGATTCTACAACACTTACCGGATGTAGAGTTGACTTTGATTTTGATTATGAATTGTATAACTGGAAAAAGGTAAACTGATCAGAGTATTAGTAAAAGAAGGTAAAATCTTATGAAAGTTATTATTATTGGGGCCGGAGCAATGGGCGGTCTTTATGGGGCATTTCTAAGTAAAAAAAATCAGGTGATCATGGTAGATACTTTTCAGAAGGTTGTTGACAAAATTAACAATCAGGGAATTACTGTGAGAGAACAGAATGGGGAAGAAAAAGTTTTTAAGAATAATATTTCTGCATGTGTTTCCGGAGAATGTGATGAAAGGGCAGATCTGGTAATCATGTTTGTGAAATCCATATATCTTGAAAATGCTCTGGAACAGAATAAGAATCTTTTTCATGATGATACTGTGGTTCTGACACTTCAGAATGGAGCCGGAAATGACAGAAAGATTGAGCGTTATGTGAGGAAAGAAAATGTTATTATTGGAACCAGTAAGCATAATGCCGTATCAGAAGAATGTGCGGTTATAAGGCATACAGGAAGTGGTGCTACCACTATTGGAAGTAATCATCATGCAGATAAGACATTGGAATGGCTGGGAGAAATGTTAAGAGAATGTTCTTTGGAAACGGTGATTTCGGATGATATCCAGCGTATTATATGGGATAAATTATTTGTTAATCTTTCAATTAATGCATTCACTGCTATCACACAGACACCCATTGGGTATATGATCAAAGATAAGTATGCCTGGGATTTTGCAAAAAGACTGATTTATGAAGCCGTGGAAGTAGCGGAAGAAGATGGTACATATTTTGACAGACGGCAGGTTCTGGAGTCAGTGAGACAAACTTGTATGAGAATCACTGATGGATATTCTTCTATGTACCAGGATCGCAGAAGAAAAATGAAAACAGAGATTGATGTGATTAATGGAGCAATTGTTGAGCAGGCAAAATTATATGGCGTTCCTGTTCCCTATAATTCTCTGATTGTCGATCTGGTTCATGCAATTGAAGGGGCGTATGAATATTATGGATAAGAGTAAGAGGATCAGGTTATGAATAGTGATATTATGAAATCCGGAGTGGAACGTGCACCTCAGAGATCTTTGCTCTATGCCGCAGGATTTACAGAGGAAGAAATCCGGAAACCATTGATTGGAGTAATTTCCGCACATAGTGAGATCATTCCGGGACATGTACACCTGAACCGACTGGCAGAAGCTGTAAAAGCGGGAATATATGCGGCCGGAGGAACACCGGTCGTAGTTCCTGCGATTGGAGTCTGTGATGGCCTTGTAATGGGACATAAAGGAATGCATTACTCGCTGGCATCCAGAGAGCTGATTGCAGATTCGGTGGAAACTCTGGCAGCAGCACATTGTTTTGACGGCATGGTGTTGATTCCTAATTGTGATAAGATCGTGCCGGGAATGGTTATGGCTGCGATGCGTCTGAATATCCCTGCAATTGTATGTTCAGGAGGCCCGATGTATGCCGGAAAGGTAGAAGACAGAAAAGTCAGTCTTTCTCAGATGTTTGAAGCTGTAGGCACTTTTAAGGCCGGAAAGATTAATGAAGAAAAGCTGAAAGAATGGGAATGCGGAAGCTGCCCATCCTGCGGTTCCTGTGCGGGAATGTTTACCGCAAATTCCATGAATTGTCTCTGTGAAGCACTGGGACTTGCTCTTCCTGGAAACGGAACAATTCCGGCGCCTGCATCGGCGAGGATACAATTTGCAAAATACAGTGGCATGAAAATTATGGAACTGGTGAAACAGGAAATTCGGCCGCATGATATTGTAACAGAGAAGGCATTAAGAAATGCAATAACTGTAGATATGGCACTGGGATGTTCCACAAACAGTTCGCTTCATATCCCCGCAATTGCTTATGAGGCAGGTATAAAACTGGATTTGAGAGTATTTAACGAGATCAGTGAAAAAACTCCGAATCTGTGTCACCTGGCACCTGCCGGCGAGTATTATATGGAGGAACTGAATGAAGCTGGAGGAATTTCCGCAGTTATGAAGGAACTGGCGGATGAGGGTCTGCTGAACGCAGAGGTATTAACGGTTACCGGAAAAACACTGGGAGAAAATATTTCTTCTGCTGTGAATAAAAATCCGGAAGTAATCAGAACAATACCGAATGCATATTCCAGTACCGGAGGCCTGGCTTTTCTTTTTGGAAATATTGCCAAGAATGGATGTGTGGTAAAACGAAGTGCTGTAGCGCCTGAAATGCTGGTTCATACATGTGTTGCCAAAGTATTTGACGGAGAGGATGCAGCGGTAAAGGCGATTTATGATGGAGAAATAAAAAGTGGGGATATTGTTATCATTCGTTATGAAGGTCCAAAGGGAGGACCTGGAATGCGGGAGATGCTGGTTCCGACATCCGCACTTGCTGGAATGAAGCTGGACAGAGATGTAGCTCTGCTTACAGATGGAAGATTTTCTGGAGCATCCAGAGGTGCTTCTATCGGACATGTATCTCCAGAAGCAGCCGCCGGAGGAGAAATCGGATTGCTGGAAGAAGGGGATCTGATTGACATTGATATGATCCATTACAGAATCAATGCCAGAGTTACAGAGGAAGAATTTAAAGAGAGAAGAAAAAAACAGAAAATGCCGGAATCCTGGGTAAAAGGAGGATGGTTGAAACGTTATCAGAAGCTGGTATCATCTGCGGATGAAGGTGCTGTTCTGAAATGAAGAAACAAGGGCGTTAGCGGTCGAAAAAACAATCGTAAAAAAATACGATTGTTTTTTCGACTGTTTTTGAATATAATAATATAACAATTCTTAGGAATTGATGACTGTGAGAAAATACAATAATGCTTTCATATATTAAAAACATGATATAAAGGAGAACAAAAGATGGAAGAATGTGTTACACCAGATGAAGAGGAAGATCAGAAACGTATAATTCGGGAAATGAAGGACATGTTGCATTGGGATGAAGAAGAGGATGAAAGACGCTTAAAGGGACTTCTTGAGGAAGAGAAAATGCAAGATTCCTTAACCGATTAAGATGAATTGATGAATCAAAGATAAGTCCCCTGCGGGATTGCGACAAAGCGCAGTACGCAGGGGTTTTGCTTTATTTGGTAACTGGAAGTTTCTCAAATGCATCAACCGGAAGAAGGTAGCGCATATTACAGTTTCCTTTGTAGGCTGGTGAGTTTGGGTATTCTCCCAGGGGTACGTATTTGTTTCCGTATTTGTATCCGGATTCGATCAGCTGCTGGAGTTTGTCCAGGGTCATGGTATATACGTCGGTTCTGAGATTATCTTTATCTACGAAGATGATTTCATAATGGGACAGATCGATACCGGAACGGCAGGCGAATTCGATCATCAGGAAACAGAGTTCTTTGTTGAAGAGAAAGCTTGGACAGCCATAGGCTGGAACATGAATTGTACGACGGAATTTTGATTTATCCGGATTCTCATACGTCATATAGCTGTCTTTTCCGGAAATGGTGTTGTTAAAGAGAGAGTTTGTACGAAGCGTTGCCTGCATCAGTTTATCTTCCGTATAAATTGCACAGTCAGGATGTCCGATCATCCAGGGATTATCGGAGTTTCGGTCGCATCGGAAAGGCATTTCTGAGTCGTAGAAGTGAAGCTGACAGGAGGTGCCAATCTTGCTGGAAATTGCATTACAGATTGCCTGTTTGAGTTCTTTATTTGCCTGCTTCGATTCTTCATCCGTTTTATGCTGGTAGTAACTTGTCATAGGCCTGGAAACAGATTCGTTTAACTGAACGGAAACGGCATATTCGCAGATTTTTCCGTTTTTGTTGATGCTGTTACCTTTTCTGATATCAAAGGTAACGGTATCTCCAAGACGGAGAGAATGACAGCCAGGATCACCGGTAGAGAAATTGATGTCACCATGTTCATGTTCCGGGTCTTCACATAATGAAATGTATCCAAAACCATGTTCTTTGTTTAAGTATTTAACTTTTCCTGTATATTTATCCATAATAAAATTCTCCTTTTGGTTTGTATTATTTTGAAGTGTGTAGTGTAATTTTTATTTTGATTCTTTGCAGATCAGTATACCACATCTGCCAGTTCAGAGTCTTTTGTGGAAGTTTCCTTTGGATGGATAGCCGGAGCTTTTAAGACCATGTTGTCAGCCGCCGAAGCGGAGACCAGTTCGAGATACAGAGGGTCTTCTTCCAGACTGTATTTCGTAACCTGCTGAGGTTTCTGGCCTCTGACGAAAAGCAGAGCGGCATCAATTGGAAGTGTGAGGATAGTGTCTGCGGTTTTGTTTGCTTTTACGGCGATGTAGCGGGCGGTTTCCACATCCTGTCCGCCAAGGTACAGGCAGGAATCGCAGTTATTGATGATGGTCATGGCACGGTCTTTTCCATACATGGAGTCAAGCTGTGAAAGACTCTGAAGGATAAGGCTTACATAGATTTCTCTGGAGCGGATAACAGAGATGAC
Organism: Blautia sp. HA9023; assembly: GCF_056504095.1. NCBI lineage: Bacteria > Bacillati > Bacillota > Clostridia > Lachnospirales > Lachnospiraceae > Blautia > Blautia sp. HA9023. The sequence continues at coordinate 786,797 of NZ_JBWLUR010000006.1, read as the reverse complement.
CTTATCAAAATCAGGGATTACTGCATTGGCTGCGAAGTCATCCATGATAAACCGTACCGGCACCTTAAGTCGTCCATCAGGGGAGCAATCTGCGCTGTCACAAAGCTCATGGAGAGCCTGAGAGTAAAGCAGATTCAGCAGTTTATCGTTGGAACGATCGGTATCGCTTACATTGATGAACAGGGCAATCTTTCGACGTCCCAGGGAACGGAAGTCCACCTGATGTGGATTGGAGAACATTTTGAGCGCTCCTTTTGAGGTATAGGAACTGAGCTTTTCTCCTACGAACATGCGGATGCAGGCGTGGGTTTTGTCGGCAGAATCCGTGCCTTTGTAGAGCTTCCATTTCTGCAGGGCATAGCTTTCCGGAAATGCGTCACCCCATTCGGTTATAAGAGTTTTGAACATGGATTTTGCCATAAATTCCTGGATCTCTGCCACTGAGCCAAGGTGCTTTTCGTTCTCAGGGAGAGCTTCCATGACATAGGCGATCAGTGTTGCCATGAACATTCTTGCCGAATAATCCCAGAACGGATCTTTGTCACATTCGATAGGGCAGAGATATTCAGCAAGCATTTCGATGTCCTGTGTATTGTAAGGATAGGACTGGTCTGTGTAACGCTCTATGAAGGAGAGAGGGTTATATCCCATGGGAGACTGATCCATTTTTGCAAAGTTAAGGTTCCAGACTTCATAACCTTCTTTCTTCAGATGTGGGGACAGCCTTCGGGAAAGAGTATTTTTTGTGTCTACGATGACCATACTTTCGTTGGAATGGAGGATATTGGGTATTACATATCCTCTGGTTTTTCCGGCGCCGCTGACGCCGATTATCAGGTCATTGTTGTTGAGGCCTGTCTGCCAGGTATTGTTGTTTATGTAGCGGCCCTGTGCCAGGATGCGGTGATTGTCGTTCAGAGTAGTGCTTACCGGTTTCTTAAGATTTGTAGTTTTATTAGTCATTGTTCTGATCTCCTTTTTCTTCTGATGATTTTGTTGTGGATTTTGTTTCTGCCGTTTGAATGATCGTGTCGGCCAGGCCGTAATCGACTGCTTCTGAGGCAGTAAACCAGGTATCCTGCGCTGTTTTTTCGTAGATTTCCTCCAGTGTTTTGCCGGTGTGCCGGGCCAGAAGTTCTCCAAGGATCTGTCTGGTTTCCATGAGAGAATCTATTTTTGTGTGCAGAAGCGTTGCGCTTCCGGTCAGCCCCTGGCCTGCAATCAGAGGATCGTGGATCATTATTTTTGAATGGGGAAAAATCTCTCTGGTGTCACCGGCCGTGAACAGCAGTGCTCCGAAGCTGGCAGCAGTTCCCATACACACAGTGCGTATCGGACAGGGTATGGTCTGCATGATGTCATAGAGAGCCAGTCCGTCAGCGACAGATCCTCCGGGACTGTTTATATAAAGAGTGATTTCTGCTTCCGGGTCCTGGGCTGCAAGGTACTGGAGCTGCAGGATCAGGCTGCCGGCAGAGTCTGCGTCTATTTCTCCGAGGCAGTAGATTTCCCTTTGAGAGAGAAGGTCGTCCAGTACAGAGAGATGGAAATAGCCGTCGCTAGTTTCTTTGATGATCTGTGGCATATTGTAAGGGTTCATTTTCATAGTGATATTCCTTTCTTTTGATGAGTTTAAGTTGTTACAAGTCTTCACCCGCTAACCCCGCAGGGGTTTTATCTGATTTTGTTGAAATCTTTTTTTATCAGTGCGGCATATACCTGTGCCATAGGATAGATGAAGAGTGCATAAAGGCCCTGTTCAAAATATGCCCGGTCAAAATCTCCACAGGCATAGTATTCCAGGATGGCGGCATCCTGGCCATAGCCGCTATGGGACTGCTCCAGTCTGTTGTAAAGGTTTTTTGTTGGAGTGATTTTTGTCAGAGACATACTTTTCAGGCACTCAAAGTAGTCATAGAATGTGGTATTGTTCAGAAACAGGCAGAATGAATATCCAAGTTCTGAAGGAATCATGGCAGGAGGAGTATTTGCCATATTGTAACAGTAGAATTTGGCCTTGTATTCCTTGGAGTTTTCTATACGTTGTATCCGTTCATGAAGAGGGATTCCCTCTTTGTTGCCATAGACGATATGGGTAGAACGGCAATGATTTACATATCTCCAGGCAGACTTCTGAAGCAGATCTTCTGGTGTATGGATTGAGCCATGAAATGGATCACCAGGGTCATAAGAAGATATCCAGAAATGGCTGATAGACAGCATTCAGAAGTTGCTTCCGAATGATCGCTTCGTCTCCTGTTGTAATACGTGCGGACGGCGACATTCCTGTCTGCTTTGCAACAAACTGAAATGCCATTCCTGTTGAGATTTCCGGAAAATTCCACTTTTGTTTGTGATTGGTAAATTCTTCCATTACAGAGACATATTCTTTCGGATGGCAGAACATGAAATCCGAAAATGGCATCAGGACAATCTTTTCTATGATGTTGCAGATCGCCAGAGGTTCTGTTGTATGAGCGTTGCGGATATTCTTTTTTCGCTGTTTGAGTGGAGTTTGTGTCAGAGTTATAGTTTTGTTGTTCATAGAGTTTCTCCTTTTTTTATTTTTGTTGGATGTTTTTTGGGGTTGAGGTTTCATGTGTTGCGTACCATACCATATGCAGACAGCGAGAAACTGTTTTTTACAGAAGACTTTTACAACATCATCACTTTGTATCACATATAGGAGTTATGGAAAATTATGAAGTACAATAAATAAAATCAATAATCAAGAAAGGGATTTGATATGTATTGATTTTCAGTTCCTGTTGTCTGCATATGGTGTGGTACGCTTTATTCAGTTTTTTATTATCATTGTTTCTCCCGACAGAGCAGCTGCGCTGCGATTTAGCTTTTTGTGTTTTCTGTTCTGTTGGGATTTTTGTTGTAAAAGGGCAATGCAATGCCACAGCAGCAGGGACCGACGTGTCCGACTTCTTCACATACTGCGGATACCAATATCTGTACAGACAGCTTTTACCTGTGAGTTAAAGTGAGCGAAAGCGGGCCGAAGTGCCCTTTTTTGTTGAAAGAGAAAATTTAATGAAAAATCAAACACATTGTTTTATTTTTGTTGTTCAGGATTTTCACTGTCTGTATATGATAATTTTGCAGGTACATCTCTATTGGATCATTGCATTACCTGTTTTACATTCTGTCTCCCGTCCGAGCAGCCTGGCTGCGTTAACTTTTTTGTTGGGAGTTTTGTTGTAATTCTGTTGTAATGCAATGTGGCCGCAGCCGGAACCGGTCCGCCTTTTTTCTGTTGGCTTTTTTGTTGGTTCTGTTGGAAACGCAGATGCCGGTAGTATATTTTCACCTCCTTGAAGCGGCAGGCGGTCAATGCATTATTAAGATTTACATTTTATCTCCCGTTAAGCAGCTCTGCTGCTTTTGATGGTTTCATGTTTTATTTTGTTGGAGATTTTTGCGTAAAGAATAATCAAATAAGTAAAATTTACATATTGAAACATATACGATATGAAATATGCAATAAAATATATGGAATAGATTTGAAAAATTAAAGAAAAAGCGGATATTTACGACCATGCATCGAATTTTACAGATGTTATTGAATCATTAATTATTACAATTTATTCATTAAATAATTGATATTAAATCATTGTAAACAAAAAATATAAACACATATTTTCTATAATATATAAATTAAAAACAACATTTTAACCGAATCAACTGCAAAGCAGTTATTCGGTTATGAGCAAGTAGCGAATGCGGATTGCGAATATCCGCTTGACTGGAAATATATCCGAAATAATTGCAATCGAAAATGAACAAATATATAATGGATGAAAAAGCACAGAAATGGAGAAAACAGGCATAGATGTATAAAGAAGTACTGGATTATATCCGTGATCTTGGGAAAGAGAGAGCTTTGCCAGAGAAGGACAGACAAAAAGAAAGACAGGAAGAAGTCTGCGAATGTATGAATATGATCGCAGATGAAATATGCAGGATATATGGAAGCTATGGATTTACCTGGAACAGAGATGGTGATAAAAAACTTTTTGGTGCTGACTATCAATATGTTGCGAGATATTTAACTGCGGATATGAATGCAGCATCACCTGATCCCGAGATAAGTATTGGAATTTACGGGGAAAGAAGTCCTGAGAAGAAAGCTCGTTATTGTATCAGCATAGGCATAACGGATGGTATTTTACACGATTCGCTGACAAAGGATAATGAAAATACATTAAAGGACAAGAAAAAAAGAAGAGAAAAATATTACAGTTTTCTAAATGTTAAATGGAAAAAAGATTTAGATCTTTGTTACCTGTATAAAAATTTATATGGTGGAAAAGTAATGTCAGATCCGGAAACCATATTTGTTCATAATGATAAGGATGAAGAACTTAAAAATGATGAACAAAAGAATATAAGTAGAATTGCAAATAAAAGAGTAGAGTCTGCAAAAAATGATGGAAAAGATATAGAACTTTGTTATCTGGTGGAATCCGAAACAGAAGATGGAAAAATCAGGACAGAAGGACAGTTGAAAAGAGAAGTAATAAATGGTGTAGGCAGCTTGCTTGCATATTACAGATATGTTCAAAATTATCCGGATAACGAAAAAGATATTCAGCCGTTAAAAACAACAAAAAATATGATTCTTTATGGACCTCCTGGAACAGGAAAGACATATACAACCGCTGCATATGCAATGTCGGTTTGTGATAGATTTTATACGTTGGATGTATTGAAAGAATTGGATCACAGCAAGATCATGGAAAGATACCATGAACTGGAACAGGAAGGAAGAATTGGCTTTACCACTTTTCATCAGTCTTACGGATATGAGGATTTCATAGAGGGAATCCGTCCGGTGCTGGATAAAGAACAAAAGGATGGACAGAACCAGTCTGAGGAACAAAAGCCGGAAAAATCGGATAATCTGGAATACACCATGGAAGCGGGCGTATTCAAAGCATTTTGCGAGAAAGCAAAAGAAGAAAGTGAAAAACCATACGTCTTCATTATTGATGAGATCAACAGGGGAAATATTTCCCGTATTTTCGGCGAGCTGATCACACTGATCGAGGAATCCAAAAGAAAGGGAGAAGCGGATGAGAGAAGTGTTATCCTTCCATATTCCGGGCTTCCGTTCAGTGTTCCTTCCAACGTATATATCATCGGAACGATGAATACGGCAGACCGCTCTATTGCACTTCTGGACACTGCATTACGCAGACGTTTTTCCTTTGTGGAGATGATGCCGGATACAGAGGTATTGAAGGATATAAAGATAGAAGTGCCGAAAATGCCGGATGCAGTTGATAAGAAAGCGGGCAATGCATCCACAGCTGGTGAGAAAACAGGCAATGCAGCAGGCGATGAAGGGAAAATCATCATAGATGTACAGAAACTTCTGGAAATCATCAATCAGAGGATAGAGGTTCTGTATGACCGTGAGCATACCATCGGACATGCTTATTTCTGCGGCCTTAAGGAGAATGCAACTCTGGATGGATTAAAAAATATTTTCAAAAAATCTGTACTTCCGCTGCTTCAGGAATATTTCTTTGATGATTACGAGAAGATCGCAATGGTGCTGGGTGATAATCAGAAAAGGAACCGCAATTACAAATTTATAGTAGAAGACAACGGAAAAGATATACATACCTTATTTGGAAAAGAACTGGAAACGGATATGCTAGATATGCTTCAGCATAAGAGATACATGATCAATGAGAAGGCTTTTGACTATGCAGAAAGTTATATCCAGATCTATGAACCATCCCGGAAGAATTGATGACAGAGCGTGAAACGTTATGAAAAAACGAGTAAAAACTGTAAAAGAATATGACGAGATCTGCAGTGAAAAAGCAGAAGGATATGTTTTTCTTCCGGAGAAAGATATGGATTGTCTGGTAGAATATGTGCAGACTCTGGGAAAAACTCTGAAAAAAGATGAGAAAGCTCCGGCAACGATCCAGTATAAATACAGTTATGAAAAAAAGTGTTCCATCCCGGTTGTCAAAATCCAGAAGTATGTAGGAGAGCTGGAACTGAAAAGCGGACTGCGGCTTCAGATTCTGCCAAAGATTTATTTTGGCGGCAGTGAGGATCGGACGAAACAGATCTATCTGGAGATGCTTAAGAGCACCTACAGGTTAACGGAAAAAGCGATGAACCAGATTTCTCTTGGAATGGCGGATATGGAACTGTTTGAGGCTTATATCCGGATGTATCTTGATGAGGCACAGATGCTGGTGAAACGGGGACTTCGTTCTGCATATGAAGAAAAAACGGATAACCTCAGATGCTTTCGCGGAAAGCTCCAGGTGTCAGGCCATATCCGTCGAAATATCGCACATAAAGAGAGATTCTATGTGACGTATGAGGAATTTACAAAGAACCGGCCAGAGAACCGACTGATAAAAACTACGTTAAAGAAACTGCAGAAAGTTACCACAGATGGGAAGAATAAACAGGATGCAAGAGAACTTCTTCTGTTTTTTGACGGGATACAGGAATCCGTGGATTACCGCCAGGATTTTGCACAGATAAGGATCGACCGGAATTCCAGAGAATATGAGAAGATCATGAAGTGGACAGAAGTGATCTTACAGGGAAACAGCTTCCTCAATTTTTCAGATGGGATCAAGAGCAGATCCATATTATTTGCCATGGACGAAGTTTTTGAGAATTATGTGGCATGTCAGATAAAAAAATATTTCAGAGAAAACTGGGAGGTATCTTCCCAGGATAAAAATTATTATCTGTTTGAAAAACCACGGGATTTTCAGCTGAGACCGGATATTGTAATGAAAAAGGGGAAGGAAACAGAACTGTTATCCTTGATACAAAATGGAAAAGCCTTCCTGATATGAAAAACGAAGGATGGAGTGCCTTCAATAAAAAAGCCAGAAATGATATTTATCAGATGGTTACATATGCAAGCCGTTATGAGGCAGAGGAGATCTGGCTTCTCTATCCGAAAGCAAAGTATTCATACCAGTATGAAGGAATCAGGGACCGTTTTGAAACAAAAATTTATGGTCATACACTGGTGATCCATCTGTTTTTTATTGATCTGGAAAATATGGAAGAGTCTATGAAACGTTTATCTCAGGGACTTGAAGACAAAATGGCCGGGGAGGTGAAGAAGTATGAGTGAACAGGCATCCGGAAATTTTATTTCTGTTTCAGAGAGACTGAAACGGTTTAAACCGGCCAGTGGAAGAAGAACTGTAAAGCATTATCCTACCGGGATCAAAAAGCTGGATCAGATGCTTGGCGGCGGACTTTATGCAGGACTTACTTTTCTCGGCGCAAGACCAGGAATGGGAAAGAGTACCTTTGCGCTGCAGATCGCTTCAGAAATTGCGGCAGCCGGTTCGCCGGTACTGTTTTACTCCCTGGAGATGCCATCTGTCCGTATGGAGGCAAAAATATTAAACCGTGCCATTCATATGCGGTATCCGAACAGCTCCCTGACCGCGGACTGGTTTCTCAGAGAAGAAAACAATACAGGGAAACAGAAAGACTGGAAACTGGTAGAAAAGGTGGGAAAAGAGATCAGCGGCAGTTTTGACAAGATGTACATAAAAGAGCGTAAAAAGCTTTCTGTTTCGGGCCGGGATATCGTTCAGGATGTGGAAATGTTCATGAACGAAAAGAAAGAAAAACCGGTGGTTTTTGTAGATTACCTGCAGATCCTTTCTTCCTGCACAGGAAACAGAAACGCTACAGAGCGGCAGAAAAATGATGAAAATATCAATGAGCTCAGCGGCCTTTCCAACAAGTATGACCTAGCGGTTTTTGTGATCAGTTCCCTGAACAGAGAGTCTTACCGGGAGGAACAGAGATCTCTGAGAATGGATTCTTTTAAGGAGACGGGAGGAATCGAGTACTCTGCAAGCGTGATCCTGGGACTTCAGCCAAGAAATATCCGACAGCCTAAATTTAATTATGAACAGGAAATATCGAAAGAGATCCGGGAGCAGGAGATTGTTTTTCTGAAACAGAGATATGGTATATCCGGGATGAAGGCGAATGTGAGTGTGGATTTCCATGCTGCGAAGGACCTTTACACAGAAAAAGGAGCATTCGGGAAAAAATCAGCTCAAAATGTTTCACGTGAAACAAAAACGGATAAGAAAAATACGGAGAATGCAAATGCTTTACCGAAAAAGAGCGGGAGTGCTTCAGAAAACACAACATTGCAGGATGTAAAAGCCAATGCAGATTCACTGAAAAATACAGAAACACAAGCCCTGGAAGCAGAACGCCCACAAACTCAAAATGCAAATCTGGAATATCCGGATGATCCGAGAGCACGTCTGGAGGAAGAATTTCGAAGTCTTTTGTAATATTCCGGGAACCGCAACAGAAGAGAGGAAAGAATAACCATGAAAATACCTGATAATATTTACATGAACATATGCAAAGTATTTCAGGAACTATATAAAAATAAATTTGTACCGAATGAACTGAATATCGCCGAGGTAGGCAGCCGCGGAAAAAATATGACATGCAGATACCGCATTACCGTTCCGGAAGAAATGGAGAGCGTGACATTTTCCTACTATGACGCGGTTGTTTATGATGCGGTCTACACCCTGTACAGAGCAAACTGTTCCAAATTTGCATTGACAGATTTACTTCGGGTAATGTCCGGAGACGAGAAGGTACGTTTTTACAGCACAAAAGGCAGGATACAGAAAAGAGAGCAGAGGCTTCGGGATTCCCTGGAAAAACTTCGGAATACTACCATCGCCATTGACTACAGTGAAGAGGTACAGATGCGGGAGCTGAAAGATGACAAAGGGAAGCCACTGGAAGGTTTTGTGGCAGATTATCTGCTTCCTGTAGCAGTGGAAAAAAACGGGAAAGCATACTGGTTTCTGGAAGGCAGAGAGCTCCCGGTCTATAAATATGCGGAAGATATCGGACAGATGATCTGTGTGTTCCGGGAACTGCTTGATCCGGCAGCTCTCCTTAAAACAATGTTTCCGGATCAGGAATTTCAGGACAGTGAAGAAGGGAAAAAACTTCTGGAGAATGTAAAGTTTTCAAGTACAGATGAGATGATACTCCTGAAAAGGATCCTGATCCAGCGTCTTGAGATCATGAGAAATTCCAGAAACAATGCAGACGGCCGGCGAATTCGCTACTATGCCATGAAAGCAGATGAGGGAATCCTGCCCATGGCAGATATCCGCAGAGAAAATTTTGAGCAGGATATCCGGTTTGTCAGCGACAGGGGAAAAGTACGGTTCGAGAGCCGGGGCTGGAAGAATAAAGTACATGCGGTAAACAAAAAACTGTGTGCGATCCTGGATATCTACAAAAAATGCGGTTATGTGACAGAATATGAGCTTTTACGAAATGAACCGAGATCTCTGGTGAGAGGGTTGGAGATCCTGGGAGAGATCAAAAAGGTTGAAATCAGAAAAAACCGGGAAACGGAAACATCTGCGGAAAAAACTGCAGAACAGAAATGATTTGTGATATAATCTCCACAGCAAACAAAAGAAAGGAGAAGGGAAAGGGCGGAGTGTGTAAGGGAAAACACTCCGGAGAGTAACTGACAACAGTATAAGATAAACGAAGGAGAAAAAATGAGCGAAAAAACAAAACCCCAGGTAACTGCGGCAGATGACGATTATTCCATGGAAGCAGTGCCGGAAAGTGCGAGAAAAGGGTTCCGCAGCATGTTTTTTGTAATGCTGGGATTTACTTTCTTTTCCGCAAGTATGAGTGTCGGCGCGAAACTTGGAAACGGACTGGATCTGAACGGGTTTGCGGCAGCCTGCGTCATTGGTGGCGTGATCCTGTCCGCATACTGCGGAATTCTCGCGTATATCGGCTCTGATACAGGAATGAGCATGGATCTTCTGTGCAGAAGAGCTTTTGGAAAAAAAGGTTCTTATCTTTCCTCACTGGTACTTGGCCTCACACAGATCGGATGGTTTGGTGTCGGTGTTGCCATGTTTTCCATTCCAACTGCAGAATTACTGGGAATCAATAAATGGGTTCTGACGATCGTGGCAGGTCTTCTGATGACCATTACTGCAGCAACAGGAATGAAAGCGCTGGAGATTGTAAGTACGATTTCCGTACCGCTGATTGTGATCCTGGGGGTATATTCCATGGTAACAGCGGCAGCAGACGGCGGTGGCCTGGCGGCAGTATTTAATCAGTCTGCAGGATCAATTACTTTATTTACCGGTGTGGGATATGTAATCGGGTCTTTTATTTCCGGTGGTACGGCAACCCCGAATTTTATCCGTTTTGCGAAGAATAATAAAGTTGCCGTATGGACAACCGTGATCGCATTTTTCCTTGGAAATACCCTGATGTTCTGTTTCGGAGCTATCGGCGGCGCGTTTACAGGAAAAGATGATATCTTTTATGTTATGATTGCACAGGGCCTTGCGATTCCGGCAATTATCGTGCTGGGAGCCAATATCTGGACAACCAACAACAATGCACTGTACACCGGCGGTCTTGCAATCTCGAACATCACCAATGCAAGAATGAAGATCGCTACCTGTATTTCCGGTGTGATCGGTACAGCACTTGCGATCTGGTTATACTATAACTTCACAGGATGGCTGAATATCCTCAACTGTGCCCTGCCACCTATCGGCATCACAGTAATTCTGGACTTCTTCCTCCGACGTGACAAATATAAAGAAAAAAATGTACCGCTGCAGACAGCCAACTGGTTTAATCTGGCAGGTGTTGTGGCGGGTGCGGTAGCTGCCAACCTGATCCATGCAGGAATTGCGGCAGTAAATGCCATGGTAGTGGCAGCAGTGTTCTATCTGATCGGATTTGCGGCAACAAAACAGAAATAATCCTCAAAAACAGGCGAATGTATCTTTTTGAAAACATCTATTTAAATGTAAACATGCACTATAGTAACAACGTAGATACTATAGTGCATGTTTTTTTGCTGCTCTGCATTCAACGCAGAGCAGCAGTCAGGAGCAGAAATGCAGAAAATAAAATACGATAAAGTACGACAATTGGATAAAATCGTATTCCTTGCGCTGGGGCTTATTCTGGTAGCTTTGGTTATTCAGATGGCGATTCTGAACTGGATCAATAACAGGAATATATCGAAAATGTCAGAGGTATTGCTGGATCGTGTAGTCAACGTGATTGAGAAGAATGAACAAGACGAGAAGGATATGATAGCTTCTCTGAAAGAGGACTATATTGTGCGTGCCAAGGCAGTGGCCTATATTATCAATGCGAATCCGGAAGCAGAGAAAGATGTGGACGAACTGAAAAAGATCGCCAAACTTATGGCAGTAGATGAGATTCATCTGCTTGATGCTACTGGAAAGATCTACAGTGGAACCATACCGGAATATTACGGATACAGTTTTGATTCCGGAGAGCAGATGGAATATTTCAAACCAATGCTGGAAGATAAAACTCTTACCATGTGTCAGGATGTCACGCCGAATACCTCCGAGGGAAAAAAGATCATGTATGCCATTACCTGGGATGAAACCGGTACCCGTATGATCCAGGTTGGGATTGAACCGGTGCGGCTTCTGAATGAGGTGAAGCAGAATGAAATGTCTTCTGTTGTAACAAATATGCCGGTATACGAGGGAATCCGTATTTTTGTGGCAGATAAAGAATCCGGAAAGATTTATGGAGCGACAGATTCTTCTGATATCGGGAAAAAACTGGATGATATCGGCATAACAAAAAAGGGTGATGAGGAAGGTAAAATATTCACTGGTATCAATGAGATCGATGGTGAAAATTATCGCTGTTCTTTTTATATCACAGGAGATTATGCGGTGGGAGTTGCCTGCTCCAATTCTTCCAATGCGGAAAGTAATGCCATTGCGCTGCTGATCGTCGGGATTTATCTTACGCTGGCAGCAGTGGGAATTATTTATATGTATGTAAAGGTTAACAAGGCAAAAATCGATGAACTGACCGGCTGTTTGAATCGAAGAGCCTACAAGGATGACCTGAGCGGAATCTCTCTTGCATCGGAGTTTGTTTATGCAGCTCTGGATGTAAACGGGCTAAAAGGTGTGAATGATACATTGGGGCATAACGCAGGTGATGAGCTGATCCACGGTGCGGCGGAATGCATGAAGCAGTGTTTTGGAAGCTATGGAAAGGTTTATCGGATTGGCGGAGATGAATTTGTCAGTATCATTTTTGTAGATGAAAGTGAACTCAAAAAAATAAGAGAAGACTTTGACGAAGTGATAAGCCACTGGTCAGGGGCAATGGTCAATAAAATATCCATATCCTGCGGATATGTTTACAGCAGGGAAAAGAACTGGGAATCTTTCGAAGAAATTGCCAGTGAAGCAGACATTCGAATGTATGAAGCAAAAGAAAAATATTATAGCGTAGAAGGCAGAGACAGAAGAAAATAAAAATACCGGCAGGTGAATGAGTACATAAAAAACTCATTTATCTGCCGGTATTTTGTTATTAAGGCTGTTTTTCGTCGATCATGGAGAGATATTCATAAATCGGATGAAAATCGCGGTCGCTGCACTGGCGGTAATATTGCAGGAAGATCCTTTCCATGATATTGGGAATCTGTGTTTCAATCGGCTCGAACAATATGATCAGATATTGCATGGAACTGTAGCGGGTACAGATATCCACGCGGCGGATTTTTTCACAGATGGCCTGCTCCATGCATTTCAGAGCGTGCTCAATGGCTTCGATGTTAGGCAAGGTATCAATGACTGTCTCCATGGTAACCATGACGAGGTAACAGCGGCAGTTACTGCGGTTGACAAGCTGGCTCATGTATTCATAATGGCGGGCAAAATCACGGTAATTCAGATCAAGTGCACCACGGTAGCTGCCACTTTCACGGAGAGAGTTCGCGATCAGCTTCAGATCTTTTCCAACGCTTGAGCTGGAAAGATCTCTGCGGTCCATCTGCTGATAGAAGAAAAACTGATTTTTACCATTTTGTTTTACGTAGTACAGTGTCTTATCTGCCTTTAGGTAGCAGCTTTCGAAGGAGTCCTCACAGGTGCACATGCAAAGGCCGGCAGAAAGTGTTGCGCACTGGATTTCCACATCGTTTTTGATAATGGAATGAAATTCCTGAAAAAGTTTGTGCATCTGTTCTGCAACTGCTTCATGAGAAACATCCGGCATGAAAATGAGAAATTCATCTCCGCCAAGACGGCTGGCAATGCCATGTCCTGTGTACTTGGCGAGCATATTGCCCAGAAGTTTCAGTGCCCGGTCTCCGGCGGTGTGGCCATAAATGTCATTGATCCGTTTGAGATTATCCATATCAAGGAAGATCAGGCAACCATTATGTTCCTGCATAAGTTCCGCGGCGAGACGTTCACCGAGGCTCCGCATGGGAAGCCCTGTGAGAAAATCGTAATTCTTGGTATCGGCCTGTGCCTTGATAGTAGTTACTACATCAGAGATGAACTTGCTGACGGTAAGCTGCATATCAGGAAAATTGTAGGAATCCGTATCTTCTGAATCGGAATCCCATTTTGGCAGCCGGTTTTCATCCATCAGTTTCAGGAATATATCGGTGATTTCAGGATCAAACTGAAGACCGCGGTTTTTGCGGATCTCTTCGTAAATGACATCACGGGAAAGTGCACTGCGGTAAATACGCCGGGAACTCATAGCGTCATAGCTGTCAGCCATGGCAACGATCCGTGCGTGAACAGGAATCTCTTTTCCGGCAAGTCCATCAGGATATCCATTGCCATCGTAACGTTCGTGATGGCCGCGGGTAACTTCGAGAACATGGGGAAGAAGAGTAACGTCTTTCAGGATCTCAGCACCAATAACAGGGTGCTTCTTAATAAGGCTGTATTCGTCATCTGTAAGCCGGGATGGTTTATTCAGGATTGAATCCGGAATACCGATCTTGCCGATATCATGTAAAAGTGCAGAATGTTTCAGTACCTGTATCTCTTCCGGTGACCAACCCAGTTCAGAGGCGATCAGTGCGGCGTATTCAGCAACCCGGTAAGAATGTCCACGGGTGTACTCATCTTTGGCTTCAATGGTTGTGGAGAGTGTCTGCATCATCTGAAGAGACATTTTTTCGGTTTGTTTTCGCCTTTTTTCAAGTTCGATCTGATGTCGCTGGATTTCTGTATCCTGGACATTTTTTAAGGTTCTTATAATGTTGACAAAAAGCAGGATCAGCATTCCGATTCCCATAAAAATTCCGGACAGGGATGTTACAAAATATACGGAGATCCCTTCAACGCAGGTACATATGATGGAGGTAAGCAGACCTAGCAGAAGAATACGGTCTGCCTTATTCTGCCCGGCCCGTATATATTGAAAAAGATGTATAAATATAAGGATAAGTGTAAATGCAAGGAGCAGCTGCCCAACGGGAAGCGTTTCCATATAATCTGCTTTTTTCGTTACAGCCAGAACAGAACAGGCTGCAAAATTGGCAAGTGCGATCCAGCCGAGACATGCGTAAGAACGGTGGTGCTGCTCTTTCTGTATGCTGTCCGCATAAAGGATGATCGGAAGCGGGCTTAACAGGATCATAACGAAACACAGAGATCCCAGGGCGGAAGCGTTGGGAACCAGGAGCTGACGCATTTTTGATTCTCCAAGCATCCATATGGCACCCATGACCATACACCATCCCAGATATTCCATATCAAATCTTTTTTTGTATACCATTCCAAGGGCAAAGCTGAACAGAATGGAAATAATCCCGGAAAACAGAATAAAAAAGGCAATACCGGTGGACAATCCATATTCAGCGAAAATGGAAAGCCAGATATCGGATTTATTTCCACAGTAAATGGTATTTACAACCCCGGAATAATTGGAAGTATATGTAGTCAGCTCAATGCGGAGCTGTTTTCCGGCATCGCTGGAAGAAACCGGACAGAATATATAACGGCTGGCAGAATTTTTGCCGGCCAGCCGGGTTTCACGTGTACTGTAACTGGTGCGGAGTTCATTATTAATATAGACGTTTACATCCTGCAGGGAAGAACGGATGGCGATGTCCGTTTCCTGGAGAGTGTCCGGAAGCTGTGAGATGAGGACCATTGTTTCACCGGCAGGAACTTTGTATTTTCCGGGAACAGTAATTTTCTCGGAAGTTCCGTCAGATTTCTGCCAGATAAAGGTACCGGAATAAATAACGGGACCGGAAGACATTTCCTGAGAACGCTCATCTGCACCAAAAAACTGCATGAAAAGGAACCAGCCCAAAATGGCGATCATCAGGATATAAAAAAGGTATCGTTTTCCTCTGTCGAGGGTAAAGGCTTTTTCTTTCATAGGATATCCTCCTTGCGTCTGGGAGTTCAAAGTATGAGGGATAGTCACCTAATTATAGCTTTATTATAACAGAAGAAGTATTATAGCGGTTGTAATATTTGAGGTTTCGTAGTGAACTACTCGGCAACTGAGTTACCTGAGCATCTGAGCAAGGCGCGTCAGCGCCTTGTTCTCAGGGTGCGTCCATAACACCACTACTGCTTGCTTTTCAGCTATACAGCTACTTTTATTATTTCTGGATTTTTCAGTCCCTTTACGGACAGTTCCTTTTGTTCTCCGGTTACGGAAAGATATTTCCTCAGGATATTAAACGCCCCTACTGCATCCGCATTGTAAGTTTCCGTATTGTCTCTGTACAGCCCTCTTTTTTTTCGATTTGATGGGGCTGCATATTTTTTTGTAACTTCCGGTGACAACGGACTGCACTGACTGGTATACGCTTCTTTCTGTTTTACAAAACATATCCCATACATCTTTAATTTATATTCCAGCATAATATAAATCCTGTTATATGGAAGTCCATGGAATTTCTGGTTTGTCATATGGCCCATGTCCTTATTTTTCCTGATATTTCCGATATCTCCCACAATCACGCAGGTGATCCCCTGTTTTTTACAGTACTCAGTAAGATACATTGTGATCTTGTGAAGATAATCGGTTACCGCATCCTGTTTTTTCTTATAAAGACGCTGGATATGTTTGGAAGACCGTGGATACTTTATCCCTTTTGCTGACTGCTGTCCATACCATACAGACTGTATCCGGGCAACCTCCTTATGAAAATATCTCTCCAGCGCAAGATATTTTCTCCCCAGGATAAAAGTCTTTCCGTTTCCGGAATCATAACAGGTCATAAGATTATGAAGTCCCAGGTCTATCGCCAGGTAATGGCCTTTATCCGGAAGTATTTCCGGGTCTGGGATCTCATAAACAACAATGATCCTGCTGGTCCCTTTCTCCGGTGGATAGATACGGATCTGCTTGATCTGGTCCATGCTCCTGAAGATCTTATTTTCAAGATAGAGAAATTTTTCATGGATACCAAATGTTTTTTCCATATATATCTTCAACGCTTTGGGAAGTGACAGGCGTACGCTTCCGGAACCTTGTTCATGAACGATCCCCATCTGCATATAGGCGACAGGAATATTTTCTTTTTTAAAACGTGGCGGCTTTGGTGCCTGTATGCCCCCGGATTTTTTCAAGGCATAGAAAGACTTCCACGCCTTATCCAGCTGCTTGCAGACTTCCTGTGCGGTCTGGGCTGGAAGCTGTTTATACCACAGTTCGTTCTTATGTACTTTTTTCTGATAATACCAGTCCGGATATTGTTCCAATCCCAGTTCTTTATAATGATATCTTTCGTAATTACAGACATTCCAGAGCTTGGATGCCGCATAACACATGTGCCCTATAAAATTTGCCTGATCCTCTGTAAATTTTATGCTTGATCTACGTGAAAGCAGCATTTTCCCACTCCGTTCTTAATATGACTTACTCTGATGTTCTATATACCTGCGTATATTTTCCTCCGAAACAGATCCGATCGTTTCCACATAATAGGAATGGTTCCACAGCTCTCCTTTCCACAGCTGGTTTCTTATCTCAGGAAAACGTTCGAACAGTTTTCTCCCTGTGATCCCTTTCAGATATTTAACAATCGCAGTGATCGATAATTTAGGTGGCGCTGACACAAAACAATGGACATGATCTCCCTCACCACATTCAAACAGATGGACTGTAAAGCCCTTGTCAGCAGCGATCTGCTGTACCAGCTCTTTTAAATATGCCTCGATCTCCGCATTTAATATCTTTCGTCTATATTTAACAGACCACACCATATGGTAATTGATATTACATACACAAGTACGGTAATGTATTAGATTTTCTTTCATACATATAGTATATCACATAGTCACAAAAGCATCAATAAAAACCGAACATATTTTCTTTTTTGTTCAGGCTGACTACAGCCATTTATCCTGTGCAGACATGCACGATATGGCGCTTTCATCTCGGCAATTGAATTACCGAGGATTCCCGCTTATCGTCCTAAAATAGTAAATAAGGTATAAATTGCCGTATAAACGGCAGAAAATGCACTATGACATAATTAAATGCACATAAGCACCCCCTGTTTTAACCGAATCAAGTAAGTCCCCTGCTTCAATTGCGAAAAGCAATAAGCAGTGAGTGGGGATTTGCACAAAACTGCAGGACAGGGGATGTGACTGTGTTTATGAGCATGTAGCATAGCGGAATGGAATGTCCGCTTTATGAGGGATTATGGAGTGAATTATAGCTATGATATATGCGGTTTTACTATGCAATAAAGAATGGAACATCGTGAAAATAAAGCAAAACGTATCGGGGCTGTCTTTGAAACCGGGTGACTGTCTGGCGGATGTGGTGCAGGATGCAGATGAGCTTACAGAAAACGATGAGAAGCAGTATTCGCTGTTTCTGACATTCAGAGAAAACGGGATGACATTATCAACTCTTGTACGGAGCTTTCAGGAGGGGAATCTGGTCATCCTTTCTCATGTCCGGAGTGATGCGGATTTTGTAGAATTTAATAATGAATACCTGGATTTTGTGGAATGGGTGGAGAATCATAGAGAAATCTTGAAATGGCACTGGAAGAAAATAAAAAGATAAACCGGAAAATATCCGAAGCCAGACAGGCTGCAGAACAGGCGAGCCGGTCAAAAACGCAGTTTCTGGCAAATATGAGTCATGATATCCGGACTCCGATGAATGCAATTGTTGGATTAACGAAACTTATGCAGTATAGTCTGAATGATCCGGAAACTCTGGACAGTTACATTCAGAAGTTACAGTCTTCCAGCGAGTATCTGCTTGGACTGATCAATGATATTCTGGATCTGAGCAAGATTGAGAGTGGTTTCATAGAATTAAAAAAAGAGTCTATGAATCTCAGAAAAGTGGCGGAACAGATTGCCGCGATCATTCGCCCGAATGTACTGTCCGGTGGAAAGAAGTTCAGGATTTCTGAGGAGTCTTTCTGCCATGAGCATGTGCTGGGAGATTCGATCCGTATTCGTCAGGTATTGATGAATTTATTATCAAATGCTGTGAAATATACACCGGAAGGCGGAGAGATCAGCCTGCGTGTGGAAGAATTATCCAGTGATAAAAAATATGCGAAATACAGATTTACAGTGGAAGATACCGGAATAGGAATGACAGAAGAGTTTTTGCAGCATATTTTTGAGCCTTTTGCACGAGCTGAAATGCTGGAAAGGGAGATTCAGGGGACCGGTCTTGGAATGGCGATCACGAAGAGTATTGTAGATTCCATGAGGGGAACCATAGAGGTCTATAGCACCATAGGAAAAGGCAGCCGGGAACGAAGCAGAAGACAGTATGGAAGAAACAAAAGGTTCGATCCTCAATGGCATGCATTTTCTCTGTGCGGAAGATAATGATCTGAATGCGGAAATCCTGAGGTCCATGTTGGATCTGAAGGGAGCGTCCTGTGTGATCTGCTCCAATGGCAAACAGGTTGTGGAGGCTTTTGAGGAGTCAGAACCAGATCAGTATGATGCAGTTCTGATGGATGTGCAGATGCCGGTAATGAATGGTTATGAAGCGTCCAGAAGGATCCGCACCAGCAGGAGACCTTTTGGAAAAACGATTCCGATCATTGCGCTGACTGCCAATGCTTTTGCGGAAGATATTGTCCGATCATCGGAAGCGGGAATGGATGCTCATATTACAAAGCCAATTGATGAGAATAAATTAAAAGAGTGTATGCTGCGGCTGCTTGCAAGTCGATGAGATACCTGGAAAAATATAATGTTTCACGTGAAACATACGAAGAAGTCCGGAGAAATCCGGGCTTTTTTTTGAGAAAAGTGTGAAGTGAACAGGAACGATTGTGGCTATGAGTGAGCTGCAAAACGGAATAAGAATGTCCGGTTTATATATAGATGTGGTATAATGCAGGTAGTGACTGCGGAGTAAAAATCATATATCTTTGCAGAATGGGAGGTAACATGAATATACAGATTTTTGGAACAAAAAAGAACTTTGACAGTAAGAAAGCAGAGCGTTATTTCAAGGAGCGCGGAATCAAATATCAGTTTGTCGATATGAAAGAAAAAGGCCTGAGCAAAGGAGAATTTACCTCGGTGTGTCAGGCAGTGGGCGGATATGAGAAGCTGATCGATGAGAAATGTAAAGACAGGGATCTTCTGGCTCTGATCAAATATATTGCGGAGGAAGACCGTGCAGAGAAAATCCTGGAAAATCAGAAAGTTCTGAAGCTTCCGATTGTCAGAAACGGCAAACAGGCAACAGTCGGCTATGAACCGGATATCTGGAAAAACTGGAAATAAAAGATTACCGGACATTTTGCAGAAAGCAAAAATAAATAAAATCGAAAGAGAGGAATACCCATGAGTAAAATTGTAAATATCACATCAAAAGAAGATAAGGATCAGAAACTGCAGGATATTGCGAATTCACTGCAGGAACTGAAAGATGTTATGGCTGAGGTGATCGAGGCATATGAAGAAGACAATGCAGACAGTCGAAAAATGGATACGCTGACAGAAGCACTGGATGCGCTGGAGGATGCCTATGAGGCAGTCAGTGATGTGCTGCTGGAGGAATTATAAAATATAAACGTAAGGATGCAGATCACAGATGAATTCTATTGTATTCATGAGCATGTAGTGAGCATAGTGAAATATTTGTTTTGCGGCAGATTTCGGAAGGAGGAAGCGAAATGGAAACTATGATCCAGACAGTAATGGGGGATATCACAAAGGTTACAGATGTGGAAGCTATTGTTAATGCGGCAAATAACAGTCTGCTTGGCGGAGGCGGTGTAGATGGCGCGATTCACCGGGCAGCAGGTCCTGGATTACTGGAAGAGTGCCGTACTTTACATGGGTGTGAAACAGGCGAAGCGAAGATCACAGGGGCTTATGATTTGCCATGCAAGTATGTGATCCATACAGTAGGGCCAATCTGGTGGGGCGGTCTTCGGGGAGAAGCAGAGGCGTTAAAAAATGCGTATTATAATTCACTCCAGGTAGCAGTGGAGCACGGAATCAGAAGCATTGCTTTTCCATCCATTTCCACAGGGGTTTATCATTATCCGCTGGAAAAAGCAGCGTGTATTGCTGTGCAGACAGTAAAGGAATTCTGTGAAACACATTCCGGAAAGATTGAGGTTGTCCGGTTTGTATTGTTTGGGTGGCGTACATTAAAAGTATACGAAAAAGCAGTAGAGGAAATCTGGAGGGAAGTATAAAGCATGCAGTATAAAGTGCTGAAAATCGAAGAAGACATCGATTTTGGCTGCGAAGAACGCCAGCCAGGGGAAAAACTTATGTCCGTTGTTCTGCTGGAGAGAGAAGATGGATGTGAAATGAGTCTGAGACATGATGACGGGCTCTTATATGAAAGAGATATCAATGAGGGAGATATGGTTACACTGGATGAGAACCGTGAATTGTGGAAGGCGTAGAGCTATGTAGTGAAGAGGATATTTTTATCCGCTGGATTAAAATTTCACGGCTTTTACCGAAGTGATCAGGGTGAAAACATTTGCAAAAAAATGTTTTCAGATATTCTTGACAGCTTCAGTAGGAAAAAGTAAAGTATAACGTGGAAATTGCTGAAAGGAAATATCTGAGATATGAAGAAAAAAGCATTTAAGGCAGCCTTTCCGTATACTTTGCCTATCTGCGTGGGGTTCCTTTTTCTGGGAATGTCTTATGGTTTTATGATGCGAAGCAAGGGATTTTCCTTTGTATATCCATTATGTATGAGCTTTTTTATCTATGCGGGGTCCATGGAATTTGTTACGGCAAATCTGCTTTTGTCAGCATTTAATCCGGTGTATGCGTTCTTTCTGACACTGATGGTAAATGCAAGACATCTGTTTTACGGAATTTCCATGCTGGAGAAATATAAGAATACAGGATGGAAGAAGTTTTATCTTATTTTTGGAATGTGTGACGAGTCATTTACAGTCAACTGTACCGTAGATCCTCCGGAAGATGTGGACAGAGGATGGTTTATGTTCTTTGTAAATGCGCTGAATCAGTTTTACTGGGTGACAGGAGCTACAGCAGGAGCACTTCTGGGATATGTGATCCATTTCAATACAAAAGGTATTGATTTTGTTATGACAGCATTGTTTGTGGTAATGTTTATCAATCAGTGGGAAGAGGCAGAGGATCACAAACCGGCGCTGATCGGAGTTGGATGCTCAGTGATCTGCCTGGTGATTTTTGGAAGCGGGAATTTTATTCTTCCGGCTATGGCATCGATTATCTTATGTTTCCTGGGAATGAAACGATATCATGCGAGACAGCAAAAAGAGAGGATACAGGGATCAGAAGAATCTCCATCATAGAGAAGAATTCGAATGTAAAGATCCGGGCGTAGCCAGGGCAGGAGGAAGAAAAAAATGACGATGACAATAACACAGCAGATTATTACCGTTGCAGTAGTGGTGCTGGGAACGATGACAACACGTTTTCTGCCCTTCCTTATTTTCCCGGAGGGAAAAGAACCACCGGCTGTGATCACATATCTGGGGACAGTGCTGCCGTATGCAGTGATCGGACTGCTGGTGGTGTACTGCCTGAAAGATGTTCCGGGAAGCGGCCATTATGGGATACCGGAACTGATTGCCATTTTGTTTATCGTGGCACTGCATAAATGGAAAAAAAGCACTCTGCTCAGTATAGGCGGCGGTACGGTGCTTTATATGGTACTGGTGCAGACGATATTCGGGTGATCGGAATACGCAGAAAATTATAATGATGATAAGACATGAGGTAATGTATGGAGAATATGTTATCGCATGTCTTTTTTTGTTTTGTGGGTGGGGACTTGCTTGTATCAGGAGGAGTGCAAGCAAGTCCTGATAAACTGCGGAGCAGTTATTTGGTGTAGAGCTGCGTAGCGAAGCGGATTGCGAATATCCGCTTGACATGCGACGATTGGGAAAAAAAGAAGCGTGTACGTAATATACGGACAAATGTGTTTTTTACTTACTGAAATATATCGGGAATTTTACGGCTTTTTGGTACTTTTAGGGGTCATTTCAGCAGATTTACGGTGCGTTTTTCGGATGCTGTTTCAGGCAGTGTTCAGGGTGCATGTTACGGAAATAACAAAAATGAGTATCTTTTGCATTAATATTGAATAAGAAGATGGAAAGATGGAACATGGATTTATACCATAAATACGCTAATTACAAGAGCTTACACATCATATCTGAAATGCCATAAAATGTGAATAAATTAACACATAATTTTAAAAATATACTCAAAATATAACCACGCTATATTGACAAAAGTAAAAAGAAATGATAATCTGTGACCAGAACAAAACGAGAACGACAGAAATTTATGCAATGAAAAAATAAAAAGATAAACACGAAAGGGGTATCTTGAAAATGGCTGAGATCAAGAAAATGGGTTACTGTGTAAACGGTGAGTGGAAAGAGTCAAAAGCAGAGAAATACATGGATGTTACAGATTCCAGTACAGGTGAGGTGATCGCGCAGGTTCCTTGTTGTACACCGGATGAGGTAGAAGAGGCGATCGCTTCCGCGCAGGCTGCATTCCCGGAATGGTCCTCACTTTCTCTTGCAAAGAGACAGCAGTATATGTTCAGATGGAGAGACGTTCTTTATGCTCATAAAGAAGAACTTTCCGTACTTTGCGCAAAAGAGCTTGGAAAGAACATCAAAGAGGCAAGAGGAGATGTTCAAAAAGCGATCGAGCCTACAGAAGAGGCATGTGCACTTCCGACAATGATCCAGGGCGATGCTGCAATGCAGGTAACTACAGGATATGACACAGCTACATATCGTAAACCACTTGGAGTAACTGCTGGTATTGTTCCGATGAACTTCCCTGCAATGATCCCATGGGGCTGGATGGTTCCGCTTTCCATCGCATGTGGAAATACAGTAGTACTGAAAGCAAGCTCTCAGACACCGCTGACAGCTATGAGAATCATGGAGCTGTTCTATACAGAGGGTGGATTCCCGAAAGGTGTTGTAAACCTTGTAACATGCAGCCGTGTAGAGGCTGATATCCTTCTTACAGATGAGAGAGTAAAGGCTGTTACATTTGTAGGTACAACAGGTGTTGGTAAACAGGTATATTCCAAAGCAGCAGCTCATGGCAAACGTGTTCAGGCACAGTGTGAGGCAAAGAACCATGCACTTGTACTTGAGGACTGCAACCTTGAGGCTACTGTTAATGCGATCATCAACTCCACATATGGATGCGCCGGTATGAGATGTATGGCTCTTCCGGTTGTATGCGTGCAGGAGAGTATTGCAGATGAGTTTGTTTCCCTCCTTAAGAAAAAAGCAGAAGCCATGAAACTTGGATGTGCATATGATGAAGCTACAGATCTCGGTCCTGTAGTAAATGCAGGCCATAAGGAGAAGATCTGCAACTGGATCCAGAAAGGTATCGATGAGGGCGCAGAGCTTGTACTTGACGGACGTAATGTAGTAGTTCCGGGATATGAGAACGGATTCTTCGTAGGACCGACAATCCTTGATCATGTAACACCTGAGATGACAGTAGGAAACCGCGAGATCTTCGGACCGGTAACCTGCATCAAACGAGTAAAAGATTATGAGGAAGGTATTGCGATCATGAATGCCAACCCATTTGCAAACGGTTCCTGTATCTTTACACAGAGCGGATATTACAGCCGTAAATTCGCTATGGAGACAGACGGCGGTATGGTAGGAATCAATGTAGGTATCCCGGTTCCGACCGCATACTTCCCATTCTCCGGAAATAAAGATTCCTTCTTCGGTGATCTGCATGTTCTCGGAAAAGACGGATATCGTTTCTTCACAAGAGCAAAAACAGTTACAACACACTGGTTCGATGAAGCTGCCGGAAAGAGAAAAGTCGGCACATGGGAAGGAAGTACTGAGGCATAAGAAAGCTTCGAAAATAAATCCATGACACTGTAAGGCAGACCATGTAAAGTCTGCCTCTCAGATAAAATCCTCTAATGAGATGAGCATATTCAAAAACGGTGCATCTGCTGAACTCCTGGCAGGTGCACTGTTTTTGCCTGGCTGAATATCTGAATGGTTTTGCGGCGGATCATAAAAAAGTGTATCGGTGACAGAAATAAAGGATGTCACCGATACACTTTTTTGGTGCGTATGTTTTGTGCGTATGCTACCGGACTGGCGTATCTTACGGTATGCGGCTCATGATGAAAAGATCAGTCGATCGTCATAACACGGATGCCGTGTTCCTGGCAGAAATTATCGTATTCTTCCGGAAGTGCCTGGTCGGTTACGATGGCGTCCAGTTTTTCCATTGGAGAATAGGTCATAAGTGAGATCCGGCCGAACTTGGAATGGTCAGCAAGAAGGATCATGCTGTTGGCGTTCTCTGCAATGGCTTTCTTTGTGATGTATTCTTCGGCACTGGCGTTGGTGAGTCCGCTCTTCATCGTTACGCCTGTGCAGGCCATAAAAGCCATGGAAATGTTGTAAGTCTGCAGATAATCGTTGATATCAGGGCCTGTGAAAGACAGGGTCTTGCGGTTCAGTCTTCCGGGAACGGAAATGATATCCAGGTTCGGATAGGATGCTGCCTTGTTGAAGATAAGCAGGCTGTTGGTAAGGATCGTGCAGTGCTTATCCGCAATAAAATCAACCAGATTCAGACAGGTTGTACCGGTATCGATATAGATGGTGTCGTCTTCTGCCACAAGTTCTGCGGCACGGCGGCAGATTTCTTTCTTTTCTTCAGGAAAACGTCCGCCACGCTCTTCGTAAGACAGAAGGGGGAGAGTCTGTGGAGTTTCAAGTGCTGCGACACCACCGTATACTTTCATGATACTGCCGCGTTTCAGAAGGATGTCGACATCTCTTCTGATGGTGTTTTTGGATACGTTAAATTTCTCACATAATGTATCGAGAGAAGCGTTCTTATGCTCCAGCACATATTCTTCGATCATGTCCAGTCGCTGTGATTTCATAGAGGTCTACCTTCTTTCTATTGGTTAAGTCTTGGTTATATTTTATCATAAAAGAAGGCGGAGATAAAGTGTTTTTATGAGAACATACCAAAAAAATTGAACGCAGATCCTGTGCGGGACCTGCGTTCAGAAATGACTGGTGTAAGAGCATTGCAGATGATCAGTTTATATCGGGGATTATTTTCCGAAAAACAGTTCCATATCTTCTTCCACGCTGCTAATTCCTGCAATACCAAAATTGTTAACCAGAATTTTGGTTACATTTGGAGAAAGGAAGGCCGGAAGTGTTGGTCCAAGGTGAATATTTTTTACCCCGAGGGAAAGCAGCGCCAGGAGAACGATCACGGCTTTCTGCTCATACCAGGCAATGTTGTAGATGATCGGAAGCTCATTGATATCCTCAAGGCCAAAAACTTCCTGAAGTTTCATGGCGATCACTGCAAGGGAATAGGAATCGTTGCACTGGCCTGCATCCAGAACTCGTGGGATGCCGTTGATATCTCCCAGATTCAGTTTATTGTAGCGGTATTTTGCACAGCCTGCGGTGAGGATCACGGTGTCTTTTGGGAGCGCCTGGGCAAAATCGGTGTAGTAGCTTCGGGATTTTGCCCGGCCGTCACAGCCTGCCATGACTACGAATTTACGGATGGCACCGGATTTTACGGCATCTACGATCTGATCTGCCAGGGCGATCACCTGATCATGGGCAAAACCACCGACAATTTCACCATGCTCGATTTCGGTTGGAGCTGCACAGCGTTTGGCGTGGCTGATGATTTGTGAGAAATCTTTTTTGCCGTCAGGCCCGGGTGTGATGTGGGTGCAGCCTGGATAACCGGTAGCACCTGTGGTGTAGATCCGGTCTTTGTAGCTGTCCTTTGGCGGAACGATGCAGTTGGTGGTCATGAGGATGGGACCGTTAAAGCTTTCGAATTCTTCTTTCTGTTTCCACCAGGCGTTTCCATAGTTTCCTGCAAAGTTCGGATATTTTTTGAACGCCGGATAGTAGTGGGCCGGAAGCATCTCAGAGTGGGTGTAAACGTCAACGCCGGTTCCTTTTGTCTGTTCAAGCAGCATTTCCAGATCGTGAAGGTCGTGGCCGGAAACCAGGATTCCGGGATTTTTGCCTGTGCCGATATTTACTTTTGTAATTTCCGGATTTCCGAAAGTTTCGGTGTTTGCCTGGTCGAGAAGGGCCATTCCACGGACACCGAATTTTCCGGTTTCCAGAGTGAGAGCGGTCAGTTCCTCTGCTGTGAGACTGTCGTCCAGAGTTTTTGCCAGGGTGCTCTGGATAAAAGCATCCAGTTCCGGATCTTCACGGAGAAGTGCGTTTGCATGGCTGGTGTAGGCGCAGAGTCCTTTCAGGCCGTAGGTGATCAGCTCGCGGAGGCTTCGGATATCCTCATTCTTTGTAGACAGAATGTTGGTGACATATCCCATGGACTCGTAATCCGCAGGGCTTTCCGGGTGCCAGAGTGCGGCAGCGGGAAGGCTTTTTCTGTCAGAAAGCTGAGAGAGAAGCTGTTCTTTGGCCGAAAGGGTTTCGCTGATCTTTGCAACGATGGAATCTTTGTCGAAATTTGCGTTTGTGATGGTGGTGAAAAGATTCCGGATCACCATATGATTGATATAAGAAGGGATTTCTCGGCCTTCGCCCCGAAGTGCGGTGGTGATGGCGGAAAGTCCCTTTGTTACGTAAACGAGAAGATCCTGCATGGCAGCTACGTCAGGCTTTTTGCCGCAGACACCGGAGATGGTGCAGCCGGAACATCCGGCGGTTTCCTGACACTGATAACAAAACATTTTTGGTTCCATAATGTATACCTCCTGTGGTAAGTGGGTGGGCCTTTGAAAATAAAGACCTGCTTTTTTTAGTGTGGTTTATTTTGGATTTTTTATCCCTGAAGTCATTGGAAAAGGCTGCATCGCAGTGTTCTCAGATGTGAATCTCTGTGTCAGACGGAAACTCTGGAGTCAGAGGGGAATGTATCTCTGATATGGAACACGGATCTGGATATCTGGTATGCTTTCAGGTGATGGAGAAAGGATAGCATGTGCCGGTGGAAAAATCGGTAACATATGATACGAAAAAAGACCTTGACGGAATTCTTTTTTAAATGTAATATGAAAACGGTTTTCAAATTCATATTGATTTAACCAAATCAAGCAAGTAGCGAAGCGGATTGCGAATATCCGCTTGACGTATGGATGACTGACCGGCCATAAAGCTGTGTATGAAAATACAGACGATGAAAAAATTTGTTATGGAAGGTGCAGTTGACGGAAGAGAGTGAAATATATGGAAGAAAAAATGAAATACAGTACCAGGCAGCAGAAGCTGATCCTGGAGTGTCTGCAGGAATATGGAGATACGTTTTATACGATTGACCAGTTTATGGAGATCCTTCGTGGAAAAGAGATCCGGATCGGAAGGACAACGGTGTACAGAGGTCTGGAGCGTCTGCAGAAAGAAGGGGCTGTGCTGAAAGTTCCGTCTGTGGAGGGAGCACCGGCACAATATCGGTTTATCCGGGATGAGGAACGGAAGAATTATGGTAAGCTTGTGTGCCTGGAATGTGGGCATACGATTCCTCTGCAGTGTGGATGCATTGACCATTTTGTGGGACATGTGCTGGATGAGCACGGGTTTGAGATTGATCAGAGCCGGACGATCTTTTATGGATATTGTGATGAGTGCAGGAGGAAGAAATGAATTTTAACAGAGGGAAGATGGCTGCGGCAGCGGTTCTGGCGGCAACGCTCCTTGTGGTCGGAGGTGTGACCGGTTATGGATTGCACAGGGCCGGAACAGTGGGGCAGCCGTTTGTGGATGATGGCCGGCTGAAAGTGATGGCCAGCTTTTATCCCATGTATGATTTTGCCCGGAAGGTGGGCGGCGATAAGATTCAGGTGAAGGATATGGTTCCTGCGGGAACGGAGCCTCATGACTGGGAACCTGCGGCGACGGATATCCGGAATCTTGAGGATGCGGATGTTTTTGTCTACAATGGCGCGGACCTGGAACACTGGGCGGAAGATGTGCTGGACACTCTGGAAAATCAGGATCTGGTGGTGTCTGAGGCATCGGATGGTGTGGAGCTTCTGGATGGAGGTGAGGATCATGCTCATGGCGATAATGGAAAAGATCCCCATGTCTGGCTGGATCCCATGCGGGCGAAACAGGAGATGGCGAATATTAAGGATGCTTTTGTAAAAGCGGATCCGGAGAATAAGGATTATTATGAAGCGAATTATGAGAAATATGCCGGTGAATTTGACGAGCTGGACCAGGAATTCCGGGATGGCCTGAAAGATACAAAGAGCCGGGATATCATCGTGGCTCATGAGGCGTTCGGATATCTGTGCAATGCCTATGATCTGACACAGCTGGCGATTGAAGGCCTGACACCGGATTCAGAGCCTGATCCTGCCAAGATGCAGGAAGTGATCGAGTATGCGAAAAAATATGACATCCATACCATATTTTTCGAGGAACTGGCAAGCCCAAAGGTGGCGAAGACTGTGGCGAAGGAAGTGGATGCTGTGACGGCTGTGCTGAATCCTATTGAGGGATTGAGTGAAGAAGATATAGAAGCCGGCGAGGATTATTTTTCTGTGATGAGGAAGAATCTGGAGGCATTGCAGAAGGCACTGAACGGAAGCCGTGAGGCAGCAGTTGCTGAGAACAAAGGCTGTTCTGAAATGTAGAACTGCTGTTGCGATAAAAGGAGAAATTATGGGAATTTTGATAGAAAATCTTTCGTTTTACTACACAGGAACGCCAGTGCTGGAGCAGGTGAACCTGGAAGTAAAGGATGGTGATTATGTCATTCTTACCGGTGAAAACGGAAGTGGAAAAAGTACGTTTCTGAAGCTTCTTCTGGGTGAGCTGAAAGCCCAGGAAGGAAGCATTACCGTAAATGGAAAAGATATTTCTGCCACATTTGGAAAGGGAGATCTGGGATATGTTCCGCAGAACAGTATCAGCAGAAATCAGAATTTCCCGGCCACGGTAGAGGAAATCATGATGACAGGCGTGTATTCCTCTTCATGGAAAGCACGTTTTCAGGTGAAAAAAGAGATTCCACGTCTGAAAGCCGCACTTGCGGAGATGGAAATGGAAGAGTTCTGGAAAAGAAGGATCGGAGATCTTTCCGGCGGGCAGCAGCAGAGAGTTATGCTGGCACGTGCACTGGTGGGAAATCCGAAGATCCTGATCCTGGATGAGCCCACCACAGGTATGGATACAGTTTCCGTGAAAGCACTTGCAAAAGTCCTGCAAAAGAGGAATGAGGAACAGGGGCTGACCATTCTTATGGTCACTCACGGAAATTCCGGTGAATTCAAAGGGGCCAATCGGTTCTTCAAGGCAGAAGAGGGGAGGATTGACGAGGTATGAGTATTTTACAGTATGGATTTATGCAGAGGGCTTTTCTCGTGGGAATCCTTCTGGCTGTGATCACGCCCTGTATCGGGATCACCATTGTTCTGAAACGGATGTCCATGATCGGAGATGCGCTTTCCCATTCTTCTCTGGCCGGTGTTGTGCTGGGACTGATCCTGGGAGTGAATCCGGTAGCCGGTGCGGTAGTGATGTGTATTGTGGCAGCCCTTGGAATTGAAGCGATCCGTAAAAAAATCCCACGGTATTCTGAAGTTGCAATTTCCATCGTCATGTCCGCCGGGATCGGACTGGCAGGTGTGCTGTCCGGTTTTGTGGAAAACGGCGCAAGCCTGAACAGCTTTTTATTTGGAAGTATTGTGTCCATCAGTGAAGGAGAGCTGGCATTGGTAGTTGTGATCAGCGTGCTGGTTCTGGCAGCGGTGCTGTTTTTTTACAGAGAACTGTTTTATATTGGATTTGATGAAAATGCGGCAAGGATTTCCGGCGTTTCCGTGCGGAATATTAATTTTCTTTTTACCATTTTGACGGCGCTGACCGTTTCCATTGCGTCCCGTACGGTAGGAACGCTGATCGTTTCTTCCATGCTGGTGGTTCCGGTGGCATGCGGGATGCAGATGGCGAAAAGTTATAAAGGCACGTTGGTGTGTGCCATTGCTGTGGCGGTATGTACTACGGTTATTGGTCTGTTTCTTTCTTATTATGCGGGACTGAAACCAGGTGGAATGATCGTTCTTCTTGAGGTTGCATGGTTTGTAATTGTGATGGCCGTGAAAAGTTTTAACAAATAAAACACATTTTTCCCACAAAGTAAACACAATTAAAATCTATACTTTGAAGCATCAAAAGGAAACAGAGAAGAAATTTTTTTCCAGGGAGGGACTTAATCATGAATAACAACAGAAAATTAAAAATAAAGAAAATGATGAAAAAAGGTGCAACCATCAGCCTGTGTGCAGTACTTGCAGGTGGCATTGGTGTTGGTGCATATGAAGGTGTGGATTATTTTACAGGAGCACAGTCTGTACAGGCAGCTACAGATAGTTCCGAGAAGCTGACACTTATGAAATCTGATAAAAAGTCAGATAAGAGTACCGAAGATACAACAGATACAAAATCTTCCGATACCAAGGGAAGTCTTGATGTATCCGAGGTTGCTGAGGAGGCAATGCCTTCTGTAGTTGCGATCACAACCAAGTCTGTTCAGGAGGTTCAGAATTATTACAGCATGTTTGGCTCCCAGTATGCGCCAAGCCAGGAGCAGGAAGTTCAGGGCAGTGGTTCCGGTATTATCATCGGAAAAACAGATTCTGAGCTGCTGATCGCAACAAACTATCATGTTGTAGATGGTGCGGATACTTTATCCGTTGCTTTTGCAGATGGAAGTGCTTATGAGGCTACTGTAAAAGGCTTTGATGAGAACGAGGATCTTGCGGTTGTGTCTGTTGCAACCAAAGATGTTTCTAATGACACGATGGATGCGATTTCTGTTGCAAAGATCGGAAGTTCTGATGATCTGAAGATTGGTGAGCAGGTTGTTGCTATTGGTAATGCACTTGGTTATGGCCAGTCTGTTACTACTGGTATTGTCAGTGCAAAGAACCGTAAGACAGATTCTTCAGGTCAGATTGAGTCCAGTGATTCTACAGATAACAGCAGCAGTATCAATAAGGGTGTGAATCTGATCCAGACGGATGCGGCTATTAACCCTGGTAACAGTGGTGGTGCGCTTCTGAATATGGATGGTGAGGTTGTTGGTATCAACTCTTCCAAACTTGCTTCTACGGAGGTTGAGGGTATGGGTTATGCCATTGCAATCTCTGATGTTGCGGATTCTCTTGAGAATATGATGAATGCCAAGGCAAGGGATAAAGTGGATAATCATGGTATTCTTGGTATCACAGGCAGCACGGTCAGTGATGAGGCTGTTCAGATTTATGGTATTCCGCAGGGTGTGTTTGTTTCTGAGGTGACTGAGGGTGGCCCGGCTGATGATGCGGGTATTACCAAGAATATGGTTATTACGGAGTTTGATGGTAAGACCATTACCAGTATTGATCAGCTGGTTGAGCTGCTTCAGTATTATGAGCCGAAGGAAAAGATTGATGTGACGGTTGCGGTTCTGGATGGTAATGAATATAAGGAGAAGACGCTTACTGTGAAACTTGGTAAGGATGATAGTGCTAGTAAGGATAGCTCTGAGGAGAGTGCGGCACAGGATAGTCAGGATTCCCAGGATTCTCAGGATGAAAGTATCGAAGGTGGACAGGATGGTTCTGATCAGGGAGATGCAAATGCGTTTGCGGATGATGGTGAGGCCAGTCTGTTCAGGGATTTTGAGCAGAATGGGTTGAGGGATTGATACGGAAACCAGTTGTGACAGACATAGATGAGCATGTGAGATAGATATACATATAAAAATGAAGGCTTCGTGGCTGACCCGGGATTGGGTGGCTGCGGAGTCTTTTTTTGTGTGGGGGTGTGGGGCGGATAAGGGACGCCCGTGAGGCGTGTGCTGCCTGTCGCCGGGGCTTCGTCGGGGGCTGGCTTCTAAGACGCTGGAAATCTGCTAAAACCGTTTTCCAAAAGTCCGAACTCGCTTCGCTCAAACAGCGAACTTTTGAAAAACAACGCAGATTCCCACCGCCTAAGAAGCGCTCCCCTCCTGCAGAGTCCGGCGACAGGCAGCACACGCCTCACGGGCTGGCTTTTCCGGGCGGGATGGGAGAGTGGTGAAGTGGTAGTGTGGTTCAGGAGGAATGGTTGAGTGGTTTCCCGGGAGTTGGATGAGCCATCAGCGCTGCGCTGGACGGCTTTTATCGCATACGGAATCTCAGGAGTTCCCAGCGGGAGGTTACGTTGGTTTTTCGGAAGATGTTCTGCAGGTGTTTCTGTAGGGTGTTTTCGCGGATGCCGAGAGACCCTGCGATTTCGTCGTTGTTGCGGTACTGGTAGATCTGTTCGGCAATCTGGAGTTCGCGGTTTGTGAGGTGGCAGGTGTTTTTCAGGCGGGCGAGGGTTTGTTTGAGGTCGTTGGTCTGGGGCAGGCTGTGGGTAATCTGGTAGAGGACGGCGTTTAAGTGCATGCCGATGGCCTGGAGGTAGAACATGTCTTCATTGGTGAAAGGGCCGTCTTTTTCGGTGCGGAAGAGGGTGAGGATTCCCAGGAGTTCCTGCTGGTAGACACTGGCGTATTGCATGGAGTCGAAGATGTTGTATTTGCGGTAGCAGTGGACGTAGAGGGGGGAGTTGAGGCGCTGCTGGTCTTCCAGGAGATCGCTTTCGCGGACGAGGCGGGGTTCCCGGGAGTGGAGGAGCCAGAGGAGGTGGTCTTCGTCTGCGACATTCATGTATTCGTTTTCTGCTTCAGTGAAGGCTTCGGGGATGCAGATTGGGGTGGTGAGGCGGATGGTGTCCGGATCTTCGGTGGTTTCGTGGAGGAGGATGCTGGCGTAGCTGTAGGGGATGACCATTTTCAGGCGGAGCAGGAATTTTGCTTTGATTTCGTTAAGGCTGGTGCAGGAATAGAGATCGTAGATCATGTCGTTGATCATAAGAAAGGTGTTTTTTTCCATGGTTTTTCTCCTTTTTTTGGTACAGTGGTTGCTGTTTTTTAGTTACAAAGAGATCAGGGTTATGGATATGCAGTGGATTGTAACCGTAATGTTTGTCTTATTTTTGGATAAATCTTACTGGTTTTCCAGATTTGTGAGTACTGATTTCATTTGAAGTTAGTATACTATCACATATACTTAAAATCAAGTATATATACTTAAAAAACATTAATTTAACTACCGAAATTAAGCATTGTATCAGAGTGTGAAAAATAATAGTATATCAGTAACAAAATAATAAAAAACACGAAACGTACGATGGTGTATTGATTGCGGAAGCGCAATGAATACGCCATTTTTTGTTTCACGAAAAAGTCTGTTGATGCAAAGGGGCATATCCGTTAAACGGGTATGCCTCTTTCTGGTTCACAGAGGGAAAGGGGAGAAAAAAATGAATACTGGACTGATTGCAATTTTTATTCTTCTGGTTATTATCGTCGGTGCTATCGCAACCAGGAGATGTGTGGAGTTTCTGATCGGAGGTTCTCTGGTGGCGGCCATATTCATGTATAGGAAGGATTTTCTGCCTCAGTGGTGTACGTTGATCCAGGATGTGCTTGCCGAAAATGTGTGGATCGTTCTTGTGTGTGGCCTTTTTGGCAGTCTGATCGCACTTCTTCAGGAGTCGAAGGGTACTTTTGGTTTCCAGAAACTGGTTTCAAAATTCTGTAACACGGAGAGGAAAACTCTTCTTACTACTTTTGTTATGGGTATCCTGATCTTTGTGGATGATTATCTGAATGTGCTTTCCATTGGTGTCTGTATGAAGGGTGTCTGTGACAAACGTAAGATCCCCAGGGAGGCGCTGGCGTATATGCTGGATGCCACAGGTGCTCCGGTGTGTGTACTGCTTCCGTTTTCTACATGGGCTGTTTTTTACGCAAGTCTTTTTATTGACCAGGCA
This sequence comes from Blautia sp. HA9023, assembly GCF_056504095.1. Taxonomy (NCBI): domain Bacteria; kingdom Bacillati; phylum Bacillota; class Clostridia; order Lachnospirales; family Lachnospiraceae; genus Blautia; species Blautia sp. HA9023. The sequence goes on along the minus strand of NZ_JBWLUR010000006.1, from coordinate 752,587 downwards.
AGTGTGAAGGCGCTGGGATTTAAAACCGGTATTCAGGCTTATATCCGTGCGATCCCCTATTGCTTTTATCCGATCCTTACCATTGCTATTGTTTTCCTCTTTGCGCTGGGTGTGATGCCAAAGCTTGGTGCTATGAAAAAAGCCTATAAACGTGTGGAGGAGACTGGCAAGGTTTACAGCGATGCCAGCAGAAAATATAACCACGATGACAGAAAAGGTTATGAGGAAGAAGGTAACATCTGGAATTTCGTGATTCCCATGGGTGTGTTGGTTGCCATTGCTATTGCGACAAGCAACCTGCTTCTGGCTGTTGTGGTTTCCCTGATCGTTTGTTTCGTGCTTTATGTACCGCAGAAAGTGGTTGCGCTGGATGATTTCTTTAATCTGGTTGTCCGTGGTTTTGCAGATATGCTTCCGATTCTGATCCTTCTGGTCATTGCCTTTGTACTTCAGAAAGTAACGGAGGGAATGGGAATGACAGATTTTATTATTTCTGTTGCAAAACCGCTTCTCTGGGGCCCGGTTTTCCCGGCAATCGCTTTTGTTCTGGTTGCGGCACTTACCTTTACTACCGGTTCTCTCTGGGGCATGAGCGCGGTAGTTGCACCTATCGTATTTCCACTTGGTGCAGCCATCAGCGCAAATCCGATCCTTATTATGGCAGCGATCATTTCCGGTGGTGCATTTGGAAGCCATGCCTGCTTCTATACAGATGCGACACTTCTTTCCTCCCAGAGTGCAGGAATTGACAATATGGAACATGCGCTGACACAGCTTCCATATGTAATCATTGCAAGTGTACTTTCTGTTGTGGGATTTCTGATCTGTGGTTTTGTGATGTAGGAGGTATGGCTTATGGGAAAATTTATTCTGAGAAGTAAAGCTGTTTTTACAGGTCTTGAAGATTTCCCCAGACCGGCAGCCATCGCAGTAGTGGACAAAAAGATTCAGGCAGTTCTTCCCTGGGATTTCCAGAGAGATAAGGATTATGCAGACTGGCCTCTTTACGATTACGGAGAAAAAATGATCATGTCTTCTTTTCTGGATGCACATACCCATCTTTTTTCCGGAGCCATTGATGGCAGCAGATATGTGTGTTCGGATCTGGGAAAAGGATGTTCTCAGGCGGAATGTGTGAAGATCATTAAGGAATTTGCAGATGCACATCCGGATTACAAAAGAATTCGAGGTTCCGGATGGTTTATCACCAACTGGGGAGATGAGCCACTTCCGGATAAAAGACTTCTGGATGAGGCCATTCCCGACAGGCCGGTGTATCTTTTCTGTGCGGACTGCCACAGCATGTGGCTGAATTCCAGAGCACTGGAAGAGGCAGGGATCGATCCGGACCGGAAAATGGATAACGGTGTAAATGTAAAGTTTGAAAATGGTGAATTAAGCGGCCTTCTTCTGGAACCGGCAGCGTGTGAACCGGCCCAGAAAAAATATATGGAATTTTCGGAGGAAGAGATGCTTGAGATCCACCGGAATTTCCAGGATGTTCTGGCTGACTACGGAATTGCCGCGGCAAGTGAAATGTTTGCCGATGATTACACCGAAGAAACCATGAAAAAATATGATATCCTGAAAAAACTGGACGAGGAAGAAGGGCTTAAGGCACAGATCTTTTCCTACATGAAACTTTTCGGGTATACGGAATTTTCGAAGTATTTTAAATTTCAGAAGCATTTTGATTCCCCGCATTTTCACATTGCGGGGGTAAAGGGTTTTATTGATGGCGTGACGGAGACTTACACAGGACTTCTTTTGGAGCCTTATATCGATAAGCCGGAGACCTGTGGCGAGGGACTTCCGTTATGGCCGGAGCGGAAAATGAAGAAAGAGATCATTGCGGCGAACAAGGCAGGGATCCAGGTAAGACTTCATTGTATTGCAGATGGTTCCGTGCGGATGGCGCTGGATCTTTTTGAAAAATCTGCGGAAGTGAACGGGGAGCATGGTCTTCGAAATACGATCGAGCATATCGAAAACATCCATCCCGATGACCTGGATCGTTTTGCGGAGCTTGATGTGATTCCTTCAGTCCAGCCGTATCATGTAACACTTGCGGCAAATGGAAAGGTGAACCAGATCGGAGAAAAACGGGCAAGGCTTCAGTGGCCGTTTCGGACTTTGCTGGAGCATGAAGGCGCGCTGGCACTTGGAACCGATTATCCGGTTGTGACTATAGATCCTTTTACAACAATCTATGCGGCAGTTACAAGAAGAGATGATGACGGAAAACTGACATCCACCAACCCCTGGGAAAAAATCTCCATGGCAGATACGCTAAAAGCTTACACTTCCGGCGCGGCCCGTGTTTATCATGTGGAGGATTCCATGGGAACCCTGGAGCCGGGAAAAATGGCAGATATCATTGTTCTCAGCGGAGATCTTTTTGAAGTGGATAAGGAAGAGATCCGGGGGATGAAGGTGGAAGCAAATTATTTTGAAGGTGAAAAGATCCGATGATCGTGGGAGTCAGAAGATTGAATGGGAAGATTATTTGAACGGGTTAAGAAAATAAAAGGAGGACGCTTATGGAACTTCAGAAAATGTTTATTGATGGTGAATGGGTAGAAGGCAGTACAGGAAAATCAGTTCCTACATTAAATCCTTCAAATGGTGAGGTTCTTGCCATGGTAACGGAAGGAAATGTGGAGGATGTAGATAAAGCCATTGCGGCGGCAAAAAAATCTTTTTATGTGACAAGGGAATGGCGTGATATGGATTCCCAGACAAGGGCGGATATCCTTCTTCAGATCGCAGATGCTATTGATGCGGAAAAAGAGGATTTTGCGAAGCTGGACTGCATGGATCATGGAAAACCCTTAAGAGAGGCAGAGGCTGATGTGGATGATGCAGTTCACTGTTTCCGCTATTATGCAGGACTCTTAAAAATGCCACAGGGCGGTGTTTATGAAGTAAATGAAGGTTTTGGAAAAATGCATTCCTATACCGTTCATGAGCCGGTTGGCGTGTGCGGACTGATCACTCCCTGGAACTATCCGCTGCTGATGGGTGTGTGGAAACTGGCTCCTGCACTGGCAGCCGGTAACAGTGTGGTGTTTAAACCAAGTTCCAACTGTGTGCTTTCCTGTGTGAAACTGTTTGGGATTTTTGAGAAGATCGGAATGCCCAAGGGCAGCGTGAACCTGATCCTTGGCCCTGGCGGAATTACAGGAAACCGGATCGCGGAGAGCAAAGATGTGGATATGGTTACTTTTACCGGAAGCACGGAAGTGGGACAGAGCATCATGCGTGCGGCAGCAGACAATGTAAAAAAGATCGGCCTTGAGCTTGGCGGAAAGTCACCCAATGTGATCTTTGCAGATGCGGATCTGGACGGCGCAGTGGAATGGGCCATGATCGGTATTTTCCTGAATCAGGGCGAGGTGTGCTCCGCAGGTTCCAGGATTATCATCGAGGAAAGTATCAAGGATGAATTTGTGAAACGTCTTGCAAAGAAAGCAAATGCCATCACTATTGGAGATCCTATGGAGAATCCGGATATGGGCCCGCTGGTTTCTGAGAGCCATATGAATAAAGTTCTTGGATATATTAAAAAGGGCGTTGAGGAAGGTGCTACGCTTGTGTGCGGCGGCGAGCGTTACACAGAAGGGGAGTGTGCGAAAGGCTTTTATGTAAGACCGACGGTGTTTGATAACTGTACTTCGGATATGACCATTGTCCGGGAGGAGATTTTTGGACCGGTTGTGACTATTCAGACGTTTAAGACAGAGCAAGAGGCCATTGACATGGCAAACGATACGGAGTATGGTCTGGCTGGAGCAGTATTTACCGCCGATGGTTCCAGAGCGCTTCGGGTGATCAAAGAGATCCGCGCAGGTATTACCTGGATCAACTGTTATAACCCGGCATTTAACGAGGCTCCGTGGGGCGGTTACAAAAAATCCGGAATCGGCCGTGACCTGGGTGTTCAGGGCCTTGAGGAGTATCAGGAGATCAAGCAGATCAATATCAATCTGAATCCGGGAATCGTCGGATGGTATGAACATTAAAAACATGAACCTGGAATGTATCCTTTAATTCGGGAGGAAATTATATGGGAAAAAGTAAATACGTAGTTACGATCACCAGACAGTTTGGCAGCATGGGTCGTCCGATCGCAAAAAAGATGGCGGAAAAACTGGGGATTGAATATTATGACAGGGATATTGTGGATCAGGCTGCAAAGAAGCTGAACCTTCCGGTGTCTGTTGTGGATGAAGTGGAGGAGACAGCGAAAAAAGTCAAGGCCAGTCCTTTTGCAAGAATGATGTTTCCTCTTGGAAAAGGAACCAGCAATACACAGGATAAGATTTTTGAGGCGCAGCAGAATATCATTAAATTTCTTGCGGAAAAAGAGACATGTGTTATTGTCGGAAGGTGTGCGGATTTTACTCTGGAAGAGATGGAAAATGCCATGCATATTTACATTTATGCACCATATGAGGTTCGTGTGGAGCATTGTGTGAAGGATCTGAACATTGAGGTTGAAGAGGCCAGAAAAATGATCGTGGCTGTTGATGAGGCCCGTGATTCCTATCATATGCAGTATGCGGGATATCACCCGGATGACAAGAACCACAAGAGTATTCTGGTGGACAGCAGTTTTCTTGGCGTGGAAGGTACTGCGGATTTTCTGGTGGATGCAGTGAAAAGAAAGTTTCAACTGTAATATGTCAGAGACTGCAGAAATGGAGAAACAGGGTGTGATCACTGCGGAGTTTGATCTGGATGCCATCGCACAGAAGAGACGGGAGTGGGGTGTTTTCCGGGATCGAAGACCGGAGATGTATGGTACGCTCCTGACGCATGGATGTTGAAAACTGATTGGATCAGGAAAGTCCTCTGCGGAGCTGCAAATATCTGCCTGACTTGTGAAGGGATCGTATGCCGGTGGCAAAGTAGAATGTAAAAGCCTGTTTTGGCGTTTGATCTGTTTGGCAGGAGGCGGGTGGTAATGCGGATTGCAGAGGGCTGTCTGCCAGTGTTATTATATTATAATAAAATTTTATAAAAAGAGCTTCTGCGAAATGCGGGGCTGACAGGAGGAAAAACTATGCAGGAACTGATGATCAGACCGACGATTTACAGTTTTGATAATTGCCGGCAGTTTGCGGAGGAATTTAAACTTGGTAAAGGGGATCTGCTTTTTACCAATAAGAGATTGTTTAAGAAATTTTTTGAGCCGCTGGGGCTTGGCTGTGATGTGATCTTCCGTGAGGATTATGGTAAGGGCGAGCCTACGGATGTGATGGCTGAGGCAATCTGGAAGGATGTGCCGAAGGATGCGAAGCGTGTGGTTTCTGTTGGTGGCGGCAGCATTCTGGATCTTTCCAAGTTGTTTGCACTGGAGAATATTTCTCCGGTTACGGATCTTTATGACGGGCTGCTTCCGATCGTGAAGAATAAGGAGCTGGTGCTGGTTCCGACTACCTGTGGTACGGGTTCTGAGGTGACGAATATTTCGATTCTTTCCCTGACTGCGAAGGGTACGAAGAAAGGGCTTGCTGTGGAGCAGCTTTACGGGGATTCTGCTGTGCTGATCCCGGAGCTTCTGGAGGATCTGCCGTTCCAGTTTTTTGCTACGAGTTCTATTGATGCGCTGGTGCATTCTGTGGAGTCCAGTCTTTCTCCTAAGGGGAATGAGACTACAAGGATGTTTGGGTATAAGGCGATCGAGATGATCCTGAAGGGTTATATGGAGATCAGGGATCATGGTCAGGAGGCCCGGATTCCGTTGATGAAGGATTTTCTGATGGCGGCTAATTATGCGGGTATTGCGTTTGGTAATGCGGGGTGTGCGGCTGTGCATGCTTTGAGTTATCCGCTGGGGGCTAAGTATCATGTGGCTCATGGTGAGTCCAATTATGCAATGTTTACCGGTGTGCTCAACAACTATATGGAGATCAAGAGTGATGGCGAGATTGCGCGCCTGAATAAATTTATGGCGGGAATCCTTGGATGTGATGTGGATGTTGTTTATGAGGAGTTGGAGAAGCTTCTGAATGTGATGATTCCTAAGAAGGCGCTGCATGAGTATGGGGTGTCCGAGGAGGAGCTTGAGGAGTTTACGGATTCTGTGCTGGAGAACCAGGGTAGATTGATGGCGAATAATTTTGTGAAATTGGATCGGGAGAGGGTTTATAAGATTTATAAGGAGTGCTTCTGATTTTTTGATTTTTGGGATTCAGTTTTTTGTGAACGGGTCGGTGTGTGCCGGCCTGTTCTTTTTTTGTGGGAAAGGGAGGACCGTGAAAGGGACGCCCGTGAAAGGGACGCCCGTGAGGCGTGTGCTGCCTGTCGCCGGGGCTTCGTCGGGGGCTGGCTTCTAGGCTGCCGGAATTCTGCTAAAACCGCTTCAAAAATTCTCAAACTCGCGTCTGAAGCCGCTCAGACAGTGAGAATTTTTGAAGCAACGCAGATTTCCGCCAGCCAAGAATCAGCTCCCCTCCTGCAGAGTCCGTCGACAGGCAGCACACGCCTCACGGGCTGGCTTTTCATGGCGGTAGTGTGTGTGGGGCTGCTCGGGAGTTGGATGAGCCGTCAGCGCTGCGCTGGACGGTTGGTAGGAGAGGCTGAGTTTGCTTGTGGTTTAACGGTAGGTGTTTGGGGTCGTCGTCGCTGCGCTGGACGGCAGGGAGGAAAGGCTGAGTTTGCTTGTGGTTTGCCGGTAGGTGTTTGGGGTCGTCGTCGCTGCGCTGGACGGCAGGGAGGAAAGGCTGAGTTTGCTTGTGGTTTAACGGGAGATGTTTGGGATCGTTGTCGCTGCGCTGGACGGCAGGGAGGAAAGGTTGGGGTTCCTTGTGACCTGATGGGAGTAAGTGAGTGACTGGAAAAAGTTGTGGAGAATAGGAATAGATCGGCACAGCGTTTCATATCCAATACCGCAGCATCCATCGCCCCGCCAGTATCTGAACACATCTCCACAACCTACAGTAATTTGCGTGGCCGGAGGGGAGGAGCGCGAGGAGGGGAAATGGCCTTTCGCAACTACGAATGCTTCCCCTCCTCGCAATTTCCTCAGCTTTGAAAAGCGAAAAAATTTCCGGCTGTCTGACGAAGTAAATCGAGGGGTTCTGCTGTCTGTTTGTCGAATTATAGTGGGATTTTTGGATGAAATCTGAGTGATTTTTTTTATAGTATGTGATATGGTTGTTATATCTTATAAGATCTTTTGTCTGTATGGACATTCTTGGAGCTTCGTATTCTGAAGCATTTTCCATTTTTGTTTCTGTGAATTTATGAAAGGCCGGTTTATGGCGTTTTCATGTTTTGTTTGTGTGGTATAATTCATATATACCGATAGGAGTGTTAATGAACAACAATACTATATTCGATGACGTTTTCCGGACGATGGTGGAGAAGATGACGTACTTGCTTGTTCCGCTTATCAACGAGGTGTTCCATACTTCGTATCCGGAGGATGTGAAGATCGTGCATCTTCGGAATGAGCATCAGCTGGAGGAAGGGGAATTGATCACGGATGCCCGGCTTTTGATCGGGGATAAGGTGTATCATATTGAGTGTCAGAGTACAGATGATGCTACGATGGCAATCCGGATGTTTGAGTATGATCTTGCTATTGCGCTGGAGAGCAGGCGGAGGGTTGGACGGAGATTTTTTGTGGAGTTTCCCAGGTCCTGTGTGATTTATTTGAGAACTACGAAGAATACGCCGGATGTTGAGGAAGTGGAGCTAAAGCTTCCGGATGGGCAGGTGTGTGTATATCGGGTTCCGACGGTGAAGGTGGAGCGTTATACGAAGGATAGCATTTTTGAGAAGAATTTACTGATGTTGCTGCCGTTTTATGTGATGAGATATGAAGAGTCAGCGCATACGATAGGAGAAAATACAGAGAAGTTACAGGAATTGTTGAGTGAGTACGAGGATATCCGGGTAAATCTGGAGAAAGAGCTTTCGATGGCGGGAAGGTCAGAATTATATACAGATTTGAATAGACTAATCGTAAGGATATCCGATTATATTTTCCGGAAAGAAGAAAAAATCAGGAAAGGAGTGGATGAAGTTATGGGCGGAAAGGTTTTACAGTTGGAATCGGAACGATTACTTGAGTTAGGAGAAGCGCGTGGAAAAATTATTGGAAAGGCAGAAGGTAAAGCGGAAGGAAAAGCTGAGGGTGAGGCCATTGGCGAAGCGCGGATGAGAATGCTGATCAATCGTCTGATTGCGGATGGCCGAATGGATGAGATTGGGAAAATTATAGACAGTGCGGAGGCTTGCAGGAAATTATATAAAGAGTATGGTTTGTAAAGGAAAGAGATAAAAGATTGAGCAGCTCCACGCAGCATTTGAGGAAGCAAAACAGACAAAAGGCCAGCCGACAGTCCTCATCGCAAACACTGTTAAAGGTAAAGGCTCTGCAGTTATGGAGAACAAGGCTGCTTGGCATCATCACGTACCGAGCCAGGAAGAGTATGAGCAGATCATGAAAGATTTTGAAGAGAGAAAGAGAAAGGAGCAGCTGTAATTATGAATAAGATTCCAAACCGTAAAGCAATTTGTGACGTACTTTTAAAAGAAGCGGAAACCGATAAAGATATCGTTGTTCTCTGCAGTGACTCCAGAGGATCTGCATCTCTGGCACCTGCCATTGTATGGCAGTGCTCTAGAGCTTCCGAGATCTGTGAGCGTATCAAAACAAACGTGATGATCGACCCGGACCGTGAACAGAAGAAAAACGGCGGTGTGGCAGAGATCATCCGCCAGAAGACAGGAATGCATCTTTCCCCGTATTTTCCGGCAGCGAAGTTTGTATGGCTTCAGGAGAATGTGGAGGAAGTAAAACAGGCAAAAAGAGACAACGATCTCTGCCTGGGAACCATCGACACCTGGCTTCTGTTTAAACTGATAAAAGGCGAGGTTTATGCAACGGATTACTCCAATGCATCCAGAACCCAGCTTTTCAATATCCATAACCTGAAATAGGATAAAGAGATCTGTACCTGGTTCGGCATCAACGTAGAGCAGCTTCCGGAAGTATGTGATTCCAGCAGAGAGTACGGAATGACAGATTTCGAGGGATATTTCCAGGCACCGATCCCAATCTGCGGTGTGATCGGAGATTCCCAGGGTGCTTTGTTCGGACAGGGCTGCATCGAAAAGGGAATGGTTAAGGCTACATACGGAACAGGTTCCTCTGTTATGATGAACGCAGGAACAGAACCGATCATGTCAGATCTTGGTCTTGTAACTTCTCTTGCATGGGGGCTTAACGGCAAAATTACTTATGTTCTGGAAGGAAACATCAACTACACAGGTGCAGTGATCACATGGCTGAAAGATGACATGGGACTGATCACTTCTCCAGGTGAGACTCAGGAAATGTCAGAGCAGGCGAATAAGAATGATACTACTTATCTGGTTCCTGCATTTTCCGGTCTGGGAGCACCTTACTGGAAATCCGACGCAAAAGCCATTATCTACGGAATGAGCAGAACAACCGGAAAGAAAGAGGTTGTAAAAGCAGCGCTGGAATCCATCGCATATCAGATCACAGACATTGTGGAGATGATGAAGGCAGAAGATGGAATGACAGTAAAAGAGCTCTGCGTAGACGGCGGCCCTACAAGAAACCAGTATCTGATGAAGTTCCAGAGTGATATCCTGGGAACAACAGTAAGCCTTCCAAGATGTGAAGAATCTTCCGCGTTCGGAGCTGGCCTGATGGCAGGATTAAGCTGTGGACTTTACAAGATGGAAAGCATCTTTGAGGTGAAAAACCGCAACCAGTTTATCCCGTCCATGAATGCGGTCGAGAGAGAGCAGAAATACAGCGGATGGAAAAATGCGGTAGAGAAAGTTCTCGTATAATTCTTGTAAAAAAAATTCTCAAAATAACATGCATTTCCAATGTACTCCAGCTACAGAGGAAATGATAAAAAGCCGGTCTTTGCAGCAGCAGAGGCCGGCAAAAATTATATCCAGGGGTAATTAAGCTTATGGTATAATCCAGGTAGAAATATTTTTCGCAAAAATATGCAGAAATATTTTACTATACTGTTTATACATAATAAATTTACAGAAGAGAAGGAGAAATAAGCTATGAGTAAGATATCTAATGTGGTAAAAGCTGTTGCAGTGATTGCAATTGCTACGGTGATCGGCCGGTCGGTCGGTTATTTTACAGGAACAAGAATGGCGGCTTCCAGTCAGACTGCCAGTTCAACGTCCTCCACTTCCAATGAAGCAGATTCTTCAGCTGCTTCTCAGATCATGAATTCTTCAGCAAATTCTGACGTCACTTCTGACAGTAGCACATCAGAAACTGCCATTGCAACACCGGCTACGGATTCTCTGTTAATAGAGCACCGTGTATTTAAGACTGACGACACTGCAGAACATCCGGAATATATAGTGATCTTTTATGAAAGTGGAAGCAAAAAGCTTGTGCAGTTAAATGATGAAACTCTTTTTTACAAATCTGCAGGTTATACTCTCGAAAGCATCCAGGGTATTGATGTCAGCCAGGTTTATCCAGGGGTTGAAAATTTCGATTTCATGACAAAAGAAGTTACTGATGAAGGTGACTATATCAGATATGTGCTCGCATTTAATAATCTTGAGAAAAACGAAAATCTTAAAGCTCTTGACGGAGCCGGAATTATCGTATTAGATGATGGATTCACAGAAAATAACTATGTAAATGCAGAGACATTATGCCAGTCCATGATTGACAGTGGGCGCCAGGAACTGAAATTAACGGAAATGCCGGACAGCCTTACCTACACAGTTAATGAGTAAACGCACTTCCTCGTAAAAAGCTTTCACCGTCAGGAAGGGAAATTCTATGTATGTAGAAAAAAGAATAGGTGGAGATTATTACCAGTATGTAATTTCCATCACCACTTACAATCCGGAGCAGGCAGCTATCCGAACCCTTAAATGGTATGTGAATTATCTGAACCAGAGACTGTTTCAGAGCTGTTATTCTTATGAGCTGACTCACGGAGAATGTTTTCTGATCATCCATCTAAAGGAAAGTGAATATAAAGATACAGAATCCAGAAGTATATTTCTGCAGACCGGGAAGGAAACAGCTGACAGTGTACGTGAAGATTTCAAAATGCTGGCCTGCGGAATCATTCCCCTGGAAATTCAGCAGAAAGTAACTGCTGAAATTGATGGAATAAAAAAGGAATGGTAAGCATAAACATGAAGAAGTATGTGGATCTATCAGGGGGTGGAACAGGATATGAGAAAGAAAACAAAAAGAATATTTGATGACATCATTATCGGTCTCAAAGGAAAAGATGCTCTTGCGTGCCTGGAATCCCTCGAAAAAATCCAGAAGGATTTCTTGCAGGACCGGGATTCCCTTGAAGGGATCCAGAAGAAGATTGACAGCTATCCCCTGCGTTACCGGATCATTTACAAAGGCTTCTGCAATCAGTGGAGTCTTGCTGAGCTTAACGCTGCATTACAGGAAAAAAATGAGGAAGTTCTCTATGCCCGGGATCTGATCGAGGCAAGTCTGATCTATGCTTTTCAGAAAAAACTGACCTTTGATCACTGGTACAGTCTGATCGTGCAGATCCGCGAATTTGAAAGCAGTGGTTCTTATGATGGATTTCTTATTAATGGGTTCAATGGCTCCTATTCAGCGTTTCCTCTTGCACGTATGGAAAACTATGTGCAGATGAATTCCTGTTTTTATGCGGAGACTATGTATACACTTCAGCGAACCCTTACTGTGGAAAAGGATCTCGGGAGACTGGGTGAGAATCAGGAATTTGTTTCTTATATGTGTGAAAACATACGGATGTTTTGTGATGGCAGAGAAAAATCCAGATATTATATCTGCAAATATTTTCTTTTTTATCTGAATACCAGGATCAAATATTATATGGCAAGTGATAAAAACCGACGGATCAAAAGAAACATTTATCTTGATCTTCCACTCAGCAATATTTCCAAAATGGATCCGAATCGACATGCTCATATGTCCGAGGAAGAGATAAAAGAGTGTCTGGCCACAGCGAAGATCAGTCCTAATAAGTTGTTTGAACTTCTGAACCGATTTTATTCCTATATTCTCCTCAGTGATTCGGATGCCAATGATCCGAACTGGGAAGAGTACAGCTTTATGCACAGGATTCTTCAGGGAGACTGCATTTCCCGGTCACTTCTTTTACTCATGATCTTATTCTTTGGAAGTGAAGCAGAACTTCCTGATCCGGGACTGATCCTGACAGTAAGACGAATGAATGAGATTCTTCAGGCCTGCAGATTTCAGGTACTGGATGAGAGCGCGGAAGAGGACAGTCTTGACAGTTTTTTGATTGCCGTTCTCTGTTCTGATGACAAAAGATCAGCGATCAACAGGATGATCGGACAAATGAATCTGATGCAGTAATTTCTGAAAACAGAAGGAACTAATATTATGCAGCAACTGAAACCCGGAAGTAAACTGAATAATAAATACAGAATTCTTCGTTTTATCGGACAGGGCGGTTTTGCCTTTGCCTATGAAGCAGTCCAGGAGCCTATTGGTCTTAAAGTCTGTATCAAGGAACTTTTTATAAAAGAATCCAGAGACACTTTTCTCAGGGAAGGAAGAATTCTTGCCACGTTAAAGAGTGACAGTATTGTAAAAGTTCTGGATTATTTTGAGGAAAATGAAACCAGTTATATTGTACTTGAATATCTGGAAGGAATAACCTTAAAAGAATATGTAAAGCGATATGGACCAATTCCGGCAGACCAGCTTTTTTCTGCGATTCTTCCAATCCTGTCGGGGCTTTCCCTGATACATAAGCGTGGTCTGATTCACAGAGATATTGCTCCGGACAATCTTATGGTCCTAGGCACGGATTTTTCCGGTGGACCTTCGCAGACTCTGCGGTTGAAACTTTTTGATTTCGGGACAGCAAGGGAATGTGGAAGGGATGAATATACCTGTACTCTGAAGGATGGTTACAGTCCGATAGAGCAGGTAAGTTCTCAGGGAAACCAGGGAACGACGACAGATATTTATGCTCTTTCAGCTACTTTATGGTATTGTCTTACAGGTAAGATACCGGATGGAGCGTACAGTCGTCTTCTGGATGATAATCTGAAGGCGCCTTCCAATCTGGGGATAGAAATCGATCCTGAGCTGGAAGATATTCTGATGAGAGGACTGTCCCTGCAAAAAGAAGACCGGCCGCAGAGTATTGATGAAATGCTGGCGATCGTGGGCAGAGAGCAGGCTGTGAAGAAAGCAGGCGATGGCAGCAGAGCAGCAAAAAGACCTCAAAAAAGAAAAAAGGTGTTTTTTGCCTGTGGTGTTTTCTGTCTCTTTGCGATACTTACGCTGTTGGGTGTTTTTCTTTACCGGAAAAATACACCGCTGGAATATAATGCGGAGACCATGTATCAGGTGACTCTGACTCCGGACGATAAATTTACAGTAGTCGGATATAATGAATCCATAAAAATTCTGGAGGAACGTCTGAAGCGATTTGCTGTCAAAAGTGGAAGGTATTCTTTAACAGAAAATAAAGGAGTTCTTACCATGCTCCTGCTGAAGGAAGATTTTCCGAAAAATACAGCCGGTGGCAATAATTACAAATCTACAGATACTGATTCAGCTTCAGTTCCGGAATATGTCCTGAAAGCTTATCTTACCCGGGCTGTAGATCTGATCATTCAAAGCCGCGAAAAAGGAGATACTTTTAACGAAAATCTGAAACTGGATCAGACGAAGGACTTTACCCTGACCTGGCACAAAGGGTCCGTTTCGGAGGTGAAATCTGACAGCGCGATGACTTCCACACAGAACTCCAATGGTTATTACGAAGTGATCTTTTCAAAAGATTTTCTCTCCCGGAACAGAGAAAAGATAAGATCCTGGAATAATAATTATGCCATTTATCAGGATCCTGATGATATTCCGTCAGTAACTCCTTATACGACCATTCCTATGGAAGATGGAAGAGGCTGTTATCTGACAGATAATGATAATGGTGCTTTTTCAGATCTTCTTAAGTATAATCTGACGCATCCACCACTGGAACACAGCTTCTCCATTTCTATTAAAGAACAGGTGGACTGGCAGACGGATGACAGCAGTTTTGGGGAAGATCAGGTCAGAGAGAATAAGATAAATGATGGAATTTACTGTTCTGTTTATGGAAGCATGACGGATGGAGAAGAAATGGATTGCTATCAGGCATTGCGTAATCGACTGGACAGCCTTGATATCTCCTATGCGCTTGGAAAAATGGATGCTCTCACAGCAGTAACGAAAGGCTGTGACGCACCGGCTTATCGTTTTCTATCTGTTAAGATAAATTCATCTGATGAGAAACTGCAATATTGGGATGTATGGAATCTGATCGCATGCAGCCACACGTTTTGTCTGACAGATGGGGATGGAAATATTGGGTGGATCTTTGATTACACAACTACTGTGGATGAGAATGGAATTACGATCGCGCAGACAGAACTGCCGGGTAGTTTTCAGGATGAAGATAAGACAGTTTATCTGTCATATTTGAACGGAGCTGATACGATCCGTATGATGTCGGGAAAAGTTCAGGGAGACGGGAGCTGTTGCTTTGATCATTTTGCAAATGGAGCGGAGATTTCGGATGATAACAGATGGATCATTCCGCTGATCGGAACCTGTATCAAAAATGATCTGCCGGTAGAACTTTTACCCTATGATCTGAAGCTCAGAAATGAAACAGTAAATGACTGGAAATCTCTGGGGCTTTTTATTGAAAAATAGCCAGTCAGATGTCGGCTTGACCCTGTGAGGATGTCAGATTATAATAAAATAACAGGCATTTCCTGTATGCTTCAGAGGTATTGGAAATGACGGAAAGCCGGTCTTTGCCATAACAGCAGGGCCGGCAAAAATTGTATACAGGTACAGAAATACCTGAAAGAAAGGACGGGAAGCCATAAGTGCTTACCCTGGTAAAGAATTATGATATATATCAGTCATCTTCTGCCGGATCATGAGATGAACGAGATTATCGAGCAGACAGGAGTGGGAATCGAAAGTATTGAATTTTCGATAGCAGACAATCTGGATCATCTGAATGATTCCATTGGCAGCTACCGGGAACGGTTGAAATTTATGGACTGTCGGGGACTGACCCTGCATGGACCGTTTATGAATATCGATCCCGCGGCTTTTGACAGCGAAGTGCGTAAAATTACGATGATGCGTTTTCACCAGACTTATACAGCAGGTATGGAACTTGGGGCAAAAAAGATCATCTATCATACCTGCATGAACCCTTATGTCCACTATCTTCAGGGCTGGCCTGAGAGAGTTGCGGAGTTTTTCGGAGAATTTCTGGAAAAGCATAAAGAGCTGGAAGTTGTGATGGAGAATGTGTTTGACCCGCAGATCGATCCGGTTCTGGATGTTTATAAACTTCTTGGGGAAAAATATCCGAATTTCCATCTCTGTTTTGACATGGGGCACGCCCACTGTTATTCGAAGATCCCGGTTCTGGAATGGACAGAGAAGCTGGCGCCTTATGTGACCCATGTCCATGTTCACGACAACAATGGTGACCGGGATTCCCATGCTGCCCTGGGGGCCGGAAATATCCCTTATGAAAGGGTACTGGGACTGCTTCCGGAAACCAGGGAGCGGACGTGGACCATTGAGTGTTGCAGCAAAAAGGATGTTCTGCAGTCAATTCGTGTGCTTCATAACATCAGCAGGACACGGAAAGAAAATCTACAGCGATCCCGGGAATTATTTGACATAAAATTTCCAAACTGTTAGAATAACAGAAGAAACAACTGCATATTTCAGATGAGGTGAACTGCCACAGACAGTTCTTAAAGGAGGATTCCAGCGTGAGGTCTGAATCGCATCTCTGCCACGTCATTTACATTATTTTTTCGCAGAGGGGATAAGAGTATCTGAGATATTCAGCTAAAATTAAATACAACTAACCGATAGAAAATCAGTTCTCTCATTTCAGTGAGGGAACTTTTTTAGTGCGGAAATAAAAGGAAAGGAAAAAAAGAATGAAAAAAACAAAAAAAGGCTATGGAAAAAAGGCGCTTAGTGTGTCTTTGTCAATGGCGCTGATGCTGGGAGGAACTGCACCGGTACAGGCCGCAGATCTGTTTTCGGATCAGACCGCAGAAGAAAGTGCTTCCATGGAGCTTTATCCGGAAGAAAACACTGCAGAAGAAAGTAATACCGCAGATTTTGCGGCAGATGAAACTGAGAATGGGGCAGAAGATTTTTCAGCAGGACAGGAAGATCAGGCGGATGAATTTTCGGCAGGAGATGAAGACAGCTCTAAGGCTGCTGTGGCAGAAGTACAGTCTGCTTCCCATGTGATAAGTACAGCAGCAGATCTTCCGACAGGAGGAATCGCGGAAGGCGAAACTTATGAACTTGCGGCAGATATCATTCTGACTTCCGGTCAGCAGATCAGCTCCATTGCAGGTACGCTGGATGGAAAAGGCCATGTGATCACTCTTGCGGATAAGCCGCTTGCAGATAAAGTTTCCGGAACGATCCAGAATCTTGGAGTTGCAGGAAGCAGCACACTGACGCTTTCAGACGGACAGGGCAGTGTGGCAAATACAGTAACAGGAACGATCCAGAATTGTTATTCTACAGTATCCTCCAATGCGGCAAGTGATTATATGGATACCATCGGAGGTTTTGTGGGAAATCTTCAGGGAACAGTAACCAACTGTTACTTTGCAGGAAATACAGATATGTTTGGTGGAGGAATCGCTGCTACAAATGGAGGTTCCTATAAGATCAGCCATACACTCTGGGCATCCGGTATGTCTGCGGTTGGTATGGGAAGAACCGATAATATTTCTGATGACAGCAAAACCAAAATGACTGCAGATCAGATCAAAGCCAGTGTGGATATCCTGAATACAGAGATCCCGTCTACAGGTTTCAGATGGGCACTTCCTTCTGATGGAAGCAACAACGGACTTCCGGTACTGACAGAAGGTTCCGGGACTCCGGCAGAAGTAAACTGGGACAGCCTGAAAGCTGCCATTGAATCTACAGAGAAACTTACAGAGTCTGACTACACAGAGACCAGCTGGAAAGCTGTTTCCGAGGCTCTTGCTGAGGCCAGGGAAATGCTGGATGCAGGTACAGCTTCCCAGTCAGAAGTAAACGCAGCTGCAAAGAAACTCAGCGATGCAGTGAACGCACTGAAGAAACAGAAACCGGAAGCACCGGTAAAAATCCCGGAAGGTGTAACCGTTACACATATTACTTCTGCAGACCAGATCGAAAATATCTGGAGCGGTACAGAAGGTCAGTATTATGTGCTGGATAACGATATCACTCTTACAGGTGATTATATGAACTTCTGTGAATTTAATGGTGTGTTTGACGGCCAGGGTCATACTGTTACGCTGAAAGATTCCCAGGGACTTTTTACCAGAGTGGGAGAGAGCGGTGTTGTACAGAATACCGCATTTAAAGGAACGATCGGAAATGTATGGGAAAATACAGGTGCACTTGGCGGAAGCATCAAAGGTGCGGTACTGAACTGTTCTGTGGAAATTTCCGGAAGTTATGCCTGCGGTTTCGCGAAGAAATTATCAGGCGGAGTTATCGCAAACAGTATTTCTTTTGGCGAGAGCCCGAAAGGCGCGTTGTTTGCACAGTATGAAACTGCGGATGATCCAGGACTTGTAAAGAACTGTTACTGGACAGATACCCTGTCCATGCCGTCTGTACCGGAGGGAGTTCTGGTAAATTCCACATCCAGGGATGAGACAGAAATGAAGACGCTGGATCTGGTTGATGTCCTGAATAACGGACGTGGAGACAATGGTACAAAATGGGGACAGAGCAGTGAAGGATTCCCGTACTTTGGAGAAAACCAGTCCTATAAACCGGACACTGAAGTGTGGCCGGAACTTCCAGCAGAAAATCAGTATCAGGTAGAATTTTCTGCTTATAATGGAAGTGCAAAAGAAACCCTGACAGATTCCCGTCTGCAGGTATCTCCGGATTCTGTCAATGCATTTAAAGTTGCAGGCAGATTAAGCCTTAAGGATTATCAGGCACCGGAGGGTAGTCATCTGGAGTGGAACTGTACAGAGATGAAGCCGTCCGGAGCAATGGCAATGGACCTTTCTTCCGGAGATCTGTATGTATACAGAAACGGAAAAACACTTATCACAGCAACACAGATAAACAGTGACGGTTCCAGTAAAGTTGTTGCGTATGTTTCTGTGATCGCCACAACAAAGAAGATCGAAGCAGTCAGACTTCTTATTGACGGACAGGATATAACAAACGGAAGCTTTACGGTAGCAGGTTCCGAGACTAAGAAGATCCAGGTTCAGGGAAAATATACAGGGGAAGATGATTTCAGCGATATGGCTTTTTCAAGTTTCCTGTATAAAGCCGCTGACGGATCTGTGATCAGTAATGATGAAAGTTACAGTTCATTCTTCTTCCTGAAACCGGGAACTTCCTCTATCACCGTAAGCTCCAAGGCACAGCCGGATATCTCTGCAAAAGTAGATCTGACATCTACATATGTGCCGATCGAATCCATTGTACCGGGAATGTCCGGACAGCAGGTGATCCATGGAAGAAATGCAAACAGTGACGGTCAGGAAGAGGACGGCAGAGTTGCATTTAACCCGATTCCGGGAAGTGCCGTAGTAACTCCGACCAATGCAAGTTATGCATCTGACTGGACCATTACAAGCAGTGATGATACGATCGGATATTACAGCAACGGTTCCAAAGTATTTGTTCCGAAACAGTCCGGAAAAGTAACTTACACAGCAGAAATTAAAGATACAGATCCGGAAACAGGAAAGACACGTACCATTACCGGAACTTCTGAGGTTGAGTTTGTATATAAGAATCCACTGACTTCAGTCACTTCTCCTGTAACAGAGGTAACCGTAAGATCAGGAGAAAGTCAGGATATCGATCTGAGCTTTACCGGAGAGATTTCTGACCAGGGATACAACGTGACAGATCCATCCATGAAATGGACTTTTGACAAAAAAGGTGTTGTAGTCATTACAAAGAAAACAAGTGGCTACTGGAAACGTCAGGATGGAGCACCAGATACAAACAACTACTTTATCGGAACCGATTACAGGATCACGGGAATCGGCGAGGGAACGGTGATCGCTACCGGTACACCGGTTGACCAGACCAATTCTCCGGAACCTGTAAAGATCAGGCTCACAGTAACAAAAGGTGACGGACAGGATACAGACAACAAAAAACTTGCGTCTGAAGACGTTGAGAAAGCAGTTTCTTATCTTACAGACCTTCATCAGGAAAAAGGATATCAGTATGGAGATGAGTGGGTGGTATATGCTCTTCTCCGCAGCGGACAGACCATTGACCAGGATAAACTGGACGCATATTACGAGTCTGTATGTGCGACTGTAAAAGGCTGGAGTGCAGACCAGAAACCTACAGATATTGAGCGAGTGTCTCTTGCATTAACAGCTATGGGAAAAGACATCACAAATGTTGACGGTGTAAACCTTGCAGCGATGATCTACAATTCTGAAAAACTGAAAAATGGTTCCAATGAACTGATCTATGCATTGATCGCTCTGGATGCCGCAGATATCCAGATCCCGGGAAATGCGAAATGGAACCGTGCTTCCATCATCAGGGCACTTGGAGAATTCCAGAATCCGACAACCGGTGGAATCGGACTTACCGATGCAAAAGGAGGAAGCTCTGATATTACAGCCATGGCGCTTCAGGCCCTTGCTGTCTACAGAAACCATAATACAGCCGCAAAAAATATTTCAGACAAAGCACTCACTTACCTGGCAAATGCCATGGGAGATGATTTCGGATATGGTACCTGTGAAAGTACAGCCCAGGTTCTTCTGGCACTGACTTCTATGGGAATTGATCCGTTAAGCGATGATTTTGGTACTGTAAATATGAATATGATCACAAATCTGACTGGTTATATTCAGAGCGACAATGGTTTTTCACATTCCATGTCAATTTCAAAATCCAGCGAAATGTCTACAGTACAGGCACTTCAGGCACTGGATTCTTACAGACGTTTTGTAAATAAGGAGACAACATACTGGGATCTGAAAAACAAAGGAGAACATGCAAAACACAGCTGGGATGCAGGAACAGTAACAAAGAAATCCACCTGTAAGACAAAAGGAACAAAATCTTATACCTGTACCTGGTGCGGAGAGAAAAAGACCGAATCAACAGCTCTTGCAGCACATAAGTGGAGTTCCTGGAAGACAACGAAATCTGCAACTGTTTTTGCACCGAAACAGATCACAAGAACCTGTTCTGTATGTGCCAAAAAAGAAACAAAGAATTCAGGAAGCAAACTGAAACCAACGATCAAACTGAACGCATATGGAATTCGTCTGAATCCGGGAAAATCTACTAGCAAAGTGAAAGTCAGTGGTCTTGCAAAAGGAGATTCCGTGAAGTCCTGGAAATCCAGCAATACTGCAATTGTAAAAGTAGATAAAAAAGGTGTGATCACCGCACAGAAAAAGACAGGTACTGCTTATATCACAGTAACTCTGGCAAGCAAAAAAACGGCGAAACTGAAAGTCGTTGTACAAAAAGGAACAGTAAGAACTGCGGCCATAACCGGACTGCAGTCCAGAATAACCATCAGTAAAGGAAAGACAACGACCTTAAAGCCGATACGCAGACCAATAACATCTGCTGAAAAACTTACATACAGTTCCTCCAATAAGGCTGTTGCCACAGTAAGTTCCAAAGGTGTGGTCAGAGGTGTGAAAAAAGGAACTGCGGTAATTACAGTAAGATCCGGAAAAGTTTCTTACAAATGCCGTGTAACTGTAAAATAAATACTGATCATTATGAAATAACCCCGCCTATAACTCTGATTCACGGGATTGTCACAGAAAAAGAAGTGTGTTATAATTTCTGAACAGTTAAATATGGAGAAAAAACAATTACCGGTTTTAAGTTCTCTGCCACATCGGCAGGGCCAAGAGGGAACAGGGTGAGAATCCCAGGCAGTCGTGCTACTGTATTTGTTTAGATCTTTCTGTAACCATTGTACGGATCTGTATGAGAAGGGGAGGGATCGTGATTACATAAGCCAGGATACCTGCTTAAAGCTGCTACCAGTTATTACACGCAATGATAAATGGAGGGGGAGATTGTTTGGTTTTGTGTACCTATTTTTCGGGACACAGAAAGAAACATTTCCTGAATTCAGAGATATTGCGGTAGCAGATGGTATTGTTGAAAACATGATCATTATATACGGATGCGATATCTTTCAGGGTATTGCATCCGTTTTTTTGTTGAGAGGTTAAAAAATGCAGAAAACACTGGTGTGGCGTTCGCAGAAAGAAAGAGAAAAAACATTTGTAAGAGGATGTGCAGAGAAACACGGAGAGAGAATTCTTGTTATCGGACAGCCTTACAGCCGAATCGGAGACGAGGCACTGAAGAATAATATCCGGATCAGAGAAGTGAGCCTGGAAAACTGCGTCAGAGAGATTGGCAGAGAAAGTTTCGCCGGATGTACAAGGCTTCGAACAGTAAGATCAGAGAAAATAAAAGTTATAAAAAACAGAGCTTTTTCCGGTTGTGTAAACCTGAGAAGTTTTGAAATCCCGGCTACAACAGAATATATTGGAAAAGGGGTTTTGTACGGGTGTAAAAGACTGCAGAAGACAGTTTTTGAAGAGAATAAGAAAATCATCCGAATTCCGGCAGAAGCTTTTATGGAGTGCCAGGAACTTTCCGGAGTAGTGCTTCCGGAAATGATCACTGAGATTGGGCGAAGGGCATTTTATAAATGTGGGAATCTGACAGAGATAAAAATTCCTCAGTCTGTGGAGCGGATTGAAAGAGAGGCGTTTTATCAGACCGGACTGCAGAAGCTGGAACTTCCTCAAAAGCTGAAATTTATTGGAGAGAGCGCTTTTCTGAAGTGCAGAAATCTGGAATATGTCCGGGTTCCGGAATATGTGGAAACTGTGGAAAAATGGGCGTTTCACGGGTGCAGTATGTTGAAAACAGTGGAATTTTCCGGGGATCCAGAAGTGCTGGGAGAATGGATCATAAATAAAGGAACAAAGATCCTGTGCAGAAAAAATACCAGAGTCGATGACTATTGTAGGAAGTATGGATTTGCGGTAGAATATCTGTAAAAGCGACCATTTTTTGGTGGAAAGAGGAGAAGGATGAGGGAAAGAAAACCTGTGATCGGCGTTACCTGTAATTTTGACTACAGGGATGCTGTTGGAATGGTTTCGGGCATGGGGATCACCGGGCAGGACTGGGACTTTGTCAGCGGTGATTATGTGTATATCCTGGAGAAAGCCGGTGCGATTCCTGTGCTGATCCCGCAGTATGGAGATCTGGAGGCGGCGAAACCGTTCCTGGAACAGCTGGACGGAGTGCTGATCTCCGGCGGACATGATGTAGGGCCGGAGCGGTACGGGGCGTTTCCAAAAGGGTACTGCGGAACGATCATGCCCATGCGGGATGAGCAGGATATTGCGATTTCCAGATATTTTATGATGGAAAAGAAAAAGCCGATCCTCGGGATCTGCCGTGGCATTCAGATCATGAATGTGGCCTGCGGCGGAACCCTGTATCAGGATCTGGAAAAAGAAGGGGGGTTTGAACATCATTTCGGGGATAAGTACCCGAGAAATGTGGCGTGGCATAAAGTGAGCATTGCCAAAGACAGTATATTGGAAAAGACTTATGGGAACCGGGAGATCCGGGTGAATTCTTTTCATCATCAGGCGATAAAAGATGCCGGGGAGAATGTGAGGATCACAGCCTGGTCCGAGGACCGGGTGCCGGAAGCTATGGAACTTGAGGATCATCCATTTGCGGTGGCTGTGCAGTGGCATCCGGAGATGATGTATGATTCTTCGGAGCAGATGAAACTTTTACAGGCATTTGTGAAGGCAGCAGAGAAGGGGACAGAAGCATGAATATTTGTATATATGGAGCATCCAGCGCAGAACTGAAAAAGATTTATTATGAGAAAACAGAGGAATTGGGACGGCTGATAGGAAAACGTGGCCATGGCCTTGTTTTTGGCGGTGGAAAAGAAGGACTGATGGGTGCGGCGGCCCGTGGCGTTGACAGAGAGAAAGGTTATATCCTGGGGATCGCACCGCGATTTTTTGACAAGCCGGGAGTCCTGTATGAGCATTGTACAGAGTTTATTTTTACGGAAAATATGCGTGAGAGGAAGCACCTTTTGGAAAGCCGTTCCGATGCGACCATCGTGGTACCTGGTGGAATTGGTACGTATGAGGAGTTTTTTGAGATCCTGACACTGAAAAGTCTGGGACGGATCGACAGGCCGATCGTTCTTTATAATATCAACGGATATTATGACAGCATGAGGGCCCTTCTGGAGTATACGGCAGGGGAGAAATTCATGGCAAGAGATGTTGTGGATATGTGCCGGTTCATGAAAGATCCGGAGGAGATCCTGGATTATATTGAGAATTACCGGAATTATGGGGGAAAGTTATAAAAAGGGTTGTAAGGATAATAAAAATAAAGTCCGGGTTATAGGACAGATTGCAAAAATACAACAGTCCCAAATATAGGACTGTAAAAACGAATGTGTTACAGAATAATATAAGAAAGTCTGTAGTAATTCCGGGAAGTTATATTCTGAACAGTCAGGTTTGATATAGTAATTGATGGAAATGCCATAGTCTGCAAGGGGATTTTTACAGGAGAAGGTATATTTTATGAGGAAGATTATGTTAAATGGCCGGTGGGAGCTGGCGGAAGCGGGGAAAGATACATTATGTGCAGTGCAGGTTCCGGGATCTGTACTTTCCGGACTTTACGGGGCCGGAAAGATTGAAGATCCTTTTTACCGCACCAATGAAGATGCCACGAGGGAACTGTTCTGGAAGGATTATGAATTTTGCAGAACGTTTGCGGTTACGGAGGATGTCCTTAATGAGAAGAAAGTGATCCTGGTATGCGAGGGATTGGACACACTTGCGGATATTTATATCAATGGAAAAAAAGCCGGATCTACAGATAATATGCACCGTACCTGGAAACTGGATGTGAAAGGATTTCTTCATTCCGGTGAGAACCAGATCCGGATCGTATTTCGGTCGGTGTTTAAGTATATCGAAGATTATGAGTATGAAGAGAATAAAGAGATCCATTATGTTCCCTGCGGCGGAATGAAAGGAAACCAGCTGATCCGTAAGGCACACTGCATGTTTGGATGGGACTGGGGCCCCCAGACGATTGATGCCGGAATCTTCCGTGATATTTATCTGGAAGCGTACAGTCATCCGAGGATTGAGGATGTGAAGATCACACAAAGGCATGGGGATAATGCTGTGGATGTGTGTACAACTGTAGCTGTGAGCGGCGATGCTGTGGATAAGTGTCAGGTGAGAGTGAGTATCCGGAAGGATATGACGAGTGTCCGTGGAAATGGACATGCGGTTCAGGAGACTGGAGACTTAGAGATATATGCAGATGGAGCTGTACTGTTGAACAGTAATTCTGTAACTCTGACGGGAAGAATCCACAACCCGAAACTCTGGTGGCCAAACGGCTACGGCGATCAGCCGTTATATAAAGTTAAGGTGGAACTTCTGGATGAGGATGGCGAAGTTCTGGAAACTATAACGAAGCGCATTGGTCTCCGTACTCTTACCATCAGCCAGGAAAAAGATCTCTGGGGAAAAGAGTTCGCGTTCTGTGTCAATGGCGTGAAGATTTTTGCCATGGGCGGAAATTATATTCCGGAGGACTGTATTTATTCCAGGATCACGCCGGAGCTTCAGGAGTACCTTCTGGAATCCTGTAAACGTGCCAATTTTAACTGCGTCCGTGTGTGGGGTGGCGGTTATTATCCTTCGGATCATTTCTATGATCTCTGTGACGAGATGGGGTTGATCGTATGGCAGGATCTGATGTTTGCTTGTAATGTTTATGATCTTACAGAAGAATTTGAAGAGAATATCACGAAGGAAATTACAGAAAATGTAAAACGTCTCCGTCATCATGCATCTCTGGGACTGTGGTGCGGAAATAACGAGATGGAATCTGCCTGGGATCACTGGCCGGAGGTGCAGAGTGAGTCGAAATATCTTCGTGCGGACTACATAAAAATGTTTGAGCATGTGGTGCCAAAAGCAGTGAAAGCGGCAGACAGCGAGACCTTTTTCTGGCAGTCTTCTCCGAGTTCCGGGGGTTGTTTTGATGAGCCGGATGATGAGAACCGGGGGGACTGTCACTACTGGGATGTATGGCATGGCCAGAAGCCTTTTACGGATTATCAGAAGCATTATTTCCGGTTCTGTTCGGAATTTGGTTTCCAGTCCTTCCCGTGTCTGAAAACAGTAGAGAGCTTTACGGAAGAAAAAGACCGGAATATTTTTTCCAGGGTGATGGAGAAACACCAGAAGAATCCGGCAGCCAACGGAAAGATCCTGTATTACCTTTCGGAGAATTTCCGTTATCCGGAGAATTTCCGCAAGCTTCTCTATGTGAGCCAGATCCTTCAGGGAATGGCCATGAAGTATGGCGTAGATCACTGGAGACGTCACAGAGGCCGCTGTATGGGAACTCTTTACTGGCAGATCAATGATAACTGGCCGGTGGCGTCCTGGGCAAGTATCGACTATTTTGGTCGCTGGAAGGCACTTCATTATATGGCAAAAAAATTCTATGGGCCACAGGCGGTGAGTATGTGTCTGGAAGAGGATACCATGCAGGTTTATCTGGAAAATGAAAGTTTGGATGAAATACCGCATCAGGTGGATTTTTATGTGAAAGATATGGAGTGTAACATTCTGGATAAGATCACGGCAAAAGGATCTGTGGGACAGCAGGAATCCGGGCAGATCCTGGCAGTGGATATTTCCCGGTGGGAGGAACGGAAGTATGAGATCTTTCTTGAGGCGGAGGTTACCCTGAAGGATGGAAGGATACTTCAGGATGTGGAGACGCTGGTTCCCTATAAGTATCTGGAACTGGATCAGCCGGAAATTACAGCAGAGGTGGAAGAGCAGGAAGATGCCTTTGTGATCCATCTGAAGAGCAGCTGCTTCAGCCCATTTACAGCTATTGGATTTACAGACGCGGATATGATCCTGGAGGATAATTTTTTCCATATGACAGGTGAGAAGGGAAAAGATATCCGGGTGGAGAAAAGGGATATCCGAAATGGGGAAATCAGGAATGCGGAAGAGATGACCAGACAGATGGAGATCCTGACACTGGCGTGATTCTGGTATAGAAAAAGCAGAAAAATAAAAGACGCGAAGTCTTACATGAAAAATGTAAGATCTCGCGTCTTTTTTATATATGACATTATGGGTTTACTCGTAGTTTTTATGTCTTTTGAAGAAATCTTTTGTTTCTTTTACAACCACACCGCTCAGGGCAAGAAGAGCGATCAGGTTCGGGAATGCCATCAGGGCATTGAAGATATCTGCGATGTTCCATACAGCTGCTACAGTCATATATGGTCCGATGAATACGCAGATGATGTACAGCCAGCGGTATGTTGTAACTGCGGCTTTGTTTCTGTTGAACAGGTATTCCAGACATCTTTCACCGTAGTAATCCCATCCGAGGATTGTTGTGAATGCAAAGAATACCAGGCACAGCATCAGTGAGAAAGATGCTACAACCGGTGGGAAAGGAAGTCCTTTCTGGAAAGCGGCTGTTGTGATGGCAACACCTTCAAGACCTGTGTTCCATGTCTCTGTGATGACGATGGAAAGACCTGTCATGGTACAGATTACGATAGTGTCGATAAATGTACCTGTCATGGATACAAGACCCTGACGTACCGGCTCTTTTGTCTGAGCTGCAGCAGCTGCGATCGGGGCACTACCAAGACCGGACTCATTGGAGAAGATACCGCGGGCGATACCTTTCTGCATAGCTACGACCATGGTTCCCATTGCGCCACCTGCAAGTGCGCTTCCTGTGAAAGCAGATTTTACGATAGTTACGATCGCTGCAGGAACTGCTGTGATGTTTGTGATCACGATGATCAGTGCCAGTGCAACATAGAGAACTGCCATAAACGGTACAACGACCTGGGATACCTTTGCGATTCTCCGGATTCCGCCGAGAACGACAAGTCCTACGCATACGGTAAGTACCAGACATGCAACTACAGTTGCCCAGGAATATGTATTTCCGAAAAGTGCTACTGTGTGTGCTTTATCCGGATCAAAGAAGTTGGTGACTGCAGATGCGATACCGTTTACCTGTGTAAATGTTCCGATACCGAAAAGTCCAACGCCTGCTCCGAAAAATGCGAAGATCTTTGCAAGCCATCTCCACTGTTTTCCCATACCGTTTTCGATGTAGTAGAATGGTCCACCGAGAACGTGGCCTTCTTTGTCAATGGTACGGTACTTGATTGCCAGAAGTCCTTCTGCGTATTTGGTTGCCATTCCGAAAAATGCGGCTACGATCATCCAGAAAAGTGCTCCAGGTCCGCCGGCTGCGATAGCAGTTGCAACACCTACGATATTTCCAGTTCCGATGGTTGCTGAAAGCGCAGTACACAAAGCTCCAAAGCTTGTGACCTCACCATCACCGCCTTCTTCATTTTTAACCATGAATTTCAGTGCTTTTCCGAGATGCCTTACCTGTAAAAGGCCTAACCGAGCGGTTAACAGAATTCCTGTGAACAGGATCAGAATGATCAGCGGAAGTCCCCAAACGACTCCGTCAAACCATGTGATAAAGTTGTTGATTTGTGTAAACATTACTCTTTCCTCCATCCTTTTGCCTGAGAGATTTACAGCATTTTGTGTGCTGCGTACACCTTCGGCGCTCTTCCCTTTTGATTTGAAGAGACTCTCCTGAGTTTTTTTATTTTTGAATGATGCCAGGACCTTTTTGTGTACGGTAGTGGCGGTCATTCGTTTTGTGTAGAAATACACTGTAACACAGAGTATCACAAGAATTGACGGATTTCAATGGGGTTTATTAAAAAAATTCCATTTATTAGTAAAATTAATCGACATATAATCTGTTTTTTTGACAGGACTTTACTTTTCTATCAGTGGATGCTCTTTATAGTACATGCGGGTGAAATGAAGGAATGTCAACATATCACCACTGATGTATTTGCCTTTTTTCCATACCATGCCGATCTTTACCCGGATGGGTGGTTCAAGGGGAATACCGGTAATACCGGAACCGGAAAATTTATCTGTCATGCTGGTATAAAGAAAGCATCCGTATTTCCCGGTTTTTACAAACTGCAGGGTGGTGTAGATCTGGCTGCTCCGCATAACAACATTTGGTTTGTAGCCGTCCATCTCAAAACGCATCTTCAAAAGCTGATTCTGGACAGAGTCCGGGTTAAAAAATATCAGCTGTTCTTTTGACATTTCTTTTATGGTAACCGTTTCTTTTTCTGCCAGTTTGTGGTCATTGCTTACACAGAAAACAATCTGGTCGTCAGCCAGGACTGTGTTGTGGAATTTATCAATATTATATTGTTCCATGTTGACCAGAGCGACGTCCAGGGTATCATCCTGGATCAGATTGCAGGCGCGGACAGAGCCGTATTCCTCCAGGACAACAGCAATCTCCGGGTGCTTTTCGTGAAAAGCAGTAAGAAGCTCCGGAAAAAATACGGTACTTAACATTGGCGGGATGCCGATGCGAAGAGGGGGTTTAACTCTGGACATGCTGGAGTAGTCAGCCTGGAGTTCATTACAGTACTGAAGGATATAGGTAGCTTTTTCATAGAAGGATTCTCCCTCCTGAGTCAGGATCAGCTGATTTCCCTTCCTGGAAAAAAGGCTGATCCCGAATTCAATCTCCAGATCACGGATAGCCATGGAAATAGTAGGCTGGGTTACATATAATTCTTCGGCTGCTTTTGTAATGCTGTGGCAGCGGCTGGCGGTGCAGAAGTAACGTAGTTGGTTCAGTGTCATGATATGCCTTCTCTCAGTGTATTATCAGATGAAATTCTTAACAGATTTTGCTGCTTTTTATCGAAATAAATGGGGGACAGAACATACTCTTTGGAGCTGACTGTCATTATAAAGATACCATGGACATGTGAAAAATTCCATATTCATTTAAAAATGAGAGGAGTTTATAGCAATAGCGCATAAAAATTATCATTAAAAATTGAGAGTATAAATTTTTTTTATGCGGATATGTGTTTCACTAATTTGTTTTTTTATATGTACACGAGTTATAATAAAGCCATCAAAAGAAACGTGTACGGCCTATACTTTTCAGAAGAAAACAATATGAAATCACAACATAGTGAAAGGAGAGTACAGAAATGTCTCAGACAACTATCACATTGCTGTTTCTTGTGTTCACCATCATCAGTTTCATCCTTGAAAAAATTCCTCTGGGACTGACGGCTTCGATCTGTGCCATTGGCCTGACCCTTACAGGAGTTGTGGATGCGACAACAACGTTTTCACAGTATGTAAACAGTAACGTAATCCTTTGCGTTGGCATGTTTGTAGTAGGCCAGGCATTGTTTGAAACAGGAATGGCAAACAAGATCGGAGGCCTGGTCACAAAATTTGCCAGAACAGAAAAAACACTGATCATTGCGATCATGGTAATCGTAGGTGTAATGTCCGGGTTCTTATCCAACACAGGTACCGCAGCAGTGCTGATCCCGGTCGTCTGTGGAATCGCCGATGAGTCCGGGTATTCCAGAAGCCGTCTTCTGATGCCATTGGTATTTGCGGCAGCTCTTGGCGGAAACCTTTCCATTATCGGTGCGCCGGGAAACCTGATGGGTGTCAATGCTCTGCAGGAGATGGGGCTTTCCACAAGCTTCTTTATGTATGCGCCGGTTGGAGTTCCGATGCTTGTTCTTGGAATCCTCTATTTTGTTTTTATCGGATATCGTTTCCTTCCCAATGGAAACCATGCGGCCGGGGAAGCGCTTGAAGATCAGCAGGATTTCAGCCATGTACCGAAGTGGAAACAGACGGTTTCTCTGGTAATTCTGATCCTTGTGATCCTTGCAATGATCTTTGAAAAAGAGATCGGTATCAGCATTGAGGTTTCTGCATGTATCGGAGCCATCGTCCTGGTTTTGACAGGAGTTATTTCCGAAAAAGAAGCACTGAAATCTATTGACCTGAAAGTTGTATTCCTTTTCGGCGGTTCTCTGACACTTGCAAAAGCGCTGGATACAACCGGAGCCGGAGAGCTGATCGCAGATAAGATCGTAGGACTTCTTGGAGCAGATCCGAGTCCGATCCTTCTTCTTCTGGTGATCTTTATTGTAACCTGTGTACTGACAAATTTTATGTCAAATACAGCAACCACAGCACTGATGATCCCGATCGCGGTATCTCTTGCGAACAACCTGGGAGCAGATCCGAGAGCTGTTGTTATCGCAACGGTTATCGCAGGTTCCTGTGCATATGCAACACCGATCGGTATGCCGGCAAACACCATGGTAGTTGGTCTTGGAGGATACAAATTCAAAGACTACGTAAAATCCGGTCTGCCGCTGATCCTGGTATCTTTTGTGATCTGTATGATCCTGTTACCGATCCTGTTCCCGTTTTATCCGTAAGGAGAGAAACTTTTGAGTTACTGTTCACTTTGTGACCAGCAACATTTTTGATCAATTAAGTTCATTCCCTTCTGTACTGACCATACAGTACAGGAGAAGTGATAAATAAGCCAAAAAGCTATCTTAACCATTAATCAGCCAAAATTAATGATGAAACAACCAACAAAAACCTATGTAACTAAAAAACATTAAACCATCGAACCATATCAGGAGGTAAATCATGACTAAGGAAAATGGAGTTAAAGTATTAACAGACATGGTAGCAGATTTTGTTGCCCATATTGGAAAAAAATTACCGGATGACGTAGTTAAGAAACTGGAAGAGCTTGGTTCTCAGGAAACAGCTGCACTTCCAAAAGTTCTCTATGAGACAATGACAAAGAACCAGGGTCTTGCTGTAGAGCTGAACCGCCCAAGCTGTCAGGATACAGGTGTTCTTCAGTTCTGGCTGAAATGCGGAACAAATTTCCCGTATATCAATGAGCTGGAAGCACTTCTGAAAGATGCTGTTGTTCAGGCTACTTTTGCAGCACCGTTAAGACATAATTCCGTTGAGACTTTTGATGAGTACAATACAAAGAAAAACGTTGGTAAAGGAACTCCGACTGTATGGTGGGATATTGTTCCGAACAGCGATAAATGTGAGATCTACGCATACATGGCAGGCGGCGGATGTACTCTTCCTGGAAAAGCAATGGTTCTGATGCCAGGCGCAGGATATGAGGGTGTTACAGATTTTGTTCTGGATCAGATGACAACTTATGGACTGAATGCGTGTCCTCCGCTTCTTGTTGGTGTAGGTGTAGGTACATCTGTGGAGACAGCTGCCCTGAACTCCAAGAAAGCGCTGATGCGTCCGATCGGTTCCCACAATGACAACGCAAACGCAGCAAAAATGGAGAAGCTTCTTGAGGACGGTATCAATGCGATCGGCCTTGGACCGCAGGGTATGGGCGGAAAGTATTCTGTAATGGGTGTTAACATTGAGAATACCGCGCGTCATCCATCTACCATCGGTGTTGCAGTAAACGTTGGATGCTGGTCTCACCGTCGTGGACATCTGGTTGTAAATCCGGATCTTACAGTAACCTGTGATACTCATTCCACATGGAAATTTAATGCTTAATATAAACGGAGGGAAAAATCATGATCGAAATCAGAGGAGATAAAAAAGTTCTTATTACACCTATAAGCGCAGAAGACCTGGCTGATATCAAAATCGGCGATATTGTATGGCTGGACGGAGATCTGATGACCTGCCGTGACGTTGCTCACCGTCGTCTGGTTGAGTATGGAAGAGAGCTTCCGTATGATATCCGCAACAAAGCGATTTTCCATGCCGGCCCGATCGTTCGTAAGATCGAAGGTACAGAGGATGATTACGAGATGGTTTCTGTAGGACCGACAACTTCCATGCGTATGGAGAAGTTCGAGTATGAGTTTACAAAACTGACTGGTGTCAGAGTGATCGTTGGTAAAGGTGGTATGGGCCCGAATACTGAGCGTGCCTGCAAAGAGTTCGGTGCGATCCACTGTGTTTTCCCGGCTGGATGTGCAGTTGTGGCTGCTACAGAGGTTGAGAAGATCGTCGAGCATCACTGGGATGAGCTTGGTATGCCTGAGACTTTATGGTGCAATAAGGTTAAGGAGTTTGGTCCGCTGATTGTATCTATCGATGCACAGGGACGTAACCTGTTTGAGGAGAACAAGGTTGTATTTAATGAGCGTAAAGAGGCTGCCAAGCAGGCAATTTATCCTGAGGTTAAGTTTATTAAATAATATTGATATTGGAAAAATTTTTCGGGATATCTGAAATGACGAAGCTCTGCCATGAGAGATTCAGGATTGACTGGTGATTGTGAGATTGAATTAACAGCGTGATATGAAAAAGAGAGATGTCCGGCGGATCATATAATGTGGTCTGCCGGATGTCTTTTTTTGTTGCTTTTTGTTGTTTCTTGGGGTTTTTGTGTTTTACAGGGGTGAGGTGGTGTGATAGAATATAAGAGCTGTTGCGGGGTAGTTATTAAGGGATTATCTGGTATAGAATTCTGTGCAGTGCAGGCGGATCTTGGATATCTGCCGGATAAATTTTTTTAGAGAGAATGAGGTAGAGGGTTTATGGGGGAGTTTTTGAAGAACATTAACTGGAAGCATGTTCTGATCATGTGTATCGGAAATGTTTTTGCAGGTATGGGGATTGGAATTTTCAAGCTGGCCGGGCTTGGAACAGATCCGTTCAGTGGTATGAATATGGCGGTTGCAGATACGCTTGGTATGGCTTATGGTAACTTTCAGCTGATTGTAAATATCGTGTTATTGATCATTGAGATTGCTTTTGGCAGAAGATTCCTGGGAATTGGAACTGTTGTGAATGCGGTGTGCCTGGCTTATATTACTACGTTCTTTTATAATATTTATACGGGAGTGTTTGGACTGGAGCTTACAGCTTTGCCGATTCGACTGGTGGCACTGTGCGTTGGTGTTGTGATTTGTTGTCTGGGCTTGTCTATGTATCAGATGCCGGATGAGGGAGTTGCACCTTATGATAGCCTTTCCCTGATCATGACAGAGAGATGGCCGAAGATTCCTTATTTCTGGCACAGAATGTCCAATGATGTGCTCTGTGCGCTGATCTGCTATCTGACAGGTGGTGTGATTGGAATTGGTACGCTGGTGACGGCTTTTGGGCTGGGACCTGTGATTCATTTCTTTAACCGGCATTTTACCGGGAAGCTGCTTGCCTGGGTTGATGGTGAGTGAGTTTGTAGTTGTATGGTTTGAGCTGAACTGGCTGCGGGATGTGGCTGGTTCGGCTTTTTTTGGTGAAAAGGGACGCCCGTGAGGCGTGTGCTGCCTGCAGCCGGGGCTTCGTCGGGGGCTGGCTTCTAGGCTGCCGGGAATCTGCTAAAAGCGTTTTACAAAAGTCCGAACTCGCGTCTTGCAGTCGCTCAGACAGCGGACTTTTGTAAAACAACGCAGATTTCCGCCAGCCAAGAATCAGCTCCCCTCCTGCAGAGTCCGGCGACAGGCAGCACACGCCTCACGGGCTGGCTTTTCAGGGCGGTAGGGTAGTGTGGCTGCTCGGGAGTTGGATGAGCTATCAGCGCTATGCTGTGTTAAAATATAAACAATGTTAATATAATACAGTTACATTATTCATTTTATAACTATTTGTAAATGTGTTATGCTATCTTCTGATGAGAGATATATAATGAACACAGTCGTATGAAATGAGAGTGTTCATGAATAGCTGGCTGTCCGGGTTGCCGGGGCTTATGTGATGAAGGAGAGGATATTATTATGGAATTTAATCATGGCGTTTTGTTTTCAGATACATATCAGAAGAAGCTGAAGTCTCAGTTTTATTATGCAGATAAGGATCCACAGTATGGCGCGAGACTTTTCTTTGAGAACTCCGGTGGTTCTCTGCGGCTTAAGAAGGCGGTTGAGGCCAAGGCTGCTATCGAGGAATTTCCGGATTGTCCGGAGCGTGCTCGTGGCAGGGGCTTTGATCTGGCGGATTATGTGAAGAATGGTACGCAGGAGATCCTTGAGGTTATTTTTGGTGCAAAGAGTGGTGCGCTTATCACTGAGCTGACTGCTTCCCAGACTATGTTCCATGCAGTTGGCACGATCATGGAAGGTGTTGACTGGGGTAAGAATGCGGTTACTTCTGCTCTGGAGCATCCGTCTGCGCATGATGCGGTTGAGTATTACTGCAAGAAGACCGGCAGGGAGTTCCGTGAGGTTCCGGCTAATAAGGTGACTGGTGGTCTTGATCCGGATGAGATCATGAAGTATGTGGATAAGGATACTGTTCTTCTCAGTATTATGGCTGCTTCCAATATTTCCGGTAATATCATGGATATCAAGGAGATCGCACGTCGTGCAAAAGAGATCAACCCGGATATTTATGTTGTCAGTGATGCAGTTCAGCATGCTCCTCATGCAGTGATCGATGTTGAGGACTGGGATGTGGATGTGTGCAACTTTGCACCATATAAGTTCTTTGGTGTTCGTGGCTGCGGTTATGCTTATGTTTCTGACCGTGTTGCTGTAATGCCACATATCAAACTGACATGCAAGGATGATAATGTATGGGCTCTTGGTACACCGGCTCCGGCGAACTTTGCGGCTATGATGGCGGTTATTGATTATGTTTGCAGTATCGGTAAGCATTTCCTGGGCGATTTTGCACAGAAATATAATAAGCGTGAACTTTTTGTTGAGGGTATGAATCACATTCATCTTCAGGAGAGAGCGCTTCTGTACCGTATGCTGGAAGGTACCGATAAGGTTCCGGGTCTTCGTCATATTCCGGGTGTTCAGGTTTATGTGGATATGGAGGATCTTACTTATAAGGATCTGATCGTTGCCATGGGTATTGAGGGTATTGAATTTGCAGAGTGTGCAAGAAGATATCTTGAGCATGGTGTTACGCTGTTCGAGCGTGTAAAGAGCAGTCCGTATTCCAAACGTATCGTTGAGACTCTTGGTCTTGAAGGTGCACTTCGTGTTTCTCCGCTGCACTGCCATGGAACAGACGATATCGATAAATTCCTGAAGATCACAAAGGATATCGCTGAAGGTAAATAATCCCTACGGCTACAATTAAATAAAAAATGAAAATGTCCTGCAATCAAGAATGTGCGCAAAAGAAAATCAGAAGCTGCCAGACTTGAGAACAGGGCTTTTTTTTGTGGTATACTTAAGAAAAAAATGAAAGAGGTGTCGAAAATGGAAAAAATGAGCAGCATAATAAGGCGGGAATTCAAAAAAGGCGATGATATCCGCGATGCAGGTCTGACAGCTCCGGATGATGTGATCCGATATAAAGATATTGCTTATGGAAAAGATTCAGCCATGCAGGTGCTGGATGTATATCGTCCGAAGGATACAGAGGGAAATCTGCCGGTGATCGTCAGCGTACATGGTGGCGGCTGGGTATATGGTGATAAAGAGCTGTATCAGTATTATTGTATGAGTATTGCGCAGAGAGGTTTTGCAGTGGTTAATTTCACTTACCGGCTGGCACCGGAGTATCAGTTTCCGGCACCTATGGAAGATACGAACAGTGTTTTTGCATGGATTCTTGATAATAAAGATAAATATGGCATGGACGTGGCGAATCTTTTTGCAGTGGGCGATTCTGCCGGTGGACAGATTCTTTCACTGTATGCAGATATCTGTACGAATGCAGAGTATGCAAAAGAATATGATTTCCAGGTACCGGAAGGACTGAAGATAAAGGCTGTGGCATTAAACTGCGGTCAGTATAACATGGAAGACACAAGTGATATGACCAGGCAGCTTATGGAGGAATATCTTCCGGGAAAAGGAACTCCGGAAGAATTAAAAAGGATATCTTCTGATCTGTACATAACAGATCAATTCCCGCCTGCATATGTTATGACTGCAGAAGGTGATTTCTTACGCAAACAGGCACCATATATGTATGGGAAACTGAAAGAGAAAAATGTATTCTGTGAGCTTCATGAATACAGCAGTCCGAAGGAGAAGCTGATGCATGTTTTCCATCTCAATATGAGATCTGAGGATGCAAAGAGATGCAATGATGATGAGTGTGAGTTTTTCAGGAAATTTATTGGGAGGTGACAGGAAATGAAAAAAATTCTTATCGTAGTAGATATGCAGAATGATTTTATCGACGGTGCCCTCGGCACAAAGGAAGCGGTTGCGATCGTACCGAAGGTAGAAGAGAAGATCCGCAATTTTGACGGAGAGGTATTTTTCACAAGGGATACTCATGAGACATATTATCTGGAAACACAGGAGGGGAAAAACCTTCCGGTTAAGCATTGTATCCGTGATACCGAAGGCTGGCAGATCCGAAAAGAGTTGGATGCACTGAGAAAAACAGAGCCGATCGACAAAGAGACTTTCGGTTCAACAGATCTGGTGGGCGAACTGGTTACACTTAATGAAGACCAGGGAATCGGAAGCATTACTCTTGTGGGACTTTGCACAGACATCTGTGTAATCTCCAATGCTCTTCTGATCAAGGCATCCCTTCCGGAAGTGCCGATCTGTGTTGATGCCACATGCTGCGCTGGCGTAACACCGGAGAGTCATGAGAATGCACTGAAAGCCATGGAGGCGTGCCAGATCAGGATTATCAGATAAAAATATATCTGACGAAAATTAAATATTTTTTTCAATAAATAAAACTATCCTGAACAAATTGCAAAGTTGAGAAGCTTTGTACCTGAC
Source organism: Blautia sp. HA9023 (assembly GCF_056504095.1). Classification (NCBI taxonomy): domain Bacteria; kingdom Bacillati; phylum Bacillota; class Clostridia; order Lachnospirales; family Lachnospiraceae; genus Blautia; species Blautia sp. HA9023. Next base: position 715,811 of record NZ_JBWLUR010000006.1, on the reverse strand, counting down.
AGGATAGTTTTATTTGCGTTAAGAGGCTGCGAAAAACATATTACTTGCAAATGATGATTATACTGCTATTGCCGCAAAAATCCTTGAAGGCTGTGGCGGAAAAGAGAACATCACAAGCATTGATAACTGCATCACAAGACTGAGACTTGAGGTTAAGGATATTACAGCTGTAAATGATAAGGTGATCAAATCTGCAGGTGTTGCAGGCGTGATCAAACCTGGAAAAACTTCTGTACAGGTTATCATCGGAACCAAGGTTCAGTTTGTTGCAGATGCATTTTCTGAGCTTTGTAAATAATGGCTTTTTTGGAGTCAGGTATTTGCTAAAATAATTATGGGGCAGCAGCAGAATTGTGAAAACGGTTCTGCTGCTGTTTTTTTGTATACCTTATATTGACCGATACTTTCAAAAAGCGTACAATGTTACTTCGATAAAAAGCAATAGGTCAGTGCATTTACGATTGCAATATTTCTACAGGGGGAATGAAGTTAATGAAATCCTGCGTATTTCACAAAAAATATCTTTTAGCCGGTATATATATTATTTTTGTTCTGTTTACCTGCTGTAATTCCCGATTTTATCATACACCGCTGGCAAAAATATGTTCCGTAACAGAAAAACAGACTCTGAGCAGAGAAGGAACCAGGGGCTCAAAAGAATATTACTATACTCAGAATATTACGGCACGGATATTAAACGGTTCGCATAAAGGGGAAAAAATAACGGCCTCTAATGAATATACATCTTCTCAGGTTCAGACCAAGAAATATCATAAAGGAGACACCGTTCTTTTAAGCGGTTCAAAGGAAAGCCCCGGAAAAACGATACGCTCTGTAAAAAGGGATGGGTATCTGGCCTTATTGGCAGGAGGATTATTTTTTCTTCTGATCTGCATTACAGGAAAGCAGGGATTTTACACGATAATATCACTGATACTGAATACGGTCATATTTGCGTATGGATTTCAGGCTTTTACAGAGGGGAAAAATATTTTAAATATCTGTAATGTCATCGCAGTTCTTTTTTCACTGACTACATTGATCTGCTTAAATGGAATTCACAGAAAAACATTTTCCTCAGTTCTTTCGACACTGTGTGTTCTGTTTCTGATCATGGCATTGTTTGAATTTTCTATTTATATGTACGGAGATCTGGATTATTCCAATCTGGAATATCTTGGAAGTACAGGCAATTCAGCAGATATATTCTGGGCAGATATTATGCTGACAGGACTTGGTGCAATTATGGATGTGACGGTGACGATCAGCGCAGCAGTAGGAGAGATCGTGCGGAAAAATCCATCGGTTTCTCTGAGAAGACTGATACATTCCGGTCGTGAGATCGGATATGATATTATGGGAACCATGATAAATGTACTGCTGTTTGTTCTGGCAAGCGGCATGATTCCCATGTTCATACTTAAGATGAATAATGATATAAGCTTTGTAACGATCGTGAGATACCACATTCCATATGATATCTGTCGTTTTCTGATAGAAAGTATTGGAATTGTACTGGCAATACCGGTATCTGTTTTTATTGCTTCAGTGATTATGAAAATACCATCACGGAAAAGGGGTGTCAGAGAATGATCATTTTTCTTGCATTGATTTTAATTTTTCTGGTGATCTTGATTGGCGGAGAGCGTGGAGCCATGTCAATTATGACATTGGCGGGGAATATTGTAATTTTGTTTTTTTCAATTATGCTGATGTCTGCCGGTTTTCCTGTACTGCTCCTGATATTGGTGGCAGGTGCAGGTGTCTGTTATATTTCTCTGTTTTATCAGAACGGAAATAATCCAAAGACGCGGGCGGCTTTTCTGGCTACACTGCTGGTAATGTTACTTTTGTTTATTCCTATTTATATTATTACATGGAGATCAGGAAGTTACGGGTTAAATGAGCTGCAGATTTCGGAAGACGATTTTATGTATTATTACAGTACGGACCTTCATATTAACATGCTTCATGTAGGAATATTTGTAACTGTTTTCAGTACTCTTGGGGCTGTTATCGATACAGCATTATCTGTAACATCTTCTGTATATGAAGTCTGGACTCATAAAAACGGTCTGACAGCGAAAGAACTTACAGCTTCCGGCTATCAGGTTGGGAAAGAAATTATCGGTACAACGGTAAATACGCTGCTGTTTGCTTATCTTGGAGGAACTATTTTATTGTTTTCATACATTCAGACACAGCAATATACCCTGGAGATCATTCTTAATTCCCAGTTCCTATTCCAGGATGTTGCAGTCATGCTATCTGGTGCGGTAGCCTGCCTTATTACCGTCCCGGTATCGATCAGATGTATTATTCGACAGATTCACCGTACTGATTCGGAAGAAAAATCTGAAGTTATATAATAGCGTTAAAAAACAGTCAGACCTGTGGAGAAGAATGTGAAGGGAAAATGTGAAGAGGTTGAATGAAAAAGTAACTGCCACCATGTACGGAAAATGTGAAATTAGCGCTCACCTCTTGACAATGGAAGTCGATTTTTGTCCTGTCTTGTGTATCCTAGAAGTGCCTGCTTTACAGGCTTTCCAGGGCATAGGTCATTTTGTCTGGTATTGTAAAGCAGTGCCAGATTTGTCGTAAATGTCGTAAATTTGTGGTCAAAATTCCGAATCTCACTTATAAATCCGGTGAGCAGATGGAGCAACTTGGCAAATATGGATTCTTACGCAGAGATTATCTGAAGAACCATCGAAATTCAACCTATCAGGTGATGCTTTTACAGGATACAATTGGAAAGCACCTTCTGGAAGTAGACAAGGCAGCCAGAGAACGGGAAGAAGTGATCCTGAAACATAAAACGATTTCCAGAAGATTTTTGTTTTCAGATTACAACAGAAGAAGCAGAATCTTTGAAGTGCCAATCTGGCACCTCAAAAATACAAGAGTCAGGAAAAAAGGATGGACGAGGTGGCAGACGTACGCTACCGTATGTATTTACAGAGCAGAGAATATCAATGCTAGCCAGTGTATTACATAGTGAGGTGGCAATCAATGTAAGCATAGGTATTATGCGGGCATTCGTAGAAATGAGACGGTTTATAGCCAACAATGCACTTTTGTTTGAAAGGATTAGTAACGTTGAGTTAAAACAACTTGAATATCAGAAAAAGACAGATGAAAAGCTGGAGCAAATTTTTGAGTACATATCAGATCATGAGGAGTCTAATCAAAAGATATTTTTTGATGGTCAGATATATGATGCGTTCAGTTTACTAATAGAACTGATTCAGAAGGCAGAAACGGAAATTGTTCTGGTAGATGGATATGTGGATGTAGGAACATTAAATATTTTGTCAAAGAAGAAAGAAAATGTGGCGGTGACAGTTTATACACTGCAACGGACAAAATTATCTCAAACAGATATAGATAACTTTAATGCACAGTATCCTAAACTGGATGTGAAGTACACAAGAGCATTTCATGATCGTTTTTTAACCGAATCAAGTAAGTCCCCTGCTTCAATTGCGAGGAGCAATAAGCAGTGGGTGGGACTTACTTATATCAGGAGGGGTACAAGCCCCTGCTGATAAACTGCGGAGCAGTTATTCGGTTATGAGCAAGTAGCGAAAGCGGATTGCGAATATCCGATTGACTTCTTGATAAAACGAAAGCATATCATGTTGGTGCGTCTTTGAAGGACGCAGGTAAAAAATGTTTTGGAATTAATTTGATTGAAGATGCAGGTATTGTAAGAGATATTTTACAGAGATTGGAATTAGAAACAGAAGAATAGAAAAGTAAGTTATGCAGAAAGGCGTGAGTCATAAGAATATGGCTTGCGTCTTTTTCTGTCTGGATTCTTTCGAGGTCTGGCAGTTATTTTTTTGCACAAGAAAAGGAGCTACGCACTAATACTTAATGCGACAGCCCCTTATTTTACCAGAACAATTTGGCGTTCGCGTTTGTGACGGTTTTTTCTATATTCTGTAGGAGAAATTCCGTGGTATTCTTTAAATATTTTTGAAAAATAAGAAGGCGAACTGAATCCACAGATCTGACTGATATAGTCCACGGACCAGTCAGAAGTAAAAAGAAATTCTTCACTCTGGGTGATGCGAAAATCCAGTATATATTTTTTCAATGGAACACCCATCTGCTTTGAAAAGATTTCTGAGAGATAGGATCGATTCAGATTCAGTTTGTCTGCAATATACTGAACTGTCAGGCCTCGTCCGTAGAAATCTTCTACAATAGAAATTGCTTGCTGTACATGACTTTCTGAATTCTGACGACTTTTTCTTTCGGGAAGCTCTTTGGAGTTCTCGATAAAAGTACCAACTTTTGAAAGAAGAAGGAGAAGAATGCCATTGGTATACAGATCATTTTTTGTACTATCATTTTTTATGGAAATCAGAATCTCAAGGAGATCCTTGATTTCCTCAAAGACTTCTGTAGAAAGTCCTTTTGTGAGGGACGGATAACCGAATCCAAGACGATGCATGAAGTATGGAGCGAGTTTGCCATTGAAGCCAACCCACGAATAAGTCCATGGATTCTCCTTATCGGCCTGATAGAAGACCATCTGATCCGGTTCAATCAAAAAAATCTGTTTTTCTTCAATAAGATATTCTGTTTTATTAACAACAAGACGTCCCTTCCCGGAAAGAACAAAATGCATGAGATAATAGGGTCTTGTTCCAGGTCCGTAGGAATGAAGCGGCAGACATTCTGAATGACCGCAGAAACGAAGTTTTATATCATTCCAGCTGGTGTCTCTGTACAGATTCAATTTTTCTAATTCCATAGGATCTCCTTTCGGTAGTTTGTATATTTATATTCGATAGATACAAAATTCTTGCTTTTATTAAACTACAATTTCCGACAAAATTTATAAGTTATCCAACAAAAGTGACTAACATGGTAATAAGATTATAGTATATGATATCAATGTAGACAAGAGAAAGAAAAGACAAAAATAATCTAAAAATTCAGACAGGAAACGAATCGATTCAAATTCACAGAAAAGTAAAAAGCTATAGTTATTAGAAGAAAGAAGTCAGTTTGTAAAAGGTGACCTGTATTTTGTGCACCCTAAAATAAAATGGAAAGGTAAGGAAAGAGATATGTTAGAATTTGCAAAAACACCACCAAAAGGATGGAACAGCTGGGATGTATATGGAGCGTCTGTTACAGAAGAAGAAGTAAAAAGAAATGCAGATATTATGGCAGAAAAGCTTAAGAAATATGGATGGAACTATGTGGTTGTAGATATTCAGTGGTACGAGCCAGGAGCTGAGTCAGCAGCATATCGCAAGTTTGCGGATTTGAAGATAGATGAATATAGTCGTGTGCTTCCGGCTGAAAATCGTTTTCCAAGTTCAGCAGATGGAGTTGGGTTTGCACCACTTGCTGAATATGTACACCAATTAGGGTTGAAATTCGGTATTCACATTTTAAGGGGAATACCAAGACAGGCTGTTCATGGAAGAATGCATATCAAAGGAACGGATAAGACAGCAGATCAGATTGCAATAAACAGTATCTGTCCATGGAATTCAGATATGTATGGAGTGGATATGTCAATTCCAGAAGGACAGTTATATTATGATTCGCTTATGGAATTGTATGCTTCTTGGGGAGTTGATTTCATTAAAGTTGATGATATCGCATATTCAACGATTTACAGAGATTCACATAGAAAGGAAATTGAAGGGATTCGAAAGGCTATCGACAAAACGGGACGGGACATTGTACTTTCCCTTTCGCCGGGACCGGCAAGACTGCAGGATGGAAGTTTTCTTCAAAAAACTGCAAATATGTGGAGATTGACAGATGATTTCTGGGATGAGTGGGAATTGCTGTATGATATGTTTGACCGCTGTAATTATTGGTCACCATTTATTCGTAAAGGAAACTGGCCTGATTGTGACATGCTTCCATTGGGGCATATTGGAATCCGCTCAGGTGAACGTGGAAAGGCAGACCGTATGACCTGCTTTACAAAGCCAGAACAAAAGACAATGATCACATTGTGGTCTATCTTTCAGTCACCACTGATGTATGGCGGAGAACTAGCTGATTTGGATGAGTGGACGCTCTCATTGTTAACAAATACAGAGGTAAACGAGATGCATCGTACACTGGATGGACAGAGACAAGAGTACAGAGACGATGAATGGATTGTCTGGTCAGGAGAAAACGAAGAGAATACATATATTGCAATATTTAATGTATCGGATAAAAAGAAAGAAATTCCTGATAAATTAGCAGAAATATATATCAAAGAGGATGCAAAAGAAATCTGGTCCGGCAAAAAAGCAACTGAAGCAGCAGAAGAAGTAGATAGTCATGGTTGTGTGTTGTATCAGATGAAAAGAATGTGATGAATGTCGGATAGGAGGAATGAAGTGATGGATACAATAGGAAAGAAACTTGCCCTAAAAGAAAAGATGGCTTATGGCTGCGGTGATGCGGCAAGCAATATTATCTGGGCATCTATGGGAACATTTCTGATGTTCTATTATACAGACAGATTGCAAGTCTCCTTGTTACAGCAGGAACACTCCCATTGGTAAACTTTATGACAGAGTATGTGGGGGAAAAGAAAGCGTGGAGTATCGTATATGGAATATTTGGAGTTATTGCAGCAATTCTGTTCTTTTTATGTTTTGCAGGGTGTAAAGAGAGAATTCATGAAAATGAAGAAGAGAAGACAGAAAAGATTCGTGTTATTGACGGAGTAAAAGCAGTGCTGAAAAATAAATACTGGCATATGCTGATGGTGATATCTATTTGTATTAATATATTCTTCCAAGCTATTAGTACGGTAAATACATATTATAGTAAAGCGGTTCTTCATAATAGCAGTATGATTAGTGTATTGAATACGGCTTATATAGTTCCTGCAATTGTAACCTTTTTCTTTGTACATCTGGTTGTGAAGAAGTATGGAAAAGGAAAGACTACGATGTTTGGCTGGATTATTATCTGTGTCAGCTATGTGATATTGTTACCATTTACAGAAAATACAACGGTACTGATTATTACAGCTGCTATGAGGGGAATAGGATATTGCTTCTTGCTTGCAGTGTCTTCTGCGATGGTAAGTGATGCAGTTGAATATGGGGAATGGAAAACGAAAATTCGTGTTGAAGGTCTGACATTTAGTATGCAGGGATTTGTAGGAACAATCGCAGCAGGTATTGTTACGGCGGTCATTGGATGGGTACTCAATTTCAGCAAATATGATGGAACACTGTCATTTGCAGATACACAGGCAGGATCCGCAGTATTTGCAATTAAACTGCTGTTTATTGCGGTTCCGTTTGTTGTTGGAGTACTGAATATTATATTGTTAAGATTTTACAAACTTGATAAAATGTATCCGCAGATTATTGAGGATTTAAATAAGCGGAATGGAAAATAAGTGGGGAATGCATATGAAGACAAGCATATCAGAAAAAATAGCTTATGGTATGGGAGATGTTGCATGTAATGTAGTATATGCACTTACATCTGGTCTTATCGTATATTTTTATACAAATGTAATCGGAGTATGGAGCTGTCGCTTTAACGAATGAATTCATATCTTTTCTCCCAGTTCTTTCATACGTTCTCCATCTATCGTCCCTTCATAATGTCTGATTCTTGACTTATCAAGTTTTATTTTAACCGAATCAAGTAAGTCCCCTGCTTCAATTGCGAGGAGCAATAAGCAGTGGGTGGGACTTATGAATATTCTCGTGCGATGAAATCGCACTTCCGGAAATTTGGGAATCAGATGTCCGGAAGTGGAAATCACCTGTGTAATTATGCGAGTTTACTCGCGTAGTGCTTTATCCAAGCCATATACCTCACGCATTGATCTATCATGTTCAGCATCAATGCTCGTGATATTTATTCGATAGCTGTCGTGGGCAATACGATCAATGATCGCATCTGCCAGAGGACTGTCACCACCGCCGAGCTGCTCATACCATTCCTCAAATGCATACTGGGAGCAGAAAATCGTTGAAGATTTCTTACGTCTCCTATGAAGCAGTTCGAAGATATCCCTTTGTTCTGCATTCGTCGGTTTCAAGAGAAGCCACTCATCCAGAATCAGGACAACTGGATTTGCATACTTCGCCATGACTTTTTTGTAGTTACCATCTGTCCGTGCTGTCTCCAGATCAATAAGCAGATCAGGAAGACGGACATACTTGGTATTGAAATACTGCTTACAAGCCTCCATACCAAAGGCGCAGGCCATGTAAGTTTTACCACAGCCTGTAGCGCCGGTGATAAAAAGATTCCGGTGTTCAGATATATATTCGCAAGTTGCAAGTCGGTTAATAAGACCCTTGTTAAGCTTGCGTCCGGAAGTGTAATTGATATCCATGATACTTGCTTCCGGTTGGTCGAATCCAGCATTACGGATCAATCGTTTCTGACGATTATTCTTACGATTACTGTATTCGATGTCCACCAGCATACCAAAACGGTCCTCGAATGGTACGTCTTTAAATTTCGTATCATCCAGCTGGTTGCGGAACGCATCTGCCATAGTAGTAAGGCGCATTTCAATTAATTTATCTATTGTACTCTGATTCGTCATATATGTTTACCTCCGATAGTAATCGGCACCTCTTGTGATGCCGTGTGCTTTATGTGTAGTCTTGGATTCAGTAGTTTCTGATTCCGGTTTTACAGAACCTGTTACAAGGATGTTTTTAATACTCTTATAACTGGGTGAAGCTGTATAAGATAGTGCCTTTTTACAGGCTGCTTCAAACAATGCATTCGAGTATTTCTCTGCAAGCTTCAGAAGCCCCATACAACTTCGGTAGGTCTGTTGTTCCACACGTTTGGAGGTCAGTATCGCATTGACCACAGTGTACGTATTTATGCCAATCCGTTCAGCCCATTTGCGGAACCTGTCGCCGTTCCATTCCAGATATTTCTGGTGGTCTTCCGGCATATGTTCCGTGACAGTGCTGTACTTCCCAGGACGCCCCTTCAGACGGCGGTGGGAAGCAATGCGGTTATGATTGTAAAAAATTTCAATAGTGGTATCTGTTATCTTGACATCAACTTTCTTTTTGATGTATTCATAGGGAACTGAGTATAGCATTCCGTCCACAGATATGTGATAATTGAACTGGACGGTGGCTGTTTTCCAGTCGCTCAGTTCAAAACGGGTAGCAGGTAATGGTGCCAGCAATGGTTTTTCTTCCTCAAGAAATAAGCTTCGCCGACTACCCTCTTTCTTCTGAAAGAGCCTTTGGTTGAACAGTTCTAGCTTATCTTTTATTGCACGGTTTAATTCTGCAAGGGAAAAGAACTGTTCATCCCGAAGTGCTGCTGTTATCCAGGTAGAGATATTTCCTACCGTTCCTTCAGCATTCGGCTTATCCTTGGGAGCTCTGACACGAGCCGGAATAATAGCGGTGCAATAATGTTCAGCTAGTTCCTGATAAGTTTCATTGATCTGCTGGTCTTTCCATCCCCCATTGTGAATAACTGCGGTTTTGCAGTTATCCGGTACGAGGATTCTGGCAACACCGCCAAAGTACTCATACATATGGACATGAGCATTGATCCATGATCTCTGCTTCATATCCAGAAATGCTTCCACATATGCATACTGACTGTAAGTCATTACACCTACAAAGATGTAAGATTTTAAGATTTCACCAGTGTCAGGATCAATAATTGTTGCCGGATCACCAGCCCAGTCAACCTCAACCTGTTCGCCGGGTTTACGGTTGATATGCATGGTAGCACGATGTTTCTGCTCATCCTGTTGGATGTGATAGCAGAATTGTGAATACATGAGTGGTTCTTCACCGTTGGCACGGCAATCCTCTATGTACTCAGTCCATAAGAGCTTTTTGGTGACTCCATTACGGAGCAGTTCCTTACGGATGTAAGCGTAGTCGGGCATCTTCTTACTGGCAGATACCTTGCTCTCTTTCGAGAACATGAGCTTTTGAAGCTCTGTGTCGGTCATTGATTCATCAAGAGGCCAAGAGATATTTAGTTCTCTGGCACGTTTTTGAACTTTGACGACAGTTTTTTGTGAAACACCACAGCTTGCCATGATGTTACGTTGTGAGAATCCCAATCCGGTAAGCCGGATGATTTCTCGATATTTGGTCATAATCGTGACCTCCTCATAATGAATTTACACTAAAAGTGCATAACATCATTATAAGGGTTTAGGAAAAATGTGATTCCATTTTTGCCGGAATCGTGATTCCCTAAAAAACGGAACATTGATTTCCATACGCCGGACAGGTGATGGATTTCACCCCGGATTATTCAACTTACTTGTATCAGGAGGGGTACAAGCCCCTCCTGATAAACTGCGGAACAGTTATTCGGTTATGAGCAAGTAGCGAAAGCGGATTGCGAATATCCGATTGACCCAATTGATCATTTTCCGACAGACTGCTTTATTCTTTTTTATAATCACTGCTTTTTAAACGTACGATAAATTTAATACCTTTATCCATCATATGTATAAACGCAGGTGTAGAAGGATATCCTCGGTCCATGATAATGATAAATGGAATATTTCCTATTGTTTCCGGTATTCGCTCTAATTGCTTTTATGCCAGGCGCATCTCATCAAATTTTACTTTGTTACAATCACTTTCTAGTATCATGCGATTCATTACATCATAGATACAGCCTAATCCTATTTGAGCCTGGGGTTTTGTATTTTTTCGGCTTGCAGAACCATACAGTTCCAGCGTTTCAGCAGTGGTAGGAATATTAATGTCTGAGCCGTCTGCCGACAAAATGCCTTAAATTCATTAGAACTCATTTTTTCTATGTCCATGAATGTACGTTTTTGAGAATGTTTCATCAGCATCACATCCTTTTCTGCGGCAGGTTCATGGTTTTTTTTTACAATATAAGCATATAAAAAAAAGCAGAAGACATCTAATTTTTTTAGAATAAATATCGTCTGCTTTAAGTTAATGACATTGCATAAAATCAAGGCTTCACAAATTCTTCACAAAATAATTAGCACTCATCTCTTGACAGTGCTAATAATGCGTGTTATAGTACATACAGAACAAAGGAAGAGAGAAAAAGAAATCTTCCGGAGAAAGTTCTTACAGAGTTTTCAGAAACAGTAAATTAAAAACGCCTGCATAATATGCAGCGAATATAGATCAGGAGGAATGAGTTATGTTAATGCCAAGTATTTTCGGAGAAGATTTATTTGATGATTTTATGGGATATCCTGCAGGCCGTCAGGCAGCTGCCAATGCTTATCCTCAGGTGAAAGATATGATGAAGACAGATATCCGTGATGTTGACGGAAATTATGAACTGGATATCGATCTTCCGGGATTTAAGAAAGAAGATGTGAAGATCCAGCTGAAGGATGGTTATCTGAACATCCAGGCAACCAGAGAAGAGAAGAAAGATGAGAAGGATGAGAAAGGCAAATATGTTCGCAGAGAGCGTTATACAGGAACCTGCAACAGAAGCTTTTATGTAGGACCAAATATTAAACATGAAGATATCCATGCGAAATATGAGAACGGAATCCTTCACGTAACATTCCCGAAAGAAGAGACCAAGAAAGAAGTAGAAGAGAAGAAATTTATTGCAATTGACTGATCTAATAGAGGAAGCCCCCATCTTAAGGCTGTAAGCCCCAGGTGACGGGATGATGTCATAGCAGCAATATCCGGAACAACCCAAACGGATATGAAGATTCCAAATGTCATATTGCATTTGTTTAATATAAACCCCCTTTTTTTCACCCCTCTGCCAACCCCGGCAGAGGGGCTTTTTGCGTTCCAGTCTGAAGTGCACAGGTATGTAGAAAGCCCAGTGTTGTGCTCGCACATAAGCTGGGCTTTCTACATACCTGTATAGGGCGGACGCCCGACATCGAGATGCAGCGCAGCGGAATCGAGATGCCGCACTTCAGACGTACCTTTTGAATATCTTTACACCTTTTCCCCACTCTGTTATACTTGGAACAGGTAAACAGCGGAAATTCGGTAATACTATAAATTGGGGAAAGAGTTTTTACAGAGGTGAACATATGGGAGATAGAATCAAGGTTATTATGGACTGCGATCCGGGAATTGATGACGGCATTGCGCTGGCTTATGCGGCGGCACATCAGGACGAATTGGAGCTTCTTGCGATAACAACATTTGCAGGAAACGCTACCATTGATAAAGTAACGAAGAATGCACTGGAACTGGCAGATTTTTACGGACTGAAAGTTCCTGTGGCAAAAGGCCAGGAGCGCCCTCTTGTAAAAGAGCCGCTTCATGCAGAAGAATTCCACGGAGAGACAGGCCTTGGCCACTGTGTTCTGCCGGAGACAAAAAAAGAGCTCGCATCAGACAATGCAGTGCTTTTTATCCGTGATATTCTGAATGACCTTCCGGAAGGTGAACAGGTAACGGTGATCGAGACAGCACCAATGACCAACCTTGCATTGCTTTTGAGGATTTTTCCGGAGGTGAAGGAGAAGATCCGCCAGATCGTATTTATGGGCGGCGCGGCGAAAGGCGGAAACATCACACCGGCAGCGGAATTCAATATTTATGCAGATCCGGAAGCAGCGAAGATCGTATTTTCTTCCGGAATTCCACTGGTGATGTGCGGACTGGATGCTACCCTGAAATGCAATCTCACCAGAAACCAGATTATGAAATTATGCCAGTCCGGTAACCCGGTTGCAAAAGCCTGCGGCGATATGGCCGGTTATGTACTTGGAAATCCTACCAAATACCGTTGTGTGGCAAGTATTCATGATGCGGTACCATTTATGTACCTTCTTCATCCGGAGTTTTTTAAGACGGAAAAAGCACTCCTGGATGTAGACTGTTCTGAAGGTGCCGGACGAGGTGCCACATTATGTGATTTCCGCTGGTGGTTACACGAAGAAGACGAAATGAAAGATATAATACTGACAGATGCAGACACCGGAAATTTTCAGCAGGAACTGTTTGAATCAATTTATTCCGTGTCCGGATGCAGAGCCGCGAAATAACCGTGAGCAGGCCATGAAGCAGAGAGAATACACTGTCTGCTTTCCATAAACATATCTGTGCACACTGTCAGTTAAGAGGACAGAAAACCCATGAACTATATTGTATTTGACCTGGAATGGAACCAGAATCCGGATGGAAGAAAACATCCGGACAGTCGACTCCCTTTTGAGATCATTGAGATCGGGGCAGTAAAATTAAATGAAAAAAGAGAGATCATCGACACCTTCCAGTGCCTGATCAAGCCCAAAGTGTACCATTGGATCCACGACAGCATCCATGAGGTGATCCACGTAGATTTCCATGAACTGGAGAAAGGACTTCCTTTTCCAAAAGCGATCCGCAGATTTCTGGAATGGTGCGGACCGGAATATCGGTTTTTTACCTGGGGAAACCAGGATGTAATGGAGCTTCAGAGAAACATGAAATATTATAATCTTCTGAAGCTGATCCCAGGACCGGTCCATTATTATGATGTACAGAAGCTTTTCAGTGTGAAATTTGAAGATGGAATTGCCAGACGTTCCCTGGAATATGCCATTGATTATCTTAAACTTCCGAAGAACCGGGATTTTCACCGGGCACTGGCAGATGCCAGCTATACGGCAAGAATCCTTCTGGAGATTGATGAAGCCTGCATGATCCGTCATCCATCCCTGGATGTATACCAGAATCCAAAATCAAAAGAGAAGGAAATTTATATTTCCTATACAGATCATGATAAGTTTGTATCCAGGGAATTTGTATCAAAAGAACGCCTGATGAAGGACCGCACTATGGTGAGCACGGTGTGTCCTATCTGCAGATGCCCTGCCAAGCGGAAGATTCGCTGGTTCAGTACCAACAATTCCAAGGTATATTACAGCCTTGCCCTCTGCCACGAGCATGGACCCGTTGCAGGGAAGATCAGAATCCGAAAAACCGATGAGGGAAAATATTTCGGGGTAAAAACCCTGAAAGCAGAAGATACAGAAGCGGCGGATGAAATCCGTGAAAAGCACGAATCTCTCCGCCGCAGAAAAGTCTCAAGAAGCCTGGACAAGAAGATCTGATACGACATTCCGTTCGTATTGCATTCCCCAGCCAACCATTTGTTTTTTGTAATAATATTTGCTTTTCAGACGCAGCAGGCCGGCAGCATTCTGGAGAACGGCCTGGCGTTTGGTAAGCTGTGATTTGTCAATTCCTTTTGGTAAAGTCACATAAACCTTTGTCTTATAATAAAACGGATAAGTATTTCCGTTGTTCTTAAGAATATATTTATCACATGGAAGTACCTTAAACGGGACTGGTTCCATGGACACTTTCATATCTGTTTTTTCAAAATTTCCAAAACCATAATCAAACAGGGAAGCAGTGTCACCATAGGCGTTTGCGGCAGAAGTAGAATTCAGGATCACTGCTACAAGTGTTGTATTTCCACGCCTGCAATAGGTGACGAGTGTATTTCCGGATGCATCTGTGTAACCTGTTTTTCCACCAAGAACACCTTCGTAATAATATTCCCCGTTTTTGATCATCTTGTGGTGGTTCAGAAGCTGCCTTGCTTCCGCAAATTTGTTTGTAGGAGGAATCTCATAGTAACGTCTGGTGCAGAACTTGCGGTAAAGCGGGTTCATCCAGGCAGATTTCGCGATTTTTGCCATGTCGGAAGCTGTGGTGTAATGATTCTCATCGGGAAGTCCGTTTGGATTGTTAAAATGAGTATTTTTGCATCCGAAAAGTCTGGCGCGCCAGTTCATAAGCTCAGTGAATTTTTTTACAGAGCCGGAAACTTTCTCAGCAACAGCTACAGACATTTCGTTGGCGGACTGAAGCATAACAGCCATAAGAGCCTGATCTCTGGTGAATTTTTCGCCGGGAGCGGCGTAAATACTGGAATCTCCGGCAGACACACTGGCAGAAGCACTGTCAGAGACTACGATATTAGTTTTCAGGCTTAAATTTTCACAGGCCAGAAGAGTTGTCATGATCTTGGTGATACTGGCCGGATAAAGTTGTGTATCTGCATTTTTGGAATAGAGGACTGCCTCCGTATTCACATCCATAAGAACTGCAGCCTGTGCTTCTATGTTCGGGCCTGTTGGCCAGCCTTCAATAGAGTCTGTATCAGCGGCCTGTGAATAGTAGCTGGAATGTGCCGGAGCGGTGTCTGCTGCAGCCTGACCGGAGGAATCTGCTGTCTGTGCGTCAGGAACCGGTGTGGCAGTAACGATCGGATCACCATATTCATCGTATCCGTAAGCTGCTGCGGCACAGGGCTGTGTACCTGTGAAAAGGATTCCCATACAGAGAATACCTGCAAAGATCCGGCGCAGGGATCGTTTTTTTGAAATTTTCATCATAAAATACCTTTCAATAATAAATCCGGGCGAAAATCTGCCCATATGTGATGCAGACATATCACCGTCTGCGTGATTCTGTAGTAGTATACCACTTTCTTTTTGGAAAAACCACTTACAGTCTGTGAAAATTGAGGAACCACAGCTTTTGTTCCATGAATATGCGTAAATATGCACATTTAATAAGAGGAAATCCGTCAAAAACACTTGACATATAGATTTTCCCCAACCTATAATATACAGCGTATATAGAAAAAGCTGTGATGGAGACAGTAAGTCATATGGAAAACTGGCAGCGAACCGGGGATGGTGAGAGCCCGGGGCGAGTAAATATGATGGAATATCACTCCTGAGCTTCAGTTCTGAAGTTGGCCGGAAGCAGCCGGGGAACGATATCTGAGTTACAGATATCAGTAATTTCAAGTAAGAACTGACGGATTTCCTCCGTTACAGGGAACATATATCGGCAGATACGATAATGTCCGCCATGGGAAGACATGGCACAGGAGCCTGGCAGCTTAAGAATAAGAGGGCGCAGGGAACCGGACAACAGGCCCGTATAATGTAACAGGTGGTACAGCGAATCAGACTTCGTCCTTTTACAGGATGGGGTCTTTTTTTATAAGTGCCCGAAAGAAACACTGGCACGAACAAGTATCTGTGAAGAAATAAACCGCTGCATCTTATAAATGAGACAGCAGCCAGTAATCAGACACAGGAGGTAAAAATTGTGTATCGTAAAGTTGACACGAATCTGAATTTTGTTGACCGCGAAAAAGAAGTTGAGAAATTCTGGAAAGACAATAAGATTTTTGAAAAGAGTATGGACAGCCGTAAAGAGGGCGAGACATACACATTCTATGACGGACCGCCTACCGCTAATGGTAAGCCACACATCGGACACGTTCTGACACGAGTTATCAAGGATATGATCCCGAGATACCGTACAATGAAGGGATACATGGTTCCGCGAAAAGCAGGATGGGATACTCACGGACTTCCGGTTGAGCTTGAGGTTGAGAAGAAACTTGGTCTTGACGGCAAGGAACAGATCGAGGAGTACGGAATTGAGCCATTTATCCAGCAGTGTAAAGAGAGCGTATGGAAATACAAAGGAATGTGGGAGGATTTCTCCTCTACCGTTGGTTTCTGGGCTGACATGGAGCATCCGTATGTAACATACGACAACAACTTCATCGAGTCCGAGTGGTGGGCACTGAAAGAAATCTGGGACAAAGGCCTTCTTTACAAAGGTTTCAAGATCGTTCCTTACTGCCCGCGTTGTGGAACTCCGCTTTCCGCACAGGAAGTTTCCCAGGGATACAAAACTGTTAAAGAGCGTTCCGCAATCGTTCGTTTCAAGGTTGTCGGTGAGGATGCATACTTCCTGGCATGGACAACAACACCGTGGACACTTCCATCCAACGTTGCACTTTGTGTAAACCCGGATGAGATCTACTGCAAGGTAAAAGCTGCAGACGGCTACACATACTACATGGCAGAGGCGCTTCTGGACAAAGTTCTCGGCAAGCTTGCAAAGGATGACGAGCCTGCATATGAGATTCTTGAGAAATACAAAGGAACAGACCTTGAGCGTAAAGAATACGAGCCGCTTTTTGCATGTGCAGGAGAGGCAGCTGCAAAACAGCACAAAAAAGCTCACTTCGTAACCTGCGACAGCTACGTTACCATGAGCGATGGTACTGGTATCGTTCATATCGCACCTGCATTTGGTGAGGATGACAGCCGTGTTGGCCGTGATTATGATCTTCCGTTTGTACAGTTCGTAGACGGACAGGGTAACATGACCAAAGAAACACCATACGCCGGTGTATTTGTTAAGAAAGCGGACCCGATGGTCCTCACAGACCTTGACAAAGAGGGCAAACTTTTTGACGCACCGAAATTCGAGCATGATTATCCGCACTGCTGGAGATGTGATACACCGCTGATCTACTATGCACGTGAGTCCTGGTTCATCAAGATGACAGCAGTAAAGGATGATCTGATCCGCAACAACAATACAATCAACTGGATCCCGGAGAGCATCGGCAAAGGACGTTTCGGTGACTGGCTTGAGAACGTTCAGGACTGGGGTATTTCCAGAAACCGTTACTGGGGAACACCACTGAATATCTGGCAGTGTGAGTGCGGACATATGGAATCCGTAGGAAGCCGCCAGGATCTCTATGAGAAGAGTGGTGACGAGCGTGCGAAGACTATCGAGCTTCACCGCCCATACATTGATGATATCACCATGAAGTGCCCGGACTGCGGCAAGACCATGCACCGTGTACCGGAGGTAATTGACTGCTGGTTTGATTCCGGAGCAATGCCTTTTGCACAGCATCATTATCCATTTGAGAACAAAGACCTGTTTGAGCAGCAGTTCCCGGCAGACTTTATTTCTGAGGCTGTTGACCAGACAAGAGGATGGTTCTACTCCCTTCTTGCTGAGTCCACACTGCTTTTCAACAAGGCTCCATATAAGAACGTAATCGTTCTGGGACATGTACAGGATGAGAATGGACAGAAGATGAGTAAGTCCAAGGGAAATGCCGTTGATCCGTTTGACGCACTGAACAAATATGGTGCAGATGCCATCCGCTGGTACTTCTACATCAACAGTGCTCCGTGGCTTCCGAACCGTTTCCACGGCAAGGCAGTTGTAGAGGGACAGAGAAAGTTCATGAGCACTCTGTGGAACACCTACGCATTCTTCGTACTGTATGCGAACATTGACAATTTTGACGCAACTAAATATACTTTAGATTACGATAAGCTTCCGGTTATGGATAAATGGCTGCTCAGCAAGCTGAATACCATGGTGAAGACTGTCGATGAGGATCTTGGTTCCTACAAGATTCCGGAAGCTGCAAGAGCACTTCAGGAATTTGTTGACGATATGAGTAACTGGTATGTAAGAAGAAGCCGTGAGCGTTTCTGGGCAAAGGGCATGGAGCAGGATAAGATCAATGCTTACATGACACTTTACACAGCACTGGTAACAGTTGCCAAGGCTGCAGCTCCGATGATCCCGTTCATGACTGAGGATATCTACCAGAACCTTGTAAGAAGCATTGATGCAAACGCTCCGGAGAGTATCCATCTCTGCGATTACCCGAAGGTAAACGAGGCATGGATCGACAAGGATCTTGAGGCAAACATGGAAGAGCTTCTTGAGATCGTTGTTCTCGGACGTGCATGCAGAAATACCGCAAACATCAAGAACCGTCAGCCGATCGGAACCATGTATGTAAAAGCTGAGAAGAAGATGGATAAATTCTACACAGATATCATCGCAGATGAGCTTAACGTAAAAGAAGTGAAATTCGCAGATGATGTAGAGTCCTTCATTTCCTACAGCTTCAAGCCGCAGCTTCGTACAGTAGGACCGAAATACGGCAAGCTTCTGAACGGCATCCGTACCGCACTCTCCGAGATCGACGGAACCGCAGCAATGAAAGAGCTGAGAGATAATGGTGTTCTCGTTCTTGACATTGACGGAAACAGAGTCGAGCTTGCAGAGGAAGACTTATTGATCGAAACAGCCCAGAGCGAGGGCTATGTGACAGAGACAGACGGTGAGACATCCGTTGTCCTTGATACAAACCTTACACCCGAACTGATCCAGGAGGGCTTTGTCCGCGAGATCATCAGCAAGGTTCAGACTATGCGTAAAGAGGCTGGTTTCGAAGTCATGGACAAGATCATTGTCTATGCAAAAGATAACGAT
This sequence comes from Blautia sp. HA9023, assembly GCF_056504095.1. NCBI lineage: Bacteria > Bacillati > Bacillota > Clostridia > Lachnospirales > Lachnospiraceae > Blautia > Blautia sp. HA9023. The sequence continues at coordinate 696,756 of NZ_JBWLUR010000006.1, read as the reverse complement.
AAGATCATGGATATCATGAAAGCAAACCAGGATGAGATCAAACGTGAAGTACTGGCAGAAAACATTATTCTGGGAGAAGCAGAGGGTTACACCAAGGAGTGGAACATCAATAAAGAGGCTGTAACACTGGGAGTATCCAAAGTACAGGAGGAAAACTAATGATTGACAAGCAGTTTGAGAAAGAGGAATTCAAAAAAAGTGTAAAAGAAAACGTAAAATTCCTTTATCGAAAAACACTGGAAGAGGCTACACAGGAGCAGATCTTTCAGGCTGTAAGCTACACTGTGAAGGACGTGATCATTGACAACTGGCTCAAGAGCCAGAAGGCGTATGAAAAACAGGATCCGAAGATCGTATATTATATGTCCATGGAGTTCCTTATGGGCCGTGCCCTTGGAAACAACCTGATTAACCTTGGTGCATACGGCGAGGTTAAGGAGGCTCTTGAGGAGCTTGGACTTGACATTAACTGCATCGAAGACCAGGAGCCGGATCCGGCTCTTGGAAACGGTGGACTTGGAAGACTGGCAGCATGCTTCCTGGATTCTCTTGCAACTCTGAACTACTGTGCATACGGATGCGGAATCCGTTACCGTTATGGTATGTTCAAGCAGGAGATCCGTGACGGTTATCAGATAGAGGTACCGGATAACTGGCTGAAGAACGGCTATCCCTTCGAGCTCCGTCGTCCGGAGTATGCAAAAGAAGTTCATTTCGGCGGATACGTACGTGTTGAGTGGGATCCGGTGAAGAACGAGAATAAATTTATCCATGAGGGATATCAGGCAGTAAAGGCTGTTCCTTACGATATGCCGATCACAGGTTATAATAATGATGTTGTAAACACACTTCGTATCTGGGATGCAGAGCCGATCGTAGACTTCAACCTTGACTCTTTTGACAAGGGTGATTATCACAACGCAGTAGAGCAGGAGAACCTTGCACGTACTATCGTTGAGGTACTTTATCCGAATGATAACCATATGGCAGGTAAAGAGCTTCGTCTGAAACAGCAGTACTTCTTCGTATCTGCCAGCCTTCAGGCAGCGATTGCCAAATATAAGAAAACACACGATGACATCACAAAGCTTCATGAGAAGGTTGTATTCCAGATGAATGATACTCATCCGACAGTTGCAGTTGCAGAGCTGATGCGTATTCTTATCGATGAGGAAGGTCTTGGCTGGGATCAGGCATGGGATATCACAACAAAATGCTGTGCTTACACCAACCACACCATCATGTCCGAGGCACTTGAGAAATGGCCGATCGAGCTGTTCTCCAGACTGCTTCCGCGTGTATACCAGATCATCGAGGAGATCAACCGTCGTTTCATTCTTGAGATCCAGCAGAAATATCCTGGAAACTTCGAGAAGGTTAAGAAGATGGCGATCATCTATGACGGACAGGTTAAGATGGCTCACCTTGCGATCGTTGCAGGCTACTCTGTAAACGGTGTTGCACGCCTTCATACCGAGATCCTCAAGAATCAGGAGCTGAAGGATTTCTATGAGATGATGCCTGAGAAGTTCAACAACAAGACAAACGGTATCACACAGAGACGTTTCCTTGCTCATGGAAACCCGCTTCTGGCTGACTGGGTAACAGACAAGATCGGACCGGACTGGATCACAGATCTTTCCCAGCTTTCCAAGCTTAAGGTTTACGCAGACGATGAGAAGGCTCTTCAGGAGTTCATGACCATCAAGTTCAAGAACAAAGAGCGTCTTGCAAAATATATCCTGGAGCACAATGGTGTTGAGGTTGACCCGCACTCTATCTTCGATATCCAGGTTAAGAGACTTCATGAGTACAAACGTCAGCTTCTTAACATCCTGCATGTGATCTATCTGTACAACCAGATCAAGGCACATCCGGAGATGGATTTCTATCCAAGAACATTTATCTTTGGTGCAAAAGCTTCCGCAGCTTACGCACGTGCAAAGAAGATCATCAAGCTGATCAACTGTGTGGCAGATGTTGTAAACAATGATGCTTCCATCAACGGTAAGCTGAAGGTTGTATTCATCGAGAACTACCGTGTATCCAACGCTGAGATCATTTTTGCGGCAGCAGATGTTTCCGAGCAGATCTCCACAGCAAGTAAAGAGGCTTCCGGTACAGGTAACATGAAATTCATGCTGAACGGTGCTCCGACACTTGGAACCATGGATGGTGCTAACGTTGAGATCGTACAGGAGGTTGGCGAGGAGAATGCATTTATCTTCGGTATGAGCTCCGACCAGATCATCAACTATGAGAACAACGGCGGTTACGATCCGGACTTCATCTACAACACAGATCCGGAGATCCGTCAGGTACTGATGCAGCTGATCAACGGAACCTTCTCCAGCGATACAGAGATGTTCCGTGACATCTACAATTCACTTCTCGACAAACGCAACATGCCGAGACCTGACCAGTACTTCATCCTTGGCGACTTCCGTTCCTATGCAGAAGCACAGAAACGTGTTGAGGCAGCATACAAAGATGAGAAACGCTGGGCGAAGATGGCACTTCTGAACACAGCATGCAGCGGTAAGTTCACATCCGACAGAACCATTCAGGAGTATGTAGATGATATCTGGCACCTGGATAAGGTTATCGTAAAAGAGAACTAAAAAACATTTGATTTGACAACACCTGACTTCATTTGTATAATGAAGTCAGGTGAATAATTGAATGAAAGGAAGCTTTCAGGCGAACAGGTGAGATTCCTGTACAGGAAAATGCGTTGTCGTACAGTCGGCGGGCCGGAGCTTTTTTTAAAAAGATAGTGACTACAGAAGTCAGTTTGCGCATAAAGAACGTCTATCAGGTAACAGAAATCCCGTAAGGGACTTTTTCTGTTACCTTTTTTGTTGCCCTCGTGGCATCATGATCTTTCAATTAAAACAGCAAAAAAGAAAGCTGTCACCGAAAAATCAAAAGGAGGAAAGGTTATGAAACGCAAAAAAATTCTCAGTATTCTTCTTGCAAGTGCTATGATCGGCACTGCTCCGGCATCTGCCTGGGCCGCTGATTTCACAGACACAAATGTGGTTGACGCAGAAGAAGTAACAGAGGAAGCTACAGAGGAGGACGTTCCGGAACAGCAGGAGGATGACGCAGAAAGCATTGATCTGGAAGCAGATGACGCAGAAGATCTTTCACAGGATGAAGACGCAGCAGCTGTTTCCACACAGGAGAGCGAAGATCCGTTTTCCGCAGGAGAGGCTGTAGCAGCATTTGCAGATGGTGAGGAAAGCGGAGATCTGACACTGGCAGGAACCGGTACAGAGGCAGATCCGTACCTGGTTACATCCACAGCTGACATTCAGGCAGTTGCAGATTATGTAAACAACGGAAAAGGTACTTTTGCAAACCAGTATCTGAAATTTACAGAGGATATCACACTTCCGGAAGGATGGACTCCGATCGGAATAAAAACATCCAAATTCCAGGGAAATCTGGACGGAGACAACCATCTGCTGACAGTACCGAAAGGGGAGAAATGTCTTCTTGGTTATGTAGCAGATTCTACTCTGAAAAATCTGAATATCTATGGAGAGCAGATCGCGTCTGACGGTGTTGTCTGTAATTATGAGGTTGATCACAGTTCCAGAAACCCGATCAAGATCGACAATGTAACTTTAAAAGCAGGAACACAGACTTTGAAATCCGGATTTATCGGAGGATATGCATCCGGACAGAACCAGATCACCATCACCAACAGTACTGTAGAAAAAGGTGTTGTGATCGGATATGACAAAGCACAGTCCAATATCGGTTCCTTTGGTGGTGACTTCAACGGAACTATCGAGAACTGCGTAAGTTACGCAGATGTCTACGGAACAAAATACGTAGGCGGTATCAGCGGAAACAAAGGTCAGTCTATGGGAACCTATGCACTGAAAAACTGTAAGTTCTACGGAACCGTAACTGCAAGCGGAAATTACGCAGGTGGTATTTCCGGCGGCGGATACGGCGGAACACGGTGGGGTGAATCTTCTGCGCCGAACACACCAGGTGTAACGATTCAGGACTGCTATTCCAACGGAACGATCACAGGAAATGACTATGTAGGTGGTATCCTTGGTTCTGAGACCGGTATGGTACAGTGCTGGGACAACGGTATCCAGTATATTCAGAACAACTCCTTTGAGGGAACGGTAAGCGCAACAAACGGAACACGTGTCGGCGGTGTGATCGGTTACATCAAAGGTATTGATAAATACAACATCATCGAGAACAATGAGTATACCTGTAAAGATGTAAAAGGAATCGGAGCGATCGATTTCGTTGATACAAATTATGCAAATCCCACACCTGTGGAAGGCGTAACTTATTACAATTCAGAAAACGGAAGGCCAAGTATTTCCGGTGCAACGAAAGCACAGCATAACCGTACCGATGATCCTCTCGGTGCAGATGCAGATAAGCTTACCAAACTGGTAGTGCCGAAGATCAAAGTTTCCCTTACGATCTTAGGTGACCAGGTTCACGACAGTGATAAAGATCATCAGTATCATACCTACTATGCAGGAAATCTGGAGACCTGGCTGGAGCAGAGTGAGTATACCGTTGTAGAAGGCTCTACGGCAAAAGATGTCATTGACGCAGCATTACTTGCCAACAACATGACATGCGAGAATCCATCCGGAAACTACATTGCGTCCATCACAAAAGGTGATGTTACACTTGGCGAGTTTACAAACGGAAAATACAGCGGATGGATGTATACATTAAACGGCTCTTATCCGGATCTTGGAGTTTCCGAGCAGGAAGTAAAGAACAATGACCAGATCGTTCTTCATTACACAGACTACTATCCGGAAGAAGAGAATCATGTCTGGGAGACAGCATGGACATTTGACAAAAACGCCCACTGGCATGAATGTGCAAATTCCAAAAACGAAAATTCCTGGTGCAACATCTCCAGCAATGAGAGAAAGAACGGATATGCAGCACATACCTATGACAAAGGTAAAGTAACAAAAGCAGCTACCTGTACAACAGCAGGTGTGAAAACATATACCTGTACAGTCTGCGGCGCAACAAAGACAGTAAGTATCCCGAAGACAAGACATACTTACACCTGGAAAACAACAACAAAAGCAACCGTATTCAAACCGGCAGTACAGACAAAAGTCTGCTCCAAATGCGGTTATAAAACAAAGACAACCAGACCTTACGGCAAAAAACTGACTCCAACCCTGAAACTGAACGCAACAAAGATCACTCTGAAAGTAAATCAGTCCACATCCAGAGTGAAAGTAACAGGACTTGCCAACGGTGATGCTGTAAAGGCATGGGGAACTACCAACAAAAAGATCGTAACTGTAAGCAGCAAAGGTGTGATCAAAGCCGGAAAAACAGCTGGTACAGCAAAAGTTTCCGTAACCTTAAAGAGCGGAAAGAAAGCTTATATCACAGTAACTGTTCAGAAATCTACAGTAAAAACAACAAAGATCACAGGTGTAAAATCTGCCCTTACTCTGAAAAAAGGAGCAAAGACAACCCTGAAACCAGTACGTACACCGTTCACATCCGGTGAGAAGATTACTTACACTTCTTCCAATAAGAACGTGGCAACCGTAAGCAGCACAGGTGTGATCACAGCAAAAAAAGCAGGAACAGCAGTGATCACCGTAAAGAGCGGAAGCAAAAAAGTAACATGCAAGGTAACAGTTAAATAAAGCTGTTATCCCCTGAAAAATAAAAGCGGCATTTTTTCACAGAATGAAATGTGAAAAAATGCCGTTTTTGATCATTTGATCATAAATATTCAACTTTAAAATCAAATTCCTTACAATACTCATCTACTTTGGAACCTTTATAACACCGGATGGTACAGGCACGGTTGATGATCCATGGCCCGATAAAATCGGGATCGTGTCGGATCTCCAGATATTTCATACGGTTACATCCGTGGAATACCCATTTGCCGATATAATGGATATTTGTGGGAAGACAGACATAAGTAAGATTCATACACTTAAAAAATGCGCTTTCGTCCAAAAATTCCAGGGACTGGGGAAGATGAAGTTCTTCTATGGCACAAAAATAAAAAGCCTCTTTTCCGATACGTTTCAGACCTTCCGGGAAATCCACGGAACGGAGATTTTTACAGCGGTAAAAAGCACGGTCTTCGATGAGGGTAAGTGCGGAAGACAGCTGAAGGGATTCCAGGGAGGTACACTGTGAAAAAGCTTCGGAGCGGATCCGGGAAATCTGTGAATCATGGGGAAAGATCACACATCCAAGCTTTCGGTTCTCCTGAAAGGCGGCTCTCGGGATAGAAGAAAGTGCCTGAGGAAGAATGACTTTTTTCAGGGAATTACATTGAGAAAATACGTTGGATCCCATATTTTCCACCTGGGTGGGAAGCAATACTTCTTTCAGAAGAGTGCAGCCCTGAAAGGTTCTGGCGCCGATATTTTTAAGCGTGTCCGGAAAACAGACAGAGGAGATCTTGGTCTTTTTCTGAAAAGCTTCCGACGCGATATATTCAATTGGCGCAGGGATCTTTACATTTGAGGAAAGATAGTTTCTTGCGTTGTTTTTGGAAATGACACGACTGGATCTGTAATAAGTACCTGACATAAAAAAGTCTCCTTCAACATAAAAAAAGACACCGCATCACAGGCAGATACGATGTCAAAAAAGAATTCTCCATTTATCATACGTGTAATAGCCGGCAGTATTTCCAAGCAGATCTCCTGACTTATGCAGTCACGTTTATCCCCTTCTTATACGATAAATTACAATGGTTCACGGATAAACTAAGCAAATACAGTAGCACGTCTGTTGAGGATTCTCACCTTATTCCCTTTTAATCCGGTTTTCTGCAGGAAAAAACCGGAACTTGAAAACGTCTATATTTAATATTTTTGGGTGTCTGATTATTATATCACAGAAAAAGGACAGATACAATTGTTTTCCGGGTTTTCGTTTGACAGACAAGAGGAAATAAACTATAATTTCAGTATAAAATTTCATAGAAAAGAAAGACGTGCAAACAGGTGTGATTCCTGTACATGTAAGTGCGATGCCGTACAGTCGGCGGGCGGTTTTTCTTTCATGTAAGGTAGCATTGGTTTGCGCATAGGAACATCTATCAGGTAACGGAATCCCCTTGGAAAAGAGGGATTATTTTCCGTTACCTTTTTTGTTGCTTTTTTTGTGCAGAGAAAAGGAGGAAGAATGGAAAGTAAGAGGAAAAAGACGCTGTTTAATGTGATCATGGTAGTACTGATCCTGGTCATTGCCGGATGCGGAGTGATGGCAGTGGGAAATCTGAAAGGATGGTTTGATAAAGGATCGGACAGCGTTCTTATGACAAAGAACGTAAAAGGTGTGGCCAATATTCAGAGAAACGGTGTGGGCTACGGCCTGGAAAAAAATGTGGCATTGAGAGCCGGAGATATTCTTGAGACGAAGAACGGAACCACAGCGGAGCTTTCAGCCGGAGAAAACAATACACTTTCACTTAACGCAAATACGAAACTTACTGCGGAATCCGTAGAAAAAAACAATTTGAAACTTACTGCGGATCAGGGAGAGGTTTTTGCGGATCTTACGGATTCTGTGGGAAAAGCAGAGATCGCTCTTGATGAAAATACGCTTACCTTTGAGACAGGAGTCTTTTCCGTAAGCGCACAGTCCGGAAGCGGCGCTGTGTATGTATTTAAGGATGAAGTGGAACTGGCCGAAGCGGACGGAAAAACCACAACCGTAACAGCCGGCGAAAGTGCTCAGATGACAAAAAGTGAGGACGGAAGCTGGAAAGTAGAAACAAGTAAGATCTCAGCAGGAGCATTAAATGAATATATGATCCAGCAGCTGCTGGGATGCGCAGATAAAGACAGTTTATGTTTTACACCGGAGGAACTTCAGAAAGTTCTGGATGACAGAGCCGCAGAGAAGAAAGCAGCTCTTGAGAAGAGTTTAAATTCTACAAACAAGATTCCGAAGACTTCAGAAAAATCGGATGATAAAAAGTCTGCAGATGGATCTGCGAAACAGAATTCCGATACAACAGACGGAAATACCGCAGACACTGCAGGCAGCGGAGAGAACACAACACAGGAATACACACCGGATGCTTCTCAGGATGAGACGGATTCTTCCGGAGAAGACACCGCAGGCAGTGATGGAGATGTATCCGATGACGGCAGTTCTGATGATGGTTCCGGTGACGGGGATTCTCAGGATACCAAGCAGTGTACCATCACGATCCTCTGCGATACCATCCTTAATAATATGGACAATCTGACAGCCGGAAAAGAAGCTTATGTGCCGGCAAACGGAGTGATCCTGGATACCAGTACCGTAGAGTTTACAGAGGGAGAAACCGTTTTTGAAGTACTTCAGAGAGTTTGTGAGTACGCCGGAATCCAGCTGGAATATTCCTGGACGCCTATGTATGACAGTTACTATATTCAGGGAATCAACAACCTGTATGAATTTGACTGTGGAGCACAGTCCGGATGGATGTATAAAGTAAACGGATGGTTCCCGAATTACGGATGTTCCAAGTACACACTGGAGGACGGAGACGACATTGTGTGGTGCTTTACCTGCAATGGTCTTGGCGCGGATGTCGGTGCGGAATATAACGGTGAGTGACAGCAAAGGGAGTAAAAGATATGCAGAGAAAAAAATTTCTGGCACTGATGCTGACGGCTGCTCTTGTGGGGCAGCCGGGAGCTCCTGTTTCAATTATGGCGGCAGAAACAGACGAAAGTTCCGATTTCGGATCGTTTGGATCAGAAGCTTCTGACACAGCAGAAAAAAAATTGCCGGTGATCACGGAGGACCTGTCGGAGGAGACCATTACATATGATCTCAATGAAAAGGCAGAGCCTTTAAAGGTTCAGACGGAAGAATCCGGCAAGCTGAAATATCTGTGGCTGAAAAGTGATGACAACGAGAATTTTTACAAAATAGAAAAGTCCGACAGCCAGGAAAAGACAAAAGAAGAACAGACCGGGGAACAGCAGGGGGAAAACAGCCAGCCGGAGTATGAAGATACACAGGAGTATACACCGGCTACAGATACAGCCGGAACCTTCTACTACAAAGTCCGGATCTGGAATTCAGAAGAAACAGACGAAAACGCTTACGTAGAAAGTAAGACTGTCTGTCTTCAGGTGTTAGATCCGTCCGCTGAAGACCATAGTGGATCGGATGCTACAGATGGGAAAAAGGACGGAGAGCAGAAGGATCCGGCAGCATTGGATAAAGAAGATCCGGCTGCAGATCATACATCAGGTGATACCGCAGAAAATTCGGGGAACGAAAAAGATGCGGATCCGGACGGCGAAAATTCCGGAAGTGAAGACAGTGGAAATGCGGCTGATGACGGGAAAGATTCCGGCAATGAAGCTGGTGAGAACACCGGTAACGAAGAGGACAATACCGGAGAATCTGGTGGTGAGAACATCGGAGATGAAGATCCTGCCGCTGAAGATACCGATAAAAAAGACACGGATATCGCCGAAAACGATTCCGAGAATCATCTTCCCAAACGTCAGGAAGACATCCCGGAAAGTGAAACTTACGAAACCGAAGGTTACTGGAACGTCTCTCTCAGTGAGATCTTTCAGGATCCGGACGGAGATGATCTGACCTATTACGAAAAAGGAGAAAGAGATGAGGACTGGACTCCTGTAGACGGAGATTCTTACCTTTGTCACCTGGAAGAAAATCAGGAGACCTATCTTTTTACTGCAAAGGATCAGGAAGGTTACGGAGATGTTTATGCCGTAACTCTGAAAAAGAAAGACGCGGCGGAACTGGAAGTATCAGAAGCACAGAAGGCTCAGGAGAAATCCGCGGCAAAGGATACGGAAGAGGAACTTTTCTCATCCGGAGACGCAGAGGCAGCTTCTGCTTCCAATACGGCAAGTTTTAATACCATTTATAAAGAAACCGGAGAACATCTGGCATTCATGGCAGAAAAAAGCGCACCTGTAAACGGAACGCTGTGCGGTGAATGGATGGTGATCGGCCTTATGCGAAGCGGCCAGCCTGTGGACGCATCGGTTTACAGCCGTTATAAATCCAATCTTGTGGATGTGGTGAAACAGAAAAAAGGTGTACTCCATGATAAAAAATATACGGAATATTCCAGGGCAGTTCTGGCGCTTACAGCCATTGGAGAAGATGTTACCGATGTAGGAGGATACAATCTTCTGCAGCCGCTGTCCGATTTCGACCAGACAGTATGGCAGGGAGTTAACGGAACGATATGGGCTCTGATCGCCTTTGACAGCCATGATTATGAGATCCCGAAAGCAGCGGTCGGAAAAACGCAGACAACCAGGGAAAAACTGATCAACAACATTCTGTCGCAGGAAGTATCCGGCGGCGGATGGAGCATCATGGGCGGAGCAGACAGTGACGTGACAGGAATGGCACTGCAGGCTCTGGCACCATATTATAAGAGTAATTCTTCCGTAAAAGCGGCAGTAGACAGAGCGCTGAAAAAACTTTCCTCTATGCAGCTTTCGGACGGAACTTTCGGAACTATGGGACACAGCACCTCCGAGAGCTGTTCCCAGGTAGTGACCGGACTTTCGGCACTTGGTATCGACTGTGATAAGGATTCCCGCTTTATCAAAAACGGAAAGTCCCTTCTTCAGGGATTATTAAGTTACTACGACGGAAAAGAGGGATTTCTTCATGTTGCCGGAAATGGCTATGACCAGATGGCAACGGAACAGGCATACTACGCAATGACTGCATACAGCCGAATGAAAAACGGGAAAAATTCCCTTTATGATATGACCGATGTGGCGATCAAATCAGACAAGGAAAAAGCGGCAGAAGTGACGAAACTGATCGAGGCACTTCCGTCAAAGATCACCATGAGTAATTTCCAGAAAGTGATCACTGCATATGCCGCATACAATGGACTGAATTCCACACAGAAAGCGGTTATCTCCAAGACAAATAAGGATAAGCTTCTCAAAGCCTATGCGGAGGCTCAGGATGTGGAAGTGAAGTATGTGGAAGGTCTGATCTCAAAGATCGGAAAAGTAACATTGTCCAGTGAAGAAAAGATTACAGATGCAAAAACAGCCTATAATTCCCTTTCTTCCGCTCAGAAAAAGAAGGTTACAAACTATTCTGTTCTGACAGCAGCGGAGAAGGCACTGCAGCAGTTAAAAAAAGCAACAGAACCCACACCTACCACAAAACCATCCGGCCCGTCAGGAAAACCGGGTTCCAAGGTAAATCTGGTAACACCGAAACCAACGGCAACTCCCGGGGCAGCGAATCCGTCCAAAACAAAATCTGCCGGAGGTTCCACCAAATCAGCAACTGTAGGAAGCGGCAGCAAATCCTCTTCCAAAACAGGAAGCAGCAAATCTTCCGCCAAGAAGAGCACTGCAAGTACCAAAAAAGCAAATTCCAATAAAACAGATTCCAAGACGTCTGCAGCCGAAACAAAAGCAACTGAGACAACGGCATCCAAAAAAGTTGTCAGCGAAATGAAGACGTTTTTCGACAAAAAGAGAAAAGATCCGTATCCGTCAAAGATTGATGATTATTCCGAAAAGCAGATCAAAGAACTTGGAAAAACCTGGAAAAATTATGAGAAACTTTCCGAAGGGGAAAAGAAAGCAGTTCAGGAAGAGAAAACCTATCAATCCTTCCAAAAGCTTCTTACCGCTCTTGGTGAAAAATATCATTTTGACCAGGCTACCGGAACGAATCTGGATGACAACAAGGATGAGGCATTACCGTGGTATGTCCAAATGGTGGTAAATCCAAAGATCGCAGACGAAAGCGAAGTGGAGACCATCCAGAAAGTCCTGGGCAAAAAATCCGAGGTACTTTCCCTGAATGAAATTCATTTTGTAGATACCCTTACCGGGGATGACTGGAAGCCGAAGGACATTTTGAAGGTGCAGCTTCCAATGGCAGATCTGGGCGATTATAAGAGCTGTATGATCGTACATATCACAGATAAGGGAAAAGTGGAATTCCTGAAAGGAAAGATATCAGACAGCTATATTTCCTTTGACGCGGCAGAATTTTCTTCTTACGGAATCGTAGGATTTATGGGAGATTCCGACGAGATACTTTCCGGGCAGGAAAAGAAGAAACCGGTATGGCCGTGGATCGCAGCCGGCGGAGCAGCGCTGATCCTGGTAGTGATCCTGGGCGGTGTACAGATCGCGGACAGCCGCAGAAAAAAGAAGGATAAAGGTGAAAAATAAAAATGAATGAAAAAAAAGATACTTTTTCCACCTTTCATCCGGTAATCAATTTTACCTTTTATATTGGCGCGTTTTTGCTGGGGATGATGCTGATCCATCCGGTTTTTCTGGCAGTTTCGGCAATCACAGCAGCGGCTTTTTACATTACCGTAAAAGGAAGAAAGGCGAAGAGTTTTCTGTTTGGAATGATTCCGCTTTTTCTCATGCTGTCCTTTATCAATCCTTTGTTTAACACCTACGGAGACAGGGTTCTTTTTACCTGGTGGAACGACCGGCCCTACACGCTGGAGGCACTTGCGTACGGAACAAGCCTTGCTGCGATGGTAGTGACCATTCTTTTATGGTTTGCTTCCTACAGTTTTGTGATGACCAGCGATAAGTTCCTGTACCTGTTTGGAAAAGCAGCTCCATCGGTTTCGCTGGTGCTGACGATGATCCTGCGTCTTCTGCCTAACTACGAAAAAAAGATCGCGCAGATCGGCAATGCAAGAAAAAGCATCGGCATGTCCGCAGAGAATGGAACCACAAAAGAAAAAGCAGAGCATGGACTGACCATCGTATCCGCGATGACCTCCTGGGCTCTGGAAGGCGGCATCATCATGGCAGACAGTATGCGCAGCCGTGGGTTTGGTACCGGGAAAAGAACGACATTTTCCCTGTACCGTTTTGAAAAAAGAGATAAGATCCTGCTGGCGATCATGGCGGGTTTTCTTGCCATTGTGATCTTCTGCTGTATCATGGGCGGCAGCAGCGCGCAGTACACACCGGAATTTCTGGTGGCAATGAGCCCATATACCGTTGTAGGAGCAGTTGCCTACGGAGCGTTTCTGGCTCTTCCTACAGCAGTTAATATTACGGAGGAAATCATATGGCACATTTTGAGATCAAAGATCTGAGCTTCTATTATCCTACAGAAAAAAAGAAGCCGGCTCTTTCCCATATTAACTTAAAGATCGAGAGAGGCCAGTATGTCACAGTCTGCGGAAAAAGCGGCAGTGGCAAGACCACACTCTTAAGACATCTGAAAAGCGTACTTGCGCCTCACGGAAAAACAGAGGGCGAGATATTTTTTGAAGGAAAACCTCTGAAAGATGCGGATCTTCGGACCCAGTCGTCCAGAATTGGGTACGTTATGCAGAATCCGGATAACCAGATCGTCACAGATAAGGTGTGGCATGAGCTGGCATTTGGGCTGGAGAGTCTTGGCATGGATCAGAAGACCATCCGTCTCCGTGTAGCAGAGATGGCCAGTTATTTCGGCATCCAGGGCTGGTTCCATAAAAACGTGACAGAACTCTCCGGAGGGCAGAAACAGCTTCTGAACCTGGCTTCCATTATGGCCATGCAGCCAAGTATCCTGATCCTGGATGAGCCCACCAGTCAGCTGGATCCCATTGCGGCTACGGATTTTCTGAATACAGTGCGAAAGATCAACCGGGAGCTGCGGACAACGATCATCATTACAGAGCACAGACTGGAAGACATTTTTTATGCATCCGATAAAGTTGTGGTGGTGGAAGACGGAAAGATCATTGCAGACGATGAACCGAGAAAGATCGGTGATTTCCTGAAAAACGGAAACAACGACATGTTTGCGGCAATGCCCACACCGGTACAGATTTATTACGGAGTAAAAAAATTCCAGGAAGAAAAGAACCTGAAGCCGGAGAAAGAAACCATAAAATGTCCTCTTACAGTCAGAGAGGGCGGTGACTGGTTAAGCCACATGTTTGAAGAAAAAACGCCGGCTGTTACCAGAATCGAGGAAAAGATCACCACAGATCCGGACGAAGTAAAAGATCCGGCAGTTCTGGTAAAAGAAGTCTGGTTCCGTTACGAAAAAGACACGCCGGATGTATTGAAAGGAATCACGTTCCAGGTACCGCAAAATTCCCTGTTTGCCATTGTTGGCGGAAACGGCGCAGGAAAATCCACGACCCTGAAAGCGATCAGCAACATCTGTAAGCCTTATCGCGGAAAAGTTTTGATCCAGGGAAAACCTGTGAAGAAATATAAGTCTGGAGAACTTTTTGACCATTTACTGGCAATGCTTCCTCAGGATCCACAGAGCCTTTTTGTGAAAAAAACAGTTCGGGAAGATCTGGAAGAAATGCTTCGCGGAAAGGATGAAGAGAAGAAGAGCAGGATTGAAAAAGTAGCGGAAACCTGTCATATTTCCCATCTTCTGGAACATCATCCTTATGATCTTTCCGGAGGAGAGCAGCAGAGAGCGGCGCTGGCAAAAGTGCTCCTCACAGATCCGAAGATCCTTCTGCTGGATGAGCCTACCAAAGGAATTGATAATTTCTTCAAGCTGGAATTTGCAGAGATCCTGAAGGATCTGAAGAAACAGGGAGTGACGATCATCATGGTTTCTCATGATGTGGAATTCTGTGCAAAATACGCAGATCTGGTAAGTATGTTTTTTGATGGCAGCATCATCACCACAAATACACCAAATCGTTTCTTTTCACAGAACAGTTTCTATACAACGGCAGCAAACAGGATGAGCCGCCATATCTTTGAAAACGCTATTACAAATGAGGATGTGATCGAATTATGCAGACAGAATCTGTAAAATACTGGACTTTAAAAAGGATCCTGGGCTATGTACTGATCCTGATCCTGATGCCGGTGACTCTGATGGTGTCCTGGCATTTCGGAGATCGAAAATATTATCTGTGCAGCCTGATCCTGATCGTTTATTCTATAATCCCGTTTTTGCTCAGTTACGAAAAAAGGAAACCCCAGGCAAGAGAGCTGGTAACGATCGCCGTGATGTGTGCCATTGCAGTGGCTTCCAGAGCTGCGTTTATCATGCTTCCGCATTTTAAGCCCATGTTGGGAATCATTATGATCACAGGAATGGCTTTTGGCGCAGAAGCGGGATTTCTGACAGGAGCTCTTGGAGCTTTTGTGAGCAATTTTATCTTCGGACAGGGACCCTGGACTCCGTGGCAGATGTTTGCCTACGGGATCGGAGGACTTCTGGCAGGGCTTCTTGCAAGAAAAGGGATCATGACAGAGAAAAAGAGGATCCGCACGGCAGTGATCGGTTTTCTGATCATTCTGTGTATTGTGGGACCGCTTCTTGACACCTGCTCTGTTTTTACTATGGTAACAAACTTTACCCGGGCTTCTGTAGGCGCGATCTATATGTCAGGCCTTCCGGTAAATATTGTACATGGAGTTGCAACAGCACTGACACTTTTGATCCTGTGTAAACCGATGATGGAGAAGCTTGAGAGAATCCGGATCAAATACGGAATGATGGGTGAGGAAGATGAGATTTGACAGTTACCATCCGGTGATAAACCTGATCTACTTTGCGGCAGCAATCGTATGTACCATATGGTTTCATCATCCGGTATTCCTTGGGATATCTTATGTCTGCGCATTTGTATATTCCGTAAAACTCAATGGGAAAAGAGCGGTGATCTTCAATCTGTGTCTGATTCCGCTGATCTTTCTGTATGCGGCCTGGTATTCCTATTACAATCATTTCGGAGTGACAAATCTCCGTCAGAATTTTATCGGAAACCAGATTACCCTGGAATCTGTGGTATATGGAATTGTCCGCGGAACCACTGTGGCAGCAGTGATCATGTTTTTTTCCTGTGTGTTCGCTGTGGTGTCATCGGATAAAGTAGTATATCTTTTCGGAAGGATATCGCCCAGATTATCCCTGTTTCTGTCCATACTTTTACGGTGTGTCCCGAGAGTGAAGGAACGTGCCAGGAAGATTGAGATATCCAGAGAGGGTATTGGGAAAGGGGTACGGCAGGGAAATATCCTGGAGAGATTTTTGCACGGATTAAGCCTGATCTCCATTGTGATCACCTGGACGCTGGAGGATTTTGTGGAAAGTACGGTTTCCATGAAGAGCAGGGGTTATTCGCTCCGGGGAAGAACGGCTTTTTCCATTTATCGTTTTGATAACAGAGACAGAAGTTTTGTTGTGATGATCTTTCTCTGTCTGACTTTTGTGGCATCGGCCATTCTTCTGGACCAGACAGAGATCTATTATAATCCGGAGATCATTATGAATCCGGTTACTCCCATGTCTTTTGTATTTTATGTGGCTTACGCAGTGCTGCTGCTTTTGCCCATGGGATTGCAGATCGCAGGGGAGATCCGTTACAAGAGGAAGAAATAAAAAGTGTGAACATTATTGTGAAGGCTGAATTCACCGGAGGTCTTCACAAGATGTAATAAATGGCACAGGAATCTGTACCGAGAAAAAGAAAGAGAGGTAAAAAGATGCTTAGAAAAGAACTGCAGAAAAAAATGCAGGCAGTTGCAATGGCAGCTGTTGTGACACTTACCACCGTAGGTGCACCGGCTACTACCTTTGCCGGAGAACTTCCCGGAGAATTAACTGCCGAAGCCTTCTCTGATAATGGGGAGGCAGTGACAGAAGAGGTCACAGAGGATGATTTTTCGGACGGAGAAACCGCTGCGGGACAAAGCAGCGCAGGAGAAAACGAAGTAGTTGATGTTCCGGCTGCACAGGCTGAGGAGAGCAGCGAAGGAAGCACAGAGGACGAGCAGGCAAAAGCCCAGGCTTATCTGAAAGAAAACTTTATTGACGGAAGCAATAAGATCATAACCAGTGGCGGTACAGGCGTTACAAAAAGTGAGGATGGTCTTACTTACAATGTTGCCCTTACGATCCCGACCAGCGGATATGCTATCAGAAGTATGAGATTAAAATATGTGAATACTGTTTATAAAACAGGATGGTACATTGATAAGGATAATCCGTATGTTGGCTATAAAGCTCCGGCGACAAACGGTAGCAGAAGTATCACAAGACCTACCGCAGAGCAGGGTCCATACACCTTCACAGCAACCCTGAAACTTTTCGCCCTTGATACAGACACAACAGCGATCAACGACGGAACTGCAACAGCGCTTGCAACACAGGACTTCACCATCGTTCTGGCTCCGGAAAAGAAGAACTATACCGTAAATATCAAACCGGTAAACGCAAAAACAGGGGAAGCCATTGAAGGCGCAACCGTAGATATTCAGAAAGACTGGAGTTCCCTTACTCCGGCAGACGATGGAAGCTATACACTGGTAGAAGGTTCCGAGTATACACTGACAGTAACCGCAGACGGATACGATAAATATACACAGACGATCCTTCCATCTGCAAGCGGAGATATAGAAGTAAAGCTTTCTCCGATCGTATACAGAAATACAACCTTCGCAGTGACAGGAAATGACGGAGCAACCATCACAGACGCGGATATCACAGTAAAAGAAGGCTGGTATACAACTCTCAGACCGCAGGAAGACGGAAGCTACAAGCTCCAGGCAGGCAAAGAGTACAAATATACCATCACAAAAGACGGATATAAAGAAGCATCCGGAAGCTTCACCGTACCGGATGAGGCAGGCGATTATACCTTCCCTGTCACCCTTCAGTCCAATATCGATCCTGCAGATCAGGCAGCGGTAGACGCAGTAAAGAAAGCCTTTGACGCAGAATTCGGAACCTTACGTCCTGTTTACGGAACCGATTCTAACATTGCGGACATGGTACTGGCAAAAGTCAAAAAGTACAATCTGGATGTAGATGTATCCAATGTAAAGGTTTCTCTTGCAACATCTGAGGATACGGATTATATCGGCACTGACGGAACCATTCATTATGTAAAGAGTGATCTGAACAGCATGGGTGTGTATTCCAAGAGCCTGGACTGCACCTTTAAGTTTACCTGCAACAACGCGTCTGCAGTATCTGAGAACCGCAGAGTAACTGTCAGCTGGGATCAGGAATATTTCAGAGGCAAAATGCAGGCAGAGGCTGACCAGCTTACCTGGGACAGCATAAAAGGAAATAATGCGTCACAGGAGGAAGTAACTTCTGATCTGACACTTCCGGGCTGCATGGGTACCAGCATGCGTAATATATGGTCTACCGTAACATGGGAATCTTCTGATCCGGATGTGATCTCTATCCAGAATCCGTCCATCGATTCCCCGATCTATCCGAGAACCGGAAAGATCAACCCGAAAACAGAGGACACAGAGGTTACTCTGACAGCTACCTTTAAGGCAAACGATATACTCCTTAATGAGTATATTGAAAAAGCCGACAGCTTCGGAACCATTACAAAAACCTTCAAAGTAACGGTAAAGGGAAGCGGAAGCCAGGCACCGACTGAGGAAGAATTAAAGGCGATTCTGGATAAATATTATACAGCAGATCAGCTGAAGGATTTTACAACGCAGACACAGCTTGATACAGCGAACTGTACCGGTGACATCCAGCTTCCTCGTTACACAAGGATCAAAGATGAAAACGGTGAGTATGTATTCAATAATAAAGAGATCACAGTAACCTCCAGTGATGCGAACCTGATGAAGATCAACGGATACAGAGCAGCGGTGGATCTGTTTACGTATGATAAAGATACGACAGCAAATCTTATCGTTACCTTCACAAGAGAAGGCGTAACTGCCACAAAAGAGATCCCGATCACAGTTTCCGTAAAAGATATCAACGAAAAGCTGGACGCAGAAATTGCTATGATGGATTACGCAAAAGCCCATTATTTCGATGGTATCAAAGGTGACAATGCCGACGCGGACAGCATTACCACAAACCTTCACGCATTCCAGGAAATGTATCTGGACAACGAAGGAAAAGCTGTCTGGGTATACAATGCAGATGACAAAACAGGCGCAGGTATCATCACAGATGATTATTTTGATGACCCGTGGATCATGGAAGGACAGGGATACAATCACTTCAAATCTTCCAACAACGCAGTGATCCAGCATGAAAACCTTGTTGTAAACAGACCGGAGAGCAATACACAGATCACCATCAGTTCTCTTCTTTCCAGTGAGAAATATGGCCAGTTTGCAAAAGATCATCTGGATAACGCAAAACTTCAGAAACTTTATAAACAGGAAGCATCTGTTACAGTAACCGTAAAGGGAACAAAAGCAGAAGGCGAAGCTCTGAAAGCTAAGATCCAGGAAGCAAATACACTTCTTGAGAGCATCACAGAGGGAACAGAAGCAGGACAGTATCCGGAAGGAACAAAAGATGCCCTTTCCGAAGCAATCAAAGCTGCACAGGCAGTTTCCGATAACGCCGAGGCAACAGAAGCACAGCAGACAGAAGCAATCACAGCCCTTGCCAAGGCTATGAAAGACTGCCAGGATTCCAGGATTCCGCAGAGTGCTGATGTAACTGTCATCGCCGGTACCGAAGCAAACACAGCCGGAAAAACACAGGCCCTTACAGTAAAGGCTACAGACGCAGCACTTTACGGATATGTAAAACCGGAGAAAGTACAGGCAGAGGTAACTGTTCTTGACGCACTTGCAGATCTTCATGCAGCAATGTACGGAGATGCATTTAAGGCAGCACCGGAAGATTACCTGGTAGTAAATGAGAGTGGCTTGATCAGCAAAGCGTTTGGAGTTACTACTGCTAATATAAGCTTCTTTGTAAACAACAAAATGCCGCTGGGTGACAGTGGATATGGAAGCATGTGTAATGAAGCCGTTCTGAACAGCGGAGATGTTTTAAACGTATTCTTCTATAATGACACAGCAGGATACAGTGACGAATATCTGTATTTTGACAGCATTGCATGCGACATCATGGCTAAGAAAGACTTTATCCTGAATGTAAAAGGATTTAAGGCAGCATGGGGTGAGGAGGCTTCTGCACAGAAGGATATCACCGTAGAACTCCGTGACAGCGAAGGTAAGACAGTAGCAACAGGAACCACCGATGAGAACGGAAATGTAACACTTAATGCACCGGCAGAAGGAACTTATACAGCAGCTATCGTAAAAACACCATATGAGTACTATATTCCGGTAGATGCCAAGGTTGTTGCCAAGGCACATGAGCATAGCTACACAACCTGGAAAAAAGTAAGCTCTGCAACCGTATTTGCTCCGGAGAAACAGGAAAGCACCTGTGATTTCTGTGGCGAGAAGACAACAAAAACTGTTGGCGAGAAACTTACACCAACCGTTAAACTTACAGCAACAAAACTGGCACTGAAAACGAAACAGTCTGTAACCGTAAGGGCAACAGGACTTGCAAAAGGAGATTACGTCAAGAGCTGGACATCCTCCAAAAAGTCAGTTGCAACTGTAGACAAAAACGGTAAGATCACAGCAACCTCCAAAGAGGGAACCGCAGTGATCACAGTAACTCTTGCAAGTAAAAAAACCGCAAAAGTAACTGTAACCGTAAAAATGATCAGAACAACAAAGCTCACAAAAGTACCGAAGACACTGAGCCTTACAACCGGAAAGAAATATACCCTGAAACCGGTTGTAACACCATCCAATTCTCAGGAGAAAGTTACTTACAAGAGCAGCAACACCAAGATCGCTACTGTAAGCAGCACAGGTGTGATCACTGCGAAAAAAGTCGGAAAAGTAACGATCACCGTACAGTCCGGAAAGCAGAAAGCAACGGTAACATTAACTGTGAAAAAAGCGCCTGCATTAAAAGTAATCAAAAATGTTCCGACTAAGAAAACCATCACAAAGGGTAAAACATACACATTAAAACCACAGCTTTACCCGTCAGGAGCAATTGCAAAGATCACTTATACAACCAGCAATAAGAGCATTGCCACAGTAGATTCCAAAGGCAAGATCACAGCAAAGAAAAAAGGAACTGCTGTGATCACTGTAAAAGCCGGAAAATTTACCGCAAAATGCAAAGTTACTGTAAAATAGGAAATTGATAAGAAATTAAAGATCACAGAAATGTGAAACCAAAAAACAGGGTCTGTCAGAAATGGCAGCCCTGTTTTTTGTTGTTTCTGTCAGAAAAAATCTGATCAGGCCGGATTGATGACGATCCGGTTCCGTCTGGCCAGAGCAATGGCGATATGACAGCCTTCCGCAATGGCACAGGCTTTGTCGGCAAAGCTGATGATCCAGGCTTCTCTGTTGCGTGGAAGAGGTCCCAGAGGGAACATATGTGAGAGAATTGCGTCCAGTTCTCTGTCCGTCATATCAAAGTGAGTGGCACTGTTTTCTGCGGCAGCTTTCGGGTGATAGAACGCCTGATGCTCACCGGTCGGTGTCTCTGCTTTGAAATCGTAAGGACAGAAATCGTGGAGAAGTCCTGCCCTTGCGGCGGCTTTCTCGTCACATCCCAGCTTCCTGGCAATGAACCAGGAGAGGTAGGAAACATTGATACTGTGCATGAGCCGAGTGGTCCACTGGTGGTGGGTGTACAGGCTCAGCTTCAGGAACTCTCTGTTGCAGAGGATGTTTTTCACAAGCTCATGATATTCCTGTGAGACCTCGTCCGACACTGTGATATCCATCGGCAATCACCTTCTTTCTTCTGTTTATAATTTCATTATGACGCTTATAGCGAAAAATGCAATAAAATTTATAGTTTTTTTAGAAATTAGCCGGGACAAATTTTTTTAGACTTTGCTGTGGGGTGTCGATCAGAATGTGAATGCCAGTCGCATTGGATGTTTTGTCCGGAAGGGATGTATGGTATAGTTTAATCAAATCAAATCAAGTAAGTCCCCTGCTTAAATTGCGAAAAGCAATAAGCAGTGGGTGGGGACTTGCTTGTATCAGGAGGAGTGAAAGCTCCTCCTGATAAACTGCGGAGCAGTTATTTGGTGTAGAGCTACGTAGCGAAGCGGATTGCGAATATCCGCTTGACTCAGCGAAAAAAATATTGTCGAGAGACATTCTTAAAAGACTGAGGAGGGTGAATGGATATGAAACCTGAAAAACTGATCGAAGTACTTTCCGTTGCAGAGAGATTAAAAGATGCGGTGCGTCATTGCTACACATCCGGTGGAAGGCGGGAGAGTGTTGCGGAGCATTCCTGGAGAATTACACTGATGGCTTATTTTGTCAGCGATGAGTTTCCGGATGCGGATCTTCTGAAAATTATGAAAATGTGTCTGATCCATGACCTGGGGGAAGCTTTTACCGGGGATATCCCAGCTTTTGAAAAAACGGATAAAGATTCGGAAAAAGAAGCGGATGTACTGGGCGAGTGGGTAAAAACCCTTCCGGAGCCATTTGATAAAGAGATGGCAGAACTATATCAGGAAATGGAAGCACAGCAGACTCTGGAATCCAGGATTTACAAAGCTCTGGACAAGCTGGAAGCTCTGATCCAGCACAATGAATCCGATATTAAAACCTGGATCCCGCTGGAATATGATCTGCAGATGACTTACGGAGATGAGCAGGTGAAATTCTCAGATTATCTGACAGAGCTTCGTGATCAGGTACGCGAAGACAGTGTGCGGAAGATTGAATGCAACAGAAAAGAGGGAACCATATAATCTGGCTCCCTCTTTTAAAAATCTTTATTTTATGATTTTATGCGGATTTCTTATTTACCGAAGTATCTCTTAAGCAGACCGGCGAATGCTTTTCCGTGTCTTGCCTCGTCCTTAGCCATCTCATGTACTGTGTCATGGATTGCGTCAAGGTTAGCAGCTTTCGCACGTTTAGCAAGGTCAAATTTACCAGCTGTAGCGCCGTTCTCAGCCTCTACACGCATCTGAAGGTTCTTCTCTGTGCTGTCTGTTACAACTTCACCAAGGAGCTCTGCGAATTTAGCTGCATGCTCTGCTTCCTCGTAAGCTGCTTTCTCATAGTAGAGACCTACTTCCGGATATCCTTCTCTGTGAGCAACTCTTGCCATTGCAAGATACATACCAACCTCAGAGCACTCACCCTCGAAGTTTGCTCTTAAGTCTGCAAGAATGTCTTCGCTGACACCCTTAGCTACGCCTACAACATGCTCAGCTGCCCATGTGAGCTCGCCTTCCTGTTTCTGGAATTTGGAAGCTGGTGCTTTACATACTGGACAGGCTTCCGGTGCCTGCTCGCCTTCATAAACATAACCGCATACTGTACATACCCATTTAGCCATAGTGATAATCTCCTTTTCTTATTGAAATTTATTGTTTAGTTGTGTTTCTTCTTAATTAATAATAGTAATTATTACTGTTTTATAGTAACATGTGATCTTTATTTTGTCAAGACTGTTTTTCTTCTTTTTTAAGGCATTCCTTGCAGATTCCATAGAAGCTTGCATCTACGTCAAAAACCTTGCCATGGACAAATTCTGCGGCTGCCTGCTCCAGAATTCCATTGAGACTGTCTGACTGCATATCGATCACCCGGTTGCACTTCGTACACATGAAATGTGAGTGCGGTGCGACGCGTCCATCATAGCGGTCCGCGCTTCCGAAATTGGTCAGCTTCCGGATCTCGCCGATGTCACTGAGAAGAGAAAGATTACGGTAGACAGTTCCGAGACTGATATTCGGATAAATCTGCCGAAGATTCTCGTATACTGTATCTGCCGTTGGATGATCTGTTCTGGATCTCAGAAATTCCTTGATCGATTCTCTCTGACGGCTGTATTTAAGTGCTGCCATAATATTTCCTCCATATCAGTAATAGTAATTATTACTGATATTATAATATACGACAGGACTTATTTTGTCAAGAGTTTTTGCGATAAAATTCTATACTAATTTTCTATTATATATTTGTGTATATTTGCTTTACATGGTCAGATGAAGTAAGGATATTTTTATTTGTCTGCTCTGATCGGAAATAAAAAAAGTATCTGTCAGACTGTTTTATCAGGTATATTTTGCCCATAATGATGGGATTTTATCAGTAAAAAATTCTTATTGAAAATTTTTAAAAAATAAGTTGACAGAGACTAACTTTAGTAGTATATTTACAATGGTTAGAGAAATCTAACTAAAGCGTAAAGGAGAATGCAAATGACTTGTGAAAAATTTGAATCTGTCATAGGTTATCATTGTTCCCCTGTTTTAATGGGAATGAAACCGGCGAATCTTGTTTCTTTTTCCAAAGAGAGGATGCCGGAGCTGCCGGAGATCATTTCGGATTATAAGGAGGGTCTTGAACGGGAGGGTATCCGTATGGAGATCATCTGTGGATGCAGGAAGCATTATCTACTTCTGGTGTACCGGCCAGATATGCTGCAGGAATATCTGGCGCAGGATGAGGCCAGGAATCTTTTGCTTCAGGATGGCTATAATATAGATGGTTCTCTGGATGAGATGATTGTCCGTTTGAAGGAGAGATTTTTTCATAAGACGGAGTTTCCTCATGAGATCGGGCTTTTTCTGGGGTATCCTATTGAGGATGTGAAGGGCTTTCGGAAGTTCGGGGGCAGTGGCTGCAAGATGTGTGGTTACTGGAAGGTTTATGATAACGTGGAGCAGGCTCGCAGGGTTTTTGACAGTTATGATAAGTGCCGGGAGTTTACTGCGGCGCAGATCCGTGCGGGGTATTCGATTTTGCAGGTTGTTGGTATGAAGCATCTCTGTACATCTCAGATGTGCGTATAATATAAAGTTTAAAACAGGAGGTTTTTGAGATGAGCAAGGTAGGAATTATTTACTGGTCTTCTACAGGTAACACAGAGGCTATGGCGCAGGCTGTTGAGGAAGGTGCCAAGGCTGCTGGTGCAGATGTTGAGATTATGGAAGTGGCTGATGCTGATGTGGATAAAGCGCTTTCTTTTGATGTTCTGGCTCTTGGTTGTCCGGCTATGGGGGATGAAGAGCTTGAGGATGGTGAGTTTGAGCCGTTTTTCTCTGAGCTTGAGGGTAAACTGTCTGGTAAGAAGGTTGCGCTGTTTGGTTCCTATGACTGGGGCGATGGTGAGTGGATGAGAACCTGGTGTGGCAGAGCTAAGGATGCTGGGGCTGAGCTTGTTGAGGATGAGGGGCTTATCTGCAATAATACTCCTGATGATGAGGGATTGGCTGCCTGCCGTGAGCTTGGTGGCAAGCTGGCTTAAGATGTGATTAATTGAATATAGAGCTGAGCATTGGATTTTGGGAGTCGCCTGGATTGTTTGTCTGGGCGGCTTTTTTCTTTGATAATAAGGTACGGACGCTGGCAAGGCGTGTGCTGTCCGGCGCCGGGGCTTCGTCGGGGGCTGACTTCTAAGCCGCTGAAAATCTGCTAAAACCGCTTCAAAAATTCTCGAACTCGCGTCTGAAGCCGCTCAGACAGCGAGAATTTTTGAAGCAACGCAGATTTCCACCGGCTAAGAATCAGCACCCCTCCTGCAGAGCCGTCGCCAGACAGCACACGCCTTGCCAGCTGGTGTTTCAAGACGGAGAGTATGAGGCGGCTGCTCGGGAGGTTGGATTAGGGTGTGAGGTTGAGTGGTTTCCCGGAGGTTGGATGAGCCGTCAGCGCTTCGCTGGACGGCTGGGAGGAAAGGCTGAGTTTCCTTGTGGTCTGACGGGAGGTGGTGGGGGCCGAGGCGCTTCGCTGTCGGCTTAGAGGTATTGGGCGCTTCGCTGTCGGCTTAGAGGTATTGGGCGCTTTGCTGTTGGCTTAGAGGTATTGGGTGTTTCGTTGTCGGCTTGATGGGCGTTGGGAGTTTGTTGCTTTGAGGAAATATAGAAGAAATGAATATTTAAACGTGGGGAACTTGGTTGCTTTTGATATTTAGCTGTCCTAAAATAGATGGGGATGAAATAGTTGTACAGGGAGGTGTGCCGGATGACGAGGGATGAGGCGGAGCAGTATTTGTATTATGCGATGACGATTGGGGAGCAGCTTCTTTGCTGTGGTGCTGAAGTTGGGCGTGTTGAGGATACGATCCGTCGTATCTGCCTGGCTTATGGTGCTTCCCGGGCGGATGTTTTTTCCATTACTTCCAGTATTGTGACGACGATTTATGGTGAGGATTTCGGGATTTGTACGCAGACGCGGCGGGTGCCGGGGATGGCGAATGATCTGGGGAGGCTGGATGATCTGAATCAGCTTTCCAGATTTATCTGTGAGTTTCGACCGAAGCCGGAGGAGATTCAGAGGCGGCTGGATGTGATCCGGAATAAAAAGGGATATTCTTTTCGGACGCAGATTTTGATCTATGCGGTGATCTCCGGGTCGTTTTCTGTTTTTTTTGGCGGGGATCTTAATGATATGATCGCTTCGGCGTTGATCGGTATTGCGTTGAAGTTGTTTGAGGCTTTTGTGAAAAGGGGGGCGCTGAATTCGCTGCTTACGGTGCTTTTGTGTTGTGGAGCGGGTGGTGTCCTTTCCAATCTTACTGTGCTGATCGGGCTGGGGCATCATGCGGATCTGATCAGTATTGGTAATATTATGTTGCTGATTCCGGGTATTGCGTTTACTAATTCGCTGCGTGATATGTTTTCCGGGGATACGATTACGGGTTTGATCCGGTGTATGGAGTCGATTTTGCTGGCGCTGGTTGTGGGACTTGGTTTTACAGCGGCGAATCTGTTGTTCTGAGGGGGTTCAGGCAGAAATGTGATCATGGCGAAGAACGGTAACAGAGACAACGGTGTGTCCATGAATATGGAGGAAAAATATGAGAGAGATCATACAGCTGATTGTATCCTTTACAGGGTCGCTTGGTTTTGCGGCGTTGTTTAATATACATGGTAAAAAATTGTGGTTTGCGGCTCTGGGGGGCTGTTTGTCCTGGGCGGTTTATCTGGCGGTGGAGTTTGTGACTCCCAGTCCATATGTCTGTGGTTTCTGGTCAACGGTGGCGATTACTTTGTATGCGGAGTGTATGGCGAGGGTTCACAAGACGCCGGTTACGGTTTTTCTGGTTTCTGCTACGATTCCGTTGATTCCGGGGGCGGCATTGTATCGTACTATGAACTGGATGATGATGAAGAACTGGGCGAATTTTCAGAAGGACGGGATTTATACGATCCTTTTTGCGGCGAGCATGGCTGCAGGTATGACGTTGACGACCATTGCTTTTCGGATGGTTTGGCGGTGGATGTACAGGCAGAGACGGATGTGAGTGTATGAAACGCATGATAAGGTGGAATTTGGATGGCGATATCTATCTGATCTGGATGTAGATTTGGAATGATAGTTAATGACACATGGCAGGAATGAAAACTGCTGTGTGTTTTTTTTATGCCGAATGTGTAGTATGAATATTTGATTAACTTATAAGAGATTATTTGGGAATGTTCCAGGGATATGGAACTGGCTTCCGGACAGGATCAACTTACGTCGGAAGGGATTTACACTGTTGAAAAAATTAGATAAATTCTCGCAGAAACAATCAGCAGTAGTGCCAAATCTGCCGGAAATGCCTGGTTTGGCTTTGCTTTATTTGGGGATGTAGGGTAGAATTGTGATATAGAGTGTGAACGTAAGTTATGAAGTGTTTGCGTTCATATACATGTAGCAGAGCGGAATGTGAATGTCCGCTTTATTGGACAAAAGACAGGAGGATGGGGAATGAAATTGAAACAGGTTCTGGCAGTTATGCTGTCATCTGTGATGGTCTTGTCTGCGGCTCCGACAGAGGTTTTTGCTTTTGATGATCCGGGGGTTCTGACGGACAGTTCCGGAGGGATAGCAGATGGGGAAGCAGGACAACTGGAGGCTGGAAATGCCAGTGCGGCATCTGCAGAAGCAGATGGGAATTTTGACGAAGGTGCGGCGCAAGAGGATATTGCAGAGAGGACATCTGATGTAAGTATGGCGCAGGGTGATACTGCGGATGCAGCGTCTGGTGGGAATGCAGTGCAGGGAGATATCTCAGAGGCGGCATCTGATGGAAATGCAGAACAGAATAATATTGCGGATGTAGCTCCTGATGGAAGCTCAGGACAGAATGATATCTCAGATGAGATATCCAATGAAGAAGAACTTCAGCAGGATATGCAGGGAGGTGACTCTCTGGAAAAAGAGGAAACGGATGCAGCTGCGATTGATGTGTTTTCGGATGGGGAGAGTGCAGATTCTGTAGATACGCAGACTGCGAAGAGTGTTACGGCCAGTGGAGCTGTAAATGATAATGTTACATGGACTTTATATGAGGACGGAGAGCTGGTAATTTCAGGAAATGGTCTGGTACCTCCATATTATAGTGAAACATCGGTACCATGGAACAGTTACAAGAGCCAGATAACAAGTCTGACAGTGGAAGATGGAATTACATATATTGGCGATTATGCTTTTTTCGGATGTGGCATTCTTGAAAACGTTACAATTGCAGACAGCGTTGTAGAAGTTGGAAGAAAACTGTTTGAGGAATGTACAAGTCTGGAGCATGTAACATTATCGAAAAATCTTAAAGCAATTCCGGAATGCATGTTTACAAAATGTGTGAGTCTTACCAGCATTGATCTGCCGGACAGTATTATAACAATTGGGGAGCAGGCTTTTGCATATTGTACGAAACTGCAGAGCGTTAAAATCCCGGATAAAGTTGCGACAATGGACTGGGGCGTTTTCTGGGAATGCAGCGGTCTGACAAGTGTAACACTTCCAGAGGGACTGGCAAGTATTGGAAATGGTGAGTTTGAGAATTGCGAAAATCTTACAGAAGTTGTGTTGCCGGAAAGTCTGTCAAGTATGGGGACAAACGTTTTTTACGGATGCAAAAAACTTACGAAAGTAAATATTCCTGAAAAAATATATACAATTCCAGGCTATACATTTGAGGACTGTATCAGTCTGGAAAGTGTTAATATTCCGAATACAGTAACGAGAATCGGAGAAAGAGCATTTTGGGGCTGTAAAAAAATATCAGAACTTGTTCTTCCGGAAAACATTACCAATATAGAACAATATACATTTTATGGCTGCATCAGCCTGAGATCTGTTAATATTCCGAATAATGTAAGGAATATTGACCAGTATGCTTTTTATCAATGTTAGTCTCTGGAAGAAATAACAATACCAGATAAAGTAAAAAGTATTGGAACAGAAGCGTTTGGTAATTGCAGCAGTTTGTCGGAGGTTGTACTGTCAGCTGAAGTTACGGATATACCGGTAGGGTTATTTGATGGTTGTACAAATCTTCAGAAAGTTACGTTGTCAGACAGCATAGAGAATATTGGAAATGGTGCATTTTCCCACTGTAGCAGTCTTCAGTCCATTAATATTCCGGACAATGTAAAAACGATCGGAGACAATGTATTTGGTAATTGCAGCAGTCTTCAGTCCATTAATATTCCAGGCAGTGTAAAAAGTATTGGTGCAGAAGCTTTTGATGGGTGCGTAGTGCTGGAAACTGCGACAATTTCGGACGGTGTAGAGAGCCTTGGAGATATGGCATTTTATTATTGTGAAGAACTGAAAGAAATTGTGCTGCCAGACAGCATTAAAAATATTGGGGAAAAAATATTCGGTCAGTGCCATAAACTCAGAAAAGTAACATTATCAAAAAACATTTCCGGTATTACAGAGGGCATGTTTATGGGATGCCATCACCTTGAAGAAGTTACAATACCGGAAGGAATTACAAGTATAGGAAAAGACAGTTTTTCGGAAGCTGGAAACAGTATTCTTCTTATACCGAATACTGTAACAAGTATCAGTAAAGAGGCTCTTAATTCCAGCTGGGGTCTTTCAGTTATCAGATTTACCGGTTCAAAAGAAGAATGGGATAAGCTTGGTTTAACGAGCAGCAATATTCACAACGCAACTGTTTATTATAATTACGATCCAAACCATGAACATTCTTATGAACCACATGTCATAGAAGCAAGCACATGTACAGAAAAAGGCCTCCAGAAGATGGTATGCAGTCTTTGCGGAGATTCCTATAAAGAGGAAATTCCGGCTGCCGGACATAAAGAGGTTATTGACGAGGCAGTAGCACCGACCTGTGAAGAAAGTGGAAAGACAGAAGGAAGTCACTGTTCTGTATGTAATGAGATCCTGAAAGAACAGGAAGAAGTTCCACCTGCCGGACACACAGTGGTAAAAGACGAAGCGATAGAGGCGACCTGTGAAGAAAATGGAAAGACTGAAGGAAGTCATTGTTCTGTATGTGGAAAAATCCTTCAGGAACAGCTGGAACTTTTCCCGGCGCTGGGACATGACTGGGAAGAGAGTGAAGTCACTCCTGCAACCTGTACAGAGAAAGGTGAGAAAAAATACACCTGTACAAGATGCCAGAAAACAAAAACAGAAGAAATTCCGGCAACCGGCCACACGAAAGTCATTGATGAGGCAGTAGCACCAACTTGCGAAACACCGGGTAAAACAGAAGGAAGTCACTGTTCTGTATGTGGTGAGGTCTATCAGGAACAGAAAGAAATTCCGGCAACCGGCCACAGCTGGGACGAAGGAAAAATAACCAAATATCCTACGGCAACAGAAGTAGGAGAAAGGACATATACCTGTAAATCCTGCGGATCTACTAGAACAGAGGCAATTGACAAAGATAACAGTGTCCGTGCATCAGGCTATAATGGCTCGATCAGCTGGATTCTGTATAAAGACGGGAAACTGGTATTTAAAGGCGATGGAGCAATATTGAATCAAAGTGATACTCTGGAGCCATGGAACAGTTATAAAAATTACATATTTGAAGTAAGTGTAGAAGATGGGATCACGGAGATAGGAGAATCTGCTTTTTCAGGATGGAATAATATTGAAAAAGTTACAATTTCTACAAATGTTACAGATATTGGTTCAAATGCATTTTATAGCTGCATAAGTCTTGAAGAAATAAGTTTGCCGGAAGGACTTAAAAGTATTTCCAGCCAGGCGTTCCGGAATTGCAGTAACCTTATAGAGGTTATATTTCCTGAAAGCCTTACAAAAATTGGAGAAAGAACTTTTGCAGAATGCAGTAAACTAAAAAAAGCGGAACTTCCGGAGGGAATCAGTGAAATTCAGGAAGGTACTTTTGACGGATGCCGGAACTTAAAGCGTGTAACGCTTCCGGATAATGTAAAGTACATAAGAAGGCAAGCGTTTTATGGCTGTGAAAATCTTGTTGAACTGACACTGCCAAAAGATCTGAAGGAACTTGGAGCAGAGACTTTTGGGGATTGCAAAAAAATCACTTCGATCACAATTCCGGAAGGTGTTACAACTCTTCCAGAATATCTGTTTAATACCTGCGAAAGTCTTAAAACTGTTACAATCCCTGAAACAGTAACAGAGATTGATCAGAGAGCATTTCAGAACTGCAGCAGTCTGACAGGTATTGAATTACCGGGCGGTATTATCAATATACAGGAAGGGACATTTTCCAATTGTACGGCGTTGAAGGAAATTGTGATACCGGAAAATGTAAGAAACATTGGTGATAATGCGTTTGAAAGGTGTTCTTCGCTGGAAAAAGTAATACTTCCAGCTGTGTTGAAAAATATTGGAAGTGGAACATTTGCTTCCTGTAGCAGCTTAAAAGAAATTACAGTTCCGGACAAAGTCAGCAACATTGGAAGCAGTGCATTTTCCGGTTGTTCCAGTCTTGAAACTGTGAAACTTTCAGAGAAGCTTACAGAAATCAGTGATAACACATTTGAGTATTGCTCCGGTATCAGAAGAATTGAAATACCGGAAAGTGTAACTGATATCAACCAGAATGCGTTTAAATCATGTGAGAATCTTAATATTATCACAATCCCGAATACGGTAACTGATATTGCAAACACCGCTTTTGCAGAGTGCAGTGGCCTTTCCGCGATCCGATACACCGGCTCAAAGGCAGAATGGGATAAATATGGTTTAACAGAAGATGATATTAACCATGCAACGGTGTACTATAATTATGATCCGAACCACGACCATTCTTATGAAGAAACGATCATACATCCGGCATCCTGCACAGAAACCGGCCTGAAAAAGATGATCTGCAGTCTTTGCGGAGAGTTTTATGAAGAAGAGATTCCGCTTCAGGAACATAATGTGGTGATTGATGAAGGTGTAGCAGCGACCTGTGAAACAGCAGGAAAAACCGAGGGAAGCCATTGCTCTGTCTGTGGTACTGTGCTCAAAGCCCAGGAAGAAATTCCGGCTACCGGACATACGATAGTTGAAGATGCATATGTAGCACCGACCTGCGAGACGCCGGGAAAAACCGAAGGAAGCCATTGTTCTGAATGTGGATTTGTTTTTCAGACGCAGCAGGAAATTCCTCCGACAGGACATAGCTGGACAGAAAAAGAAATTACAAAAGAAGCAACCTGTACCGAAGATGGCGAGCGTACACTGATCTGTATGAACTGTGGAAACACCATGACAGAAAGTATTTCCGCTTTAGGCCATGAGAAAGTAAAGGATGAAGCCATAGACCCGACCTGTGAAACACCTGGAAAGACCGAGGGAAGCCACTGCTCCAGATGCGATTTCGTATTCCAGGCACAGGAAGAGATCCCGGCTCGTGGACATGCCGAGGTAACAGATGAAAGAATAGAAGCGACCTGCGAAACAGCAGGAAAAACCGAAGGAACCCACTGCGAGATCTGTGGAAAGATCTTAAAAGAACAGGAAGAGATTCCAGCAACTGGTCACACAGAAGTAGAATTGGTAACCAGGGCAGCAACCTGTGAAGAATCAGGAAACGCAATGGTATACTGCAGCACCTGCCATAAGATTCTTACTGATAAAAAGGAAATCCCGGCAACAGGCCATACCGAGGTAGCAGATAAGGCCGTAGAGCCAACCTGTACCGAAGATGGAAAAACAGAAGGAAAACACTGTTCTGTCTGCGGAAAGATCCTTGAGTTCCAGAAAGTGATCCCTGCAACCGGCCATGACTGGAAAGAGGGAGAAATCCTTCGAGATCCAACCTGCACAGAGGAAGGCGAGAAGGGTTACACCTGTACAAAATGCCAGGGAACCAAAACAGAAAAAATCCCTGCCCTGGGTCATACAGAGGTGATCGATGAAGCTATAGCACCGACCTGTGAGGAAGCAGGAAAAACAGCAGGAATCCGCTGTTCTGTATGCAACGAAATTATAAAAGCGCAGGAAGAAGTTCCGGCAACCGGTCATAAAGAAGTAATCGACGAGGCCGTAGACCCGACTTGTGAGAAAACAGGAAAAACAGAGGGAAGCCACTGTAAGACCTGCGAGAAAGTTTTAAAGGCCCAGAAAGAGATTCCGGCACTGGGTCATAAAGAAGCTGAGATCATAACAAAAGAAGCAACCTGCGAAGAGACAGGAAACATTCTTGTATATTGCAGTACCTGCGAGAAAGTTTTAAATTATCACAAAAAGATTCCGGCAACCGGCCACAGAAAAGTAGCCGATGCAGAGATCGCACCAACCTGTGAATCCATGGGATGGACAGGCGGAAGCTACTGTTCTGTATGCCAGAAAGTCCTGGAACCACGAAAGGGAATTCCACGTCTTGCTCATACAGAAGTAGAAGTAGTAACCAAAGTAGCGACCTGTGAAGAACCGGGAAATGCCCTGGTATACTGCAGCAGCTGTAAGAGAATCCTGACGGATGAAAAAGAAATTCCGGCAACCGGCCATACGATCGTGGACGATAAAGCAGAAGATGCAACCTGTGAGAAACCAGGAAAAACAGCAGGAAGCCATTGTTCTGTCTGCGGTAAAGTGTTTGAATCCCAGGAGGAGATTGAGGCATCTCCACATACAGAAGTCGAAGTAGTAACCAAAGCCGCAACCTGTACAGAGCCAGGAAATGCGATGGTATTTTGCAGCACCTGTCATAAGATCCTGACCGATAAGAAAGAAATTCCGGCGACAGGCCATGATCCGATAACGGTTGATCCTGTAGTACCAACCTGTACCGAAGATGGAAAAACTGAGGGAATCCATTGCTCCGTCTGCGGTGAAGTATTAGAAGAGCAGAAAATAATCCCGGCAACCGGTCATAACTGGGAAGCAGGAGAAACCGTCAAAGAAGCAACCTGTACCGAAGAAGGTGAGCAGAGCTACACCTGTACAAACTGCAAAGAAACAAAAACAGAAAAACTTCCGATGATCGAGCATCAGGAAGTGACCGATGAGGCAGTAGCAGCAACTTGCGAAGAACCAGGAAAAACCGAAGGAATCCACTGTTCAGTATGTGGTAAAATATTGAAGGAACAGGAAGAAATTCCAGCCATCGGACATAACTGGGAAGCAGGAGAAATTGTCAAAGAAGCAACCTGTACCGAAGAAGGTGAGCAGAGCTACACCTGTACAAACTGCGAGAAAACCAGAACAGAAAAACTTCCGATGATCGAGCATCAGGAAGTAACCGATGAGGCAGTAGCAGCAACCTGTGAAGAATCAGGAAAAACCGAAGGAAGCCATTGTGCAGTCTGCGGTAAAGTACTGAGAGTTCAGAAAGAAACGCCATCTCTTGGACATAAAGAAGTCATTGATAAGGCCATAGAAGCCACCTGTGAAACAGCAGGAAAAACTGAGGGAAGTCATTGTAAGATCTGCGATAAGATCCTGAAAGCCCAGAAGGAAATTCCGGCACAGGGACACAAAGAAGCGGAAATGGTAACAAAAGCAGCGACCTGTCAGGAACCGGGAAATGCCCTGGTATACTGCAGCACCTGCCACAAAATTCTGAACAGCCATAAAGAGCTTCCGGTAACAGATCATAAAGCAGTGATCGATAAAGCCGTAGCTCCAACCTGCGAAGAATCCGGAAAGACCGAAGGCAGCCATTGCCAGACCTGCGGCAAAGTACTGAAAGAACAGGAAAAAATTGCGCCAACCGGACACACAGAAAAAGTAACCGATGAGGCAACAGCCGCCACCTGTGAAACACCAGGAAAAACGGAAGGAAGTCATTGTTCCGTCTGCGGCAAAGTACTGAAAGAGCAGAAAGAAATTCCGGCTCTTGGCCATACAGAAACCATTGATCCGGCAGTAGCAGCGACCTGCGAGGAGGCAGGAAAAACGGCAGGAAGTCATTGTTTTATCTGCGGTAAAATACTGAAGGAACAGAAAGAAGTTCCGGCAACCGGTCATAAAGAAGCGGTTACAGATAAGGCAGTAGAGCCAACCTGTGAAACACCAGGAAAAACGGAAGGAAGCCATTGTACAGCCTGCGGAAAAACTCTGAAAGAGCAGCAGGAGATTCCGGCATTGGGTCATACAGAAACAATGCTTGTGATAAAAGCAGCTACCTGTGAAAAAGAAGGAATGGAAATTCCGTACTGCAGTGTCTGCAAAAAGATCCTTGGCGAGCAGAAAGAAATTCCTGCAATTGGCCACAGCTTTACAGCATGGACTACAAAAACAGCAGCAACAGTATTCAAACCGGAAGTTCAGACACGTATCTGCGATACCTGTCAGAAAACAGAGACCAGAGATTATGGAAAGAAATTAACACCATATATGAAAACTTCCGTAACTTCACTTCTCTTAAAGACAAAACAGAAAACGACAGTGCTGAAAGTTTCCGGCCTGAAAAGCGGTGACTCCATCGTTTCCTGGAAATCCAGTAATACAAAGGTTGTCACAGTATCCGGAAAAACGAATGGAACCAGCACAGTTACAGCCGGTGCATTGAAGGGAACTGCAACGATTACGATCACATTAAAGAGTGGTCTTAAGAAAACAGTGAAAGTTACTGTTCAGCCGACAACTGTAAAAACAACAAAAATCTCCGGAATCCCGGCAGGAGTAACTTTAAAGAAAGGCCAGAGCAGGGTATTACAGCCAGTTCTCGCTCCGGTAACAAGCCAGGAAAAAGTAACTTATACATCCAGCAAAACATCCGTAGCAGTTGTAGCTTCCAACGGCAAGATCACCGCAAAAGCAAAAGGAACTGCAGTGATCACCGTGAAATCCGGAACCAAAACTGTGAAATGTAAAGTAACCGTAAATTAATATTTCCCCGTTTACAAACCACTGGAAATGTGTTACGATTTTCTCATATGGAAAACTCGTGGAAGAAGAGAGTACATGTGTACACCACACTACAGGGAAATCCCCGGAGGACTTTTTTGAACGCAGATTATGAAGCGATTGCGTTTATGGATATGCAGCAGAGTGAAATGTGAAGATTCATTTTGTGCAAGAGTTCCGAGACTGAGAGGGATGTGCAGGCGCAGATGGAAGATGGCTTCAGAGAGGCATTGC
Source organism: Blautia sp. HA9023 (assembly GCF_056504095.1). Lineage (NCBI taxonomy): Bacteria > Bacillati > Bacillota > Clostridia > Lachnospirales > Lachnospiraceae > Blautia > Blautia sp. HA9023. The sequence continues at coordinate 660,694 of NZ_JBWLUR010000006.1, read as the reverse complement.
TGACCCGGTTTGAATGCGATAAGCGGAATGCGAATGTCCCGTTTAATGGACACCGGCAGGCAGTGACAGGACCGCCTGTTATAGCGGAAGGGTATAGAGTTTGCTGTACCTGATGAGGTTTTTGCCGCGAGGCAGGAACGAACAGAAGTGGTAACACGGGTAATAACTCGTCTTCTCATATCGCAAGTGGTATGAGAAGACGTTTTTTTATGTCACAGGAAATTACATTGTAATCTTCCAATGGCATCGACAGGATTTTTCCTGTTTTGGCTGAATATACTTTCAGTCAGTTATGAGTAAGCATACAATTATTTTTTATATTATGGAGGAAAGAAAAATGGAAAAGCAGAGATATTATATCAGCACTGCCATTGCGTACACATCCGGTAAACCGCATATCGGAAATACTTATGAGGTTGTTCTTGCAGATGCCATCGCACGTTTTAAGAGACAGCAGGGATATGACGTATATTTCCAGACAGGTACTGATGAGCATGGCCAGAAGATCGAGCTGAAGGCCGAGGAAGCTGGTGTTACACCGAAGGAATTCGTAGATAACGTTTCCGGTGAGATCAAACGTATCTGGGATCTGATGAACACATCCTATGATAAATTTATCCGTACAACAGATAAAGACCATGAAGAGCAGGTCAAAAAGATCTTCAAAAAAATGTATGCAAAGGGAGATATCTACAAAGGTCATTATGAGGGAATGTACTGTACCCCATGCGAGTCTTTCTTCACAGAGTCTCAGCTTGTAGACGGTAAATGCCCGGACTGCGGACGTCCATGCGTACCTGCTAAAGAAGAGGCATATTTCTTCAAAATGAGCAAATATGCAGATAAACTTATTGACTATATCAACACACATCCGGATTTCATCCAGCCGGAGTCCCGTAAAAACGAGATGATGAACAACTTCCTTCTTCCGGGTCTTCAGGATCTCTGTGTATCCAGAACATCCTTCAAATGGGGAATTCCGGTAGATTTTGATCCGAAGCACGTTGTATATGTATGGCTGGATGCCCTGACAAACTATATCACAGGTATCGGCTATGACTGTGACGGAAACAGCAGCGAGAAATTCAACAAATACTGGCCTGCAGATCTTCACCTTATCGGTAAAGATATCATCCGTTTCCATACTATTTACTGGCCGATCTTCCTGATGTCTCTGGATCTTCCGCTTCCGAAACAGGTATTCGGACATCCGTGGCTTCTTCAGGGCGATGGAAAAATGAGTAAATCCAAAGGAAATGTAATTTACGCAGATGAGCTTGTTGAGTTCTTCGGTGTAGATGCTGTCCGTTATTTCGTACTCCACGAGATGCCGTTTGAGAATGATGGTGTCATCACATGGGAGCTGATGGTTGAGAGACTGAATTCCGATCTTGCAAATACACTTGGAAACCTTGTAAATCGTACAATCTCCATGTCCAATAAATATTTCAACGGAATCGTTGAGAACAAGAACGTTACTGAGCCGGTTGATGAGGATCTTAAGAATTTCATCCTTCAGGTTCCGAAGAACGTTTCCGCAAAAATGGACAAACTTCGTGTTGCAGATGCCATTACAGAGGTATTCTCCCTGTTCAAACGTTGCAACAAATATATCGATGAGACAATGCCGTGGGCACTTGCAAAGGATGAGACAAAACAGGATCGTCTTGCAACGGTTCTCTACAACCTGGTTGAGGGAATCTGCATCGGCGCATCTCTTCTGAAATCTTTTATGCCGCGTACAACAGAGCGCATTCTTGTACAGCTCAACGCAAACGAGAGAACTCTTGAGGATATGGAGCAGTTTGGTCTTTATCCGTCAGGAAACCGTGTAACTGACAAACCGGAGATCCTTTTTGCAAGACTTGACCTGAAAGAGGTTCTTGAGAAAGTTGAGAAACTTCATCCGAAGAAAGAAGAGAAAAAGGAAGAAGTAAAAGAGGAGAAAGAGGAAGCCAAAGATGTGATCGACATCGAGGCAAAACCGGAGATCACTTTTGATGATTTTGAAAAACTTCAGTTCCAGGTTGGCGAGATCATTGCCTGCGAGGAGGTTAAGAAATCCAGAAAGCTTCTCTGCTCCCAGGTTAAGATCGGAAGCCAGGTACGTCAGATCGTATCCGGAATCAAGGCTCACTATTCCGCAGAGGAAATGGTTGGCAAAAAAGTTATGGTTGTTACAAATCTGAAACCTGCCAAACTTGCAGGAATCCTCAGCGAGGGTATGATCCTCTGTGCAGAGGATGCAGATGGAAATCTTTCCCTGATGGTACCGGAGAAAGAGATGCCTGCAGGCGCTGAGATCTGTTAAATATGAAACTGAATCATTTTGATGAAAATGGCAATGCTGTTATGGTGGATGTGTCCAATAAACCGGACACTCACCGTACGGCGACAGCTACCGGTTCCATTCAGGTAAGCCCGGAGATCATGGACGCGGTAAAAAGCGGAAATGTGAAAAAGGGTGATGTGCTTGGGGTGGCCCGTGTGGCGGGTATCATGGGTGTGAAGCGTACTTCTGACCTGATCCCCATGTGCCATCCTCTTCCCATCCAGAAATGCTCGGTGGATTTTGAGACGGATGAGGATAAGGGTGTGATCCGAGTATTCTGTACAGTAAAAACAGAGGGAAAAACCGGCGTGGAGATGGAAGCGCTGACGGGTGTTCAGGTAACGCTTCTGACAATTTACGATATGTGTAAAGCTATCGATAAGCGTATGGTTATGTCGGATATCCATCTGGAAGAAAAAACAGGAGGCAAAAGCGGAGATTTCCGTTTTGAGGAAAAATAATGATAGACAGGTGCGGAAGAAACATTGATTATCTCAGGATTTCCGTAACTGACAGATGTAATTTGCGGTGTATTTATTGTATGCCGGAGGAGGGAGTGCAGCACGTAGAGCGCTCCCTCATTTTGCAGGAAGAGGAAATTTTGAGGATCTGCCGGGTGATGGCAGAGTTGGGAATCCGAAAGATCAAGCTCACCGGTGGGGAACCGCTGGTGAGACCTCGGATGCCCAAGCTTGTGGAAAAACTGAAAAAGATGCCGGGGATCGAGAAAGTGACTCTGACTACAAATGGTGTGCTGCTGAAAGAGCAGATGAGGGATTTTGCCCAGGCGGGACTGGACGGACTGAACATTAGTCTGGATACTATGGACAAGGCCTGCAGCAGACGGATCACCAGAAGAGATGAGCTTGGACGGACACTGGAAGGAATCCGGGAGGCGCTGGGGTATCCGGAGATTTCTCTGAAGATCAACTGTGTGCCGCTGGGAATTCCGGAGCAGGATCTTTGCCAGATCGCTTTGATTGCCCGGGACCATAAGGTGCATGTACGTTTTATTGAGATGATGCCCATTGGCATGGGAAAAGATTTCCGGGGAGTATCAGAAGAGGAACTGCTGGAGATCCTTGGGAAAAAACTTCCGCCTTTTTCAATCTATGAGGGGGAGCCGCTGGGAAACGGTCCCTGTCACTATTATGATGTGGAGGGTTTTTCCGGAAAGATCGGATTTATCAGCGCGGTAAGCCATAAATTCTGCGGGGAGTGTAACCGGATCCGGCTGACTTCCCAGGGATTTCTGAAAACCTGTCTGCAGTATGCGGCGGGGCGGGATCTTCGGGCGGTGATCCGAAATGGTGGTTCGGATGAGGAGATGAAAAAGGTGATTCTGGAAGCTCTTGCGGAGAAACCGGACGGGCATGTTTTTGGCGGCAGCCTGGAGAAACAGAAGGAAGATAAGACGGAGAAGCTTTGTATGGCGCAGATCGGAGGTTGAAGGATGAAGAGAGTTGCTGTGATCACTGCAAGTGATAAGGGGTACAAAGGTGAGCGGGAGGATCTTAGTGGTCCTGCTGTGAAGGAGATCGTGGAGGCGGCCGGGTATCAGGTCGTTTCTATGGATATTTTGCCGGATGACCGTGAGATGCTGGGTGCCAGAATGGCTGAGATTGCGGATCTGGGGCTTGCGGAGCTGATCCTGACTACGGGCGGCACCGGTTTTTCTCAGAGGGATGTGACACCGGAGGCTACGGAGGATGTGATAGAGAGGCGTGTTCCGGGGATTCCGGAGGCGATGCGGGCGTTTAGTCTGACGATCACGAAGCGGGCGATGCTGAGCCGGGCTACGGCTGGGATCCGGAAGGGAACGCTGATCGTTAATCTGCCAGGGAGCCCTAAGGCTGTCAGGGAGTGCCTGGAGGTTATTATTGAGGCGTTGGGGCATGGGATTGAGATTTTGACCGGCGATGCTGGAGAATGCGGACGGTAGTGTGTGGTGTATACTTAGACTAACGAACGGACGCCCAACGGAGGCAGGGCCAGTACGGTGACACGCTGCGCGGCCTGTTCGGCTGCGTCGCTGATTTGCTGCCATTCGCGCCAACTCGCCTGCGGCTCAAACAGGGCGCTCGGTGGCAGCAGCTATACTCGCCTCTCGACGGCCGCTCCGCTAACGTCACCGTACTGGCCCTGCCTCCGTTGGGCTGGCTGTTGGATGTGGTAGGTTTTATGATTAAAATTCATCTCCAGCGATTCATAATTCCTGAGGCTTGAGAGTTACATGTGGTAGGTTTTGGAAATCAATATTGCTGGTGTGATATAGGAATAAATTTGGTAATGATGTGTGATTAATAGGAGTTTGCTATGGGAAAAGTACTTGCGGTTTGTATCAGTGAGAAGAAAGGAACACAGAAGAAGAATGTCGGGTCTGCGGTTTTTGTGGAGGATTGGGGGCTTGAGGGGGATGCTCATGCTGGGAAGTGGCATCGGCAGGTGAGTCTTCTTTCCGGTGAAAAGATCGATGCATTTCGTGCAAAGGGCGCAGAGGTTGAGGATGGTGCTTTTGGTGAGAATCTGGTTGTGGAAGGGATTGATCTTGCGAAGCTTCCGGTTGGTACCAGATTTCGCTGTGGCGAAGTTGTGCTGGAGCTGACTCAGATCGGAAAAGAGTGCCACAATGGCTGTGCCATTTTCCAGAAGATGGGTGAGTGCATCATGCCACGGGAAGGTGTGTTTACAAGAGTGCTGAAAGGTGGAAAAGTTTCTGTCGGTGACGAGATGTCTGTGGATAAGGCTATGATTTTTGATACCCATGCCCATTATGACGATGAGGCTTTTGACGAGGATCGGTTTGAGATGCTTGAGAGTATGCAGGAGAACGGGATTGGGCATATTGTGGATGTGTGTGCTTCCGTGGGACATTTTGACCGGGTTTATGATTTGGTGGAAAAGTATCCGTTTGTTTATGGTGCAGTGGGGGTTCATCCGGATGATGCGGATAAGGTAGATGCAGCTGTTCTGGATGAGATCCGAAAATATTGCGACATGGAAAAGACAGTAGCCGTAGGCGAGATCGGCCTGGATTATTACTGGCATAAGGAGAGGGAAGAGCACCTTCTTCAGCAGAAAGTATTCCGCCAGCAGATGGACATCGCCCGTGAAAAGAAGCTCCCATTTATGATCCATAGTCGGGATGCAGCGGAGGATACGCTGAATATTGTGAGAGAGTATATGAGGGATGGAATGTATGGAGGGATCATCCATTGCTTTTCCTATAGTAAGGAGATCGCAAGGGAATACCTGAATATGGGACTCTACCTGGGAATCGGTGGAGTGGTTACTTTTAAGAATTCACGGAAGCTGAAAGAAGTGGTGGAGTACGCACCCCTGAATCAGATCCTGCTTGAAACCGATTGCCCGTACATGGCACCTGTGCCAAATCGTGGAAAGAGAAACAGCTCCCTGTATCTGCCGGAGGTTGTGAAGACGATTGCAGAGATTAAGGGTATAAGCTGCGAGGAGGTTGTGGCTGTGACGGAGAGTAATGCGATGAAGGTGCTGAATTTAATTTAATAAATTTCAGAGATGTTATTGGGGTATGAGTAATAAACGAATATTCAATTGATTTTGCTGAAGATAAAATGAAGAAAGAGCTGTTGCGTGACAGGTGAATAAATCATCTGTTTCGCAGTAGCTCTCTTTTTATATTTAAAGAGAATAAGTTAATGACAAGCGCTCATATATGAGCGCACCATATTGGAACAATATATGATAAAATAAATATGTTCTTTCAAGAAAGTCAGATATAGTAGGAGGTGATAACTGTGAAACTCAGAAAAGCTAAAAATATCATAATACAGGAGGAGGTACCATAGGATGGAAGACTACGAAATTTGGGGATATGCTGTTTCTAAAATGAGGGAAAAAAGAGGCATAACGCAAGGAAAGCTTGCTGAGCAATTAGGATATTCAAGTTCTCATTTTAGAAGATTTGAGAAAGGCCAAATCCCCAACCCGTCTTACCGGATGATGATCAATATAGGAGAAATTCTTCACATGGATATGTTGGGAATCACTGATCAAGTGCGGGAATTTGAAGAACAGATAGATAAGAATTATGGCAAGGATGACTCTGCGAATGGAAAAGTGAAAAAGAAAATAGAAAAATTAATCATAAATAATGATTGATTAATCAAGAGTGTGCGGGGAGTAAGTTGAATTTGGTTAAAATATATTTTTATTAGATTTGGTGAAACCCGCCACTATGAGAAAATATGACTTTAAGAAGTTTGTTTCTATGAAAAACTGTACTATGGTTTGAAAATGATGTTTTGAAATAAAATTAAAAATCGAGAAATCTGAGGAAAAATCTTGACTGAACTGAAAGAACATTATATAGTATATACATACTATACGTTAATACATCATAAGTTCAAATAACGATTTATCGAACACGTCATTGAAGAAATGACCCACAGTGTGTGGAAATGAGAGCTATCGGTTTTTCCGGTAGCTCTTTTGTTTTGCAAAAATACAAGAAACAGATAAAAAATATTCAGAATTAATAAAAGTATGATAAAATTAAACAAAATACTTGATAAGGAGGCCGCGATGGAGAAGGATTATTTTTTAGGTTTGGATATGGGAAGTGGATCTGTTGGATGGGCGGTTACAGATGACCAGTATCGTGTATTGCGTGCTCATGGAAAAGCTATGTGGGGAACCAGATTATTTGAGTCTGCAAATACGGCTGAAGATAGGAGGATTAATCGAACAGCCAGAAGGCGACTGGATCGAAGAAATCAGAGAATTGAATGGTTACAGGAAATTTTTGCAGAAGAGATTAATAAGAAAGATTCTGGATTTTTCAGGCGTATGAAGGAAAGCCGTTATTATCCTGAAGATAAAAGAGATGAAAATGGAAATTGTCCGGAATTACCGTATGCACTATTCATAGATGAAGATTTTACAGACAAAGAGTATCATGAGAAATTTCCAACGATTTATCATTTAAGAAAATATCTTATGCAAACGCAGGAGACACCGGATGTACGTCTTGTTTATCTGGCGCTGCATCATATGATGAAGCATAGAGGCCATTTTCTGCTGAAGGGTAATATAGAGCAAATAAGAGAATTCAGAACAACATTTGATCAATTTCTGAAAGTAATAAGGGATGAAGAAATAGGTTTTGCAAAAACGATTGATGAAGAAATATATGAAAAAATAGAAGAAACTTTAAAAGATGTAAGCCTGACTAAGTCAGCGAAAAAAACAAAACTTATAAAAATTCTTCAAGTTACCTGTCCGGAAGAAAAAGAATTACTGGCATTGATATCGGGCGGAACTGTAAAATTAAGCAATATTTTTAATGATAAATCTTTGGATGAGTGTGAAAGACCGAAACTTTCTTTTGCAGATGCAGGTTTTGATGATTATGCAGGTGAAATACAGACAAGTTTGAATGAAAAATATCTGATCATTGAAAGCGCAAAAGCAGTATATGATTGGGCTGTGTTGGCGGATATTCTTGGTAATTATTCCTGTATTTCAGACGCAAAAGTGCAATTATATAAAAAACATAGGAAAGATTTGCATCGCCTGAAGGCGTTTGTAAGGGATAATCTTTCAAAAGAAGTATATAGAGAGATATTTTCAGATGTAAGTGGTAAACATAAAAATTACTGTTCATATGTTGGAATAGCAAAGATAAACGGAAAAAAGAAGAATATTGAAGGAAAAAAATGTACAAAAGAGGATTTCTACGGATACCTGAAAAAAAGTGTAATTGCACGCATTGATGATCTGGAAAAAACAGAATGGTTAAAGCAGGAACTGGAAGCTGGCAATTTTTTGCCTAAACAGACAACAGGAGAAAATAGTGTTGTTCCTTATCAGGTGCATTTATATGAGTTAAATGCGATGATATCAAATCTGGAGGATAAGATTCCGTTGTTCAAAAAAGATGGAGAAAAAATCCGGAAGATTTTTACTTTTAGGATTCCTTATTATGTAGGACCGTTAAACGGAATCTCTGTAAATGGAAAAACAACGAATTGGGCAGAGAGAAAAGCAGGAAAAATATATCCGTGGAATTTTAGCGATATGATAAATGAAGAGATCAGTGCGGAAAGATTTATCCGTCGTATGACCAACAAATGTACATATCTTGATCATGAAGATGTACTCCCCAAATATTCGTTATTATACAGCAAATTTGACGTGCTTAATGAACTTAATAATGTTCGGGTAAATGGTGAAGTATTATCTGTAGAATGGAAACAGAGGATTTATGTAGATGTATTTCAAAGATACCGTAAGGTCACACAGAAGAAACTGAAGGATTATCTGAGAAAAGAAGGACTCATAAGTGAAAATGCTGTTATTACGGGAATTGATGGCGATTTTAAAGGTTCACTGACAGCATATCATGATTTTAAAGAGAAACTAACAGGTGTGATTTTAAACGAAAAAGAGAAAGAAGAAATTATTTTAAATATTACTCTTTTTGGTGATGCACGTTCATTGTTAAAGAAAAGGCTTGAAAAAATCTGCCCACAATTGACAGATAGACAGAAAGAAAGCTTGAGTAATTTATCGTACAGGGGATGGGGACGATTATCTGAGAAATTTTTAAGTGGAATTACAAGCCCTGCATTGGCGGGTGAGGAATGGACGATTATAAGAGCTCTTTGGGAGACTCAGGATAATCTTTCACAGCTTCTTGGATCGAAATATTTATTTAGGAAAGCAGTAGAAAAAGAAAATGGAGAATTAGAGAAGCAGGAGATCACATATCAGTCTGTAAAGGAACTATGTATTTCTCCGGCTGTAAAGAGACAGGTATGGCAGACTTTATTAATTGTAAAAGAGATTTGTAAAATAAAGGGAAATCCACCAAAACGAGTTTTTTTAGAAGTTGCACGGGAAAAGACAAATAGTGGAAGAACGGAATCCAGGAAAAAGAGATTGCAGGAATTTTATAAATATTGCCGTACACATGAAAAAGAGCTGTATGATGAAAAAATACAGGGTGAGTTGGAAAATAGTTCGGATGCAGATTTAAGAAGTGATAAATTGTTTCTGTATTATACACAGATGGGAAGATGTATGTATACAGAAGAACGTATTGATATAAACGAATTATGGGATAATCAGAAATACGACATAGATCATATTTATCCGCAATCAAAAACAATGGATGACAGTATAGACAATCGTGTACTTGTAAAAAGAACAGCAAATCAGGAAAAAACAGATATATATCCAATTCAGGCAAAGATACGGGAAAGCAGGAGAGCTTTTTGGAAACAGTTGCAGTTAGCAGGACTGATCTCACTGGAAAAATATAAGAGGTTAACCCGTGCTACAGAATTTGAACCAGGAGAGTTGGCAGATTTTATTTCAAGACAGTTAGTAGAAAACCGGCAGACAACGAAGGTTGTAGCAGACATTTTAAAACAGGCATTACCAGAGACGGAAATAGTTTATGTGAAGGCAAGGACAGTTTCTGATTTTCGGCGTAGATTCGAGTTTGTCAAGATAAGAGAAATGAATGATCTTCATCATGCGAAAGATGCCTATTTAAATGTGGTTGTTGGAAATACGTACCTGATAAAATTTACAAAAAGTCCGGTGAATTTTATTGAAAGTCATTCAAATCGAAGCTATAACCTTAAAAAGTTGTTTACAGATGGTAAGGTAGAAAGAAATGGAGAAATAGCCTGGGTTTCTGGTAAGAATGGAACAATTGGAACTGTTCGGGCTGTTATGAAAAAGAATAATATTCTAGTTACACGTAGAGTTCATGAAGCTACGGGTGGATTGTTTGATCAGCAGCTTATGAAAAAAGGTAAAGGGCAGATTCCGATTAAAGGAAGTGATAACAGGCTGCAGAATATTGCAAAATATGGCGGGTACAATAAAGAAGCAGGAGCTTATTTTGTTTTGGTGGAATCTGATGATAAGAAAGGTCAGAAAAAACGTACAATTGAGTATATTCCTATTCGATTGAAGAAACAGGTGGAAGAGAGCAAAGAGAAGCTGTGCAGGTATTTGATTGAAGAAAAAGAGCTGATTAATCCTGTTGTTTTGCTTGATAAAATTAGATTTGATTCATTGTTCCAAATTGATGGATTCTTTATGTGTGTTACTGCAAGACAGGCAAAACAATTAGTATTAAAAGGTGCAATTCAGTTAGTATTATCACCACAAAATGAGGTTGTTTTAAAGAAAGTAATTAAGTTTATTAATCGCAGGAAAGAAAATAAAGAAGTTAAAGTTTACAAGTCAGATAACTTAGATTCTACAATGTTAAATGCGCTATACGATGAATTTGCATATAAGCTTAATAATACAGTTTATAGTAATCGTTTGGGAGGATTGGGGAAAAAGATTTTAGCTAAAAAAGATAAATTTAACAGTTTAGAAATAGAAGAGAAATGTCAGGTGTTATATGAAATTTTACATATTTTTCAATGTAACAGAATAAGTGCGGATTTGAAATTAATTGACGAGAAGGCGGGGGGAGTTTTGACAATGAGTAAGAATATATCCAGTTATGAAAATGTTTGTATTGTAAATCAGTCACCAACAGGTATTTATGAACAAGTGATTGATTTACAGAATTTATGAGTTGGCGAGTAGTTGTCATTTCTAAGCGTGCAAAATTGGATTATCAATTAGGATATATGGTAGTACGAAATGAGGAAGTGACAAAAATCCATCTTGGGGAAATATCAACTGTTCTAATTGAGTCTACAGCAGTGTCAATTACGACCAGTTTATTGACTGAACTGACAAAAAAGAAGATTAAAGTAATTTTTTGTGATGAGAAAAGAAATCCATCTTCTGAATTGATCGGATATTATGGAAGCCATGATACCAGTAATAAAGTTCGAAAGCAGATTCAGTGGAATCGTAACATCAAAGATGCAGTATGGACAGAAATTGTAACAGAGAAAATACGAAAGCAAAAGGAACTGTTGGAATACCTGGGAAAGGAGGAATCGGGAGTACTGCAGTCGTATTTAAATGAGATTTGCTGGAAGGATGAGACAAACAGAGAAGGACACGCTGCAAAAGTATATTTTAATGCATTGTTTGGGCTTTCATTTACCAGAACGGAAGATTGTTTAGTAAATGCGGCATTAAATTATGGATATAGTATTATTCTATCTGCTTTTACAAGAGAAATTGTTGCAGGCGGATACATCACGCAGCTGGGATTGTTTCATGATAATATGTTTAATCAGTTTAATTTTGCTTCGGATCTGATGGAACCATTCCGTATTTTGATTGACCGCGAAGTGGTAAATATGCCCATGACAGAATTTGCACAGGATGAAAAAATGCGCCTTGTGGATATTTTAAATCAGGAAGTTGTGATAGATGGAAGGAAACAGTATGTGAATAATGCGATTAAGATATACTGTAAAAGTGTGTTTGATGCATTAAATGAGAATGACAGTGCTTTGATCCGATTTTATAAATTTGAGTTATAGGTTTATGAGAGTATTGGTATTTTTTGACCTTCCGGTGGTTACGTCAGAGCAACGACGTGAGTACACTAAATTCCGGAAATTCTTACTTAAAAACGGATTTTTGATGCTACAGGAGTCTGTGTATTGCAAAATTGCATTGAATGGAACTGGGGTAAAGAGTATTGTAGACAGTATACATAAAAATAGTCCACCGGAGGGGTTGGTTCAGTTACTGTCTGTGACAGAGAAACAATATTCAAAAATGGATTTAATTGTTGGAGAAGTAAAGTCGGAAGTTTTGGATAGTGATGAAAGGCTGGTGATTTTATGAAACTTGCGCATTTGGATATGGAGAACACGATAGAGTTGGATTGCAGAAAAACAACAGAGTGGATTATTGAATCACCAGTTCTTTTTCAAAAATATGTACATCTTCTAAATTCACAGGTAAACGGTGAAGAAGGAGAATTTGTTCTATCAAATGACGACACAATCCTTGATATTGAAAAATGCATGGAGGTAGTTGTGAATCCATTTGCTTTAGATTTTGAAGATCGTCGAATTCAGAAAAAACTGTATTCGCAGCTTCAGAAAGCAGCATATGGCGAAGAAATGTTTATGGATACACAGAAGATGAATGCGGAGTTACAAAGTTATATTTTTAGGCTGGAGAATATTTGTGGGTATGATATTGAAATAGACACAGCTATGGATGTTCAACTGGTGTTTAAGGCATTGGGAGTAAAGATGGAAGGAGGAGAATATAATTTTACTGAGAAGCTTGTACAGTATATGAAGATTATGGCAGAGTTGATGGGAAAGAAAGTGCTTGTTTTTGTAAATATAAGATCCTATCTTGAAAATGAGCAGATCCAGGAACTGATAAAAAATGCTGTGTATAATGAAATTTCATTATTATTTATTGAAAACATACAAAGATACTTCTCAAAAACGGAAAATTATTATATAATTGATAAAGATGGATGTGAAATCTATTGATTAAAACTGTTTGGATACTATAACGTATGTGCGTGTGAGGCACTTCATTTTTGAATTTGAGGTTTGAGAATGATGTAAAAACGTATAGTATTCAAACATAAAGAAGGTCAGCAGATTCACAAAGACAGTTTGAGAATGATGTAAAAACGTATAGTATTCAAACTATTCCATGTATGCTTCCTGAATCATATCCGTTTGAGAATGATGTAAAAACGTATAGTATTCAAACGGAAAAGCTCCCGATCAGTGCGGCACAGATGTTTGAGAATGATGTAAAAACGTATAGTATTCAAACCATTTTTTCTTGTTTCCATAACCCAAAACGGTTTGAGAATGATGTAAAAACGTATAGTATTCAAACTGTTTCCATTTGCAGACACGGAATCCGATGTTTGAGAATGATGTAAAAACGTATAGTATTCAAACAAGGAATCTATACAGTAACTACGCCGGAGCGTTTGAGAATGATGTAAAAACGTATAGTATTCAAACTGATGGGGGCTGACAAGAAGATTACTCCGGTTTGAGAATGATGTAAAAACGTATAGTATTCAAACCAGCAAGCACGCGTTCCTGACGGCATACTGTTTGAGAATGATGTAAAAACGTATAGTATTCAAACACATCCTTCCATCTTCATGCCCTTTGATAAGTTTGAGAATGATGTAAAAACGTATAGTATTCAAACTATTTTGCCAAAGATGATGAACGTATTGCGTTTGAGAATGATGTAAAAACGTATAGTATTCAAACGCCAGAGTATAGCCGTTAACCCAATACCTTGTTTGAGAATGATGTAAAAACGTATAGTATTCAAACAAGTCATATAGACAGTAATGATACGTGCCGGTTTGAGAATGATGTAAAAACGTATAGTATTCAAACTACTGCCTTGAACTGTTCTGGTAATGGTGGTTTGAGAATGATGTAAAAACGTATAGTATTCAAACTTGCCTGAGCCGTCATATGCCAGACGCGAGTTTGAGAATGATGTAAAATATAGTAAAAAAAATCGGACTACTGTCAACTAACTCAGTAGTCCGAAAACTTTTTTACAGTGTCTTCAACACCTCCAAAAGCCGTCCATTATCTTCCGGCATCATAATACAGAACCGCACAAACTCTCCATCCAGGCACTGGAAGGAGGAGCAGTCTCGGATCATCAGGCCTTGTTTGATGCAGGCTTCGAAGACGTCGTAGGAAGTCAGTCCGTCTTTCTGGATTTTGAGGAGGATGAAGTTTGCGTAAGCTGGATAAACCTTATAGGTGTCTACATTCTTCAGCTCCTGGATCATCCGGTCACGTTCGGAGAGAATCAGATTTCTTGTTTCTTTGATATAATCTTCATCCTGGAGCATGATCTCTCCTGCAAAAGCACCAAGGCTGTTGAGGGACCATGGAGTCTGCTTCTCGCGCATTTTTGACAGGAAGTCCATGTTTCCGGTGATGCCGTAGCCCAGGCGCATTCCCGGGGCTGCGAAGAATTTGGATACGCCTCGGAGTACCATGAGATTGGTGAATTCACGTGTCAGTGGGACGGCGGTGATAGCGCTGATATCCGGGGCAAATTCTACGTAAGTTTCGTCGATCATTACGAAGATATTTTTTTTCGCACAGAAGCTGATGAGGCTGCGAAGATCTTCCTGAGTGATCGCAGAGGAAGTTGGGTTGTTGGGATTGCAGAGGATAAGGAAATCATAACCCTGTTCCAGTTTCTGACAGAGATCCGGGATGTCCGGTTCGAAATCGTTATTTTCCTGAAGATGATAGTATTCCTGCGTGCTTCCTGAGAAAGAAAGTTCTCTGGAATATTCGGAATAGGTAGGCCCAAGGATCAGGGTGTGTTTCGGGGCGCGTTCCTGGATCAGAAGGGAGATCAGTTCGCTGGAGCCGTTTCCCGGAAGAATGAAATCAGCGGGAATATTGCAGTAGTTGGAAATTGTATTTCGAAGGGATGTGTATTCTCTGTCCGGGTAGGAGGAGAGAATATCCACATGTTCAGCGATGGCTTTGCTGGCTTTTGGGGACAGCCCCAGGGGATTGACATTTGCGCCGAATTTGACGATGTCTTCTTTTTTCAGATTGTAGTAGCTGCAGATCTTTTCTATATCACTTCCGTGAAAAACGGGTTTGGTATCCATTTTTTGTCACCTCGTATTTTTATTTTTTTTGTAAAAAATTTACATCCAGTATACACCAGAATCCGGGACAAAGAAAGGCGGGATAAAAAGTTTCTGTGTTTTCCGGAAGAATGCATGATCAGGAACAGATTTCTGGAAATACGAGGGATTATCTGGTAGGATAAACTGAAAAGCAGATTGAAAATATTCATTTGATCAAAAAGTTTTACGGCAGCAGGAAAGGAAGAGGACAAATATGAATACAGAAGAGAAAAAAATAGCAGTGATCGGCATCGGTGGTGTTGGTGGTTATATAGCCGGAATGCTTGCGAAAGCGTACCCTCATGTGACAATGGTGGCCCGGGGTGCCCGTGCGGAGAGCATCCGCAAAAATGGCCTGGTGCTTCACAGCGATTATAAAGGTGAGATTGTGGCAAGGCCGGAACGTGTGGCTTCAGTCCGGGAAATGGGACAGCAGGATTATATTTTTATCTGTGTAAAAAATTACTCGCTGGAAGATGTCTGCGAGAGTATCCGGGATATGGTTACAGAGGATACGGTGATCATTCCGGTAATGAATGGTGTGGACCCGGGAGAAAATATCCGCCGGCTGGTGGGAAAAGGTACCGTTGTGGATTCACTGATCTATACGGTGGCTTTTTCCAATGCAGATTTTTCTGTTTCTCAACAGGATACTTTTACCTGGCTTTGTATCGGAATCAAAGATGCGGATGAACGGCAGCAGGAGAAAGTTGCGGAAGTGGCTGAGATCCTGAAGGGCGCAGATATTGATTATAAGGATGACGGGGATATTGAGGTGGAGATCTGGAGAAAGTATATCCTGAACTGTGCGTTTAACGTGATGACGGCTTTTTATGATAATACCATCGGGGAGCTTCGCAGGGATCCGGTGAAGGCGCAGCAGTACGAAACTCTTGTGTGGGAGGCTGCCAGTGTAGGCCGTGCAAAGGGTGTGGCACTGACAGATGAACACATACAGGAGGTGATCCACAAGTTCCGTCATGTTCATGCAGATAACGCCACCAGTTCCCTTCAGAGAGATTTTCAGATCTGCAAAAAGCAGACGGAGCTGGAAACTTTCAGTGGTTATATCGTGCAGGAGGCGAAACGTCTGGGTGTTTCCATTCCTCTTTCTGAAGAGATGTATCAGGGGCTGAAGGCTAAGGCTGAGAAATTCTGATAAAAAGACGGGAGCTGCTTTTCACACTGCTATTGACAAAGTTTCTCAACTTTGTTACAATGACGAAAATCAATTCCGTGAGGGAGTAATTCGCGTGTAAACGTGGTTTGTCAACATACTGGTGCATGCACCTGGCAAATCTTAAAGAATGAGACTCATGTATATTTTATTTCTATTATGGAGATAAAGTATGCGTGGGTCTTTTTTTATGGCTCCGGACCGGACACATATGCAAAGGAGAAGAAAGATGCTGCTATTTATGAAAGTGCTTTTTACCCAGTTCATTGCGGAAATGGGCGACAAAACACAGCTGATGCTGGTGGCAATGACTTCCAAGTTCAAGCTGAAGGATATCCTGTTTGGAACCGGTGTTGCGATCCTGGTGCTGAACGGACTGGCGGTTCTTGCCGGAGGCCTTGTCAGTACGGTAGTTCCTACGTGGCTGATCCGTCTGATCGCCGGTGCGGCGTTCCTGTTTTTTGCGGCAACAACGCTTAAGGGAGACGATGATGAGGAAGAGAATGTAAAGGACCGGAAAATTAAGTTTGCGCCGTTGTCTGTATTCTGTACATTTTTTGTTGCGGAGCTTGGTGATAAGACACAGCTTACTGCCATTACATTTGGAGCAAACGAAGGTTTAAGTGCAGCAGTTGTTGTATGGCTGGCCTGTTCATTGGGACTTTTTGCGGCAGATGTAATCGGCCTTCTGATCGGTTATCTTCTGAAAAGCAAAGCACCGGAGGGAATTCTCAATACGGTTGCATTTTTCATTTTTTCCATTTTTGGAATTCTGACACTGAGACAGGGATTCGGGCTTCTGCTTGGAGCGGAATCTGCTATGATTCTTCCGCTGACAGTTGTGGTTACAGTAGCATTTGTGATCGTCTGTCTTGTGCTTTATAAGCAGTCAAAAAAATCTAAAGCATAAAATAAAATCTATTTACGGATGTTTTCCCGGTACTGTGTAGGGGTAGTTCCGGTAAGGAGCCGGAAATGCCGGGTAAAGTAGGAGGGGCTTGCGAAACCGCAGTTTAACGCAATGTCCGTCACTGGTGTGTCCGTGAGAGTAAGCTGCCTGGCGGCCAGAAGAAGGCGTCTCTGGCGTACATATGCCATAGGTGTGGTGCTCAGATATCTTTGAAAAATACGCTGGCATTCTCTGGCACAGATGCTGGCAACTGCCGCAATATCTTTTACGGAGATATTTTTTTCCAGATTCTGATCGATCCATGCCAGCATTTGCTTCAGGCGTAGTTCCTGGATTTCGGGAAGCTGTGGGGCAGAAAGGCCGCGGTTCTTTTCCAGAATGATCAGAAGTATTTCGGAGAGGGCGTTGCGTACCTGAAATTCATAGCCGGGCAATTCATCGGCGCAGGCAGAAAAGGCGTTGTCAAATGCCTGAAAAAAATGTTTATCACAAGATCCCGGGACGATATCTCCCGGGATTTTTATGAAAGCGGCGCCTTTTTCCATAAGGGGACGGATATAGCGGATATCAAAAACACTGCCCGGGGCGCCGCTTATGATCGATGGATCAAACACAAAAGAACGGTACAGGCAAGGGGAGGGGATAAGACCGGTAAAGGAATGAAGAATGCCGGCATTGATGAAACAGCCTTCTCTGGCATGAACATCGTAAAAAGTATCACCGATCCCGATTCTGACGCTGCCTTCCATCAGCATAAAAATCTCCAGTTCATTATGCCAGTGTGCGGGAATATTTCCGGTAATGAATTTATGGATATCGCCTCTGTTTGCAACCAGATCGAAGAGATATCTTTCCTGTTCCGGGAATTCCTGTTGGTGGATATCGGTTTCCACCCAGTTTGCATTACGTATCATAAAAAATCTCCCTGTCGTTTTTGTTATAGTATACACCGCTATTTTTACAGCAGCAACTGTGTGTCGGATTGTATAATAAAAGAAAATACTGATGTCTGTTTTACAGACGGTGATTAAGAAGGATGTCAGTTGCCATATGGATTAGGGAGGAAAGTTATTATGGATCTGAAAAAGAAAAGTCAAACGATGGACATGACGAAGGGAAGTCCGACCTCGCTTTTGCTGCGTTTTGCCATGCCGCTTTTTCTTGGAAATCTGCTTCAGCAGTTTTATAATCTTGTAGATACCTCGATTGCGGGAAATCTGCTGGGGGATGGAGCGCTTGCACAGATTGGTGCTACTGCGGCGTTATATAGTCTGATCACGAATTTTGCGTTTGGAATGAATAATGGACTGGCTCTTGGAGTGAGCCGGAACTTCGGAGCAGGAGACCAGCAGGGAGTGAAGAAGTCGGTGTGCTGGATGACGTGTTTGTCCTGCTTTTGCTCAGTTGTGCTGACTGTCGCTTTTTTGATATTTCGAAAAGGACTGCTTCAGGTGATGCAGATCCCGGATGATGTGATGGACGGAGCTTTGCGCTATCTGACGATCATTCTGGCGGGAATTCCGCTGACTATGCTGTATAATCTGGAGGCGAGTCTTTTACAGGCTGTAGGAAACAGTGTGATGCCCCTTGTTTTTCTGCTTTTCAGCAGTGTCCTGAATGTGGGACTGGATTTCTGGTTTATGGGACCGTTGGGACTGGGAGTACAAGGTGCTGCGTCTGCGACAGTTCTGGCTCAGGGAATCAGCGCCGGGATCGGTTTGGGGTATATTGTGCGCTATTATCCGGAACTGAGATTTTCGAAAAATGAATTCAAAGTGAAGAAGAATTTTGTAATAGAGATGTTTTTCTCCGGTTTAAGTATGGGGATGATGAATGCTATTTATTGTATTGGCAGTGTGATCCTTCAGAGCAGTATCAATGCACTTGGAAGTGTTTATATTGCGGCGCAGGTTGGAGGCAGGAGGCTTGCGGAACTGTTTTATATTCCAGGACTGGCACTTGGAACCAGCACGGCGATCTATGCCAGCCAGAACTATGGGGCGGGCCTGGGAAAAAGAATCCGCAGAGGCTGTCGGACAGCAATTCTTCTGTATGGGATCTGGTGGATCATTGCACTTATGTTTACTTTTACCCTGGCACCGGCAGCGATCCGGCTTCTTACCGGAAGCAGCAACCCGGAGGTGATCTCTAACGGACTGCTTTATCTTCGGGTCAGCATCCCCATGATCCCGCCAATGGCAGTGCTGGTAATCTTACGAAACGCACTGCAGGGAATGCAGCACCTGAAAGCACCTTTGATATGCAGTACGTTGGAACTGATCGGTAAAGTTATCTTTGCCATCTGGCTCGTCCCGGTCTGGGGCTATATCGCCGTATGCATCTGCGAACCTGTGACGTGGGTGATCTGCTGTGCGTTTATTGTCGGGGCTGCGGTGGTTTTCCGGAAGGAGTTTCAGACAGCAGAGTGACAGGGTACATACCTTTCAGATCTTTTGCATACACTGTAAAAAAGCGTCTTCGGGGGCTTGGCAGTGAAAGATTATATTGAGGAACGTGCAGTTGCGATCGCAGGATATATTGTGGAAACAAAGGCGACGGTGAGGCAGGCGGCGAAGAAGTTCGGGATCAGTAAGAGTACGGTACATATGGAAGTAACAATATAGAACGGTTCGTTTGGGTAATAGAATAAGAAAAACCAAGGAGGAACGAACCATGAAGGATTTGAAAACAAGAATTACGGAGAATGGCATTGATTATGTACTTGTCGGGGATTATTATATCCCAGACTTGAAGCTGCCGGAGGAAAAGCGATCTATCGGTAAGTGGGGACGAATGCACAGGGAGTATCTGAAAAAGCAGTGCTACGGTAGATATTCCAGTTTACTGCTGACCGGAAAACTTTGGAGCTATCTGGAGGATTTGGACGAACAAGCGGAGGAACGGTTTACGTGTATTGTTGATCAGATGAAAGCGGCTGAGGGAGTGACGGAGGAATTGAAGCGGAAAGATGCTATGCTTTGGGTACAACGGTGTAATAATATTAGAAACAGAGCAGAAGAAATTGTACTGAACGAAATGGTTTATATTTAGTATGGAGCAGTCAGCCGAAAGGCTGGCTGTTTTTCTTTTCCTAGCGACAGAAAATGATTGACAATGTTATAAGACTGTGGTAGTCTGAAAACAAGAACAGACTACTGTAGTCTTATAGGAGGCGAAACAAGTGACAGAGGAAAATATCAAACTTTTTGATTCGGAATTAAAGGTAATGGATGTTCTGTGGAAGGATGGTGACGTGCCAGCGAAATATGTTGCAGATACTTTAAACAGAGAAGTCGGCTGGAATAAAAACACAACGTATACATTGATTAAGCGGTGTATCAATAAAGGCGCGATTGAACGAACGGAACCGGGATTTATGTGCCATGCGCTTATAGCAAAAGAACAGGTACAGGATCTGGAAACAGATGAACTTATTGATAAGATATATGATGGATCTGTTGACAAGTTGTTTGCGGCACTTCTTGGCAGAAAAAAACTTTCTATGGAGCAGATTAAGAACCTGAAGCAGATCGTCAGTGAATTGGAATGAGGTGATGTATATGAGCCTGCTGCAAATGAGTTTTCTGGGAACGGTTATTATTTTACTTATTGTGGTATTAAGGGCTGTGCTTATCAACAGATTACCGAAGAAAACATTTTTGATTTTATGGTGGATTGCATTAATACGGTTATTAGTTCCATTTTCCATAAAATCAGTCACAAGTATTTATTCTCTGTTGCAGAGTATTTATTCTGATATAAACCCAGTGAGAACGGCGCAAACGACAACATTTTTACCCATTCATGGGAATATGCCTGAGATAGCAAATGGATTATCAGAGGCTATGGTACAGAGAACAGAATCCATTTCGATTTTGAGTGTAATATGGCTGGCAGGTCTGTTACTTTGTTTTGGATTTTTTGCGGTTTCCTATATAAAATGTTATCGGGAATTTCGATTTTCGCTGCCTGTTGAAAATGATATTTTGGAAGCATGGAAGGAAAAACATCCACTAAAAAGGAGTCTATCCATCCGGCAGACAGAAACCATAGCTGCACCACTTTCTTATGGTGTGATTCGCCCAGTTATTTTAATGCCGAAAAATACAGAATGGAAAAATATTTATCAGCTTCGTTATGTGTTGGAACATGAATATGTGCATATCAGACGGCTTGATATGCTTACAAAGCTGATAATGATTGCTGCAGTATGCATTCATTGGTTTAATCCTCTTGTGTGGGTAATGTATATTCTTTTTAACAGAGATTTGGAATTATCCTGTGACGAAACCGTAGTCCGTAGATTTGGAATGGATATAAAGTCGGTATATGCAACTGCTTTAATATCTATGGAAGAAAAAAAGAGCGGACTGACACCATTATGTAACAGTTTCAGTAAAAATGCGATTGAAGAGAGGATAAGAGCAATTATGAAGATAAAGAAGACATCTAAGTTTGCAGTAATTATAAGTGCAGTATTGGTAATTTGCGTGACAGGTGGATTTGCAACTTCCGCATCATCCTTGGAGAAAAAGACAGAGACAGCGCAAGAAAACGGTGAAACAACAGTTGCTTTAAACGAAGTGAATATCCGGGAAGATGAATCACTTTCAAGTTCGGATGTGGAATGGTGGACAGCAGAAGAGTATGCGAAATGGCTGGACGAGGAAAAAGAAGTTCTGCAGTCTATGATTGGTGAAAAAGCTTATACAGGCGGCGACGGATGGTTTGTATGGACACAGGAAAAGGTAGATGAGACGATTGCACTTTATGAGGATAATCTTCAAAAAATAAAAGATGGGATGAAGTTGTCGAAATCATCTGATGATGCAGTGGGAATTACAATGGCATATTCTCCGGAAAATATAGAATATGCGAAGCAGGAAGCAGAAACGGTCACCGAAAATAAAGACAGTAATGAAAATGTATTCAGCGAAGAACAGCTTTCTGAATATGCAAAAGCGGGAATAACTTACCAGAAAGAAACAGGATTTCTGATGTATGATGGAAAGACCATTGGATATTTCCGGGATGAGTTTAAGCCGGGTACTTATACAATAAGTTCCAAACGTGGAGGTACGCTTCGAGTTGAAGTGCAAAGGGAAAACTATGGCACCATCACAGACGTAAAGGCAGAACCGTTATCAGATGATTTTTGGTCAGAACCGGCAGTATTGGTTGAAAGTTCCGGCGGAGAAGCTGTAACTGCAGATGAAATGAAAGGATCTGTTTTTGAAGAAGGAGGAAGTGAGAACATAGCGGCTGATGACATGGGCGAATATAGCAGTGAAGAGGGAAAAGGTCTTAATATTGCTGTTCCACAGGAGTATGCTGATTATGGAGTATCTTGTGATGCTCAAGGAAACTGGGTTTATAATGGTAAGATTATAGCAGATTTATATGATGAGGGAAGGGGAATCTTTTCTAACAGCAACGGAACTATGTACATTGAAGTAACGAGAGACAAAAGTGGAAAGATCAGCAGCTTTCAAAAAGTAAGCAAAAATAGAATGCAGGAATTATTTACTGAATTTAATCCGGAAGCGGAAACATTTGATGGATATACTTCAGAGGCGAAACATTAAGTTAGTATTAAATGAAACGAGGACGATTAGGTGGGAAAAATATTGCTGGTATCATTCGAGGGAGCTGAGGAAGATTTGGTAAATTCTGTTATTTCTGTGTTAGATTCCGGCAGAGAGAAATTTCTTTTTCAGGAAATACAATTTCAATCGAAAATATGGCATAAGGGTATAGCGATTGATTTGAAACGGAGAGAAGTCGTTCGTGATAATAGAAAAATAGAATTAACTTACACCGAGTTTGAAATCCTGCAGTTATTAGCACAAAATCCAGGAAGAGTATTTAGTAAAGAACAGATTTATGATATAGTCTGGAAAGAATCCTATTTTGGCGATTACAATATAGTAATGAGCCATATCAGTCATATTCGTGAGAAAATAGAAGATGATCCGGGTAACCCGGTATATATTCAAACCGTCTGGGGTGTAGGATACAAGTTCAATGAGAAGGCAGGCAGCGAGTAAATTCGCTGCCTTTCCTTTACAGGGATGGATTCAGATTTTGCTGAGTTTTAAGATAATATTGCTCTGCTGATACAACCAGTCTGTGAATTCTGTCGGACTGGTTGCTCCTGCCTTTACAGCTTTCTTACGCTGCAGAGCTTCTTTCTTAAAAAGGTCAAACGCATTTTTCATTTCTTCCAGGCGTTCAATCGGAAAATTAGCAGTTTTTTGGGACTTATTGATTTTATTACGCCAATTCTGGCATTCATTTTTATAAAGCAGATCATAGTTATTTTCTCTGGCTCGTTCATCAAACTCCCTTTTGTTTTGAAGTGCCTGTGCTTTACGGCACTTATCACTGCACAGTTCATAACGCTGGCTTTTTGCCAGAAAATATTTTCCACAGACTTTGCACTGACGGAAACAAAGGCCCCAGTCATTCAGTCGATTCAAGTAATAAGTGATAAGCGGATAAAAAGAGCTATAGGCAGCTACGCATTCTGTTCTGCGCCTATTATCCGGAAACCAAAGTTCAAGTCGAGTGATTTCAGCAGGAGTGTTGCGGAAATAAAGACTGCCAGTATGAAAACGTTCTGGTTTTCCGGTATCAGAATTAAAATTCATGACATTTTCTGTTTGGAATGCCTGAGTCAAAATTTGGATTTTTTCTATAAAACGATCACAGGCAGTATTACGGTCACGATATTCCCTTGTAACAAGATATTCATTCCAAATACGGAATGTAGCATACATTCTCACCGGATCACCGGTGAGATATTTTTTTGCCAGAAAATCACCAGCAGTCTGTTCCAGTGCAGGCTGTTTCCAACGGTTAGTGTGCAATGCATCACGTAGGGGAGCAAGTCCATATATATTCCAGTTCTTTTCTTTATCATATTCAAAATCTATCAGAAAACGTCCTAGAGGACGTGTTATATCATATATGACATCGTTATCTTTATTTCCGTCCAGTCGAAAACGGATTTGCTGTTCCGTTCCGATTAAAATTCGCTCCTTCATTTTGTCTCTATCCAATGCCAGAACGAAGAGGATGTGGTCGTAGCAAGGTTCTTGCCTTATAAATTGATAAGCCATTTCTATTTGCTCCTGTTTTGTATGGTAATTTTAAAAAATATAATATTAGTTACATTTATGGTATCGCGAAAGTATTGAAAAGTCAAGATGAGATTGATAAGATACGATTGAATGGTAATTTCGTACTATGCAGTGTACTTTGACAACTTTATGACCGTCTAACCTGAGATAAACCGCCATGACCTTCGATAAAAGAAGTGAGCGCATCCGAATGGATGACGTGTTGTATGCCTTGACAGCAGTATGACTCAGGAAACAGGAAAGAGAAAACGGCAATGAGAAGCTAAAAAAATGAGATCAAAAATGGAGGAACAACATGAGTGAAAATAAGAGATTAAACAATTATGATGAACTGCCTCTTGTACTGGATGTGGCTGATATTCAGCGGATTATGGGGATTTCCAGAGTAACGGCTTATGAACTGGTTCATACACCCGGTTTTCCGGCATTTCGAAGCGGCAGATTAATTAAGGTTAGTAAAATTGCTTTTTTCGAATGGATGGCAAAGGGGAATGGAAGGGTGCCGGAGAATAGTAACTAAATCTGGAGCAGAGCGGAGAGCGAAGTCTTTTGTGCAGGTTAAGGGCGGCAGCCATTGCCCAGTGAGTTGATGCGTGCGTCTACTCGTACTGGGTATTACCTGACGCAAATTCACGCAGGTTTGCAGCTTCGCTGCCTTATTTAATTTGGAAAAACGTGAAAAAGGAGGGCAAGAAAATTATTGAAAGCAACAAGACACAATGGACGCTCCGGGAAAAATGGCACTTATAATCCCAGGCATAATGATCGCCGTTTCGACTTGGAAAACAGTGAACATATTGATGCTGGAAGAGTCAGAGAAAATATTTACTGGGACTGTTACCGTGGCTATACCACAATGCAGAACAGGGAAGAAGATTCTCAGGATATCAGTTTTGAGAAAATTGAATGTACTTTTTATCAGGAACATTATGGAAAATATATAGAAGCGCAGAATGAAAGAAATGCAAGAACCCGTCATACAGAGCGTAACCGATCTGTGGAAGATTTACTAAAGAACAATAAAACCTGTCCAGAGGAAACTATTTTTCAAATAGGAACAGTAGAAGAATCTGTTTCCTATGAAATATTACTTGCGGTCGTACAGGACTTTACAAAGCAGTTCACAAATCGGTTCGGTTCTCATGTCCATATTCTGGACTGGGCACTGCATTTGGACGAAGGAACGCCGCACATTCATGAACGTCATGTTTTTGATTGTGAGAATAAGTACGGGGAAATCTGTCCCCAGCAGGAAAAAGCACTGGAAGAATTAGGGATTGCACTTCCAAAACCGGATAAACCTAAAGGCCGCAATAATAATCGAAAGCAGACTTTTGATGCTATTTGCCGGACAATGCTTTTTGATATAACTCGAAAATACGGGTTGCATCTGGAAGAAGAACCGTCTTATGGAGGGCGAGATTATCTTGAAAAGCAGGATTATATCCTGTTTAAGCAAAAGGAACAGATGAAAAACCAGACAGAAATACTGGATACACTTACTTTGAAAATTGAAGAAGTAGAAGCTTTGATCGATGAAGTTTCAGATATTGCTTACGACAAAGCTGTGGAGGTTGTGACGGATGAGGTCAGAGTGGAAACCCATAAAGAAGACATTCGTCTGGTAGAACAGTCAAAGGCGTGGGTGCTTTCCCCTGAGCGCAAGGCTTCCCAAAAAGAAAGAACTTATGCTGTAAGTCGATTGGACGGAGTAATTACCAAAATTACAAAAGCTATGCAGACAGCAGTTAAAACAATCCAGACCACGCTGATAAAACCGGAAGTCAAAAAGGTGAATACCGAACAGATTAAGAAAAAAGCCAGAAGTTCCATTCTGGATAGGCTGGCAAAAGCAAAAATTACTGCGGAACAGGAGAACCGAGAGCGATGGGAACACGAAGGAAGAACTAAATTGGGAAGGAACGATATGGAGTTGTGATGTAAAGAAAAGAGGAAAAGGATGAATATATTTGAAGCAGTTAAACAGTCTGTGACTACCCGGCAGGCTGCAGAAAGCTATGGAATACGGGTAAACAAGAATGGAATGGCGGTCTGTCCATTTCACCGTGACAAGAATCCAAGCATGAAAGTGGACAGGCGTTTTCATTGTTTCGGATGTCAGGCAGATGGGGATGTGATTGATTTTACGGCACACTTGTACAATTTAAAACCAAAAGAGGCGGCAGAGAAATTGGCAAGAGATTTTTCTATACATTATGAGAACATGGGGCACAGCCCGCCACAGAGAAAACAAATCAAACGACAGCTAACACAGGAACAGAGGTATCTGCAGGCAGAAAATAGATATTTCCGTGCACTGGCAGATTACCTGCATTTGTTGAAACAGTGGAAAGAAGAGTGTGCTCCGAAACAGGTGGAAGATGTCTGGCATCCGCTGTTTATGGAGGCATTGGAAAAAATATCAGAAACAGAGTACCTGTTGGATACATTATTATCAGGCACATTAGAAGAACGAGTTGCCGTAGTGGTGGCTCATGGGAAGGAGGTGACAGCGATTGAACAGAGAATTTCAGACTTTATCACCACAGACACGACAGGAATTGTGCGAAGTAATGGATATAATGGAAACGGAGTTGACAGTAGAGGAAATCAGAGAACAACTGGAAATGACACAGAAGGGTGCTGTGAAAAACAATCGGCATAACTGTAAGCTAATTTTAGAACATGATCCTCTGTTAAAAGATGTATTCCGGCACAATATTTTGACTGAGCAGACAGACATTGTAAAACCCGTGTGGTGGGAACGGATAAGCCCGGCATTCACAGATATGGATTTGAACTATATTATGCTTTATTTGGAAGAGACTTACGGTCTGACGATGGATAAGATTGTGCAGAAAAGTATTGTCCATCAGGCAGATCGGAACAAATATCACCCTGTCCGGGATTATTTGAACAGTCTGCAATGGGATGGGCAGGAACGTATCCGCTATGTGCTGCATCATTTTCTTGGTGCACCTGTGGATGAGTTGACCTATGAAAGTATGAAAATGTTTTTGCTGGGAGCTATTGCCCGTGCGTTCCGCCCCGGAATTAAGTTTGAATATATGCTCTGTCTGGTCGGGGGTCAGGGCGTGGGAAAATCTACATTTTTTCGTTTCATGGCAGTAAAGGATGACTGGTTCACTGATGACATTGGCAAACTGGATTCGGAAAAAGTTTATTGTCAGCTTCGTGGTCATTGGATGATTGAAATGTCTGAAATGGTCGCAACGGCACGCTCTAAGAGTATTGAGGAAACAAAGAGCTTTCTGAGCAGGCAGAAAGAGACTTATCGGGATTCTTATGCAGTATATGCTCTTGATCGTCCGAGGCAATGTGTATTTGGAGGAACATCCAATATTAAGCGATTCCTGCCGTTTGACCGTACCGGAAATCGAAGATTCGTTCCGGTTCAGACGAACCGGGCAGAGATGGAGGTTCATATCCTCGAAAATGAGAAGGAATCCAGACAGTATATTGATCAGGTGTGGGCGGAAGCAATGATGTTGTACCGTAATGGAAATTTTAAACTGGCGTTTTCAAAGGAAACAGAAACACAGCTTGATAAACTGCGGCAGGAGTTCATGGCGGATGATACGGAAGCCGGAATGATACAGGCATGGCTGGATGAACATGAAGACAGAAAAGTCTGTTCATTGATGCTTTTTAAAGAGGCACTGGACAATCCTTATGTAAAGCCGAAGAAGGCGGAGACAGACCGCATCTGTGAAATCATGAATACAAGCATTGTGGGTTGGAAACAGGGGACGATGACAAGATTCAAGGATTACGGTACACAGCGTTCGTGGGTATGTGTAAACGAAAACTGTAAACGAGACGCAAAAGACTTAAAAAATGAAAATGACTGGCATCCGATTACTGAGAAGGAAGCCCGGCAGGTGGAGTTACCTTTCCAGTAAAATGCCAGTCAGGTTTACGGTAGTTGGCGTGTTGTTTACACTTTTTTCTATGGATATTGCTTTGACTTGTAGAATTTGTAAACAGTAAACAGATATATAAGAGTAATTTGGTATTGAGGAAAGAAAACTGAAAAAACAAAAAGAATTAGATTTTTTGGAGTTTGTTTACAGCGGTGGTTTACAACAGGGATGCCCCTTTGACCGGCATCTATTTAAGTTGAACAGGAATGGCATTTGGCAGGACTATTTCAAAAAACATTTTCATAGTTATGGACAAAGACATACGGGAGGAGGTGGAAATTCCGCTATGAAAAAGAGAAAACTTAATTATCGATTCCATAATCCAAACACTGCGGAAGTAACCGCCGACTATCTGTTAAAGATATTGATTGAAGCAAATGCAAGTAAGGTGGAACAGGCAATACAAGAAGCAGCGGATGAGCTTCCCAATGAACCAAAACATGATGGAGGGTGTCCTGCGTAGCGCGTGGGATGCCTTTTATTTTTTTGCTATTGCTTGTGTTCTGTCTGAAAATCAGTTAAAATTAGTTCTAGAAAGTCATAGATTAGTCATAGAATTTAGTCATAGAAAATTTTGAAAGGCGGAAGAATATGATATATACGGATAGCCAATTAAAAGAAAAGATTGTTCGCATGATAGAATCTTTTGAAAATGAAGTTGTAGAATTTAAAGAAGCACGCACAAATTATTCGTTTAATGACATTGGTAAATATTTTTCTGCACTTAGCAATGAAGCAAATCTTCGGGGATTACAGGAGGCGTGGCTGATTTTCGGAATTTCGGATGATAAACGATATGTAGGAACGGAATTTCGGAAACAGGGAAGTCTGCAAAGTTTGAAAAAGGAAATCGTAAATGGAACCAATGAACGATTGACATTTCTGGAGATATACGAACTGACAATGGAAAAATGTCGAGTGATAGCATTTCAAATTCCTCCAGCTATTAGGGGGATTCCGACAACATGGCAAGGGGCAGCGTATGCCAGAGAACATGAATCTATATCACCGCTTCCGATGAATAAAGTAGATCTACTTAGAAGTCAAATAGGAATGGATTGGTCAAAAGAAATTGTAGAAGATGCAACGATAGAAGACTTGGATGAAGAAGCGATTAAAAGAGCAAGAGAACTTTTCTCAAAACGTCAGAGTGATCGAAAAAAAGCACAGGAAGTTTTAAAGAAACTGTCTGATATTGAGGTTTTAAATAAAGCTGGTATTACAATAAAAGGAAAAATCACCAGAACGGCATTATTGTTATTAGGAAAAAGTGAGGCTAAATATTTCTTTGATGGCTTTATTCCTAGAATTACCTGGACACTTTATAATGCAGATAATTCGGTAAAAGCTTATGAACATTTTGATATACCGATGTTAATGGCAGTGGATAAGGTATATTCCAGGATCAGAAATGTAAAGTATCGTTATATTGCCGGACAGCAGACTTTGTTTCCGGATGAAGTAGATCAATATGAACCAGAGCTGATCAAAGAGATTATTAATAACTGTATTGCTCATCAGGACTATCGCTTGCGTGGAAAAATCAACGTAGAGGAATTTGAGGACAGACTGGTATTTATCAATGAGGGGGCTTTTATACCAGAAACTATTGAACAAGCACTGGAACCGGGATATAAACCACCGTATTATCGAAATGTGTTTTTGTGTAACGCAATGGTAAATCTGTATATGATTGATACAAATTCAATGGGAATACCAATGATGTATCAGATACAGCGTGATAAATGCTTCCCATTGCCGACATATGATTTGAACACAATTAATAGAGTTACAGTGACTGTGTACGGAAAGATATTGGATAAGAATTATACTCAGCTTTTATATTCCAATGAAGATTTAGATATGAGAACTGTATTTTTGTTGGATAAAGTTCAGAAACAGGAAGTAGTTTCTAAAGAAAGCTTTAAGGATTTGAAGAAAAAAGGTCTTGTGGAAGGACGTTATCCTAATGTTTTTGTATCTTTCAAGGTGGCAGATATTGTCGGACAGAAAGCTGCTTATGTTCGAAATAAAGGGTTAGATGATGATATTTGCAAGCAGTTAATTATAAAAGCACTTCAGTCAATGGGAGAAGCCAGCAAAAGAGATTTAATGGAAGTACTGGAAAAAGCATTGCCAGAAGTACTTAGCGATGAACAGAAATCGAAGAAGGTTTCTAATTTGTTACAGGCAATGAAAAAGGATGGAATTGTTGTTACAACAGGAACTAATAGGTATGCAAAGTGGTACTTGATAAAAAATGATTGATTTACAAAAATGCGAGGGGGATGAAAAATGAAATATATTACACAAGATTGGACATCTACTAAGGATGGATATTTATTTTTTGTTCAAAGACTACAAGAAATGTTGTTTCATTATTCAGATGATATTGTTAAAGCGCCTGTTCATAATACACAAACATTATTAGAAGAATATGTTGATACTGAAAAAGATGTGGTGAAAGGGAGTATTAAGCAATATCAATTAGATATAATTGCAAAAGAGATTAAGTCGAGTTTAATGACAGACGTTATTGTTCGAGAGTTGTATAAATATGAAGTTATTGAAGAGATGGCAAAATTTTTAGATAAAGATCAAAGAACAGCGGTACATTATATATTCAATAAGATACCAAAGAAAAAGTACTATGAAATATGTTGTAAATACTTGAAAGAAAATTTGTCGGAATCAAACCGTAAAACAGAAATTGAAAAAGGACTTCGTGCTTGGCTTGCTTTTTTGCTATGGCATGGATATTCATCGGAATATATATATAGATTCCTGAGAAATATATTTGAGGAAAGTATAAATGATCCAGAAAAAAAAGCACAGATTTTTTTGAATAGGTTTGATTTTGAAATTGGTAAATACAAAGTGTACTTTGTTTTTTATGAAAAATTAAAGCCATATCAAAAGTTGTTAAATGAAAGATTGCATATTTCGTTTGAAGATGATG
This sequence comes from Blautia sp. HA9023, assembly GCF_056504095.1. Taxonomy (NCBI): domain Bacteria; kingdom Bacillati; phylum Bacillota; class Clostridia; order Lachnospirales; family Lachnospiraceae; genus Blautia; species Blautia sp. HA9023. Next base: position 629,635 of record NZ_JBWLUR010000006.1, on the reverse strand, counting down.
GTTGCTTTAAACAGATTAAAAGAAAGCAAAAGTCCTTTATAGGGGTTATGGAAACAAAGGCATATGATAATTATTCAGCAATGAAACGAGCGTATTCTGCATTAGAAATTTTTTTGAGATATTTAGAAGTTTTTTTGAATGATAATATCAGTGTAATAGGTAAAAACGGATTGGTAATTCGACAAGATACCCAAGAGGGAATAATTCTTCCCGTAAAAGCGTTTGGGTATAAAAGTATCAAGCCTGAGCCACGAGAAAATTTTAAAACTGAAATAGATACAATTGTTTTGGGATGCCAAGAAAAAGGAAAGGAAACTTATTCTCAGCTTAATAAGATTGTTGATTTGCATAATGCGGCATTAAATCAACAAGACTTAAATGATGCATTTCTTAATTTGTGGTCAGCGTTGGAGGTTGCAAGTGTTACAGATAGTTCAAAATCCAAAATTGAAAGCGTTACTGATAATATAGTTTCCATTCTACAAAATGACTATTTCGAATGCATATTTTCTAATATACTTGACGATTTGAAAAATAATTTAGGTAATCGAAAAGTAAGTTTGTTGCTTAAAGATATAACAGAATTCGATAAAGAGATTTGTAAAATCGCAGGCTTTATATTTCTTGAAAAATATGAGAAATATCGAGAAGATTATTTTGCGAATGAGCTTAAGTATTATCCCAATATACGTTATAAAATATATAACTTATATGAGCAAAGAGAAAATCGCGAAAAATTATGGCATCTTTCCGAAAAGTATTGTCAAAGAATTGAATGGCATCTTTATCGCTTATATAGGCTTAGAAATGCTATTGTTCATGCAGGGGAAAGCCATAAACGAATACAAATGTTAGGAGAACATTTGCATATCTATGTGGATCGTGTAATTCTTGAGTTGATGGTTAAATTAGCAAAAGATAAATGCCTTGGGACGATACAAGATGTTTTTACAGATACATATTTGTTATTGAATAAAAAGAAAAAAAATTTAAAAGAACCAGGTAATGTTGATGAACAATCCATTATGCTATTGTTAGAAAATTTTTTTATCGAAGAGTAATGCATATAAGGAATATTCTGAAGAAAGGGTATTCCTTATTTTGCTATTTACAATTATATTTTAGATGGTACAATAAAGTTGTAACAGAACGACTTAAATATAACAGAAAGGTATTAGATATGAATATAGCTGCTTATTGTCGTGTCTCCACTGATAAAGCTGATCAGCTCAACAGTCTGGAAGCTCAAAAGCAATTTTTCTCTGAGTACACCCAGCGTACTGGTGACAACTTAGTTAGATTATATGCAGATGAGGGTATTTCAGGCACGAAAATAAAAAATCGAAAAGAATTTTTACGCATGATGGCTGATGCTGAACATGGACTATTTGATATGGTAGTAGTAAAGGACATCTCTCGCTTTGCCAGAAATACTGTAGACCTTCTGCAGAATGTCCGCAAACTGAAAGCATTAGGAATCGAGACACAGTTTTTGACGGCCAACATGACCAGCATGGGAAACAGTGAATTTGTTCTGACAATCTTCGGTGCATTGGCGCAGGAAGAAAGTGCCAATACTTCAAAGCGTGTGAAATTCGGCAAGAAAATGAATGCTGAAAAAGGACGAGTTCCGAATATTGTGTACGGATATGATAAAACCATTGGAGATTACTTTAATTTGGCAATCAACGAGGAAGAAGCAGCTGTTATCAGGCAGATTTATAAATGGTATATCGAAGAAGGATATGGTGCCGCCAAGATTGCAAACATGCTGAATGCGAAAGGCATCCGAACAAAGCGTAATTGTCAGTGGAGCCAGAATGCGACGTGCCGGATTTTAACGAATGAACTTTATACCGGAAAAATTATCAATGGAAAGCAGGAAGTAACTGACTTCCTGACCGGACAGAGAACGGAAAAAGATGAAACGGAGTGGATGGTAACAGAACGTCCGGAACTGCGGATTATTGAGCCGGAAATGTATGAAAAGGCACAGGAGATTTTGGAGTGCAGAAGCAAGACTTTTAAATTAACAAAGGAACGGCAGAGCAATAAGTATTTGTTTTCTACTCTGATTAAATGTAAGGAATGTGGCTGGTCATTTCGACGAACTGTTCGTACTTATAAGAATACTTATATTCGCTGGGTATGTTCCGGTCATAATGGACGTGGGGCGGATAGCTGCCCGAATGCTCAGACAGTGGACGAGGAAGAGTTGATTGAAGTTCTGTCCGAATACTTTTCCGAGCTGCTGAAAGCAAAGAAAAATGTAATTCGTCACGTAACAGGCGAATTCCAGAGGGTTTACAAAGCCAAGGATGAGAACCTGAATTACGAAAAGGAATTGAACGCACAGCTTCACAAGCTTCAAAAAATGCGTCAGAAATACATGGATATGTACACCGATGACCTCATTACACGTGAGGAACTGAATGAAAAAATCGGCGGCACAAAACAGGAAATCGAGCGTCTGGAGAATGAGTTGAAAATGGTTGCTTATCACCTGACAAAAGGTGAACAACTGGGAACAATCTTGAATCGCACGTTTAAAGAGATTGAAGATATTTCCGATGTTCACCAGATGACCAATGCACAGCTTAAACGGATTATCCAGAAAATTGAAGTAGACAAGGATGGTAACGTAGATATTTACTTACGAATCTTCGGTGATTTAGGCTTAGATGAAACCGTTCTAATTAGTGACAACCAAACATAAGGATTGTGTGGAACGGCTGAAACTGATCAACCCGGCACTGGCCGTTGAGGTGAGGAAAGTTCTTGATGTGAACAAGCGGGAACGACATATCCGGGGTGGGCTTGCTACACGGGAAAAATATCTGCATGCACATATGCGGTGAAGTTTTTTGCCGGGGGAATGTTGGTCATAAAGTACCTGTGTTTATGAACGTGAAGTAAAATGAAATGAAAATGTCCGGGCTCTTCCCTGAATTACTTCGGTTGACATACAAGGTGAGATGTGCGAAGATTTACCATATGATAAAACAGCAAAACACATTTCAGAGGAAAGAGAGGATTTTATTATGCTGAAACAGTTATCTATCTATGCAGAAAATAAAAAAGGTGTTATGCAGAACATTACCGGGATCCTGAAGAATGAGGACATCAACATTCTGGGATCAGTTACCAATGACAGTGCAGAGTACGGAATCGTGCGAATGGTAGTTTCTGATCCGGATAAGGCGAAGGAGGCACTGATCGCTGCCGGATATCTCTGTCACGTGATCGATGTGATCGGTGTGGAAGTTGAGGATAAAACCGGAAATCTGAATGATCTGCTTCTTACACTGAAGGACAGCAACGTGAGCGTGGATTATCTGTATCTCTCTTTTAATCGTGATTCCGGAAAACCGATCATGGTATTCCATACCGAGGACACCATGGAAGTAAGAGCCTGCCTGAAGTCCAGAGGATACACAGTTTTATAAAAGCAGAATTTTATCCGGACAGCAATGTTGTGCCCATCGGATCAATATTAAAAAGTTCTATATTATAAACATTAAATATTAATTTTACAAATGTATATGGTCATGCTATCATATAGCCATAATAGTTCTTAACCTGTAAACAGCCACCTCAGGATATGTGAATATCCTATATCATACAGGCCCGGAACTAAAAAAACTCATCACATAAAGTTAATAATTACACCCATGAAGGGATCTGTGGATCAGCGTACACAGATTCTTTCGAAGAAAGCTGTTACATCAGCGGAGTTTTCTGTGTCTCCAATGATGTGGCAGCTTTTTTTTTGATCCTGAAAAAATTCGCAGTAATTTCACAAAAACATGATACATTATGAAGCGTGTTATAATCAGGTCTGTGAGAAATGACAGAATCATAAAAATATGGCAAATCGAAATACGAATATCTGCTTCAGCGAAAAAGCCGAAACTGTTTATTTCTGGCAGAACTCAAAATCCGACGGAAAAGAATCAGACAGAAGAGGAAAAAATGATGAGATTGATAAAAAAACAAAGTGTGGGAAAAAACATCAGGCGAAAGAACAGCAGTTGGGTCTATATCCTGGCCTTTCTGTTTCCTGTGATGATATTTGCGGCAGGTTTTGCAATGAAAGGAGTTTATCCTTTTGGGGAAAATTCGGCGCTTGTTGTTGATGGTGTTCATCAGTATACAGCTTTTTATAAGGAACTTTTAAGCCAGCTGGAAAAAGGCGCAGGGTGGACGTATTCCACACATTCCATGGGTTATGATTTTTACGGCCTGTTCTGTTATTATCTCAGCAGTCCGTTCAGCCTTCTTGTGCTGCTGTTTATGAAATTCATGTATGTAAATGATGCAGTAACAGCTGTGATCCTGATCAAGGTTGGGCTTTGCAGCGTGTCCATGGCCTGGTATTCCGGGAAAAAATATCCAGGCAGAGGGAGTATGGCGGTTTCTCTTGGATGCATGTATGCGTTGTCAAATTTTCTTATGGGATACTACAGTAACGTAATGTGGCTGGACTGTATCATGCTTCTTCCGGTATTGGCATACTTTATCGAGCAGCTGGTATATACCGGAAAATGGTACGGGTATTGCCTGGTGCTTGGGTGCTGTATTTTAACCAGTTATTATATGGGATTTATGTTATGTACCTTTTCGGCTCTCTATTATCTGGCAAATCTGGCTATCATAAAATCTGACCAGCGGCCGGAGAAAATATTGCATTCTCTGCTGAAATTTGCCGGGTCTTCCATTGCCAGTGCATGTCTTGCGGGAATTACTCTGATTCCTGGCATTGTGGCTGTATCCAGGACTGCAGCAGCAGAGGAAGCTGGAACAGGGCTTGCCGGTGTTTACGGAGATATCTGGAAGCAGCTGGGAGCGCTGATGGAGGATTCCCTGTCTTTTGTGAAATCCAGCGAACAGGGAGATGTGAATCTTTACTGTGGCTGTGCAGTGCTGCTTTTTGCAGGGATGTATTTTCTGAACAAAGAAATCCGTACCGTGGAAAAGATCATGACGGGAGCGTTGGTCATTTTTTACTTTGCGGGTTTTCATATCACAGCGTTAAATCTTCTGCTTCATGGAATGCATAAACCGGTGGGAATCCCCAACCGTTTTGCTTTTATCCTGATCTTTCTGCTTCTGAGGATGTCCTGCGATGCGTGGGGGAAAACAGAGAAGGTGAGTGAAAAGCGGCTGTTCGCGGGATTTGCTGCGGTGGAAATATTCTGCATGGTTGTGGGGATTAAAAGTGGAAAAGCAGGAGAGGTTCTGCTTACAGAAGGGATTCTTGCGGGAATGTTTCTTACAGTGTGGACGGGAAATTATTTTTGTGGAAAACTTTCAAGACATCCGTTTGGCTGTGTGGAAATCCGAAAAATCTGTGGAGGGGTACTGGCTGTTTTGATCCTGGCTGAGACAGGAATTCACGGAATTGTCAGCATTACAGATAACGGAACTGCAAATCGCGATATTTATGTGGAAAGTGAGCAGGAGATTGGTGGATTACTGGAGTCTGCCGGCGTGGATCAGGTGGATTACCGCACTGCGATCGTAAATCCCCTTGTGAGAAATGAAGAAATACTGTATCAGCTGAACGGGATGTCCATGTATTCTTCCACCAATACAGAGGAAATGTGGAATTTTGTGAAGAACATGGGGTTTGAAAATCTGGAAAATCGTTTTCAGTATGCAGGATCTACGGAAGTGATGGATATGCTTCTGGGGATACGATATCTGTTTTGCAGGAATACAAGAACCCTTCATACTGCTTATAAAAAGATTGCAGAAAGCCAGTCATTTGACCTGTATGAAAATCCACGGGCTCTGCGATCCGGATATATGGTCAGCGATTCTGTGCTGGATTATGCAATGGAAGGAACAGACCCGCTTGAAGTTCAGAACCGTCTGCTCAGTGGTATTGTAGGAAAAAGACTGTACAAAATGCAGACAGTCAATTCTGATACTGCCCTGATTGGAAACACAACTTTTAATATCCATCTGAAAAAAGGAGAACATGGATATCTTTATATTCCGGGAACAGAACCGGATACAGTGACGATTAATGGACAGGAGCAGAAGTCTGATTATTGGAATAATAATTTTCTGGATCTGGGAACTTATAATGTGGATACCATTGTGCAGGTAACTACGGGTACCGGTATGCACGAGGCTGTTCTGGGAACATACCAGGAATCTGAACTGGATTCCATTTATGAAGAACTTTCTTCTCAGCAAATGGATCTGAAGGATGGAAAAGGCAGTATATCTGTAAAAAAAGACGGAATTCTTATGCTCAGCGTATTCTATGACCCGGATATGAAGGTTTATGTGGACGGAGAAAAAGCCGATGTAAAAAGTATTCAGGGACTTACCGGCGTGAAACTTTCACAGGGAACGCATATAATTACCATGAAATATCAAACTCCGGGATTGAAAACAGGAGCAGTTCTTTCTATATTAATGGTGGGAATACTGGGAGCGATCTGCTTTGCCCGAAAATTCAGAAACAGGTAAATAACAGACAACGATATAAAAAGAGAAATGGGGAGTGTAAAATATGAAAATTGCCGTGATAAACGGACAGAATCACAAAGGTTCTACCTATCATATAGGAAAAATGCTGGCAGATAAGCTGGGCGGAGAAGTGACGGAATTCTTTCTGCCAAGAGATTTCGGACATTTTTGTGTTGGGTGCAATCAGTGTATTGTGAAAGATGAGAAACTTTGCCCATATTATAAAGAGCTGAAGCCATTGACGGAAGCTATTGACAGCGCAGACGTAATCATTCTTACAAGTCCGGTGTATGTCTACCACTGCACTGGCTCCATGAAAGCGTGGCTGGATCACTATGGCTACCGGTGGATGCTGCACAGGCCAAATCCGGATATGTTTTCCAAACAGGGAGTCTGTATTTCTACGGCAGCAGGCGCCGGAATGAAATGGACCAATAAAGATATGGCAGATAGTATGTTTTTCTGGGGAATGGGAAAGATATACAGGTACGGTACTGCCGCGCATGCGTTAAATTATAAATCGATCTCTCCGAAAAAGATGGAAGAGATCGAGAAAGCTACAGATAAGCTGGCAGAAAAGATCCGCAGGAATTATGGCCATGTGAAACCAGGGCTGAAAACAAAAGCTTACTTCGAGGTTATGCGTAAGCTTGTAAAGAGCGGCTGGAATGAAGTGGATGTGGCTTACTGGAAGGAACATGGCTGGACAGAAAAGGCCAGACCGTGGAAGTAAAACTTCCATTTTCGCAGGGTTGTGACATCTATGAAGAAAACTGCGTTAAACCCCTGTAAAATCAGCAAAAATTCTTTATAAAACACCTTGACAAGCTCTGTATTTACGGTCTATAATGAGCAAGCGTGCGAATGAAACGTTATATTTTCGCATGCCGTAATTTGTAAATAGCAACCGCAAGGCCCCATGGGAAAGCCCATGGAGAAATAAATCGGGAGGTGAAATGGAATGCCAACATTCAACCAGTTAGTAAGAAAGGGCCGTCAGACAGCTGTTAAGAAATCTACAGCACCGGCTCTGCAGAAAACATACAACTCTTTAAGAAAGAAAGCAGTTGATCAGGCTGCTCCACAGAAACGTGGTGTTTGTACTGCTGTTAAAACAGCTACTCCTAAAAAGCCTAACTCAGCTCTTAGAAAGATCGCCAGAGTTCGTCTTTCCAACGGTATCGAGGTAACAAGTTATATTCCAGGAGAGGGTCACAACCTTCAGGAGCATAGCGTTGTTCTTATCCGTGGAGGAAGAGTTAAGGACTTACCTGGTACAAGATACCACATCATCAGAGGTACTCTTGATACCGCAGGTGTCGCTAACAGAAAACAGGCTCGTTCCAAATACGGAGCTAAGAGACCTAAAGCTAAAAAATAATTTAAGTAGATCAGAAATCTACGCCGCTTCCTGATTGCAGATAATCAGGAGGATTACAAAGATATTATTCATCTAATGTATTACAGCGGAAGACTATAAGGATTTGTACGGTATTCCATATACCCTGTCGGTTGCGGGTTAAATATAGGACCTTACCAGTGCGAACATGCAATAGTTTTACTGCGTGAGTACCGATGATATAATCAATATGATTAAGGAGGGAAGTAACGTGCCACGTAAAGGACATACTCAGAAAAGAGACGTTCTGGCTGACCCGATGTACAATAACAAAGTGGTTACCAAACTTATCAATAACATCATGTTAGACGGTAAGAAAGGTGTTGCTCAGAAAATTGTATACGGCGCATTTGCCAGAGTAGAGGAAAAAGCTGGTAAACCAGCAATTGAAGTATTTGAAGAGGCTATGAACAACATCATGCCAGTTCTCGAGGTAAAAGCAAGACGTATCGGTGGTGCTACTTATCAGGTTCCGATCGAGGTAAGAGCAGACAGACGTCAGGCACTTGCTCTTCGTTGGCTTACAATGTTCTCACGTAAGAGAGGCGAGAAGACAATGGAAGAAAGACTGGCTAATGAGCTTCTGGACGCAATGAACAACACAGGTGCATCCGTTAAGAGAAAAGAAGACATGCACAAGATGGCTGAGGCAAATAAAGCATTTGCTCACTATCGCTTCTAATTCGAGGAGGAAAATTCATTGGCTGGAAAAGAAGGAAGAGAATATCCATTAGAGAGAACCAGAAATATCGGTATCATGGCGCATATCGATGCTGGTAAAACAACTCTTACAGAGCGCATTCTTTATTATACAGGTGTTAACTACAAGATCGGTGATACTCATGAAGGTACAGCGACAATGGACTGGATGGAGCAGGAGCAGGAGCGTGGTATCACAATCACATCCGCAGCTACAACATGTCACTGGACTCTTGAGGAGAACTGCAAGCCAAAGCCAGGTGCTCTTGAGCATCGTATCAACATCATTGATACACCAGGACACGTAGACTTCACTGTTGAGGTTGAGCGTTCCCTTCGTGTACTTGATGGTGCTGTCGGCGTTTTCTGTGCTAAGGGTGGTGTTGAGCCACAGTCTGAGAACGTATGGCGTCAGGCTGATACCTACAATGTACCTCGTATGGCATTCATCAACAAGATGGATATCCTTGGTGCAAACTTCTACGGTGCAGTAGAGCAGATCAAGACTCGTCTTGGTAAAAACGCTATCTGCCTGCAGCTTCCAATCGGAAAAGAGGATGAGTTCAAAGGAATCATCGATCTTTTCGAGATGAAAGCTTACATCTACAATGATGAGAAGGGTGATGACATTTCCATCACAGATATTCCTGAGGATATGAAGGAAGATGCTGAGCTTTATCATACAGAGCTGATCGAGAAGATCTGCGAGCTGGATGATGACCTCATGATGGAGTACCTTGAGGGAGAAGAGCCTTCTGTAGACAGACTGAAAGCTGTCCTCAGAAAAGCTACCTGTGAGTGTACAGCAGTACCGGTTTGCTGCGGTTCCGCTTACAGAAACAAAGGTGTTCAGAAACTTCTGGATGCAATCCTTGAGTACATGCCGGCTCCTACAGATATCCCGGCTATCAAGGGTGTTGACCTTGACGGCAACGAAGTTGAGAGACATTCATCTGATGATGAGCCATTCTCCGCTCTTGCATTCAAGATCATGACTGACCCATTTGTAGGAAAACTTGCTTATTTCCGTGTTTATTCAGGAACAATGAACTCCGGTTCTTATGTACTGAATGCCACAAAAGATAAAAAAGAGCGTGTTGGACGTATCCTTCAGATGCACGCCAACAAACGTATGGAGCTGGATAAGGTTTACTCCGGTGATATCGCTGCAGCAATCGGATTCAAATTCACTACAACAGGTGATACAATCTGTGACGAGCAGCATCCGGTAATCCTTGAGTCCATGGAGTTCCCGGAGCCAGTTATCGAGCTCGCTATCGAGCCTAAGACTAAAGCTGGACAGGGCAAACTTGGTGAGGCACTTGCTAAGCTTGCTGAGGAGGACCCGACATTCCGTGCTCATACAGATCAGGAAACAGGACAGACCATTATCGCTGGTATGGGTGAGCTTCACCTGGATATCATCGTTGACCGTCTTCTTCGTGAGTTCAAGGTTGAGGCAAACGTTGGTGCACCTCAGGTTGCTTACAAAGAGACAATCACCAAGCCTGTTGATGTAGACAGCAAGTATGCTAAACAGTCTGGTGGTCGTGGACAGTATGGTCACTGTAAAGTTAAATTCGAGCCTATGGATGCCAACGGAGAAGAGCTGTACAAGTTCGAGTCCACAGTTGTTGGTGGTGCTATTCCGAAGGAATACATCCCGGCAGTTGGCGAAGGTATCGAGGAAGCTATGAAAGCTGGTATCCTCGGAGGATTCCCAGTAGTTGGTGTACATGCTAATGTATACGATGGTTCTTACCATGAAGTCGATTCTTCTGAGATGGCATTCCACATTGCAGGTTCTCTTGCATTCAAGGATGCTATGCAGAAAGCAGCTCCGGTTCTTCTTGAGCCAATCATGAAGGTCGAAGTTACTACACCAGAGGATTACATGGGTGACGTTATCGGTGATATCAACTCCCGTCGTGGACGTATCGAGGGTATGGAAGATATCGGCGGCGGTAAGATGATCCGTGGATATGTTCCGCTTTCCGAGATGTTCGGATACGCTACAGACCTTCGTTCCAGAACACAGGGACGTGGTAACTACTCTATGTTCTTCGAGAAATATGAGCAGGTTCCGAAGTCTGTACAGGAGAAGATCCTTTCCAAAAAGGACTGATCTGATATAAAATAATAAAATGCTTGCAAATAACCTTGGTTTGCAATATAATCAAGGTTAGCAAGTTTAAATCTGAAAAAATGCTCTAATTTTGATAGAGCCAAGTTTTAAGGAGGACATTTTAAAATGGCAAAGGCTAAGTTTGAGAGAACAAAACCGCATTGTAACATTGGTACCATCGGACACGTTGACCATGGTAAAACAACATTAACAGCAGCTATCACTAAAGTTCTTGCAGAGAGAGTTCCAGGAAACGTAGTAGAGAACTTTGAGGATATCGATAAAGCTCCAGAGGAAAGAGAGCGTGGTATCACAATTTCTACAGCTCACGTTGAGTATCAGACAGAGCGTAGACATTACGCACACGTTGACTGCCCAGGACATGCTGACTACGTTAAGAACATGATCACAGGTGCAGCTCAGATGGATGGTGCTATCCTTGTTGTTGCTGCTACAGACGGTGTTATGGCTCAGACTAAAGAGCATATCCTTCTTTCCCGTCAGGTAGGTGTTCCTTACATCGTTGTATTCATGAACAAATGTGATATGGTAGACGATGAGGAGCTTCTTGAGCTCGTTGAGATGGAGATCCGTGATCTTCTTTCCGAGTATGACTTCCCAGGAGATGACATTCCGGTTATCCAGGGTTCTGCTCTTAAAGCTCTTGAGGATCCGGCTGGCCCATGGGGAGACAAGATCATGGAGCTTATGGATGCTGTTGATGAGTACATTCCGGACCCACAGCGTGACACAGATAAACCGTTCGTAATGCCTGTAGAGGACGTATTCTCCATCACAGGACGTGGTACAGTTGCAACTGGTAGAGTTGAGGCTGGTGTTCTTCACGTATCTGAGGAAGTTGAGATCGTTGGTATCAAAGAGGAGACTCGTAAAGTTGTTGTAACTGGTATCGAGATGTTCCGTAAACTTCTTGATGAGGCTCAGGCTGGTGATAACATCGGAGCACTTCTTCGTGGTGTTCAGAGAAACGAGATCGAGCGTGGACAGGTTCTTGCTAAACCAGGAACACTTACATGCCATACAAAATTCACAGCTCAGGTTTACGTTCTGACTAAAGACGAGGGTGGCCGTCATACACCATTCTTCAACAACTATCGTCCGCAGTTCTATTTCAGAACAACAGACGTAACAGGTGTTTGCAACCTTCCAGAGGGAACAGAGATGTGCATGCCTGGAGATAACATCGAGATGACAATCGAGCTGATTCATCCGATCGCTATGAGCCAGGGTCTTACATTCGCTATCCGTGAAGGTGGACGTACTGTAGGATCAGGACGTGTTGCTACAATCATCGAGTAATACAATCTGAATATAGATTTGTTATCGCAAGATAACGTTGTGTCCAAACGTAAGATACCCCGGAACCGTAAGGTTTCCGGGGTTTTTCTGTTGTGTAAAAGTTTAAAATAAGGCTGTAAAGAATAGCGAATAAATTAAAAACAGGCAGGTATGGGAAGAAAATGAAAACCTTCGCATATCTGCCTGTGATACTGTTATGATACTATTTCTGTTCGTTATTGGAAAATTTCTGTGTTAAAAGTTCATCTCGTTTACGGATTCGTGTCTCAAAATCCAGTTCTTCAATTTCTTTATGGGTGACAGGTTTGGAAGTGTAGTATTCCAACGTCTGCTTTTTCCACATATCAAACATATCTTTGCCTGTGAAATAAGATTCCAGGCTTTCTCTGTTCTCCTGCAGATCAGCAAGAAAATTACACATATCTGCGTTTAAAGAATGTTCCGGATCATTTCCATAAAAGCGAAGTCCGGCATACCATTTCTGTGTTTCTGTTTCTATATCACCGGGAAGTTTATTATTTATATCCAGTTCATACCGGAGTTCATTGGATTCATTCATCTGCAATAAAACCCAAATAATATCGCTGAGAGTAGAAATCTGTACTTTATTTTCAGATAATCCAAATAACCAGTCCAAAGAGACATGAAATTTCTGAGCAATAGTCAATAACACATCATTGGAGGGAGTAACTACACCATTTTCATAACTGGATAAAGTTGACTGACGTATACCGATAGCTGCGGAAAAGTTTTTTTGATTCATCTTCAGATCAGTTCGCAGCTCTTTTATTTTTTCTGAAATAGATGATTCCTGCATATTATCCACCTCCTTAAAAGCTATGATTAGTATATCACAAATGATAAAAATCAACAATATAGAAAAATATCATTCATACAGATAAAAATTATTGACAATAATTATTTAAAATGATATAGTATCAGTGAAAATGATAATTATAGATAAGGAGGAAATGATATGCAGAGACAGAACTATATGATTACAGCGGAAGAGGTTGCAGAGAGCATGGGGATTTCACTTGGATATGCTTACAAACTGCTTCGCAAACTGAACAAAGAGCTTGCAGATCAGGGATATGTAACCGTTTCGGGCAAGATACCGAGGGCATTCTGGGAAAAGAAATTTTATGGATATTCCCAGATTGCAATGTAAGGGGGTGAGAAAGTATGGCAGCATACAAAGATGAAGAAAGAGGAACCTGGTATGTTTCATTTTATTATGAGGACTGGACAGGAGCCAAAAAGCGAAAAGTAAAAAGAGGATTCCGCACTAAGAAAGAAGCATTAAATTTTGAAGCGGAGTATAAAAGAACAGCGAAAGCAGACATGGATATGACAATGGGAGAGTTTGTAGAAGTTTACTTCCGAGACAAGGCTCAGTCATTGAAGGACAGGAGTATCAAGAATAAAAGAGATACGATGAATGCTCAACTGTTACCGTATTTTAAGGACAGACCGATGAACAGTATCACACCAGCAGAGATTATCCAGTGGCAGAATACGATTATTGAAAAAGGATATTCAGATGATTATCTGAAAACAATACAGAATCAGATGACGGCATTGTTCAATCATGCGAAGAATATCTACAATCTGGCAGATAATCCCTGTGACAAAGTAAAACGTATGGGAAAGACTTCAAAAAAGAAAATGAAGTTTTGGACAATTGAAGAATATCGGCAGTTTATGACCGGAATAGAACCGGGAAGCAAATATTATGTGCTGTTTGAATTATTATTCTGGACAGGAGCGAGAGAAGGCGAAGCACTCAGCATTACACCTGCTGACATTGATTTTGAAAGGAATCTACTTCATATCAATAAAACTTACTACCGTATGCATGGAGAGGACGTGATTACATCTCCCAAAACAGAAGAATCGAACCGTACGATTTCCATACCGGAATTTCTGAAAAAAGAGATTCAGGACTATATTAGCAGACTGTATGAGTTGCCCGAAGATGAACGGATTTTTCCAATGGTTCATGAAGCGGTACAGCATAAGTTAAAACAGGTGGTTCAAAAGACCGGAGTAAAAAAGATAAGAGTACACGACATTCGTCACAGTCATGCGGCATTTCTGATTAATAAGGGAGTGCAACCATTGATGATTAAAGAAAGGTTTGGACATACGGACATTCGCATTACATTGAATACTTATGGGCACTTATATCCAGATCAGCAGAAAGTGGTGGCAGATATGCTGGATGATGAAAATATAAAAAGCTCCGGAAGTACGAACAACCGGAGCAATGTGACAAATGGGGACGAATCCACAAATGTCAACCCTAGACAAGTTGATTATAGCAGGGATTCTTCCAGAGAACAACAGAGAATTGGCGAGAACAGTTGGGAAAATGGAGGAATTGATGGAACAGAGAAATGAGAATAAAACAGAATTGAAAATGATAAAGATGTCAGATGTCCAGTCCCAGACAGTGGACTGGCTCTGGTATCCATTTATCCCTTATGGGAAATTAACAATCATTCAGGGTGATCCGGGCGATGGAAAAACTACGCTGATATTAAATATTGCAGCGAGATTGTCTAAAGGAGAAGGTCTGGATAACGATATGAAAGTAACAGAACCAGTAAATATTATTTATCAGACAGCGGAAGATGGGCTGGCAGATACGGTAAAACCCAGACTGGAGCTGGCAGAAGCGGTCTGTGAAAGAATCATGGTTATAGATGAAACAGAAAAATCACTTTCCATGATAGATGAGAGACTGGAAACTGCTATCAAACGGACTGGTGCGAGAGTGCTTATTTTAGATCCGATTCAGGCATACCTTGGAGGAACAATGGATATGAACCGGGCAAATGAAGCAAGGGATATGACAAAAAGATTGAGCTTGCTGGCAGAAAAGTATAAATGTGCAATTTTATTAATCGGACATATGAATAAAGCTGGTGGAAATAAAGCTGCATATAGAGGAATGGGTTCGATTGACTTTTTTGCAGTAGCCAGAAGCGTATTACTGGTAGGAAGAATAGAGGGAGAACCGGACTTAAGAGCAGTGGTTCAGATTAAAAATAATCTGGCTGCATTTGGACATTCCAAAGCATTTCGCCTGACAGAAACCGGATTTGAGTGGATAGGTGACTATGAAATCACAGCAGATGAGGTGCTTGGTGGAATTGCTCCAAAGGTAAATAAACTGGAACAGGCAAAAAAGATGCTGAGGGAACTGGCAGAAACATCAACTTCTGTACAAAGCAGTGAAATCTTTGATATGGCAGAAGATTTGAATATTTCTAAAAGAACACTGGAAAATGCAAAAAAGGAACTTGGAATTAAGGCAAGACGAATCGGTAATTCCTGGTATTGGGATTTAGATAAAGTTAAGCCGGAATAAATTAAGGGTGCAACATTGCAGAGTATATAGAAAATGCGGAATTAAAATGCAAGGTTGCAATCTGTAAAGACATTGCAGTGTTGCGTCCTTACATAAATTGTAAGAAGGTGAGAACTTGAAAAACGTTATGATTCCAGAGGAGTTATTTGGAAAGATTATAAAATATCATTTACTGGATCAGGAACAGGAAGCAGATGATATAAGAAAAGGTTTGGAGAAAAAGCTGGATGCAATGGTAAATCGTGAGGTATACAGTAAATCCAAAACTGCACCAACAGAAGAAGAACGGGAAAAGTTCCGGCAGGAGTATCTGGACAGAAAAGGAATGCAAGAGAGCTTTCGATGGTAACAGTTCGTGTTGATTACCTTTTTACAGGAGCGTGTCACGCCCCTGTGAGAAGTAAACAAGAAGAAAGTTGGTAAGGTGCAGACGGAAAACTATGGCTGGAATGTGAGATTACTGTAAATTTGATAGTTGTGAAGAAGGGAGAAAGATACAATGAAACAGGGAAGATTAGGATATAACAGCAGTAATGACAGATATGGATTGTTGGCATCAGACTTATGGATTGATACGGGATTTCACTGTGGAGAAGGTCTTGAGGTGCTGGTTGATGATAAGTGGGTACGGACAAGAATGGAGATGAATCCGGCAAGAGAATGGTATCTGGTGGGAACATCATATTGCGGAGATCTGGAATATGTACAGGCAAGAATACCGGAATAATTTGATTGGATAGCCCCCGGCAGGGCGCAAGGGTACTTTTGATGGACGGTACGGCTGTCGAAAGTGCTTTTGCGTTACTTTTGACAAAAGTAACAAAACCGCCGTATCCGGCGAAAATTTCTTAATATCGCCATGACTGGCGTAAATAAAAATTATGTGCTATCTGGCACTTGCTCAGAAAAGAGGTGAGAAACATTATGATAAAACGAACAATTAGCGGTATGATAGGGAAAGGTTCTTTGGCCCATAACAGGAGAGAGTTTTTCGCAGAGAATGTAGAACCGGACAGAGTACAATTAAATATTTGTTACCAGAATGAAAATCTGAAGGAAGTCTATAAAGAGTTATTTGATGATGCTGTGGGGAGATACAACATCGGAAAAAGAAAAGATCGGCAGATTACAAATTACTATGAAAAAATTCGGCAGGGAAAACAAGAGAAGTTGTTCCACGAAGTAATTTTTCAAATTGGAAATCGAGAAGATATGGCTGTCGGAACAGCAGAAGGAGATCTGGCTGTAAAAATACTGGATGAATATGTAAAGGACTTCCAGAAGCGGAATGCAACGTTACGGGTATTTGGGTGTTATCTACATCAGGATGAGTCTACTCCACATTTACATATTGATTTTATTCCTTATGTGACTGATTGGAAAGGAAAAGGAATGGACACCAGAGTTTCGTTGAAACAGGCATTAAAAAGTCTTGGATTTCAAGGTGGAAATAAGCATGATACAGAGTTGAACCAGTGGATGAACCATGAAAAAAAGGTCCTGGCAGAGATTGCAAAACAGCATGGCATTGAATGGGAACAGAAAGGTACTCATGAGGAACATTTGGATGTTTATAACTTCAAGAAGAAAGAGCGAAAAAAGGAAGTACAGGAGCTGGAGCAGGAGAAAGAGTATCTAACTGCAGAAAACGAAGAACTGACAGCACAAATTGCGGAATTCAGAGCAGATATCCAGATTTTAAAAGACGATAAGGAACAGGCAAACAGGGAGAAACAAGAAGCAGAACAAAGGGCAGAGGACGCAGAAAAAGAAGTAAAAAGTCTGGAAGAGCGTCGAGATGTGCTGCAGCCGATTATGGATAATGCCAGTAAAGAAATAAAAGAATATGGAATGATTAAGACGTTTTTACCGGAGGCAGGAACATTTGAACGTGCAGTACCTTACAGAGAAAATAAAATCAAGCCATTGTTTATCAAGATGAAGAATCAGATTGCTGCATTAGCTGGAAAGGTTGTAGAACTTAACAAAACGATAGAAAGCTGGAAAAACAAATATCAAAAATCTACGGAGAAATGTGATGATATCCAAACGCAGTTAGATGATGTGCGTAAAGAAAATGGAAAATTATCAAATGATAATCAACGTTTACAAGAGATTTCGGACAGATATGACAGAGTGGTGCGTATTCTGGGAATGGAAACTGTAGAGGATGTGGTGCAGCAGGACATTAAAGAACAAAGGGCACTGGAAGAAAAACGGCGAATGGAGCAAATGCCAAAGGGAAGCGTTCTGAAACAGTTGAAATGGGCGACTCAAAAGAGTCAGATTGAAAACCAACAACGTAAGAAAAATAGAACAAAATACAAAGGATTGGAGATTTAGACTATGAAAAAACAAATTTATGATGAAAAAAATGGAATGAGCTATACGTTGCATGGAGATTACTATTTGCCGGATCTGGTTTTAAGAGAAGAAGAACCGACATATGGAAAATATGGAATGTTACGAAAGCAGTTCTTAAAAGAACACAGATCAGCAAGGTATCAGTATTTGTTATTGACTGGAAAGCTGAATGAACATCTGAATCAGACTGATCAGGAAGCTAGAGAACAGGTGGAAACGCTTATGAAACAGATGACAGAAAAACAGGGTGTAACTGAAGAATTAAAGGCACAGGATCAGATGGAGTGGGTCAGGCTGATGAATAATATAAAAGCTAGTGCAGAAGAAATTGTATTGAAAAACATGATATATGTGTGATTGCGAGGGGATAAGAACGCTTTTTTACATTTTTGTATATTAGAATAGAACTTTAGAAAGCACTATGGTAAAATAAAGTGAAGGTAAATTGAAAGTTATCAAAACAAAGATAAAAACGCAACGTGCATCTTTGATGTGCCAGAGCCGGTAGGTAGCCCGGCCGTCCTATATAAATAGGGTAAGTAACCTGCCCCTCCGGGTTGTCCATTCTTTGTTCAATAAATTTTAGGAGGGATTTTTATGGACAAAGTAAATGGAAGATTGACGGTATATTTTGAAGAACCATTTTGGGTAGGCATATTTGAGCATATTGAAGATGGTAAATTATCTGTGGCAAAGGTAACATTTGGCGTAGAACCAAAAGATTATGAAGTGCAGGAATATATTCAAAAATACTATTTCGGTTTGAAATTCAGTCCAGCTGTTGAAGCTATTGTAAAGGATATAAAAAGAAATCCGAAACGGATGCAGCGTTCAGCAAAAAAGCAGATGCTGGAAACTGGCATTGGCACAAAATCGCAACAGGCGTTGAAATTACAACAGGAACAGAACAAGCATGAGCGTAAAGAGAGAAGCCGAAAGAAAAAAGAAGCGGAAGAACAGCGAATGTTTGAACTAAAACAGCTAAAGAAAAGAGAAAAGCATAAGGGACATTAAAAGTCCTTTGAGCTTTTTCTCAAATTCGGGATTTGGAGGTATAAACAATGAGGAAATGTGAAAAGTGTGGAGCAAGTATGAAATTAGATTTAAGACTTAAAGTTAATGGCGGTGGCTATGGGATGGTTGTTCGTGTAGATGAAAAACAAAAGGCGACAACTATAGATGATGTTAGAGTTGCAGTCTGCCCAGAATGTGGTTATACAGAAATGTATTTAGAGGATTTAACGAAATTGAAATCTTAAAAGACAACTTTCAGATTTTTAGAATTAAGAAAAACGGAATTTAGGGAGGGGTCTATAATTGAAATTAGCAGATTTAGCAACAGGTTCTGATTGGATAGTGTGGATTGTCTTTGTAATATTTGCTGTACTTTCTATAGTTTTACTTTCTGGACACGGAAGCTGGTTTATTTCTGGATATAATACAGCTTCAAAAGAAGAAAAGAAAAAATATGATGAAAAGAAGTTATGCAGGACAATGGGAGTTGGAATGTCTATTATAGCAATTCTTGCATTAATTATGGGCTTGCTTGAAAATATTTTGCCTGCATTTTTTGTATATATTGCATTGGGGATTATTTTGATTGATGTCGTGGTAATTATCATTTTAGAAAACACACTATGCAAAAAGTAATAACTTCTGGTTTGAGGAATTGACTGAAAGGAAGGCATTATATGTTCTATATTTATATTATTTTTGACTTTGCAATGGCAGTGATTATGCTTTTATTTGGAATATGGTTTTATAGGTCAAAAGGACAAGCATCCAAATTCTTGTCTGGTTATAATATGAAATCAGCAGAAGAACGAAAAAAATATGATGAAAATGCTATGTGTAAGGCATATGGGAAGAGAATGATGTTTATGTCAATTCCTTTTATTGCTGGAATGATTATAGATATTTGGCATATAGGAATCGGTTGTTTAATTGCATGGGTGATATGGTTTGTTATGTTTATTCTGCTACTTATGGATAGACATAAAAGAGAAGGTTAATTTATAGAGGAATAGAATGCTTTTGGGGTGAAAATACCGTTTATTTGTTTTAGACATACGATGTCTGGTTGAAAATTAGCGGATTCTCGTTTTATGTCGTGGTAATTTTGATACATATTGGTAAGCTGTAAGTGGAAGAGAGGTAGAGACATGGACACAAAAAAGATTGGAGCTTTTTTAAAGCAATGTCGTAAAGAAAAGAATCTTACACAAGAGCAGCTTGCTGAAAAGTTTGGAGTATCTGCAAGAACAGTTTCCAGATGGGAAACAGGAATAAATATGCCAGATCTCAGTATACTTGTTCAACTTGCTGAATATTACGATGTTGAGCTAAGAGAGCTCCTGGATGGAGAAAGGAGCCAGACTATGAATAAAGAGATGAAAGAAACACTGGACAAAGTTGCGGTGTATGAAGAATGGGTGAAACAAAAAGCATTAAAGGCTGGAAATCTTGCATTTGCATCAATGTTTGTGATTGGTGTGTTAGCGATTATTATTCAGATGCTATTAATGGTGGATACTCGTTTGGTTTTGGGAGAAATAGTAACTGTCTTAGTAGGAGGAATCCTATATGTAGCTATTATGGTGTATAATGGAATATGGGATAAATGTCTGCCCAAAAGTGCTGCTATATGGCGAAATTTTCTCACCAGTGTAATATGTGCAGGAATTTTTACAGTCATCTATGGTATATGTTTATTTAGAATGGGAGCTACAGAAACACAGATAACACGATTGGCATTGGGATTTCTGATAGGTATTACTATTGTGTCATTTATTATTCTTAGGACCTTAGCATTTATTAATCGAAAAAGAAATCAGAATTCACCAAATGTTCAGGAGAGAAAAGAAACTTCCCAATCTAAGACAGAATGGACAAAGATTTATAATGCACAGAATATAGTAGAGACAGAACAACTTGTAGAAATGTTAAAGCAAAATGGAATAGCAGCTTTTTCTCAGGAAGCAGGTGCGAATGTTGCAATGCATGGGGCACCAGGATTTGGAATATATGGTGTGGATATATTTGTGAAAATCGATGATGCAGAGAAGACAGTACAGTTGATCAAGGAGATTAATAACCAAGAATGAAGAAAATTTTTGACATTTTCATACATGCGTGCTAATATGATTATAGAAAAAGAGTGCTACCGATAGACGGTTAGTCCACATACTTAATTGATTAAAAATAACCGTTCAGTTTGCGAGGCTGGGGCGGTTATTTTTGTGTCTTGTTATTATCTTTGCCGAATGTGTATCCGGCACAAAAGCAGGTGATGCCGAAGCTCACGACTGCAATAAAGTCCACAATACTCATTGGCTTAGCCCTCCTTTCCAGTGGATTCTCTTTCGAGTTTCTATGTAATCAGAGGGTCACAGTCCCTCTGCTGAAGGACTAACCGCCTACCGTTATGATAGCACCCATGTTTCGATTATAACAGTCAAGGTGGGAAGCTGCAACCGGAAAGTTGACAGCTCATGAAAATCTGGCTGTGATACCGTTTTGATACTAAAAAATGAAGAGAACAGAAATATAGCGTAGAAATCCTATAACACAGGACAATAAAGACACGAAAATCACAGAAAATAATGAGATTTTAAAAACCTCACAAACGTGAAGGTGGACGTACTGTAGGATCAGGACGTGTTGCTACAATCATCGAGTAATACAATCTGAATATAGATTTGTTATCGTAAGATAACGTTGTGTCCAAACGTAAGATACCCGTAGAACTTCGGTTCTACGGGTTTTTCTGTTGCCTGGAAATATATAAAAGGGCGGAAAAGAATAACGAACAGCGTAGAAAAACGGTTGCCGGGAGAGTATCCTGACAACCGTTTGTGATAACAGAATGATAACAAAATCTTAAATTAAACCAACTAAAGAACTTTCGTGAAGTATTGCAGATGGATTATATTTTTCTATAAGTGAATTTATAATTAGACGATTTCCGGCACTGATTTTGGGACTTAATGTAATTTCCATTTGTGCGTAAGCATTTTCGTCTAGGGTTAGATCATAAAAAGGAAAAGTTTGTTTGGCTTGACCAAGTAAAATCTTGGTACTGGTTGTTTGAAATTCTTGAATTGATTTATCAACTGCCTGATTTAGATTTAGAGGCATGAGTAATAAAATATATCGCCATTCGTGTTGGAAGGCCCAATGGATATTCTTATGCTTACCAAGATTACCTAAAGCAATACTAAATTTATCACCGTCTTGGGTTAATAACTTAGGATATAGCTTGTCTGAATCAGAAGTATATTCAACTTTATGTAAAATGTTATTACCCAATGCTCCAGGAGCTATAAATCCGTTTTTGAGCATATCTGCAATAGGAATTATAGATTTTAAATAAGATCCATTTGAATTATCAGTTACCGTTTGATGTGTAACCTCCGATATTGACGAAGGTGTATTTTCAAATTCTTTAAATGGATTTGCTTTTAATTTAATTCTTACTCCGGAACTTAGAGAACTATACATTTTCCACATAGGGATATTCTCTGTTTCATCATCAGTCCAAGAACTTATATAGCAAAATTGACCAGCATTTTTTAAATCAAATGCTTCTTTTTCTTGAAGATCATCCATTTGATCTAAGGAAGTTAATCTAAACGTGTGGTTTGCTAAAATTAATGCAAGAGTTTCAATACTTGTATAATGATATAAATAATCAGGTGTGTTTTGCAAAATGATTTAATACCTCCTTATGTCAGATTATATGTCTTGATGTCATTGCCTTCAGTACCCTTCTTAACGATGGTATGACAACCTATCGTGGTTCCCATAGCACGCAGTTTCCATTCATCCTGGGTAGCGTTCAACTTATCTAGTTCTGCCTGTCTTTTATCTTCATCTTCAATAGCTAATATTTCAGCTTTTTCCTTTTCATAGACATTTTTAAATTGACACCATTTCCTGAAAAAGTCCTGCATTGTAGGATTTTCGAATGTCAGTGCAACCTTCTGCTCAGGTGTTTCAGCAAGTGAGAGGTTCACCGAATCATCAATAGAAAACAACAGAGAGAGTACATCTCCGACTGTTTCAATATTAAAATCCAGAAAAACACTTACATTTAATCCCAGTGCAGTTGCAATCTTTTCTAACTGATCCGGTTTCGGATTCCGGATTCCCAGTTCATATTTTCTGATTGTTCCTACGTTAATGCCGGACAGCTCGGCTAACTGTATCTGACTGTATCCTCTAAAT
Organism: Blautia sp. HA9023; assembly: GCF_056504095.1. NCBI lineage: Bacteria > Bacillati > Bacillota > Clostridia > Lachnospirales > Lachnospiraceae > Blautia > Blautia sp. HA9023. Next base: position 606,643 of record NZ_JBWLUR010000006.1, on the reverse strand, counting down.
TCCCGGAATGCCCGGATTTTTTTGCCAACCATAATGCTGCCTCCTTAATAATATTTGTGCTTCTATTCTAGCACAAAAGTGAATGATACAAAAGAGTGAGATTTAACAAATTGCCGATACGCAAGCAATAGGTATGGAATGGAAAAAATAAATTCGCAAATGTTTATTGACAAATTCACAAAAGTGAATTATTATAAGAGAACAACGAAAGAGTCACAAAAGTGACTGGAAAGGAGGACGCTATGAGAACTAATTATATGATGACTGTTGATGATGTCATGGAAGAATTAGGCGTGAAACGCAGTAAAGCATATTCCATTCTGAAGCAGCTTAATGATGAACTGGCAAAGGAAGGATATGTGGCAGTTCGTGGAAAGATTCCACGTCCCTACTGGGAAACAAAATTTTATGGATGCTCTCAGAGAGCAGTGTGAAGGAGGTTTTAAGATGTCAGCTTACAAGGACAAAACACAGGGAACCTGGTATGTGAGCTTCCGCTATATTGACTGGACAGGTAAGAAAACGCAGAAGCTGAAAAGAGGGTTCAAGACAAAGAAAGAAGCATTGAATTATGAAAAGGAATTCATAAGAAAGACTGCAGCGGATATGAAAATGGAGATGAACAGTTTTATTCAAGTCTATTTTGAAGATAAAAAGAATGAACTGAAAGAAAATTCAATCCGTAACAAGCAGCACATGATGAACAAGCACATTGTTCCGTATTTTGGAACAAGAAAAATGAATGAGATCACACCGGCAGAGATTATCCAGTGGCAGAACACCATTCAGGAAAAAGGTTACAGCAAGACTTATGAGCGTATGATTCAGAATCAGTTAAATGCACTGTTTAATCATGCACAGAAAATTTACAATCTGAAGGAAAATCCATGTAAGAAAGTAAAAAAGATGGGGAAATCGGATGCTAATAAGCTGGAATTTTGGACGAAAGCAGAATATGACAGCTTTATCGCCGGGATTGAGCCAGAGAGTGAGGATTATCTGATATTTGAAATCCTGTTCTGGACAGGAATCAGGGAAGGAGAACTTCTGGCATTGAGTCTTTCAGACTTTGATATGAGTGGTAATCTTTTGCATATCAATAAGACTTATAACCGGATCAGGAAAAGAGATGTGATTGATACTCCAAAAACAGAAAATTCAGTCCGTACCATTGATATTCCTAATTTTCTTAAAGAAGAGGTGCAGGAGTATGCGAAGAAGCATTATGGATTTCCGGAAAATCAGCGGTTATTTCCGATTGTGGCGAGAACACTGCAGAAACGGCTTAAGAAGTATGAAGCATTGACCGGTGTAAAACCAATCAGAGTGCATGATATCCGTCACAGCCATGTAGCATATCTGATTTATCAGGGTGTAGAGCCACTGATCATCAAGGAAAGACTGGGGCACAAAGATATTCAGATGACATTAAACACTTATGGTCACCTGTATCCGTCACAGCAAAAAAAGGTAGCTGAGATGTTGGACAACAAACGTTAAATAAGGAGGAAAAGACACATGAAAACAAAGAAAGTAGTCAGAAAAATATTTGATACGCTCAATTATAGTAAGAAGCTGAAGATAAGTTCCATTTTACCGGATCGAGATTCGGATTATGCGATTCTTCTTGAATTAGAGGATGGAAGCAAATTTGAAATTATCATTATCCCAACAAGGAGATTTGTGTAAGGAGTGGAGCTATGACTACTGACAGACAAAAAGAAAAAGCCCAGACAAAATATCTAAGCAAGTTCTCTGATAATCAGATTCACTGATATACCATCTTGGCAGATTTAGTATATCACGAATTGAAAGATACAACAATTCCCGAATATCTGTTCATCAGAGACTTGCCCGGAGGGGCAGGAGGTAGAAGTGACATTATTTGAACAGGTAAAAGAATGTGTGACAGCCAGACAGGCTGCGGAGCATTACGGGATTAAAGTAAAAAGAAATGGAATGGCGTGTTGTCCGTTTCATAAAGACCGACACCCAAGTATGAAGGCAGATAAAATATATCACTGCTTTGCATGTGGAGTGGGCGGTGATGCGATAGATTTTACAGCAAGGTTATTTGGAATATCACAGTATGAAGCTGCGAAAAAGCTGATAGAAGATTTTGGACTGGATATAAAAGTCGAAGACAGAAACAAATACAAAAGGACGCACCAAAGCAGGAATACTTTGATATCAAAGAAACCTAAAGTTCTGATGATCAGAGAAAAACTGGAGCAGTGGTTGAAACATGCAACTGACGTGCTGATCAGATATCTGAAATGGATTCAGTTCTGGAAAGAGTTTTACAGACCAGAACCGGAAGAAGAATGGCACGAATTATTTACGGAGGCATTGGCAAATGAAAGAAAGATAAATGACTATCTGGACGTGCTGATGTTTGGAACAGGAGAAGAGATTGTAGAGTTTTTCAAGACGAAGAGAAGGGAGGTTGAAAAAATTGAAGAAAGAATTAACGAATATCAGCGAGGAGTCCTTGATGGAATTAGAAGATATTGTGAACGAGGAGATGCTTACAACAGAAGATGTCAATGATATGTTGGAGCATACGGATAAAGGAAGAACAAAGCAGACAATCAGAAATTGTGTAACCGTATTACAAAAAGATCCAGTGCTGAAAAAAGCGATTAAACGAAATGAGCTTTCTGGAAGAATGGACATTGTGAAAGAGGTGCCTTGGGAACGGAGAAATAACAGTTCTACGGTTACAGATACTGATGAAAATAATCTGAAAATGTATCTGGAAGAAAATTATGAACTGACAAGTGAGCGTGTGATCAAAGCAGGAGTAGATATTGTTTCCAATGAAAATAAATATCATCCAATTAGAGATTATCTGGAAAGTCTGGTCTGGGACGGGATTCCAAGAATAGAAAATATGCTTCCGCATTTCCTGGGAGCAGAAAAGAGTAAATACACAATCGGAGTAATGAAAATGCATATGCTGGCAGCGATTTCAAGAATTTATGAACCGGGAATAAAGTATGATATTATGCTGTGTCTGGTTGGAAGTCAGGGAGCCGGAAAGTCCACATTTTTCAAATATCTAGCGATAAAAGAAGAATGGTTCAGCGACAATCTGGATCATTTGGATGATGAAAATATTTACAGAAAACTGCAAAATCACTGGATTATCGAAATGGGAGAAATGAAGGCAACTATCACAGCAAAGAATATTGAACAGATAAAATCGTTTCTGAGCAGACAGAAAGAAACTTATAAAGTACCTTATGAAGTTCACCCAGAAGACAGACCGAGACAGTGTGTATTTTGCGGTACTTCAAATGATCTGAATTTCCTTCCGCTGGACAGAACCGGAAACAGAAGATTTGCTCCGGTGATGACAGATATGTCGAAAGCAGAAGTTCATATTCTGGACAATGAGGCAGAGAGCAAAGCCTATATCGAACAGGCCTGGGCGGAGGCAATGGTACTGTATCGACAGGGAAATGTGTTCTTAGGATTTACAAAGGAAATTGAGGAAGAGGCAAAGCGTCTGCAGAAAGAATTTATGCCGGAAGATACCAATGCCGGAATCATACAGGCATTTCTTGATGACTACGATGACGATTATGTATGTACAAGAATTCTGTTCGATGAAGCGCTACATCGAACCGGAGAAATGAAACAGTGGGAAGGTAAAGAAATTGCCAATATTATGAACAATGCGATTGTAGGCTGGAAACCACATGGTACACATCGATTCGGAAAGGAATATGGAATACAGCGGTCATGGAAACGGATGGAAGATTCGGTGAAGAAAGATAAAGACGGCTTTATGGAAGTACCGGAACAGTTGGAAATACCGTTTGAGTAAAGATTATTGTAAACGATGTAAACGGAACTTGAAGAAAAAACTTAAAACGTTAACTTTTAAAATCTTTTGAACTCCGTTTACAAATTCCGTTTACAGACTGGAAAGGAGCAGAAAATGATGAAACAGGGAAGATTAGGATATAACAGTAGCAATGGTAGATATGGATTATTAGCATCGGATTTATGGATTGATACAGGATTTCACTGTGGAGAAGGACTGGAAGTGCTGGTAGATGATGAATGGGTACAGACCAGAATAGAGATGAATCTGGCAAGAGAATGGTATCTGGTGGGAACGCCTTATTGTGGAGATTTGGAATATGTGCAGGCGAGGATACCAGAATAAACAGATCTATGATCCACTTCGGTCGGTGCAGAACAGACGTCCATAAGGAAGTTATGCCCCCGGCAGGGCGCAAGGGGACTTTTGATGGACGGTACGGCTGTCGAAAGTGCTTTTGCGTTACTTTTGACAAAAGTAACAAAACCGCCGTATCCGGCGAAAGTTTCTTAAATATCGCCATGTCTGGCGTAAATAAAAATTATGTGCCATATCTGGTACTCAAACAGAAAAGAGGTGAGAAAATTTATGATGAAACGAACAATCAGTGGCATGATCGGAGCCGGTTCACTGGCTCATAACAGACGGGATTTTGTAGCAGAAAATGTAGATCCGGACAGAGTACAACTGAACATTTGTTATAAGAATGAGAATCTGAAGGAAGTTTATAAAGAGCTGTTTGACGATGCGGTTGAGAGATATAATGTCGGGAAAAGAAAGGACCGGAAAATTGCAAATTATTATGAAAAAATCCGACAGGGCAAACAGGAGAAGTTATTTCATGAAGTGATATTCCAGATTGGTAATTGTGAGGATATGGCAGTGGGAACGTCAGAAGGAAATCTGGCTGTAAGGGTACTGGGCGAATATGTGAAAGACTTCCAGAAACGGAATCCGACACTTCGGGTATTTAGCTGCTATCTGCATCAGGACGAAGCTACTCCGCATCTGCATATTGACTTTGTTCCTTATGTGACCAACTGGAAGGGAAAAGGAATGGATACCAGAGTTTCACTGAAGCAGGCATTGAAAAGTCTTGGATTTCAAGGTGGAAATAAGCATGATACAGAACTGAATCAGTGGATAAATCATGAAAAGGAAGTGCTGGCTGAAATCGCAAAACAGCATGGAATTGAATGGGAACAGAAAGGCACACATGAAGAACATCTGGATGTTTACAATTTCAAGAAAAAAGAACGCAAAAAGGAAGTGCAGGAACTGGAGCAGAAAAAAGAAAATCTGACAGTGGAGAATGAAGGATTGACTTCTCAGATTGCAGAAGCAAGGGTAGATATTAAGCTACTGGAAGAAGAAAAAATTCAGTTTCAGAAAGATAAAGAGATAGCGGAAAAACGTGCGGAGAAAGCAGAAACGGAATTGAAAAAACTTGAAGACAGAAGAGAATTCCTGCAACCAGTGATGGATAATGTCAGTAAGGAAATAAAAGAATATGGAATGATCAAAACATTTCTGCCGGAAGCTACAGCATTGGAACGTGCGGTAACTTACCGGGATAAGAAAATAAAACCATTATTCATTGAAATGAAAAACAAAATCGGTGCGATGGCTGCACAGGTGAAAGAACTCACAAGAGAAAGAGATAGTTGGAAAAGTAAGTTTCAGAAGAAAAAGCAAGAGCATGAAAAAACAAAAAAGGAACTGGCAGAAGTTCAGAAAGATTATCAGAAATTGTCTGGTGAGAAAGAAATACTGCAGGGAATTGCAGACAGATATAACCGACTTTTACGTATGTTGGGGAAAGATATGGTAGAAAGACTGGTACAGGACGATATACGAATCCAGGAGGAACTTGAAGCGAGAAAACAGAAAGAGCAGATGCCGAAAAAAATAGGTGACCGCATACAATGGGCAAGAGAACGAAGTGAAGAATACAATGCACAGATAAAGAAGAACAAAACAAAATACAGAGGAATGGAGTTGTAAGGATATGAAGAAACAGATTTATGATGAAAAGAATGGACTGAGCTACACATTGTATGGAGATTATTATTTTCCAGACCTGGAAATCAATGAGGAAGAACCTACATATGGGAAATATGGAATAATGCGAAAACAGTTTTTGAAGGAACACCGGAGTGCCAGGTATCAGTATCTGGTACTGACCGGGAAATTGACGGAGCATCTGAATCAAGTCGATAAAGAAACAAGAGAAAAAGTTGAGATGCTGGTGGAACAGATGGCTGAACGGTGGGGCGTGACGGAAGAACTGAAGTTGCAGGATCAGATGGAATGGGTGAGGAGGATGAATAATATTAAGAATGTGGCAGAAGAAATAAGTAAGCAAATAATATTCAAGTAAATATAATAAAATATTGAGTTATTTTTTCTCTTTTGGTATGATAAAGATGAATATCTATGCAGAAAAGAAGGGAAAGAAAATGTCATATGATTTTGAAAATAAAAAGATAAATGCAAATGTACGCACTGGTGAGTTATTTCAAATTCATGGAATGCAAGATTATTATTTAGGAGTAACATTTAGATACCATGCAAAAACTTGGAATGGATGCGTGCCTATAAAATCAAAATATCAGGGGACAGATATACCACGTACATATGAAGATGTAAAAGAGTGGGTATTACAATGTTACACGGAATTGGATCCAGGAAGAAATGATGTATGGCAAAATGAACAACGGCATTATTGGGAAAATAGACAGGCTTTTGATACGCAAGCTGTTTTTGATGCACTAAATGGGAATGATGTTATGACTAAATGGCAGTGTAGAAAATGTGGTCCGGTACCACAAGCAAATCCACAACCTGCAGCAAGAATAAAAAAACTGCGCGAAAGTGGGTACTATATTGCGACTATGAAAAAAGATTGTCCGACGTGTGGGAAAAAGGAATTTTATGATTTATTAATTAGACTTCCTCGAAAAGCAGCGGATAATGAAAAAAGATTTTCTATTTCTACAAGCCTTCAGAATAAAATAAAAAACGTTTTACCATTAAAAGATGCTTGTTTTGATTCACCACAGACTGCTTCAGAATTGGTTATAGATCATAAATTCCCTTCTTCACGTTGGGTAAATGGAGAAACCGTGAATGAAACAAATATGTCAGAAGAAGAAATAAAGAAAAAGTTTCAATTATTGACAAACCAGACAAATCTTCAAAAAGAAAGATATTGTAAAAAATGTGTATCGGAAGGAATAAGAGGAGACTTTTTTGGGATAAAATGGTTTTATGAAGGCGATGAACAGTGGAGAGGATCATCAAAAGCTGATGAGAATGGTTGTATCGGTTGCTGTTGGTATGATTTAATAGAATGGAAAAATCAATTTAACAAATATTTGAAAGAAAAAGAATAAAATATATTGAAAAACGAACGTATGTTTGGTATGATGAAAGCGTGCTAGCATATGTAGGTTTTTGTATATTCAAATTTAGGAAAGGAGAGGGCGCAATGATAAAAACAGTTGGAAGTATATGTTCAGGAATAGAAGCAGCTTCCGTTGCTTGGAAGCCACTAGGGTTAGATTTTAAATGGTTTTCAGAAATTGCACCATTCCCATCAAGAGTATTAAATGAAAAATTTCCACAGATAATAAATCTGGGGGATATGAATAACATTCCGGAAGAATTGATAAACGAAAATATATGTGCACCAGACCTTATATGTGGAGGAACACCTTGCCAAGCATTTTCATTGGCAGGTGGAAAAAGAGGGTTGAATGATGAAAGAGGAAATCTGACATTAAAGTTTGTTGATATAATAGAAGCAAATGATAAAGTTAGAAAAGAGAGAAAGCAAAATCCAAGTATCGTATTTTGGGAAAATGTTGAAGGAGTTCTTACGGATAAAACAAATGCATTTGGATGTTTGATTTCATCATTAGCCGGTTTAGATAAAGCAGTTGAAATGAAGAAATGGCCTAATGCAGGAATATTAGAAGGGGAAAAAAGAAATGTTGCTTGGAGAGTTTTAGATGCTAAGTATTTTGGCTTGCCACAGCAAAGACGAAGACTATATGTTTTGGCTGGAGGAAAAGACTTTCACCCAGAGGAGATTTTATTTGAACTGCATAAGGGTGAGTTTGTAGAGTATCCAACAGGAGATTTAACATTTGAAAAAGAAGGACATTCTTTTGAAGTGTTTCGAGAATATTCAGATTGCCTATATTCAGCTTATGGAACAAAGTGGAATGGTAATGCAGCAGCATATAATGGATCATTGTTTGTTGTTCAGGACGAAAAAATAAGAAGACTTTCGCCACTTGAATGTGAGAGGTTAATGGGCTTCCCGGATGAGTATACTAATATTAAAGGCGCAAAACGAACGAATAGATATCAAGCTATAGGTAATTCGTGGGCCGTTCCAGTGGTGCAATGGATCGGAAAAAGATTAGTTTCATATGAATTAACAGAGAGCATCTATAAAGAAAAGAAAAAATATATTGATGAATCGATGATTAATGAGTATCAAAATGCTATTTTATATGATTTCAGTAAAGGAATTATTGATGTTGGAGCGATGAAGCTTAATTGTACTGAACAGCCAGAAAAATGTGAATTTAGATCATTAAAAGACATTATTTCTGGGGATGCACCTAAAGAAATTTTTATTTCACCAGTTGGGTGTTATGGAATTATCCGTAGAAAACAGGAAAGAAATTTGAGCATTAATAGTAGGTTGGAAAAAGCATTACTTAAAGGTGCTAGTGGAATGACAAAAGAAGAGATAGAAAAACGATCTCGGATACAAAAAAGAGGAAAGCATAGTCAAGATAATAAAAAATTAGCCTATGCTTAAAATTAAAATAAGGCATATATTGAATTGACAAAAGATGTTGTAAATTTGATGTATGTCTTATTTATTTATAAAGAGATTTTGAAGAATAAGTAGGAGGAAAAACATGAGTATAGAAGCCGGTGGAGCATTTTCCGGAAAACTTGAAAGCATAGATGGATTAAAATTAAATAATAGAGCGGAAATACATATTAATAAATATTATCAAGGGATAATTACGCTTTATAGAGTTTCAAGAAAAATTGTGAATATGGCGCAAGAAAAGATTGAGTATTTGGTAATTAAACTAGAAAATGAAGAGAAGATAACTGCAATTGGGTTAAATTTTAAATCGGCTTCTGGAGGAGTTAACAATTGTTTTAAACTTGAATTGCAGGCGGATATATTGTTAAAAGGAAAAATGGCTTATGCTAATACTTCTAAATTTCAAGAGATATATTTTGAAATAACGGAAGGAAATGAATTGATAGGTTTATGTCCGTACGATGTAAATAAAAATTATGAAGATATTATATTTTGCCGTAAAATTGATATACCAATCAATGTGGAAAATAGAAGTGTCCAATTGGAAAATGGAGAATTGATATTTGGCGTTTATCCGAAATATCAATATAGTAAAGAAGCGTTGTCCATTGGATTTGCACATCGTATTACATGGAAATTTAATTCAGCCATAGACATAGAAAATATAAGGGAAAATTTGTATATAATAACAGACTTTTTTTCGGTATTGGCAGGAGAAAGTGTTACAATTAATGCTTTGAATTGTGTGGATTGTGATAAGTTGGTAGAAGTTATGGGAATCTGTAATTTTCCAAAAGAAAAATTAAATATATTGAAAAATGATACAATAGATTATACATCTTTTAAAAGAAGCTCCTTATATAAAATAACTGATTTTCAAAATTTAGAACAAGCATTAAGATATTGGTTTTCTAATTACGAAAAGATATATAATGCACAACAAGCATACGGAAGAATTTTGTTGGATGAGGAGGTGAAAATTGTTACAACAAATAAATATTTAGCTGCAATGCAATTGATTGAAGGATACACTCAAGCATACGCAGATGAAGAAAAAGAAATCAAAGAATTTGAGGAAAAAAAGAATGAATTGATTAGTAAACTTGAAAGTAAAGAAGAAAAAGAGTTAGTTGAAAAAGGCTTGGGATATTCGGGTATATCTTTTAGAAAAGCAGTGAAGGATTATTTGCACAAAGGTTATAATCTTTTTGAAGAAATATCTAAAAAGAAATTTGTAGAGAAAAAAGAAAAACTTATAGATGATATAGTGCATGATCGAAATTATTACACGCATTCTTCGAATAGAATATCTGCAATAATGAAATTTGATGATCTGTTAAATGTTTCTAATTTTTGCAAGGAATTATATAGAATTATAACTCTGCGAGATATGGGTCTTGCCATAGAGACTATTAAGCTTAGGTCGAGAAATAATCGAACCTTTTTTGCATTGATGAAAAAAATAATGGACATTGAGATTGAAACTGATGATCTCAAACTTACAGAGTTTGATAAGGCGATGCATTCTTTTTCGGATAGTAAATAGCGTGATAACATCATGATAACAAAATCGCCCAAAACTATACGGACACATCGGAAAATCCGGATTTTCCCACACAAATCACACGAAAAATCACCATTTGCACACCGCAATACATTGGTCTGATATCGCGAGGGTGGACGTACTGTAGGATCAGGACGTGTTGCTACAGTTATCGAGTAATCGTTAATTAGTATAACATCCTAATTTAATATATATTGAGTACCGCAAGGTACATTGTGTCCAAACGTAAGATACCCCGGAACCGCAAGGTTTCCGGGGTTTTTCTGTACTCTAAGAAAAGAATTGTTCGTAAATTTATCAGCAAGATGAAATACGGATAAATTTAAAATTGAAAAATAAGGCTTGCGGTGCCAAAACGGTGCCAAAAAGAAACTCCTGCGAATGTTTGCTATTCACAGGAGTAATTTTTTTACCAGCCTTTGATCTGTTTGATCTGTTCAGCACGTTCTGGATCACGATGATATTGTAGTTTCAGACGGATTGTTTCTACAATATCCAGCTTTTAAAAGATGACAAGGAGCAGGCAGTTAAAGATAAAGAGGAAGCTGAGAAGCGTGCGGAAAAAGCCGAGAAAGATCTGCATAGCCTGGAAGAACGCAGAGAACGGTTACAGCCGGTAATGGATAATGTCAGCAAAGAAATAAAGGAATATGGAACAGTGAAAACTCTACTTCCAGAAGCTGGTGCATTGGAACGTGCAACAACTTACCGGGATAAGAAAATAAAACCACTGTTTACTCAGGTGAAAAATAAAATTGCTGCGATGGCTGCACAGGTTAAAGAACTTGCCGAAGAAGTAGAAAAATGGAAACACAAATATCAGAAAACAAAGCAAGCATATAACCAAATACAAAGAGAGCTAGATACAGTGCGTGAAGAAAAAGAGCAGTTATTTGATGAAAAACAACAATTGCAGGATGTTTCTGATAGATATGACCGGGTAGTGCGTGTTCTTGGAGAAAATGCTGTAGATGATGCGGTACAACAGGATATACAGGAGCAGAAGGCATTAGAAGAAAAGCGACAAATGGAGCAAATGCCAACAGGAAGTATTCACGAAAGACTTGCCTGGGGAGCCAGAAAGAGCGAGATGGAGAATCAGCAGCGTAAGAAAAATAAAATAAAAAACAGAGGAATGGAGAGATAAGATGATGAAAAAGCACATTTATGATGAAAGCAATGGATTAAGTTACATACTGCATGGAGACTATTACCTGCCAGATCTGGCAGTGAATGAGGGAGAACCGACATATGGTAAATACGGAATGTTGCGGAAACAGTTCCTGAAAGAGTATAGACCGGCACGATACCAGTATTTATTGATGACTGGGGAGCTGACGGCACATCTGAACCGAGTCGATCAGGAGACCAGAGAGCATGTGGAAACCCTGGTAAAGCAGATTGAGGAAAAACAAGGTGTGACGGAACAACTGAAAATGCAGGATCTGATGAAATGGGTTGGATTGATAAATAATATAAAGGCATGTGCGGAGGAAATTGTGTTGAAAGAGAGCGTGTATATGTGAGCAGAAAGGGCAGTCGGAAGGCTGCTCTTTGGCAATCTAAGAATAGAGTTTTGGGATAGAATATGATAAAATGTAAGAGATAAATCGGAATTTGTGGAGAGATTTCCTGAACTTTCCTTATTTTACAGGCTTTCCAGCCCCTTAGATAGTGAAATGATATGTATTTTCCCTTATTTTTGCCCTTGTGAGGAATCCGCAAGGGAAATAAGGGAAATTTTATGCCAAAGTATGCAAGGGAAGTTGCCAGTGGCAAGTTCTCTGTATTTAAGCATTGCTCGCTACTTTATCAAGAAGTCTTGCGGAATCCCGTTTAGCTTTTCTTGTTGAGTGAGCGTAAATATTCATTGTGGTACTGACGTCAGAATGTCCTAACAGTTCCTGTACATCTTTCGGAGCCGCCCCATTCGAGAGCAGGTTGCTGGTGTAGGTGTGCCGTAACTGGTGAAAGTGAAAATCTTCAAATCCTTCCAGCTTCTTTGACACTGACCTGCATACAATGCCGAGTGTACTCGGCAGTTCCAGACTACCATCCGGTCTGAGGCAGACAAAGGATATTTCTTTATAATCTGCCGGGACTTCCTGCGTTCCGTCAAGGTGATAGTATTCATAATACACCCTGTTTTTTACATGCACCTCTTTGTAGTAGTTGCGGTGGTAAAGTTCCCCGTACTGCATCCGGCTTTTCAGTTGTTCCCGTCTTGCTGCTTTCAATATTTCAGTCAGTGTATCTCCAAAATCAACAATCCTTACTTTCTTTCGCTTGGTTGTTCCAATCACATTTTTATGCTTCGTTCCGTCATAACGGATACTGCGTTTTATGGTCAGGCATTGTTCTTCAAGGTTGATGTCCTGCCATGTAAGACCACAGGTTTCCCCGATACGAAGTCCTGCATAATATGCGATCTGAATCGGCAGAATTGCAGGTGGATTTTTCTTTTCCAGATACTTGATAAGCCGCTCGTAATCCTCATGTGAAATCGGCTGTGTACCTTCTTCTACCTCATCATCAGAAAAGAGGTCAACTTCCTCTGCCTGTCGTTTCAGCTTGATATATTGCATCGGATTGAAACTGATTAGTTGTTTTGGAAATACTGCAAAACGGAATGACTGCTGTAACACTGCGGAAAAAGAATGGATATAATCTTTGCTGTATCCCTTTCTTACTTTCCCGTCTGGAAACTCACCACCGAATGTAAGCAGATCAAGAAATGCCTGTAAATGTTCGGCAGTAACTGTTTTCAGTTTGCGGTCTGCAATCGGGTGTTTTTTGATACAGCGGATTGCACCAAGATAATTTTCCACTGTGCCGTTGCTGAGTGTCCCGGTTTTCAGTTCTTCTTCCGCCCACATATCCAGAAGCTCTCCTACCGTAAGGCTGTCTGCCTTTGCGACAAACTTCTTATTTTCGTAATCTTCCAGTGCTTTGCGGAGAAGTTTTTCCGTCTCACTTTTACTTTCGGTTCCAGCATATTCTTTCTGAACCATTTTACCGCTTGCATCTTCTACATAGAAGCGATAGTACCATTTTTTTCCTTTTTTTCTAACAGATCCTTTTGCCATAATCGTATGTCTCCTTTCGATATCCGACAATCAGAACTGTTGAAATGCTTCTAGCGTGTAAGTATATCACAACTCCGGTTGTCTTACTATACCGATTCAGAATCCTCATACATAACTTCGGATAAAAGATTGGCAAGCCTTTGTTCTGCTGCTTCCGGTTTCTTTGAATAGAGCCTTACAACATCCGCCATATCATTAAATGCGTTGACAGTATGTGTGATCTCCCTAAGAAACATAATCTCATTATATTCATCTTTCGATTCAAATCCCATTACTTTGGCAATGTCCGCATCTTTGGTACTGCCTTTGTAATTTTTGCAGGCGAACTGAAACGAATCCAGAAACAGTTCATATTGCTTTAACATTAACAGCAGTAAGTCTTTAGAAAAAGCGTCTTCTGTTTTATTGAGGTCAAGAGGTAACTGTTTGAGAATGTTGCCCATCGCATCACGAATCTGCAATTCTTTCTTATCCGTAATATCAGTTTCATATTCATCGGTTTCCCCTTTGAGCCATTCGATTGATACATGAAGTGCTTCCGAGAGACCTTCCAGTACCATCTTTTTGGTATTGTCAATCGAACCGTTCTCATAACGCAGGATTGTGGAAGCGGTAACTCCCATCTTCTCTGCGACATAAGGCTGTGTCAGATTTAATTCCAGACGGCGCTGTTTTGCCCTGCTACCGATCAGCTTGCGTAGTTCTTTATCTTTCATGCTGATGTGCCTCCTTTTTCGGTATGTCATTACTATACCACGCAACAAAATATATTGCAATATGCAATTTATAGAAAATGAATGAAATTTCATAATGCTTGACAAAGCAATATAAACACGCTATACTGACAGCACAAATAAAATTGCATAATGCAATTTAAAAGGAGGTGGTCATATGACACAAAGAAAGATTGCCTTATCTATTGAAGAAGCTGCTGATTATACGGGAATCGGCAGGAACACCCTGAGAAAACTGGTGGAATGGAAGAAACTTCCGGTATTAAAGGTCGGGAGAAAAGTCCTGATCAAAACGGATATGCTGGAACTTTTTATGGAAGCCAACGAGGGCAGAGACTTGAGGGATAAGGGAAATGTGAAAGCAGTCACAAGAAACGGTTCAACTTAAAAAAGCGGTTCCCGAAGAAACCGCCAAAGGTTCTATCAGACCGGAGTCATGATATACCTACACGCAAACAGATTATACCATGTACTTCGTCTGACAGACAACAGGAAACTTATGTTTGGAAGAAAAAGAAAGGACGATGATATTTATGGCAAGATCAACAAAGAGTTATGAGGAGCGTATGCTCCAGTTGGAAAAGAAAGAACAGGAAAGCCTTGAGAAAGCAAAACAGTATGCAGCACAGAAACGGGAACTGAAGAAACGTCAGAAAGATGTGGAAACTAAAAAGCGGACACACAGGCTCTGCCAGATTGGTGGTGCGGTGGAATCGGTGCTGGGTTCTGCGATTGAGGAAGATGATATCCCAAAGCTGATCGGCTTCTTAAAAAGGCAGGAAGCAAATGGGAAATTCTTCTCAAAGGCAATGCAGAAAGAGCCAGTTGCGAATACGGAGGAAGTGTAATGCCGGAGGGAGTGGATTTTCCATTCCCTTCATTGCTTTTTCATGAAGGGCGCACTTATGGACAACCAGAGGTCGTCCGTATAAGTTTGCCACAGGTGGCAACCGGTCTGCGCTTACGCTTGCCGGGCTCGTTCCGTCGGCGGGCATTTCATGCAGACCTGCTCATGCCGCAGGAGGGACTCTTCGCCAGAGGGGCACATTCCATGCAGGCTGTTATGCACAGGGCACTCTTACGCAGAGGGCGTTCCGGCAGATACCATTTTCTTTTTGGGAAAACGTTACCTGCCGGAAATCAAAGCCGGATACAGCAGAAAGGGGGAAACGGAGCATGGCGATTTTTCATTATACAGTAAAGATTGTTGGACGCAGCAAAGGGAAATCCATCATATCAGCATCTGCCTATCTCAATGGTGATGTGATGAAAAATGAAGAAACCGGCAGAATCAGCTACTACACTTCCAAAAGAGAAGTTGTTTATACCAGCCTGTTGATGTGTGAAAATGCACCACAGGAATGGCTGAATGTACCTGCTGAAAATATCAGACGGTTCCAGAAATCTGTCCGATATAAAAGGGCAGATAACAAAGAAGCCGCACTGAAAAAATTTAAACTTACTTTTCAGAAGCAGCGTTTATGGAATGAAGTTTTGAGGATAGAAAAAAGTTCAGACGCACAACTTGGCAGGTCATTTGAGTTCTCACTTCCGAAAGAATGGAGCCGACAGGAACAGATAAATTATACAACTGAATATATCCAAAAGACCTTTGTAGATAAGGGAATGTGTGCGGACTGGAGTATCCACGATAAAGGAGATGGGAATCCCCATGTGCATTTACTTGTGACGATGCGACCACTCAATCCAGACCACTCATGGGGGAACAAGGAAGTCAAGGACTGGGATTTTGTCAGAGATAAAAATGGAAATATCGTGGAGGATGAATCCCATCCGGACTGGTGGCAGGATAAAAAGAACCCTAACCGTCATGGAATCCGAATCCCGGTATTGGACGAAAATGGCAATCAGAAAGTCGGTGCAAGGAACCGTAAACAGTGGAAACGTGTATTAACCGATGCTACCGGGTGGAACAATCCACAAAATTGTGAGCTATGGCGGAGCGAATGGGCAAACGTCTGTAATGCACATTTGAAAACGGAAAATCACATTGACCACCGTTCTTATGCAAGGCAGGGAAAATTAGAGATACCGACGATCCATGAGGGTGCGGATGCCAGAAAAATTGATGAGAAATTTCAAAACGGACAGACATCCTCCGCTTCATGGAAAGTGGAGGAAAACCAGATCATAAAAAGACAAAATGCACTGCTGGGTAAAATAAAGATTTCTTTTGGAAAAGTATCCGGTGCATTGACACAATGGAAGGAGCGATTGGATGACATTAGAAGAAAGCCGGGAAGTCATTCCCATGATGGAGACAATGATAAATCAGATAGAGGAACAGCAGAAGCTTATGGCAGAGATGATACAGGAATTGCAGGAACGGGATCGACAGCTCCTGTCTTTTCAGGAGCAGAACCAGAGTTTAAAAAACTTAAACAGCGAATTATCCGGGCTGCTGAATCTTTTGCCAGATACAGAAGAACTGCTCTCACAGATCGAGCAACAGAAAACCAGAATCGAACAGTTGGAAAACGAGAATCAGCAATGGCAGGAATTAACGCAGAAGCTGAACAGCGAGAACAGCTTATTGCAGAAACAGAACAGCGAATTGCTGACCTTAAACAGCAGATAGAGAAAGCGAGGGAGATTGATGAGCGAATGCAGAAACTTAGAGAACGTCGGGCAGGTGGAAGAACTTCTGCTGATGACCGAACAGATGCAGGACGAACTGGATCAGAAAGACCAGACAATCCAGAAACTGAACAGACAGCTAAGAGAATCGCTGACCTTGAACGAGAAATTGAACAGCGAAAACAGAGCCGAGAATATCGAAGCATTGCGGACAAGATTAAGGCAAACAGAGGAACGATTGACCAGCGAGACAGACAGCAGGAAAAGAGCCGACGCAGAAGTCGTGGCATGGAAATTTAAGTATGAAAAAGCAGAGCAGGAAAAACTTTATGCACAGACACACCAAAAGACAACAGAGGTAGCTGTTGAGAAAAAAGTGCCCTATGAGAAATGCGATAACTGTGACCGCACTGCTTACCAAAAAGCAAAAGAAAAATGCGATAACCGTAAAATTCAGTTAGAGAAAAAATATAAAAATATGACGGCTGGTTATGAAAGTATCCTGTTTCTGCTGGCATGGTACAGTATAGCCATTACACTATTCACTGCTATCCTTTCTCCAGTTTTCTTTAGTGACTGTATTAGCTTTTTCAGTATGTTTGCTAAAGGAATCTTAAGCCTGTTTCAAAAATTTGTTGCAGGTGCAGATTCTTTCGGACAGTTAAGCAGTGGAATCTCAAATAGTATCATTTCAGGGATTGTGTACTGGCTGATTGTAAGTATTGTTATGGGAATTTTATTTATCATAACGGGATTGCTGATAATCGGGACTGGCTATCAGGTGGGGAAAATCTACCGGAAATATTGCTGGGATATTATCAGCATCATGGTGGTGATAATGAGTACAGCTATCATAATCTATTTCGGAAAATGGATAAAATCAATTATTCCGATAAACCTCATTATGTTGCTACTTCTGGTACATGCGGTTTATATCGGAATCCGATGTTATGTGAAAAACTGGCGAGAAAAACGAGGATATTTTTAAAGTAAAATGGGCAGGTAAAACTGCCTGTTTTTCACAAAACAAATATACTTATTTTTAGTTATCCAGATTTTTAGAGTCTGTGAAAACTGTTCTTTGATTTTTAACACTATTTTTTATAATCTTCCAAATGAATCTGTTTTGATTGATTGACAATTACCGAGCTATTCTAGTATATTTAATCCATAAAGCAGATACAAAATCGCAGATGTGCAGGTGAACAGACATGAAAAATATCCATAGCATTGAATTTTATACTGGAAGCAAGGAAGAACTGCTTCCCGGTTTTGAAAAAGATTTTCCCTATATCGCTTCAAGGGCAGAACTTGACAAGTATATCGGACATTATGTACCGTGGCACTGGCACAAGACAGTGGAACTTTTTTATATGGAAAGTGGTAGCATTGAATATGATACGCCGGGAGGAAAACTGTTGTTTCCGGCTGGAAGCGGCGGCATAGTAAATTCCAATGTACTCCATATGACAAAAGCAATATCGCAGAAAGAAAAGAATATACAGCTACTTCATATTTTCGATGTTTCCCTACTTGCCGGGGAACAGGGAAGCAGGATTGAACAAAAATATATTGCGCCTATCATAACAGCCCCACAGATTGAGGTAATTCCGCTTTTTCCAGGCAATGCAGAAGAAGAAAGGATTTTGAAACTGCTTGCCGCTTCATTTCGTTTATCCAGTGATGAATTTGGATATGAAATAAAACTGCGGGAAACCCTAACAGAAATATGGCTCATGCTTTTTGAACTATCCCGTCCTATGCGTGAAAAAAAGGGGGAACATAATAAAAGCAACGATAAAATAAAGCTGATGATGATATATATTCACGAACATTACAGAGAGAAAATCTCTATCCCGGAACTTGCGGCAGCAGCATACCTAAGCGAAAGGGAGTGTTATAGAGTGTTCCATGACTGTCTGCACATGACACCCGTAGAGTATATAAAGGCTTACCGTCTGCAAGCTGCCTGTCAGATGCTAGCAAAGGGGCAGGAAGCAGTTACCGTTATCAGCCATGAGTGCGGTTTGGGGAGTAGCAGTTATTTTGGAAAGGTTTTTCGAGAATACACACATTGTTCACCCACAGAATATCGGAGAAAATGGCAGAATAGTGATAGATAAGGGCAGAAAAGAAATATTTTTTCTATTCCTTTTGCATTATAATGATACCTGTAAAGTAAATCCGTCATTTACAGGAGGTGAGTGCAAAGTGGTAAAACTGAACATTCTGAACATGAAAAATTTTTTAGATACGGTCAATAGCTGTTCCGGCAAAGTAAATATGCTCTGCCCGTATGGTAAAAAACAAAACATCAATGGGGAAGAAAAGATACAGGGCAGTTTGTGGCGGCAATACTCCCAAAACAAAAACTGTTTGCGGCTTGTTTTAGAAGTTCCGAATCCAACGGACTATATGAACATTGTTTCGTACTATGCCGGGGATTGCTGATTTATCTGTAAATATTTCATCATAAAGGGGCTGGACAGTTTATCTTCCAGCCCCGCCCTTTTGAAAGGAGTTAAAAATGGAGTTGAACATTCAGACCGCAGAACTGGCATTAAGGGAAGCGGCAGAATCCAATCCGGGAGCATGGGCAGAACATTCCCGGTATGTAGCCGAAGCCTGTAAAAACATTGCGTCACACTGTAAAGATTTATCTTCTGAACAGGCGTATATTTTCGGGCTGTTACACGATATTGGACGTTATGCCGGAGTGAGTTCGGAAAGGCATCTGATAGACGGCTATCGTTACTGTATGGAGCGTGGGTGGGGAAAAGCCGCACAAATATGTATATCCCACGCATTTATGATACAGGATATTGCCACATCTATCGGAGAGTTTGATGTCAGTGATGAGGATTACCTGTTTATGAAAGAATTTGTTGCAAATGCGGTATATGATGATTATGACCGTCTTGTACAGTTATGTGACGCATTGGCTATGCCTTCGGGGTTCTGTCTTTTGGAAAAGAGATTTGTAGACGTGACAATGCGATACGGCGTTCACCCAGCGACAATAGACAGATGGAAAAAGATTTTAGAGATTAAAGAACGGTTTGAGGATCAGATTGGCTGTTCTATCTATGCCCTGCTTCCGGGCGTTATGGAAAACAGTTTTCGTTAAGGGGGGATATTGTGTATTACGAATCCAGTGATTTTTTGGAAACAGCGGACAGCGATACGTTAAAGCAGATTGCCCGCACAAGGGAATTAACACGGAAATATTATTTTTCTGATTATAGAGATACAGAAAAACGCACTTCCATTCTTCGGGAGCTGTTGGGCGGAATAGGGGAAAATGTGGCAATCGACACGCCTTTTCATTGCGACTATGGAAAAAATATTTTTTTGGGAAATGATGTGATCGTCAATATGAATTGTACCTTTGTGGATAACAAAACTATCCGAATTGGCGACAGGGTATTGATTGCGTCAAATGTGCAGATTTATACATCTTCACACCCTGTCTTACCACAGGAAAGGTTTGTGCCGGATTGGAGGGAACGTCAGACAACATTTTTTAGAACCTATGCACGTCCGATAGAAATAGAAAGTAATGTCTGGATTGGCGGCGGCTGTATTCTTCTGCCCGGAGTCACTATAGGAAAAAACAGCGTGATAGGGGCTGGAAGTGTAGTTACCCGCCCTATCCCGCCTAATTGTGTTGCAGTAGGAAATCCATGCAGGGTGATACGTTATTTTGATACAGACAGGGAAAGGTGGCAGCATGAAGTATAAGCATATCGTTTTTGACATTGACGGCACTCTGATTGATACGGAATATGCTGTATTACATTCTTTACAGGAAACTATAAAGGGATTGTCCGGGAGAGAGATAACATGTTCTGAACTAAGATTTGCGTTAGGGATTACAGGAACAGATGCTTTGAAAAAACTTGCGATAAAAGACACTTCCTATGCGATAGAATTATGGGATAAAAATATGCGTAACTATACAAATAACATTAAAGTATTTGACGGAATCGTTGAATTATTGAAAAATCTTCTAAGTCTGGATTATGAAATGGGGATTGTCACATCAAAGACAAGGGAAGAATTTACACATGATTTTTGTCCGTTTGGTATCAGTCATTATTTCAAAACAATCATATGTGCAGACGATACACAGGAACATAAACCCAATGCCGCACCGATTTTGAAATATGTGGAATTATCAAAAACAGACCATAGGAAAGTACTTTATATCGGAGATAGCAAATATGACAGTAAATGTGCGGAAAATGCGGGAATTGATTTTGCTTTAGCAGTATGGGGCAGTCATAATAAGCACATAAAAGCAGATTATTTTTTAGAAAAACCTGCCAATCTGTTATCTGCTATCACTTCAGAGAAATTTTATTAGCGATGAAAGATCGAACGAAAATGACTCCGAGGTATATTAAAAAAACTTGCTTGATCAATTATGGTGATTTTGATTAAGTAGCCTGTATGTAAAATAAAGCATACAGGCTACTTGTGGTTTACAATTCTCTCCAAAGAATCTTCTGCATCTACCCACATTTGCATATTTCCATCAAGATATAATCTTGCATATTCCAGTGGTTCGTCAATAGCAAGTGTATTTAATGCACAGTCTGATCCAGGCGTGGTTTTTAAGTCCTTCTCAGCTTCCCAGCAGTCAATGCGAAGCATATAGCCGGCACTGGTATAAACATCAATACTGTTGCATTGTGGATTATATTCTGCAAATATTGTTCTCATCGTATCTTATCTCCTTATCGATCAATAAATCATCAGTTACAAAAATCAGAAGCATTTCAATCAGTTCACCATGTCACTTTTATTTTGTGTTATACTGTTTTATATGATTTTCTTGCCCTTGTATTTTCCCTTATCAGAGTTTGTAAACACTGGCGGGACGATATAACACAAGGGAAACAATAAGGGAAAGCTCACCTGCGACAAATCCAGTGTTTTCAAGGGTTTACAGAGAATTTAATAACAAAATATAACAGTTATTAAATCTCTTAAAACAGGTGAAATCTCAATCGGAAGTTGTAGTAAAGGAGGTTTACAATGGGGTTTTGGATTTTTATGTTGATTATGGATTTGCTTCTTCCATTTACGATGATTGGTTTTGGAAGATATTTTACGAAAAAGGCTCCAAAGGAAATAAATTCAGTATTTGGATATCGGACTTCGATGTCTATGAAGAACAAAGACACATGGGAATTTGCTCATAAATATTGTGGTAAAGTCTGGTATGTCTGTGGAATGGTTATGTTGCCGATAACAGTAATATTCATGCTTTTAGTGATTGGAAAAAATGAAGATTGTGTTGGGAGTATAGGAGGAATTATCTGTGGTGTTCAACTTATTCCTTTAATTGGGTCTATTCTCCCAACAGAAATAGCATTAAAAAAGAATTTTGATAAGAATGGAACAAGACGATAAATTCTAGTTTGTATAATTGAAAAAATGAAAAACGCATAGACAACTGTGTCTATTAGTGAAAATACGACATTTCTCGCTTTGTGTCGTGTTATTTGCAGATAACAGATTCTATATTTGATGATGAAAGGAGGAGTTGAGGTGGACCAAGTAAAAATCGGGAATTTTTTAAAAAAACTTCGCAAAGAAAAAGGCATTACACAGGAGCAGTTGGCAGAAATATTAAATGTCTCTGGAAGGACCGTATCCAGATGGGAAACCGGAAACAATATGCCGGATATCAGTATTCTTGTGGATATTGCAGATTATTATGATATCAGCATTCCTGAGATTATCAGTGGAGAAAGGAAAAGCGAGATGATGAACGAAGAAGAAAGAAAAATTGCTAAAACAATGTCAGATTATGCAACTACAGAGAAAGAGAAGATTTTTAAGGAAATGAAGCTCCAAAGTGTCATGGGAGTTTGTGCATTGGTTCTATACTGGATTCTGCATGAAACAGGTGCATATATGTATAATGATGTGTTAGGAAAGCTTGCCGGCTATTGTGAGACCTTGGTATCTGTGTCAGTCATAATGATGGCAGCATTTACGACAGGATCTTTAAGCAAGGTGCGGAGCAAGAGTAGGAAAGTTTTTGTGTTCGAAAATTTCCCAAAACCTATGCAATTAGTTGTAACTGCAGTTGTTGCTTTTGGTGGAGCTGCTGTGATCAAGCTGGTACTGGTGTATTTTTTCGGCTTATAAGTATTTTCAAATTCGTATTACATACTATGGAAAAAGAACTTTTTGACATTCTTACAGATGCGTGATAATATGCTTATAGAAAAAAGAGTGCTACCGATAGACGGTTAGTCCGTTTTACTATTTAGAATATCTATCAAAGATAACCGCTTAGTTTGCAGACAGGGCGGTTATTTTTGTGGTTTATGATTATCTTTGCCTAATGTATATCTGATACTAAAGCAGGTTAAGCCGAAGCTCACTACTGCTATGAAGTCAACAATACTCATTGGCTTAGTTCTTCTTTCCATTGGATTCCTTTACAGGTTTCTATGTAATCAGAAGGTCACAGGTCTCCGTTTCACTTCGGTCGTTGCAAAACGAGTGCCACTGGCACTCTGCAACCCTCTGGAGAAGGACTAACCGTTTACCGTTATGGTAGCACCCATGTTCTGATTATAACCGTCTGAAACTGTCGGCGCAATATGAAGTTGACAGATGAGAGTAGGGCAACTGTAGAAAAGAATCTTTTCGACCAGGGATTCCGGTGCCAAAACGGTGCCAAGAAATCAGGCAAATAAAAATAGATGGTGCAAATCAGCCGTTTTTCACTGTATTTTGGATAGAAAACCATAAAAAATATGAGGTAAAACGGGATTAAAGTATCGCGAGGGTGGACGTACTGTAGGATCAGGACGTGTTGCTACAGTTATCGAGTAATCCTTAATTAGTATAACATCCTAATTTAATATATATTGAGTACCGCAAGGTACATTGTGTCCAAACGTAAGATACCCCGGAACCGTAAGGTTTCCGGGGTATTTTTACGAAAAATATTCATAAAATTTCTGTTTTATGGATTCAAGAAATACCAGAATTCATGCCCCTGGCATACGATATATCTTTCCAGCCATTCATTAAAAGGGATATTAAAACGATCAGTATCTGGAGCTGGATAGCATAGGTAATCGTCTCTGCCTTCTGATACAGCCTGAAGATCCATGGTTATATCGCCGATGTCCTGTAAGCAAAGAACAGGAAGATGATATGTAAACTCCGGATCAGATAAAATAGGCGTACTATTCCAAGATTCCTTTTCTTTGAGCGCTCTTTTTAAAGAATAAATGGTACAGCTGACTAAAGAACTGCCTTCCTCTCCGCAAAAAAGTTCCATGCCATTTGAGCAGGATAAAAAAGCTTTGTATGAGGCAGGAAGTTTCATATTGGGAAAATATTTTTCAAACAGCTGAAATTCTTCAGGTGTTACAGGAGGGTTAAATTTATGAGTTACTTTTATAGGTTCATCGCCTAAATGCCACTGATAGACCCATCCATTATTTTCCATTTCATATTTTAGATTGTTGAAAATTCTGTAGATTGCACGGATGTCTTCCATTACATATATGCTCCTTGATCGATGTGATATTGTAAAGATTCATATGTCTGCTTTATTTGATAACGGAGAGTAATTATAGCATGCTTAAAAGTTTTTTCAATGCTTTTTTGTGCAGAATTTACCAAAATCCTCTCGACTTTATACCACGTTAATGCTATACTTATACAGTTGTTTAACGTTTTAAAGCAAAAAATAAAAGTGAAAATACAGGAAAGAAGATAGAAAATGAAGATCGTTGTATGTATGAAGCAGGTACCGGCAACTTCCAAGGTTGATATCGATCCGGAAACCGGTGCCATGAAACGAATGTCCGGTGAGACAAGGACTAATCCATATGATCTGTTTGCATTGGAAACAGCCCTTGCGATCCGGGAAAAAACAGGCGGAACTGTAACCGTTCTTACTATGGGACCGCCTCAGGCGGAAGAGATGATCCGGGATGCTTATACCATGGGTGCTGATGAGGGCGTGATCCTTTCAGACCGAAAATTTGCGGGAGCGGATGTTCTGGCAACCTCTTATGCGTTAGCACAGGGAATCCAGGTGATCGGCGGTGCAGATCTGATCATCTGCGGAAGACAGACCACAGATGGTGACACGGCACAGGTTGGACCGGCCATTGCAGAGCATCTGACCATCCCACATGCTGCATGGGTAGCTGAGATCATGGACGTCAATGAAAAAAGCATTCAGGTCCGTCAGGATCTTGTCAGTGTTTCCCAGGTTTCCGAGATTCCGTATCCATGTCTTTTAACCATTGACAAGGATACCTGCGTGCCACGTCTGCCATCCTATTTATTAAAGAAGGCAACTTCAGACCGTCCGGTACGGATCTTAAGCTTTGAAGATATGCCGGATCAGGATCTGAGCCGTTACGGACTGATCGGTTCCCCCACCTCTGTGGAAAAAATGTTTGCGCCGGAGGAAAGTGAAAAACAGGTTTATCTGGAAGGAACTGCAAAGGAAAAGGCAGACAAGCTTGTTGCTCTCCTGACCGGAAAGAAGATCATATAGGGGGAAGCGGAACATGGAATTTTTAAAATTTGATATAAACAAATGCGTACTCTGCGGAGTATGCGTGGAGAAATGTCCTTTTGGGGCCCTCACCATAGAGGGAAATGGAATTGTTGTAGGCGATGCCTGTCGTATGTGTGGGCTTTGCGTTCGTAACTGCCCGGAGAAAGCCATCCGGTTTGAGCAGAAGGCAAAATCCTTTGACAAGGATAAATGGAAAAACTTTCTTATCTATGTGGAGCAGGAGAGAGGAGAGATCCATCCGGTTACCTTTGAGCTGATCGGGGAAGCGAGAAAGATGGCGGTCAAAGTCGGTTATCAGGTTAACTGTGTGATCGTCGGAGGAAAAGGAACAAAGGAAAATGCGGAAAAGCTTCTGCCGTATGGCGTAGACAATGTGTACGTATATGAGCATGAAGGCTTCGAAGGCTTCCGCGCAGACTGTTATACAGACGCAGTTGCAGACTGTATCGCAGCAAACAAACCAAGCTCTGTGCTGATCGGAGCTACTGCGCTGGGGCGTTCCCTTGCACCGAGGCTTTCCACCAGATTCCATACGGGACTGACTGCAGACTGCACAACTCTGGATATCCGTTCCAACACCGATATGATCCAGATCAGACCGGCTTTCGGCGGAAATATCATGGCTCAGATCGGCATCACCAAATCACGGCCACAGTTTGCCACGGTCCGTTATAAGGTTATGGACAAGGCAGAAAAAATAAAAAACCCGCATGGTCAGGTGGTCGTATGTCCGGTAAATGAAAAAATGGCAGATTCCAGGATCAAGATTCTGTCATCCAGGGTCATTGATAAGGTAAAGAGCCTTGAGGAAGAGGATGTTCTGGTAGTAGCAGGCCGTGGTGTCCGGAATGAAAAGGATGTGGAAATGTGCCGGGAACTGGCAGATGCCCTTGGCGGACAGCTTGCCTTCACCCGCCCTATGGTAGAAAACGGATTCGGAGATGTTGCACATCAGATCGGACTTTCCGGAAGAACTGTCCGTCCGAAGCTGATCATCACTTGCGGCGTATCCGGTGCTATCCAGTTTACCTCCTGCATGACAGGATCTGACTGTATCGTAGCGATCAACAATGATTCGGAGGCACAGATCTTTAATGTTGCAGATTACTGCATCGTGGATGATCTGTATCAGGTTGTACCGGAGCTGACAGAGCTGATAAAGAATCGGAAGGAGGATTAAGTCATGGCATATCCCTATAAAAAAATGACTTCAGAAGATTTTGACTACATCCGTTCTGTGACTGCTTCAGATCGTGTATGGGTCGGCGATGAGATCGCAAAAGAATATTATCGTGATGAGATGCCGGAGTACGGAGTTTTTCCTCCGGAGCTTTATGTGGAGGTTTTAAATAAAGAAGAGATCTCAGCCATCATGGCTTACGCATATAAAGAAAATATCCCGGTGGTATGCCGTGGCGCAGGAACCGGACTTGCAGGCGGAGCAACCTGTAAATATGGTGGAATTATGCTTTCTGTGATGCGCATGAACAAGATCTTTCCGATCGACAGAAAGAACCAGACCATCACAGCGGAGCCGGGAGCACTTCTCATCGATATCCAGGCAGCCGCTGCAGCAGGAGGACTTTTTTATCCGCCGGATCCGGGCGAAAAAACAGCTTCCATCGGCGGCAATGTTATCACAAATGCCGGTGGTATGAAGGCGGTACGATATGGACTGACCAGGGATTTCGTCCGCTGTATCGAGGCAGTTATGCCGGATGGTTCCATCATGAATTTTTCATCCAACGTTGTGAAGAACACAACGGGATATGATGTAAAAGATCTGGTGATCGGCTCAGAGGGAACCTTATGTATCCTGACTCAGGTAACGCTGAAGCTTCTTCCCGCACCGACCTGCACCTGTACTCTTGTAATGCCGTTCAGGAGTCTTGAGGAATGTGCAGACATGGTCCCGAAGGTTCTGGAGCTGCCGTTTGTGCCAACAGCCATCGAGTTTCTGGAAAGAGAACTGATCGATATCGTAGAACGTAATCTGAACAAAATGTTCCCAGTAAAACAAGGAGAAGCAGTGCTGATCGTTATGTATGATGCTTCCAGTAAGCAGGAACTTGACAGCGCAGTAGAGGCAGCAGCGGAAGCAGCCCTGGCAAACGGAGCCCTGGACTGCTGTATCGCAGGCACACCGGAGCGTGCCGGAGCCGTATGGAGTGTCCGGGGCGGGATCCTGGAAGGAATGAAAGCAGATTCTATCGCACAGGAGGAGTGTGACGTAGTTGTTCCGCGTGCAAGGATCGCAGAGTATGTAAAAGCAGCCAAAAAGATCGCAAGTGCACATGGCATCCGTGTAGAGCCCTGCGGACATTGCGGAGACGGAAATATCCATACAGAGATGCTCCGTGGACCGGAAATGAGTGACCAGGAGTGGAAGGAAGCCACTCACGCAAGTCTGGTAGAGCTTTATGCACTGTCCAAGGAACTGGGCGGACAGCTTTCCGGTGAGCATGGCATCGGAAACGGACGTCTGGAATTTCTGGAAGAATTTGCGGGACCGAGAATGATCGCTCTTTATAAAGCCATCAAGCTGGCTTTCGATGATAAACTGATCCTGAATCCGGGAAAAGTCATCGAATATAATAAATAAAAAATGGGGGAAAGAGAGATGAGTCAGAATAAATCATTACAAAGTAAAATGCCTCTGGCTATGGGACTTGCGTTCGTCGCATTTACCACACAGTTCGGAGGAGGATTCGCGTCAGGAGCGCAGATCTATCAGTACTTTATCAACTATGGTATCTGGTGCCTGATCCTGCCGGCAGTGACACAGGGATTATATGCACTGTTTTTCTGGTATGGAATGCGCTACGCTTACAAACATAAAACCTACGATTACAGAAGCTTTTCCGACAGCCTCTATGGAAAAACAAAACCGGTTATGTCAAACCTCTATGAGATCTGTTACCTGATCATGATCGGAACTGCATCAGCAGCAGCCTTTGCAACCGGCGGTTCCACACTGCAGACACTGTTCGGGATCCCATACTGGCTCTGCACCGTGATCATTGCAGTATTTATTTTTGTGATCGCTCTTTTTGGTACCAATGTTGTAAGAAAATGTGCATCTACCTTAAGTGTGCTGATCATCATCGGCCTGGTGCTCGTACTGGTTCCGAACATCATCGCACAGTGGGGCGATATCACAGCTTCCATCCATACCATGTCCTCCGGAGAAATGACCGTACTTTCCTCCGAGAGCGGAGCTTTTGGACCGGCTCTTTATTCAGCAGTCCTTTACTTTTTCTTCCAGCTGGCTTCTGTATCCGTTATGTACCAGCACATGGAAGATGTAACTGATGAAAAACAGATCAACAAAGCAGCGATCTGGATGTTTGTATGCAACTTCTGTGCAATGGAACTTTCCATTCTGGGACTTCTTGCAATTGCCTATGTTGGTGAGCTTGCATCTGCATCTGTACCGATGCTGGTACTGGTCCAGAACGGTGTAGGCGCCGGTATCCTGACACCGATCATTTCTCTGCTGATCATCCTTGGAGCTATTTCCACAGCAGTAAATATGATTTCCGGTATTGTGACCCGCTGTGTAAATGCAGTGGAGCGCCGTATGGACAGCTCGGCAAAAAAAGCGCAGGGACACCTTGGAAGAAATGCAGTTTTCACAGCGATCTTTACATTCCTGGCATTTGCCATCGCACAGTTCGGTCTGATGACAGTTGTTAAAAAGGGATATGCATACCTTGGATATGCGGCGTTTATTACATTGTTTGTACCGTTTGTAGTACATGCCATTGCGACAAAGGGAAAAGAGATCTGAAGAATAAAAAGCTGAACAGAAAATCCCCCGTTGATCCGTATGGCAGGATCATCAGGGGATTTTGTCAAAGTTCACAAAAATATTATAAATATTTTATTAAATATTCCAGATAGACAACATATATTTTTTCTGATATTATTACGTACAGTTATTAAATAGTTACGAATCAGAAGGATTGTTACTGAAATATTTATTTATCGTCAGGCAAGACCTTATAGTAGTATAGGAATAGGTTTTCTATATACTGTAATGGTCTTTTTTTATTTGTCTGGCAGCGGGGGAACAGGAATATGGTTATCCATAAGATTTTGAATAATAATCTGATACTGTCCAGGGATGGACAGGGACATGAAGTTATTGTAAAGGGCTGCGGAATTGCCTTTCAGAAAAAGAAAGGACAGCAAGTGGAGGAGTCCAGGATCGAGAAGATCTTTACTGCGGAAAATGCCCAGATCAGCAAGGAGATACAGGGTTATCTGACTGCTATTCCGGAAAAATATTTGGATTTTGTGGAAGCTTTTGTAAATGAAGTGAAGGAAAAAGAGGGGATGAAATTAAATGACAGTATTTATTTTTCCCTTAGCGACCATATCATGGGTGCGATCTCTAGACTTGAAAACGGGATCCGCCTTCAGAATATGCTGCTTCTGGATATCAAGCAGCTTTATCATAAGGAATATGAGATCGGCTTGGAATTACTGAAAAAGGTAAATGAGATGTTCGAGGTAGATCTTTCTGCAGATGAAGCAGGATTTTTTGCATTGCATTTTGTGAATGCGGAAGATGGCGGCAAGACGGACAGCTATCAGATTTCCATTATCGTACATCAGATCCTGGACATCGTGGAGAAGTATTATGACAATATGGAATTTCAGGAGGATAATCTGTATTATCAGCGGTTTCTCACGCATCTGAAATATTTTGCCCAGAGATTCCTTCATAAAGAGCTTCACTATGATGAGAATCAGGAGCTTTTCAAGATCATCAAGGAGCAGTACAGAGAAGCTTACGGCTGTG
Source organism: Blautia sp. HA9023 (assembly GCF_056504095.1). NCBI lineage: Bacteria > Bacillati > Bacillota > Clostridia > Lachnospirales > Lachnospiraceae > Blautia > Blautia sp. HA9023. Next base: position 576,592 of record NZ_JBWLUR010000006.1, on the reverse strand, counting down.
TAAAAATGATCTATCTTATGATGGAAGAGGAATATAAATACGCTATGACTGAGGATGAAATGCTGTATCTGACGATTCATATCCAGAAGATCACAGAAGACCATAAACGTCTGAAAAATCTGTGAAAAGAGATTGTTTTATAAATTAGGTGTTAATGGATTGTTACTGAAATACGTGCCATGTGCGTATCTTTTCAGGCAAGACCTTTAATATAAATTTCAATATTTATTATTAAAGGAGGTCCCCAAATGAAAAAGGACTATGCAAAAACTGCAGACACACTGATTGCAGCACTGGGCGGAAAAGAGAATATCACCCGTCTGTTCCACTGCATGACAAGGCTTCGTTTCTATGTGAAAGACAGATCGAAGATCAACGAGAAAGAGATCTTAAAGCTTTCTGAGATCTCCGGCGTTAACTGGCATGAAGATCAGTTCCAGGTTATCGCAGGAAATGAAGTGAACGCTGTTTACAAGGCATTGGAGGACAAAGGTGTTCCTACCGATGATGCACCGGCAGCGAACTCTGACAGCTCAAAGAGTGTTGTTTCAAAAGTTATCGATGCCATCACCGGATGTATGACCCCGATGATCCCTGCCCTGACTGCAGCCGGTATGATCAAAGTTGTACTTACTCTGCTGACAACTTTTCATCTGGTATCAGAAACAAGCAGTACCTACCAGGTGATCAGTTTTATCGGAGATGTTACGTTCTACTTCATGCCGTTCCTGATCGCAGCAAATGCTGCCAAGGTTTTCCGCGTGAACCAGTCACTGGCGCTGTTTATTGCCGGTGTTTACTTAAGCCCTACCTTTGTAACTATGGTAGCCGGTGATGCAGCCATCACAATGTTTGGCCTGCCGATCACAAAAGCAACCTATTCTTATTCCGTTATTCCGGTTATCCTGATGGTATGGATCACACATTATATTGAGATTCTGGTTGATAAGATCACACCGAAAATGGTAAAACTGATCCTGAACCCGACACTGGTAATTCTGATCAGTGCACCGATCGCCCTGATCGTAGTTGGACCGATCGGAACAATTATTGGTAACGGACTTGCGGTAGCCATCAACTTCCTGTCCGTAAAACTTGGTTTCATTATTGTAGGTATCCTTGCAGCAACCTTCCCGTTCATCGTTATGACCGGTATGCACCATGCGCTGACACCGATCGGACTGAATGCCATTGCAACCGGTGGTACCGATACACTGATCTTTGTATCTCAGGTATGCTCTAACCTTGCACAGTCCGGAGCTTCTCTTGCAGTAGCTGTAAGATCCAAGGACAGCAACATGAAACAGCTGGCAAGTGCAGCCGGTGTTTCCGCTCTTATGGGTATCACAGAGCCTGCTCTGTATGGTGTTACACTGAAACTGAAAAGACCGGTTGTAGCAGCTTCCATCGCAGCCGGAATCGGTGGTATCGTAGGAGGACTTCTTCAGGTTTCTCTTTACATTGCACAGAATTGTATCATGGCGATCCCGGCGTTTATCGGTGAGAAGGGATTAAGCAATCTGCTTTATGGAATCATTATGATCGTGGTATCTTTTGTAGCTGCTTTTGTTCTTACGCTTATCTTCGGATTTGAGGATGTAAAGGCTGAGACAGAGGATGAAGTACAGAACACAGATACAGAAAAACAGCCGGCACAGCAGAACGCTCCGCTTGTAGAGAAGATCGAGCTTTGTGCACCGGTAGCAGGAACTGTAAAAGCACTTTCCGATGTTCCGGATAAAACTTTTGCTGATAAGGTTTTAGGTGACGGAGCAGCAATCGTTCCATCAGAAGGAAAGGTTTATGCACCGGCAGATGGCACGGTGGCAAATATCATGGACAGCAAACATGGAATCATGTTTGTGACAGAAAGTGGAGCAGAAATTCTGATCCACATCGGACTTGATACTGTAAATTTAAATGGTAAATATTTTAAATCCCATGTTTCTGATGGAGATAAGGTAAAAAAAGGAAAGCTTCTTGTGGAATTCGATATGGATGCCATTAAGAAAGAAGGATATGATCTGATCACACCGGTTGTTGTGACCAATATTTCTGATTATATCAAAGCAGTATGCATGGAAAAAGAAGATGCAGCTGTAAATGCAGGAGATAAATTCCTGACTATTGTATAAGAATAACAACGAAACATCAGGCGGAGATAACAGATCCGCCTGATGTTTGTAAAAAGGAGAAAACTAAAATATGAAAAATTATAACCGTATGCCGGAAAACTTTCTCTGGGGCGGAGCAACCGCTGCAAACCAGTATGAAGGCGGTTGGGATGAGGATGGCAGAGGCCCGTCCATTGCAGATATCCTGACAGGAGGAAGTGTGGATAAGGAACGTCGTCTTACACCGCCGGCACCGTTACCGGAAGAATTTTATCCCAATCACCAGGCGACTGATTTTTATCATCACTGGAAAGAGGATATTGCTCTTTTTGCAGAGATGGGATTTAAGGTATATCGTTTTTCTATTTCTTGGTCCAGAGTGTTCCCAAATGGGGATGAGGAAACTCCAAATGAGGAAGGCCTTAAGTTCTACGACAATGTGATCGACGAACTGAGAAAATATAACATTGAGCCGCTGATAACGATCTCTCATTATGAGAATCCCCTTCATCTTTCTCTGGAGTATGGCGGATGGAAAAATCGTAAGATGATCGATTTCTATCTTCGATTTGCAAAGGTTTTATTTGAGAGATATAAAGGTAAGGTAAAATACTGGCTGACTTTTAATGAGATCAATATGCTGACGCAGGACTTTGGTGCGGTATTCTGTGCAGGAATGCTGGACCCGAAGGATGTATGTGAGCAGAGCCGTTATCAGGCAATGCATCACCAGCTGGTAGCAAGTGCACTTGCAGTTTCCATGGCTCATGAGATCGATCCGGAGTTTATGCTTGGCTGTATGCTTGCTTATCACAATGGTTATCCATATACCTGCCATCCGGATGATATCTTATATGCACAGCAGTTTGGGCAGATCCACAATTCCATTGCCGGTGATGTTCATGTAAGAGGATATTATCCGGGATTTGCAGCGAGATACTTTGAGGAGCACGGAATCCAGCTGGAGGTTCTTCAGGAGGATAAAGAGATCCTCAATAAGGGTACGGTGGACTTTTTCACTATCAGCTATTATTCCAGTAGCTGTGTCAGCGTGACAAAGGACGGAGAGAAAACGGCCGGAAATGGAAGTGACAATCTGAAAAATCCATATCTGAAAGCTTCCGACTGGGGCTGGCAGATCGATGCAACTGGTCTTCGCTATGTTCTGAACCAGATCTATGACCGCTATCAGATTCCGATCATGATCGTGGAAAATGGTCTTGGGGCGGTGGATCAGCTGACAGAGGATGGAAAGATTCACGATGATTACCGTATTGAATATATGCGCCGCCATATAGAGCAGATGAAGGAAGCAATCCATGACGGAGTAGATCTGATCGGCTACACCTGCTGGGGCTGTACAGATCTTGTCAGTGCCTCCACTGGAGAATTCAAGAAGCGTTATGGGCTTATCTATGTAAATAAAAATGATGACGGGACCGGAGACTTTTCCAGAATCCGCAAAGATTCTTTTTACTGGTACAAAAAAGTGATTGAATCCTGCGGGGAAGAGCTTTAACTGAATCAACTGCGAAGCAGTTATCTGGTGTAGAATTATGTAGCGAATGCGGTTGCTTTTATCCGGTTGACGACAAAATCCTGGAGTATGACAATGTACTCCGGGATTTTTTTGGGAAGGTTGACTTTTACACGGTAAAGTGTAATACTTATTGTAAGTGACGAATGTGAGGAGTGTTTTTTATGCCGGATGAAAAAGTACTGCAGGTGGCAATACTTATATGGGGATGTGCATTTTGCGCCATAGCAGCATTATGTATATTTCTGAGCAGTAATTATAACAGGGAAAAGCGGCGGTATCTTGTCCTGATGGAGAGTTTTGCTTCCCTGTTATTGCTGATGGATGCCCTGGGGCATATTTTCAGCGGATATCCCGGAGTTCCGGGCAGTGTGATGGTCCGTATTTCGAGTTTTCTCGTATTTCTTTTAAGTGACGTAGTCCTGGTGTGTTTTCATATTTATGTGTGTGTTTATCTGTTTTCGAAAAAAGAGCGGAGAACATTAAAAAGAGTAAAAGCCGGATATGTTATTGCTGCCGTGGAGGCTGCTTTTGTGGTGCTCTCACAGTTTACTCACTGGTATTATTACATAGATGGGGATAATTATTACCATCGGGCACCGTTATATATTATGTCAATCCTTCTTCCGGCAGCAGGTATGTTCATTGACCTTACACTTCTGCTCCAATACAGAAAGAAAGTCAGCCGGAAGCTCCTGTTCTCTATGCTGTCATGCATTGTACTTCTGGCAGTGGCGGCAGCTGTGCAGGCATTCTGGTATGGAATGTCGCTGATTGAGTTTTCTGTTGGTATTTCCATGATCATTATGTTTATCGTGACGATGACGGAGCTGAATCAGGAAATGTATCAGCTGATAAGCAGAGAGGGCAAGATAAAGGAAAGACTTGAGATCGCAACGATACTGAATAAATGTATTGCGGAGCTGATATCAGGAGAAGATGAAGATGCGGCGATTTCCAATCTGCTGCGTATTATCAGCGGGTATTTTGACGGAGATCGCAGTTATATTGTTCAGATCGATGAAAAGAGGAATGTCTGTACAAATACCTATGAGTATGCCATGAACGGAGTGACTGCTGAGAAGGATAATCTTCAGGAGGTTCCCATGGAAATGCTGGATATCTGGATGGACAGCTTTCGGAAAAATGGCCTGTATTATATTCCGGATATTGAAGAGGAGCAGGGGCAGCCGTATTATGAGACTCTGAAGATGCAGGATATTACCAGGCTGCTGGCCGTTCCTTTAAACAGTGACGGAAAGATCATAGGATTTCTCGGGGTAGATAATCCGAGACTGCATTATGAGGATCATACGCTGCTGTCATCCATACAGTACTTTTTAACGGACAGCCTGAAAGCCAAGGAGCGTAAGGCGTGTCTGCAGTACATGAGCTACCGTGATATGCTGACGACCTTGTATAACAGGAACAGGTATATTCAGGTTTTGGAAGGCATGCAGGCAAAAACAGTGATAAAAACAGGAGTAGCATATATTGATATCAATGGTCTGAAACGGGTGAATGATCTTTACGGACATGAGGCCGGAGACAGGCTGATCATAAATACAGCGCGTTCTATGCTTGCGATTCTGCCGGAAAATGCTTACCGGGTAGGTGGCGATGAATTTGTACTTATCTGTTTTGACATGGATGAGAAGATTTTTCGGAGTAAGATCCGGGATATCTGTGACAGCATTGCTGCCAAAAGGATCAGTGTTTCTGTTGGCGTTGTCTGGGAGGAAAGCTCTTCGGAGCTTGAGACAATGCTGAGAAGAGCAGATGATCTTATGTATGCGGAAAAAAAGAAATATTATGAAAAGCATGGAACGATGTGAAGGTATGCAGCAGAGTGTAAGAGGAGGTCAGAAGAAAATTCTGATAATGCTGTGCCCGGTATTTTTATACCGGGCATTTCGTTTGTGCTAAAAGAAACGCCGGAATAAAAATATCGGACGAAATTTTGAAAGATTTTCTGTAACGTTTTTGAGATCAGTGCGTCTTATAAGTGAGAAGGGAGGAAAAGAAAGAACCGATGAATATTGAGGAACTTTACCGGACATATTTTGACATTGTATATCGGTATATCCGTTCTGTCTCACAGGATGGATCACTGGCTGAGGAAGTGACCCAGGAGACATTTTTTAAGGCACTGAAAAAAGCAGATCAGTTCCGTGGTGACTGTGATGTGCGGGTGTGGCTTTGCCAGATTGCAAAGAATACGTTGTACGATCATCTGAAAAAGCAGAAAAAGCAGCTTCCCGGAGAGGAGCAGCCGGAAACAGCAGAAAGCCATGGCGGAGAAATTTTTGAGGAAAAGCTGGCACAGCGGAGTCAGGCTATGGAGATCCACAAAGTGTTGCATGGCCTTTCGGAACCGTATAAAGAAGTTTTTTCCCTGCGGACATTCGGAGAGCTGAACTTCCGTGAGATCGGAATGCTTTTTGGAAAAAGTGAAAACTGGGCGCGGGTGACTTATTATCGTGCAAGAGTAAAGATCAGAGAGGAGCTGGAACATGAAGATCACATGTGATGTAATACAGGATCTGATGCCGTCTTATATAGATGGGATCTTAAGCGAAGACAGCAAGGCGCTGGTGGAAGAACATATGGGTACCTGTCAGGAATGCAGAAAAATGTTGGAGATCATGAAAGAGGAGCAGGGAAAAGAGCAGGCTCGGATAAAATCATCTGCAGCCTCCACAGCAGGATATGGAGCCGGCAGGACGGAAAATACTGAAAGTAATGCAAATGCCGGAAGCGTTGCCGCACTGAAAAAAATTCGAAAAAAACTTCTGGTACGCAGAGTTCTGACAGCAACCGTGGCAGTTATCCTGACACTCATCGTTGCGGCAGCAGGTTATAACCACTGGTATTTCAATGAAAAATACATGACTCTGGAAGACAGCGGAATGTACGTAAAAGACAACTGCCTGTATTCTTCCAATAATCTCATCAACCGAATGAAAGTACAATACACAGAAGATGGAAAAACAGAGTTTGTCTACACCATTGATGCTCCATATGCAGGAACTCTGGAACTGAAAGGTGATGACATGCTGCTTCAGGATTTTTCCAAAAAGACAGAGGAGCTATCACCGGAGGATGACAGCACCCCGGAGACGGTAAAAGAAGTTTATTATATGAGCGAGGAAGCCCAAAAGAAGAGCCTGGAATTAACAGAGCTGGAAGCAAAAGGGGATCTGGATGCAGCGGAGAAAATTGTGGATGAGATGAAGCAGGAATCGAAGCTGATCTGGGCGGAATAACAGGATAGAAAAACATCAACATCTATGTTAAAATAAACCTCAGACAGCACTGGGAAAAAGTTCCATAAAAATTCCATATTCCATGCTGTAAGTAAAAAACAGACAGTAGTGATTTCCATATTTACTGCCGAAGAACAGGGGGACACAACATGTTATTTGTATGCTATCCAAAATGCAGTACCTGCAAAAAAGCTCAGAAATGGCTGGACGAGAGTGGCGCAGAATATACGCTGCGTGATATTAAAACGGACAATCCAACAGCGGAGGAACTGAAAACCTGGTGGGAAAAAAGCGGCCTTCCGCTGAAGCGTTTTTTTAATACCAGCGGAAATATTTATAAAGAGATGAAACTGAAAGATAAACTTCCGGAGATGAGCGAAGAGGAACAGCTTGCACTTCTTGCAACAGACGGAATGCTTGTGAAACGTCCGATTCTTGTAGCAGAGGATAAAATTCTGGTCGGTGTCAAAGAAAAAGAGTGGGAAGAGTATCTGATGCCATGAAAAAGAAACTGAATTATATAGATATTATCAAAGAAACGGTGATCCTGACCGTGGCAGTGGCGATCATCGCAGCGGCGGTATATTTTTTCCTGGTACCAAGCCATACATCAGTCAGCAGTATTTCCGGTCTTGGAATCGTGCTTTCCAACTTTGTGCCGCTGCAGCTGTCGGCGATTACCATGATTCTGAATGTGGTGTTGTTGATTATTGGATTTTTTACCTGTGGAAGAGAGTTTGGAGTTAAGACGGTTTATACCAGTGTGATGCTTCCGCTGTTTCTGGGACTTTTTGAGATCATTTTTCCAAATTTCGGGTCCATGACAGACAGTCAGGAACTGGATGTTCTGTGCTATATCCTGGTGGTCAGCGTGGGTTTAAGCATTCTTTTTAACAGGAATGCTTCTTCTGGCGGACTGGATATCGTGGCGAAGATCATGAACAAATATCTTCACATGGAGCTGGGAAAAGCCATGTCTCTTTCCGGCATGTGTGTGGCACTTTCCGCAGCACTTGTCTATGATAAAAAGACAGTAGTTTTGAGTATTCTGGGAACGTATTTTAACGGGATCGTTCTGGATCATTTTATTTTTGACCATAACATCAAGCGGCGTGTCTGTATCATCACAAAGAAAGAAGAGAAACTGCGCCAGTTTATCATTCATGATCTGCACAGCGGTGCAACGATCTACGAAGCCATCGGTGCCTACAATATGGAAAAACGCCATGAGATCATCACCATCGTAGATAAAGGTGAATATCAGAAGCTGATGAAATTCATAAACCAGGAAGACCCGAAAGCGTTTATCACGGTTTATAATGTGTCGAATATGCGGTATCAGCCGAAGAAATAAAATATTTTGCTGAAATAAAAAAACTCCCGGGACAAAACGCCCGGGAATTTTTTTGCCATATTTTACAGGAAAATATATTTCAGGATAAACAGCACTGCAAGTACATACATCAGAGCGCTGATCTTCTTTTCTTTTGCCTTACCTGTGATCAGGTTGATTGCTACGTATGTGATAACTCCCATGGAGATACCTTCGGAAATGCTGTAGAAGAACGGCATTGCGATGATACATACATAACATGGGATCGCTTCGGACATGTCGCTGAAGTCAATGCTGATGACGTTGCTGAGCATGTACAGACCAACGATGATCAGTGCCGGAGCTGTGGCAAAGGACGGGATTGCCAGGAAGATCGGGGACAGGAACAGGGACAGACCGAATAAAATAGCGGTTGTCACTGCGGTAAGTCCGGTTCTTCCGCCTTCAGATACACCGGAAGCACTTTCTACGAAAGTTGTAGTTGTGGATGTACCAAGAACAGCACCGGCAGTTGTGGCAACTGCATCTGCAAGAAGAGCGCCCTTGATATTCGGGAGCTTGCCTTCTTCGTCTAGCATGCCGGCTTTGGAAGATACACCAACAAGAGTTCCAAGAGTATCAAAAAGATCTACAAATAAAAACGCAAACAGGATAACAAGGAAATCCAGTGAGAAAACTCCGTCAAACTGCAGTTTTGCAAAGATCGGAGAAAGACTCGGGATGGAAAGTCCGTTGCTGAAATCCGGAAGCAGGTTGTAGAAACCAATCTCCGGATTCGGAACATAAAGTCCGGCGAACTGACAGATAATTCCAAGTCCCCATGTGATCAGGATACCCCAGAGGATATTTCCCTTTACATTCTTAACAACAAGGATTCCTGTTACGATGATACCGATCAGAGCCAGGATAACTGTGATTCCAACGTTGTTGAAGGAAGCCTCCACGCCCTTGGCTGCGTTATATCCGTCAACGGAAAAAAGCTGCAGCAGTGTGGAACCGCCGATTACGATGTTGGCGTTCTGTAATCCGACAAATGCGATGAAAAGACCGATACCAACGCTGACTGCGGATTTCAGATTCAGAGGGATCGCATTGAAGATCGCTTCACGTACATTGGTAAGTGAGAGAATGATAAATACGATACCTTCTGCAAAAACTGCAGTCAGTGCATACTGCCAGCTGTATCCCATGCCGATAACAACAGTGTAGGCAAAGTATGCGTTCAGTCCCATTCCTGGTGCCAGTGCGAACGGGTAGTTGGCGAAGATCGCCATCAGCAGCGTTCCAAGGAAGGCTGCCAGTGCGGTAGCTGTGAATACAGCTCCGGAATCCATGCCGGTCGCAGACAGGATGTTCGGGTTAACTGCCAGGATATACGCCATTGTCATGAAGGTGGTGATACCTGCCAGAACCTCTGTTTTGGCGTCCGTTTTGTTTGCGGACAGCTTGAAAAGTTTTTCTAACATATTCCTTTCCCTTTCTTAAAATATGTTTTAGACAACATGTCCATTTTATCATATATAAATTTTGTGTGCAATTGTTAGTGCTCACAGATAGCGCTCTGTGAGGGGATTTTTGGCAAAATACTTTTACAAACTGATGATTTGTGTGTAAAATACAGGAAAGAGAATGATGGATTTATCCTGCGATGAAAGGAGTGTGTCGAATGTCTGCAAAAAAGCTGAGGACCATTACCAGTGTGATCTGTTTCCTGATGATCTTTGCATATGTCATATATCTGCAGGCTGTCTGGAGCAGCCTTCCGGAGAGAGTACCGATCCATTTTGACCTCCATGGGGTACCGAACCGGTATGGAAAGAGGGGCTTTTTATTTTTTGAACCGATCCTGGCACTTCTGATCCTGGGACTTATGATGTTCTGTGAAAACATTCCACAGGACTGGTGCAATTTTCCGGTGGAAGTAACAGAGGAAAATAAAGAACAGCTGTACGAGATCGGAATAAAAATAATGTCCATGTTGAAGCTTACAGGGGTTGCGGTCTGTCTGTATGCCGGAATAAGCGGGAATTTAAGCCCGGCCCCCATGTGGCCGGTATGGATCCTCATCGGCGGATGCTTTGGAATCGTGATCTGGGGAATCCGGGCAATGAAAAAAGCCGGTAAGGATCAGTGAGTGGATGATCAAAAAGGAATGATAAAAAATAAGAGAGGAATGACAGGCATATATGGCAGATACAAGAACAGATGAGCTTTACAGAGCGCTTCAGGATAAAGGCTATCCCGATGAGTTATGCCGGGAGATCGCCTATAAACATATGAATACTGATTACACAGCCACCCGGATGCTGGGATATTTATACCGGGTGACAAGTCCAAGAGTGGATGATGTGATCGATGAAATGCTGGCGATCTTAAGCGACCGGGAGGCAATCATCCAGAAGAAAGAGCTGGAACATGCCCAGGCTACGATCAACAGTGTGTACAGGGATGGGCTGTAAGACAGAGTTGAAGGGATTTTTACTGGCTGTTATTGTTGATAAATATGGATAAATATGATAAAGTTACTGTAACAGTCAGGACACAGTCAGGCAGATGTTTTCCGGATCATAACAGGGAGATAATTGTCATATTTTTCGCTGTATCTGACAGAAGTACGGAAAAGAAATGGGAGGAACAACGTATGCGAAATTTAAAAAAAGCATTATGCGGTATTATGACAGGAATGATGATCATTACCGCAGCACCGGCAGCAATCCCGGGAACAGGATTTGTAACAGAGGTACAGGCGGCAACCATCGGAACACCGAAGATGGTATCCGTTAAAGCTGTAGGAAAGAGCACCGTAGCTGTGAAATGGAGTGCTGTAAAAGGCGCGGCAGGTTACCGTGTTATGAGAAAGACAAACAGCGGTAGATGGGTAAACCTGAAAGATATTGCAGGAGCCAGCAAGGTTTCCTATTCCGATACGAAGGTCAGCGTAGGAAATAAATATACTTACACAGTAAGAGCTTACACAAAGAACAAGAAGACCATGAGCAGCTACAACAAAACAGGTCTTTCCGCTGTTGCCGGAATCAGCACACTGAAGCTGAGCAAGAGCACATTATCTGTTTTTGCAGGTTCTTCTTACACACTGAAGGTTACAGGAGCTAAGATTTCTCCTAAGTGGAGTTCCAGCAATACCAAGGTTGCTACAGTCAGCAGCACAGGTAAAGTTAGCGGAAAGAAAGTGGGAACAGCTAAGATCACAGCCAAACTTGGCGGACGTACCTTCACCTGCACAGTTAAGGTAAAAGAGAAACCGGTTTATGAGGCAAGTGCCACAGTTAAGAATAATTATGCGAAGCTGATCAATGCGGTTAAGAGTAATGGTGGTAAGCTTACTTATGTTTCTGGTACCAGCAGTTCAAAATTTACCACAACGATTACTTATTCCAGCTCAGATTCTAAACTTCATATCAGTCATATAAATAATATTGCTAAAGTAAATATTTACATAACAGGAACAAAAATCGATCAGATAAAGGTTTATTGTGAGGAATTTAATAATAAATATGTTTCAACATTAGATGCAACAACCTGGAATGGTTCTAATCTGAAATTTTATAATACCAGAACCAATAAACCAGGAAGCGATGACAGACAGAGTATGGCGAATACATTCACAAGTATTACATTTGATGCAGTAAATAAAATTTTACAGTCAAACGTAAATCTTACTCTGAAAAGCCTTGGTTTTACAAGATATAACGGTTAAAAAAGCCGGATATTATTTGCGTTTAAAGACATAACAAACCGAAAATCCCGAAACTGCAACAGCATTTCTGATATAAACAACAGATCAGAAACAGCAGCAGTTCCGGGACTTTTTATTGGAATTGGAAATACACGCGAGATTTTCTGAAAATACTTGACCTAAAGTCAACTTCATACTTTATACTATAGATACGGATATCGGCGGCTGGAGATTTTCTGCCGCTGATATTATGTTATAACGTGTAAAATACCGGGCGACGGAGAAATTTTTTATCCGGAAAATGTAAGATCAAAAAAGGAGGATACAACAATGCTGGATGGAGCAAAAAAACATTTTGTTTTTGGTTACATGAGACTTCCAATGAATGGTGATGAAGTGGATATCGAGCAGACCAAACAGATGGTAGATTATTTTCTGGAGAATGGGTTTAACTACTTTGATACTGCTCATGGTTATCTTGAGGGAAAAAGTGAGAAAGCTATTAAGACATGCCTCGCTGACAGACATAAAAGAGATGAGTTTATTCTTACCAATAAACTGACAAATTTCTATTTCAAGAAAGAGGAAGATATCCGTCCGCTTTTTGAGCAGCAGCTGGAAGCCTGTGGAGTAGAGTATTTTGATTATTATCTGATGCATGCACAGAGTGCGGAGATCTTTAAATACTTTAAAGAGCGCCATGCATACGAGACTGCTTTTGCACTGAAAGAAGAAGGAAAAATAAAACATGTGGGAATTTCCTTCCACGACAGAGCAGAAGTTCTGGATGCGATCCTTACCGAGTATCCGCAGATCGAAGTGGTTCAGATCCAGTTTAACTATCTGGATTATGAGGACCCGGCAGTACAGAGTAAAAAATGCTACTAAGTCTGTCGTAAGCACAACAAGCCGGTGCTTGTTATGGAGCCTGTAAAAGGCGGAAGCCTTGTAAACCTTCCTGAGGAGGCAAAAAAAGTTCTTGAGGATCTTCACGGCGGAAGTCCTGCAAGCTATGCCATCCGTTTTGCGGCCGGATTCGAGGGAATTGAGATGGTTCTTTCCGGTATGAGTACCCTGGAGCAGATGAAGGATAACTTAAGCTTCATGAAAGACTTCAAACCGCTGACAGAGGAAGAGCATGCAGCAGTAAAGAAAGTCTGCGATATCATCCACAGCAAAAACCTGATTCCATGTACAGCCTGCAGATACTGCATCGACGGCTGCCCGAAACACATCTCCATCCCGGATCTCTTTGCCTGCATGAACACCAAACAGATCTATCATGACTGGAATGCAGATTATTACTACAACAACGTGCATACCGTAGACCACGGAAAAGCATCCGACTGTGTGGAGTGTGGAAAATGCGAGAAGGCATGTCCGCAGCATCTGAAGATCCGCGAACTTCTGAAAGAGGTTGCCAAGGGGTTCGAAAAGAAATAAAAGCGAAGCGTAATGCGAACGACCATCTGAAAAATTGAAAAAATCGTTCATAATAAAATCCCTCTGGAAAATGTCCGCCAAAAGACATTCCCAGGGGGATTTTTGACTCTTAATACAACGAGATCACCGACTGCCGGTCCACGATCTCAACATCCAGGGCTGACTGGCAGGAGGAGCTGACAGAGCCGGTGCGGATCTTTTCCAGGAGAAGACTGGTGGCAAGTAGTGCCTTCCGGGGGATGTTCTGTGAGACGGAGGTCAGCTTGGGAAGGGTGTACTGGCACAGTGCCAGGTTATCATATCCGATCACAGAGAGATCCACAGGAATGCGGTAACCGCCCAGGCGTGCACCCTCCATAATTCCGATGGCACAGATATCCGCTGTAGTTACCGCTGCGGTAACTGGAGAGCTGTTGGATGCGATCTCACGGCCGGCCTGGATACCGCCCTCATAGGAAGGAGAGTACTCATAAACGTAATCCGGGTTAAAAGTAATATGGTTCTCCTCCAGCGCCCGTTTATAGCCATTGAAACGGTTGGCAAGAACGTGGCTGATTTTGTAATCGGCCACAAAGGCAATGGCGGAATGACCGTGATTGATCATATATTTTGTGGAAAGATACATGCCTTTTTCATCATTGGAGGTAATATTGATGAGATTGGGATGCTCCAGCTCGCAGTCAAAGGTGGCGATGGGGCAGGTGGCGGAATCCATCAGCTTTGCCATGTATTCGCCGGCGGCAGGATAAAGAATGATGATTCCGTCTACATTCCAGTTCTTCAGAAGGGAAATGATATCCGCATTTTTTGATACAGAGCGGATCATGGTGAAATATTCATTCTTCTGCAGTTCTTTTTCGATAGCACCGATCATGGTGCTGACATAAGGATTCTCAAAATAGTTGGTTCCCAGGAGCACATCTTTTTCATCGAGGGAAATGATGATGCCGATGATATGGGATTTTTTATTGGATAAGCTCCGGGCATTCAGGTTGGGAACATATCCGTATTCTTCTATGATCGCATTGACCTTGTCTCTGGTTTTCTGGGAAACGCGGCTGGTTTTGCCGTTGATCACATTGGAGACGGTCATCATACTGACACCGGCCAGGTCTGCGATATCTTTTAATGTCATACTACACACCTCTGTTCTTCCATAGCAGTTTCCGGGAAGGAAACTGCTGTCATACATATATATATAAAATTCTAACACATTTCTCAGGTAAAAATAAAAATACAATGAAAAATCCAGAATTTATGTATCCTCTTATTACAGGTTTACAAGGTTTAAACACGAAATATAAATGTTCGAAAAAACGGTTTATAAACTATATATATTATAGTCCGACATAGTGAAAAAATCAATGTATGATTGCGGGAAAATAAAAAAACACAGCCTTGAAATATGAAAAATGCACAAAAATCACACATAAATACTAGAAAAATCGACGAAATAATAAAATTATATTGACGAATCTCTATGCGCGTGATAGATTGACAATAGATTTATCGTTAAACTAAAAGGAACGGAAAACGTAGTCAAAAAACGGAATCTTCAGTATTGCGATCTTCCAGTTCCTTTGGACATGGGAGGATTTCCTGTGGCCATACCTGGTAATTACAAACAAAGACAAACAGCTTCTTGCCGTTGGTCTTAAGATGTTTAACGGACAGTATTCCACAGATTATGGTGCACTGTTTGCGGCAACTGCCATTTCCATCATCCCGGTACTTCTGATCTATCTGTTCTTCCAGAAACAGTTTATCGCCGGAATCGCAGCATCTGCTGTAAAGGGCTGATGGCATACAGATAATAAACGGAGGGACATAAATGCAGGATATATATAAAGTAGAAACACATCCTCTGGCATTAAGCGAAAATATGATCACAGGGGATAAATACAGGATTACGTTTCTTACAGAGGGACTGATCCGTCTGGAGTATGATGAGGAGGGCGTATTTGAGGACCGCCCCACGCAGATGGTGTTTTTCAGGGATTTTCCGAAAGCGGACTATCGTGTAGTGCGTACAGAGGATGGAATCGAGGTTCATACGAAAAGAATCCACCTTATTTATAATGAGAAGGAATTTACCAGCTGGGGCTTAAGCATTCAGGTAAAAGGAAACTTAAGCGCTTACCACAGCATCTGGCACTACGGAGAAGAGATCCATGATCTGAAGGGAACTGCCAGAACGCTGGATATGGTGGACGGAGCAACAGAGCTGGAGCATGGTATTCTTTCCAGGTTCGGATATTCTCTGGTGGACGACAGCAGATCGCAGGTGCTTCTGCCGGACGGCTGGATCGAGCCAAGAAGAAAGGGCATCAAGGATCTGTACTTCTTCGGATACGGACATGACTACAAAGAAGCGCTTCATGATTTTTACAGACTTTGCGGAAAAACACCGATGCTTCCAAGGTTTGCTCTCGGAAACTGGTGGAGCAGATATTATAAATATTCTGAGGAAAGCTACAATGAGCTGATGGATAAATTTCAGGAAAAAAATATCCCATTTACGGTTGCAGTCATTGATATGGACTGGCATGTGACCGATGTTGATCCGAAATACGGAAGCGGCTGGACCGGATATACCTGGAATAAAGAGCTCTTCCCGGACCCGAAGCGTTTCCTGGATGGTTTACATAAAAGAGGAATGCGTACCACATTAAATGTACATCCTGCAGACGGTGTACAGGGCTGGGAAGAAATGTATGAGGACATGGCAAAGGCCATGGGTGTGGATTATGAAAATGAGGACCCGGTAGTATGCGATCCGGCAAGTCCGAAATTTATGGAAGCCTATTTCAAATATCTTCATCATCCGAGAGAGGAAGAAGGTGTGGATTTCTGGTGGATCGACTGGCAGCAGGGAAGCAACTGCAAGATCGAAGGGCTTGATCCTCTGTGGATCTTCAACCACTTCCATTTCCTGGACAGCGCCAGAAACGGAAAACGTCCTATGACTTTTTCCAGATATGCAGGTCCCGGAAGCCACAGATATCCGGTAGGTTTTTCCGGAGATACCCATATCACCTGGGATTCCCTTGACTTTCAGCCCTACTTTACATCTACCGCTTCCAACATCGGTTACGGCTGGTGGAGCCATGATATCGGCGGACATATGCTTGGCTATAAAAACGACGAGATGACTGCACGCTGGACACAGTACGGGATCTTTTCCCCGATCATGCGTCTCCACAGCTCATGCAGTGACTTCAACGGAAAAGAGCCGTGGCGTTTCAAAAAGGAAACAGAGGTTGTCATGGAGGAGGCTCTCCGTGAGCGTCACAGAATGATGCCGTATCTTTACACCATGAACTACAGAAGCTATCAGGAAGACCTTCCACTGGTGGAGCCGATGTACTATGAATATCCGGAAGCACCGGAGGCATATGAGGTAAAAAATCAGTACTTCTTCGGTGACCAGCTGATGGTGGCAGCAGTGACAACACCACGGGTAAAAGATCTCAACGTAGCGAAGACAGCAGTATGGCTGCCGGATGGGGTGTGGTATGATCTTTATACAGGTCTGCGCTATGAGGGCGGAAGAATGGTGGATATGTACCGTACTCTGGACAGTATTCCGGTTCTTGCAAAAGCAGGCGGCATTCTTGTGATGACCGATGAGATCCGTGGAACAGAGGCGGAAAAGAATCCGGAAAGCCTGAAGATCAAGGTATTCCCGGGAGCTGACGGAAACTTCAGACTGTATGAGGATGACAACGAAACCTGTGCTTACGAAAATGGTGCCTGTGTATTTACGGAAATGGATTATAAGGAAAAGGATCAGGCAGTGTTTACCATTCATCCTGCACAGGGAAAAACAGAGCTGATCCCGGCAAAGAGAGCTTATACCGTGGAGTTCTGTAATTTTGCGAAAACAGGCACAGATACTGTGAAGGTTCTGGTTAACGGAGCAGAGACTGAGGCTGCTGTAAAATATGAGGAGAAGCTTCAGAAGATCTGTGTGGAAGTGGCAGCAGACACAGCGGCAGAGGTGCAGATCATTCTCGCTGGCGAAGTGGCAGATAATCGGACAAAAGAGCGTGTCTTCGATTTCCTGAACCAGGCAGAGATCGGTTTTGTACTGAAGGACAGATTATATCAGCTGATCATAGCCGGAAAGAATCTGCCGGTTCTTTTATCTGAGCTTCAGTCCATGGAGCTGGACAAGGATCTTTACGGAGCACTGATGGAGATACTGACTGCGTAAAACATGAATAAAATCGCGTTTCCAAACCATACTATCATTATTATCAAAAGAAAGGATGATCATAATGATATTAAAGGAAAAAGAACGCACAGTGATCCAGGATCTTCAGACACAGGAAAAAAGCTGCATTGAAAAATACGGAAAATACGCACAGCAGGCCAGGGATCCGGAGCTTAAAAGCTTATTTCAGATTCTTCAGAAAAAAGAGCAGGAGCATTACGATTCCCTGAGCCAGGTGCTTTCCGGTACAGTTCCCCAGGTAAACTGCAACGACAGTGACGGCCGTGATTACCAGCCAAAGGCTGCTTACACATCGGTGATGTCCTCAGAGGATAAGGAACACGATGCTTTTCTTGCAACAGACTGTATCGGAACAGAAAAGCTGATTTCCGGAGAATACAACTCGGAGGTTTTTGCTTTTGAAGACAGTGGTGTGCGGAAGCTTCTGGCTGATATCCAAGTGGAAGAGCAGAACCATGCGGAGATGCTTTACAAATATAAGACTGCGAACGGAATGTTCTGAGTTACTGCTCTGATATATAAAAAAGAGGGAGGATTTCAGTGATGGAATTCTTCCTTTTTTTGTTATATAATCAGGAGAGCAGCAGGGAGAAATACTTTCCTGCAAAGAGAGGAGAAATAAACATGAAGGGAACCAGCTGTGAATTCTGCGCAAATTATACTTACGATGAAGAATGCGACGAATATTACTGCGATATTAATCTGGATGAAGACGAGTACTATCGTTTTGTGAGCAGCGACTATAAGGAATGTCCGTATTACCGTTCCGGGGATGAGTATAAAGTAGTACGCCATCAGATGTGACAGCGACAGGTATTTGGCGGGATATTTTTGCAATGTGCGTCTGTACATAACACTTGTCTTTGTGAGAGAGGCCTTGCGAAACTGATGCACATCAGCCCGCTGATCGGACTTATATATCTGAAAGTTTAAAAAATAATTAAGGAAGCTTATATCTGGAGGAGTACAAAATGTCAACATCTATGGTAAAGGGAAATCCGCTGAAGCTGATGGTGCAGTTTGCGCTGCCGCTTCTTCTGGGAAACCTTTTGCAGCAGACTTATAATATTATTGATGCAGCTATCGTGGGACAGATCCTGGGAGCCAAGGCACTGGCAAGTGTTGGTGCCACCAGCAGCGTGCAGTTTCTGGTTCTGGGTTTCTGCATAGGAATCTGTGCCGGTTTCGGAGTACCCGTGGCAAAATATTTCGGCGCAGAGAAGAAGGATACCATGCGGAATTACATATTTAACGGCGCAGTGCTTACAGCAGGAGCAGCAGTTGTGCTTACATCTGCGTGCGTGATCCTTTGCAATCAGATCCTGCATATTCTTTCTGTGCCGGAAGATATTTATGTCAATGCGTATCGGTATATCCTGATTATCTTTCTGGGAATCCCGTTTTCACTGCTGTATAATTATCTGTCCAGTATTCTGAGATCTGTGGGTGACAGCAGGACACCGTTTATCTTTCTGGCGTTTGCAGCAGTGCTGAATATTTTTTTGGATCTGTTCTGCATTGTTGTGCTGAAATGGGGATGCGCGGGTGCTGCCATTGCGACCATCACGGCACAGGCCATCAGTGGTATCTGCTGTCTGATTGTGATCTCACGGAAAATGGAACTGATGTGGCTTGGAAAAGACGACCGCCACATGAGAAAAGAAGCAGCACAGGAACTTCTTCTTATGGGAATTCCCACAGGATTGCAGTATTCTATTACTGCTATCGGAAGTATGGTAATGCAGTCTGCAAACAACGGACTGGGAAGTGTGTATGTATCTGCGTTTACAGCAGCTATGAGGATCAAGCAGTTTGCCATGTGCCCGTTTGATGCGGTCTCAACGGCAGCATCTGTGTTCTGCAGTCAGAATCTTGGTGCAAAACAGCCGGACAGGATCCGAAAAGGACTTCGCCAGGCAGTTACTATTGGAGTGGCGTACGGTGCTTTGATAGGACTGGTACTGATCTTTGGCGGTCGGACACTGACACGGATCTTTGTAAACAAAAGCGCGGTGGATGTGTTGGATGCCTCTGCAAAATATCTGAGATACCTGGGATTCTTCTTCTGGAGTCTTGGTATTCTCAATGTAAATCGTATGGTGACACAGGGACTTGGCTATTCCGGAAGAGCAGTATTTTCCGGTGTAACTGAGATGATCGCGCGTGTGATCGTAAGTGTTGGGTTCGTTGGAACTTATGGATTTACAGCGATCTGCTGTGCAGACCAGGCAGCGTGGATCTCCGCAAGCTGCTATATTCTGCCAACATGTCTGATGTGCGTACGCAGGGCAACAGAAAAAATGAAGTAAGATAACATATTTCATGCAGAACTGCCAGATGGAAACTGGCAGCTGCCTGAAGAATTTTACAGATAAGTGAGAAATGCAGATTTTCCGGAAACGCTATAAGAAGTTTTCTGTGGAAAATCTGCATTTTTGTGTTGAAATATGTGAAAAAAATCTGCAGTCTGTAACAGAACTGTATGCATAATTGCATAATACAGAGGAAGATGCCGCCCGGATTTGTAAAAATTGGTGTGTTTACATTTGAAAAAAATATCTTTATAATAAAAATATTGGTCTGACAGGTGGAGCCTTTATACCATCCAGACGATGATAATGCTACAGGATTTTGTCTGAGGACAAAGTTTCGGGTAAGCGCCTGACAGACTTATAATAGATTTTTTGACTTGACGGAGGATGTGACAGATTGGATATCATAAAGAAATTCGGGGATATGGTGGGAGAGAGCTCCATCAGGGACCCGGAAAAAGCACGAAAACTTCTTCTCACTGGCTACCGGCTTCAGGAAAAACGTCTGCAGCTTTTTCCTGACAGGAAGCTTCCGGCTTCGGGACAGTATGTAGCCCGTGTAGTCATGCAGAATATTATCAAAGCCCTTGCAAAACCGGACGATACCGCTCTTGTGAGCATTTTTGTACCGGGAGAGCTTCTGACAGCAGCAGGGATCACTCCGTATTCCGTGGAGGCAATGTCCTGCTTCATCGCCGGAACCAGATGCGAGCAGGCATTTCTGGCACAGACGGAATCAGAGGGATTTCCGGAAACCATGTGCTCCTATCACCGGATTTTTCTGGGAGCGTCCATGACAGGGCTGGTGCCGAAGCCGAAATGCACCATTTATACAAATCTTGCCTGTGACGGAAACATGATGACCTTTCCTTATCTGAAACAGAAATATCAGATCCCGGGATTTTATATTGATGTACCTTATGAAAAAAATCAGGATTCCATCAGCTACGTAGCAGATCAGCTTCGTGAGATGAAGAAATTCCTGGAAGATGTTACTGGCAAAAAAATCTCAGAACAGTCTGTACAGCGGGCAGTGGCCAACAGCAACGAAGCGGCATCTTATTACAGCCGTCAGCTTGCTCTCAGGAAAGACCACGATCCGGTAACTTCCCTGACAAATGAGCTGTACGCCATCTTTATGTGCCATCTTCTTGCAGGTTCCCAGGAATCCCTGAAATACACAAAGATGCTTCTCGAAGATGTGAAAAAGGCGCCAAAAGGGGAAGGCCTTCATATTCTCTGGATGCATATGATGCCGTTTTTGCAGGAGCCGGTAAAGGATGTGTTTAATTACAGCCAGAACGTGCACATCAGCGCCTGTGATTTTGTTGCGGATGGCTTTCAGCGGATGCAGCCTGCAGATCCTTATGAGGCCCTTGCGGAAAAAATGGTCAACTGCATTTACAATGGAAGTGTAAAACAGAGAATCCAGCGTGCCCAGGAGCTGGCCAGTCTTACAGAGGCAGACGGAGGGATCCTTTTTGCACACTGGGGATGCAAGGGAACCATCGGAGCTTCCAGCCTGATCAAAAATTCTCTGGAAAACGCAGGGCTTCCAACCATGGTCCTGGACGGCGACGGCTGCAATCCGGCCAATTCCAGTGACGGCCAGGTGTCCACACGACTTCAGGCATACCTTGAAATGCTGGAAAAAAGCAGGGAGGAAAAACGATCATGATACATTACGTCTGTAAATATACACCGCTGGAACTGTTTAAAGGTTTTGGCGAGGAATGTGCGGTTCTGGAGGAAATGCCGGAGAACTTTGAACTTTCCGACCAGATCGCCCATGCCAATCTCTGCGGTTTTGGAAAATCCGTGATTCAGGCAGTGTTGGAGGGAAAAGTGGAGCAGCTGGTTCTTGTAAACTGCTGTGATTCCATGCGCCGTGTGTACGATATTGTGGAAAGTACTGGCAAATGTAAATTTTTGTACATGCTGGATATGCCTCATGAGGATAACGACTGCGAGAAAGTGAAGCTGGCCAAAGGAATTCACCGCCTTAAGAAAGCTTACGAGAAATTTTCGGGGAAAACTTTCGACAGAAGTGGATTTCTGAACGCTTTTTCCCATGAGGATGTGGATAACCAGCCATACATCGGTGTGCTGGGCGTCCGCGTCAGTGGTGTCCTGGAAAAAATGATCCGGGATAACATCCGCATGGATGTGGAAAACCTGACCTGTACAGGTGGAAGACGTCTGGCTGTGATCCGTGAGGAACTGGAAAAAATGGATGATGATGCCATGTTTTTGGCTTATGCAGACGCGCTTCTTTCCCAGATGCCGTGTTTCCGTATGAACAACAGTACCAGAAGGAACCGGCTGTATCTGGACCCGAATCTGAAGGGAATCATCTATCATACGATCAAGTTCTGCGACTATTACGGATTTGAGTATGCAAGTATCAAGCGGGATATCAAGGTTCCCCTTCTGAAGATCGAGACGGACTTTACCAGCCAGAGTGCAGGTCAGCTTCTCACCAGAGTGCAGGCTTTTGCGGAAACGCTGGAGGGCTCGGAGGATATGGACCCATCAAAAGGAATCAGCGAGGAGATAAGGAAAAAAATGGAATCAGGAGTTTATTATGTGGCAGGGATCGACAGCGGTTCCACAAGTACGGACGTTGTGATCCTGGATAAAGACGGAAAGATCAAATCTACCATGATCATCCCCACAGGCGGCGGTGCTATGATGAGTGCGGAGAAGAGCCTGGAGATGGCAGTGGAAAAAGCGGGCATTAAAAAAGAGGATATCGTGCGTATCGTTACCACCGGATACGGACGTGCATACATTGACAGCGGCGATGACAGCATCACAGAGATCACCTGCCACGCGAAAGGCGCCCATTATCTGAATCCAAACGTGCGTACTGTCATTGATATCGGCGGCCAGGATATCAAGGCAATCAGCATTGATGAGAACGGTGCAGTAAAAAATTTCCTGATGAATGATAAATGTGCGGCAGGAACCGGACGTTTCCTGGAAATGATGGCCCGTACCCTTGGGCTTTCCCTGGAGGAGATGAGCACCCGCGGACTGGAATGGAAAGAGAACGTGGTGATCTCAAGCATGTGTACCGTGTTTGCAGAGTCCGAGGTGGTTTCCCTGGTTGCCCAGAATAAGGATGTGGCAGATATTATCCACGGTCTGAACGTGTCTGTTGCCTCCAAAGTAGGCGCACTTGCGGCCCGCCTTGGCAAAAAGAATCCGGGAGAATATATGATGACCGGTGGTGTTGCCAAGAATAAAGGCATTATCCAGGCACTGGAAGAGAAGCTGGGAGCGAAGCTTTATATCTGCGACGAGGCACAGCTTTGCGGTGCGCTGGGAGCGGCACTGTTTGCTTATGAAAAATGTAATGCGGCACTGTAGAGAGAAAATAGAAAATTTTTTGAAAAATCCGGGCGTTTCCTGAGAAAGGCAATGACATAAGCCGGAAGGAATGATAAAATGATAGACAGAGCGGCAGTTTTCTGAATGTACAGAAGAATGAGAAGGTCTGTTCTGCTGTGGATAGGTATCTTTGGGGTGGATACTGTCAGGTGAAAAATGCCGGAAGAGTGAATGACTATAACAAAATTCTATCATAGGAGGGTTTTTACAATGAAAAAAGCACAGATCATCGTGGACAAATATTTCCTCACCGGAAAAACAGACAAAAGGATCTTCGGCTCCTTTATTGAACATCTTGGACGTGCGGTTTATGAGGGCATTTATCAGGAAGGCAGTCCTATTTCTGACGAGCAGGGATTCCGTAAGGATACTCTGGAACTGGTAAGAGAACTTCAGGTACCCATCGTCCGTTATCCGGGCGGAAATTTTGTATCCGGATTCCGCTGGGAAGACAGTGTCGGACCAAAAGATCAGCGTCCGTCCAGACCGGAGCTTGCCTGGGGTGTGATCGAGACAAACCAGTTTGGTCTGAATGAATTTGTGGACTGGTCCAGAAAAGCAGGCAGCGATGTGATGATGGCAGTAAACCTGGGAACAAGAGGCCCGGAAGATGCGAAGAATCTTCTGGAATACTGTAACTTCAAGGGTGGTACTTATTACAGTGATCTCCGTAAATCTCATGGTTATGAACAGCCTCACGATATCAAATTATGGTGTCTCGGAAACGAGATGGATGGCCCGTGGCAGATGGGACATAAGACTGCGGCAGAGTACGGAAGAGTTGCGGCAGAGACAGCCCGCCTGATGAAATTTATGGACCCGGAGGTTGAGACAGTTGCTTGCGGAAGCTCCAATCTGGAGATGCCGACTTTTGGTTCCTGGGAGTATACGGTTCTTGACGAGGCTTACGATCAGGTGGATTATCTTTCTCTGCATCAGTACTATGGAAATCAGGCGGGTGACACTGCGGATTTCCTTGCATGCTCCAAAGGCATGGATGATTTTATCTCCGGTGTGGTTTCCATCTGTGATGCTGTAAAAGCAAAGAAACATGGCAAAAAACAGATCAACCTTTCCTTTGACGAGTGGAACGTATGGTACCACAGCAACGAGCAGGACAAAAAACTGGAGAAATGGGTGCAGGCACCTCATCAGCTGGAGGATGTTTACAACTTTGAGGATGCACTTCTTGTGGGAAGTATGCTGATCACACTTCTCCGTCACGCAGACCGTGTAAAGATCGCCTGCATGGCACAGTTGGTCAATGTTATCGCGCCGATTATGACTTCCGACACCGGTGCATGGCGCCAGACTATCTTTTATCCATATATGCTGACCAGTGTGTTTGGAAGAGGAACCGTCCTCAATACGCAGGTTCTCACACCGGTATACGAGAGCAGAACCTATGGTGAAGCGCCGTATCTGGATTCCGTGTGTGTCTGGGATGAGGAAAAAGATGCTCTGACTATTTTTGCAGTGAACAAGAGCCTGGATGAGGACATGGAAGTTTCCTGTGATTTAAGGCAGTTTGAGGGATATAAGATCGTAGAGCATATCGTGCTGAACAATGATGACCTTCAGGCGGTGAATACAGAGGCACAGCCGGAGAATGTAGTTCCTGTAAAAGCCGGCGCAGAGTGCTCGAAACTGGAAGGCGGAAAGCTGGAGGCAGTGTTTGCAAAACACAGCTGGAATATGATCCGTCTTGCGAAATAGGTGTAAGTGAGGGAATTGGTTACAGAAAATGTAAATTATGTGGCATTATGGGAGGGCTTTTTATGTACACACCTGCAAAAGAACGTTATGAGACCATGGAGTATAACCGCTGCGGAGAAAGCGGCCTGATGCTTCCGAAGGTATCTCTTGGATTATGGCATAATTTCGGAGATACTTCTGATTATGAAAATATGAAACAGCTGTGTTTTACAGCTTTTGACAATGGCATCACACAGTTTGACCTTGCCAATAATTACGGACCTGCCTACGGAAGTGCAGAGAGGAATTTCGGCAAGATCCTGAAAGAAGAACTGATGCCGTATCGTGATGAACTGATCATCACAACCAAGGCCGGCTATGATATGTGGGAGGGCCCTTACGGAAACTGGGGCAGCCGTAAATATCTTCTGGCGAGCCTTGACCAGAGCCTGAAACGCATGGGACTGGAATATGTGGATATTTTTTACCATCACAGAATGGACCCTGAGACTCCTCTGGAGGAGACTATGGGCGCGCTTGCAACAGCGGTTCAGCAGGGTAAGGCCCTCTATGTAGGACTTTCCAATTACGATGGAAAAACTTTAAGCCAGGCAGCAGCGATCCTGAAAGATCTGAAATGCCCGTTTGTGATTAATCAGAACCGGTATTCCATTTTTGACAGAACTGTGGAAGAGAACGGCCTGAAGAGAACCACCGGCATCCTGAAAAAAGGCCTCATCACCTTCAGCCCTCTTGCACAGGGACAGCTGACAGACCGCTACCTGAACGGAATCCCGGAGGACAGCCGTATCCGCAAAGACGGAAGATTCCTGAAAGAAAGCGCACTGACACCAGAACGTCTGGACCAGATCCGAAGACTGAACGATCTGGCAGTACAGCGAGGTGAGAAACTTGCAGATATGGCACTTGGCTGGCTGCTCAATCATGAGGAAGTCACCGGTGTGCTCATCGGCGCTTCCAAGCCACAGCAGATTCTGGATAATGTGAAAGCGATCCACTGTGCACCGTTTACAGAGGAAGAGCTGCGTCTGATCGATGAGATCTCAAAGTAAGATTCCTGAATATTGGTTTGACAAAAACATCCGGTACATAGTTGATGTTTCATGATTCGTTGACAATGGAATAAGGGTGTGCTATATTGAGGAACAGAAAAGAAAAGAGCCAGCGGGAGCTTGTGTGACAGGCTGAGAGGAAGATAGATCTTCGACCGTACCTGATTTGGGTAATGCCAACGGAGGGATTGTGATATGAGAGCGTGTCTCCGTGGCGTTTGCCGGGGGATGCGCTCTTTTTGTGAGCTTCTGCGAAAGAGCGGGCAGGAAGGGGAGCGCCTTAATGTCTGGCAGGAGGGTGATGTTCCGGAGATTTTTCCGGAAGGATCATGTAAGCGATGGGAATCCGTGTTTTCGGAGTGAGAGGAAGTAAGGGAACTTCGACCGCCAAAATCTAAAGGCAGACTGCAGCAGCCGGAAAATTTTTTGCCCGGGATCCGCTGCTTGTGATCTGCTTTGTATTTCAGGGAGGAAAACACAATGGAAAAACAGAGGATGCACACGCTTCGTATGGTAATGCTGGCAATGATGGTTGCGATCGGTGTCGTAATTTCACCGATCCTGAGGATTGAGGGAATGTGCCCGACGGCGCATCTGGTGAATATCGTATGTTCGGTTCTGATGGGACCGTGGTATTCCCTTCTCTGTGCAACAATGATCGGCGTGATCCGTATGATGTTCATGGGAATCCCGCCACTTGCACTGACCGGTGCAGTGTTTGGCGCATTCCTTTCAGGTGTGTTCTACAGACTTTCCAAAGGTAAGATCATCTGTGCGGTGATCGGTGAGATCTTTGGAACAGGTATCATCGGCTCTATGGTTTCTTATCCGGTGATGGCATTCCTGATGGGAAGAGGCGGACTGACAGCGTTTTATTATACGCCGATGTTCCTTGCAGCAACCACGATGGGAGGATGTGTTGCCTATATTTTCCTGAAGGCACTGAGCAAAGCAGGCCTTCTGGTGAAATTCCAGGCAGCTTTGGGTTCAAAAACATATGAGACAAAGACTTTTACAACTGCGAAAGCAAATTAAAGAGGAGAAGCCGCTGATCCACTGCATCACCAATCCGATTTCAATCCACGACTGTGCAAATGTGATCCTTGCAGTGGGTGCAAGGCCGATCATGGCGGAGCATCCGGCGGAAGTTGAGGAGATTACAGCTTCTTCCGGTGCTTTGATGCTGAATCTTGGAAACATTACCGATGCCAGGATCAAATCTATGAAGTGTTCCATGAGAAGAGCTGTGGAAAATAAGATTCCGGTTCTGCTGGATCTTGTGGGGGTTGCATGCAGTGACCTGCGGCTGGATCTGGCGAGGGAGCTTTTAAGTATTGGCCATCCGGCGGTTCTGAAGGGAAATATGTCGGAGCTTCTGGCTGTTTCCGGGCTTCCGTCCCATGCCATCGGAATTGATGCGGGAGCACAGGATGCGCTGACTTCAGAAAATATTGATGCGGTCAGTGATGTGCTGAAAGCTTTTTCCAGAAATAATCAGGCGGTGGTACTGGCTACCGGGAAGCAGGATTTTGTTACGGATGGTGAACAGGTTGTTCTGATTGAAAATGGTACGGCAGCGTTGTCCGGGATTACCGGGACCGGCTGTATGGTTGGGGCGCTGACTGCGGCGTTTTTGCCGGGGTGTGAAGATCATATTGCGAAAGAGATGACGGATCGTACAGAGGCAGGTGTCTGGTCTGGCGGTGAGATGGGATTAAATGTGAGATCCGGGAATTATCTGGACGCTGCAGTTCTTGGCACCGCACTGATGGGTATTGCCGGTGAGCAGGCTGAAAAAATTTCCCGCGGGCCGGGAAGCTTTCAGGCGAATCTGCTGGATGAGATTTATGGGATTTCTGACAGGCAGCTGCTGGAAACGCTGAAGATTGAAATGTATTAAAGAAGAGGATTTTGAGATGGATAGAAAAGATTTGGATGTAACGCTGTATCTGGTGACGGACAGTACGTATCATACAGAGGAGTCTCTGCTTCATACGGTGGAAGAGGCCTGTAAGGGTGGTGTGACTCTGGTTCAGCTTCGTGAGAAGAACAAGGGTGGCCGGGAGTATCTGGATAAGGCGTTTAAGGTGAAGGAGATCACAGATCGTTACAATGTGCCACTGATCATTGATGATCGTGTGGATGTGGCGCTGGCCTGTGATGCGGCTGGTGTGCATGTGGGATCTTCGGATATTCCGGTTGCTGTGGCCAGGAAGCTGATGGGGCCGGATAAGATCGTGGGGGCTACTGCCAAGACGGTGGAGGCTGCCATGAAGGCTTATGAGGATGGCGCGGATTATCTTGGTGTGGGGGCGATTTATCCTACTACTACGAAGGTTGTGACGATTCTTACTAAGGTTTCTACTTTGAAGGATATTTGTGAGGCGGTTCCGATCCCGGCGGTTGCGATCGGGGGATTGAATGCTGGAAATATGGATGTGCTGGAGGGCGCAGGCATGAGTGGTATGGCTGTGGTGTCTGCGATCATGAAGGCGGAGGATCCGCAGAAGAATGCGCGGGAATTGAAAGAGAAGATTGTTGCGCTGATGGGGAAATAGAAATTGGATGATGTTTGGAGAACAGTGGTGGATTTGAGGTCCGTCGCTGTTCTTTTTTTGTGGGGAAGGTGGGGAGCGTGAGAAGTACGCCCGTGAGGCGTGTGCTGCCTGTCGCCGGGGCTTCGTCGGGGGCTGGCTTCTAGGCTGCCGGGAATCTGCTCCCCTCCTGCAGAGTCCGTCGACAGGCAGCACACGCCTCACGGGCTGGCTTTTCAGGGCGGTAGGTGAGTGTGGCTGCTCGGGAGATAGGATTAGAGCGGTAGGTGAGTGTGGCTGCTTGGGAGGTTGGATTAGGGCGGTAGGTGAGGGTGGTTGCTTGGAAGGTTGGATTAGGGTGAGGTTGAGTGGGGCCTCGGGGGTTGGATGAGCTATCAGTGCTTCGCTGGACAGCTGGGTGGAAAGGCTGAGTTTCCTTGTGGTCTGGCGGGAGTAAGTGATTGACTGGAAAAGTTGTGGAAAATAAGAATAAATCGGCACAGTGTTTCATATCCAATACCGCAGCATCCATCGCCCCGCCAGTACCTGAACACATCTCCACAACCTGCAACAATTTGCGTGCCCGGAAAGGGGGAGCGCGAGGGGGAAAAACGGGCTTCGCAACTTTGAGTGCTTTCCCCCTCGCATTTTCTCAGCTTTGAAAAGCGAAAAGATCTGCCGATGAGGTTTTACTCCACCGGCAGGTCTCTGTGTTCTACACTGGTGGAGAATACGATCAGCGTTTTTGTGCGGCCGAATTGCTGCAGTTCGTTGATGAAGTGGTCCAGCTCCATAGTTGAGCGGAAGGCGACTTCGATGAGCATGGAGTAATCTCCGGTGACGCAGTTGCATTCGATGACGTTGGGAATTGCCTGAATGAATGGGTAGAAGTCTTTTTTCTGGTAGGGCTCTACTTCAAGATTGATGAAGGCTTTTATATGATAACCAAGAAAGACCGGGTTGACCTGGGCGTGATAGCCTGTGATCAGCCCGGTTTTTTCAAGATGCTCGATTCTGGCGGAGACGGCGGGGGAAGAGAGGAAAACTTCCTTTGCGATCTCCTTTACCGGGGTGCGGGCGTTTTTTTGCAGCATTTCGATGATCTTCCGGTCGATGTTGTCAAGCTTGTGGTCCATGTGCAGGACTCCTTTCTGTGGTATTCGGAAATTTGTGTGTCTGTTCCGGTTTCCCTGTGGAACAGGTGCATCTCTATATTGAGTATACTGCACATATTATCACAACACAAGAAACGACTTTATAAAAATAAGAGAAATACAATGAATTCTTTAAAAAATTAAGCATAGATACGGGAAAACACGGATAATCATGGTTTTCCCTTAAAAGTATTTACAAGCGTAAAAGAAAGTGTTAGTTTCTTAGGCATCAGGAAAACAGCTGCTGATTAAACGAAACAGAAAAAAGATATTTTTATTCAGACAATGATAACGTGCACAGGAATGAAAGAAAGAAGAGGGATGATGAAATGACAACAGAAACAAGACTGGAAGCAGATTCAATCGGAACTATGGAAGTACCGGCAGAGGCATATTACGGAGTACAGGCATTAAGGGCAAAACAGAATTTTCCGATCACAGGAACAAAGCTTCATCCGGTATTTATCAAAAACCTGGCACAGGTAAAAAAAGCAGCAGCAATCACAAATAATAACGCAGGACTTCTTCCCAAAGATAAGGCAGATGCCATTATCAGGGCCTGCGATGAAGTGATCGCCGGCAAATGGGCAGAGGAATTTATCGTAGATGCCATTCAGGGTGGTGCAGGTACCAGTGCAAATATGAATATGAATGAAGTGATCGCAAACAGAGCAGGAGAGCTTCTTGGATGTCCGAAGGGAAGTTACAAAATGGTTCATCCAAATGATCACGTAAACATGGCACAGTCCACCAATGATGTGATCCCTACAGCCGGTAAGCTCACGGTCCTGGATCTTCTGGCTCCACTGGAAAAAGCATTGGGAAGGCTTGAGAGAGAACTTGCAAAGAAAGCAGAAGAATTCGATGATGTGATCACAATGGGACGTACACAGCTTCAGGATGCAGTTCCCATCCGTCTCGGCCAGGTGTTCCACGGTTATGCATCTATGGTTGCCAGAGACCGGAAACGTATCGAAAAAGCCCATAAGGAAATGTATACAGTAAACCTTGGTGGAACTGCAGTAGGAACTGCCATCAATGTTTCTGATTCTTATTTTTATAAGATCGTGCCGAACCTGGAAAAGCTTACAGGCTATCCGTTAAGACAGGCAGAAGATCTTTTTGACGCAACAGAAAACCTGGACGGTTTCGTAGCAGTATCCGGTGTGATAAAAACCTGTGCGGTGGATCTTTCCAAGATGTGCAACGACCTTCGTCTGATGTCTTCCGGTCCGAAAACCGGTTTTGGTGAGATCAATCTTCCGGCTAAACAGAATGGTTCATCCATTATGCCTGGTAAGGTAAATCCGGTCATTCCGGAGGTGGTAAGCCAGGTTGCATTCCACATCGTGGGACACGACACCACCATTACCATGGCAGCAGAAGCAGGACAGCTGGAGCTGAATGCTTTTGAGCCGGTTGTATTCTGTAACCTGTTTGAGTCCATTACGACTCTGGAAAAAGCAGTGGATACACTGATCGTAAACTGTATCACAGGAATCACCGCAAACCGCAAACACTGCAAGGATCTTATGGAAAGCAGCGTAGGAATTGCAACAGCACTTTGTCCGCACATTGGCTACAAAGCATCTGCAACCATTGCCAAAACAGCAGTGAAGACAGGAAAATCTGTGCGAGAGCTTGTTCTTGACCAGGGTCTGATGAGTGAGGAAGAACTGAACCAGGTTCTTGATCCGTATCTGATGACAGAGGTTGGAGAAGAGCGGAAAGAGGATGAAGCGAGAAAGAAAGCCTGCTGAGAAGGCAGAAAGATATTTCTGGTGAGAGCACTTTGATCAGCAGGGCTGTGAGAAGCAGTGAAATGAGCATGATCAGGAGCCGGTAGAGGGATAGTCTGATCGCTTTAATATAAGAAAAACAGGAGACTTGCCACAGTGCAGGTCTCCTTTTATAATGGAAGAAACGTGATAAGAAAAGAAGGGAAAACACATGCTTAAACGAACTGCCATTCGGGCACTTTGCAATACAACGGCATATCAGAGAGGCCTTGATATCTACCGTACCGGAAAAAGGATCCAGTCGCTGGATATTAAGCCGAAAGGAGCTGTGGATAAGGTATCCGCAACAGTAAAGGGCAGTGGCCGTAATGTATACAATACAGGTTTTCAGTATGATACAGAGGCTGATCGGGTAAAAGAAGTGTACTGTGACTGTCCGGCTTTTCGAAGCTATTCCGGGATCTGTAAACACTGTGTGGCAGTACTTCTGGAATATGGGGACCGAAAAGCCTATGAGCGAGTGGAAGCCCGGCGGCAGCAGGATCAGGCAAAAAAGGCGGCCAAAAATACAGGGAATCCTGCATTACTGGCAGCTGCATCAGGTGCAGGCGCTCCGGCTACTAAGACAACTGTGGAACTGAAAAATCTTCTTAACCGACAGATGTACAGCCGGATGCTGCCTTTTTCCGGAGATCCGTATTTTGGCCGTATAGAGCTGGAAACCTGTCTGAAGTTTAATTCGGCTGGAAATTGTTTTTCCGTGGAATTCCGTGTCGGCTGTGAGAAAAAGTATATCCTGAAAGACGTACTGGCCTTTGTGTGGAACCTGGATCATAATGAGAAAATTTCTTATGGAAAAAATCTCGAATTTATCCATTCAGAGGAGGCTTTTGCAGAAGGATATAAAGGCGTACTTTCTTTTATCCGGAACTGGGTGGAGGACCATTACGGTACTTATATGAGCCGCTATGAAAGCCATCTGCATATGAATGATAAAGTGAAGGTGCGCGATCTTTCCCTGAATGGAAAAGAGCTGGAGGAGCTTTTTCTCTCGCTGGGAGATGGCAGCTTTAAGATGCAGATGAATCAGGATCCGGAGATCACCTGGCAGACAGTAAAAGCAGTTCCGGAGCGAACTCTGGTGATCCGAAGAAAAGAACAGGGCTTATCGCTGGAACTTGTGCCTGTATACAGTGTGACAGGCGTTCGCTATCATATGTATTTTGATGGAACAAAGGTATATCTGGTGTCCAGAAAGGAGCTGGGTGCTGTGGAGGAGTTTGTCACCTGTCTGGAGCGGCTTCCGGCAGGCAGGGCCTTTATTGACGAACCGGATGTGCCTGCTTTCGTGCGTGAGATGCTTCCTTCCCTGGAAAATTTTTTTCATTGCGATCTCAGGGATTTTCCGGAAGGAACGGATCTTGCATGTTATAATGCTTTCTATGAGATTTATCTGGATGCACCGGAACGGGACTGGATCACCTGTAAGGCATTTTCAATTTACGGGGAAGACAAATTTTCGGTTTTTGACAGGAATGTGTCCGCCCGCACCAGGGATATTCTAGGAGAGATGAGGGTGTTTGCACTGCTGTCGAGGTATTTTAACGGGTATGACGCACAGCGGCTGGAGCTGGCCCTGGACTGCCGGGCCGGGAAGACGGAGAAGCCGTTTGTAGAAGAGGTACCTGTGGATATGAACAGCGCAGATATTAATTCAGTACTGCATATTCAGGGACGGGAAAGTGCGACTGATTCCGAAGAAAAACTCTATCAGCTTCTTACCGAAGGCATCCCCGCCATGCAGAAAATCGCAACCGTCTATATTTCCCAGTCCATCAAACAGATGAGGGTAACAAAACTGCCAAACATCCGTCTTGGTGTTTCTCTGTCAGCCGGGCTTTTGAATCTGGATATGGATGTGGAGGGCATGGATCAGACACAGCTTTTTGACATCCTCTCCAGATACGACCGCAGGAAAAAATATTTCCGTCTGAAAGATGGCAGCTTTCTGGATGTTTCCCATGGCCAGCTCCGGGAGCTTTCTGCTTTAAAAGACAGCCTGCAGATCAGTGACAGTGAACTGAAAAAAGGCAGGACCCAGGTACCTGCTTACCGTGCCATGTATCTGGACAGCCAGCTGAAAGGCGGCGATCTGATCAGGGTGGAGAAAGACAGGGGGTTCCGTGCACTGATCCGAAACATGGAGACAATGGAAGATCACAAATTTCAGGTTCCTCCAGAGCAGGAAAAAATTCTCCGTGGTTATCAGAAAGAGGGATTTTGCTGGATCAAAACTCTGAAACATAATCGGTTTGGTGGAATTCTTGCAGACGACATGGGACTTGGAAAAACGCTTCAGGTGATCACATTTCTCTGGTCGGAATTCCTGGAATCTGCGCCTGGGGAAAACCGGCGTGCGCTTGTGGTAACTCCTGCATCTCTGGTGTTTAACTGGATGAGCGAGATCGAACGTTTTGCTCCGGGGCTTCCGGCTACTGTTGTGACAGGGGATGTGCGGCAGAGAAAAGCACTGATAAAAAATGCGGGAGAACGGGAAGTTCTGATCACTTCCTATGACCTTCTGAAACGGGATCTGAAAACCTATCAGAAACTGGATTTTGCGGTGCAGATCATTGACGAGGCACAGTATATCAAAAATCATGGAACCCAGGTGGCAAAGGCTGTGAAGGAGATCCGGTCAGAATTCCGACTGGCGTTAACTGGTACACCGGTGGAGAACCGGCTCAGTGAGCTGTGGAGTATTTTTGATTTCCTGATGCCTGGATTTTTGTATTCTTATGAGAAATTCCGCAAGGAGATCGAACTTCCGGCTGTGCAGTACAGCAGTTCCAATGCCATGGAACGTCTGCAGAAGATGATCCGGCCTTTTGTGCTGCGGAGACTGAAGAAGGATGTGCTGAATGACCTTCCGGATAAGCTGGAAAAAGATATGTTTTCCCCGTTGGAAAGTGAGCAGAAAGAGCTGTATGAGGCCCATACGGAACGGCTCCGCCTGATGCTTGGAATGCAGTCCGATGCGGAATTTCGTACTTCAAAACTGCAGATCCTTGCAGAGATCACAAGGCTTCGGCAGATCTGCTGTTATCCGGGGCTTGTGTATGAAGGGTATGAGGGGAATTCTTCCAAACTTGAGATGTGCATGGAACTGGTGCGAAATGCAGTGAATGGCGGACATAAGATCCTGCTGTTTTCCCAGTTTACTACCATGCTGGATGTGCTGGCCACCCGTCTTTCCAGGGCCGGAATTTCCTTTTACATGCTGACAGGAGCCACTTCCAAAGAAAAACGGGCGCGGATGGTACAGGCATTTAATGAGGACGATACCTCTGTTTTCTGTATTTCACTGAAAGCAGGAGGAACAGGTTTGAATCTCACAGCGGCGGATATCGTGATCCATTACGATCCATGGTGGAATCTGGCAGTGCAGAATCAGGCCACAGACCGCGCCCACCGCATCGGCCAGCAGAACGTGGTCAGTGTCTACCGCCTCTTCATGAAAGATACCATAGAAGAGCGCATCCGTGCCCTACAGGAAAAGAAGCGCGAACTCGCTGACGAGATCTTAAGCGGAGAGGGAATCGGCCAGGCTCTGATAAGCCGTGAGGAAGTGCTGGAGCTGCTTGGAAGGTAAGAAGAATAATGGAATAATAATGGGAGGGAGAAAAGATGACAAACTGGAAGGAAAAACAAAAAGAGTGGCATGAAAAATACGATGACATGTTTCAGGAATTTCCGGCTACAGAAAGTGAGGCCAGGAGAAAAATGATAGATATTTATGAAGCTCATGAGATTTTTTTTCAATATAAACGCAGAAGATTATGGATCATGACAGTCATAACGATCATATTAATGTTTGGGCCGCCGACTCTGGCGCAGATCATGGGAGCGGACCGCGAGATAGTTGGGAAGGCTGCGTACAGCATAATGATTTTCTGCCCGGTACTTGTAGCCGAGACTCAGCTTCTGATCAAAAATGGTTCCGGCATACGAACCTGCAAAAAGAAGCTGAAGCAGATAGAAAAGAACGAAGTAGGAAGTTATCTGGAGGAAGCGGAATCATTTTACAAAAGAGTGGAAGAGCGCAGGAGGAAATCCCATGAAAAAAAGAATTAGTGTTTTGCTTTTATGCTGTATAGTATTTATCAGCGGATGTAATATGCCAGGTCAGGACGATCAGAAAATTAAAAAACTGGATCCTGAAAAATTGGATTCGGAAACGACAGATATTAATGACCGGGCAGACTATTATGAGAAATATGTTACGGAGCCCGGTGACGATATGGATGAAGAGGAGCGTTCTAAATACCGCGTAACTCTTCACATGATTTATAAAAATGCGGAACAGTACCAACAGGATATGATTATATTTCTGCGGAATGATAATGTGGTTGAAGGTTCCATGGATGTGGGTGAGCCGGATATTGGGTTGCTTCCGGGAGTTTTTCGGGTAATTTCCATGATGATAGAGGGACATGATTCAAACCTGGGAGAGATCGAAATCCTGGAACCGGGAATGGAGTATACGCTTACCATTGATTATGCTCAGAAAAAAGCGATATTGTCCGATTATGATGAGCATAAGTAAACATTCTCCGGGTTCAGATGCGTAGAAACAGAAATGAGAATATCAGTTTTACATATAAAAATCCCCCATACAAATGCAGAATATAAATATTTTACATCATGCATTTGTACGGGGGAATCTTTTATGCAAAAAACTTATCGTACAGACCAAAGAAGAAGATAAACAGAATGATCAGCGGAAGGATATAAGTGATGTATACGCGCATCCATTTCTGGATCTTCAGGCCTTTTCCGGTGTTGGCTTCTTCTGTGAAGTTTTTCCAGCCCCATCCACGTTTGGAAACGCAGAAAAGCAGGTACACAAGAGAACCAAGTGGAAGCAGAAGGTTACTTACCAGGAAATCCTCAAAGTCGAGAACTGCACCGCCGAATACCTCGAATCCGCTCCAGCTCCATACGTTGTAACCGAGAACGCATGGCAGGGAAAGAAGGATGATAGCGATGGCATTCACAAGACTGGATTTTTTTCGGCTCCAGCCGGTAAGCTCCATACCACAGGAAATAATATTTTCAAATACAGCCAGGATGGTGGAGAATGCCGCAAATGACATAAAGATGAAGAAAAGGCTTCCCCAGAGTCTTCCAAGCGGAATGTGGTTGAAAATATTTGGCAGTGTAATGAAGATCAGGCTCGGTCCGGAAGTCTGGTCAACATTGAATGTGAAACATGCCGGGAAAATAATAAGTCCGGATGTGATCGCAACAAATGTATCCAGGATCGCAATGTTTACGGATTCTCCAAGGAGTGCGTGATCTTTTCCAATGTAGCTTCCAAAGATAGCCATGGCGCCGATACCAAGGCTAAGTGTAAAGAATGCCTGATTCATGGCACCAGTGATGGTGGAAATGATACCGATCTCTTTCATACGTGCAAAATCCGGGATCAGGTAGAATTTCAGACCTTCTTTTGCACCGTCCATGGTAAAGCTGTTGATTGCCAGGACAACCATGATCACCAGAAGGGAGATCATCATGATCTTGGTAACTTTCTCAAGGCCATTCTGAAGACCGCGGGAGCAGACAAAAACACCTGCGATAACAACAACGATCATCCAGAATCCCATAGTAACAGGCTGGCCAAGCATGTCTGTAAACTGTCCTGCAACACCGTCAGAATCAAGTCCCTGGAATTTACCGGTAGCTGTCATATAAAAATAATTCAGCATCCAGCCGGTAACGGTTGTGTAGAACATCATCAGAAGATAGCATCCGATCAGAGTGATATATCCGTGGATATGCCATTTCTGGCCCGGTTTCTCCAGAGCGTAGTAAGCTTTGACAGGGCTTTTCTGGCTGGCACGTCCAACCGAAAACTCCATAGTCATAACAGGAAGTCCAAGGATAGCCAGGAAGATCAGGTAAAACAGTACGAATGCACCGCCGCCGCCCTGTCCGGCCATGTAAGGGAACTTCCAGACATTTCCGATTCCGATGGCGCAGCCCGCGGAAATCAGAATGAATCCCAGACGGGATCCCAGTTTTTCTCTCTCTTTCATAATTCACCTCATGTAAATATGTATAGATTTGCAGTCGGTAATTTCAAGGAGTCTGACATACCGGATCTGCCGGTAAAATCCTGTTTCGTGGCAGTCGGGATACCGATTTTCTCCTCCCGCATCTGTCGCTTGGTTTTTTCTCAGTAATATGCTAAAGTCACGAAGTTTATTTTAGCATATTTCGGAATGTTGCACAATAAAAAGAACTTGCATTTTGCCTGAAAAGTGAGGTATTATTAAAAGAATACTGTGATAAAATAAAACGTTGAACCGTTGCGCTTTAGCGGAACATAGAAAAACGGCCCAGGTGTGTATCTGTAAAATGACAGCAGGCAGATAATACAGTGATACAGGCTTCGGGCGCAGATGTATTTTTTTAGGATGAGAGCAGGGGAGGATTATTATGAGCAACAGATATTTCTATTTTACAAGACACGGGCAGACCATCTGGAATGTAGAAAATAAGATCTGCGGAGCCACAGACATTGCGCTGACAGATCTGGGACACCAGCAGGCGATCGATCTGGGAAGCAAGATCGCGCAGGAAGACCTGGGAATCGATGAGATCCTTTATTCTCCCCTGATGCGCGCGGCAGATACCGCGAAACACATTTCCCAGATGACCGGCATTCCCGCAAGAATGGAGCCAAGACTGAAGGAACAGAACTTTGGAAAATATGAATCCACACCAAGAAACGGTGATGTCTTCCGTAAAGATAAGGAGAATTTTGTCTGCAGATATGAAGGCGGCGAATCCATGCTGCAGCTTTGCCAGAGGATCTACAATCTTCTCGACGACATAAAGAACGACCCCAGTGGAAAAACCTATCTCCTGGTAGCCCATAACGGAATTTCCAGAGCCATAGAATCTTATTTTCGTGATATGACAAATGAGGAATTTGCATCATTTGGAATAAAAAACTGCGAACTTCGAAGATACCAGTTTGAATAAATAAGTTGCGAAAAGCAACTTATTTATTCATGAGCAAGAAGCGAAGCGGATTGCGAATGTCCATGAGCCCGATAAGTTGCGAAAAGCAACTTATTTATTCATGAGCAAGAAGCGAAGCGGATTGCGAATGTCCATGAGCCCGATAAGTTGCGAAAAGCAACTTATTTATTCATGAGCAAGAAGCGAAGCGGATTGCGAATGTCCATGAGCCCGATAAGTTGCGAAAAGCAACTTATTTATTCATGAGCAAGAAGCGAAGCGGATTGCGAATGTCCATGAGCCCGACCGTACTTTCCTTGTGGAAAACCCCTCTTCGTGGTATACTGAAACACAGACAGGCGGACCAGCATATCCGCCAGAAAATACGCGGAGGATTTTTCCGGAAAGGATCGTGGATCATGCGGTTAGAGAAAGTGCAGGATGCCCTGAATAAGAAAAATATCAAATTTGAATACACAGAGGAGGACGGCTGCGGAAGTCTGGATTTCATGTTCCGTGGACTGAAATTCCATGTATGGGAATACGAGGACAATGGCTGGGGCGCCGAGACCAATATTTATGCGGCTGGAAGAAGTGAGGACATTGACGGAGATTATGAAGAGAAGATTTCCGCAGAGATCCTTTCCTGGCCGGATATGATCAATAACTGAACATTACCATAATTATTAATATTGTAAAATAAAACAGCTGTGGCTGAATATAACCGAAGGCTGCATAGCAGAAATCATGCGTATGTGGGAGCCGGTTATATTCAGTACAGCTGTTTTTTGTTTATGATTCCACATCAGTGACCTTGATCTCATCCTGAAATCCGTTCGTATAATGCAGTTCATAATCCTCAGTGATAAAAACAGCCTGCACACCTTTTTTCTCCGCAAATTTCAGTCCCTCATCCAGGCCAAGGGCGAAACAGGTGGTGCTTAAGGCATCTCCGTCTACAGACTGGTCAGAGATGATCGTCACAGAGATCAGGCCATTGTCGTAGGGGTAGCCGGTTTTGGGGTTCAGGATGTGATGGTATAATTTTCCGTCCTGTTTAAAACACCGTTCGTAAATTCCGGAAGATACAACGGATTTTCCGGTGATATCCATAACGGCTTCGGTTTCATTGCGGTCTGCAAAGGGCTTCTGGATGCCTACTTTGAAAGGTGTGCCGTCAGGCTTTGAGCCGATGCAGAGGACATTGCCTCCAAGGTTGATGATGGCACTGTCTACGCCTTTTTTTACCAGAAAATCTTTCAGGCGGTCTGCAATATAACCCTTGGCGATGGCACCTACATCGAACTGAATGCCATCAGAGGGAAGAGAGATATCCTGACCGTCAATGGTAATGCCATCGGAGCTGCACAGAGGAAGAGCGTTCTGGATATCTGAATCATCCGGCACTTTCGGATCTTCTGCCGTGAAATCCCAGAGAGAGGTTAAAGGGGCAATGGCAATGTCAAAAGCGCCGTTGGATTCCCGGGTGACAGCAAGTCCTTTCGATAATAATGCGGCAAGATCTTCGGATATGTGCCAGGTGTCTGTGGTGTTATTGACCTGATAAGGAGTGTGCTGAGCTTCAGTGTTTTGGTTTTCTGAAGGCTTATCTTTTAAGCTGGAATCGGAGGATACAGAAGAACGGTCAGTGTCAGAGCCATTGGAGTCCGATATTCTGTGATTTAATTTATAAAGTTCACTCTTCTCATTAGTCCGGCTGAAGATCAGCTCATATTTATCGCACAGCGCAAGGCAATCATCCAGGAGAGATTTATCCTGGGAATCATAGATGGTGATCTGCACGGCTGTATTTAATTTGATACTGTTGATGCTGATTGGCTTCTTTCCTGTAGCAGTGTCGGAGCCAGTGGCATTCTGGCAGCCTGTGAGAAGGAGCATGGGACAGACGAGAGCTGTGCATAGTATTAAATAGAAGAAACGCCGTTGAAAGAGATGCTTTTTTAAATAAAGATATATAGTTGACATAATACATTCTCCTGAATAAGTGGTAGTATAGTTGCTTTATTATACCATGCATTCTTAAAACCAGAAAGGCTTACGCCATCCGCAAAAATCATTGTATTTTGCAATAATATAAGATATAATTTCTCCGAAAAAAACATATTCGATATGGACCCAAATAACTGACCAGAATTTTTACAGATAAAAAGGAGATTTTCATGATAAAAGTAATTGCCAGCGATATGGATGGTACACTTCTTGGTGATGACCACGGGATTGCGCCGGAAACACTTGCTGCAGTAAAGCGTGCCTGTGATGCGGGAATCCGTTTTATGGTCGCTACCGGCCGGAATTTTCCAGGTGCCATGGAGGAACTGAAGGGAACAGATCTGACCTGCGATTATGTGGTGAGCAGTGGGGCGGAGGTACGGAATCCCCAGCAGGAGGTTGTAAAGAGTACGCCCATTTCTATTGATCTGTGTGAGGAAGTTTATAATACGGCAAAAAAATATCCGGTATCTGTGGCATTTTTTACAGACCGATATGATTATCGCATTGGAACAAAAAAAGAAATTGAAGATGGAATCATCCAGCAGATCCGCCTTTTCAGCATGGACAGAAATACCAGTGAGGAAATTGTCCGGGAGTCCCCGCAGTACCGCAGGATCGCCGGAAACACAAAAGGGATTTCCGATATCCGTTCCCTGGAAAGCAGCGGTGCGCCGGTGTACAAGATCTTCATTTTTGCGGAGGATGTGGAACTCCTGGGAAAACTCAGCGATGAGCTGCGGGAAAATCCGGCCATTGCGGTAGCCTCTTCTTTCGTATATAATCAGGAAATTACAGCAGTGGAAGCGCAGAAAGGTCCTGTTTTGAAAGAATATATAGAATCTCTGGGATATACCATGGATGAGGTGATGGTTCTTGGAGACAGCCTGAATGATTATTCCATGATCTCCATGGACTTCGGCGCAACGGTTGCAATGGGAAATGCAGTTCCGGAGATCAAAGAGGCGGCAAAATATATCACAAAGAGTAACAATGAGTTTGGCGTGGCCTATGCTATTGATCAGGTTTTGATCGCAAATAAGAATTCCTGCGCCTGAAAATATGTTTTTCCCCTTTTGGAAAAGCGCCATATATATTATAATGTAGCAAGATGAAAGTTCGCTTTACAAAAAAACACAGATAAAGAGAGGAAATCACGATGGTAAAAATGGAAAATGTTTTTATTATGGATCACCCGCTGATCAAACACAAAATCTCAATGCTCCGTGACAAAAATACCGGAACAAACGAGTTCCGTAAACTGGTAGAGGAAATCGGAATCCTGATGGGATACGAGGCACTTCGTGATCTTCCTACAGAGGAAGTGGAAATCGAGACGCCCATCGAAACCTGCAAAACACCCATGATCTCAGGCAAGAAACTGGCAGTGATCCCGGTACTCCGTGCAGGCCTTGGAATGGTAAACAGTATCCTGACACTGGTGCCATCTGCAAAGGTGGGACATGTAGGACTTTACCGTGATCCGGTCACACATGAGCCACATGAGTACTATTGCAAGCTTCCGGAGTCCATTGACGAGCGTATCTCCGTGATCGTTGATCCAATGCTTGCAACCGGCGGTTCTGCAGAGGCTGCGATCGACTTCGTTAAAAAACAGGGCGGAAAAAATATCAAGTTCATGTGCATCATTGCAGCTCCGGAAGGTCTGAAACGTCTCCACGAGGCACATCCGGATGTACAGATCTACTGTGGCTCCCTTGACAGAGAACTCAACGAGAATGCCTACATCTGCCCGGGACTTGGCGATGCCGGTGACAGAATCTTCGGTACGAAATAAAATGATACCAGCTTGCTGCGGAACAATCCGTGGTATCTGAAAAAACTTCAAAAAAATACTTGACACACCCGGCACTGTTATGGTATTGTACCTAAGAACGCTGCCGAAGACAGTAGGTGCCGTAAGGCATAAGGATCAAAACGCCTACCGAGGTCCAAGTATTCTGAGTTAAGATTACACAAGGCCTTATTGCGAAGCAGTAAGGTCTTTTTTTAACGGATTGACTTATTGCGACGGCGGTATACAAAATCTATAAGGAGGTGTACCATTTCATGGCAAAAGTAGAACTGAAACAACCAATCGTAGAAGAGATCTCTAACAGCATTAAAGACGCACAGTCTGTTGTACTTGTAAACTACAGCGGTCTTACAGTTGAGCAGGATACAATTCTTCGTAAAGAGTTAAGAGAAGCTGGTGTTCAGTACAAGGTATACAAGAATACCATGATGCGTCGTGCATTCGAGGGTACAGCATTTGAGAGCCTCAGTGAGCATTTACATGGCACAAATGCGATCGCTATCTCCGAGACAGACGCAACTGCTCCGGCAAGAATTCTTGCTAAATATGCAAAACAGTTCCCGGCACTGGAGCTGATCGCAGGTGTAGTTGAGGGTAACTACAATGATCAGGCCGGAATTCAGGCACTGTCCACAATTCCTTCAAGAGAGGAACTTCTTGGAAAACTGCTTGGAAGCATCCAGTCTCCGATCACCAACTTCGCTCGTGTGCTTAATCAGATCGCAGAGCAGAATGGCGGAGCTGACGCAGCAGCTGCTGAGTAATTACAGCAACGTGCAATTGGCGGCATAATGGCCGCATGATATTTAATTAAAATTTTTAAATGGAGGGAAATTAAAATGGCAAAATTAACAACAGAAGAATTTATTGCAGCAATCAAAGAATTATCTGTATTAGAGTTAAATGACCTTGTAAAAGCTTGTGAGGAAGAGTTCGGTGTTTCCGCAGCAGCAGGTGTTGTTGTAGCAGCAGCAGGTGCAGCAGGCGAGGCAGCTGAGGAGAAAGATGAGTTTGACGTAGAGCTTACAGAGGTAGGCCCGAACAAAGTTAAAGTTATCAAAGTTGTTCGTGAGGTTACAGGTCTTGGACTTAAAGAGGCTAAAGCTATCGTTGATGGTGCTCCGAAGGTTGTTAAAGAGGGCGCATCCAAAGCTGAGTCTGAGGACATCAAAACTAAACTTGAGGCTGAGGGAGCTAAGGTTACACTTAAATAATCCAATCAGAACTGAAGTTTCAGAGGCTGTTGTGTCTGCCGGTTTACCGGTGGCACAGCAGCCTTTTTTGTGTGAGAGGCAGATTCTGCGACATTTTTTGACAATGGGATGCATCGGCTGTATCTTGCTTTTTTTCGACAAAAGAATGATAATAAAAAGTACAGGAAAGGATGGTAACATGAAAAAAAAGATAGCAGCCTGTATTCTGGCAGTGACGGTTGGCATAGCAG
This sequence comes from Blautia sp. HA9023, assembly GCF_056504095.1. Taxonomy (NCBI): domain Bacteria; kingdom Bacillati; phylum Bacillota; class Clostridia; order Lachnospirales; family Lachnospiraceae; genus Blautia; species Blautia sp. HA9023. The sequence continues at coordinate 532,763 of NZ_JBWLUR010000006.1, read as the reverse complement.
GAATTCCGGTTCCTGCATCAGCACAGCAGATTTTTTCAGAGTCAGGTACAAAAAGTACAGATGCTGTACGAAGTCCGCTGGAAGAAATCCATGTCCAGGATTATGCCATGGAACAGCAGGAAGAGATTGAAGAAGAAGAGAATATGCCTGCTGAGGAACCGGATCCGCTGGTTCTGGATGATGATGGAAGTGTAGTTCCGGCATCCGCTGCCGCATGGGTAGAAGACGAGGTATCTGCAGATGGCTCAGACTCGGAAGAAAGCGGGGAATATGCTGGAGAAGATATGCAGATCCATGACAAAATGGATGAGACAGTGAGTGGGCAGAAAACACAGGAAAAAGATCAGGCAGATTTTTCAGACGGAGATAGCGTGACAGCAGAGAGTGCTGCTGATGATACACAGGAAGATATGACTGACGGCTCCGATAACGATATTCAGGAAGAAAGTTCTGCTGTTTCGGAAATACCGGAAGAGCCGGATCAGAAAACAACGCAGAATGATTTGCCGGAAGATGATCTGACCGGAGAAGAAAATCAGCCTTCGGAGGATCTTTCGGATAATCCATCGGCCGGAGAATTATCCGAGAAACCGGAAGAACTTACAGAAGAACCGCAGGAACCGGATGAACTCGAAGAAGACCCGTCAGAGAAGCCTTCTGATTCATCAGAAGAAACCATCTCCGACGGATCAGAAGAAGAATTTTCAGATGGGGAAGCCCTGGCAGGGGGTACAGGCACATATCAGGTGGAAACGCTGCAGATTCGGGAAGGGCAGGATATTACAGCACCATTAAATACGCTGTTCCTGAAACTGAAAAATCGGGCAACGGGTCAGACACCGTATAAGATCATCATTCCACCGGGACATTATAAACTTACCGGGACGCTCTGTATGTACAGCAATATGTATCTGTACGCACAGGGAGCAACGATCACCAAAACTTCGACGACCAAGCATCTGATCCTGAGACTTGGAAATACGAAAGAATCAGCAGGCGGTTATTCAGGATATCAGAATATCGTTATTGATGGTGGAACCTGGAACTATAATTATCAGTGCGTAAAAGGCAAAGATGAGCCAGGCGGTTTTGTAGGATTCTGCATTGGCCATGCAAACAACGTAACCATTAAAAATGCGATTTTTCTCAATAATCTGAAATCACATTTTCTGGAATTTGGAGGCGTGAAAAACGCAACGATCAGAAACTGTAAATTCCGTGGCTATTATAAAAATTACGAAAAGGGCGGTCAGGAGTGCATTCAGATCGACTGCTGTACAGATGAAGGAAATGTTTTTCCGCAGTATATGCCCTACGATGGAAGTACCTGCGAAGATTTTCTCATTGAGGGAAATACATTTGAAGATGTTTTTGCCGGTGTGGGAACTCACAGCATGATGGCCGGAAAAACATACAAACGAATCACGGTGAAAAATAACACATTCCGGAATATAAGGAAACGCTGCATAGAATTTCTGAATTATACAGATTCTGTTGCGGAAAACAATACCATGATCAACGTTGGCGTTGGTGTGGATGTTTCATCTGTAAACAAGAAGAATACACATCTGACGAAAGGTTATACAGGTGATCCCGATGTAAATACAGACCGAAAGATCAGGATATACGGGAACAAGATCAGCCTTTCGGGAGTCAGCAGCATTGCCGGTGTTGGCTGGGTGTGTAGCGGAATTAAAGTTTTTGGCTTTAATATGGAAGAAAACGGTGGCGTGGTTCCGAGAAAAGTTTATCCGGTAAAGGGAGTTACCGTAAAAAACAACCAGATTTCCGGTTACGGAAACGGAATCATTATGAAGCTTACAAATACCGCAACGGTTTTTGATAATCAGATGAAAATGAAAAAGCCTTCTGTATATTCCAATATTGGAATTTATGCAGAAGATTCCAGGGGAACATCGATTAAGAAAAATACTGTTTCCGGAACCGCAAATACGGGAATTTATTTCTATGATGCGGCGTATAGTAAAAATTCACAGCAGAAAAATTATATCCAGACCAATGTGGTTTCTTTAACGGGAGGAGACGGGATTTATCTGCAGAGGATGTCAGCTGCTTCCAGGATAGAAAAAAATACAGTAAAATCTGTCGGTGGTTCGGGAATCCATGTAAAGGATGGAAAGATGGCAGGCATCTACAGTAATACGGTATCATCCAACAAAAATCACGGAATCCGGATTGAATATACAACAGGAGGGATCTGGATCAGAGGTAATCAGGTCGTATCCAACAAAAACTGTGGCATTATGCTTGGAAAGGGAAAAGTTTCTCAGGTTGCCGGGAACACGATCTATAAAAACAGCAAGAAGGGTATGTACATAAATGGAACAGCTATCTGGGAAGTAAGGGATAATACAGTGACTGAAAACGGGGATGCCCAGGAAGTATATGCCAATAACTGCAAAAAACTGTGCAGCATCAGACGCCCGGTATGTAAAAAGATAACAACAAAAAGCACAGACGTAGCCGGAACCGCAGATGGAGGATATACGGTAACCGTTTATGCCTGGATATCCGGAAAGAGCCAAAAACTTGGAACTGCCAGAGTAAATACAAAAAAACAGTTTACTGTTAAAATTAAAAAACAGAAAAAGAACACCGTACTGAAGATCGTATCCAAAGACAGATATGGAAATGCGGTATCAGTGAATTATACCGTGAAATAAATAAGAGCTTCTGTTCCACACATCGTATGTATAAAAGGAACAGAAGCTTTTTTTGAAAAAATGTGAAAAAATTCAAAAAAAGTGCTTGACACGCTTTTTTTCTTATGTTAAAGTGGAGGATGCTATATTATGGCTAGATATGCCTGCCTAAAGGTCAGGCGGGATCATGTTGTAATAAATAATAAAAAAACAGGGGTGAAACGTCAATGGAAAAAAACAGAATTCGTTCTGTAAAAACTGGAAAGAGATGCGTATGAGCTACCAGAGACAAAAAGAAGTCCTGGAAATGCCAAACCTGATCGAAGTTCAGAAAGATTCCTACCAGTGGTTTCTTGACGAAGGTTTAAAAGAAGTATTCGATGATATTTCTCCGATCGCAGATTACGGCGGAAAGCTCAGTCTGGAATTCATCGATTTCACATATGATGAAAAAGATGCGAAATATTCCATCGAGCAGTGTAAAGAACGTGACGTGACTTATGCCGCACCTTTGAAGGTTCGAGTAAGGCTGATCAATAAGGAAACAGAAGAGATCAACGAACACGAGATTTTCATGGGAGATTTACCGCTGATGACTGCTACAGGTACCTTTGTTATCAATGGTGCTGAGCGTGTTATTGTCAGCCAGTTAGTACGTTCCCCTGGAATCTACTACGCAATCGCTCATGATAAACTTGGTAAGAGACTGTTTTCCAGTACTGTAATTCCGAACAGAGGTGCATGGCTGGAGTACGAGACAGATTCAAATGATGTATTTTATGTACGTGTAGACAGAACAAGAAAGGTTCCGATCACTGTTCTGATCCGTGCACTGGGCATTGGAACCAATGCTGAGATCATTGATCTGTTTGGTGAAGAGCCAAAGATCCTTGCCAGCTTTACCAAGGATACTTCCACAAACTATCAGGAAGGTCTCCTTGAGCTGTATAAGAAGATCCGTCCGGGCGAGCCGCTTGCAGTAGAGAGCGCAGAGAGCCTGATCATGGCAATGTTCTTCGATCCGAGAAGATATGACCTTGCCAAAGTCGGACGTTATAAATTTAATAAGAAGCTTCATTTCAACAAACGTATCGTAGGCCACAAGCTCTCCCAGGATGTTGTAGATACAACAACAGGTGAGATCCTTGCAGAGGCTGAGACACTTGTTACAAAAGAGCTTGCTGATACTTTACAGAATTCCGCAGTTCCGTATGTGTGGATTCAGGGTGAGGAGAGAGAGATCAAAGTCCTTTCCAGCCTTATGGTTGACATCCGTCACTATCTGCCGGAGCTTGAGGATCCGAAGTCCCTGGGTGTTACAGAATTAGTATACTACCCGGTACTCGAAAAAATTCTGGAAGAAAATGACACATTTGAGGACAGATGTGAGGCGATCAAACGTGATATCCACGACCTGATCCCGAAACACATCACCAAGGAAGATATCCTTGCGTCCATCAACTACAATATGCATCTGGAGTATGGCCTTGGTAACGATGATGATATCGACCACCTGGGTAACCGTCGTATCCGTGCTGTCGGTGAGCTGCTTCAGAACCAGTACCGCATCGGTCTTTCCAGACTTGAGCGTGTGGTACGTGAGAGAATGACAACACAGGACACAGAGAGCATTTCTCCGCAGTCCCTGATCAATATCAAACCGGTAACTGCAGCAGTTAAGGAGTTCTTCGGTTCTTCCCAGCTGTCACAGTTCATGGATCAGAACAACCCGCTTGGTGAGCTGACTCATAAGAGAAGACTTTCCGCACTGGGACCTGGCGGTCTGTCACGAGACAGAGCCGGATTCGAGGTTCGAGATGTACATTATTCCCACTACGGAAGAATGTGCCCGATCGAGACTCCTGAGGGACCGAACATCGGTCTTATCAACTCCCTTGCATCCTATGCAAGAATCAATCAGTACGGTTTCGTAGAGGCTCCGTACAGAAAGATCGACAAGAGCGATCCTTCCAACCCGCGTGTAACCGATGAGGTTGTATACATGACAGCGGATGAGGAAGATAATTACCATGTAGCACAGGCGAATGAGCCTCTGGATGAGGAAGGCCACTTCATTCATAAGAATGTATCCGGTCGTTACCGTGAAGAGACACAGGAGTACGAGCAGCACATGTTTGATTACATGGACGTATCTCCTAGAATGGTATTCTCCGTTGCTACAGCCCTGATTCCGTTCCTGCAGAACGATGATGCGAACCGTGCGCTGATGGGATCCAACATGCAGCGTCAGGCCGTTCCGCTTCTTACAACAGAGGCTCCGGTTGTTGGTACAGGTATGGAGACCAAGACAGCCGTTGACTCCGGTGTATGCGTTGTTGCAAGAAAAGCAGGTACCGTACTTCGTTCCACATCTACAGATATCTCCATTAAGAATGATGACGGAACAAAGGATGATTATCATCTGACCAAATTTATGCGAAGCAACCAGAGCAACTGCTACAACCAGAGACCGATCGTGTTCCAGGGAGAGCATGTTGAGGCCGGACAGGTTATCGCAGATGGTCCGTCTACATCCAATGGTGAGCTTGCACTTGGTAAGAACCCGCTGATCGGATTTATGACCTGGGAAGGTTATAACTACGAGGATGCCGTTCTGCTTAGCGAGAGACTGGTACAGAATGATGTTTATACATCTGTCCATATCGAGGAATATGAGGCAGAATCCCGTGATACCAAGCTGGGACCGGAAGAGATCACACGTGATGTTCCGGGTGTCGGCGATGATGCTCTGAAAGATCTGGATGAGCGTGGTATCATCCGTATCGGTGCTGAGGTACGTGCCGGTGATATCCTTGTTGGTAAGGTTACTCCTAAGGGAGAGACAGAGCTTACTGCTGAGGAGCGTCTCCTTCGTGCCATCTTCGGTGAGAAGGCAAGAGAGGTACGTGATACTTCCCTTAAAGTACCGCACGGTGAATATGGTATTATCGTAGATGCCAAGGTATTTACAAGAGAGAACGGCGATGAGCTGAGCCCTGGAGTAAATCAGGCAGTACGTATTTATATTGCACAGAAGAGAAAGATCTCCGTTGGTGATAAGATGGCTGGTCGTCATGGTAACAAGGGTGTCGTTTCCCGTGTACTTCCGGTTGAGGATATGCCATTCCTTCCGAACGGACGTCCCCTTGATATCGTGCTGAATCCTCTGGGTGTACCTTCCCGAATGAATATCGGACAGGTCCTGGAGATCCACTTAAGCCTTGCTGCCAAAGCACTTGGCTTCAATATCGCAACACCTGTATTCGATGGCGCTAACGAGGTTGATATCCAGGATACTCTGGAACTTGCCAACGATTACGTAAATACGGAAGACTTTGAGGAATTCCGTGAGAAATATAAAGACATTCTTGCACCGGATGTTATGCAGTATCTGGATGAGAATAAAGCTCACAGAGCACTCTGGAAGGGCGTTCCGATCTCCAGAGACGGTAAGGTAAGACTTCGTGACGGACGTACAGGAGAGTACTTTGACAGCCCTGTAACTATCGGTCACATGCACTACTTGAAACTGCATCATCTGGTAGACGATAAGATCCATGCACGTTCCACAGGTCCATACTCCCTGGTAACACAGCAGCCTCTGGGTGGTAAAGCTCAGTTCGGTGGACAGCGTTTCGGAGAGATGGAGGTTTGGGCACTGGAGGCATATGGTGCTTCCTATACACTGCAGGAGATCCTGACAGTGAAGTCTGATGATGTGATCGGACGTGTTAAGACCTATGAAGCGATCATCAAAGGCGATAACATTCCTGAGCCAGGTATTCCTGAGTCCTTTAAGGTACTTCTTAAAGAGCTTCAGTCTCTTGGTCTGGATGTACGTGTGCTCAGCGAGGACGGATCAGAGGTACACATTATGGAGACTTCTGATTACGGAGATACAGATCTTCGTCATGTCATTGAGGGCGATTCCAGAGGACGCAGAGATGAGGAGTCCTTCGGTAAACACGGCTATACCAAGCAGGAGTTTAGCGGAGAAGAGCTTGTCAATGTAGAAGAAGATGAAGACCTGGAAGAAGATGAGGACATGATCGAGTTTGAAGAGTCCTTTGATGATGAGGAATAAGAAAGGGGAAAGAATACATGGCAGAAACAACCAACGCCAATGAAACATATCAGCCAATGACTTTCGATGCCATCAAGATCGGACTGGCGTCCCCTGAGAAGATCAGAGAGTGGTCACACGGTGAGGTTTTAAAACCTGAAACAATCAACTACAGAACCTTGAAGCCTGAGAAGGACGGTCTTTTCTGCGAAAGAATTTTCGGACCGAGCAAGGACTGGGAGTGTCACTGTGGAAAGTATAAAAAAATTCGCTATAAAGGCGTTGTCTGCGACAGGTGTGGTGTTGAAGTAACCAAATCTGCCGTTCGTAGAGAACGTATGGGACACATTGAGCTTGCAGCTCCTGTATCTCATATCTGGTATTTCAAAGGAATTCCGTCCCGTATGGGTCTGATCCTTGATATTTCTCCAAGAACACTGGAGAAAGTGCTTTACTTTGCAAACTATATCGTTCTGGATCCTGCTGATTCAGGCCTTATGTACAAACAGGTACTCACCGAGCGTGAGTACCAGGAAGCAAGAGAGTCTTACGGCGAAGGCTTCCGCGTAGGTATGGGTGCTGAGTCCATCATGGAGCTCTTGAAAGCTATTGATCTTGAGAAAGATTCCGCAGAGCTGAAAGCAGAGCTTGTTGATGCAACAGGCCAGAAACGTGCAAGAATCATTAAACGTCTTGAGGTTGTAGAGTCCTTCCGTGAGTCCGGCAACCGTCCTGAGTGGATGATCATGACTGTGATCCCGGTTATCCCACCGGATCTTCGTCCTATGGTACAGCTGGATGGAGGACGTTTTGCAACATCTGACCTGAATGATCTTTACAGAAGAATCATCAACAGAAATAACCGTCTGAAAAGACTTCTGGAGCTTGGCGCTCCGGATATCATTGTCCGCAACGAGAAGCGTATGCTGCAGGAGGCTGTAGATGCCCTGATCGATAACGGACGCCGTGGACGTCCTGTAACAGGACCTGGAAACAGAGCCCTGAAATCCCTTTCCGACATGCTGAAAGGTAAATCCGGACGTTTCCGTCAGAACCTTCTGGGTAAACGAGTTGACTATTCCGGACGTTCTGTAATCGTTGTAGGACCGGAGCTGAAGATCTATCAGTGTGGTCTTCCGAAAGAGATGGCCATCGAGCTGTTCAAACCTTTCGTTATGAAAGAGCTTGTTGCTAACGGAACATCTCACAATATCAAAAATGCCAAGAAGATGGTAGAGAAACTTGAGCCTGCAGTATGGGATGTCCTTGAGGACGTCATTAAAGAGCATCCGGTTATGCTTAACCGTGCACCTACACTGCATCGTCTGGGTATCCAGGCGTTCGAGCCGATTCTTGTAGAAGGTAAGGCGATCAAGCTTCATCCACTTGTTTGTACAGCGTTCAACGCAGACTTCGATGGTGACCAGATGGCCGTACATCTTCCGCTTTCCCAGGAAGCACAGGCAGAGTGCCGTTTCCTTCTGTTATCACCGAACAACCTTCTGAAACCGTCTGATGGTGGTCCTGTAGCTGTTCCTTCACAGGATATGGTCCTTGGTATCTACTATCTGACTCAGGAGAGACCTGGAAACAAGGGTGAGGGCAAGTTCTTCAAGAGTATCAACGAGGCAATCCTCGCATACGAGAACAAGGTCATCACACTTCAGACCAAGATCATTGTACGCTGCCATAAGACAATGCCGGACGGAACTGTTTTAAGCGGCAATGTTCACTCTACACTGGGACGTTTCCTGTTCAACGAGATCCTTCCGCAGGATCTTGGATTCGTAGACAGAAGCGTACCTGGAAACGAACTGCTTCTTGAGGTTGACTTCCTTGTAGGTAAGAAACAGCTGAAGCAGATCCTTGAAAAAGTTATCAATACACACGGAGCAACAAAGACAGCCGAGGTACTTGACTCTGTTAAGGCTATGGGTTATAAATACTCCACACGTGCAGCCATGACCGTATCCATTTCCGATATGACCGTGCCGCCGCAGAAGCCGGAGATGATCAAGCAGGCTCAGGATACTGTTGACCGTATTACAAAGAACTACAAACGTGGTCTTATCACAGAGGAAGAGCGTTATAAAGAGGTTGTTGATACCTGGAAGAAGACCGATGATGAGCTTACAAAAGCCCTTCTGACAGGTCTTGATAAGTACAACAATATCTTCATGATGGCTGACTCCGGAGCCCGTGGTTCCGATAAGCAGATCAAACAGCTTGCCGGAATGCGAGGACTGATGGCTGATACAACCGGTCATACTATCGAGCTTCCGATCAAGTCTAACTTCCGTGAAGGTCTTGACGTACTGGAGTACTTCATGTCTGCGCATGGTGCTCGTAAGGGACTTTCCGATACCGCTCTTCGTACAGCCGATTCCGGATACCTGACAAGACGTCTTGTTGATGTATCCCAGGATCTTATCGTTCGTGAGGCTGACTGCTGTGAGAACAGAGCAGAGATCTCCGGAATGGAAGTTCGTGGATTCATGGACGGAAAAGAAGAGATTGAGAGCCTTCAGGAGCGTATCACAGGAAGATTCTCCTGTGAGACAGTTAAGAATAAAGACGGAGAAATCCTTGTTAAGGCGAACCACATGATCACACCGAAGCGTGCTGCCCGTATTATGAAAGAGGGCGTAAGCAACACAACAGGCGGACCGATCGACAAACTGAAGATCCGTACCATCCTTTCCTGTAAGTGCAAGGTTGGTGTCTGCGCGAAATGTTATGGTGCGAACATGGCTACCGGTGAGCCGGTACAGGTTGGTGAGTCCGTTGGTATCATCGCAGCACAGTCTATCGGTGAGCCAGGTACACAGCTGACCATGCGTACGTTCCATACCGGTGGTGTTGCCGGTGGAGATATCACACAGGGTCTTCCTCGTGTCGAGGAGCTTTTTGAGGCAAGAAAGCCGAAGGGTCTTGCGATCATCACAGAGATCCCAGGTGTTGCCACGATCAACGACACTAAGAAGAAACGTGAGATCATCGTAAATGATCCGGAGACAGGTGATTCCAAGACTTACCTGATCCCATACGGTTCCCGTATCAAAGTCCTTGACGGACAGGTTCTTGAGGCCGGCGATGAGCTGACAGAAGGTAGTGTAAATCCGCATGATATCCTGAGAATTAAGGGTGTTCGTGCAGTTCAGGATTACATGATCCGCGAGGTTCAGCGTGTATATCGTCTGCAGGGTGTTGAGATCAACGATAAGCATATCGAGGTTATCGTTCATCAGATGCTGAAGAAGATCCGTATCGAGGATAACGGAGATACAGAGTTCCTGCCAGGAACACTTGTTGATGTCCTTGATGTTGAGGAAGTTAACGAGAAACTTGAGGCAGAGGGCAAACAGCCGGCAGAGGGCAAACAGGTTATGCTTGGTATTACCAAGGCATCCCTTGCTACAAACTCCTTCCTGTCAGCAGCATCCTTCCAGGAGACAACAAAAGTCCTGACAGAGGCTGCTATCAAAGGTAAGGTCGATCCGCTGATCGGTCTGAAAGAGAACGTTATCATTGGTAAGCTGATTCCTGCAGGTACAGGTATGAAGCGTTACAGTGAGATCAGTCTTGACACAGGAATGCCGGAAGTAAAAACAGCTTCCGAGGAGCCTGAGGATACAGAGGAAATTTCCGTAGAGGAAGAGAAGACTGAGACTGCTCCGGAGGAAGAGACCGCTGCTGTTGAAGAGACAGCAGAGGAAACTGCACCGGTAGAAGAATAAGTCAATATACCTTGCTAATATAAATAAATCTCCCCCCGGAAATCCGGAGGGAGATTTCTGTTTATAAGCAGGGATTTTCTGAGAGAGGAGGGATTGCGATGGACAAGGAACTGCCAATTTCCCCGTGGCCGGAATGGAAGATCATAAGTAAGATCGGGGAAGGTTCTTTTGGAAGAGTGTATAAAGCTCAGAGAACAGAGAAGGGACGTTCTTTTTACTCGGCAATTAAGATAATCACAATCCCCGCCAGTAAAGGGGAACTGGACAGTGTGCGCTCAGAATCCGGCGATGAAAGATCCGTCCGCGGTTATTTCGAAAATCTGGTGGAGGAGTGCATTCAGGAAGTAAGCACCATGGAGTATTTCCGGGGAAATTCCCATATTGTATCTGTAGAAGATTACAAGGTAATGGAATATCTGGACGAGATCGGATGGGATATTTTTATCCGCATGGAATATCTCACAAGCTTCATGGAATATTATGCGGGAAAAAATCTCACAGAAAAAGAAGTGATGAAGCTTGGCATAGACCTTTGTAAATCACTGGAATACTGCGGGCAGCTTCACATTATCCACAGGGATATCAAGCCTGAGAATATTTTTGTATCCAGGTTCGGGGATTTCAAGCTGGGAGACTTTGGAATCGCCAGAGAACTGGAAAAAACCATGAGTACCCTTTCCAAAAAGGGAACTTATTCCTATATGGCGCCGGAGATGTACAGGGGAGAACAGTACGACAGCAGAGTGGACATTTATGCACTTGGCCTGGTGTTATATAAACTGATGAATCATAACAGGCTTCCGTTTCTGAATCTTGAAAAACAGCTGATCACATACAGAGATAAGGAAAACGCGCTCACGAGGAGGATGTCAGGCGAAACACCGCCTGCACCTGTGGATGCGGGAGAGGCTTTCGGCTCCGTTATCTTAAAAGCCTGTGCTTATGATGCAAAAGAACGATATCAGACTCCTGATAAGTTTCGGGAAGCACTGGAAGAAATCCGGTATGGAACGGCAAACAGAGAACAGGGAGTTCATGAGAAACCGAAACCAGTGGAGGAAAGACCTGTTCCGGAGTCCATGCCGAAGTTTCTCCAGGAGGGTGCAGCCAGACAGCTGGCAAGAACAAGTCAACTGAATACGGAGGCAATCCGTCAGGCACGTAGAAATCCTGCGCCGGTATCTGTACAGCCGGAGAAACCGACAGCCGGAGAAATAGCAAAAAATGCAGCCCGGAATAGGCCAAAGGCTCAGAGTACAATACAGAATCCTCAAAAATCTGCATCCGGAAAAACAGTATCCGAAAGAGATAGTCTGTCCGGTTATCAGTCAGGATTTTCCCGTCAGCCAGAACCCGGTATAAGAAAAACCGGAGCTGTAAAGCCCAGAGTTACTTCTATCACAGATCTGGAAGACGACCGTGACCAGAATCTCCAGGAGTGGGAAGGATCCGTGTCAGAGAATGGTGGAAATACCGATGACGGAAAGAGGCGGAAAGGCATTTTCAGAATGCTCATAGCAGCCGGGATCATTGTTGTGCTGATCGGCGGGATCATTGCGGTACGAACGATACGGAAACCTTCGGACAACGGGGAACCTTCGTATACAGATTCCGATGATTCTGATGCTCTGAACAAAGGAAATTTCGGCACTGTAGACGATGCAGATAAAAGCTTCGCACAGGCAATGGAAACGATACGTGACCATGCGACAACCATAGAAAATGCTCTGGACAGTTATAGACGTGAAGGCACAGAGGGGGATCGCCTGCGCTTTTATAACGGATCAGGAGAGATCGCCAAAGTACTTGTATATCCCGGCAGTTCCGCAGATGGCGTTTATGAGGAATATTTTTACTGGGGCGAGCAGATGTTTTATACTTATGTATGGGACGGAGATGAAAAACAGTATTTTTATTATCAGGACGGCCTTCTGATCCGATGGATCGATGCAGATGGTAAGGTTCATGATAAAGAGAGTGATAACGACAAATATGTAGAACTGGGAGACAAATACTGGAGTAATTCTGTAATGGAGCTTCAGCAATAATGTCGAAGGGGTTTTTACGAAAGGAAAAAGAATGGCCTATCAGATTGATTATGCATATACATGTCACACCGGAAAGGTGAGGACGAATAATGAGGATAATTTCTGGTGCTGCGGAGTGCGGCTGCCAGTGCACAACCAGGGAGTTGACGGAATCCTGGCAGGTCATACGCAGCATTGGCAGCTTCCCGTACTGGCAGTTTTTGATGGCATGGGAGGGGAAAGCTGTGGTGAGATGGCAGCCTCTGCAGCCGTGGAAGCACTGGGTGGTTTTTATGAAGAAAATAAAAAAAGCCTCAAAAAAGAGCCGGTGGTTTTTCTCACAGGAGCCTGTGCAAATATGAATGAAGCAGTATGCAGATACAGCAGGGAAAATCGTATCAGCAGCATGGGAACTACGATGGCACTTTTGTCTTTCAGTGAAAAAGCGATCTATGCCTGTAATCTTGGGGACAGTCGTATTTACCGCCATTTTCAGGGAAAACTGCAGCAGATATCTACGGATCATGTGATCAGTGGAAAAATGCTTGGAAAAGCTCCTTTGACACAGTACCTGGGTTTTCAGGAGGAAAACATGGCTCTGGAACCATCCATTGTGGAGATCGGCTATCAGACGGGAAGCAGTTATCTGATTTGTTCAGATGGCGTAACGGATATGCTGTCAGATGAAGAAATACAGGAAATCCTGAGCAAAACCGGTACCGCGGAAGAAAAAGTAGAAGAGCTTCTTGAAATGGCGCTGTCCAGAGGTGGAAGAGATAATGTAACGATGATCCTTGCCCAGATCAACGGCTATGAAGAAAAAAATCCTCTCAAACGATGGGCAGAACGGCACAGCACCGGGCGGTAGAAACTCTGCCGGTAATAAAGAGCGGCATTGCTTCCAACCGGCTCAGTCTGCCGGTGAGGAATATAAGGGATAAGGAGAATTTGCGATGAGAAATCGAATGCAGGATCTTGATTTTGAACAGACAGTTGCCTTCGATTCTGTGAAGGATTTTGAATTTACCAGAAAGGCGGCACAGAAGTTCCGCCAGGTTGTCAGTCTGGATTCCTTTGAGGATGAGGATGCAGATGTTATTTTTCATTATCTTTATAAAGAAATGGAACTGGTTTCTTTTGGCGATTATCTGAAAAGATATGTTTATGAGCGTGCAGAATTGGAAGAACCTTTTTCCCAGGTACCCCAGGAGGTTTACAGGGATATTGTGGTGGAATCTTTTAAAGAGACTTACACACCGAAATCCATGTCCCCGACTTCTGCCAAGCTGAGTTCTCTGGTGAACAACTGGCTGACCCAGGCTTCTGTGAAACGTGAGACTGTTTTTCTTCTTGGGTTCGGGCTCCGCATGAGTACGGAGGATGTATCGGATTTTCTGACCAGGGTGCTTCGGGAACAGGATTTTGATTTTCATAATCCGGAGGAAGTAATTTACTGGTATTGCTATCATAACCATCTTGGCTATTATAAGGCAGAAGAATATAAAAAAATCTATAAAGAACTGACACCCACGGAAAAAAAGACCGGTGAGGTTGTATACGGAACAGGTCTCTGTCTGGACAGTGAAGAGAAACTTCTGGAATATCTGGCATTTCTGAAAGGCAGATGCGACGATCCGAAATCGGAAAAGAGTCAGGCTTTTCAGGAATTTATGATCCTTCTGGAACGTGCCCGTAAGATCATTGCAGCCATGTACCAGCAGGATGAAGAGGAAAACGGTGGCAAAAAGATCTGGAAGCCTGAGAATATCAGCGCTTCAGATCTGGAGAAGGTCATCTGCAGCGGTATCCCTATCAACAAGATGGGAAATCTGAAAAAAATGTCCGCTTCTATTCTGGCAAAACATTTCAGCCAGAAGCGGTTCAGCCGCCAGAGGATCAATAACATTCTGAACCATAAGTTTCCGGTAGAACGATTTGATCTGATCACGCTGGAATTTTTTGTGATCTCTCAGGAGATGGCAGATGATGATCCATATACAAGATACCGCTATTTTCTGGATGAGATCCAGGAAATCCTGGCACGATGCGGCATGGGTGAGATCTACATAGTAAATCCATATGAGTGTTTCATCCTCATGTGTCTGCTGACAGACTGTCCGTTGGCAGTTTTTTCCGAGATCTGGGAGAAATCCTATGAAGAAGGGGAAGAGAAGAACTGAAAAGAAGAATAAAAAAGGATGATGCGTATCTGGCGCGTCATCCTTTTTTGTCTGTGCTTTATTCGTTGTAATAACCGTAAATGGAACGGCTGTCCTGAGCAATGGTATTCTGTGCCGCGGCGGTATCGTTAAGATCCTGTGACATGAAGCAGATCACAAGGTCGATTCCCTTTGCAGTATCGTAGATGATACCGGCATCATTCTCCACAGTGTCAAGCTCTCCGGTCTTGTTGGCGACTTTTACACCTTCTGGCAGCTGAGCGGGGATTTTGTTGGTTCTTGTCTGCATTTTCAGGAGGTGGTACATGTATTCCGCACCTGCAAGAGTATCTTCTGCCGCGCTGCCCTTGTCCATCTGATAGATGGTCTTCAGGAATTTTCCGCAATCTTTTACAGAGGTGTAATTATCTCCATTGGAATTATCTGCAAGAAGGAGACGTCCCATGGAAGTGTTGGTGTATCCATGATCCTGGCAGAATTTATTGACACGCGCCATTCCGGCTGCGTCATCACCGCCTCCGAGACAGTTGACAAGCTTGTTTGCCGCGTCATTATCACTGACTGTGATCATGGAATTCAGGTTGTTATCCAGGGTTTCTTTTCCGTAAGTTGTGGAAAGACTGTCATAATCTTCATATACAGCACCCATGATATACAGCTTGATCAGACTGGCAGCCTGCATCTTCTGATCATTGATGGCACCTTCGGTATTTTTTGCAAGATTACATACATATACGGACCAGGTACCGTTATCAGTCGGAAGAAGTGACTGTACCTGACTCAGTACGTTGTCCATGCTGGAGTCGGAATTATCGGTAAAAGTGCTGCTTCCACTGGAAGGAGACAGAGTGCCCTCTTCCTGTGAAGCTGCTGCGCTTTCCTGGCTTGCGGAAGAATCTGTGGAAGAATCAGAATTCTGCTCCTGAGAGCTGGAATCCTGAGAATCCGGGGAAGCGGCAGCTGCTGCACTTTCAACGGTAGGATCATCCGCATAAAGAGCATCCAGCTGATCTGCCTTGCTGCTCAGCTCAGCAGCAGAATCAGAAACTTCCTGAACATTTTTCTGAAGGTCGGAAACCTTGGACTGAAGAGATTCAAGCTTGTTCAGTGAACGGACATTCAGTGCACCCAAACCCACCAGGGCAACGGCAAGCACTGCGATCACAACATATAAAAATACATTTTTTTTCATAAGAAATACTCCTTTTACTGCTGAAAATAAGCATCAATTCCATTGGCGATCCCTTCGGCCATTGTCTGCTGGAAGGAAGAATCTGCCATCTTCAGATCATCATTCTGATTGGTCATAAATCCCATTTCCACAATAGTAACCGGTATGGTACTCCAGTTGATTCCTGTCATGGTATCTGTATAGATAATACCGCGGTTCTGAAAACCGGTAGCTGCACAGTAGGAATCAATGATGCACTGGGAAAGACGGTTGGAACTGTCATAGAGACTGGAAACATAAGGATTCTGCTGTGATGGGCACATGGTCAGTGCGCCGGAAACAGAAGAAGAATCATCGCCGTTTGCATGGACACGTACACAGATTTCTGCACCCTGGGATGCTACCAGCTCCGCACGTTCCTTGTTGCTGATCGCAGTATCATTGTCAGTTCTTGTCATTACAACCTGATAGCCATGTTGCTCCAGGATATCTTTCAGAAGAAGAGAGACATTCAGATTCAGCTGATATTCCGGAAGGCCGCTGAAAGAACCACTGGTTCCGGTAGAAGCTTTTGCTTTCATGGTGGAGGAACCAGGTCCGTTGGGCTCTGTGGCGCTCATATCCACGTTTTCACCCTGATGTCCGGGATCAATTCCTACGATGTGACCATTTGCAGCAGAAGCAGTGGTATCGCTGTCTCCGTCAGAGAATCCCTCACCACCGGCTTCACTGAAAACAGAAGGTTTGGAACTTTTCTGGCTGTTTTCGGATTCCGGTGCGCGTTCGTGTTCGCCGGTGTTGTTCTTTACTGCCTGTTCAGTCTGGGAGCGTTGCTGCAGATATTTGTCGGCTGCCTGTTTCTTTTCGATCTTGGCTGTATAAAGGTCAATATCTTCTTTCATGGCTTTCTGCTTCGTTTTGACCGGTTCGATGACGGAAGTCATTTTCTGGTCTGCGGCATCAATTTTCTGATAGGTTTTGTAACTTAAGCCAAAAAGCAGTCCAATACAGATAAGACCCGTCAGAAACAGGACGATCGCCATCAGATGGGGCTTTTTTTCCATAAGATCATGTCCTTTCTGGGAAAATAGTTTGTATTTGTAAAACATTATAAAGAAGGACTTCGGAAAAAGCAATTGCGAAATTCTCCTTGACAAAAGAGAAAAGTATGATACTATATATGTAAAATAATTATATATAAAAATTTTATATATAAAATAATTACATAAAGGGGTGAGCGTATGTATTACTATCCGGTGTCAGCTGTGCTGACGGAATGCCTGATCCTCTCTGTTGTGGAACAGCAGGATTCCTACGGATATGAGATTAGTCAGACTGTGAAGATGGTAGCATCGATTAAGGAATCAACTCTGTATCCTATTTTGAGGAAGCTGGAGACAGGCGGATATCTGACAACTTATTCCGAGGAGTTCCAGGGAAGGAAGCGCAAGTATTATTCCATCACAGAGGAAGGACGCAGTCATCTGGAATATCTGAGGAAAGAGTGGAGAGAATACCGCGATACCATAGATGATATTGTGGAAGGGAGACTTCGAAAATGACGAGGAAAGAGTATATGGAGCAGCTCAGGAAATATCTGAAGCGGCTTCCGAAAGAAGATTATGAGAATGCCATTGAATATTTTTCGGAATATTTCGATGAGGCAGGTCCGGAGAATGAGCAGCAGGTAATGGAGGAACTTGGCGAGCCGAAGGAAGCAGCCAGGGAACTGCTTCTGAATCTTCTGCAGGAGAGTGTGGGAGACGGGAAAGACAGTACCGGAGAAAAAGAGACGGAACTGCCGGCAGAAGGTTCCGGCAACCGACGGAGTGCAGCAGGACAAAATGCAGCTGCTTCAACCAGTGATTCTACAAAGAAGAAACGTTCTCCGGGTAAGATCATCCTCCTTGCAATTCTTGTCCTCTGTGCGTCACCGGTAAGTCTGGCACTTATGTTCAGTGCGCTGGCAGTATTGTTTGCCGTAGTAGTTGTGATCGCAGCCGTGATTTTTTCCCTGGGTGTGGCCAGCATCGCAACCATAGCCGGAGGAATCATGGTAGCCGGTTTTGGAGCCACACTGATCCTGAAATCTGTGGCAGCAGCCTGCATGATGGTTGGCGGCGGATTTCTTATGGCAGGAGCCGGAATCCTGGTCGGTGTGCTTACCATATATATCTGTAAATGGTGTGCAACAGGAATCGGACGTCTGGTAAACCGATTTGTAAGAAAGAAGGTGCAAAGAAATGAATAAGATCGCAAAAACAGCATTGATGACAGGCACAGCGCTCTGTGTGGCGGGAGTCGTTCTTTCTACAGCAGGATATTTTGCCGGGGGAAAAGATTTCACATATGCTTCAGATCATGTGTATGTATCCGGAGGAAATTCTTCTGCTCATAAAAACCTTGCAGTTATGAAAAAAGAACAGATCGATGATTTTACAAAACTGAATGTAGATTTTGAGGATCTTGACCTGGATATCCGGACTTCGGATGATGACCATTATTATATGGAATATAAACTTGAGAAAAACGGAAAGAAAGATCCCCTGACCTGGGAGGATAAAGACGGAGAACTTACACTTAAGGAGTCCGAAGGAGGAACGGGAGGTTATTTTATAACATATGATCTGGGAGTCTTTCGGACACATATAGAGCAGACCCAGAAAGAAGATGCGGTAAATACAGTGATTCTCTATGTGCCGGAGAAAGCGCAGCTTCTGGAAGCTGAGATTCAGCTTTCGGACGGAGATTTTACTGCCGATCAGCTTTTATGTGAAAAAATGACAGCGCAACTTTCCGATGGAGATCTGATGCTGGACAAAGGCGTGTTTGAAAAATTTGAGGCAAAGCTTGGCGACGGAGATCTGGATGTAAAAGAGCTTCAGTGTACGGATAACATGGCAGCTGAAATCCGAAAGCGGAGATGTGAGCATAAAAAGAGCAGATCTTACAGACGGCCAGATTTCTCTTGATGATGGTGAGCTTCAGATGGGCAACAGCAGTTTCAACGGAGATATGGAAATCACCAGCTCCAACGGAGATGTTTCCATCCAAATGAAAAAGAGCAGCGTGGATAAAACCAACATTTATCTGAAAACCACAGACGGGGATGTAGATACAGGAGATCTTTCCCGTGGAAAATCCAGCAATGAGGAAGACTTCTCTGTTTATGAGAACCAAGTAGGCACTTCCGCACCGACTTTAAGTGTGAAATGTAGCGACGGAGATATTATGTTAACCGAATCTGCAAAGTAGATAATGCGGATAGCAGATATCTGCCTGAACAGTCATCTGACCCTGAATCCGCCAGATAATAAAGAATGATCCAATAAAAGAAATCTTCTGAACAGCAGCAGACAAAAACACTGCCGTTTGGAAGATTCTTTTTGTTGTAAACAAAATATGAGGATGGTAAAATATACATCTGACGTAACGTTATACCGAGCAGGAGAAGGTTAAAAAAATCAAATGATAAAAAAAGATAATACTTCAAAACAGATCAGGATCTACTGTCTGGTCGTAGGGATCATTTCCTTCTTTATAGTATCCGTCTGCGGACAGCTGCTCAACAGGAATACTGTAAATGAAGAGAAAATGCGAGCTGCTTTTACAGCGGAAACAACCGTGAACCGGATAAGATCACAGCTTAACCGATATCTTGATGTCTCAGAATTCTTTCAGAATATCATTGAATCCGGACATCAGATGGACAGTAAAGAATTTCAAGCTCTGTCGCAGATGATCTCCGACGATTCTCAAATTATAAAGGCTATTGAACTGGCACCGGACGGAGTAGTTAAGGATATTTATCCTCTGAAAGGAAATGAGGCAGCTTTTGGAATTGATATGCTAAATAGTCCGGCCCGTAAACATGAAGCGAATCTGGCAATGAAAAGCGGCCAGTATACCATAGCCGGTCCCTATGAGCTGAATCAGGGAGGCCTTGGCTCACTGTTGTTTGAACCGATTTATATTACAGATAAATCCGGGGAAAAATCCTTCTGGGGATTCTCAATCCTGGTACTTGACTGGAACCGATTTCTGGAAGAACTGGAACTGGATAAGCTTACCGATGCTTCCTACTGTTATCAGATGTGGAAAAAAGACGGAAATTCCGGAAAGAAAACCATCATCGCCCAGGGGGGAGATGCGATTCACAAAGGAGCTGTACAGATCAGCTGTAAGGTTCCAAATGACACCTGGTATTTTGAGATTATTCCACATACCGGATGGGTTACCGTGAAACAGCAGGCACTGGTTTTTCTGGTTGCTGTAAGCATAGCGGTTCTGGCCACTGCGATCTGTTATCTGATGCTTCACAGAAAACAGAGAGAAAAACTGTATACAGAAGAAATCCGGAAGTCCGCGGAAAAAGCCAGAAAAGCAAATGAGGCAAAGACGAGATTTCTCTTTAACATGAGTCATGACATCCGGACACCAATGAATGCCATCGTAGGATTTTCCGGACTCCTTGAAAAAAGCATTCATGACGAAAAGAAATCTCTTGATTATATAAAAAAGATCAGGGTTTCCAGCGATATTCTGCTGACGATCATCAATCAGGTTCTGGAAATGGCCCGTATCGAAAGTGGAAAGATCACTCTAAGTTCGGAAAGTGTAAATATCCGTGAAATGGTGGAAGCCATGAACACCGTTTTTGAATCATCCCTTACAAAAAAATCTCTGGAATATCAGTGCAGCCTGAATGTGGTCCACGATCAGATCCTGTGTGATAAAACAAAGATGGAGGAAATTATTCTGAATGTTGTCAGCAATTCCATCAAGTATACCAATCCTCATGGAAAGATCACAGTATCCATTGATGAGCTGGATTCTGAGGATGAGAAAAACGCAAACTATAAAGTTGTTGTAGAAGATAACGGGATTGGAATGAGCCAGGATTATCTTCCACATATCTTTGAGGAATTTTCCAGGGAACATACTTCTACGGAAACCAGAGTTGCAGGCACAGGACTTGGACTTCCAATCGTAAAATCTCTGGTTGACCGGATGGGTGGAACCATCGAAGTAGAAAGTGAAGAGGGAAAAGGCACCCGCTTTATTATGAAATTTTCTTTTCCTGTCAGTTTAGAAAACCAGGTTCGGGAAAAAGAGAAACAGAATATTCCGGATATTACAGAGAAGCTTGAAGGAAAACGGATTCTTCTTGCGGAAGATAATGAACTGAACGCGGAAATTGCGGAGACAGTTCTTGAAGAAACCGGAATAAAAGTGAAACATGTGGAAGATGGCATCCAGTGTATTGAGGAACTGAAAAAGATGCCGGAGAAATATTATGATGTGATCCTGATGGATGTCCAGATGCCAAATATGGATGGTTACACGGCAACACAGAGGATCCGGGATTTGGACGATTCGAGAGCTGAGATTCCGATCATTGCCATGACAGCCAATGCTTATGATGAGGACAGACGGAAGGCACAGGAAGCGGGAATGGATGGTTTTCTGGCGAAGCCACTGGACGTGGATGAGATGATGCGTCTGCTGGCCCAAATTATAAAAACAGAATAAATGAAACAGCACAAAACGCAGGATTTTTCTGGAGAAAAATTCCTGCGTTTTTTTGGCGGAAATGTATTGACAAATCCCTGTACTATGATATAATTCAATCAAATCACAGAAAACATATATAGTTACTAGGAAATAAGGGAATAGAGATAAGGAATTAAGGAGGATATCACCATGGGTAAAATTTACGGAAGCGCACTGGAACTGATCGGAAACACACCGCTTGTAGAGGTTAAGAACGTAGAGAAGTCTGAGGGACTTGAGGCTACAGTACTTGCCAAGCTCGAGTATTTTAACCCGGCAGGAAGCGTTAAGGACAGAATCGGTAAGGCAATGATCGAGGATGCAGAGCAGAAAGGCGTTCTGAAACCAGGCGCAACCATCATCGAGCCAACATCCGGTAACACAGGAATCGGACTTGCAGCTATCGCAGCTGCCAAGGGATATAAGACAATCCTCACCATGCCGGAAACCATGAGTGTTGAGAGAAGAAACATCCTGAAAGCATATGGTGCAGAGGTAGTTCTCACAGACGGAGCCAAGGGAATGAAAGGTGCCATTGCCAAGGCAGAGGAGCTTGCCAAGGAGATCCCGGGAAGCTTTATCCCAGGACAGTTTGAGAACCCGGCCAACCCGAAGGCACATGCAGCGACTACAGGTCCGGAGATCTGGAACGATACAGACGGAAAGGTAGACATCTTCGTAGCTGGTGTTGGTACAGGCGGAACGATCACAGGTACAGGTGAGTATCTGAAGAGCCAGAACCCGAATGTGAAGGTTGTAGCTGTTGAGCCTGCAACTTCTCCTGTACTTTCCGAGGGAAAAGCAGGCCCGCATAAGATCCAGGGTATCGGCGCAGGTTTTGTTCCGGATACACTTGACACCAAGGTTTATGATGAGATCATCGCAGTAGAAAATGAGGATGCATTTGAGACATCCAAACTCCTCACCAAGAAAGAGGGAATCCTTACAGGAATTTCTTCCGGTGCAGCTCTCTATGCTGCGATCCAGCTTGCAAAACGCCCGGAGAACAAGGGAAAAGTGATCGTAGCACTTCTTCCGGACAGTGGAGACCGTTACTACTCCACACCACTGTTTACAAAATAATCGATCCGAAGACCGCTTCTTTTGCCCCGAAGCGTGATCCTGCGGGATTATTTACGGCGCTCCTGAATGCCTGTCCAAGCAGGCTGCCGGAGCGCCGGTTTTATTCTTATTTTTACCGAATCAAGTAAGTCCCCTGCGGGGTTGCGAAAAACAATAAGCATTGGATGGGGACTTGCTTGTATCAGGAGGAGTGCAGGCTCCTTCTGATAAACTGCGAAGCAGTTATTCGGTTATGAGCAAGTAGCAAAGCGGATTGCGAATATCCGCTTGACTTGTATCAGATAGTTTTTTAGGGTATAATAGAGAAAACAAACAAAACCTATTAACAATATAAAGAATAAAGTCTGCAAAGCAGATTCTGCTTCCTATGAAAGAAGATACAGGAAGCTGCCTGTGCATCACAGAGAAGGGTGCCGGTCATGGAATACAGAGGAATATTTCCGGCCGAACAGCTGCACAATAACAGAAAGAGCGAAAGGCTATAAATCAGAAGAATACTGAAATATTGGAGGTAAATATTACATGAGGATTTCTACAAGAGGAAGATATGCGCTGAGACTGATGTTGGATCTTGCTACAAATTATACAGGAAAACCGATCCGCCTGAAGGATGTGGCGAAGCGCCAGGAGATCTCAGATAAATATCTGGAGCAGATCATATCCATCCTGAACAAAGCAGGCTTTGTCCGCAGTGTCCGTGGCCCTCAGGGCGGCTATGCACTGCAGCAGACCCCGGATAAATACACGGTCGGAATGATCCTTCGTCTCACAGAAGGAAGCCTTTCCCCTGTGGAATGTCTGGACGACAACGGAGCCTTCTGTGAACGTGAGGAGAACTGTGTCACCCAGATCCTCTGGAAAAAGCTGGACGATGCTATCAAAGGTGTGGTGGATCATATAACATTGGAAGACCTGATGAACTGGCAATCCGTGAAGGCGGACGAGTACATCATATAAAAAAAACTGCGCAAGCAGCTTTTTTTTATATCACATTTTTTTACTAACATTTTACAAAACCGCGATTTTATATTTTACCTTCCATTTCTATAATAACACCTGTATTTAAGCAGTAAGCAAGTAAAAATGATCATAGAAATGAGGAGAAAAAAATCATGAAAAAAAGAATCGCAGGTATTTTAACAGCAGCACTTATAGGAACTACAGTAATGGGAACCGTTGTAATGGCAGCACCATCCGGAGCGATCGACGTAATTTCCCGTGAGGACGGATCCGGAACACGTGGAGCATTCGTAGAGCTGTTTGGGATCGAAGAAGAAAAAGACGGCGAGAAAGTAGATATGACAACACAGGAAGCAAGCATCACAAACAACACAGATGTAATGCTTACCACAGTAGCAGGCGATGAGAACTCTATCGGATACGTATCTCTGGGTTCCCTCAACGATACAGTAAAAGCAGTAAAGATCGACGGAGCAGAGGCAACAGCAGAGAACGTTGCAGATGATACATACAAGGTAGCACGTCCGTTCAACATCGTAACAGGCGACAAGCTCAGCGATGCAGCACAGGATTTCATCAACTACATCATGAGCTCTGACGGACAGGACATCATCGAAAAAGAAGGCTACATCAAAGTAGATGAAAAAGCAGAGGCATACAAAGCCGGAGATGCAAAAGGCAAAGTCGTAGTTATGGGATCTTCTTCCGTAGGACCTGTAATGGAGAAGCTTGCAGAGGCATATCAGAAAACAAACAAAAACATCACAGTAGAGGTTCAGGTCAGCGACTCCACAACAGGAATCAATAGCGCAACAGAGGGTGTATGTGATATCGGAATGGCATCCCGTGAGCTGAAGGACGAGGAAACAGAGAAAGGTGTTAAAGCTACAGAGATCGCAAAAGATGGTATCGCAGTCATCGTAAACAACGACAATGACCTTGAGGAGCTTTCAAGTGACCAGGTAAAATCCATCTTCACAGGTGATATCACAGACTGGGAAGACGTGACCAAATAAATTCCCGGATAAAAAACGATTGAAGTATCTTACAAAGAGCGGCGATCATGACAAGGTCAGGAAAGCCGCTCCGTTATATATCAGCACAGTGGATATCCACTGGAACAGAGAGAAAGGTGTCTTATGAATCATTTAGGAGAAAAGGCCATGAAGGTCGTTTTTCTCATTGCGGCCTGTGCATCGGTTCTTGCAGTATTTCTTATTTGTGTGTTCCTTTTTGCAAACGGCCTTCCTGCAATGGGAAAGATCGGTCCCTTAAAATTCCTCTTCGGAACAGAATGGAGACCAACAAACGATAAATTCGGAATCCTGCCAATGATCGTGGCAAGTATTTATGTAACTGCAGGAGCAATCCTTATCGGAGTTCCGATCGCACTTTTTACATCCGTATTTATGGCAAGATATTGCCCGAAAAAAATCTATAAACCACTGAAATCCGGTATTGAGCTTATGGCAGGCGTTCCATCCATCGTATATGGCTATTTTGGTCTGGTTCTCCTGGTACCGCTGATCCGCCAGCTGTTCGGAGGAACCGGAAGCAGTATGCTGGCAGCATGTATCCTTCTGGGAATCATGATCCTTCCGACGATCATCGGAGTTACGGAATCGGCAGTACGAAGCGTTCCGGAAAGCTACTATGAAGGCTCACTTGCGCTTGGCGCAACAAAAGAAAGAAGCATTTTCTTTGTTATGCTTCCGGCAGCAAAATCCGGAATCCTGGCAGGCGTTGTCCTTGGGATCGGACGTGCCATCGGTGAGACCATGGCCGTGATCATGGTAGCTGGAAACCAGCCACGTATGCCGAAGGGACTTCTTCAGGGTGTCCGTACCATGACTGCAAACATCGTAACAGAGATGGGATATGCATCAGGACTTCACAGAGAAGCACTGATCGCAACAGGAGTTGTGCTCTTTGTATTTATCCTCATCATTAACTTAAGTCTTTCACTGCTGAACAGGAGGGCGGAACATGCAAACTAATGTATCAGTAGCCGCGGATCCTGCGGTAGAAACAACCATGAAAAAAAGGAATACACTTACCATAGGAGATCAGCTGAAGTCTTATGCAAGACATCCTGGCGCAGGAGTCCTGGCATTCCTCACATTGCTGGGAGCTGTGATCACTTTTGCACTGCTGTTCTTCCTGATCGGCTATGTGCTTGTAAAAGGTATTCCCTATCTGAATGCAAGTCTGTTCAGCCTTACCTATACCTCAGAGAACGTTTCCCTTCTCCCGTCACTGATCAATACCCTGATCATGACACTGGTATCTCTGGCGATTGCCGCTCCGGTAGGAATCTTTGCAGCGATCTTCCTTGTGGAATATGCAAAAAAAGGCAGCCGTTTTGTAAAGCTGATCCGTATTACCGCAGAGACACTTTCCGGTATTCCATCCATCGTATATGGTCTGTTCGGTATGCTGTTCTTTGTAACTGCATTGCACTGGGGCATGTCTCTTCTTTCCGGTGCCCTGACCATGGTGATCATGGTACTTCCCCTGATCATGCGTACCGCTGAGGAAGCACTGAAATCTGTTCCGGATTCTTACCGTGAGGCAAGCTTCGGACTTGGAGCAGGCAAGCTCCGTACTATTTTTACGACTGTACTTCCCTCCGCAGTTCCTGGAATCCTGGCAGGTGTGATCCTGGCCATCGGACGTGTGGTAGGTGAGACTGCAGCACTTCTTTATACCTCCGGTACTGTTGCGGCAGTTCCAAACAGCCTGATGGGTTCCGGACGTACCCTGGCACTTCACATGTATGTGCTTTCCAGTGAGGGACTTCATGTAAACCAGGCATCTGCAACAGCAGTAGTCATTCTGGCATTTGTACTTGTTATCAACGGACTGTCCGGTCTGGTAGCCAGAAAAATTGCGAAAGGATAATGATCGATCATGAGTGAAAATACAAAAATTTCAATTGACAATATGAATCTTCATTACGGAAGCTTTCATGCCCTGAAGGGAATCAATATGGAGATCCCGGAAAAGGAGATCACAGCATTTATCGGACCAAGCGGCTGCGGTAAATCCACACTTCTGAAATCTTTAAACCGTATGAATGACCTTGTGGAAGGCTGTACCATCACAGGAAAGGTAGAGCTTGACGGGGAAGATATTTACGGAGATATGGACGTGAATCTTCTGCGTAAACGTGTGGGTATGGTATTCCAGAAGCCCAATCCGTTCCCAATGAGCATCTATGATAATATTGCATACGGCCCGAGAACACACGGTATCCGTTCCAAGGCGAAGCTGGACGAGATCGTGGAAAAATCTCTCCGTGATGCGGCCATCTGGGATGAGGTCAAGGACCGTTTGAAAAAAAGTGCTCTTGGAATGTCAGGCGGACAGCAGCAGCGTCTCTGCATTGCCCGTGCCCTGGCAGTACAGCCGGAGGTGCTTCTTATGGATGAGCCCACATCTGCCCTGGACCCTATCTCCACTTCCAAGATCGAGGATCTGGCAGTAGAGCTTAAAAAGGATTACACCATTGTCATGGTCACACATAACATGCAGCAGGCAACCCGTATCTCCGACAAGACAGCATTTTTCCTTCTTGGTGAGGTTGTGGAATTTGCGGATACAGACAAGCTGTTCTCCATGCCGGCGGATAAGCGTACAGAGGATTATATTACAGGAAGGTTTGGTTGATATTATGTCAGAACGTTTTGTAAGACAGCTGGAAGAGCTTCACGTGGAACTGATCACCATGGGAAGTCTCTGCGAAAAAGCAATTTCACTTTCTGCCAAAGCTATTCAGGGTGAAGGCGGGATGACTCTCATTGGCAAGATCTTTGAGACAGAAAAAGAGATCGATTCTCAGGAAAGAGAGATCGAAAATCTCTGTATGAAACTTCTTCTTCATGAGCATCCGGTAGCCGGTGACCTGCGAGCCATCTCCGCTGCACTGAAGATGATCTCCGACATGGAGCGTATCGGTGATCAGGCAGCAGATATTGCGGATCTTTCCAAGCATATCGAGGACAAAGCAGTTACCGGAGATATCATTAATATCCGGAAGATGGCAGAGGATACTGTCCGGATGGTTACAGAAAGCATCGATGCCTTTGTAAAAGGTGACCTGGAACTCTGCAGACAGGTGATCGATGATGATGACAAGGTAGATAATGCGTTTAATGAGATCAAGGAAAAACTGGTTGAGATCTTAAGCAGCGGAAACCCGGATGCAAGATTGGGGCTTGACATTCTTATGGCTGCGAAGTATTTTGAACGTATCGGTGATCATGCTGTAAACATTGCGGAGTGGGTAGAATACTCCATCACGGGAGTCCACAGAAACAGTGCCAGTCACACCGACAATTATCTTACCGGAGAATGATCATTTTGAGTAAAAAAATATTTAAGTATATTATGCTGGTCTCAACCATGGTTACTGTGCTGGGACTGGCATTTGTCATTGGAATCCTTTCTCATTCATTCCAGCGTCAGCTGATGAATGAGCTGAAAAAAGAAGCTGTTTTCATTTCCAGAGGAGTAGAAGCAGCAGGGACAGATTATCTGGATCAGCTGAGTAACACAGATTCCAGGATTACCTATGTGGATGAAAGTGGAAAAGTCCTCTATGATAATGAAGCAGATGTGGAAAATATGGAGAATCACGGTCACAGAAAAGAGATCCGTGAGGCAGAGCTTAACGGAGAAGGAGAAGATGAGAGAATGTCTTCCACGCTTTCCGAAAAGACCATGTACTATGCGCTGCGCCTGGACAATGGCAATGTTCTTCGTGTCTCCAGCACCCAGAAATCAGCTTTTGCGCTTGTGTGGCAGCTGGTATCGCCGCTTTTGGGCGTATTGTTTCTGATTCTTGTTCTTTCTGCGGTATTTGCCTCCAGACTTTCCGGCAGGGTGGTGGAACCTCTCAACAACCTGGATCTGGAACATCCGGAGGAGATCAATGTGTATGAAGAGGTGGAACCTCTTATCAGCAAAATCTACCGCCAGAACCGTCAGATCCGTCTGCAGCTTGAGGCAGCCAGAAGGCAGCAGAAAGAGTTTTCCATTATTACGGAGAACATGCAGGAAGGTCTTCTTGTGATCGACCGTTACACCATGGTGCTTTCCGTTAACTCCAGTGTGGGAAAACTTCTTAAGGTAAACGAAGTCCGAACAGGAGAAAGTGTGTATCTGCTGAACCGTTCCGAAGAATTCCGGGGCGTTGTGGAGCAGGTTCTTGAAGGAAATCATGAGGACAAAATTCTTCGTCTGGATGGCAGTGATATCCAGGTGATCGCCAACCCTGTCACAAGAGAAAACAAGACAGAAGGTGCGGTAATTCTTCTGGTGGACGTAACTGAAAAAGTAGAACGGGAACAGCTGCGCAGAGAATTTTCCGCCAATGTTTCCCACGAGCTGAAAACACCGCTGACTTCTATTTCCGGCTTTGCAGAGATCATGCAGGACGGATTTGTGAAGGATGAAGATGTGAAAGTTTTTGCAGGGCGTATCTATAAAGAGGCGCAGAGACTGATCCGTCTGGTTGGAGATGTGATCCGGATCTCCCGTCTGGATGAAGGCGGCCTTCCCTATCAGTGGGAAGAACTGGATCTTTACAGTATGGTTCACGATATTTTTTCCACCTTACATGAAGCTGCCGGGAAGCAGGAAGTGCATATGTATATGGAAGGTGGAAGTACCGTGCTGGAAACCGTGCCGACGATTATGGAAGAAGTTCTCTACAATGTCTGTGATAATGCTATCAAATATAACCATCAGAGTGGAGAAGTTTTTGTACGGCTGAAGGATGAAGGAGACGTAGTTCGTGTAAATGTGCG
The DNA here is from genome assembly GCF_056504095.1 of Blautia sp. HA9023. Classification (NCBI taxonomy): domain Bacteria; kingdom Bacillati; phylum Bacillota; class Clostridia; order Lachnospirales; family Lachnospiraceae; genus Blautia; species Blautia sp. HA9023. The sequence goes on along the minus strand of NZ_JBWLUR010000006.1, from coordinate 503,516 downwards.
GGATACGGGAATCGGTATTCCGAAAGAAGATCAGGAACGCATCTTTGAGCGTTTTTACCGGGTGGATAAAAGTCACTCCAAGGAAATCGGAGGAACCGGTCTTGGCCTTTCCATTGTGAAGCACGGGGTAAAAACTCTGAACGGCAGGCTGTGGCTGAACAGTGAGCCGGGACAGGGAACCGAGATCATTATGGAATTTCCGAAACATCATATGGAAAATAAAGAGGCAGCAGAGTAAAAATGCTGCTTCTTTTTGTATCAGGCTGGAGAACCGGCTTCCCAGTTTGACAGACCGGATGGCTTATGCTATCTTAAGTAGTAATAATTCGAAATACAAGACGGGAAAGCGGATTAGTAGTCCGCTTTCTGTATTATAACCGGTTCGGAATACTTCCGGACGACTATACTGAGGGGAATAAAAATATGATACAGGCAATTGTTTTATTGGTGTTCCTGATCTTTCTGAATTCTGTTTTCGCAGGTGCGGAAATGGCGATTCTGTCCATGAATGAAGCGAAGATGAAGGAGCTGGCAGAAGAGGGAGATCACCGGGCGCAGATTTTGATAAAGCTTACAGAACAGCCGGCACATTTTATGACAGCGATCCGTGTAACGGTAACTACGGCCGGCTTTCTGCAGAGTGCTTTTGCAGCGGAATATTTTGCACAGCCTATGACTGCGGCACTGATAAAGGCAGGAGCAGATGTACCACAGAACATTCTGAAAATCGTATGTATGATCATTGTGACCATACTGCTTTCCTATGTAAGTCTTCTGTTCGGAGAACTGGTGCCAAGACGTCTGGGAATGAAAAATCCGGATGAGCTGTCTCTGCGTCTGGCAGGACTTCTTAAGATCGCGATGATCGCAGTCTGGCCGGCTACTGCACTTCTGACAGTAACTGCCAATGGTGTGCTGTATCTGATGGGGATCAAACCGGAAGAAAAAGAGGAGCAGGCCACAGAGGAAGAGATCCGTATGCTGCTTACAGAGGGAAATGAACAGGGCAGCATCCAGCAGGAAGAAAGCGAGATGATCCAGAATGTTTTTGACCTGGATGATACTGCGGCAGATGAGATCTGTACACACAGAAGAGATGTGGTTGTCCTCTATATGGAGGATTCAGATGAGGAATGGGAACGGATTATCAGAGAGAACCGTCACACCTTTTATCCGGTATGCGGGGAAGACCAAGATGATATTATCCATATTCTGGACACCAGAGATTATTTCCGCCTGGATGACAGATCCAGAGAAGCTGTTCTGCAGCATGCCTGTTATTCACCGTTTTTTGTACCGGAATCCATGCGTGCCAACCTGATCTTCCGGGAAATGAGGGAAAAACGGGATTATTTTGCAGTAGTGCTGGATGAATACGGCTGCTTTGTGGGAATTGTCACTCTGCATGATCTTGTGGAGACGCTGGTAGGAGATATTGACGACAGGACAGATCTGCCGAAGCCGGATGATATTGAGAAGACAGGAGAACATATCTGGAAAATACAGGGAGGAGCGATCCTGGATGATGTGGCAGAGGTCATAAATGTGGAGCTTCCTGTAGAAAAATATGATACTTTCAGCGGCTTTGTCTGCGGAGTTCTGGAACGTGTACCGGAGGACGGAGAACAGTTCCGATGCAGCTGGAAAAACCTGGATATTGTGGTAAATCAGGTCAGAAACCATACCGTTGTGGAGGGAATCGTTCATGTTCAGCCAGAGAAAAAAGTGCAGGAACAGAAAGAAGAGATCTGACAAAACCTTGTTCAGCCAGGTCATGAGACAGTTATCGGGAGAAAGATCTCCGGGGATTTATGGACATTTTCGAACATGTTGTTGCTTGAAAGTATGTTATTTTTATGACATAATAAGGAAATAACCCGAGGAAAGCTTGTGATGGGGGAGAGAAAATGCCAGGTTTTACAAGACAGATCATACTGCATACACTGACGGAACTTATGAACGAAAAACCATTGTCCAAGATCACGGTAAAGGACATCGTGGAACGCTGTGGAGTAAACAGGAATACATTTTACTACCATTTCAGAGATATTCCGGATGCAGTGGAAGCAATGGTAAAGGAAGAGCTGAATGACATTCTGAAGGATCAGAAAGTACCGGAATCAGTCAGCGACTGTATGGAAATCCTTGTCAACGCAGTTCAGAAGAACAAAAAAGCCATGATACATCTGTACCGCTCGATCCAGAGGGATGTATTTGCCGATTATCTGGATCATGCCGCAGAGCGTGTGGTGGAGGAGCTGATCAACAGGGCGGTCGGAGACTTTGAAATGGATCAGGAAGATAGGCATCTTATAAGCCGGTATTATAAATGTGTATTTGTGGGAGTGATCCTGGACTGGCTACGGCATGATATGGATTATGATATCCTGTCAGATATGCATAAGCTGGAGTATATTTACGAGAAGAGCCTTGAGAGTCAGTACAAAAATCTGAAATAAAAGCTATGATTTCAACTAAATGAAGATTAAAAATATCCATTTAGTGTAGAACAGGAATGTCCTCGAATTTTATTAAGGTATAGAAACGGTTAATTTTGAGCTGGTGTCTGAAATTTAGGCACTGGCTCTTTTTTGTCTGTTTTTTTAAACGACACAGGGATGTATAATTCAGTACAATAAATGAGAAAAAATTATCAAGGAGGGAACGTATGGATGACCTGAAACAGCTGAAGCTTGTAAAAAACATCTACATCGTCATGTCATTACTGTTCTGTGTGCTGGGTATTTTTCTGATGGCAAGGCCCAAAAGCTCTGTAAAAATGCTGTGCGTGCTTATGGGAATCATGCTGATCCTGTACGGAGCTATTAAGATCAGCGGATATTTCACGAGAGATGTTTTCTGTCTGGCATTTCAGTTTGATCTGGCTTTCGGGATCCTGCTGATGGCAGTGGGAGTGATCCTGATAGCCAGAAAAAATTTCGCAGTGGATCTTATTTTTTCCGTGTTCGGAATCCTGATCCTGGCAGATGCCCTGTTTAAGATCCAGATGTCTGTAGATGCGAAGAGATTCGGTCTGGCGTTGTGGTGGCAGATCCTGCTGATCGCACTGGTCACCGGAGTGATCGGAGTTCTGGTTTTTATCAGACCATTTGAAGCAGCAGCTATGATGATGGTGTTGGTAGGATTTTCCATTTTACTGGAAGGGATCCTCAATCTATGGGTCGGGATCCTGACGATCAAGATCATCAAGAGTCGGCTTTAAACATAAATATAAAAATAACCAATCACTTTAGATAATAACATAGGAGGAAATAGAGTATGGGAATCGTAGACAAAGCAAAACAGGCAGCGATCGCAGCTACCGTAACAAAAGCACTGGATTATCTTGAGAAGGATCCGGAGACAAATATACCGAAGATTATGGAAATGGTTGATAAAGTAACACCGGATGGCTGGTATGCAGGACAGAGAAATGCGATCCGTCACTCCATCGAGGCAAAGGACAACTGGTATCAGCTGATCCTTCGTATGTATCAGCTGGATGCGGGAGTACGCCAGACATTCTTCCGTAACTTTATTGTAAATGCCAGCCTTAAGGGAAGCGCAACACAGGAAAAAGTATCCGAAGAGAATGACTGCAATGTACCGTGGGCAATCCTTCTTGACCCAACCAGCGCATGTAACCTTCACTGCACAGGATGCTGGGCAGCAGAGTATGGCCACAAACTGAACCTGGATCTTGAGACCATCGATTCTATTGTTAAACAGGGTAAAGAGCTGGGAACTTATATGTACATCTACACAGGCGGTGAGCCTCTTGTCCGCAAAAAAGACCTTATTAAGATCTGTGAGATGCATCCGGACTGCGAGTTCCTTTCCTTCACAAACGGAACTCTTATTGACGAAGAATTCTGTCAGGAAATGCTCCGTGTGAAAAACTTTGTTCCGGCTATCAGCCTTGAGGGAACAGAGGCAACTACAGACGGACGACGTGGAGATGGCGTATACCAGAAGGTTATGCATGCCATGGAGCTTTTGAAGAGCCACGGACTTCCGTTCGGTGTTTCCACATGCTACACATCTGCAAACGTAGATGCAGTAAGCAGCGAGGAGTACTTCGATCATCTGATCGAGTGCGGAGCTTATTTTGCATGGTTCTTCCACTATATGCCGGTTGGAAATGATGCGGCAGCAGATCTTCTTCCCACACCGGAGCAGAGAATCAAAATGTACGACAGCGTCCGCAGATTCCGTGCCACAAAATCTCTCTTCACTATGGACTTCCAGAATGATGCAGAGTATGTAGGCGGATGTATCGCAGGTGGCCGCCGTTACCTTCATATCAATGCAAACGGAGATGTGGATCCTTGTGTATTCATTCATTTCTCCAATGCGAACATTAAAGAATGTACACTTCTTGAGGCGCTGAAGAGCCCGATCTTTATGGAGTATCATAAAGGACAGCCATTCAACAAGAACATGCTTCGTCCATGTCCGATGCTTGAGAATCCGGAGCTTCTCCGCAAGATGGTTGAGCGTGCAGGAGCGAAATCTACAGACCTTCAGTCTCCTGAGACAGCGGAGCATCTCTGTGCAAAATGTGACCACTATGCAGAAGTATGGAAAAAACAGGCAGATGAGCTCTGGGATGAGAGCCAGGCGAAAAAAGCTGCAAAAAAATCAACAACTTGTTAATTAATACTTGATATAGATGGTGGGATACTGTATAATGAACCCGTTTTTCAGGAGTCTGAAATAACAGTTCAGATAAGAGTGTCGAAACAGAAGAGACACGATACGTGTACTGACAGATAACAGGGCGGTTATATTCAGCAGTGGGTATAACTGCCTTCTTTTTTATGTTATCGTCAGGACATAGGGAAAGAAAGGATGGATTCATTATGGAAAAACAGGAGAAAAACACAGCCAGCCCTTATGAGCTGGACGGACGCCCACCTCTTAAGGTGGCAATTCCCCTTGGACTGCAGCACGTGCTTGCCATGTTTGTGGGTAACCTTACCCCGCTTCTTATCATCACGGCAGCCTGCGGAATTGAAGCAGGAGGGGATCTTCAGGTTGCATTACTTCAGAATGCAATGCTGATCGCAGGAATTGTTACACTTGTACAGGTCTTTACGATCGGACCGGTCGGTGGCAAGCTTCCTATCGTTATGGGAACAAGTTCAGGCTTCATCGGCGTATGTCAGAGTGTTGCCGGAGTTATGGGAAATGGTGTCGTAGCCTACGGCGCGATCATGGCAGCATGTTTTATCGGCGGTCTTTTTGAGACGGTTCTGGGAAGCTTTCTGAAACCTTTGAGAAAATTTTTCCCGTCTGTTGTAACCGGTACCGTTGTACTTTCAATTGGTCTTTCACTGATCGGTGTGGGAATCAGCTCCTTTGGAGGCGGAAGCTCCGCAAAGGATTACGGTTCTCTGGAAAACCTTTTCGTAGGTTTTGTGGTTCTGATCGTGATCATTGCACTGAAGCACGGAACAAAAGGTTTCACAAGCTTTTCTTCGATCCTCATCGGTATTATCGTGGGATATATTCTGGTAAGTATCATGGCACTGGTACTTCCAACAACATTTACATATGTAGATGATACAGGTGCCACTGTAGAAGCTACAAAAGCCTGGGTTCTGAACTGGGATAAGGTTGCACAGGCAAAATGGTTTGCAGTACCTGCACTTATGCCTGTAAAATGGGTATTTGACGCACGTGCCATCGTGCCGATCCTGATCATGTTTATTGTAACTGCAGTGGAGACTGTTGGTGATATTTCCGGAATCACAGAGGGTGGTCTTGGAAGAGAAGCTACTGATAAAGAGCTTTCCGGTGGTGTTATGTGTGACGGTCTTGGTTCTTCCTTTGCAGCACTGTTCGGTGTACTGCCGAATACTTCCTTCAGCCAGAACGTTGGTCTGGTTGCCATGAATAAGGTTGTAAACCGTTTCTGTATCGCTACTGGTGGAATCTTCCTGATCGCATGTGGACTGTTCCCGAAACTGGCTGCGCTGATCTCTATCATGCCGCAGAGTGTTCTGGGCGGCGCTGCTGTTATGATGTTCTCATCGATCGTTGTCAGTGGTATCCAGCTGATCACCAAGTGGCCGGTAGGACCAAGAAACGTTACCATCGTTTCTGTTGCACTGGGTCTTGGCTATGGACTTGGTTCCAATACAGCGATCCTTGTGCATCTGCCACAGGCTATCAGTCTGATCTTCGGTGGTTCCGGTATTGTACCGGCAGCGGTGTTTGCGATTATTCTTAATATTGTTCTTCCGAAGGATGAGAAGAGTGAGATTGAGAGAGCTGAGGAGATGTTGGAGAAAGTTAAGAATAAATAAAAAAGTGTAAGAATAAAAAGAGTTTTTTTCTTTTTTGAGACTGTTGGACTTTATTGGTCTGACGGTCTCTTTTTTTATATGTTTTTATTTTTTTTATTTTTAGGATAAAGGTTCGGCCTTTTGGAAGGCGGTAATTTGCGAGAAGGGGATGCACTCGGAGTTGCGAAGGCCGTCTCCCCTTCTCGCGCTCTTCCCCTCCTGGCCACGCCGCTGTTCTGCGTTGTGGTGGGCGTGAATGTTCTGACAGGGTGCGGGATTCGGGGGTGTTGAGGAGGGGAGGCTGTGCCGCTCTGTTGGGTGGTGGATAATAATAAAAAGGATCTGTAAAAGGCGAGATTTTACAAATAGTTCTGCCTTTTTCAGATCCTTTTTTGGTTAGTAATTGTAGGCTCCCTCATAAGCATTGCATCGTTCCTTCCGATGTCCCTGCTCTACACAGGAGCTGCACCGGTCACAAAATTCCTGTTCATAGCAGGTAGAACAGACACATCCCTTACAGGCATCCCGGTCATAAGCCGGCGTGCAGGTAAAAGGAAGAGTATCCTTCGTAGTTTCCGTACTCATAAAGATCACGCTCCTTTTTTCTATATTATAGACCTATCAAAAAAGCGTTTCAATACAAATAATCAGAAAATACAAAAAGATACCTGATAAAAAGTTACTGTTCACTCCGTTTTCAGTAATACGCTTTGTGATGCACAGAATTTATACTGATCGTATAAATTCGCGCGGTATGTCTCGGGCTTTCTGTGACCTTCGCTCACAAAAAACACCTCGCGGAATATTACCATTGAATAGTAAGGATAAAAATCGGCACAACACTTCACATCCAACACAGTAGAATCCATCATCCCGCCAATACAGAATCACATTCCACAACGCAGAACAGCGGCGTGGCCAGGAGGGGAAGAGCGCGAGAAGGGGAGACGGCTTTCGCTAACTCCGAGTGCATCCCCTTCTCGCAACCCTGCCCACGCCAAAGTGTCCCCTAGAAAGGAAAAAACCCAACTCACAGCAGTTCACAACAGCAGAAAAAAAGTGCCAGCTAATAAGGATGCCACAACATCCTTATCCTACCGGGAGGAGCTCCACCGTCCGGAAGCTCCGCAAGGAAGAACCAGACCACTTTCTGTTACAGGAAGTCCGATCTCCTGTGACTCTACATTACCCTTCCAGGGCTTCAGCTCCGTAGCAAGCATATAAGTCAGAACAGCCGGTGCAAGACCTGTAGTATAGGAATTTACCAGGAAAAACAGCGGATCATCACTGAGAATCTTCGTACAAAGCTTGATCAGCGGATGGATCGCATCCTCGATCTTCCAGATCTCGCCCTTAGGTCCGCGGCCGTAAGAAGGCGGGTCCATAATGATCGCATCATAATGATTTCCTCTGCGGATCTCACGCTCTACGAACTTCACGCAGTCATCCACAAGCCAGCGGATCGGCGCACCGGAAAGTCCGGAAGCAGCAGCATTCTCTTTTGCCCAGTTCACCATACCCTTGGAAGCGTCCACGTGAGTAACGGAAGCGCCGGCTGCAGCTGCAGCCAGAGTAGCGCCGCCGGTATAGGCAAAAAGATTCAGCACCTTGATCGGGCGTCCTGCATTGCGGATCTTTTCACCGAACCAGTCCCAGTTCACAGCCTGCTCCGGGAAAAGTCCTGTATGCTTGAAGCTGAAAGGCTTCAGATTAAAAGTAAGGTCCTTGTAATGAAGCTCCCACTGATGAGGCAGATCAAAGAACTCCCACTCACCGCCGCCACGGCTGCTTCTGTGATAATGTCCGTTCATATGCTTCCAGCCACGGTTTTTGCGGGGAGTATCCCAGATTACCTGCGGGTCCGGACGAACCAGAAGATAATCCCCCCAGCGCTCCAGCTTTTCTCCTTTTGATGTATCAATAACTTCATATTCTTTCCATCCATCTGCAATCCACATGATGATCAATACCTCTTTCATAATAGTAAATTTATAAGATATATATATCATTTTTATATAGCATTTCCGGAGATTACTATACCAGATCCGGCTGACCGGGACATGAATCCATAAAAACGCCATAATAATGTTTTTTCCAGTATAGAGGAAAAATGGATGCTGTGCAAGAGAAGTGCAGGATTTTCCACGAAAGATTTGACAACAGCGCTTTTACATACTAAAATGTACGCAGAGATTTTCTGCCGGGGCAGAGGCTTTCCGCTTCCGTGAAACTGTGGCTGTTTTTTGCGGAAGAGATTTTGCAGAGAATTCCTGACAGACAGAAATCGTTAACAGAAGAAACACAGCAACCGCAGATATGAAACTGTGCACAAAAAGAGGAGAAGCAAACTTATGAAAAAATATTGTGAGATGAGCAGGGAAGAGCTACTCGATTTAAAGAAAGAACTTGACCGTGAGTTCGACGAGATCAAAGCCGAAGGTCTGGCACTGGATATGTCCCGTGGTAAACCGGCACCGGATCAGCTTGATCTTTCCATGAAAATGATGGAAGTACTTGCGGGCGATGCAGATCTGAAATGTGAGACCGGTGTGGACTGCCGTAACTATGGTGTCATCGACGGAATCCCGGAAGCCAAGAGACTTCTCGGCGAGATGTCTGAGGTAGAGCCTGAGAACATCATCATTTATGGTAACTCCAGCCTGAACGTAATGTTCGATACCATTGCACGTTCCTATTCTCACGGAGTTATGGGAAATACACCGTGGTGCAAGCTTGACAAGGTGAAATTCCTCTGTCCTGTACCTGGATATGACCGTCATTTCCGTATCACAGAATTTTTCGGCATTGAGATGATCAACATTCCGATGTCTCCGGAAGGCCCGGATATGGATATGGTTGAGAAATACGTCAATGAAGATCCGGCAGTAAAAGGTATCTGGTGTGTTCCGAAATACTCCAATCCACAGGGTTATACCTATTCAGAGGAAACAGTTAAGCGTTTTGCACATCTGAAACCAGCAGCACCGGACTTCCGTATTTACTGGGATAACGCTTACAGCATTCATCATCTCTATGATGACAATCAGGATTTCCTTCTTGAGATCCTTGATGAGTGTGCGAAAGCAGGCAATCCGGATATTGTTTATAAATTTACTTCTACCTCCAAGGTAAGCTTCCCTGGTTCCGGTATCGCAGCAGTTGCTGCATCCAAAGCAAACCTGGATGACTTCCGCAAATATATGACTGTACAGACTATCGGACACGACAAGCTGAACCAGCTCCGTCACGTTCGCTTCTTCAAAGATATCAACGGACTGCATGAGCATATGAGAAAACACGCAGATATTCTCCGTCCGAAATTCGAGCTTGTTCTTGCAACACTGGATAAAGAACTTAACGGACTTGGAATCGGTGAGTGGACGAAACCTCACGGTGGATATTTCATTTCCTTTGATGCAATGGAAGGCTGTGCGAAAGCCATTGTTGCCAAAGCAAAAGAAGCAGGTGTTGTCATGACTGGCGCCGGAGCAACCTATCCATATGGAAAGGATCCGAAAGACAGCAACATCCGTATTGCACCAAGCTATCCAAGCGTTGAGGAACTTGGCAAGGCAGCAGAGGTATTTGTTCTCTGTGTGAAGCTTGTAAGTGTGGAAAAACTTCTGGAGAAATAAATCGATCACATCAGACTGCCCGGTATTTCAGCGTACGTAATACCGGGCAGTCATAACTATCGGAGAGAGATCATGGGTGAGGAAAAAGAAAAAATGAAAACCGGCAAAAAGGTGATCATTGCACTGATCATAATCCTGCTGATCTTTACAGCAGCAGCTTATGGATACGGTGTGCATTATTTTACAGATCATTTCTTACCGGGATCACAGGTAAACGGTTTTAACTGCTCCTATAAAACTGCAGACGAAACTGAGAAACTTCTTGCAAAAGAAGTGCAGGCATATGTCCTTACTGTGGAAACAAGAAACAACGGAAAAGAGAGCATTACCGCAAAAGAAGCAGGTTTGGTCTACAAACCGGATGGCGGAGCCAGGAAACTGATCAAAAAGCAGGACCGTTATAAATGGTTCCTTGCATTTAATCAGAAGAAAAAATATACACTGGCAACAGATACCACTTATGAAGATCAGAACAAGCTGACAGAAACCGTAAAAAAACTGAAATGTATGCAGAAAGACAAGATGGAGAAACCTGTAGATGCATGCATTAAAGACACTGGCGAGTCTTATGAGATCCAGCCGGAAAAAGAAGGAACCACACTGGACACCAAGAAAGTGCAGAAAGTGATCCGAAAAGCAGTTTCTGCCGGAGATGTAACAGTCAGCCTGGAAAAAAACAACTGCTATAAAAAACCATCCGTATATAAAGACGACAAAACCCTGAAAAAAGAATGTGACCAGATGAACAAGCTTACCAGCTGTGTGATCACATATGATTTTTCAGACCGTTCCGAGCAGCTTGACCGGAATACTATTAAGGACTGGCTTGTTAAAGACGCAAACGGAGATTATTCTGTAGATAAAAATCAGGTTGCGGCATATGTAAACAGCCTGGGTTATAAATATGATACGTTTGGATGCACCAGGACATTTACTACTTACGATGGCCGTCAGAAGACCATCCAGGGCGGTGATTATGGTTGGGCTATCGACCAGACAACAGAGACGGAATGGCTTTATAATGCAATCCTTGCGGGAACTACAGAAGTAAGACAGCCTGCTTATGCTTACAGTGGCCTTTGCAGAGATACCAATGATATTGGAAATACCTATGTAGAAATTGACCTGACCAACCAGAGAATGGTATTTTATAAAGATGGACAGCTTCTGGTAGACACACCGGTAGTTACCGGCTGTGTGCGAAAGGGACATGCCACACCAACCGGATGCTTTGCGCTGGATGCCATGCGTTCACCGGCGGTCCTCAAAGGACCTGGATATGCGTCGCCGGTTACATACTGGATGCCGTTTTCCGGGGGAGTTGGAATCCATGATGCAAGCTGGCGTTCACAGTATGGCGGACAGATCTATATAACCAATGGTTCTCATGGGTGCGTAAATACCCCGAAGGATCAGGCTGCAATCATTTACAATAATATTAGCGTAGGAGTACCGATCGTAGTTTATGAATAAGAGACTAAAAGAAATATTAAAAGGATACGAAGAAAGAAAACATAAAATTATCAAGGGAGATGAAAGTATGAATATCGTTGTATTGGCAGGTGGAACCAGTACAGAGAGAGAAATCTCCATCGTAACCGGAACCGGTGTATGCAAGGCACTTCGTCAGAAAGGACACAATGCCATTCTCGTAGATATTTTCTGTGGCCTGGAGCCGGTAGACTGGGATGAACCTTTCGGAGATAAAGATTATGAAGTAGATTCCGCAGCGGAATATATGAGAAGCTTTGACGATGATATCGAAGAGATCAAACGAACAAGAAGAAGCTTTTTCGGACCGAATGTCCTGGAACTGTGTCAGGCTGCTGACATTGTATTCATGGGTCTTCATGGCTCTAACGGAGAAGACGGAAAGGTTCAGGCAACTTTCGATCTTCTGGGAATCCGCTACACAGGAACCGGATACTTAAGCAGTGCCCTTGCCATGGATAAAGGCCTCACCAAGAAGATCTTTCTTATGGACCAGGTACCGACACCCAAGGGTGTTTCCATGCTGAAAGAAAACTGTACAAGAAATATCCAGGATCTTGGCATGGAATTTCCTGTTGTTGTAAAAACATGCTGCGGTGGTTCCAGTGTAGGTGTTTATATTGTAAACAACCAGAAAGAATATGAGGATGCCATTGACGGTGCCTATTCTTATGAGGATGAAGTCGTTGTTGAGGAATACATCAAAGGCCGGGAGTTTTCTGTTGCAGTTGTAGATGGCAAAGCTTATCCAATTATCGAGATCGCACCGAAGCAGGGCTTCTACGATTATAAGAACAAATATCAGGCAGGTTCCACAGTAGAGACCTGTCCGGCTGAGATTTCTCCGGAACTGACAGAGAAGATGCAGCACTATGCGGAGGCCGGTGCAAAAGCTCTCTGCATCGAAGGCTACGCACGTTTTGACTTCATGATGAAGGAAAACGGCGACATGTACTGCCTGGAAGCAAACACACTTCCGGGAATGACACCGACCAGCCTGATCCCGCAGGAAGCAAAAGTTCTGGGAATTGATTACCCGGATCTCTGTGAAGAGCTGATCCGCATTTCTCTTAAAAAATACAGCAAATAAAATATCTGACCATAACTCCTCCTGTTGACCGAAGCAGTTTCAGAACATGTTGATCTCTGAAATGCTGTAAATACAACAGGAGGAGTTTCTGGCAAAAGAAAGGATTTTATTCATGAAAAATCTTACATTGGAAAATATCACAAAAGTCTGCAATGGTACTTACCATGGCCCGCAGGAAAAACTTCAGGAAGAAGTGACTGCCATCACAACAGACAGCCGTAAAGTAGAAAAAGGCGGTCTTTTTGTTCCGGTAGTAGGAGAGCGTGTGGATGCCCACCGCTTTATTCCCCAGGTGATGGAAGCAGGTGCACTTGCAACCTTATCCGAGAGGGTTCTTGAAGGTGCTGACTATCCGTACATTCAGGTAGAATCTTCCCTTCAGGCAGTGAAGGACATTGCGGAGTTTTATCTGGAGCAGCTTGATATTCCGGTTGTGGGAATCACAGGAAGTGTTGGAAAAACCAGCACAAAAGAGGTGATCGCCTCTGTCCTGAAAGAGAAATACCGCACCCTGAAAACCCAGGGGAATTTCAACAATGAGCTGGGACTTCCGCTGACTGTATTCCGCCTCCGTGACGAGGATGAGATTGCGGTCCTGGAAATGGGAATCAGTGATTTCGGCGAGATGACCCGTCTTGCAAAGATCGCGAAACCGGACACCTGCGTGATCACAAACATCGGAACCTGCCATCTGGAAAATCTTGGAGACAGAGACGGTGTCCTGAAAGCAAAAACAGAGATCTTTAAATATGTGAAGAAAAATATCGTACTCAATGGTGATGATGATAAGCTTTCCACAGTAAAAGAATACAACGGTATCCGGCCGGTATTTTTTGGAAACGGAGAAAATGCTTCTGTCACCTGTGAAAATGTGGAGAGCCGTGGACTGAAAGGAATGAGCTGTGACATCTGTCTGAAGGGAAAAATGGCAGAGAACGGAGAGTTCCAGAAATTCCATGTAGATATCCCAATGCCAGGACGCCATATGGTTTCCAATGCGCTGGCAGCAGCAGCCATCGGCAGACTTTACGGACTGAATGCAGAGCAGATCAAAAAGGGTATCGAAAGCCTGGAGCCGGTCAGCGGAAGATTCAATATGATCGAGACCGACAAGTTCCTGATCGTAGATGACTGCTACAACGCAAACCCCATGTCCATGAAGGCATCTCTGGATGTTCTGCAGGACGGACTTGGAAGAAGAGTTGCCATTCTTGGAGATATGGGCGAGCTTGGAACCGACGAAGTTGCACTTCATGAAGGCGTTGGCGTTCATGCAGGTCACTGTAAGATCGACGCCTGCATCTGTGTTGGACCGCTTGCGGCACACATTGCGAAAAAGGCATCCGAGACCAATCCGGACCTGACAGTTATCCAGGAAAACGATCTGAAAAGCCTTCTCAAGAACCTGAACACCTATGTGAAACAGGGAGATACTATCCTTGTGAAAGCTTCTCATTTCATGAAATTTGAAAATGTAGTCAAAGCACTGCAGGAAATGTAAAAAGACCGAAAACCAGGCGATCATTTGACGAACGAAAATTCTTTCCAGCCAGGCGATATAGAAGTATAATATTCCTAAAGCAATGAGCAGTGCGTCCGGAACCGGTATCCGGTGCGTTGTAAAGCAAAACAGAATGACGTGTGGGTACTGCGGGCAGTGAAAAGGGAGGGGCTTATGCTGGAGATGATCATGAAGCTGAACATTCCGCTTTACGTCATGACATCCATGGGATGTATCGGTGGCCTTGGGATGCTGGCAACAAACCTTACCTACAGAAGAATGATCCGAAATACACAGCGATTACAGAATCTCAAAGAAAAATGGCTGAACCTGTGGAAGTCAAGAGACAGGCTCTGGCACAGAATGAACCGTTTTGTGTGGTATCCGTCTCTGCTATGTACGTTTCTTCTGGTCCTTTCTGTGATCCTTAACAGCAGGCTGGAACCTGGGGAAGGTCTGCCTATGCTTTATCTGTATATTGGTGCAGCTGTGCCTGTGACATTGCTGCTTCTGAGACAGGGACTGGATTTTTCCTACAAAGAAGAACTTGTGATGGCTTCCCTTGCAGATTACGTGGAACAGGTACGGACCTGGGTGGAAGAAATTCCAGTTCCCCAGAAGACAGATCCCGTTTTGCAGGAAGAGATCGTGGATCGGATCACAAGGAGCATCCGTCAGACTGCGGCAACAGGAAGCCATTTCAGCAAGATGCTTTCTCCGGAGGAGGAAGAGATCATGAGGGAGATCATAAGAGAATTTATGAAGGAGTAGAAGTGGACGCCGGAAGTTCAGAGAATGACACACGGCGATACCGGAATTACGGTGTGATATATAATATGATGAAAAAATCTTCGGCAGATACGGTTCCTGGTATCCTGCCGGAGATTTTTTTGTGTATTTGTGTAAGATAAGGATTCTTTGGCTGTCTGACTCTGCGGACTGGTTATCAGCCCATGGAGATCGGGCCGCCGCGGAGTTTGCCTGCAGTGGTGATTCTCTTGATGGCAACCATGTATGCAGCCATACGGAGCGTTACGTTCTTCTCCTGGCTGAGAGCATAAACTTCGTTAAATGCGGTAAGCATGATCTTCTGAAGCATCTTGTTAACTTCATCAAGATCCCAGGTAAGGTTCTGGATGTTCTGAACCCACTCGAAGTAGGAGACAACAACACCGCCTGCATTGGAAAGGATATCCGGGCATACAATGATTCCTCTGGAATTCAGGATCTCATCTGCCTCAACAGAAGTCGGTCCGTTGGCTGCCTCGATGATAAGTTTAGCCTGGATGCGTCCTGCGTTATCTTCTGTGATCTGGTTCTCAAGGGCGGCCGGGATCAGAACGTCGCATTTGCATGTGATCAGGCCGTCGTTGGTAATATGGGAAACGCCCTCTGCCTCGTATTTATCGAGAGTATTTCCTTCGGAAATAAATTTACGGATCGCCGGAATATCAAGTCCGTCCTCACAGTAAAGACCGCCGGTGTAATCACTGACCGCAACAACTTTCTGTCCATTCTTATAAAAGATCTCAGCGGCAGTTCCGCCGACATTTCCCATACCCTGAACAGCGATGGATGCTTTTGCCGGATCAATGTGGTTTTTTTCCATGCACTGGTAGGCGATGATGGTAACGCCACGTCCGGTAGCTTCCACACGGCCTACGGAGCCGCCGATCTCGATGGGTTTTCCGGTAACAACACCTGGAACCGTATGGCCGGTAAACATGCTGTAAGTGTCCATGATCCATGCCATAACCTCACCATTTGTATTAACATCCGGTGCAGGAATATCCTTATCTGGTCCGATGATCGGAAGGATACGTGTGGTATAACGACGGGTAAGACGTATAAGCTCCGCTCTGGAAAGCTTGGACGGATCAACTTTGATTCCACCCTTGGCACCGCCGTAAGGAATATTTACAACCGCACATTTAAAGGACATCCAGGCTGCAAGCGCTTTTACTTCGTCCATATCGGAATTCTGATGGTAACGGATGCCGCCCTTGCACGGACCACGTGCGCTGGAATGCTGAACACGGTATCCCTCGAATACCTTAATGGAGCCGTCATCCATACGGATCGGGATAGAAACCTTAAGTTCACGTTCCGGGTAGCAAAGTGTTGCGTAATCTTCGTAGCTGAGACCAAGAGCCTCTGCAGACTGCTTCAGGACAGAGAGCATATTGTCATAAGGATTATACTTTTTATCTGCCATTGTTACCACTCCTTTGAAAATAAATATTTTTTCTCTTTGATTTAAGAATAATATTATTCATCTGATGAGGTGAGTATATCATGCTATATCTGAAAAGTAAATAATTTTATTCATAAAAATATATACAAAAATATTTATATCTTTTTGGGCGTTTTCACATAAGCCTGTGATAAAATAAAAAAACTGAAACATGCAGGTTTCCCAAACTGCTGTGACCAGTGATAATTATGACGGGGAGGATATTTCATGGAGAATCGGTTACAGAATCTGATCATTTCAGCACAGCTGACACCAAAGGAAAAAGAGGTTGCGGATTACGTCCTTGAGAATCTGCAGAAATGCTGTTTTATGACATCAACAGAGCTGGCCGGAGAATTGAATGTGAGTTATTCCTCCGTGATCCGGCTTACCAAGACGCTGGGATTTACCGGATATCCGGATTTTCAGAATTTTTTGCGGGAAACTTATGCAGAACAGTCCAGAGATGTGGACACCGGAATTCTCATCCCCGCGGAGCGCATTGAGGCGATCAAGAAAAAAGAGCACAAGGCAACAGTCCAGGATACGGTATGCGCCTATACCCTCAGCAATATACAGAGCACCATTGCCAGTAATACCGAAGAACAGTACCGTAAGGCCAGCAGTATTCTCATCAACAGTGGGGTGAAATACATTTTTTCTTCAAGAGGATCTACCTGTGTGGGGGAATTTCTGAATACGATCCTGCGGCAGACGCTTCCCCACGTATACAATTACGGAAGCCACGGGCAGAACATGTTTGACTTTGCCAGCGACCTGGGGAAAGGCGATGCGGCGGTTTTTATCACCTATTCCCGGTATTCCAGGCTGATGTATCTCACTGCGGAGATGGTACATAAGCAGGGGGCTTCCATTATCCTTCTGACAGACAAACCTACCTGCGAAGCAGCCAAGTTCGCGGATGTGGTACTGACTGCCAGAGGTGACAGCAGTGAATTCTATAATTCCTATGTTGCAGGAATGTTTGCCGCAGAAATGCTCTGCGCCTATATATGCAGGGAAACGAATTACTCCAATCAGGAGCTTCTGGAGCGCATTGATGAATATACTTCCCAGATCGGAAACTTCTGAAAAAAGCAAACGCAGGATAAGCATTTGTAGCTTTCCTGCGTTTGCTTCAATCTTCCTCGATCACCTGGATCTCCAGATAATCAAATTCAATATGTTCAATGAAATTATCCTGATAAAAACGTGCCTTGTCATGTTTCTTGAAATCCCGCACCGTGGCATCCAGCCAGATCGGGTTTCCCAGATCCATCTGATAGCAGATTTCCTCAAGTCCGTGAAAAATCTTGTGTGTTCTGGTATCATCGCTGTCATCACAGACTACCGTGTCCTGCAGCATATGATTATCTTTCCATATTTTTCCCCATAAACGAAACATAAATATTACCTCCGTATCGTAACTGCCCAGGCCGGCAGAAGTTTTTGAATCGATCGTCTGACATGCCCTTCAGTATAGCGGATTTTGCAGGGAAAGTAAAGTTCAGGGCGGATTCCTGTTTTGTACATAAAACAATGCACCGGGCCGCTTCACTTTTATTGACTAATGTGTAAAAATCCTCTATAATAAACGAAATTGTGAAAAAAGAATTATAATAGATTGGAGGAACCGAAATGAAACTTTACGATACCGGTGTCTATCTTCAGAACGGCCAGGAAATCATTCCTGAGAACCAGGCGAACCTGCCTGTAGCGAAAGAAGAGGCTGCCAGGAATACCATCGCATATTCTATTCTCAAGGCTCACAATAAATCGGATAACATGGAGAAACTTCAGATCAAATTCGACAAACTGACTTCCCATGATATCACATTTGTAGGAATTATCCAGACTGCAAGAGCTTCAGGACTTGAGAAATTCCCGGTACCATATGTACTGACCAACTGCCACAACTCTCTCTGTGCAGTAGGCGGAACCATCAATGAAGATGACCATATGTTTGGACTCACCTGTGCCAAGAAGTACGGCGGAGTTTACGTACCGCCTCATCAGGCAGTTATCCATCAGTTTGCAAGAGAAATGCTTGCAGGCGGCGGAAAGATGATCCTCGGTTCCGACAGCCATACAAGATACGGAGCACTTGGAACCATGGCTATGGGCGAGGGCGGACCGGAGCTTGTTAAACAGCTTCTCTGTCAGACTTATGACATCAATATGCCAGGCGTTGTAGCTATCTACCTGAAAGGCACACCACGCCCGGGCGTAGGACCGCAGGACGTTGCACTGGCCATCATTGGAGAAGTTTTTGCCAATGGTTATGTGAAGAACAAAGTTATGGAGTTCGTAGGACCAGGCGTTGCCAACTTAAGCGCAGATTTCCGTATCGGAATCGACGTTATGACAACAGAGACCACCTGCCTTTCCTCCATCTGGCAGACAGACGCGAAGATTGAGGAGTTCTATGCGATCCACGGAAGACCGGAAGATTACAAAGAACTGAAACCAGGCAATGTTGCATACTATGACGGCTGCGTGGAGATCGACCTCAGTGAGATCAAACCAATGATCGCAATGCCGTTCCACCCGAGCAACACCTACACCATTGACGAACTGAAAGCGAACCTGGACGACATTCTCGCAGACGTGGAGAAGAGAGCACAGGTAAGCCTGGATGGAAAAGTTCCGTTCACATTAAGAGACAAGGTAGTTGATGGCAAGCTTTATGTTGAGCAGGGAATCATCGCCGGCTGTGCCGGTGGTGGATTCGAGAACATCTGTGCAGCAGCAGACATCCTCAAAGGCAAAAACATCGGCCACGATGCCTTTACCTTAAGTGTATATCCGGCAAGTACCCCGATCTACATGGAGCTGGCTAAGAATGGTGTCCTTGCAGAACTTATCGGAACAGGTGCAGTTGTCAAAACCGCATTCTGCGGACCATGCTTCGGTGCCGGCGATACACCTGCAAACAATGCGTTCAGTATCCGTCACACAACCAGAAACTTCCCGAACCGTGAAGGCTCCAAGATCCAGAACGGCCAGATTTCCTCTGTTGCACTTATGGATGCACGTTCCATTGCAGCTACAGCAGCAAACAAGGGATTCCTTACATCTGCAGAGGAGTTTGACGGAAGCTATTCCGAGCATAAATATTACTTTGACAAATCTATTTATGAGAACCGTGTATTTGACAGCAAGGGCGTAGCAGATCCGAGCGTAGAGATCCAGTTTGGACCGAACATCAAAGACTGGCCGGAAATGGCTGCACTTGCAGACAATCTGATCCTGAAAGTTGTTTCCGAGATCCATGATCCGGTTACCACAACCGACGAGCTGATCCCATCTGGTGAGACATCTTCTTACCGTTCCAATCCGCTCGGACTTGCAGAGTTCACACTCTCCAGAAAAGATCCGGAGTACGTTGGCCGTGCGAAGGCGATCCAGGCAGCACAGAAGGCGATCCAGGCAGGCAACTGTCCGGCAGAAGCTGTTCCGGAACTGAAACCGGTGATCCAGACCATCAACAAGACATATCCGGATGTAGACAAGACCAACCTTGGTGTAGGAAGCACTATTTTTGCAGTGAAACCTGGCGACGGTTCTGCCAGAGAGCAGGCAGCATCCTGCCAGAAGGTACTTGGCGGCTGGGCAAACATTGCCAATGAGTATGCAACCAAGAGATATCGTTCCAACCTGATCAACTGGGGTATGCTTCCATTTTTGATCCCTGCCGGAGACCTTCCGTTTAAGAACGGAGACTTCCTGTTCTTCCCGGGAATCCGTAAAGCAGTTGAGGAAAAAGCAGACGTGATCAAAGGCTACACCGTTGACGGAGACACCCTGAAAGAGTTCGAGGTAACACTTGGCGAGCTTACGGACGATGAGAGAGAGATCATTCTCAAAGGCTGTCTGATCAATTACAACCGTAAATAAAATACAGAATATTTTTCGAAAGGCCGACGATGCGAAGATCGTCGGCCTTTTTCGACAAAATGTAATAAAAAATTAAAAAACTGTGTCATGGAAAAATTGCTGAAAATACGGGAATATGGTATGATAATATATAAAAATGTAAAATTCTGTAAAATATACACAATTATCAGGTGAATGAAATGGAGGTGCCGATTATTATTTCTGATGAGAATAACAAGTCAGAGATTTCCAGCAGAAAAAAATTAAAAAACAGACTCACCACAGGTACGTTTGCCCTTCTGATCGCTCTTCTTGCCGTCGTTTCCGCAACGTATGCGTGGTATGTATATAACACAGGCCGCCATACAACGAAAGTCCGTATGGCAGCAGGTGCCGTAGGAGAAGTAAGCGAGATCGCACCGGAAGACATAAGTGATGGAGAAGATGTGGGCAGTCAGGAAGCAGAGGAGATTCTGAATGATGGGGAGACCAGCGTGGAACAGCCGGACAGTGCAGATGCATCGGATACATCGAATCCTCAGGTAGAAATTGTTCTTCCGCAGAAAAACGTTTTTATACCGGTTTCAGAATTTCTTCCTGTTCAGGAGCGGGAAGAATTGCTTTCGCTCATTTCTCATGATGAGGTTTATCTTGTTCATATCAGGGACGATTCAGAAATGCAATATTCCATTTTTTTTAATCAGGCCCTGGAACAGAAGGATGTGTGCTTATATCGTTTTGATTCAGAAGAAAATAAAGTAGTGGATGCTGATTCGGTACAGGATGTAATGAGCTTTGATGAAAATAATAGGACTCTTGTACTGAATACAAAGGATTCCTCAGATTATGTTCTTGTGATTTCAAATGCGGAGAAATATAAGGAACTGGGGTATACTGCGTCGATTGCTGCTGCACAGCAGCAGACTGAACCATCTGAGACCGGGGAAGAAGAGACGGAAAACAAAGCAGCAACAGAAGTTGCTCTTACTTCTGTGATTTTGAAGCCAGATTCGGAGCTGGAGACTGTACCGGTCGCATTTTTGGAGTATTTAAGTGATCTGGATGTCTGCTCTGTGACGCTTGTCTATGCGGATGGTTCGGAAAAAATGCTGGATAAAGAGGATGGGCGCTATGAATGCTCTGCAGAGCATGCGGATGAAGAGGATGCAGAAGGGACCGTTCGAAGAACTTATCATGTTGTGGTAAAAGAACTGGCAACCGGAGCGGTGTTTGAAGATACGGAAAGTGTCGAAATCGGAAGAAAGGATCCGGTTGAGATAAAGACGGAGGATATGACTACCGTAATGCTGGAGGGCAGAAAAAAGTGGATGATGGTTCAGTCTGTTCCGGATGTTTCCGGTCGTTATGCTATGAACTGCGATAAAGGAATTGAGAAGATTTACTATGTTTCAGATGACGGTGATCTGACCTGCGCAGAAGATTCTTTCCAGCTCCAGGCAGGCGAGAAGTATACGTTTCTGATTAAACTTCAATAGGGACGGTGTTTTCCGGTACTTTTATTATCACCGGTGGCTGTTCTTGATGGAAGTAAGTTGCTTCAGGCAATTTGACTTAAAGTTAATGTAATAAATGTAGAAAATAAAAAACAAATCCCCAGTCAGGAGAAATGTCATTCAGACAATAACCTGCCTGGGGATTTTTATCGAAAAGATTAAGTTAAAGCCAGTTATCGGACATGTGCTATCCTATAAACAGACTACCGGTAAGCGCTCTGTTAAATCAAACCAGGAAATTTACGACAGGATCAGAGGGGAGGATAATGACAGATAACACAAAATGGCTACTGGGAAGTTACAGACCACAAAAAACCGTCTGTAGGCTGATAAAAAAAGAATTTACAGAAAATAATAAAAAATATAAATAAATAATAAAATATATACACATAAAACGAAGAATGACAAAAATATTAAAGAAAAAATTTAAAAATGTATTGACAAAACGAACTAACGATGGTATTATAAGACCATCAAAAAGAACAAGAGAAAAAACAAAACAAAGAAATTAAAAAATCAGAAATTCATTCAATTCATAGCATAGATGCACATGAAAGGATGAAGAAAGGAAAAGGTGATTCCAGTGGGAACATAACAATCACATCCATCAATATGAGAGTGACAGGAACCGGATTTCCTGCAAGAAAGACCTGATACATATCACATAATGATAACCCTTAAGAACACAATCATTTCTCTCATAAGATATAAATAAGAACCTCTTAAATCTTACTTATATTTTAACTGAAGTTAAGATGAGAGAAATAAGAAAGTTAAGGAAATCAGTATTTCAGGTAATATAGAATCGGTAACTCATATTGAACAACTGTCACACACCTGAGACAAAGATTTCAGGAAATATGTAAAGAAATATTTCCCGAAAGAGTAAAACCCTCAGCTCACCGGTTCGTTGGAAAGAAGAGATTCCAGGAACAGAAGTGAAGATGAGAACGATACTTTGAAATGCATATCAGATTCATCAGGATATGGATTGAAGCTTTGCATCAGAAGAATATCTGATAGGATATTAAGATCGAAGAAACGGGCAGGAACTTTTTTCAGGATACTTTAAAGAACTGCAGAGGAGAAAATCCCAATAGGTCGATTTGAATCAGCAGATCACGAAGTACAGAGATGACAAACGGTTTTGAATTTAAGAAGTTAAGTCCAGAATTGTTGAGGAAACAGAAAGAAGTATAACCACCGAAATTCTTCAAAAAAGGAAATCGAACTTCGGAAAAAACGATTTCAATCCTATACAACTTTCTAAATAATCGAAAAGATATACTTACATATATCAATCGCTTATGAGCAGGAAATAAAAAAGAAGAGAGAACGTAGAAAAAGAAAAGTGTATAAAATTGAATAAAGAGAATCGAAATTATTTTATAATCATATAAAATCAGAAATTTCGGTTGACAGAAAATCATATAACCAGAAAACATTATTCAAAAAACAAAGAGGAAGAAAAATTGAATAACGAAGAGTGTTGAGACGGTCATCATTTTTGAAATTATTAAAGTAAAAAGTGATGACCGTCTCATTTTCTGTTATGTTAATTGTTATATTTACCAGTTGCCAGTATCGATATCTTCCGTTATACTTCATGAAGAAAGGAAACCCAAAAATAACAGCAGTGGTGAAAACATATGTGGAACAATCAGATCAACGAAAATATTTTATATGAAGATAAAGAAATTCTTGTATGCAGGAAACCGTCGGGAATGCCGGTACAGGCAGCGAGAATCGGAACCATGGATATGGAAAGTGCCCTGAAGAACTATCTGGCACAGAAAACACCTGGAAAGATTCCATATCTGGCAGTGGTCCATCGCCTGGATCAACCGGTGGAAGGTGTCCTTGTATTTGCAAAAACTCAGGGAGCAGCAGGGAATCTAAGCAAACAGATAATGGCAGGCGGCGCAGGTAAATATTATCTGGCAGTAACTGAAGGTGTGCCAGGAAAGCAGGAAGGAATTTTTATTGACTATCTGAAAAAAAACGGAAAAGCCAACATGTCTCAGGCAGTACCGGAAAATACACCTGGAGCAAAAAAAGCAATTCTCCATTATAGAGTCCTTGATCAAAAAGAAATGAATGGAAAATCCCGTGCTCTTCTTAAAATCAAACTGGAAACAGGACGTCATCACCAGATCCGTGTACAGCTTTCACATGCGGGAATTCCTCTTCTTGGAGACCGAAAATACAACCCTTCAGGGGAAAAAGGTACTTCTCTTGGCTTATGTTCCTGCGGTCTGGAATTTAAACACCCGAAAACAGGAAAAATAATGAAATTTGAAACAGAGCCGCAGGGAACTGCATTTCTGGATTTTGTGAAAAAACTGTAAAAACTCTGGACGGAAAAGCGAAAAAGTGTATAATGTAAAAAGCGAGTAACCAAATGTAAGAGTTTTGTAAAGTATAAGTTACTGTAGACGGATAATGCAGACGATGAAGAACAGTAACCAGCGAGGAAGAGGAGATTAAAATGAGAAGAGCTGCAGTAGCGTCGGTAGCCTTGTTGGCTACGGTAACCCTGCTGACAGGATGCCAGAAAGAAGAAGCAGAGAAGCTTGTTGCACCGCTTGTAGCAGATGCCCAGGAAACCCCGGAAGCCAAGAAAGCAGAAGAGAAAAAGAGTCCACTCATCCCGGAGATCGACGATAATCTTTCTATTGAAGAAGGTGCCAGAATAGCTGTTGTCAGCAAATGCAAAAAAGGCGAATTCTGGGATAAAGTGAAAGAAGGAATGGAAGCTGCTGTCAAAGATGTGAATGAGGCATACGGCTTCAAGAAAGACAAGCAGATCACAATGACTTTCGAAGGACCGGATAACGAGGAAGATGTAGAAAGTCAGATCAATACTCTTGATGCGGTAATTGCCGAGAATCCATCTGTAGTATGCCTTTCTGCCGGAGACATGGATTCCTGCCAGGCACAGCTGGAAGCTGCCAAAGAAAACGGCATTCCTGTGATCGCATTTGATTCTAATGTCAGCGATACGAAACTGGTCAGAGCTTTTCGGGGAACAGACAATACACAGATTGGTAAGTACGCTGCATATAAGCTTGGAAGCGCCATTGGAAAAATGGGAAATGTAGCAATTTTTTCCGCACAGGAGAAGACCCAGAGTTCACAGGAGCGTGTAAAGGGATTTCTGGATAATATCGCAAATTATACAGACATTAAAGTTGTAGAAACTGTATATTCTGATCAGGTTGATGATATGAAAGAAGCGATGAAAGAAGTTCTGGATAAATATCCTGCACTGGATGGAGTTTTCTGCACCAATGCCAATGTTTCCGAGATGTTTCTGGAAGTAAATAAAGACAACGGTGAGAATAAAGTTGCCATGATAGGTGTGGATGCCACCAGCAAACAGCAGGAAGCAATCAAAAACGGACAGGAGCTTGGAGTTCTTTCACAGAATCCGTATGCAATGGGATATCAGACCATGTGGGCAGCCATTCAGTCCACCGCACCGAAGAAAGAAACAAAAATTGAGAAAAAAGTTTTACTTGACCCTGCATGGATCGACGCAGAAAACCTTGGAAGCGAAGATTACGCAAATTATATATATAACTGACAGGCAGCAAATGTAAAGAGAATCAAAAGCCAGAAGATCAAAAGCCATTTACCAGATGAAAACGTAAAAAGTGATTTCATCTGGCAGATGGCTTTTTTGTGCTGTGTGGAACATTTTTTGTGAATAAAAACAAAAAATATGAACAGAATAAACAAATAAAAAGTTTGCGAAAAAATGGTAAAAATATAACGAATTTGACGATTTTTTGACGCAAAAAGAATATATTTTTCGTTAAATTGCATAATAAACATTGTTTTAGATAAAAAGTTGTGGTACAATTTGGATATGCAGAGAGGCGGTGATCAGATGATCCAGGAAACGATCAAGGCAGTGAAAGAGGCGGAGGCAAAAGCACAGCAGAAAATAAAAGACGCATCCGTCCGTGCACAGAACATCATCAGCGAAGCTGAGAAAGAGGCGGAGGAGATTATCAGAAAAGCGGAAATAACCGCAGGTGAACAGGCGGCATCTGATATGAAAGCAGCCGAAGAACGTGCACACAGTACAGAGAACACTGTCGTTGGACAGGCAGAGGAGGAGCTTGCAGCTTTGAAAAAGAAAGCGGAGTCGAGGCATGAGCAGGCCATCCAGACAGTAATGGACAGTTTGTTCTGAGAGGGGGAATGCGAAAATGGCAGTATTGCAGATGCAGCGAATCAGTATCTGCGCAATGAAGAAGAACCGTAAGGCCATATTGGAAGAACTGCAGTCACTTGGAGTATTGGAGATCGATGCGGCGGAACTGGACCCGGAACTTAAGACCATGGATACCATGAATGCCAGACTGATCTTCGAAAAGAACGCATCCCTGTGCGATCAGGCAATCGAGATTCTGGATGAATTTTCGAAGGAGAAGGGATCTATGCTGGCATCCCTGGCAGGAAAGCCTCTGATCGGAAGAAAGCAGGAGGAAGAAGCCATCCGGGATCAGGAAGAGATCCTGAGGACAGCCAGAGAGATCCAGGGGTACCGGAAGAAACTCACAGAGAACAGCGCAGCGGTAGTTAAGATCGAACAGCAGGAAGCGGCACTTGCTCCATGGCTGGATCTGGATATCCCCATGAATTCGCAGGGAACAGCGAAAACGGCAGTACTTGTGGGAAGTATTGACGGGAATGTAACTCTGGACCAGGTATACAGTCAGCTGGCAGTGGACGCACCACAGCTTGAAGCTTTTGACATCCAGGAAATCTCAAATGATGCCGGTAAGCTGAGCCTGGTGGTTGTCTGTCTGAAGACACAGGCACAGGAGATGGAAGAAGCACTCCGCATGCAGGGATTCGCAAGACCGGCACAGCTGGTATCAGAGGTTCCGGCACAGGAACTGGAGAACCTTAAGAATGAAGTGGTGCGCATCCAGGAAGAATCCGAACAGATCCGGGAGCAGATCCGTGATCTTCATGACAGGAAGAATTCCCTTCAGCTTGTATCCGATTACTTCCGGATCCGTGCACAGAAATATGAAGTTTTAGGTCAGCTCCGCCAGTCAGAGAGCACTTTTTTTGTGACAGGATATCTTCCGAAGAAACAGGTTCCCGCAATGGAGAAACGGCTTACGGAGAAGTACGATATTGTTTTTGAAGCAGAAGATGCTGATGGAGAAAATGTTCCGGTTGCCCTTCAGAACAGCAGATTCGGAGCGGCAGGAGAAGGAGTTCTTGCAGCGTTTGGTCTTCCCGGAAAGGGAGAGATCGATCCGTCCACCATTATGACAGCCTGCTATGTATTCCTTTTCGGACTGATGCTATCAGATGCAGCCTACGGACTGATCGTGTTTGCGGTCTGTCTGGGAGTGCTTCTGAAATTCCCCAGAATGGAAAGCGGAATGCAGAAATCCATCCGGCTGTTCATGTACTGTGGACTGTCCACTTTGTTCTGGGGCGTAATGTTTGGCGGATATTTCGGAGATTTTATCGATGTATTCTCAAGAGTATATCTGCATAAACCGGTCACTGTGAAGCCGGTATGGTTTGCACCGTTGAATGAGCCTATGAGACTTCTAGTGTTCTCCATGCTGTTTGGCCTGATCCATATGTTCCTTGGAATGGGACTTAAGGGCTACATGCTGATCCGTGACAGAAAATATCTCGACTTTTTCTGCGATGTAGTACTCTGGTTCATGCTCCTTATGGGACTGATCCTTATCTTTATCCCGAGCAGCATGTTCCGTTCTATTTCTCAGATGAACTTGAACCTTCCGCCCGCAGTGATACAGGTGGGCAAATGGATGGCCATCATCGGAGCAGTGGGAATTCTCTTCATGTCAGGAAGAGATAAGAAGAATCCGTTCCTCCGGCTGGCGCTTGGAGCTTACGACCTTTATAACATCACAGGATGGGTCAGTGATATCCTTTCCTATTCCAGACTTCTTGCTCTGGGACTGGCTACCGGTGTTATTGCGTCGGTTATGAACCAGATGGGCAGTATGCTGGGAGACAGTATTTTTGGATGGATCGTATTTATTCTTGTATTTGTGATTGGTCATACGTTTAACCTTCTGATCAATCTTCTGGGTGCATACGTGCACACCTGCCGATTACAGTACGTAGAGTTCTTCGGCAAATTCTTTGAGGGCGGAGGAAAAGAGTTCCACCCCTTCCGCGAAAATACAAAATATGTAGATATTAAGGAGGATTAATATTATGAGTGGTATCGTTTGGGCATTATTGGGAGCAGCAATTTCCGTAGCTCTTGCAGGTATTGGTTCCGCTATCGGCGTTGGTACAGCCGGCCGTGCAGCAGCAGGCGTTGTAACGGAAGATCCGGACAAATTTGCCAAGGTTCTGCTTCTTCAGCTTCTTCCTGGTACCCAGGGTATTTACGGACTGCTGGTAGCATTCCTTGCACTTTCCAAGGTCGGGATCCTGGGCGGCGGTGTTGCCGATATTTCTCTGGAAACCGGACTTATGATCTTTGTGGCATGTCTCCCGATCGCCATTGCAGGCCTTCTTTCCGCGATCCATCAGGGAAAAACTTCCGTAGCTTCCATCGGCATCGTAGCCAAGAAGCCGGAGCAGTTCGGTAAAGCTATGCTTTTCCCGGCAATGGTTGAGACATATGCGATTCTGGCTCTTCTGATCTCTATTCTTGCAGTCAGCGGAATTCAGGTTTGATTCATCAGGAGGGGCAGATCATGACAGGATTAGAGAAGATGGTAAGCCAGATTCTTGAAGAAGCCGATGCTTCTGCAGCCGTTATGATCAGTGACGCGGAGAAAAAAGCCGCGGAGATCCTCGGGGAAGCCGGAGAAAAAGCTGATAAGATTCGGCAGCAGAGGGAAGAACAGTCCAGGGCAAAGGTGAAAAGCTATGAAGAGCGGACAGCTTCCGCCGCAGATATGAAGAAACGTACCGCAGTTCTTGCAGCCAAGCAGGAGCTGATCGGGAAGGTGATTGCGGATGCCTGTGACCGTGTGAAGAATCTGGATGAAGGAAAATATTTTGAGATCCTTAAGAGTATGGCAGAGAAATATCTGCTTCCAAGAGAAGGAGAGATCTGTTTTTCAAAGAAGGATCTGGAACGTATGCCGGCGAATTTCCGTGAGGAGATTAAAGGCCTGGCACAGAAAAAAGGCGGCACACTGGAGATTTCCGGTGAAGCCAGAAATATAGACGGAGGTTTTATCCTGGTATACGGCGGCATTGAGGAAAACTGTTCCATTGATGCCATGTTTGCAGAGAAACGGGATGAACTTCTGGATCAGGTAAGAAAGATTTTGTTTGCGTAAAACACCATCGCAAAAAGGAGGGCGTGAAATATGTTTGGTGAAGATTATGCCTATGCGGTGGCGCGGATACGTGTTCTGGAGACCGGACTTCTGAATCAGGCGGCGATCGAACAGCTTCTGGCATGTCAGGATGAGCAGCAGTGCCTTCAGATCCTTACAGAGAAGGGCTGGGGAAACGGTGATCCTGCAGCCGGTGCGGACGCCATTCTTTCCAGGGAGCGAGAAAAGATCTGGGAGATCATGGATTCGCTGGTAGCGGACCGATCTGTTTTTTCCGTTCTCTCTTATCAGGATCTTTTCCATAACCTGAAAGCGGCTGTGAAGGCCAGCATCCTGGATGGGACAACGCCGAATATTTTTTTCAGCGACTGTGCCATTGACGGCGAGGATATGGTGAAATTCCTGAAGGATAAAGAATACGACCGTTTTCCGGAAGATATGCGAGAAGCGGCAAGAGAAGCCT
Organism: Blautia sp. HA9023; assembly: GCF_056504095.1. Taxonomy (NCBI): domain Bacteria; kingdom Bacillati; phylum Bacillota; class Clostridia; order Lachnospirales; family Lachnospiraceae; genus Blautia; species Blautia sp. HA9023. The sequence continues at coordinate 474,110 of NZ_JBWLUR010000006.1, read as the reverse complement.
ATGAGACCTTTTTGCACACAAGAGATGGACAGCTTGCGGATATTATCGTAGACCGGGCGGCACTGGATGCCATAAGAGCGGCCGGGGAGAGATCGAAAGAAGAGATCGTCCGGCAGTATGCGGAATCTACAGTTGCGGTAGCAGATATCCGGATCGCAGTCCGTGCCTGCAAAACAGGAAAAAGTTCGGACTTCATGAAAAAAGCTATGGCAGAATGTGACACACTGGATAAGGAAAGACTGATCCACGCTGCAGTCAGCGGAATGGATCAGATCATGAGTTATCTGGCAGAAACGAAATACGGGGACGGAGCTCTGGCACTGGCGGAATCGGCTTCCGCTTTTGAGAGATGGTGTGACAACCAGATCATGGAGACTATCCGACCTCAGCTGTACAATTCATTTTCACTGGGACCGCTGGTAGCCTATGTGCTCGCCCGTGAGAATGAGATCAAGACGGTGCGGATCATTCTCACCGGAAAGCGCAGCGGCCTTCCGGAAGAGTTTATCCGGGAAAGGGCAAGGGAAATGTATGTATAAGATCGCGGTTTTGGGTGATTATAACAGCATTTACGGGTTTGCGGCGCTTGGCCTTGATACCTTTCCGGTGGAAGATCCCGCAGAGGGAAAAGAGAAGCTAAACCGTCTGGCAGCCGGTGAATATGCGGTTATTTATATTACGGAACAGCTGGCAGCCCAGCTTTCCGCTGAGATCAGTAAATACAGTGAAGCGCTGATGCCGGCGATCATTCAGATACCGGGAATTGCCGGAAATACAGGCGCAGGAATTGAAAATGTAAAGAAATCTGTGGAGACGGCAGTTGGCTCCGATATTCTTTTCAGCAATGAGTGACAAGAAAGCAGGTGATTGGTTCAGATGAGCAGAGGGACCATTAAGAAGGTAGCAGGACCGCTGGTAATTGCCAAAGGTATGCGAGATGCGAATATGTATGACGTGGTTCGTGTAAGCAGCCAGCGTCTGATCGGTGAGATTATTGAGATGCATGAAGATGAGGCTTCCATACAGGTATATGAGGAGACTTCAGGACTTCGCCCGGGAGAACCGGTAGAGTCTATGGAAGTTCCCCTTTCCGTGGAACTGGGACCTGGCCTTATCACAAGTATTTACGATGGAATCCAACGTCCGCTGGATGACATTATGAAAGTAGCAGGCAGCAACAACCTGAAACGAGGTGTTGAGGTACCTGCACTGAAGCGGGATAAAAAATGGAATTTCGTCCCGGTCGCAAAAGTGGGAGATGAGCTGGAAGGCGGCGATGTTCTCGGAACCGTTCAGGAGACCATCGTTGTTACACAGAAGATCATGGTACCACCCAATATGAAAGGTACTCTGAAAGAAATCAGATCCGGTGAGTTTACCGTAGATGAGACCGTTGCAGTTCTTTCCACGGCAGACGGAGATAAAGAACTGACACTGATGCAGCACTGGCCGGTACGACGTGGCCGTCCATACAAGAAAAAACTTCCGCCGGCAAAACCTCTGGTAACAGGCCAGCGTGTTATTGATACCATGTTCCCAATCGCCAAGGGTGGTGTGGCAGCAGTTCCTGGCCCGTTCGGAAGCGGCAAGACCGTTATCCAGCATCAGCTTGCAAAATGGGCAGAGGCAGATATCGTAGTTTATATCGGCTGCGGTGAGCGTGGAAACGAGATGACAGACGTTCTGAACGAGTTTCCGGAGTTGAAAGACCCGAAAACCGGACAGTCTCTGATGGAGAGAACTGTTCTGATCGCAAACACCTCAGATATGCCGGTTGCGGCACGTGAGGCTTCTATTTATACAGGTATTACTATTGCGGAGTATTTCCGTGATATGGGTTACTCTGTAGCACTGATGGCAGATTCCACTTCCAGATGGGCCGAGGCTCTCCGTGAGATGTCCGGACGACTGGAGGAGATGCCAGGTGAGGAAGGTTACCCGGCGTATCTGGGTTCCCGTCTTGCACAGTTCTACGAGCGTGCCGGACACGTGATCTGTAATGGAAAAGACGGAAGAGAAGGTGCCCTGACAGCTATCGGTGCGGTATCTCCTCCAGGTGGTGATATTTCCGAGCCTGTTTCCCAGGCAACACTTCGAATCGTGAAGGTATTCTGGGGACTGGATGCAAACCTTGCATACAAACGTCACTTCCCGGCAATCAACTGGCTGACCAGTTATTCCCTGTATCTGGACAGTGTAGGTGGATGGTTTGATGAAAATGTGGCGCCGGACTGGATGGAGCTCCGTCAGAGAATGATGACCCTTCTCCAGGAAGAGGCAGAGCTGGAGGAGATCGTAAAGATGGTAGGTATGGATGCACTTTCTCCGGGCGACCGCCTGAAAATGGAAGCAGCCCGTTCCATCCGCGAGGACTTCCTTCATCAGAACTCTTTCCATGAGATCGATACCTATACATCTCTGGAAAAACAGCACAACATGATGCGCCTGGTACTTGCATTCTATGATGCAGGCCTGGATGCGCTGAAACAGGGTGCAGATATCAATGATATCGTAAAACTGCCGGTACGTGAGCAGATCGGCCGTTACAAATATACAAAAGAAGATCAGCTGGCAGCGGAATATGAGAAGGTAACCCGCCAGCTTGCAGCAGAGACTGCGGAACTTCTGGGAAAGGAGGGCCTGTAAAATGCCAAAAGAATATAGGACCATACAGGAAGTTGCCGGCCCTTTGATGCTGGTACGAGGCGTTGAAGATGTGGCATTTGACGAGCTGGGTGAGATTGAGCTTGCCGATGGCGAAACAAGAAGATGCCGTGTTCTGGAGATTGACGGAAGCAATGCGCTGGTACAGTTGTTTGAGAGTTCCACAGGTATCAACCTTTCCAACAGTAAAGTACGTTTTCTGGGACGAAGCATGGAGCTTGGTGTATCCGGCGATATGCTGGGCCGTGTCTTTGACGGACTGGGCCGTCCCATTGATGACGGTCCGGAGATCCTTCCGGAAGAGAGAAGAGATATCAATGGCCTGCCGATGAATCCGGCAGCCAGAAGTTATCCGGAGGAGTTTATCCAGACCGGTGTATCCGCTATTGACGGACTGAACACCCTGGTACGTGGGCAGAAACTTCCGATCTTCTCCGCATCCGGTCTTCCTCATGCACAGCTTGCGGCACAGATCGCGAGACAGGCGAAGGTTCGCGGAAAAGACGAGCAGTTCGCCGTTGTATTTGCTGCCATGGGTATCACTTTTGAGGAGTCAAACTTCTTCGTAGAGAGCTTTAAGGAAACTGGGGCTATAGACCGTACTGTTCTTTTTGTAAACCTGGCAAATGACCCGGCTGTTGAGCGTATCGCTACTCCGCGAATGGCACTGACAGCAGCAGAGTATCTTGCCTTCGAAAAAGACATGCACGTTCTTGTAATCCTTACAGATATCACAAACTATGCGGATGCTCTCCGTGAGGTTTCTGCAGCACGTAAAGAGGTTCCGGGCCGTCGTGGATATCCCGGATACATGTATACAGACCTTGCTTCTCTCTACGAGCGTGCAGGCCGTCAGAAAGGAAAAGCAGGAAGTATCACCATGGTTCCGATCCTGACCATGCCTGAGGATGACAAGACCCATCCGATCCCTGACCTTACCGGTTACATCACAGAGGGACAGATCATTCTGAGCCGTGAGCTTTACCGTAAAGGAATCACACCGCCCATTGATGTTCTTCCGTCTCTGTCACGACTGAAAGATAAAGGTATCGGTGAGGGTAAGACAAGAGCAGACCATGCCAACACCATGAACCAGCTGTTTGCCGCATATGCCCGTGGTAAAGAGGCCAAAGAGCTGATGACCATTCTTGGTGAGGCTGCCCTCTCTGACATTGACCTGATCTATGCGAAATTTGCGGATGCTTTTGAGAAGGAATATGTTTCCCAGGGCTATCAGGCAAACCGTGATATCGAGGAAACCCTGGCCATCGGCTGGAAGCTGCTTTCCATTCTTCCGAGAAGCGAGCTGAAACGTATCGATGACAAATTCCTTGACCAGTATTACGGAAAAGTATAAAGGGGGGATGATTTGTGGCATCAACACAGGTGAATCCTACCCGTATGGAGCTTACGAAGCAGAAAAAGAAGCTGGTGACTGCAGTCCGTGGCCATAAGCTTCTGAAGGATAAGCGGGACGAGCTGATGCGACAGTTCCTGGATCTGGTGCGCGAGAACATGGAGCTGCGTAAAAAAGTAGAGGCTGGTATCCGAAGTGCCAACACCAATTTTGTCATTGCAAAAGCCGGAATGTCGGAGGAGACTCTGAACACTGCTCTGATGGCTCCCAAGCAGGAAGTCTATCTGGAAACCGGCAAAAAGAATGTCATGAGTGTGGATATTCCTGTTTTTGAATACAAAACAAGAACACCGGACGCCAACGATATCTATTCCTATGGTTTTGCTTTTACCTCCAGTGATCTGGACGGAGCGGTAAAATCCCTGGCGGATATCCTTCCGGACATGGCTCCGCCTGGCAGAAGTGGAAAAAGCCTGTCAGCTGATGGCTTCTGAGATTGAAAAAACAAGGCGCCGTGTAAACGCCCTGGAGCATGTTATCATACCGGAAGCACAGGCAAACATCAAATACATCACCATGAAGCTGGATGAGAACGAGAGAAGTACCCAGATCCGACTGATGAAGGTGAAAGATATGATGCTGGAGGAAGCACATCATTACAAGGAGCGGGAAGCCGAGCGCGGTGCGTAAAGCATAAAACACAAAGCGCAGGCATCTTGTAAGAAAAAGAAAAATTGATATAGAAAGTTTTACGTAACGGGAAGGAGACGCCTCTGTGCTGTGCGATGTTTTGGACAGTGTAGGGGCGTTTTATTTATAAAATATTTAGTTTTCGTTCGCAGAAAATCAAGAGATGTACGGTATAATAATCAACAGTAAAGAATGCGCGGCGGAAGATGAGTCCTGGTATTTTATCTGTCTGTCGCAGCAGAAAGAGAAGGGAATACATTATGAATACTTTTTTACAGTCAGTACAGAATCTGGACGGAGAAATCCTTCTCCAGATCCAGCAGCATTTAAGAACGGATATGCTGACACCATTTATGAAAATCGTTACATTTCTGGGAAACGGAGGATGGTTCTGGATCCTCTGTGCAGTTGTTCTTCTTGCTGTTCCAAAGACAAGAAAAACAGGCTATGCGGCAGTTTTGTCCCTGATTTTCGGAGTGATCGTTACGAATCTGCTTCTCAAAAACATAGTAGCAAGGCCAAGGCCTTTTGCGGAAATCGAAGCTCTGATCCCGCTGATCGCCAAACCAACGGATTTCTCCTTTCCGTCAGGCCACACAACAGCATCCTTTGCCGTTGCCCTGGTAATGCTTCGGATGCTCCCGAAGAAAATTGGAATCCCGGCAGTAGTCCTGGCAGCGCTGGTGGCATTTTCCAGATTATATCTTGGTGTCCATTATCCTACAGATGTCCTTGCCGGGTTCGTTGTTGCGCTGGTGGGAAGCTCGCTGGCTGTGTGGGGTGTGAGGACGAAGCTGGGAAATCAATAAGTTTGATAACAGATGTTGAGAAATAGAAGTATATAATGTGGGTTTAACCAAATAAAGGAAGTTCCCTGAGAATGTGTGTCACTTTCCCAGGGATTTTTTTATATACACTTTAATTTGATAAAGTATTGACACGCCAGACGGAAACGGGGTACAATTATAAACAAGATTGTCAGGAAACGGTGAAAATGATGATGTAGAAATTAAACCAGATCAGGGAAGAGCCCTGTGGGGTTGTGAAAAGCAATAAGCAATGGGTGGGGACTTGCTTGTATCAGGAGGAGCAAGCCTGCTCAGAATAAAAGGAGAGAACACGAAATGATATCAGAAAAAATGAAACCCTACGTAAAAAACAATTCTGCCATCCGTATGATGTTTGAGGAAGGAAACCGCCTCCGTGCAAAATACGGCGCAGATAAGGTTTTTGATTTCAGCCTTGGAAATCCAAGTGTACCGGCGCCGGACAGTGTTCGTGAAGCCATTATCGATCTTGTAAATAATACGGACCCGACCGTCCTTCACGGATATATGAGCAACGCAGGTTTTGAAGATGTACGCCAGACTATCGCAGAATCTTTAAACAGACGTTTTGATACAAAATTTTCTGCAAAGAACCTGATCATGACAGTAGGCGCTGCAAGCGGCCTGAACGTAATTCTGAAGACGATCCTGAACCCGGGAGAAGAGGTGATCGTTTTTGCACCATATTTTCTGGAATACGGTGCATATGTCCGCAATTATGACGGTGTCCTTGTGGAAATCTCTCCGGATACCACAACCTTCCAGCCAAATCTCGCTGAATTTGAGCAGAAGATCACACCGAAGACAAAAGCAGTTATCGTAAATACTCCGCACAATCCGACCGGAGTTGTATATTCAGAAGAAACAATCAGGAAACTTTCCGCAATTTTGGAAGCAAAACAAAAAGAGTTCGGAACCGTGATCTACCTGATCTCCGATGAGCCATACCGTGAACTGGCTTACGATGGCGTGGAAGTTCCGTACCTGACGAAATATTATGACAATACAGTTGTGGGATATTCTTACAGCAAATCTCTTTCCCTTCCGGGAGAGCGTATCGGATATCTGGTGATCCCGGATGAGGCGGACGGAAGTGAAGAACTGATCTCAGCTGCAACCATCGCAAACCGTACACTTGGCTGCGTAAATGCACCATCCCTGATCCAGAAAGTAGTTGCGAAATGTGTAGATGCAAAGACAGATCTTGCAGCTTACGATAAAAACCGTCAGGCACTTTACAATGGCCTGAAAGAATGCGGCTTTGAGTGCATCAAACCACAGGGTGCGTTCTATCTCTTCGTAAAATCTCCGGTAGCTGATGAAAAAGCCTTCTGCGAGGCCGGCAAGAAATATAACATCCTCATGGTACCGGGAAGCTCCTTCGCATGCCCTGGTTATGTGAGACTGGCATACTGTGTATCTTATGATACCATTGTAAATTCTCTTCCGGAGTTTAAGAAACTTGCAGCAGAGTATGGCCTGAAATAAATTAACGAGAATAAACGATAATTATAAAGCGATTATATAAGAGATCCCCGGTACAGCCTGTTCATACAGAACTGTATCGGGGATCTTTTGCAAGAGGGAAATAAGCAAAGGAAACGCAGCCGGGAGCGAATAAACTCCCGGCCGTGTTTCCCTTAGAAGGGTGTTCCACATTTATTTGGCTTTTTTCTCTTCTTTCTTTGGCATTTCTCCGTAGTATGCCTTCAGATAGATATCTTTCAGCTCGGATACAAGTGGATATCTCGGGTTAGCGCCGGTGCACTGGTCATTGAAGGCCTGCTCGGACATCTCATCCAGAGTCTCCAGGAAGTATTTCTCATCTACGCCGTAGTCACGGATTGTAGGCATGATCTCGATTGTTCTCATCAGGTCATCCAGTTTGGCGAGAAGTTTTTCGAATACTTCTGCATCGTTCTTGCCTGTAAGACCTACAGAACGGCCGATCTCAGCATAGCGGGCAAGTGTCTTTGGATACTGGTACTGTGGGAAGGTACCCATCTTGGTCGGAACCTCAGCACTGTTGTAACGCATAACATCCAGAAGAACAACTGCGTTTGCGATACCGTGTGGCAGGTGATGGAAAGCACCAAGTTTGTGAGCGAGAGAGTGGTTAACACCGAGGAATGCATTGGCGAATGCAAGACCTGCCATGCAGGAAGCGTTAGCCATATGGTCTCTTGCCTCTACATCGTTGCCGTCTTTATATGCACGTGGCAGATACTCAAATACCAGTTTGATCGCTTTCAGTGCAAGACCGTCTGTGTAATCGGAAGCCATCATGGAAACATAAGCCTCGATTGCATGTGTCATAACGTCGATACCGGAAGCACGGGTCAGTCCCTTCGGTGCGCTCATCATGTTGTTGGTATCTACGATCGCCATATCCGGAAGAAGCTCATAGTCAGCCAGCGGCCATTTAACGCCGGTATCCTGATCTGTGATGATGGCGAAAGGTGTAACCTCGGAACCTGTACCGGAAGATGTCGGGATTGCTACGAAGTAAGCTTTTTTACCCATCTTCGGGAAGGTGTAAACTCTCTTACGGATATCCAGGAAGTCCATGGACATATCGGAGAAGTCAGCGTCCGGATTCTCATAAAGCATCCACATAACCTTGCCGGCATCCATTGCGGAACCACCACCAAGAGCGATGATGCAGTCAGGCTCAAATGCTGTCATAGCCTTGGCTCCGGCTTTTGCGGAAGCGAGAGATGGATCTGGTGCTACATCAGAGAAGCATGGATGAACGATGCCCATCTGATCCAGTTTATCTTCGATCGGTTTGGTGTAACCGTTCTTGTAGAGGAAGGAGTCTGTTACGATGAAGCAGCGTTTCTTGCCCATAACAGTACCGAGCTCGTCAAGAGCAACCGGCATACAGCCTTTCTTAAAGTAAACCTTTTCCGGTGTTCTCATCCAGAGCATATTCTCTCTCCTTTCAGCAACGGTCTTGATATTCAGAAGGTGCTTGACACCAACGTTCTCGGATACGGAGTTACCGCCCCAGGAACCGCAGCCAAGAGTGAGGGATGGAGCAAGTTTGAAGTTGTAAAGGTCACCGATACCACCCTGAGAAGAAGGCGTATTGATAAGGATACGGCAGGTCTTCATAGCTGCCTCGAATTTATCCATCTTCTCTGTCTCATTCACGTTGATGTAGAGGGAAGATGTATGGCCGTAGCCGCCGTCAGCAACAAGACGCTCAGCTTTTGCGATAGCATCGTCAAAATTCTTAGCCTTGTACATGGCAAGTACAGGGGAAAGTTTCTCGTGTGCGAATTCCTCGCTGATATCAACGGACTCAACCTCACCGATAAGGATCTTGGTCTCAGCCGGTACGGTAACGCCTGCCATCTCGGCGATGGTAGCTGCCTTCTGGCCTACGATCTTGGCATTCAGAGCGCCGTTGATGAGGATTGTCTTTCTGACTTTCTCGATCTCGTCTTTTTTAAGGAAGTAGCATCCTCTGTAAAGGAACTCTTCTTTTACTTCTTTATAAATGCTCTCCAGAACAGTTACGGACTGTTCGGAAGCACAGATCATACCATTGTCAAATGTCTTGGAGTGGATAATGGAGTTAACTGCAAGACGGATATCTGCACTGTCATCAATGATGGCAGGTGTATTTCCAGGTCCAACACCAACAGCAGGTTTACCGGAGGAGTAAGCTGCCTTAACCATTCCAGGACCACCGGTTGCGAGGATGATATCTGCGTTCTGCATAACCATGTTGGTCAGCTCAAGGCTCGGGATATCGATCCATCCGATGATTCCTTCCGGTGCACCAGCGGCAACAGCTGCATCCAGAACAACTTTCGCTGCTTCAATGGTAGACTTCTTGGCACGCGGATGCGGGCTGATGATGATTGCGTTACGTGTTTTCAGAGAAATAAGAGATTTAAAGATTGCTGTGGAAGTCGGGTTGGTAGTCGGGATAACTGCGGCAACCAGTCCTACAGGCTCCAGGATCTTCTTGATTCCGTATGCCTTGTCTTCTTCTACAACACCACATGTCTGTGTGTTCTTGTATGCATTATAAACATACTCTGCTGCGTAATGGTTCTTGATAACCTTATCTTCCATGATACCCATGCCTGTTTCTTCAACGGCCATTTTGGCAAGTGGGATACGCATTTTGTCGGCGGCAGTAGCAGCTGCCTTAAAGATCTTGTCAACCTGCTCCTGTGTGTAGGTAGCGAAGATCTTCTGTGCTTCTTTCATTGCAGCCATTTTCGCGGTCAGGGCTTCTGGAGTGTCGATGATGGTAGGGATAGTTTCTTTCTTTGCCATGTGGAATCCTCCTGTTTTCATATGATAATGATCTGTGGTTCTGCGGGCCTGTTTTTTTATGCCGGCAGATGCTGCAGAGTTTTTGTAAGTCCCCGCGCTGCGTTGCTTGGTTGATTCAATCTGATTGAATTTTCTGTTTCAATGATTATATAGTACCAAAATTCAGAAAAAAACGCAAATTCTGAATTTTGCCGCTATGTGCAAAATGACGAACAGAAAATCAGGGGAAAATACTGTAAATTTCACTCCGCAGAACGCTGAATTATTGAAAAATCCTTTAAAAAAAATCTTTAAATTCAGCACTGTGCACAAAAAACATGTTAAATATTTGTCAGCACTGACAAAAAACATGCACACATATGAGGGGCTGGCAAAAGACAAAACGTATCATGCAGTTAAAACATTAACGTTAAACTTTTGTCAATCAATCATGAACACATTATAATTTAACAGATTTCAGACGTCAATAGCGAATGTGATAAATAATTAATGAAAATAACGAAGAATTTTGATAAATAATTCACAAAAATATCATGTCACGGTAAAGCGTCAAACCATAATTGATAAAAAAACTTGAAATTATTTGAGTTTTCAGAACAATTAAGCAAAATATATGGAGACTTTTTTCAGGAATGCAGAAAGAAATGGATAGATTTGTCTGAAAATGAAAAACAGGGCAGGAGATAACTGCCAGAATCCTGCGAGCAGGAAAGCCCGATGTTGTTCAGGGAAATTCGCCACAGGCAGAGAATCCTGCAGCCTGGATTCTTCCTGCAGAAAGAAACGGTCATGCAGGAAATGATTCCAGAAAAAAACTGCCATACAGGAAATGATTCCCGTATGACAGTTGTGTAAATCGTGTTAAAGATATATCCGAATCCTTTATAACTGCAAAACACTGCCAGAATCCAGTAAACAATAAATAATCGTCAAAATTCTATCAGCTCTTGCGGAATGCAGCACGTTTTCGATCTCTGGAATCCAGGATACGTTTACGGATACGAAGGCTCTTAGGAGTTACCTCAAGAAGCTCATCCTGGTCGATGAACTCGATTGCCTGCTCAAGGCTTAATACCTTAGGCGGAACAAGCTTCAGCGCATCGTCTGCCGAAGAAGAACGGGTGTTGGTGAGGTGCTTGGTCTTGCAGACATTCAGCTCGATATCCTCAGCCTTACCATTCTGTCCGATAACCATACCGCTGTAAACCTTCTCGCCAGGTCCGACGAAGAGAGTACCACGCTCCTGAGCGGAGAAAAGACCGTAAGTTACAGTCTCGCCTGCCTCGAAAGCGATGAGGGAACCCTGTTTACGATACGGGAAGTCTCCCTTGTATGGTGCATATCCGTCAAACATGGTGTTCAGGATACCGGTACCCTTGGTGGAGGTAAGGAATTCGTTACGGAATCCGATCAGTCCACGGGAAGGGATGGAGAACTCAAGACGTACAGTTCCGTCGCTTGCTGTGCTCATACCCTGAAGTTCACCTTTACGCTCGCTGAGTTTCTGGATGATGGTACCGGAAAATTCCTCCGGAACATCAACATATGCGATCTCGATCGGCTCCAGTTTGCGTCCGCGCTCGTCTGTATGATAGAGAACCTCCGGTTTGCTGACTGCAAATTCATATCCTTCACGGCGCATGTTCTCAATAAGAACGGAAAGGTGAAGCTCACCACGGCCGGAAACCTTGAAGCACTCAGTTGTATCTGTGTCTTCCACACGAAGGCTGACGTCTGTATTCAGCTCACGGTAGAGGCGGTCACGAAGGTGACGGGAAGTGATAAATTTACCTTCCTGTCCTGCAAGCGGGCTGTCGTTTACAAGGAAGTTCATGGAGATGGTAGGCTCGGAAATCTTCTGGAACGGAATGGACTCCGGGTTATCTCCTGCACAGAGTGTATCTCCAATGTGGATATCTGCAATACCGGAGATCGCAACGATGGCTCCGATGGTAGCACTCTTGACTTCAACCTTGTTCAGGCCGTCAAATTCGTAGAGCTTGCTGATCTTTACGCGCTCGTGTTTGTCCGGGTCATGATGGTTCAGAAGCATCAGCTCCTGGTTCACGGAAATGGTTCCGCGCTCAACTTTACCGACACCGATACGGCCTACATATTCATTGTAGTCGATGGTGCTGATAAGAACCTGTGTATCTCCGTCCGGATCTCCCTCCGGAGCAGGAATTGCATCAAGGATGGTCTCAAAAAGCGGAGCCATATTCTCAGGCTTGTCCTCAAGGTTACGAACTGCATAGCCGGCTTTTGCGGAGGCATACAGGAACGGGCAGTCCAGCTGCTCGTCAGATGCGTCCAGATCCATGAGAAGTTCCAGAACTTCGTCAACAACTTCCTCCGGACGTGCTTCCGGACGGTCGATCTTGTTGATGCAGACAATAACATGCAGGTTCAGTTCGAGAGCTTTACGAAGTACAAATTTAGTCTGAGGCATGGCACCCTCGAAGGCGTCCACAAGAAGAATAACGCCGTCTACCATCTTCAGCACACGCTCTACCTCGCCGCCGAAGTCCGCATGGCCTGGAGTGTCGATGATATTGATTTTTACACCCTTGTAATGAACTGCGGTGTTTTTGGAGAGAATCGTAATGCCGCGCTCACGCTCAATATCGTTGGAGTCCATGACACGTTCCTGGACTTCCTGGTTCTCACGGAAAACACCGCTCTGTTTCAAAAGCTCGTCAACAAGTGTTGTTTTACCGTGATCGACATGGGCGATAATGGCCACGTTACGAACATCTTCACGCTTGGTCTTCATATAATCCAAATCCTTTCTTTCCATATATAAGTAATCTTTTTGTTAAAAATGATGTCCAAATTTATAGTCTATCACATTTTTGGAAGATTACAAGACATAAAAAAATATTTTTGGTTTTTCAGTTTTCAGGCATATTATAGCGCATCTGTACATAGATTGATATAGACGAAATACACGAAGAGGAAGGAGAGCTACTTATTATGGCAGATAAAATTATTGAAAACAATCAGGTATCGGTTATGGGGCGTATTGCCACCGGATTTACCTTCAGCCATCAGGTTTTTGGAGAAGGGTTTTATATGATGGATATTCTGGTAAAACGTCTCAGCGATTCTGAGGACAGGATTCCGGTGATGGTGTCCGAGCGTCTGATTGATATCACCCAGGACTATGTTGGGGAGTATATTGAAATCCACGGACAGTTCCGGTCCTATAACCGTCATGAGGAAAAGAGAAATAGACTTGTGCTTTCGGTATTTGCCAGGGAAGTGAAATTTGTGGAAGAGGGAGAGGAATCCATACCGGTCAATCAGATTTTTCTGGACGGGTATATCTGCAAACCGCCTGTATACAGAAAAACTCCGCTTGGAAGAGAGATTGCGGATCTTCTGATGGCAGTCAACCGTCCTTACGGAAAATCCGATTACATACCATGTATATGCTGGGGAAGAAATGCCAGATATGCTTCGGCTTTTGAAGTAGGCGGACATGTGCTGATCTGGGGCAGAATTCAGAGCAGGGAATATATGAAACGAATCAGTGAAAATGAGACAGAAAAAAGGATAGCCTATGAAGTTTCGGTGAGCAAATTGGAATATGTTGAGTAACATTGGACAGGTTATGGAATATTGGTGGGAACATTAAGGTAACACTTGCATTTCCAGCCAATCTGCGGTAATATAAGAAAAATTAAAAAAATGGGGAATTACCGGTTTCACTAAACAGTAAGAGGAAGAATCATGGAAAAAGAAATAACAGAGGTTTATTGCGGGAACGGGAAAGGAAAGACGACACTGGCTATCGGCCAGGCTTTGCGCTTTGCCGCGCAGGGAAAAAGTGTGATCATCATACAGTTTCTCAAGGGCAGGGAACGCAGAGAACTGGATTTTCTTGAGGATCTGGATAATCTTGATTTCAAGATTTTCCGTTTCGAAAAAATGGACACCTGCTATAATGACCTGAGTGAGCAGGAAAAGACAGAAGAGAGAACCAATATTCTCAACGGCCTTAATTTTGCACGGAAGGTAATTGCTACCGGAGAGTGTGATTTTCTGCTGCTGGATGAAATCCTCGGGCTTATGGATAAAGGAATCGCTCCAGTTGAGACGATCATCGATATGCTTAAGCAGAAGGATGAAAGTATGCACATAGTTATGACCGGACGCTGGCTTCCGGAAGCACTGAAGCCATATGTGGACAGTGTTACCACAATGACAACAGAGCTGACCGGACAGGAACGGAAATAAGCAACAGTTCACAGAAGAAAGAAGGAGGAAGACAAATGGCAATTTTTAAAGGAACAGGCGTTGCAATCGTAACACCTATGCACGAAGACGGTAAGGTAAATTATGAGAAACTTGAGGAGATCCTTGAGGATCAGATCGCGAACAGCACAGACGCCATCGTTATCTGCGGAACAACAGGAGAATCTTCTACTCTGACACACGGAGAGCACCTTCAGACAATCAAGTTCACAATTGACAAAGTTAACAAACGTGTGCCTGTAATCGCAGGAACAGGTTCCAATTGTACAGAGACAGCAATCATGATGTCCAAGGAAGCAGCTTCCTATGGTGCAGACGCTCTTCTTATTGTAACACCTTATTATAACAAGGCTACACAGAAGGGACTTATCGCTCATTACACAGCAATTGCCAATGCAGTTCCGGAAACTCCGCTTATCATGTACAATGTACCGAGCCGTACAGGCTGCAACATCCAGCCGGCTACAGCAGCTTACCTTGCAAAGAATGTAAAGAACATTGTCGGAATCAAGGAAGCAACAGGAGATCTTTCCCAGATCGCCAAGATGATGTCTCTGGCAGACGGACAGCTTGAGCTTTACTCCGGAAATGATGATCAGGTACTTCCGATTCTTTCTCTTGGCGGACTTGGAGTTATTTCCGTACTTTCCAACGTTGCACCGAAGTTTACACATGACATGGTCATGAAATATTTCGACGGTGATACAAAGGGAGCAACAGAGGATCAGCTGAAAGCTCTTCCACTCATTAATGCACTGTTCAGCGAAGTAAACCCGATTCCTGTAAAAACAGCTATGAACCTTATGGGAATGAATGTAGGACCGCTTCGTATGCCGCTTTGCGAGATGGAAGAAGACACAAAGGCTGCTCTTGCAAAAGAGATCGAGAAATTCGGCCTTAAGCTTGCAAAATAATCCGACTGTAAGCGGAAGGTAAAGGAGAATATACTATGGTAAAAATCATCATGCACGGCTGCAACGGACATATGGGTCAGGTGATCAGTGGCATCGTGGAGAAAGATCCGGATGCAGAGATCGTGGCAGGTATCGACATTGCAGATCAGGGAAAAAACAGCTATCCGGTATTCACCGATATTGACGCATGCCAGGTAGAGGCAGACGCGATCGTTGATTTTTCTTCTGCAAAAGCAACAGACAAGCTTCTTGAGTACAGTGCCGCACGCCAGATCCCGGTTGTTCTCTGCAGCACAGGCTTAAGCGAGGAGCAGCTTGCGAAAGTAGAAGAAACATCCAAAAAGGTTGCAGTGCTGAAATCTGCGAACATGTCTCTTGGTATCAACACACTTCTGAAACTGGTTCAGGACGCTGCCAAGGTTCTTGCAACTGCAGGATTTGACATGGAGATCGTTGAGAAACATCACCGCCTGAAAGTAGACGCACCAAGTGGTACTGCACTTGCACTGGCAGACAGCATTAATGAAGTTATGGATAACAAGTATCATTATGTATATGACCGCAGCCAGAAACGTGAGAAACGTGACGATAAGGAGATCGGAATCTCCGCAGTTCGTGGCGGAACCATCGTAGGTGAGCATGAGATCATTTTTGCAGGTCAGGACGAAGTGATCGAGTTCAAGCATACTGCATATTCCAAGGCTATTTTTGGAAAAGGTGCTGTAGAAGCAGCCAAATTCCTTGCAGGTAAACCGGCAGGACGTTACGATATGAGTGACGTGATCGGCTGATCCTGACAGGTTGACAGTTTAATCCGTAACAGAATGATACAGGTAATAAAAACGGGTTTCGTGTAAAAGCGGAGCCCGTTTTTTTGAATGAAATTGCGAAGCGATTTCATTCATGAGCATGTAGTGGAACGGAATGCGAATGTCCGCTATATGGCCTTATAGCAAAGAATATTTTTGAAATTTTTGCCAGGATAGAATACTGGAAAAAGTGCCATATTAGGAATACAGAATTTTTCAGAAAAAGGAGAAGATCATATGAAAAAATGGAAGGCGATTCTTTTTGGCACTTTGCTCACTCTGTCTCTGTGTACATTTACAGCCTGTGGTACAGAGGTAAATAATGCGGATGAAACTGTGGACGAGAAAAATAATGATGAGAGAAATAAGAAAAAAAATACAAACGAAAATACTGCCACAGAAAATGGAATTATGGAAGATGAAACAGATAATGACGGTGTGATGGACAACGGCGGGATCATTGAAGATTCTGGCACAGATAACAATGAGATGGCCGGTGGAAATATTACCGTGACTCCTGCGGGAAATGGAAATAATACAACAGCAGCGCCTGGAACTACAGATGCCAACGGAACCGGAAATGACGGAACGGTATCCGGTGAGCTGGGTGACAGTGTGAAGGACCTGGGCGACGGCGTAGGAAATGCGGTGGATGATATTGGCAATGCAGTAGGAAATGCGGTAGAGGGCAGATAGAGTTGCTGTTTATTTCGTGGTCAGCAACTGTAAGGTAACCTGGTGCTACAGATATTTTACCACAGCATTGCATAAAACTGCTTCTGATGCTATTATCAGTGCATGGAAAGAAAACGGAGGACAGGATTATGAAATTCAGACCATGCATTGATATACATAACGGAAAAGTAAAACAGATCGTAGGAGGAAGCCTGAAAGATCAGGGTGATCAGGCGGCAGAAAATTTTGTGTCAGAGCAGGATGCGGCTTTTTATGCAGAGCTTTATAAGAAGGCGGGATTAAAGGGCGGTCATGTGATCCTTTTGAACGGAAAAGATTCTCCCAACTATGAAGCGACGAAAGCCCAGGCGCTTCTTGCCCTGAAAAGATATCCCAGAGGACTTCAGATCGGAGGCGGTATCTGCCCGGAGAATGCGTCAGAGTATCTGGAGGCTGGTGCCAGCCATGTGATCGTAACCTCCTATGTGTTTAAAAACGGAGTGATCTCCTGGGAAAATCTGGAGAAGATCCGGAATACAGCAGGAAAAGAACATCTTGTGCTGGACTTAAGCTGCCGCAAAAAAGACGGTAACTATTATATTGTCACAGACCGCTGGCAGAAATTTACAGAAGAGATCGTGACACTGGAACTGATGGAAAAGCTTGGAAGTTACTGTGATGAATTTCTGGTCCATGCAGTGGATGTGGAGGGAAAGGCTCATGGTGTTGAGACAGAACTTGCGGAACTTCTGGGACAGTATACAGCTCATCCGGTAACTTATGCAGGCGGTGTCGGCTCCATGGCAGATATTGAGGAACTTCGAAGGGCAGGACAGGGAAGACTGGACGTGACTGTTGGCAGTGCACTGGATATTTTTGGCGGAAGCATACCGTTTGAAGTTCTGGCAGAGATGAAGTAGAATAGTTGCATATTCATGACAAAAAAATCCTTTTGCAGGAATATATTGAATAAATTTAGAAAAAATTTGTAAAATTTTTGAAAAGTGATGTTAAAATTCAACTTAATGTGTTATAATAGCAACATAAAACAGCAAAGGGGATGGAAGTCATGAAATTTATTATTAGTGGAAAGAATATAGCAGTAACAGAAGGACTTAAAACAGCTGTTGAGGACAAGCTTGGTAAACTTGAAAGGTATTTTACTCCTGAAACTGAGATTTCAGTAACCTTAAGCGTTGAGAAGGATCGCCAGAAGATCGAGGTAACAATCCCTGTGAAAGGTAACATTATCCGTTCCGAGCAGGTAAGCAATGATATGTATGTATCCATCGATCTGGTTGAAGAGGTAATTGAGCGTCAGCTTCGTAAATACAAGAACAAGATCGTTGACAAGCAGCAGGAATCCACAAACTTCCAGAAAGCATACCTTGATAAGGATTATGAAGAGGATGAGGAAGTTAAGATCATCCGTACCAAGAAATTCGGAATCAAACCAATGTATCCGGAAGATGCATGCGTACAGATGGAGCTTCTTGGACATAATTTCTTTGTATTCTTCAATGCTGAGACAGAGCAGGTGAACGTAGTTTACAAACGTAAAGGTAATACTTACGGACTGATCGAGCCGGAGTTTTAGGCAGAAGTCTCTGTAGGAGATCATGGGTGAATGATCTTTTATAAAAACTGAATATTGAACGACTGAGAAAAGCTCCGGGAATCTGCGTGGAAAATCTGCAGATTCCCGGAGCTTTTTTTCAGGGCAGAAGAACAGCTCCGGACACGATTTGTTAATTAATTGTTCATTGTTTTTATAACTGGAAAGTGGTAGAATATATACCATATGTGATCTGGATATCAACAGAGAACTGGAATGATTATGATGATTGGAACGAACAGTGTCCTGGAATGATCCTGAATCGGATAGATAAGAGACTTAAATGTCCTATTTCGAATAAAATGATTGGAGCAGAAACATGAATGTTTTTTCAAAAGTATTTGGAACCCGCAGCCAGCGTGAAGTAAAGCGTATCATGCCGCTGGTTGAGAAAACCGAGAGCTATCAGTCCCAGATGCAGCAGCTCACAGACGAGCAGTTACGGGACAAAACCAGAGAATATAAGAAACGTCTTGCAGAAGGCGAAACACTGGATGATCTTCTTCCTGAGGCATTTGCCACCGTACGTGAGGCTGCCAAGCGTGTGCTTGGAATGGAGCATTACCGTGTACAGATCATCGGTGGTATCATCCTTCACCAGGGCCGTATCGCCGAGATGAAAACAGGTGAAGGTAAAACTCTTGTTTCCACACTTCCTGCATACCTGAATGCCCTTGAGGGAAAAGGTGTCCACATCGTAACTGTCAACGACTACCTGGCTAAACGAGATGCCGAGTGGATGGGTAAAGTCCATGAGTTCCTTGGCCTGACTGTAGGCGTGGTACTTAACGACATGAAGCCGGAAGAACGCCGTGCGGCATATGGATGTGACATCACATACGTTACCAACAACGAACTTGGATTCGATTACCTTCGTGATAACATGGTTATCTATAAAGAACAGCTTGTTCAGAGAGATCTTCACTACTGTATCATCGATGAGATCGACTCCGTCCTGATCGATGAGGCACGTACACCTCTGATCATTTCCGGACAGAGCGGCAAGTCCACCAAGCTTTATGAGGTGTGCGATATCCTTGCACAGCAGCTGGAGCGTGGTGAGGCCAGCCATGAGATGACCAAGATGGCAGCCATCATGGGCGAGGAAGTTATCGAGACCGGTGACTTCGTTGTAAATGAGAAAGATAAGATCGTCAACCTTACCGAGCAGGGTATTAAGAAGGTTGAGAAATTCTTTAATATCGAGAACCTGGCAGATCCGGAGAATCTGGAGATCCAGCACAACATTATCCTTGCGCTTCGTGCACATAACCTGATGCACAAAGATCAGGATTACGTTGTAAAAGATGACGAGATCCTGATCGTCGATGAATTTACCGGACGTATCATGCCGGGCCGTCGTTATTCCGATGGTCTTCATCAGGCGATTGAGGCGAAAGAGCATGTTAAGGTTAAAAGAGAGAGTAAGACTCTTGCAACCATCACCTTCCAGAACTTCTTCAACAAATATGACAAAAAAGGCGGTATGACCGGTACGGCCCTTACCGAGGAGAAAGAGTTCCGTGATATCTACGGCATGGACGTTGTAGAGATTCCGACCAACCGTGTGGTACAGCGTAAAGACCTTGATGATGCCGTTTACATGACAAAGAAAGAGAAATTCAATGCCGTTGTAGAGGCAGTTAAGGAAGCTCACGCAAAACATCAACCGGTACTGGTTGGTACGATTACCATCGAAACTTCCGAACTTCTCAGCAGAATGCTGAAGAGAGAGGGAATCCCGCATAACGTACTGAATGCCAAGTTCCATGAGCTTGAGGCTGAGATCGTAGCACAGGCAGGACAGGCAGATGCCGTTACCATCGCAACCAACATGGCAGGCCGTGGTACCGATATCAAGCTTGACGATGTGGCAAGAGAGGCCGGCGGTCTGAAGATTATCGGTACTGAGCGTCATGAGTCAAGACGTATTGATAACCAGCTCCGTGGACGTTCCGGACGACAGGGAGATCCGGGTGAATCCCGTTTCTACATTTCCCTTGAGGATGACCTGATGCGTCTGTTCGGTTCCGAGAGACTGATGAAAGTGTTCACATCTCTTGGTGTTGAGGAGAATGAGCAGATCGAGCATAAGATGCTCTCCAACGCCATCGAGAAAGCGCAGGAGAAGATTGAGTTCAACAACTTCGGAATCCGTAAAAATCTTCTCGACTATGACCAGGTTAACAATGAGCAGAGAGAGATCATCTACGAGGAGCGTCGTCAGGTACTTGACGGTGAGAACATGCGTGATGCCATCTACAAGATGATCACAGATATCGTAGACAGCATGACAGACATGTGTTTCTCCGATGATATGGATTCTTCTGAGTGGGATCTTGATGAGTTCAATACCGCGATCACTCCGATTATCCCAATCCACCCTCTGACTGCAGAGAAGGTAAAAGGTCATAAGAAAGATGAGATCAAGCATATCGTGAAGGAAGAGGCTGTGAAGCTTTATGAAGCGAAAGAGGCTGAGTTCCCGGAACCGGAGCAGCTTCGTGAGCTTGAGCGAGTAGTTCTTCTGAAATGTATCGACAGCAAGTGGATGGATCACATCGACGACATGGAAATGCTCCGTCAGGGTATCGGCCTGATGGCATACGGCCAGAGAGATCCGGTTGTTGAGTACAAGATGAACGCATTTGAGATGTTCAACAACATGATCACTTCCATTCAGGAAGATACCGTACGTATGCTGTATCATGTTCATGTAGAGCAGAAGATCGAGCGTGAGCAGGTTGCAAAAGTAACCGGTACAAACAAAGATGACAGCGCCGGCCCGAAGAAACCGGTTCAGCGAAAAGAAGATAAAGTATATCCGAACGATCCGTGCCCATGCGGAAGCGGCAAGAAATATAAACAGTGCTGTGGACGTAAGGCAGCGAAGATCTGAGAATGAAGATAAAAATAGTCTCACCTGATGATATGGTGGGGCTATTTTTGTATAAGAGCAGAGAAAGGATATGATAATATGGCCGTTATAAAAACAGCAATTCTTCAGACACATGTATATACAGAAAAATCCCGTAACATCATTCAGGCAGCAGAAATTCTTGCAAGTCCGGAACTTCAGGGAATCGACCTGGCAGTTCTGCCCGAAATGTTCTGCTGTCCCTACGAGAACAAATACTTCCCGGAATATGCGGAATCCGAAGGCGGGGACACCTGGGAAAAATGTTCCAGGCTGGCAGCAGAACGTGGGATTTATCTCATAGCTGGAAGTATGCCGGAGAGAGACGCAACCGGTCGTATTTACAACACATCCTATGTTTTTGACAGAAACGGGCATCAGATCGGGAAACACCGGAAGATGCATCTTTTTGACATTGATGTAAAAGGTGGCCAGTATTTTAAAGAATCAGATACCCTGACACCGGGAGATCAGGTGACAGTTTTTGACACAGAATTTGGAAAGATGGGCGTTTGCATCTGTTATGATTTCCGCTTTCCGGAACTTGCCAGGCTGATGGTGGATCAGGGGGCAGAGGTGATCATTGTGCCGGCGGCTTTTAATATGACAACAGGTCCTCTCCATTGGGAGCTGATGTTCCGCCAGAGAGCCGTGGACAATCAGGTATACACCCTCGGGGCCGCACCTGCCAGAGACCTGAATGCCGGATACCATTCCTGGGGCCATTCCATTGCCGTGGATCCCTGGGGAAAAGTCCTCATGGAAATGGAAGAAAAGCCGGACGTAAAAGTTGCGGAACTGGACCTGGAGGAGGTAAAAAAAGTCCGGGAACAGCTGCCTCTTCTGAAGCACCGGAGAGGGGATATCTATGAATTGTCGCAGATAAAATAGAAATGCCTGAACCACGTTTTCGTTGTAATTTTCAGGCCCATATGGTATTGTATAAGACAGGCAGGAGTTCCTGCATCAATATATAGAAAGAAGGTGAAGCTGTGGTTGAGTTAGATCAGTTCAAGAGTATTCTTGCAACATACACAGAGCCATTAGTGGAAGTGAGGGATTCACTTTGACCTCGCTAACAAAGAGCAGAAGGTCGAAGAATTAGAGCGCGAGATGGAAGCGCCTGATTTCTGGGATAACGCAGAAGTATCTCAGATGAAGATGAAACAGTTAAAGAGTCTCAAGGATGATATTGAGACATACCATAATCTGGAAACACAGATGGAAGATATGGAAACCATGATCGAGATGGGATATGAGGAGAATGATCCGGAGATCATCCCTGAGATCCAGGAAATGCTGGACGAATTCCAGGCAAGCTTTGACAGCATCCGTGTGAAGACACTTCTTTCCGGAGAGTATGACGGAGAGAATGCCATCATTAAGCTGAACGCAGGAGCCGGTGGTACAGAGGCATGCGACTGGTGTGGAATGCTTTACCGTATGTACAGCAGATGGGCGGAGAAAAAAGGATTTGCACTGGAAGTACTGGATTACCTTGACGGTGATGAGGCCGGTGTGAAATCCGTAACCTTCCAGGTAAACGGAGAGAACGCCTACGGTTATCTGAAATCCGAGAAAGGTGTTCACCGTCTTGTACGTATTTCCCCGTTTAATGCGGCAGGAAAGAGACAGACATCTTTTGTATCCTGTGATGTTATGCCGGATATCAAGAAAGATCTGGACGTTGAGATCAATGATGATGATATCCGTATTGATACCTACCGAAGCAGCGGTGCCGGTGGACAGCACATCAACAAGACATCCTCTGCGATCCGTATCACCCATTTCCCTACAGGAATCGTGGTACAGTGCCAGAATGAACGTTCTCAGCACATGAACAAGGACAAGGCCATGCAGATGCTGAAAGCCAAACTGTATCTTCTGAAACAGCAGGAAGCTGAGGAGAAACTTTCCGGCATTCGAGGCGAAGTGACAGATATCGGCTGGGGAAACCAGATCCGTTCCTATGTCCTGCAGCCATACACCATGGTAAAAGACCATAGAACCAATGAAGAAACCGGTAATGTTGACGCAGTTCTGGACGGTGGTATTGACATCTTTATCAATGCATACCTGAAATGGATCGCGCTGGCGAAAAAGAAAGAATAACATTACTGTCACGGAACCCCATAAAGACAGAGAAAAGGACTCCGCAGGCAAAAAATCGCTTGTGGAGTTTCTTTTATTATGATAATATATCTTTTGTACAAAAACACTTGTCTTTATGAAACGGACAGAAAGGTTGCTGCACACAATGTGAACAGCAACTAGAGAGGTTGCTATGCAGAAACAGGTTGAGAAGAAAAAATACTATGTAGTAAGAGAGAGGGCAGTGCCGGAAGTACTTCTTAAGGTTGTTGAGGCCAAGAGGCTGCTGGAATCCAACCGTGTGGCTACTGTTCAGGAAGCTGCTGAAAAGACCGGGATCAGCCGTAGCTCTTTTTACAAATATAAGGACGATATTTTTCCTTTCCACGAGGAGACCAGGGGAAAGACCATCACCTTTATCATTCAGATGGACGACGAGCCGGGACTTTTATCAATGGTGCTGCAGACGATTGCCCGTTTTCACGGTAATATCCTGACCATACATCAGAGTATTCCCATTAACGGAGTTGCAACACTGACGCTGAGCGTTGACATCCTTCCGGGAGAAGGCGACGCAGAAGCTATGGTGGAGGATATTGAACAGAGAGACGGTATACACTATTTGAAAATTTTAGGCAGGGAGTAAGCATATGATAAACATAGCAGTATTAGGCTACGGTACAGTAGGAAGCGGAGTTGTTGAAGTAATCAACACCAATCATGAGAGCATTAACAAAAGAGCCGGAGATGAGATCAACATCAAATACGTTCTCGATTTAAGAGATTTTCCGGGAGATCCGGTTGAGAAAGTTCTGGTTCATGATTATGAAGTGATCGTAAACGATCCAGAAGTGGATATTGTCGTTGAGGTTATGGGCGGGATCGAGCCTGCTTATACCTTTGTAAAAAGAGCTCTTCAGGCAGGAAAGAGTGTAAGCACATCCAATAAGGCCCTGGTAGCCAAACATGGTTCCGAGCTTATGGAGATCGCCAGAGAAAAAAATATCAACTTCCTTTTTGAGGCAAGCTGTGGCGGCGGTATCCCGATCATCCGCGCACTGAATTCCTCACTGACAGCAGATGAGATCGATGAGATCACAGGAATCCTTAACGGAACAACCAACTACATGCTTTATAAGATGAGCACGGAGAATTGTGATTTTGACACAGTTCTGAAAGAAGCCCAGGCGAAGGGTTACGCTGAGGCAGATCCGACTGCAGATGTAGAGGGCGCTGACGCATGCCGCAAGATCGCGATCCTTTCCTCACTTGCATACGGAAAATTCCTGAATTACGAGAATATTTATACAGAAGGAATCACAAAGATCACACCGGCAGACATGGAATATGCGAAAGAACTTGGCATGACCATTAAACTTCTTGCCACAAGCCGCAGAGTTGGAGATTCCTTCTATGCGATGGTAGCGCCGTTCCTGGTAGGACAGGAGAGCCCGCTCTACAGTGTAAATGATGTATTCAACGCAGTATTTGTACACGGAAATGTTCTCGGAGACGCCATGTTCTACGGAAGCGGAGCAGGTAAACTTCCGACCGCAAGTGCTGTTGTTGCGGATGTTGTGGATGAGGCAAAACATCTCCACAGAAATATCATGACAAACTGGAACAGCCATGCCCTGGAGCTTATGGATGTGGATGACGTAGAGGGACGCTTCTTTGTACGTGTGTCTGATACTACTATGGACGAAGTAGAAAAAGCTTTCGGTGATGTACAGACTATCGAGCCGGATGACCTTCCGGACGAATTCGGATTTATCACACCGGTGATGAAGCAGGCTGAATATAAAGAGAAGATCAGTAAGCTTACCGGAAAAGTACTGGCAATGATCCGCGTGAAGGATTGATGCCTGAGGAGAAATAAGAACATGTTAATCGTAAAAAAATTCGGCGGTACTTCTGTGGCAAACAAAGAGCGTATCTTTAATGTTGCCAGAAGATGTATCGAAGATTATAAAAAAGGAAACGACGTGGTGGTCGTGCTTTCCGCAATGGGTAAATATACCGATGAGCTGATCACCATGGCGAAAGATATCAACGACAAACCTCCGAAACGTGAGATGGATATGCTTTTTACCATCGGAGAACAGATGTCGGTAGCACTGATGGCCATGGCTATGGACAGCCTGGGAGTACCGTCAGTTTCCCTGAATGCATTTCAGGTGGCTATGCACACAACAAGCGCACACAGCAGTGCCCGTCTGAAAAAGATCGATGCCGCACGTATCCGCAGAGAACTGGATAACCGCAGAATTGTTGTGGTTACAGGATTCCAGGGCATTGATAAATATAATGATTACACCACACTTGGCCGTGGAGGTTCGGATACCACAGCCGTAGCTCTTGCAGCAGCGCTTCATGCAGATGCCTGTGAGATCTATACCGATGTGGATGGCGTTTATACTGCTGACCCCCGTAAGGTTCCGAAAGCCCGCAAGCTTAAGGAGATCACTTACGATGAGATGCTGGATCTGGCAACTCTGGGTGCGGGAGTGCTTCATAACCGTTCTGTGGAGATGGCGAAGAAATACGGTGTACCGCTGGTGGTACGTTCCAGTCTCAACAACAGCGAAGGAACTGTGGTAAAGGAGGAAGTAACAGTGGAGAGAATGCTGATCAGCGGTGTTGCTCTGGATACAGATGCAGTACGTATTGCTGTGATCGGACTTAAAGATTCACCAGGAGTAGCATTTAAGCTTTTTGATACCCTGGCCAAGAAAAATATCAATGTGGATATGATCCTTCAGTCTATCGGCCGTGCCGGAACCAAGGATATTTCCTTTACTGTTGATAAAAATGATCTGGACGATGCAATGGCAGTCCTGGAATCCAACCAGGCACGCATCGGCTATGATGAGCTTCATGCGGAGAAAAACATCGCCAAACTTTCCATCGTGGGAGCTGGTATGATGAGTAATCCGGGTGTTGCCGCAAAAATGTTCGAGAGCCTTTATAATGAGGGCGTGAACATCAATATGATCGCGACATCTGAGATCCGTGTGACTGTTCTCATCAATGAGAAAGATGGCGTACGTGCCATGAATGCGGTACATGATGCGTTTAATCTTGCAGATTAACCGGATAAACTGCGAAGCAGTTAATCGGTGTAGAGCTGCGTAGTGAATGCGGATTGCGAATTGCGAATATCCGTTTGACATTGCAGAAAAATGATCTGGCGTGCAGTTATGCAGCATAAGCAGCAGGATATGCCAGAGCGAAAATGAGAAATGACGGGGCGGAGGCTTGGTATAAGTCTCCGCCTTCTATAACGGAACGGTGCGTGCATTCGGGCTGTCCGCCGGAAAGATGTGGCCGTTCATAAGGAGAGAATTTTTATGAGAAAAAATCTGAAGGGCTGTAAGAAGCTTGCAAGGGAAACGCTGACTGGTAATTTTACGGTTCCGGTGATCGGCAGTATTGCGGTTGCGGCGATGAGTGTGGTTTCAAGCTACATTTCCACAGCACTTTTTCCGGGAGATTCCGCGTACGCGATCATCGGAGGAGAAGTATTCAGCTTTATCCTTTCTCTGGTGATCTGCGTTTTTTCCGCAGGACTTTACCGGATCTACCTGAATATTTCCAGAAGGGAAGCATATTCTTTTGGAGATCTTCTGTACTTTTTCAGCCACCAGCCAGACCATGTGATCGTGGCATCCTTTG
This sequence comes from Blautia sp. HA9023, assembly GCF_056504095.1. Lineage (NCBI taxonomy): Bacteria > Bacillati > Bacillota > Clostridia > Lachnospirales > Lachnospiraceae > Blautia > Blautia sp. HA9023. The sequence continues at coordinate 447,323 of NZ_JBWLUR010000006.1, read as the reverse complement.
TGCTGGCACTGATCAATCTGGTGACATCACTTCCACTGGCGTGGTTTTCGTTCACAAGCGATATGGGAAATACAGTGGAAGAGCAGATGAACTGGGCAGTGACTTATATGCTGCTGACACTTCTCGGGTTTGGGCTGAACCTGCTGATAGCCATGCCTTTCACCATGAGTTATTATATTCTGTCCGATAATCCGGACATGAAAGGAACACAGGCACTGAAAGCAAGTGCGAAACTTATGAAGGGGCACTACTGGGAGTATTTGAAAATGCTCTTAAGTTTTATACCGTGGATTATTTTTTCCATGTTTACGCTTTATCTGGCACTGATCTGGCTGGTGCCTTATATAGAAACCTGCATGGCAGTTTTCTATCGGAATATTTCCGGAGAATTTGATGAGCCACCGGCGGGGCCGTATCCCCCGGTGACACCGGTTCCTCAGTTTCATGATGAAACCGAAGCCTGATGCCTCCCGGCGAGGGCGCCTGGATGCGGCGGGCATCTTCTTTCTGGAGGGGATACTAGAGGCGTAGACTTTTCCTTTCCAGGGAGGATACTAGAGGCGTAGACTTTTTCCTTTCCAGGGAGGATACTAGAGGCGTAGGCTTTTTCCTTTCCGGGGAGGATACTAGAGGCGTAGGCTTTTTCCTTTCCAGGGAGGATACTAGAAGCGTAAGCATTTTTTCCTTTCAGGGGGACCATTTTGGCATGGGCAGGTACGAGGGGGAAAGCACTCAAAGTTGCGAAGCCCGCTTTTCCCCTCGAGCTCCCCCTTTCCGGGCACGCAGTTGTTGTAGGCTGTGAGAATGTGTGAAAGTATTGGCGGGGCGATGGATTCTACTGTGTCGGCTGCGGAAAGTTGAGCCGCTTTCCCGTCCGCCCTGAACCAACAATCGGCTCAGCCTGACACTGCCAGTACAGCAGAATACAGGACTGAGCCGATAAAGTTACACATTCCATAACGCATCACAGCGGCGTGGCCAGGAGGGGAAGAGCGCGAGAAGGGGAGACGGCCTTCGCAACTATGAGTGCTTCCCCTTCTCGCAAATTTCCTACTTTCATAAAGTAAAAACTATAATCCCAAAAAGAAACACACACACTTCAAAAATCCACTTCACAAAGTAAAAACCATAATCCCAAAAAGAAACACACACACTTCAAAAATCCACTTCACAAAGTAAAAATCACAATCCAAAAAAGAAAAACACACAAACATTACAGATTCAAAGGAAGTCGTCCCACAACTTCCTTTGTCAAAACACCTATGAGAATCCCCGCCAGGACCCCGGCCACCAGCAGTGCCGGTGCATAAACCATCAGACTCGTATTACTCACCACGATCATGGCAACGATCAATTGCCCAATATTGTGCGTAACCCCACCAGCCACACTGATCCCGATCAGACTAAACCCGGAATGTTTTTTCAGCAGATTCATCACAGTCAAACTAAGCGCGGCGCCAGCCATACTATATAAAATACTGAACAGATTTCCAAACATAAACCCAATCACAAGTATCCTGACAACGGACACAAGAGCCGCCTCTTTCGCAGAATACCGATCCAGGATAAAAAGCACTGCCAGGTTTGCAAGTCCGAGCTTGATTCCCGGAATTCCTGCAAACACAGGAATCAGGGACTCCACATATCCCAAAATGATCGCTACTGCGGAAAATAATCCAAGATAAGCTGTTTTTCGTTTCATAAATAAACCCTTTCATTTGTTACAGATGTGCCCCGGACCAAATGTCATCTGTCGGAGGAGAGCTGCATGGCGAACGCACATTACGCATATATTCCATAACATCTTCATCTTACGTCACCGCATCAATCTTCGGTGAACTCTTCGAATCCGAATCCTCCGTGGTATTTTCTCCTTCTATCACCACTTTGTTAGGAAGACAGATAATAGAACCGCCATGTTCATCCACAGCTTTCTGTTTCATACAGTAATGATCCGGACAGGTTGCTTCGATCATGGTAACTTTTCCGTTTTTGATCTCGCAGACATTGGTGTCTCCGATATGTATGACCTGATCCTGGGAAAGAGAATAAGTTCCGAATTCTTTTCCGTCAACGGTAATACGGATCGTATTGTGGGAACGTTTCCCTGTGATCTGAAAACCAAGCCAGAGAACCCCGGCCAGAATTAGGATCCCGGCAATAAAAATCACTTCTTTTTTCTTCAAAATAAAAACTCCGTTTCTGTCACAGATTCAGAAAAAATCATATCATACTCCCATTCAAAAGGCAAATATAAGTTAAGGATATCTAACCAATATCTGGAAAAGTTACAGCAAAAATTAAAGATACGGAGAAAAAAGTTACCGCGTACTAACAAAAAGTATAGACAAGAAAAAAATCAGGTGATATAATACCTAGCTGTAAGTTAGCAATATCTAATTAAAGAAAAATGATTAATTAGAACTAATCTATAAATATGAGTAAAAGATATATAACTTATTCAAAAAACGGTTATGTGCAGATGATAGGAACGGACTGTGAATATCTGACTGACTAAATACAGGGGAGAAAAGAGATGAAAAACCAGAATTTTTATATGAGAGTGATTTCTTTACTGCTGGTAGTTCTGGCTGTGCTTTTTTATAACAGCAGTATGAAAGCCCAGGCAAACGAAAAAGAAATTTCGGCTCTGACAGATAAGGTAGACACGCTTCAGGAGCAGCAGAATGAACTTCTCAGTGCACTGGAGACAAGCTATGCAAACCGTATGCAGAATCAGGCAGCATCCACAGGAACTGACAGCAGTAATGCAGATTCAACAGACGGTGACAAGGCAGCAGACACTTCGGACGGCAAGACATCCGATGCAAACGCGGAGGACACAGCAGCGCCAGATTCCGATAACGTATATAAAGATGGAACTTACACAGGAGAAGCTGATGGATACGGCGGAACCATTCAGGTGGAAGTGACACTTGCCAGTGATGAAATTACATCCATTAATGTGGTCAGTGCACCAGGTGAGGACAGCGCATATCTTTTACAGGCAGAGAGTGTGATCGATTCCATCTTAAGTGCGCAGAGTACAGATGTGGATACTGTATCAGGAGCAACTTTCAGTTCTACAGGAATCCTGAATGCGGTGGATGATGCACTTGGAAAGGCGGAAAACTCATGAAAAAAAGACAGCGGGAAGTAAGGCTGATGCGTGCGGGGATACAGCTGGCATTTTTTATTGCTGCCCCGTCTCTGTTTTCCACAGCTTTTGCGGGAATCAAATCAATTTTTCTCGCCATTGCGGCCGGTCAGCCGGTAGAGTGGAACTCCTTTCTGACTGTAACAGCAGTGCTTCTGATCTTTACGTGTTTTTTCGGAAGACATTTCTGCGGATATGCATGTGCATTCGGATCTTTTGGAGATGCCGTGTATGAAGGTTTTTCTCTGATCTGGATGAAATGTTTTCATAAAAAAAAGAAACCAGCTCTTTCTGAAAGAATGGTACACAGACTTCAGAAAGTCAAATATATCGTACTGGCCCTGATTTTACTTTCCTGCCTTACAGGAGTATACGGAAAGCTTACAGGAACCAGCCCGTGGGATGTTTTTTCCATGATTACAGCAGGACGTTTCCCTAACAGTAAATATCTGGCGGGAATCGTGATTCTGGTTCTGATCATGGTGGGAATGTGTACACAGGAACGTTTTTTCTGCCAGTTTCTCTGCCCTATGGGAGCGGTTTTTGCATTAATGCCGATCCTTCCGGGAGCACTTTTTCAGAGAAACCGTGAAAAATGTCCGCCGAAATGCGGTCTCTGTAAAAAAAGATGTCCGGCTCATCTGGATATTGACGGCGACACGGCCAGGTCCGGCGAATGTCTTTGCTGCCACGCATGTGCGGCAACCTGTCCGAGAAAAAATATTCACATTGGAACAAATGAGGGAAATTAATCTATGAGATCTCATGCTCTGAAAAAGAAAGCTTTTCTGGCAACGGCTGCAGCTGCAGGAATTACCATGGTTTTTCCTGTATTATGCGTAGCTTCGGAAAATGACATACAGACATATACCAATACAGATTTTGCCATGGATACTGTGGTATCAGAAACACTTTATACCACAGGAGACGATATAAACAGTAAACTGACATCTGTACTGACAGATGTGGAAACAAACCTTCTTTCATGGACCAATGAAAGTTCCCAGATTTACAAGGTGAACGCAGACAGCGGAAAAGATAAGGAGATTTCCGATGAACTTTCCGGATATCTGGAACGCCTTCTGAAAATTGCGAAAGATTCTGACGGAGCTTTTGATCCGACCATCGGAAAACTGATCCGTCTGTGGGATATTGGCGGGGAAAATCAGAAAATTCCTGAAGAAGCAGAAATCAAAAATGTTCTGAAAGATTCCGGATATCAGAAAGTTTCTCTTGACGGAACGACGATCCGCATGGACGAGGGATGTTCGCTGGATCTTGGTGCAGCCGGAAAAGGAATTGGCTGTGACTCGATTCTGGAATATCTGGAAACACAGAAGGATGTTTCTGCGGCGCTTATGAACCTTGGGGGAAGCAGTGTCATGACCTATGGAAGCAAACCGGATGGTTCTTCCTGGAACGTGGCAGTGACAGATCCCCGTGCTGAAAATGACGACGATTATCTTGGTGTGGTTGCTTTAAATGGCACAGAATTTCTTTCCACATCCGGAGATTATGAGAAATATTTTATCGAAGATGGTGTAAGGTATCACCACATTATGGATCCGTCCACCGGTTATCCGGCAAAAAGCGGAGTGACCGGAGTTACGGTAGTCTGCGACACAGGCCTTGAGGCAGACGCACTTTCCACCGCATGTTTTGTGCTGGGGGTGGAAAAAGGTGCCGAACTGTTGAAAACTTACGGTGCGGACGGACTCTTTGTGGATGAAGATCACCATGTGTATCTCACTGAGGGGATGAAAGAGCGGTTCAGCCTGCTTGCGGATTCCTACAGCGTGGAGGATATCATCGAATAAACGTAAGTTTCAAAGCAGTTTGACGGTATTTACGGTAGTAACCCCTGGAAAGGTTTCTATAAATATTTCATATTTTTAGGAGGAATAAGTAATGCATAAGTGGAATTTACTGAAAAAAACGGCTCCCTGCATCTTAAGTCTTGCAGTGGCAGCAACAAGTTTTCCTACAGCTGTAATGGCAACAGACCTGGACAGCAGCATTGTAGCAGACGAAACCGAGCAGAGCGATGAGGAAGAGATTGCTGAGGTTTCCGATTACGAGGCAGCTGCGGGAGAGGCTGCTGATGCAGAAGAAATTGCGGCAGAGGACCAGAGCGCTGATGAGATCACAGAGGAAAGCGCAGCAGAGAATACGGAGGAAGAAGCTTCCGGTGCAGACGAATTTACAGCAGCAGAAGATGAGACAGAGGCATTTGCGGATTCTGATGAACTTCAGGGAGAGTATCAGTATGTGTATGCAGGCCTGACCTGGGCAGAGTACTGGGCATCTGAAGGTGTGTATGCAGCAGGAGATACAACTTCTTCTGAGGAATTGGACGGCCATAAGGAACTTGACAAAGGTGCTTTTGATACGGTAACAAGAGCAACTACAAACCATGGACTTCACAGAGGAAGCTTCCAGACAGAGACAACTATCGTGGCAGAGGACGGAAGCAGATATCCGATCGCAACATGGGTGGATCAGAATACTATCAAGCTGACAGACGGAAAAACTGTAGGATTTAAAAAAGGAACCATTACAAAAGCAGACGGAACAACCGTAGATATGGATCATTATGAAGTATATGGCCTGAAATACGTTCCGGTTGCTGTAAGAACAGAAGATTATGCAGCATTTTGCCAGAAATACAACGTAGTTACCAATGATGGTGTACTGGAAGGTGGATATGGTGAGGTACAGCTGAGCGCCTATACAGCAACAGCAGCAGTAACAGCAGATACCAACGGTCTGAAATATGCAGTGAAAAACGGCGACAGCTTTACATTTGAGGCAAGAAAAACAGGAGCAGATTCCGGAATCAAGGATCAGGCTCAGAAAACAGCGACAAATGTAACACCGACTGTAAAAGATGCAAGCGGAAGCTACGGAGAATTCCTCCGTGTAGATATTACAGGAGACGGATACGGAGATCTTGGAGCAAACATGCAGGCAGTACGTTGGGATTACTGTGGAGATGACGCTACAGGAACAAAGGTGCTGAGATCTTTCGGAACCAAGTTTGCGGCAGATAACTGGATGCATAAAGCCATGGGAATCCAGCTTGGACTTACCGATTCTTTAAGATGCCAGCTTCCGGAAGGAACAGACGGAACCGGATACTGGAGACTGACAGTATACGCACTTGGCTATGCAGACTACAGTTTTGTGGTACAGGCTACAGACGCAAATATTGTAAAACCATCTGAAGAGCCGGCAGATACAACTGCTCTTACAAAAGAGGTTGAAACAGCAAAAGCACTTGCTGAGAACGATTATACAAAAGCGACCTGGGCAGCAATGCAGACAGAGCTTCAGGAGGCAGAAGAGCTTCTTGCAAGAGAAGATGCAACACAGGCAGAGGTTGATGAGGCACTTGAGCATCTTAAGGCAGCAGAAGCAGCTCTTGTAAAAGTGACAGTTACTCTTGACAAAACATCTGCAACCATTTACACAGGAAAAACAGTTACTCTGAAGGCAACTTCAAATGATACAGCTAAGACAGTAACATATACAACCAGCAACAAAGCAGTAGCAACAGTATCAAGCACAGGTGTTGTAAAAGGTGTGAAAGCCGGAACTGCAGTGATCACTGCAAACTGCGGAAACGCAACAGCAACCTGCAAAGTAACTGTAAAAACATCCACTGTTAAATTTACAAAAACATCCACAACTGTATACACAGGAAAAACTGTTACAGTAAAGGCAACAGCAACTCCATCCGCGACTGTAAAATATACAAGCAGCAATACAAAGATTGCTACAGTAAACGCAAGCACAGGTGTTGTAAAAGGAATCAAAGCCGGAACAGTGACAATCACTGCAACAACAAGCACAGGTCTTAAGACAACCTGCAAGGTAACTGTAAAAGCTCCATCTGTAAAATTCGCAAAGAAATCTGCAGTTGTTTACAAAGGAAAAACAGCCACTGTAAAAGCAACACTGGCCGGAGTATCCTCTGTAACATATAAGAGCAGCAATACAAAGATCGCAACAGTAAACAGCAAGACAGGTACCGTAAAGGGAATCAAAGCCGGAACTGTAACGATCACAGCAACAAGCGGAAAACTGAAAGCAACCTACAAGCTGACAGTTAAGAACCCGACCTTTACACTTACAAAATCCTCTGCAACAATTGCAAAAGGAAAAACAACAACCATCAGATCCAAAGCAACACCAGTATCCACTGTTACATACACAAGCAGCAACAAGAAAGTTGCAACCGTAACAGGCAAAGGTGTTGTAAAAGGAATCAGCAAAGGTAAAGCAACCATCACAGTTAAATGCAACGGAATTACAAAGAAATTTGTGGTAACTGTTAAATAATACAACGGTTCATCAAAGAGTAGGAACCTCTGCCGCAGGTATACGGAAATATCTGCGGCAGAGGTCTGCTCATTTTCTGTGGCGGTTCGGAAAATGACCGGAAACGCCGTAAAGAGCATATACCTGACAGAAGCCGCACAAAAAGAGGGGAGAAAAAGAATTATGGAAAAAGATTTAAAAGACAAAAAGCCAGCTGAAAATGGCACACCCAAAGTACCCTGGCCAAAACTGATCCCTGCAGCTGCTGTCATTGCGGCACTTGTATTTTCAGGTATAAAAGCACAGGGCTCTGATGAAAGTACGGAATCTGTCCCGAAGGCAGATTCGACGGTAATGTCTGCGTCCGAACTGGAAAAATATTTCGGATATGAAGAGGAAACTTCTGTTTCCGGCGCCAGCACGGCAGACAACAAAAAGAGCAGTACGCCAAAGAAAACCACATCAAAAAAAAGTACGAAAAAAACAGCAGCAAAAAAAAGTTCAGGAAAAAGAACTGTATCAGAATCTGCAAAAAACAGTGGCGGTGCAGCCGGCCAAGGATCTACTCAGACACCGGTGGCAGATGTTCCGGCCAATGGATATAAAGACGGAGTTTACGAAGGAACCGGAACCGGATTCGGAGGAACCATTCGTGTGCGTGTAACAATCAGCGGAGGAAGGATCGCGGCGATCGATATTCTGGATGCATCCGGGGAGACTGCTTCTTATTTTGCATCTGCCCAGGGAGTGATCAGCAAAATGATCGCGGGAAATACACCAAATGTAGATGCAGTCAGCGGAGCAACCTATTCTTCCAACGGAATTATCCAGGCAGTCCAGAATGCATTATCCCAGGCAGCGGCAGATGGAAGCAGCCAGCAGGTCACCCCTGCACCTGTGGCAACCTCCACACCAACGCCAACAAAAGCCCCTTCAAAGAAACCAAAGCCAACTGCAAATCCAGATCCTGACAGTCCGAAAAAATATCTGGATGGTACATACAAAGCATCCGCAAAAGGTTACAGCGGAGATGTAAAAGTGACCGTAACCATCAAGGATGGAATCATCACAGCGGTAAAACAGGAAAACTCAGATACTCCGATGTTTTTTGAAAAAGCGTGGAGTGTGCTGGAAGAGCAGATTGTGGGAACGAATTATGTAGACGATATTGATACCGTCAGCGGAGCAACCTACTCCTCCAACGGAATTCTGAATGCTGTGAAAAAGGCTCTGAAGTCTGCGCTTAATCCAGAATATGGAAAGAAAGTAACTCCAACTCCGACAAAGAAACCGACACCAAAGCCAACGGCAACACCGAAACCAACGGCAACGCCGAAGCCGACCGCAACTCCGGTTCCAACGGCAACACCGGAACCTACAACCGATCCGGATGACCCAAATGTAACACCGACTCCAGATCCGGAGAATCCTGATGTAACACCGGAGCCTACCGAAGATCCGGAACCGACCCCTGCAGGAATGTATAATGACGGAACTTATCAGGGCTCAGCTTTTGGATATGGTGGCAAAACAAGACTGACCGTAACCATCTCAGGAGGTCAGATTGTTGAGATTACACAGACGAATAATGATACTCCGGAATTCTTTAATGAGGCATGGAATACCATTTATCCGCAGATTATGGCAAACCAGACTGCAGATGGCATTGATACTGTCAGTGGTGCGACACTCTCATCCGAGGGCATTCTCGGAGCAGCGCAGAAAGCACTTGCACAGGCAAAAAAATAACCGAATTAACTGCAAAGCAGTTATTCGGTTATGAGCAAGTAGCGAATGCGGATTGCGAATATCTGCTTGACTATAACCAACACTCTTGATCTAAGTCAAAGTCCCCGGGAACTTCACAAAATCCAGGAAGTTCCCGGGGTTTTTATGTTCATGTATAAGGAGATATTCTACCTTTTTACCCTTATATCGACAAAAAAATAACAGATCAATACACAGAATAATAAAAAAAAAGACAGAATATATAAAAAGAAATTTGAATTACATCAATAATTAACGCAAAACATCCTGGAAAATACAGCCATAATTTTATTGCATACAACTATATTTTATGTTATGTTTGAATATGTGTAATTAAAATTGTTATTTATGTGACAAACAACGCTGAAAGGAGAACAAACATGAGCAGTAAAATTACGATCATCGGAGCAGGAAGCGTAGGTGCAACCATCGCCTACACCTTATCACAGAAGAGCATTGCCTCAGAAATCGTCCTGATCGACATCAACAAACAGAAGGCAGAGGGCGAGGTCATGGACATTGACCAGGGAACCAGTTTCCGTGAACCGATCTCCATCGTGGCAGGAGATTATCCGGATGCAGCTGATTCTGATATTGTCATCATCACTTCCGGTATTGCCAGAAAGCCAGGACAGACACGTATCGAGCTGACACAGACTAATGTCAACATCATGAAAAGTATCACTCCGGAGATCGTAAAGGTGGCTCCTAAGGCGCTTTATATTATTGTAAGTAATCCATGTGACATTATGACGTATGCATTTGCAAAAATTTCCGGTCTTCCGGAGCGCCAGATCCTTGGTTCCGGAACTGCACTGGACACTGCCCGTCTCCGCTGCAGACTTTCCCAGCACTATGGCGTATCGGAGAAGAATATTCATGCCTATGTATTCGGAGAGCATGGAGATACTTCCTTTGTACCGTGGTCAAGAGCCTTTGTTGCAGGTGCGACCCTTGATGAATTTGACAAGATCGTTCATGAGGATCAGAAAGATCTGCCGCCACTTGACAGAGAGGAAGTTCTGGAGTATGTTCATACTTCAGGATCAACTGTTATTGCCAAGAAAGGTGCCACATTTTATGCGGTAGCCGTATCTGTCTGCAGACTTTGCTCGCTTCTTCTTGCAGCATCTGATACAATAGTCAGTGTATCAACCATGCTTCACGGAGAGTATGGCATTGAAGACGTATGTCTTAGCACTATGGCTTCCATCGGACCGAATGGTGTGAAACGAATTGTCCGCGTTCCTCTGACCGAGGAGGAGACAGAGAAGCTTCACGCAAGCGCTAATGCTCTGAAAGACGTGATCGCACAGATTGATCTTTGATAAATGTCAGAAGCTGTGTAAAGAGGGAAATGCAGCCTCAGGCAAATTTGAAACAACGGGAGAAAGATAAAAATGGATATTATTCAGGTAATTACCAGAGAATTGAACGTTGAGAAATGGCAGGTCGAGGCAGCAGTCAAACTGATCGACGAAGGCTGCACCATTCCTTTTATTTCCAGATACCGCAAAGAAGCAACCGGTACACTCAATGACGAACAGCTTCGTAACCTTAACGAAAGACTTGCCTATTTAAGAAACCTTGAGGACAAAAAAGCCCAGGTTCTCGGAAGCATCGAGGAACAGGGCAAGCTGACTCCGGAACTGAAGAAACAGATCGAGGCAGCGCAGACACTTGTAGTGGTAGAAGATCTTTACCGCCCATATCGGCCGAAACGCCGTACAAGAGCTATCATTGCCAGGGAAAAAGGCCTGGGACCGCTGGCGGATATCATTCTTCTTCAGATGACGAAGAAACCTCTTGAGGAAGAGGCGAAAGCATTTCTTTCAGAAGAGAAAGAAGTCAAAACTGTGGAAGAAGCCATCAGCGGCGCCAGGGATATCCTTGCGGAACATATTTCTGATGAGGCAGACTACCGTATCAGCATCCGTAAAAGAACCATGGATAAAGGAACGATCTGTTCCGTTGCGAGAGATGAGAAAGAGCAGTCCGTATACGAGATGTATTATGATTTCGAGGAGCCGGTGAAGAAGCTTGCCGGCCATCGTGTCCTTGCCCTGAACCGTGGTGAGAAAGAGAAATTCCTCACTGTAAAGATCCTTGCACCTGAGGAAGAGATCATCCGCTATCTGGAGAAACAGGTGATCGTCCGCGACAATCCCAATACCACACCGGTGCTGAAAGAAGCCATTGAGGACAGCTACAAACGTCTCATCGGACCGGCCATTGAGCGTGAAATCCGAAGTGCCCTTACAGAGGCAGCAGAAGACGGTGCTATCCATGTCTTTGGCAAAAACCTGGAGCAGCTTCTCATGCAGCCTCCAATTGCGGGGCAGGTAGTTCTTGGATGGGATCCGGCGTTCCGTACGGGATGTAAGCTTGCAGTGGTAGATCCAACCGGAAAAGTTCTGGATACTACAGTGATCTATCCAACAGCGCCTACCAACGAGACCAAGATCCGTGCAGCCAAGGAAACCCTCAAAAAACTCATCAGCAAATATCACGTGACCCTGATTTCCGTAGGAAACGGAACCGCATCCAGAGAGTCCGAGCAGATCATCGTGGAACTTCTTAAGGAAATCCCGGAAAAAGTTCAGTATGTGATCACCAACGAGGCAGGAGCTTCCGTATATTCTGCAAGCAAGCTTGCAACAGAAGAGTTCCCGAATTTCGATGTGGGACAGAGAAGTGCCGCATCCATCGCAAGACGTGTTCAGGACCCGCTGGCAGAGCTTGTAAAGATCGACCCGAAATCCATCGGTGTGGGCCAGTATCAGCATGACATGAACCAAAAGAAGCTTGGCGAAGCATTGAACGGCGTTGTAGAAGACTGTGTTAATAAAGTCGGCGTGGATCTGAATACCGCATCCGCATCCCTTTTGGAATACATTTCCGGAATCAGCAAAACCATCGCAAAAAATATCGTTACTTACCGTGAAGAAAACGGCCGTTTCCAGACAAGAAGAGAACTTCTGAAAGTTGCCAAGCTGGGACCGAAAGCTTTTGAGCAGTGTGCAGGTTTCACACGGATCACAGGGGGCAAAAATCCTCTGGATGCAACCAGTGTCCATCCGGAGAGCTACGACGCAGCCAAAAAACTCCTGGAAAAACTTGGCTACACACCGGAAGATGTGGCAGAGCGTAAACTTACTGGCATTTCCAGACAGATCCGCGATTACGGAAAACTGGCAAAAGAGTTGGAGATCGGTGAGCCGACTCTTCGTGATATCGTAAAAGAGCTGGAAAAACCGGCCAGAGATCCACGAGATGAGATGCCGAAACCGATCCTCCGTACCGATGTCCTGGATATGAAAGACCTGAAAGAGGGTATGGTACTGAAGGGAACTGTCCGCAATGTTATTGACTTCGGTGCTTTTGTAGATATCGGAGTTCATCAGGACGGTCTGGTCCATATTTCCGAGATGAGTGAGAAATTTATCAAACATCCGCTGGAAGCAGTCAGCGTGGGAGATATTGTGGATGTCCGTGTTCTTGGCGTGGATCTGAAGAAGAAGCGTATCAGTCTTTCCATGAAGGGAATTAATAAATAAAGAGAAACATTCAGTAAGGCGCAGCGGACAGGAATGCTTCGCATTGCATTACGAGACAAAATATAACAGAATTGCGATACAGATGCAGCAGTGGTTTATACCCTATACTTTATGGAACCGGAGAAATCGGTTTTACAGGGAAAAACCGCTGCTGTATTATTATATTACCAGATGCGGATTATAGAGAAGATTTATATCAGGATAAACAATGAAGAGATGATGAGAACGTGATGCACCCTGAAAACCATATTTTGATCCGTACATATTGAGTGATCGATCAGACAGGAGGGATTTTATTTGGACAGTACTGTACAGACAGTGCAGGAGGTAGGAAGTCAGGTAAGCCAGTATAAGCAGATGTTTGAGAATTATCTTCCGGACATCACAAAATTTGGAATCAAGGTTGTCCTGGCTATCGTTGCTTTTTGGGTAGGAAGCACGGTGATCAAATGGATCGTAAAGTTTGTCAGAAAATCACTGACAAAATCCAGACTGGATACAGGAGTGGCACAGTTCATGTCATCTCTGGTCAAGATCGTGCTTTACATACTTCTGCTCTTTAACATATCCATAAGCTTTGGCGTAAAGGAATCATCCCTGGCAGCACTTCTTGGAACTGCCGGTGTTACTTTGGGTCTTGCACTGCAGGGCGGACTTTCCAACCTGGCAGGAGGTATGATGCTCCTTCTGTTCAAACCTTTCCAGGTAGGTGATTACATCATCGTCAACGGACAGGATGGAAGTGAGGGAACCGTATCCAAGATCGAGATCTGTTACACAACGCTTTTATCCATCGATAATAAGCACATCGTAATCCCCAACGGTACGCTTTCCAATACGACCATTACCAATGTAACAGCCAGAGACCAGCGAAGACTGGAGATCAAGGTAGGAATTTCCTACAATGCAGATATCCAGAAAGCCAAGGAAATCCTGGAAGACATCCTCACCGATGATCCGGACACCAGAGAGGACGAAGAGATGGTAGTATTCGTAGACGAACTGGCAGAAAGCTCCGTGATCATGGGCTTTCGTGTCTGGGTAGACACCGACCGCTACTGGGATACCAGATGGAGACTCAACCAGCGGATTAAGGAAGATTTTGATTATTACGGAATTGAGATTCCTTATAATCAGCTGGATGTGCATCTGCATAAATAAGAACGAAATTATTTTTGAAGAAAAAGCTCTTTTATATGGTAGGAAAACTGCTGTATGAAGGGGCTTTTTGTGGCTTGTATTGCGGACTTTTTTGTGTGAAAATAGAATATAAGAAAAAACAGGGGGATGGCAAATATTATGAAGATTATTAATTTTGGTTCTTTAAATATTGATAAAGTCTGCAGTGTGGAAGAGTTTGTTCAGCCAGGAGAAACCATTATGGCAACGGGATATAGTGTCAATGCCGGCGGAAAAGGACTGAACCAGTCAGTAGCAGCTGCCCGTGCGGGCGCGCAGGTACTGCATGCGGGAGCTGTTGGCAGTGACGGACTTTTTCTGAAAGAAATCCTTGCAGATGCTGGTGCGGATGTTTCCTGTCTGCGGGTCATGGATACAGAAAGCGGCTGTGCTTTTATTGAAGTAAACAGTAAGGGACAGAACCGTATTATTGTCAGTGCGGGAACAAACCGTATGTATACAGAAGAATATATCAAAAATGTGCTGGAAAAGGCAGAAGCCGGAGATTTTGTGCTTTTGCAGAATGAGATCAATATGGTTGGGGAAATTATCCGACTCAGTCATGAAAAAGGCTGCAGAGTTGTTTTTAATGCATCGCCGATTCCCGGGAAGCCGGAGGAACTTCCTCTGGAACTGGTGGATATCTTTATGGTAAATGAACTGGAGGCAGCAGCTCTGGCAGGGACTTCCACAGAAGGGGATTTCCGGGATATTCTGAAAGCACTTCAAAAGAAGTATCCAAAGGCAGCCATTGTTATGACACTTGGAAAAGAAGGGGTTTTCTACGGATATAAAGAAGAATTTTATTCCCATCCGATATTTAAAGTAAATGCTGTAGATACAACTGCGGCAGGAGACACTTTCTGCGGATATTTCCTGGCAGCACTCTGTGCGGAAAAATCAGTGGAAACAGCGTTGAGAGAAGCATCGGCAGCTTCCGCGATGGCAGTTTCGGCCAAAGGTGCGGCACCTTCCATTCCGGTACACAGTGCGGTGGAAGAATGGCTTTGTGGCAGATCATAGCAGCAGTTTTTATTGACAAACCAGTGCCACAATGCCATAATACCCCACAGAGATAGTATTTGGACTCAAAACTATACTCTGGCTGAAATCACTGGAATCTTATATAAAATAGTCTGCCGGAATCCGGAAACGGGAACGGACGGATATATATAAAATTATAAAAGATATGAGCCTGTATCGATGATAACGAAGGTGTTACAACAGTTATGGAATTTTGAGAAACTGTTGAAGATCATGCTTTTCGTGTACAAAAAACAGGACTCAA
The DNA here is from genome assembly GCF_056504095.1 of Blautia sp. HA9023. NCBI lineage: Bacteria > Bacillati > Bacillota > Clostridia > Lachnospirales > Lachnospiraceae > Blautia > Blautia sp. HA9023. Next base: position 432,055 of record NZ_JBWLUR010000006.1, on the reverse strand, counting down.
TATACAGGGAATCAATCAGAAGCGTTTCAGGGTCGAAGTGTACCCTGGAGCGCCTTTTTTGTGTCACAGAAAATCATTCCCTGCAGGAAAGGACTTATATAAGATGACAATAGAGATGTTAAAAGGAAAGATCCACAGAGCAACCGTTGTCCAGGCGGAACTGGATTATGTGGGAAGTATCACTGTGGATGAAGAATTGCTGGAAGCTGCCGGAATACTGGAATATGAAAAAGTTCAGATCGTAGATGTGAACAACGGCAGCCGTTTCGAGACATACACCATCTGCGGAGAACGCGGAAGCGGTATGATCTGCCTGAACGGAGCAGCAGCAAGATGCGTAAGCACCGGTGACAAGATCATCATCATGGCTTATGCAGGGTACGATCCGGAGGAAGCACGTACCCACAAGCCTGCAGTTGTATTTGTAGATGAAGAGAATAAGATCAGCAGAGTGACCAATTATGAAAAACACGGACTGCTGAAAGATATGGCCTGACAGAATTTTGTAACAGAAGAAATCAAGACACATACAGAAGTAAGACGAAGGTGAATTCAGAAAAGAGGCTATCTCGAAATCTATAAGGAAAACCGGTTCAGAACCGAGAAAGAGGAGAGAACAATGCAGGTAACAAAAACAGTAGAAGAAACAAGAAAACAGATTAAAGCGTGGAAAAAAGAAGGAAAAACAGTAGGTCTTGTGCCAACCATGGGATTTCTCCATGAAGGACATGCAAGCCTGATCAGAAAGTGCAGAGAGCAGAACGATATCGTAGTAGTATCGGATTTTGTCAATCCAACACAGTTTGGACCGACGGAAGATCTGGAAGCCTATCCGAGAGACTTTGAGCGTGACAGCAAACTCTGCGAAAGCCTGGGAGCAGACCTGATCTTCTGCCCGGAACCTTCCGAGATGTATCACGATCCCCACGCATTTGTAAGCATAGACACCCTGTCTGAAACACTCTGTGGAAAAACACGCCCGATCCATTTCAAAGGTGTATGCACGGTTGTGACCAAACTGTTCCACATTGTGGCACCGGACAGAGCATATTTCGGACAAAAAGACGCGCAGCAGCTGGCGATCATCCGCAAGATGGTGCGTGACTTAAACTTCGACATTGAGATCGTAGGTTGCCCGATCATCCGTGAGGAGGACGGACTTGCAAAATCCTCCAGAAATACATATTTAAGCCAGGAGGAAAGAAAAGCAGCACTCTGCCTGTCAAAAGCAGTAAAACTGGGACAGGAAACCATTCACACAGGAATCGCCGCAGAAGAACTTCTGGGAAAAATGAGAGCAGTAATCGAAGCAGAGCCTCTTGCAAAAATTGATTACGTTTCCATGGTAGACGCACTTACCATGCAGCCGGTTGAAAAAGCAGACCGGGATGTTCTCGTAGCAATGGCTGTTTACATCGGAAAAACAAGACTGATCGATAACTTCAGCTACGAGGTATAATATATGGAAAAAATCTTTAAAAAAATCGGAACCATCAGCAGCTTTGCATCCAGATATATAGGGATCATTATCATCGTTTTCTCCTGCCTGGCATTTTTCTGGCGGGATGGATTTGCCTGGATGACGAATTATACGTCGGTATTTCTGGGCGTGATCATGTTTGGAATGGGACTTACAATACGGATGGAAGACTTCCGGGCTATTTTTTCCAGACCCAAGGAAGTGGTGATCGGTGCGGTGGCTCAGTATACCATTATGCCGGTGATCGCCTGGCTGCTGTGCAAAGTGATGAACCTTCCGGCAGATCTGGCCCTGGGAGTGATCCTGGTAGGTTGCTGCCCGGGAGGAACGGCCAGCAACGTAATTACTTATATCGCAGGAGGAGATGTGGCACTTTCTGTGGGAATGACCATTGTTTCCACACTGGCAGCGCCACTGATGACGCCGTTTCTTGTGTATGTTCTGGCAGGCGCCTGGGTAGAAGTCTCTTTCTGGGCGATGGTACTTTCTGTGGTAAAAGTAATTCTGGTCCCGGTCCTTCTGGGAGTCTTTCTCCGAAGTCTTGCGGGAGAACATGTGGATAAGGTATCGGATGTTATGCCGCTGGTATCGGTTGTGGCTATTGTCATGATCATTGGAGGGATCGTGGCAGTAAATGCAGAAAAGATCGTAAGCTGCGGAGTTCTGGTGCTTGGAGTAGTGGCGATCCACAATTTCTGTGGTATGATGCTGGGATTTCTGGCTGCAAAAATCTTCCATGTGGAGTATTCCAGAACAACTGCTATAGCTATAGAGGTAGGCATGCAGAACAGTGGCCTTGCTGTCTCACTGGTAGCAGCTAATTTTGCAGCCAATCCGCTTGCAACACTTCCGGGCGCGATCTTCAGTGTATGGCACAATATTGCGGGTTCCATTTTTGCGGGGATCCGCCGTGCAGGTGCAGAAAACCTTGCAGAGCTTAAGGGGAGCAGCGAAACGGCAGAGGAATGCATACAGATGAAATAAGAAAAGAAAAAAGTATCAGGGGAGTTGTAAAATATAGCCGCAAATCGTGAAACAGAATTGACAGGGTAAAGCGGAAAAGCCTATAATATAAAGTATCATACAGGCGTGAAACATCATAAAACGGGAAGGAGAAATGAAAATGAAAAAATTTATGAAACGTTGGATGCCGCTGCTTTTAACCCTGATGGTCTGCGTGGGAACATTCTGGAGCAGTGTAGTGCCGGTATATGCATCTATGGCAGATGAGGCGATGGATTATACCATGGGAGAGACATACCGGGGCCAGCATTGGTATAGTAAATATTACAGTTTTACTCTGAAAGAAAGAACCCACATTTCTTTAAGAGCGACAACATATTCAGGCACGGTTGATTTTTACATTTATAATAGCAATGGTAAAAAGTTTCTGGATAGCGATAATGTAAAATATACGAAAAACATCACTACAGATGTATATAAAGGAACTGCTTCCCGTACATTATCTGCCGGAACATATTATCTGGAAATCTACGGATACAATAAAGAATATTATTTCACCCTCAACGCAGATAAATCAATTACCCTTGCACGTGGCAGCATCACATCTCTGAAAAGCAATAAATCCGGTCAGCTGACCGTATCCTGCAAGAGTGTTCCATATGCCATCGGATACCGTATCCAGTATTCCACAGATTATCGTTTCCGTAAAGGTGTAAAGACCATCTATTCACCGGTAAGAATTAAAACTCTGACGAAACTCTCAAAAGGAAAAAGATATTACGTAAGAGTGACTCCATATACGGTATATACGGATGGAGAACACGCCTGGGGAGCAACTTCTTATGTAAAGAGCGCAGTAGTAAAGAAATAAAAACAAAATAGAAAAATAAACTCAGCTCATTGTGGATAAATGTTTTCCGCAATGGGCTGAATGTGTATAAAGAGAGGAGCGCAGAGCGTTTATCCTGACGCTTATGTAAAATATTCCGGGGATTTTCAGGGATAATATGACAGGTTTTGTCGAAAGAAAAAGTCATAAAATGTGGAATTGTAGTTTACAAATCAGGGCATGTATACTATAATAACCACATGGGCGGAGACGTCCCATACATATGAAAACAGGGGGGCCCGCTGAAGCGAGCTGAGAGTAGACTGTGAATGTCTTGACCCATAACCTGATTTGGATAATGCCAACGTAGGGACATATGCACGAAGGAGTCTTAAAGGCACAGAAGATCAGAGAGTACAGAAGATATCAGAAGTACAGAAGATTTTCATTAAGTACGAAAGATTAAGGGCCGGTTGTTGTGATGCGTATGCGTTGCAGCAACCGGTTTTTTGCTGCATAAAACATAAAGAGTTTACGGAAAGATCCTGCGAATATCTGCCAGGAACCGAGCTTGTATAGCAGTCAGGAATCCGGCGGCAGTGACAGATTTTCCAGATCCAGATACGAAACGAAAGGAGATTTTTTTACATGAGAAATTACAGTACACAGATGGAGGCAGCCCGTAAAGGCATCATCACACCTGAGCTTGAAATCGTAGCTAAGAAGGAACGCATGACAACAGAGGAACTGCTTCCTCTGGTAGCCTCCGGTAAGGTGGCGATCTGTGCAAATAAAAATCACAAATGTATCGATCCGGAGGGCGTAGGTTCCATGCTCCGCACCAAGATCAATGTAAACCTTGGTGTATCCAGAGACTGCAAGGATTACGATGTAGAGATGCAGAAAGTTATGGAAGCTGTCAACATGGGAGCACATGCGATCATGGATCTTTCTTCCCACGGAAATACCATTCCATTTCGCCGCAAGCTGACAAGCGAGTGTCCGGCAATGATCGGAACCGTTCCGGTTTATGACTCTGTTATCCATTATCAGAGAGATCTTGACACACTGACAGCCAAAGATTTTATCGATGTGGTAAGACTTCACGCACAGGATGGTGTTGATTTCGTAACTCTTCACTGCGGAATCACAAGAAAGACGATCGATCAGATCCGTAACCATAAGAGAAAAATGAATATCGTTTCCAGAGGAGGTTCCCTTGTATTTGCATGGATGTGCATGACCGGTGAGGAGAATCCGTTCTACGAATACTATGACGAGATCCTGGATATCTGCCGTGAGTACGATGTGACGATTTCTCTTGGAGATGCCTGCCGTCCGGGATGTCTTGCGGATGCTACAGATGTATGCCAGATCGAGGAACTTGTACGTCTTGGTGAGCTGACCAAACGTGCCTGGGAAAAAGATGTCCAGGTTATGGTTGAGGGACCGGGACAATGTGCCGCTCGATCAGGTTGAGGCTAATATGAAAGTGCAGCAGTCTATCTGTCAGGGTGCACCGTTCTATGTATTAGGACCGATCGTAACAGATGTTGCACCGGGATATGATCACATCACATCTGCAATTGGCGGCGCGGTAGCTGCCATGTCCGGAGCTGCATTCCTCTGCTATGTGACACCGGCAGAGCATCTTGCACTTCCGAACCTTGAGGATGTAAAACAGGGAATCATGGCATCCAAGATCGCTGCTCATGCGGCAGATATTGCCAAGGGTGTCCGTGGGGCCCGTGAGATCGATGACAAGATGGCAGATGCCAGAAGAAAGCTCGACTGGGAGGCACAGTGGGAGTGTGCCATGGATCCGGAAACAGCGAAACGTATCTGGAACGAACGTAAGCCGGAACATGAAGATACCTGCTCCATGTGTGGTAAATTCTGTGCAGTACGAAGCATGAACAAAGCACTTGCCGGAGAGCATATCGATATCCTGTAAGGAAAAGCGAAAAATTAAGGCTTGTAATTGAAAAAAGAGTGAGTTATAATGAACTCATAAAAGAAAATTTCTTCGGGGCAGGGTGCAATTCCCTACCGGCGGTATAGTCCGCGACCCGCTTCGGCGGCTGATCTGGTGAAATTCCGGAACCGACAGTAAAGTCTGGATGAGAGAAGAACGCGCAGTATTTCATGAACGTGCTCAGTGCCCCGGGAAGAAGTTCCCGGGGCTTTTTATGTGAGGAAATATTTTTTCGTATAAAGATTTCTTGTAGAAATTTTCTTTGAATATTTCTAAAGAAGGAGAGAGAATTATGAGTGAACAGGTATTGCAGAGAGGAAATGCCGTGGAAAGGAGCAGAACAAGGACGATCGCACAGGTAGCCATGCTGGGTGCTGTGGCAGGAGTACTGATGAATCTGGAGTTTCCGATTCCGTTTCTTGCACCGTCTTTTTATCAGCTTGATTTTTCCGAGGTACCGGTTATGGTAGGAACTTTTGCCATGGGACCTGTGGCAGGTATTCTGATCGAGCTTGTGAAGATTCTCGTACATCTTGTGACCAAGGGAACCATGACTGCCGGTGTTGGTGATGTTGCCAACTTCCTGTTTGGATGTGCCTATGTGGTACCGGCCGGCCTGATCTACCGTTTCCGTCACAAAAAGAGCAGAGTACATGCAGTTGCAGGTATGGCAGCAGGAACAGTCCTGACAGCGATCCTTGCATGCTTTGTCAATGCCTTTGTATTGCTTCCGGCTTACGGTAAGGCGTTTGGAATGCCAATCGAGACCTTTATCCAGATGGGAAGTGCAGTACACAGCTCCGTAAACGGACTGCTTACCTTTGCACTGCTGATCATTGCTCCGTTTAATATTTTTAAATATGCACTGACATCTCTGATCGTATTTGTAATTTATAAGAAGATCCGTGTTGTACTGAAGGGTGACTGATCGTAAGCAGTTATCGGAAGATGACAGAGAAGATCAGGAAATAATGTCTTCGGATGAATATCTGAGGATGTGAAAAATGCCATGTAATTTAACTGCTGATGGGCAGTAAGGTTACATGGCATTTTTTATATATTACAGATGTATGCAGGTTGTGATGTCTGTTTTATATGTCCGGATTTATGGTGTTGCAGAACATCAGGCGGTCTGTTCTGCGGCTTTCATGATCCCGAGTTCACGTCTGGCAAAGACAACAGCCAATACGAAGGCGGAGGTATCTGCAATCGGTCCCGCATACATGACACCATCGATTCCGAAGAAGAACGGAAAGATGACGATCAGTGGCAGCAGGAAGAAGACCTGCCTTGTGAGTGACATGATCACACCGAGTCTGGCCTTTCCCATGGAGGTAAAAAATCCGGCAGACATAGGCTGGATCCCGTTGGCAAAGGTCATCAGCATGAAGATCCGGAGATATTTTTCCGCAAACTGAAAGTACAGGTCGCTTCCGTTTCCGAAGATGCTTACGATCTGGTGAGGGAAGAACTGGAAACAGATAAAAAATACGGTTGCGATCACAGTACATAAGGCCACGGAATAACGGTATGTCTGACGTACACGGCTGTATTTTTCGGCACCGTAGTTAAAGCCCCAGATGGGCTGGGAACCCTGGGAGATTCCGATGCAGATGGCCATAAATACCTGATTGACTTTGGAAATGATCCCTGCACAGGCGATTGGAATATCACTCCCGTAGGCGGAGAGTGCTCCGTAATGGCGAAGTGTATTGTTCATGACGATCTGCACTGCAGCAATGGCAACCTGATTGATACAGGATGCCATTCCCAGAGAAAAAATGGCAGACAGATTGCGTGCCTTAGGAATCAGCATGGAGTGGTCCAGGTACATTTTCCGGAGTCTGGAAAAATAAAAGATGATCAGAAGTCCGGATACGATCTGGCCGATCACGGTTGCCCAGGCTGCACCTTTGATGCCCCAGCCGAATCCAAAGATGAAAAGCGGGTCCAGGATGGTGTTGATGGCGGCACCGGCCAGGATGCAGGCCATGGAATAGGTAGGACTCCTGTCTGCTCGGATCAGGTGGTTGCCGCCTGTGCTTAAAACATAAAAGGGAAGTCCAATGGCGGTGATCCCTATGTAATCAATGGCATAGGGCATGACGTCCGGTGTTCCGCCGAAAAAATGAAGAAGTGGCTTCAGGAACAGAAGGACAATGACAGAGAGTATCGTACCGGAGATTATCAGCGTGGAGAGTCCGGTTCCTGCAATGGAGCTGGCTTTTTTTTCGTTTCCTGCGCCCATTTCCAGGTTGTAATTGGAGGCGCTGCCGATTCCCAGGAGCAATGCAGCAGCAGTAGAGATAATGGTTACGGGAAATGCGATGTTTGTGGCGGCGTTTCCAAGCATTCCTACGCCCTGTCCGATAAAGATCTGGTCAACGATATTGTACAGAGCGCTGACTAGCATGCTGATGATGGCGGGAATGGCGAATTTGGTGATCAGGCTGCCTACAGGGGCGGTTCCCAGAGGGTTTTCGGCCTGGGCAGCATTGGTCTGGTTTTTCAATGTTTTTTCCTTCTTTCTTGTCTACAGTAGCTGTTTGGTAATGTAATAAGTAAATTTTAAATTTTATAGCAGGGTATTTATTATAGCACTATTGTGAAGTGAGTGTAAGTATAAAAAATTGACCTTTGGTTTTGGATGGGATAAAATGTTTTTAGAAAAAATTTTCGGGAAGGAGCTTTTCAGATGGGTAAGATCAACAGTGTGAAAAAACTTACAGATAATAAGTTTGTGAATCTTTATGGGGTGGATGCGACCAGTGTACATGATACGCCGGTTTCTTATTTTGTGGCCTCCAGGGCGAAGTGTGTGGAGGATTTGAAGCTTTCTACGGGGGAGAATCATCCGGATGGGGTGATCATTTACAGTGTTTATGGAGAGAAGCGGGATAAGGTTGTGCTGATCCGTCAGTATCGGTATACGATCGGCGGATATATTTATGAGTTTCCGGCGGGGCTTGTGGAGCCTGGGGAGGATTTCCATGAGGGTGCTGTGCGTGAGATGTTTGAGGAGACCGGGTTGAAGCTGGAGCCGATCAAGGTTGCGGAGGCTTTTGAGAAGCCTTATTTTACGACGATAGGGATGACGGATGAATCCTGTGCTACGGTTTATGGGTATGCCAGTGGTGAGGTTAGTAAGGCTGCTCAGGAGGATAGTGAGGAGATCGAGGTTGTGATCGCGGACCGGGATGAGGTCAGGAGGATCTTGAAGGAGGAGAGGGTTGCGATCATGTGTGCTTATATGCTGATGCATTTTCTTGAGGATGAGGAGGTGTTTGGATTTCTTGGGGAGATTTAAACGGAGGTAGTTATATGGCGGAAGGGGACGCCAGTGAGGGGCTTCTTTCCAGGCTGGGGCTTCGTCGGGGGCTGGCTTCTAAGGTGCCGGAATTCTGCTAAAAGCGCTTCAAAAAATCTCGAACTCGCGTCTGAAGCCGCTCAAACAGCGAGATTTTTTGAAGCAACGCAGATTTCCGCCACCTAAGAATCAGCTCCCCTCCTGCAGAGTCAGCCTGGAAAGAAGCCCCTCACTGGCTGTGCATTGGCCGTGAGACGTGTTAAATCTCGTGGGGAGTGTTGCTAGTGGGGTGGTATGACGGGAGTTGGATGAGCCATCGGCGCTGCGCTGGATGGCTGGGAGGAAAGGCTGAGATTCCCTGTGGCTTGAAGAGGGGAATGGGTCATCGGCGCTGCGCTGGATGGTTGGGGGAAACGGGGAATCTGCGGTTGCGGATTCCCCGTTTTGATCAGAGCTCTGTGAGTTTTCCCAGGTCTTTGTTGTATTTGCAGTATTTGCCGTTTTCGGAGATGAATGGCTGGTAGGTGTCGGTTCGGGTGTCCTTGATGTAGACGATTCCTGTGGCGATCATTTCTACCAGGGAGAAGCGTTTGCTTAAGCTGGAGATCCAGCGGTAGGTTTTTTCGTTGCCGGAGTCTGCCATGAGGAGGTTGTAGCCGCCTGGGCAGGCTTCCAGGGTGAAGTAGACTTTCTGGGACCGGATGGAGGTGTTGAAGACCTGGCCAGTGATGTAGGTGGAGAAGTTGGTTTCTACAAATTGGCGGAAGGTGTAGAGATCGTAGATCACGCCGGTGGTCTCATCTTTGATCTTGTCGCCGCGTTCGATGCGGGCTTTCAGGAGCTTGAGGACTTCGATGGTCCAATTGATGAAGGAGATGCTGCTGTAGGTCATGCTTTCCTGAAGTTGATCGACCAGCTGTTTTGACAGGATGTTGGATTTTGATGCTTCATTAAAAAGTTCTTCGTTCATAAGGTTCCCTCCAGAATTGTATTTTTATATTGTTTTCGCTCTTTTTTGTATCTTTTATTATAAGTCTGAATTGTGCATAAATCAATAAAAAACCGTAAAATACAAAGGCAATTTATGGAAAAAGATATATGATTAACGAATATGTGCAGAAAATATCAGGCGTTTTTTTACGTTTTTCACGTCATTTTAGGATATTTATGTTCTTTTTTTATGAAATCTATTGACAGGTTTTATGAATTTAAGAGATAATTTTATTATAAAAACTGCAGCGGCCAGGAGTGCGCGGGACCGGATTCCGGTTGGGTCCGGGCTTGGCTGTCGGGCAGAGAAATGGGGAATTGATAAATGGAGAACAATGGAGAGATTAAAGTTAAGAGCTTACAGAAGGCATTGGAAATCCTGAACTGTTTTGCTGTGAAGCAGCCCCTGGGTGTAACGGAGATCAGTGAGAAGCTGGGTCTGTATAAGAGTAATGTTCATAATATCCTGGTTACGTTTACTGCTATGGAGTATCTGGTGCAGGATCCGGAGTCTGGGAAATTCCGGCTGGGTCCGGAGGTTATGATGCTGAGCCGGGCATTTCGTGAAAATCTTGATATTACGAAGATTGCTGTGCCGGTTATGCGTGAGATCGCAAATGAGGTGCAGGAACTGGTTTATCTGGCTGTGCCGAAGGGTGAGGATATGCTGTATCTGGAGGCGGTTTCTCCGGAGAACCAGAGGCTTGTAACAAAATCTGTAACCGGTGAGTGCTCAAAGATGTACTGTACAAGTGTTGGAAAAGCAGTTCTGGCGACTATGTCCGAAGAGGACAGGGAGAAGCATATTCCGGAGGAACTGGAAGCTTTTACAGAGTACACGATCACAGACCGGAGAGAACTGGATGAGGAGATCCGGATGGTTCGGGAGCGTGGATATGCAGTGGATGATATGGAAGTTATGTTTGGTGTGAAATGTGTAGGCGTGGCTCTTCTTAATCATGAAGGGGAAGCGGAGGGTGCTTTAAGTATCAGCGCTCCGTCTCTGAGGATGAATAAAGAAAATATTCAGAAATATGCGGAAATTCTGAAGACCAGTGCGCGAAAGATACAAAAACTTTTGTAATATATATGAAAATTGCACAAAAAATAAAAAAATGAAAGTTTGTTATTGAAAAAATATACCAACAGTGCTATAGTTAAATCACGAAATAAAGAACGTGGTTCTCTAATAAAGAACAATAGAAATGAAACCCGGTACTCAGACCGGGTTAAAAAATAAAATATATTGAGAACAACGTTCCATAATAAAGAACGAACGTAAAGCTAAAGGAGGATTTTCAAATGGCAAACAAACCTTATGTAGTAGTGGAATGGAACGACACAGAGACAGATGCAAAAGGATGGATGTGTGCATATAACTTTGTAGGGCATTACTGTGGCGGCGGTACAAGAATGCATCCTACAGTAACCAAGGAAGAAGTTATCCGTCTTGCAACAACCATGGGATATAAATATAAAGCCTGTGAATCTCTGACAACTGGCGGATGTAAAGCCGGTATCGCTTATGATTACAAGGCTCCGGATGCTGAGGATGTTCTTCGCAGATTCCTCACAGCTACAGCTCCTTATATTAAAGCTGGTGTTTCCATTGGCGGCGACCTTGGTGTTGATTATTCTGTAGTTCTTCGTATTCTTGATGATCTGGGAATCGGAATTCCTCAGACAAAGGCTATGAAAGAAGATCCGGATATTCATCAGGGCATCTTAAACCATGACAGAGCAGAGAAAGAGCTTACCTACGATGGATTCAAGATGTATGACATGATCACCGGTTACGGTGTTGCGGCAGCAGCAGATGAAGCCTGGAAGCTTAAAGGCGGAAAGGAAGGCGCCTCCGTTGTTATCCAGGGATTTGGATGTGTTGGTGCCAGCTGTGTAAACTCTCTGAATAAGATGGGATATAAAGTTGTTGGTATCGCAGATGTAAATGGACTTGTTTATTGCAAAGATGGCCTTGATATTCCGAAACTGGTAGCAACCAGACTTCCGAAGGGTGAATTAAATAAAGAAGCTTTTGAAGATAATTATGAAGTACTTCCGAACTCCGAATGGCTCAGCCAGGAATGTGATATCCTCATTCCGGCAGCTCTGGAAGATGTTATCAATAAAGATAACGCAGATAAGATCAAAGCATCTCTTATCGTAGAGGCAGCCAATATTCCGACAACACCGGAAGCAGATGAGATCCTTCGCAGGAAAGGCATCGACGTAGCCGTAGACTTCATCTCCAACCTTGGTGGAATCCGTATTTACGAGGCAGTTATCTTCCGTATTGTTAAGATTGAGAACATGAGCGATGAAGATGCAGCTGCAGCGATCGTAAAAGATACCGTAGATCTGATCCGCAAACAGACAAAAGTTGTATTTGAAGAATCCGCGAAGACAGGCGAGTTCACAAGAGATGTAGCAAGAAGACTGTTTACTCCTGACAAATCCGACACACCGGATATGTGATGGATGAATAACTGATAAAGTACCAGTATTGAGAACCGATTAAGGGGATGCCCCGTGATGGGGCATCCTTTTTTCAAAGAAGACAGGGTCAGGGGGGGTTGTATGAATTCGAAATTAAGAAAGTATCTTACCATTATTGCGCTGGGGCTTGCAGGCGGCTCGATCTACTTTTTACCATATATAAAGTATGTATTTTATGATGCGCAGATTTCAACTATGGGAATCACCAATACACAGTCAGGACTTATGCTGACAATGTATACAATCGGAAATATGATCTTGTATATTCCAGGAGGTATCATTGCGGATAAGGTATCACCGAAGAAGGCACTGGTAATCTCACTTCTCAGTACAACGGCGCTGGCATATATTTATGCGTTTTCTATGAATTTTGCAGTAGCCATGGTGATCTGGCTGGGACTGTCCTTCAGTACTGCATTTGTATTCTGGTCCTCTCTGATGAAAGCAATCCGTATTATCGGAACAGAAGAAGAACAGGGATTTATGTACGGACTGTATTATGCATGTAATGGTATCACAGGTGCCCTGACCAATACTTTCGCATTAAATGTATACAAAACAGCAGGCAATGATATGTCATCTGGTTTTGTACGCGCCGTAATAAGCGGTGGAAGTGTTGCGGCAGTTGCAGGTATCATTCTTATTTTCCTTATGAAAGAGGACAAAAAAGACGCATCCGCAGCAGATGACGGAGAACCGAAGTTCCAGCTCTCAGATCTGGGTAAACTTTTAAAGATGCCGGTTGTATGGGTGGTTGCCCTTACGATTTTCTGTGGATATGGATATTACACAAGTACTTCTTATTTTAATCCGTTCCTTACAGAAGTGATCGGAGTATCCCCGGAAAGTTCCGGCCTGATTTCCATTATCAGAAATTATCTTCTGCTTCTGCTTGCACCGGTAGGTGGAATCCTTGCGGATAAAGTGTTCAAATCAACCTGTAAATGGCTGATGACAGCATTTTTGATCCTAGCAGCGCTGTTTGGTATTGTAATGATCCTTCCATCGGATATCAGTCCAATGGCAGCAAGCCTTTACACACTGATCCCGGGTGCATTTGCAATGATGATGTACGGCGTTGTATTCTCCACAGTCAGTGAGGCGGGAATCCCGAGAATGATGACGGGAACTACAATAGGAATTGCTTCAATCATTGGTTACCTGCCAGATTCCATTTATTCCGTTATTTTTGGAAAATGGATGGATCAGCACGGAGCAGCGGGATATAACTATATTTTTACATTCCTGATGATAACAGGTATTATCGGTGCGGTACTGGCTTTCACTATTTACCGTCTTGGAAAGAAAAACAGAGAACAGGCTATATAGAGAGGGTTCGATTATGGGAAAAGAAAATAAAGAAAAATTATATATGAATCCAAAGAGATGCAAGGGCTGCGGATATTGTATCAACGCATGTCCACAGGATGCACTCAGTGTATCCGATTTTGTAAATGAAAAAGGTTACAATACAGTTCAGGTAGATGAAACGAAATGTGTGGCATGTGGTATGTGTTACCGTGTATGTCCGGATTATGTATTCGAAATAAGATGAAGGAGGTCAGTTATGGCTAAGGTATTGTTAAAAGGAAATGAAGCACTGGCCGAAGCTGCACTGGCAGCAGGATGCCGTTTTTACAGTGGATATCCGATCACCCCGCAGACAGAGATCCTGGAGTATTTATCCTGGAGAATGGAAGATGTAGGCGGAACTTTTATTCAGGCTGAATCCGAGCTTGCAGGTATCAACATGGTTCTTGGAGCAGCGGCAGCCGGGGCACGTGCACTGACAACTTCATCAGGCCCTGGATTTTCCCTGAAACAGGAAGGAATTTCATACCTTGTAGCAGCAGACCTTCCGGCAGTTATCGTTGATGTAATGAGAATCGGAACCGGTCTTGGCGATATCGCACAGGGTCAGGGAGACTACTGGCAGCTTACCAGAGGCGGCGGCCACGGCGATTACCACACACTGGTTCTTGCGCCGGCATCCGTTCAGGAAAATGCAGATATGATGGCAGAAGCATTTGATCTTGCTGAGAAATACCGTCATCCGGTACTGATCGCTTCTGACGCTGCGATCGGACAGATGATCGAAGCAGTGGAGATTCCGAAATTTATTGAGCACGATATCAATAAATATGACTGGACGATCAAAGGCTGTAAAAAAGGCGATGAGCAGAGAAAGATCCAGAATGTTTACTATACACATCCAGATTATGAAACTTACCTTTCCAATAAATATGCAGAGATGGAACAGAGAGAACAGAGATACGAATGCATTCAGGTTGAGGATGCAGAAGTTGTTCTGGTAGCATATGGAATCAGTTCCAGAGTCTGCAGAGAGGCGGTTGAGATCGCAAGAGAAGAAGGCTTTAAACTGGGCCTGATCCGTCCGATCACACTGTGGCCGTTTCCTGTGAAAGCTTTTGAACAGGCAAAAGAAGCAAAGGCATTTCTTACCGTAGAGATGAATATCCTCGGACAGATGGTAGACGATGTAAAACTTGCAACAGGCGGTAGATATCCGGTAGATCATTATGGATCGATCTTCGAAATTCCGGAATCTGACGGAATCATTGCAAAAGCAAAAGAAATGTTGAAAAAGGGGGAAGCATAACATGAGATTAGTAGCTCCTGAAACAATTACATTTACACAGAGCGGTTTCTGTCCGGGCTGTGGGCATGGACTGGCTGTCCGCCTGATCGCAGAAGTTATGGAAGAGATGGGTTTAAGTGAAAAACTCTTGGCAATCGTTGACGTTGCCTGTGGTTCTTTAAATATTGATTCCTGGAGATTTGATACCATTATGGCAGCACATGGACGTCCCATCGCAACGGCTGTCGGTGTAAAAAAGATCCGTCCGGAAAATCCGGTCATGGCATATATCGGTGATGGTGCGGCGTATTCCATCGGAATGGCTGAGACCATGCACACTGCAATCCGAAATGACAATGTGGTAACCATCGTTATCAATAACAGCCTCTACGGTATGACAGGTGGACAGTGCGCACCGACCTCTCTGCCAGGGCAGATCACAACCTCCACTCCGAGAGGAAAAGATCCGAAAAAAGCTGGAATGCCATTCCGTGTAGAACAGGCATTTACAGGATTTGATATTGCATACCTCGCAAGAGGCTCCATGGCAGATGCCAAAGGAATGATGCAATCCAAGAAATACATCAGAAAAGCTTTTGAAAAGCACATGAAAGGAGAAGGCTTCTGCCTTGTGGAACTTCTTTCTCCATGTCCGACAAACCTGAATATGACTCCGGTAAAGAGTGTGGAACGTATCAAAAACGAGATGATCAAATACTTCCCGCTGGGAGAGTTCAAGGATAAGAAAGAGGAGGCATAGATTATGGGAAAAGAAATTATTTGCGCGGGATTCGGCGGACAGGGTGTCCTCACTGCCGGTATGCTTCTGATAAATGCAGGAATGGAACAGGACAAAAACGTACTGTTTTATCCTTCCTATGGTTCCGAGATGCGTGGCGGTACCGCAAACTGTACAGTAAAAGTTAGCGAAAAGCTGATCGCCAGCCCGATCTCCAAACATCCGGATATTCTTTTTACCATGAATACCCCTGCCATTGACAAATTTGAAGAGAGATTAAAACCAGGCGGACTCCTTCTGGTAAATTCCTCTATTGTTCCGGAAGACCGTAAATACAGAGACGATATTAAAATTATAAAAATTCCTGCAACAGACATTGCGGCAGAAGTCAGAAATCCAAAAGGTGCGAACCTTGTCATGCTTGGAGCACTGGCTGCCAACAGCGACCTGTTCTCAGTAGAATATATGGAATCCGCTATCGTTTCTTTCTTTGAAAAAAAAGGAAAAGGTAAATACAATGAGAAAAATGTAGCTTGCTATCGAAGAGGAGTAGCCGGTAAATAAGATCAGGAGGTGACTGATATATGAATCTTACCAAGTTGTTAAAACCAAAATCAGTTGCTGTTATCGGCGCAAGTGAAAAAGAAGGTTTTGGTGGAGATGTATGCCGTAATACTCTCAGCTATGTAGAAGACATGAGCAGAGTATACTTTGTACATCCGAAAAGAGAAAGTGTATTTGGAGTTCCCTGCTATAAGAGTATTTCCGATATACCGGATACCATTGATATGATGGTGATCTGTACTTCACAGAAAACAGTCATTCCGCTTCTGAAAGAAGGAGCAGCCAAGGGTGTTGGCGGAGCCGTTGTTTTTGCCAGCGGATATGGCGAGATCGGAACAGATGAAGGCAGGAAAAATGAGGCGGAACTGATCGCAGCAGCAAAAGAACTGGACATTGCAGTCATGGGACCAAATTGTGCCGGATTTGTAAATTACATTGATAATGTGCAGGCTTTCGCTTTTATTTCTGCGAAGAGAGACCGAAAAGGAAGTGTTGGCGTTGTTTCACAGAGCGGCCAGCTGTGCCTTTCCATGATGGATGATCCCGGAATGCGTTTTTCCTACAGTATTTCAGCCGGAAACGGAAAGATTGTCCAGATGGAAGACTATATGGACTTCCTTGTAGAAGATGAAGATACAAAAGTTGTCAGTGTTTATATCGAGGGTGTAAAAAATGCGGCAAAATTTGCAGATGTTCTGAAAAAAGCAGCTGCGAAAAAGAAACCTGTAGTCATTCTCAAAGCAGGAAGAAGTGCCAAAGGCGGAGCAATCGCAGCTTCCCATACAGGAAGTCTCTCAGGTTCCGATGCATCCTTTGATGCAGTTCTGAAAAAATTCGGAGCGATCCGTGTGGATGATCTGGAAGAACTGATTGCCACTTCACTGATGCTTGCCACACTGAATCGTTATCCGAAGAAGGCTGTTTTTGCATCCATGAACCTTTCCGGAGGCGAGACCGGAATCTGTGCGGATGTAGGAAGTCTTAACGGAATCGAATATCCGGATTTTGCACCGGAAACTCTTGCAAAACTGAAAGAACAGCTTCCATCCTATGCATCTCCGAATAATCCGCTGGATATGACAGCCAGTCTTTCCTACGATGCAGATCTGTATGCAGAAGCATTGCGTACAGTCATGGATGATCCAAATATTGAGATGGTACTGATCGGCTATACTCTGCTTCTTGAAGTGGCAGATCCTGCGATTCACTATATGTATCAGGGAATTGAAAAAGTTGTACGGGAAAAAGGCAAGAACTGCAAACCGATTGCCATGATACCGTTTGCAGAAAACACCAGAAACCCGGAATACCAGGAAAAACTCTTCAAGATCGGAGTGCCGATTCTCCCTCCTCCGGTATATGCATTTAAGATTCTCCGGCATCTGGCTGATTTTATTTCCTATACTTCCGAAGGAAAAACACTGGAACTTTCTGCCGGAGCACCAGTTGGCAAGGAGACCTTTGCACTGTCTGAGCATGACAGCAAGATGGAACTTGCAGATTTTGGCGTAGATATTCCAAAAGAAGTCATTGCAAAAACAGTGGAAGAAGCAGCTGCGTTTGCAGAAAGTGCTGATTGCTCGCTGGCTATGAAAGTAGAATCCGCAGACATCCTGCATAAGAGTGATGTTGGCGGTGTAAAACTCAATATCCGTGGAAAAGAAGCAGCTGTAAAAGCTTATGAGGAGATCATGAATAATGTAACGGGCGCGAGACCGGATGCGAAGATCAACGGAATCCTTATGGTTCCCATGCTGAAACCTGGCGTGGAAATGATCATCGGAGTAAACAACGATCCACAGTTTGGTCCTATGATCATGGTAGGAATGGGCGGTGTGTTTGTAGAGGTATTTAAAGATGTGGCTTTATATCCGGCTCCACTGTGTGAAGAGGAAGCTCTGGATATGCTGAAATCACTGAAATCCTACAAACTCCTCAACGGCTACAGAGGAAACGCAAAATGCGATATTCCGGCATTGTGCAAAACCATCGCGGGAATCAGCAGATACGCCAACGCAAATAAAGATACTCTGAAAGAGCTGGATATCAATCCACTGTTTGTATATCCGGAAGGCGAAGGTGTAGGCGTTGCCGATGCACTGATCGTAAAACATGTAAAATAATTATGGAACAGGAAGAGGGGCATTCACAGTCAATGCCCTTCTTCACTCTGGATATGTATCAGAAGAAGCTATCGAGAGACAACCTGGATAATGAGGTAGAATTGGAAAGGTGAAGCCTATGATAGAATTTACAAATGTTTCGAAATCCTATAAAGATAAACTGATCCTGCGGGATATCAATATGACATTTTCTTCCGGGGAATTTGTTGCCATCATTGGTTCCAGCGGATGTGGAAAAACAACCCTTCTGAAAATGATAAACAAACTTCTCCCCATGGACCGGGGAGATATTATCATTGACGGAAAATCCATCCGCGAGATCCCCGATATCAAATTAAGAAGAGAAATCGGGTATGTGGTACAGGAAGGCGGACTGTTTCCACATTTTACAGTAAAAGAGAATCTTGAAATTGTTCCCCAGCTTGAGGGACTGGAACCGGAAAAACGGGAACAGCGGATCAATGAACTCCTGGATATGGTAAATCTTGATCCCAAGCTGTACAGCAACAGCTATCCATGTCAGCTTTCCGGCGGACAGCGCCAGAGAGTGGGAGTTGCCAGGGCATTTGCCACAGATTCTGATCTGATCCTGATGGATGAGCCTTTTTCAGCGTTGGACCCACTTACAAGAGAAGAACTGCAGGACGAGATCGTCAAGCTGCAGAAGGAATACCAGAAAACTATTGTATTTGTCACCCATGATATGGATGAGGCTATCAAATGTGCAGACAAGATCTGCTTTATACAGAACGGAACTGTCATACAGTTCGATAAGACAGAAGAGATCCTGAGGCATCCGGCCAATGATTATGTGGAAAAATTCGTAGGAAAGAACCGTTTGTGGGGAAATCCGAAATATATACATGCATCTGACATTATGTGCAAAGAACCATACACACTTTCCAAAGACAGAACTGTGATACAGGCGCTTCAGGTTATGCGCCAGAATGCGATCAACAGTATTTTTATCACAGAGGGAAAATCCAGGGGATTTCTGGGAATCGTCTGGCTGGAAGACTTAAGCAAACTGGATGTGCAGCATATGTCCGCAAGTATCGGGGATATGATCTCATCCGATTATGTATCTGTTTATGAAGAAAGCTCTCTTCAGGAGATCATCGACGAGATCGATTACTATAAATCCGGAATCATTCCGGTACTGAACGAGCGCAGGGAACTGAAGGGGGCACTGACCAAGAGTATCCTTCTTTCGACACTCAGCAAACGTTACAAAAAAGAACAGGAGGGGTGACAGGTGAATACTTTTCTTGAAGTTTTTATGCAGAGAAGAGAAGAGCTGGTCCAGCTTCTTCTGGAACATATTCAGATGACTTCGGCAGCAGTACTGATTTCCATATGCATCGGTATTCCTCTTGGAATTTTTGTAACAAAAAACAAAAAGGCTTCGTCTATTGTGATCGGAATTGCAAATATCATGCAGTCTATCCCAAGTATCGGCCTTCTGGCTTTTCTGGTTCCTGTGGTGGGAATCGGACAGAAGCCGGCCATTATCATGGTTATCATTTATGCCCTGCTTCCGATCATAAAAAATACATATATCGGCATCACCGGTATCCAGCAGTCGGCCATTGAATCAGCCAGCAGCATCGGCCTGACAAAATGGAGGATTTTGTACAAAATACAGATTCCCATCGCAATGCCTTATATTATGGCAGGTGTGCGTATTTCAGCAGTAACAGCTGTTGGAACCGTTACCATTGCTGCTTTTGCAGGTGCGGGAGGTCTGGGATGGCTGATCAATCTGGGCTTAAATGCCAATGATGCGGATCTGGTACTTCTTGGTGCACTGCCTGCCTGTCTTCTGGCCCTGGTGGTAGATTTTGTTCTCGGAAAAGTGGAGAATGCACTGACTCCGGAAGGCCTGAAACCGGTAGACCAGATCACAAACCGTACAAAAGCAGAACGGAAAAGACGAACAGTTATGGCGGTCTGTCTTCTTGTCCTGATCCTGGTAGTTCCATGTTTCGCTTCTGTATACAGTGTGTTCCAGAGAAAAGAAGAGAAAATCGTAATTGGCAGTGAGAACTTTACAGAAGCACTGATCCTGGGAAATATTTACAGCCAGCTGATCCAGGACCAGACAGATATCAAGGTTGAAGAGAAATTTAATCTTAACGGAACCATGATCACTATGTCCGCCATGGAGCGGGGAGATATCGACACATTTACCGATTACACAGGCGTGCTGATTTCCAACGTCCTGAAAGAAGAAATGTCTTCAGATTCGAAGGAAGTCTATGACAGAGTAAAAACAGGCATGGAAGAAAACTACAGCATGCAGGTATCCGATTCTCTGGGATTCAGTAATACCTATGTGTTTGCAGTCACTTCGGAGACAGCAGCGCAGTGTCATCTCACAAAGCTTTCCGAACTTCTGGCTCAGGCGGGCAGCCTGAAACTGGGCTGCACAACAGCATTTACCCAGCGTGAGGATCTTCTGCCCAAGCTAAAAAAAGAATTTCAGGTATCCTTTAAAGAAGTGAATGGTCTGGAAGGAAATATCCGTTATCAGGCACTCACATCTGGAAAAGTGGATGTGATCGATGCTTTTGAGACCGATGCCATACTGAAAAAGATGGATCTTGTGAAACTGGAAGATGATATCGAGTTTTTTCCGCCGTATCAGGCTGTGTCCATTACCAGGAATGAAACCCTGAAAAAATATCCGCAGCTTCAGGAAGTTATGGATATGATGGAAGGAGCTATCACCACAGAAGAGATGATGGATATGAATTACCAGGTAGATGTAGAGGGAAAAACTCCGAAAGAAACAGCTGTGGAATTTCTGAAAGAAAAAGGAATGATAGAATAAATTTTTAAGCGGTCTGAAATTAGGCCGCTTTTTTGGGAATATTTTGTGAAAATCGCACCTTGACATAAAGCCTTCCTCCGGGTGTATCATATGCAGTGTTAAAGGAGGTAGACTATTATGTTTGAGACATTACAGGAAAAGACAGAAGAGAAAGCAATGGTGCAGTTCCTTGAACGCTTTACAGATTATCCATTTCTGGTAAAGTTCAAGAATTCCGAGTATCATATCGGAGAGGGTGAACCTACATTTACGGTGAATTTTAAGAAAGCGATTCCTCTTGCAGATCTGATGAAAAGTACGTCCCTTGCGCTGGGCGAGGCGTATATGAGAGGGGATCTGGATATTGAGGGAAATCTTTATGAGGCACTGGATCATTTTCTGGGACAGATGGGGAAATTTTCTACCAATGAGTCTGCTCTGAAGAAGATCATGTTCAGCTCAACATCCAAGAAAAACCAGGAAAAGGAAGTAACCAGCCATTATGATATTGGCAATGATTTTTATAAATTATGGTTGGATGAGACGATGAGTTATTCCTGTGGATACTTTATTCATGAAGATGATACATTGTATCAGGCACAGGTAAATAAAGTTGATTATATTCTTAAGAAATTACATCTGGAAGAAGGCATGAGCCTTCTGGATATTGGCTGTGGCTGGGGTTTTCTGCTGATCGAGGCGGCGAAGAAGTATAAGATCCACGGTACCGGCATCACTTTAAGCCATGAGCAGTATGCGGAATTTCAGAGAAGGATCAAAGAGCAGGGACTGGAAGATTACCTTACCGTAGAGCTGATGGATTATCGTGATCTTCCCAAGAAAGAGTATCAGTTTGACCGTGTTGTCAGTGTTGGTATGCTGGAGCATGTTGGCCGTGACAATTATCAGCTGTTTCTTGATTGCGTGGAGAAAGTTCTGAAACCAGGTGGACTGTTCCTGCTTCATTTTATCAGTGCCCTGAAGGAGCACCCGGGTGATCCGTGGGTTAAGAAATATATTTTCCCGGGCGGAACCGTTCCGAGTTTACGTGAGATCCTGAACCATATGGCAGAGGATAATTTCCATACTCTGGATATCGAGAATCTCCGTCTGCATTACAATAAGACACTGCTTCACTGGGAAAAGAATTTCCGTGATAACATTGAAAAAGAGAAAACCATGTTTGACGAAGAATTTCTGCGTATGTGGGATCTCTACCTGTCTGCATGTGCGGCAACTTTCCATAATGGAATTATCGATCTTCATCAGATCCTTATGACAAAAGGAATCAACAACGATCTGCCAATGACACGGTGGTATTGATCTTCCCTTAAGCAAGATCAAAATCAGTATCCGAAAAATAACATATATGAATATAAAAACCTCCCGAAACAGTCAGCAGTTAAAAATGCTGTACTGTTCCGGGAGGTTTTTTATCATAACAGATTGCTTCGGAGAAATGAGAGACTGACATCATACCCTCGGTGCAAGGAGCAGCTTTTCAAAATCTTCCTCACACATAGGACGGTAATACAGGAATCCCTGGATCTCATCGCAGCCTTCTTTTTTCAGAAATTCGGCAATATCTTCTGTTTCCACACCTTCGCATACAATGGATTTTCCCATGCGTTTCAGCATATGGAAGACTTCCTGAAGAACGATCTTTGCATTTTCCGTAAGGGAATCGCCAAGGAATTTCCGATCGATCTTTACTTCATTGAACAGCAGATCTTTTAAGGTATTCAGGGAAGAATATCCGGAGCCGAAATCATCCATGGAAATCTGAATATTATGCTGCTTCAGGCCACGGATCACACGGTTGACGGCCTCGGTATTGTTTACATAGGTGGATTCCGTGATCTCAAAAGTAAGGCGTGAAGTGTCCACCTGATAGGTGCGGATCAGTTCGCAGATCTTTTTGACAAAATTTTCCGGTTCCTCAAAGTGCAGTGGAGAGACATTCAGGGAAATGCGAAAATCTGCCGGAAGCTGAATGGAAAATTTCTGAAGCCATCGGAAGGTTTTTTCATAAACATAATAATCCAGACTGATGATAAAACCATTCTGTTCAAATAATGGAATGTACACAGCCGGGGACCAGAGCGTTTTTTCGTCACGGAGCCAACGGACGAGGACTTCCGCACTGGAGATTTTTCCGTTGGTGGGAGATACTTTGGGCTGAAAATAAATCTGAAATTCTTCATTTTTCAGAGCCTGATGGAAGGAATGGAGAATTTCTGCCTGCATTTTTTCCTGCCGGTCAATTTCCCTTGAATAGATGCAGCAGGGCGGAATCATTTTTTTGGAGAGCCGCCTTGCCACATTTGCACAGGACAGTACGGTTTCCGGTGAGGTTTCGGCATCCGGGATAAAGCAGATTCCGGAGTTTGTGCGGAAGAAATTAACGTGGTAGGTATTGCGGATGCGCTGGCTGATCTGCTGATCAAGTTTTGCGATCTGGGACAGAAGCGCTTCACTGGTAAGGTCCGTAATATCTGCAATGCTGACAAATACATCGGAGAAAAAGCGGGTGGTAAGGATGGTAAAGGAAGCTCCTGCCAGCTCTTCATAGACAATATTCAGAATTTCGTCTCCAAGGGAATATCCGTATTTGTCATTGATGTAATGAAAATTTTCTATGTCTGTGGAGATCAGGGCGATGGAGAGGGAACTTCCGGTACTTTTCTGGATCTGCCGGATCTTTTCAGAAAGGGCTTCCGAAGAGATGGCAGGGATTACCGTATTGCGGGAATGGGTGGAAGGGGCAAGTTCCCGGATAGCAGCAATTTTCCTGCTGGCTTTGTCCTGGTACATTTTTTTGTCTGCGGCATTGATCAGATCTTCCATCATAAAATAGTGATTCTGGAAACTGACTTCATATCCGATGGCATAACTTAAAGGCAGTGTAGTTCTGGTGTTGTATTCCTGAACAAGGGAATCCAGTTTCTCTGCCATATGCTGAAGCTCGGAGAGGCTGGTGTTCTGCTGGATCAGGATGAACTCATCTCCGCCATAGCGGGCCAGAAAACTGTCAGAATCCAGGATCCGGGTGAGACAGTAGGTGAAGGTCTGGATAAATTCATCGCCTTTTTCATGTCCGTAAGTGTCATTGACATATTTCAGATTGTTCAGATCAAACATCATGACGCCAACGCCAAAAGTGCTTGGGCGGTTACTTAAGTCCTGAACCAGCTTTTCCAGGGATGTTTTGTTGTGGACACCGGTGATATCCCGAAATGCCTTTACGATAAGACGGGAGAGAAGTTCTCTCTGGATCAGGGAAAGCGCCAGGGTCACAACCAGAAGTGCCAGAGCTGCTTCCATAAGATGAAGTATGGGATAGTAGGATACTTCCGGATCCTGAAGAAATTTCAGAAGATAAAGATCCATAATCAACAGGATCACAAGCGCAAGCAGGGTGCCTTCGCAAAGATGAAGTACACTTTTTTCTTTTTTCATGGGTAAAATAAATCTCCTTGTTTATTGATAAATAAAATTGAGCAGGCTTTTTCAGGCCTGCACGATGATCATTTTTGTAAAATCCTGACTGATACCGATTTTGCTTTCCTGTATGCGGACGATGTAAGAGCCGAGAAGGATTGATACGATCCGTACAGTTGCGCCTTCGATAAACCCCAGGGTTTCCAGATAATGGCGGTCCCCTTCATTCCCGCATATTTTCTGAATGATATAATCGGTGTTGATATCAGCTAAATTCAGTGGCATGATTCCTCCATAAAAAGCTGTATGTGAACAGTGAAAGCGGAAAGATATCCGCCAACATAAATTAGTTACAACTAACATTATAACGCGCAGAGATTTTGTGTCAATGGTTTTGGAAAAATAAGAAACATTTTGTCATACAGGACGACAGGTGAAGGTGTTTGTGTTATGATAAAAAAGCATAGAGAAGATCCAATGCAGATAAAAAATAAGTTTAGGAAGATAAGCGGGAATCCTCGGTAATTCAATTGCCGAGATGAAAGCGTAAACTGTGCATATCTGCACATTATAAGTAAAATATATTTATTTTTTTACTAAAAAATGCTGTATCCAGCTTTATTAAAAAAGAAAATATGTTCGGCATTTTATTGTGATATTCTTAATACTATGCTATACTATATGTATGAAGGAGAATCTTATACATTACCGCACTTGTGTGTGCAATATTAATTACCATATGGTATGGTCAGTGAAATACCGGCGGAAGATATTGAATGCGGAGATTGAAGCATATCTTCAGGAGCTGGTGCAGGAGATCGCAGCGGATAAAGGTTTTACCGTCCATTTGTTTGAATGCGGGGAAGGAGACCATGTGCACTGTTTTGTGTCTGCTCCTCCCAAATTATCCATAACTGCGATCGTGAAATATCTGAAAGGGATCACCGGCAGGAAATTATTCGAACGTTTTCCGGAAATAAGAGAACAGCTTTGGAAAGGAGAGCTGTGGAACCATTCCTATTATGTGGAAACGGTCGGGTCTGTGTCGGAAGAAAATATCCGCAGATATATTGAGCATCAGAGTAAAGCTTATTGAGATCATAGAGGTGGGAAATGCTGTTGTCAAAGAAAACATCCATAAAGGTCAGTCAGGAATATGCAAACGTCATCGGACATATGTGTTATGCGGCATCCAAGCTCTGGAATGTCTGTAATTACGAACGTCAGCATTACAAAGAAATGGGAATGGAGAAATACCCGGACTGGTATTATCAGAAAAAATCCCATAGAGAGGATCTGTGGTATAAACAGCTTCCATCTCAGACAGCCCAGGAAGTCTGCAAGCTGCTGGATAAAGCATGGAAATCTTTTTACGCCTTGAAAAGATCCGGAGGGATTGAGAATCCCAGACCACCGCGGTTTAAACAGGAAAGTATCCCCATTACCTATATGCAGATGGGAATTGTACATGAATGGGACACAGAAAAAGTCCGTCTGTCCCTTCCAAAAGCATTAAAAAGATATATGGAAGAAACGTATCAGATCCATGAGAACTTTCTTTATCTTGAAAATAAGATTTTCAGGGGCATGGATCAGATCAAACAGTTGCGGATCTACCCACCGGAAAAAGGTGAATGTAAAGTTATTGTTGTTTATGAGATTTCAGAGAGGGAAGAACTTTCGCAGAATGGACACTATCTGTCAGTTGATCTGGGACTTCATAATCTTATGACATGCTATGATTCCGGGAATGGGAATACATTTATCCTGGGCAGAAGATATCTTGCATTGGAAAGATATTTTCATAAAGAGATTGCAAGGGTGCAGGCACAATGGTATGGACAGCAGTCTGTGAAGGGAATAAAACATCCAGTCACATCAAAACATATTCGCAGATTATATCAGAAAAAGCAGAACTCGGTAACGGATTATCTACACAAGATCACAAGATACTTTGCAAAATACTGCCGTGAACAGGGAATTACCTGTGTTGTGGCAGGGGATATCCGGAATATCCGGAAAGGAAAAGACCTGGGACACAGAACAAACCAGAAGTTCCACAATCTGCCGTATAACAGGCTCTATAGCATGATGGAATATAAGCTTAAGATGTACGGGATCCGTTTTGTAAGACAGGAAGAAAGCTATACCAGCCAGTGCAGTCCGCTGTCACCAGAGGTGGAAAAAAGATATGCACAGCCATGCAACCGAAAACAAAGGGGACTGTACAGGGACAGAAACCGGAAGTATAACGCAGATGCTGTAGGTGCATATAACATCCTGAGAAAATATCTCTCCGTATCCGGAGAGAAAAAGGAACTGTCCGTAACCGGACTAAAAACGCCAGAAATAATAAAAGTAGCTGTATAGCTCTAAAGAGCAAACAGTAGTGGTGTCATGGACGCACCCTGAAAAGGCGGTATCCCGCCTTAATTCAGATGCTCTGGTAACTCAGTTGCCGAGTAGTTCACAAAAACGCTGTATAAGGAAGATGAACAAAAGCGTTTTGCGTCAAGCGGATATTCGCAATCCGCTTCGCTGCGTAGCTCTACACCAAATAACTGCAGGAGGGTGAAAACATGGAAAAGGGAACAGTAAAAAGAAGGATTTTTCTTTCAAATGCACTGATGGTGCTGGTGACGCTTCTGATCTTTCTGGCTATTA
The DNA here is from genome assembly GCF_056504095.1 of Blautia sp. HA9023. NCBI lineage: Bacteria > Bacillati > Bacillota > Clostridia > Lachnospirales > Lachnospiraceae > Blautia > Blautia sp. HA9023. The sequence continues at coordinate 405,073 of NZ_JBWLUR010000006.1, read as the reverse complement.
ATCTGGCAGTGGTGAAGATTTATGCGGAATCAGTGGAAAAAGAACTGAAGACATCTATAGAAGACCTTATTGATGGAAGTGGCACATCGAATTTTTCGGATTCTGACAATGTAAAATACCAACATAAGGATGGCCGGGAACTTCTCGGAGATCTGGATGATTTTCTGGAAAGCTGGACAATCCACAGAAATGAGTTTATCCTTTTATTTGGAGCAGATGGAATTATCTGTATCCTTGTACTTTTACTGATCAGCCAGATTTTCACACGGAATCTGGAGAAAAATATTATGGAGCCTCTGGACCTTCTGGCACAGGGTGCAGACCGCATCCGGCACAACGATCTGACAACGGAGATCCGGTATGTGGGAGATGCGGAATTTGAGGATGTGTGCATCACCTTTAATCATATGCAGGAGCACATTTTGCGGGAGCAGGAGAAGAACCGGAAATATGAGAAAGCCAGAACAGATATGATCGCCGGAATCTCCCATGACCTGCGTACGCCGCTGACTGCCATCCGGGGAACGATCAAAGGACTTATGGACGGCATTGCGGCAACTCCGGAAATGCAGGAGAAGTTTTGCAGGCTGCATACCGTCGGACCGGAGATATGGACGGACTTCTGAACCAGTTGTTCTATGTTTCAAAGATCGAAACCGGAAATATGCCCCTTTCTGTTCAGAAAATAGAGATTGCTGATTTTATCCGGAATTATGTGAACGGAAAGCAGGAACTTCTGGATAAGGAAAAAGAGCAGATGCAGGCAGAAACAGGGGATATTCACCTGGATGTCGATGCAGATCCGGAACAGCTGCAGCGTATTTTTGACAATCTTCTGGAAAACAGCCGGAAGTATGCAGAACGTGATGTGCTGAAAACAGAACTTTCCTTGAAAAGAACAGAAGGTGGCGTGGAGATCTGTTTCCGTGACAATGGTGTAGGTGTTCCGGAGGAAAAACTGCCCTATGTATTTGATGAATTTTACAGAGGCGATGAGTCCAGAAACAAAAAAGAAGGAAACGGCCTTGGACTGGGAGCCGATGATTATATTTCGAAGCCTTTTGACCCGGCGGAGCTGGTGGCAAGAGTGAATGCAAATCTGCGCCAGTACCAGCGGATGGTGGAGAAATTTGCCAACAAAGGACCGGATGCGTCCGAGGAGATCCAGGTGCAGGATCTCCGGATCCGGGCAGGATGGGACAGGAACATCCGGAAATGTTGTAAATTCGGATGGAACAGAACTTACACAGACAAGAAAGGTCCTCAGTACCCAGGACTGGCATAAGAAATTTGCGGACAAATTTACCGATACAGTGGTTTCTACAGATACATCATACACAAGTCCCAATCTGTCCATTCAGATTTCTCATCATCAGTACGATTCCGGAACTGTGGATAACACACACGGTGGCAGTTATGCAAAATACGGAAGTAAAATTTCCTATGTGCTGGCGGATATTTATATTGGTGATATTACCTGCTTCCAGACTGCGTTTGCACAGGATACCTATGGAATTGGCTATACGGAAAAACTTACGGATATGTCTGCAAGAATGAAATCCATATTGTCGGTCAACGGAGATTCCTACAGCAACAACCGTCATAAGAATAATGGTACGATCATACGAAACGGTGTGATCTACCGCAGCCAGCAGTCCGGTGAGGAAACCTGTGTTCTCAACTGGGACGGAACAATGGATATCTATCAGCCGGGGCAGCTGGATGAGCAAAAACTGATCGGCAGAGGTGCTTATCAGAGCTGGATCTTTGGGCCAAGTCTGCTGGATGCAAATGGAAAGGCGAATGATAAATTCTGGATCTGGACTTACATTCGCCGGTCTCATCCGCGGACTGCCATCGGGTATTTTGAACCGGGACATTACTGCCTGCTTCTTGTGGACGGGCGGCAGCAGAACTCCAGGGGAATGTTCCTGGATGAGATGGCAAAGGTGTTTGAGGATCTTGGCTGTAAGGTGGCTTATAATCTTGACGGCGGCCACTGTTCTTTTATGGAAATGAACGGAAAAGTGGTCAATGATCCTTACAAACCGGAGCATGAGATCGAAGATGGAATTTTTATTACGGAGGGATCTTTATGAAGATATTAAGCACAATAAGAAAAATTCTCCTGCATGTCTGTGTTGTATGCAGCCTGGTTTCCATAACAGCAAAAATCCTGGACTGGTATAATCCGTATATGGATTTTTACGGACATGTGGGAGGGCTTCAGATGGTGTTATATTTTGTGGTGATAGTGCTGGCAGTGACAGAAGGCGGAAGTATCATTTCAGGAAGAAAATCCCGCAGACATGTTGAAGAAAGAAGGTTGCATAATCATTCCGAAAGATTTATCATAAATCCTATGTAGAGTATCAGGGCAAAATTTCGTCCCCGGTATTCCTGTGATTATAAATACAAAGAAGATCAGGTTTCAGTTTCTCTGACATTTTCCTGTATGTCAGAAATCGGGGCCTGATTTTTGGCGTATGAGGATGATGGAGTGTAGCAAAATGTATTATGATCTGACAAAAGGCAGGATCGGCAAATGTCTGATCCTGTTTGCGCTGCCTATGATCGCGGGTAATCTTCTGCAGCAGTTTTATAATATTGCGGATACCCTGATCGTAGGACGTGTGCTTGGAAAAAATGCGCTGGCAGCCGTTGGTTCTGCCTATACTTTGATGACGTTTCTGACATCTGTTTTTCTGGGACTGAGTATGGGTTCTGGTGCTCTTTTTTCGATTTATAAGGGAAAGGGCAGTGACCGGGAGCTGCGGCTTTCTGTTGTCCATGCTTTTGGACTGATCATGGGTGTAACGGTGCTGTTAAATGTGCTGGTGTACCTTTTTACGGACCCGATCCTCTGGTTCCTGCGGGTGCCGGAAGAAGTGTACGATGGGATGAAAACATATCTGCTTGTGATCTTTGCAGGGCTTGTGGCAACATCCCTTTATAACTTTTTTTCCTGCCTTTTAAGGGCTCTTGGTAATTCCACGGTGCCTCTTGTTTTTCTGGCGGTTTCCGCTGTCCTGAATATTGGACTGGATCTTTTGTTTGTGGCGGTTCTTCCCTGGGGGATTGCAGGTGCGGCCTTTGCTACGGTGATCGCTCAGTATGTGTCAGGAATCGGGATTACCATTTATGTGCTGCATTCCTGCAAAGATCTTCTGCCTGGAAAAGAGGAGCTTTGTTTTGACCGGGGGATTCTTGGTGAGATCGTGAATCTTTCTTCTCTGACCTGTCTGCAGCAGTCAGTGATGAATTTTGGTATTCTGATGGTCCAGGGATTGGTGAACAGTTTCGGGGCTACGGTGATGGCTGCTTTTGCGGCTGCTGTGAAGATTGATACTTTTGCCTATCTTCCGGTTCAGGATTTTGGAAATGCCTTTTCTACATTTGTGGCGCAGAATTATGGTGCCGGGAATCAGGAGCGTATCCGCAAGGGTACCAGGGTGGCTTTTGCCATGAGTATCGGGTTTAGTGTGATGATCTCAGTGCTGGTGTGTCTGTTTGCCGGGCCGCTGATGAAGATTTTTGTCAGTGGGAAAGAGGTGGCCGTGATTGCTGCGGGGGTGAAGTATCTCCGGATCGAGGGTGCGTTTTATCTTGGGATTGGCTGTCTGTTTCTGCTGTATGGTTATTACCGGGCGATCAAGCGGGCGGAGATGTCGGTTGTGCTGACGGTGATCTCCCTGGGACTTCGTGTTCTGCTGGCTTATGTTCTTTCTGTTGTGTTCGGTGAGGTGGGAATCTGGGTGGCGATTCCCATTGGCTGGGTGATGGCAGATGTTACGGGGATTGTTTATATGCGGCGGACGTGGTAGTTATTTGTGGCCGTTGTCGTATAGCTGCTGGATGTCTTTCGGGAGGTTGTCCGGGAGCATCTGGCGGATCTTGTCTTCGTTTCCTTCTTTCATGGCCTGGTCGTAGTACCAGCATTTGTATTTGAGCATATCGAGGGTTTTATTGAGTCGTAGGATTTCCTGTTCTACGGCTTTTTTTCTTGTCTCGAAGAGTTCTTTGCGGTTCTGGTAGGTGCTGCTTCCCTGGTTGCACCATTCGAAGAATTGTTTGATGCCTTTGATTTCCAGGCCGGAGGCTTTGAGGCATTCGATCATGCGGAGGGCTTCCAGTTCGTGGTCGTTGAATTTGCGGATGCCGGATTCGCGTTTGAGGTTGGGGAAGAGGCCTTCTTTGTCGTAGTAGCGTAGGGTGGAGACGGGGAGATGGAACATCTCGGATACCTGGCCGATGGTGTACATGGGGATTCCTCCTTTGGGTTTTTGTTTTTATTTTATGATAAATGGTGGGGGGATGCAAGTATAGGACGTGAATAGGACGCCGTGGAGTGTGCATCGGTTCTGGCTGGGGCTTCGTCGGGGGCTGGCTTCTAGGCTGCCGGGAATCTGCTAAAAGCGTTTTACAAAAGTCCGAACTCGCGTCTTGCAGCCGCTCAAACAGCGAACTTTTGTAAAACAACGCAGATTTCCGCCAGCCAAGAATCAGCTCCCCTCCTGCAGAGTCAGCCAGAACCGATGCACACTCCACGGCTGGTTATTCAGGGCGGGAGGGTTGGGTGGCTTTCGCGGTTGGGTGTTCAGGTTGGGAGATTTAGGGTGGCTGCTCGGGGGTTGGATGAGGCATCAGCGCTGCGCTGGATGCCTGGGTGGAAAGGCTGAGTTTCCTTGTGGTTTGGCGGGAGTGGATGTCGGATTATGGGATAATTTTTGGAATAGTTTTGGATGATTTTTGGGGTGATGCGTGGTATGGTTATTATATCTTATAAGATCTTTGTCTGTATGGACATTCTTGGAGCTTCATGTTCTGGAGCGTTTTCCATTTGGAGTTACTGTAGAGTTTGTGAAAATCCGTTTTATGGGGTTTTTATGTTTGGGTGATGTGGTATAATTTTATATACCAGTAGGAGTGTTAATGACCAACAATACTATATTCGATGATGTTTTCCGGACAATGGTGGAGAAGATGACTTATCTGGTGGTTCCGCTTATTAATGAGGTGTTCCATACCGCATATCCGGAGGATGTTAAGATTGTTCAGCTTCGTAATGAACATCAGTTGGAAGATGGGGAGATTATTACCGACTCCTGTCTGAGGATTGGCGATATGTTGTATCATATTGAATGCCAGAGCCTGGATGATGAAACAATGGCGGTCAGGATGGTTGAGTATGACTTTGCGATTGCATTGGAACACAGAAAAAAGTTGATGGGAGATATTGCGTAGAATTTCCCAGATCTTGCGTACTATATTTGAGAAGCGGAAAAAGGACACCGGATTTTCTGGAGGTAGAGTTAATCCTTCCGGATTCTCAGATGTGTGTATATCGGGTTCCAACTGTGAAAGTGGAGCATTATACAAAAGATAGTATTTTTGAGAAAAAGCTTCTGATGCTGCTTCCATTTTATATTATGAGATATGAGAAGTCTGCGGATATAATAGAGAAAGATTCGGAAAAACTTCAGAGATTATTAAGTGAATATGAAGATATACGTAATAAACTGGGGAAGGAAATTTCGATTTCCGGGAGGTCAGAGTTGTATACAGATCTGAACAGGCTGATTATCAGAATATCGGATTATGTTTTCAGGAATAAAGAAAAAGTTCGGAAAGGAGTTGGCGAGGTTATGGGTGGAAAAGTTTTGCAGTTGGAATCTGAGAGGCTTCGCGAGGAAGGAATGGCGATTGGAAAAGCGGAAGGAAAAGCAGAGGGTGAAGCAAGATTGAGTGCACTGATCAATCGATTGTTTCTGGAGGGGCGGTCGGATGAAGTGCAGCGTGTGGTGACGGATGTAAAATGGCGTCAGAAGCTGTATGGTGAGTATAATCTGTAATAAGTGATGTGTGAGCTATAAACAAAAAGTTAAGGGGATATTTTATGTGGATTTGTGCCAATGATGAGAGGATTCGATATACAGGGAGGATTGACTGTAGGGTGGAGGCGGAGCCGGTCTGGGTGTTTCCGGGGTCTTCGGCGGAGTTTTGGTTTTCAGGGGAGGTGCTGAGGATTCATGTGGAGAATTTTAATGAGTACTGGCAGAATTATCTGGGGTGTATTCTGGATCAGGTGCAGTCGGCGTTTTATTTGAAAAAGTCCGGTGAGACGGTTATTGAGGTTAGGGTGCCGGAGAATGAGTCTGGGGTGCATCATGTGTTGTTTTTTAAGAGGCAGGATGGGTGTCATGAGCTGAAGATTCTGGGGTTTGAGATTGGGGATGGTGAGAGATTGATTGAGCTGCCTCCGGTTTCGGAGCGTAGGATTGAGGTTTATGGGGATTCGGTTTCTGCCGGGGAGTCGGTGGAGGCGATTGATTTTATTGGTAAAACGGATATGGAGCATGAAGGGGGTTTTTCTAATTGCTGGTTTTCTTTTCCTTGGATGACGGCGAGGATGCTTGGGGCGCGACTTCATGATATTGCTCAGGGCGGGATCGCGCTGATGGATGGTCATGGGTGGTTTCACAGGCCAGAGCAGACTGGAATGGAGACTGCGTGGGATAAGATTCATTATAACACCATGCTTGGGGAGATGACGGAGTGGGATTTTTCGAAATTTGTTCCCCAGGTGGTGATCGTGGCTCTGGGCCAGAATGATAATTATCCGGTGGATTATATGAAAGTGGAGGCTGAGAAGAAAGCACAGGGTGTCTGTGTTCACGAACAGGAACCGGATCAGGAGCAGGTGACGCAGGTGGAGAAGAGTTATTCATATTGTTGTGAGATGGCTGACAGGTGGCGGAGTCACTATGGGGATTTTCTGAAAAAGCTCCGTGGTGTTTATCCGGAGGCGTGGATCGTCTGCTGTACGACTGTTTTGCAGCATGATAAGAGCTGGGATGATGCTATTGACCGGGTTGTAAATTCTGTGAAAGATGAGAAGATCTCACATTTTCTGTTCAGCAGAAACGGTGTGGCTACGCCGGGGCATCCCCGTATTCCGGAGCAGTTTGAGATGGCGCAGGAAATGGCAGATTATATTGAAAATGTGCTGGGTGTATATAAAAATAAATGAGATACGTAATGTGCAGCTGCAGACAAAAGAGATTATATTTTTGAAACTGAATTGCGTAAGATCAAGGTTGACGTAAAAAATCGCATATAGTATACTGTGGATGTTCATCGGAGGGTTGATTGTTCGACGGAAACAATGGCTGGATAAGATGACAGGCTGAGATGTCTGTTGCTTATCCAGCTTTTTTAACGTTTATTAAGAAGAGGAGGATAAGAATGGAAAAAAACAACACTTTTACACAGGGCAAGATCCTGATGACGCTTACCAATCTTGTGAGCAGTTTTGCCATGGGAACGACAGTGCTCCTGGGACAGCAGATTGGCTGTGGAGAGCGGAAACAGGGAGGACGGACAGTAGGAACGGCTATTGTGATGTTTACGGTGATCGCACTGGTCATGACTGCGGTGCTTGTGATTTTTGCACCACAGGTAAGCAGCATTATGAATGCGCCGGAGGAAGCTTTTGACAAAACAGTTGCTTATGTGCGGATCTGTGGCGGCGGTATGCTGGTGATCGTGGCGTACAATCTGATCGGCTGTATTTTTAGGGGGATCGGAGATTCCAGAACGCCGCTGTTTACGGTTGCCGTTGCATGTGTATTCAATATTGCAGAGGATCTGATCCTCTGTGCGGGATTTAAGATGGGAACGTCAGGAGCTGCTTTTGCAACTGTATTTGCACAGATCATCAGTGTGATCGTTTCCTTTGGCGTTATCCGCAAAAAAGAGCTGCCTTTTGAAATGCATAAAACGGATATCGGGGTCCACGGCCGGACTCTCCGGAAAATGGTGGGGCGGTTTCTTTTGCCATTGGTGTTGGAATGTTTTTCCTGTCATTTTTCCATGGAAATGTGCTGGCGGGAATTTTTTCCTCCGATGCAATGGTCATCGAGGCAGCGGCAGATTACCTGAAAGCTTATGCCATTGACTGTCTGTTTACGGCAATCTTTTTCTGCTATATCGGATTTTATAATGGAATCGGTATGACGAAGTTTGTAATGATCCAGGGAATCATAGGTGCTTTCTGTGTGAGAGTTCCGGTGTCATGGTTTATGAGCCGCAGAGCCGGTGCGACGCTGTTTGATATCGGGCTGGCAACACCGTTTTCTTCGATCCTGCAGCTGGTGCTGTGCCTGGGATGTATGTTATATCTGAGAAAGAAAAAATGGGTATAGGATACCGTGTAAACGTTTTCAGGAATGTGGTCTGTCCGTCTGCAAAAAACTGTGCTAAAATGAGCAAAGAGGATTTTGTCAGAGAAGGATATGATTAAAGAGACAGAATGTGGAAGTCCCACTGACAAAATAAAACCAGAAAAGTAATGTAGATCATAAAGACGAGGAGGAAATATCATGGAGAATATTTTTCACAGAGTAAGTATCCGTAAATATGAAGATAAACCCGTGGAGAAAGAGAAAATCCTTCAGATCCTGAAAGCCGGTATGCAGGCGCCAAGTGCATGTAATCAGCAGCCGTGGGAGTTTTATGTTGTGACAGATAAGGAGAAGATCAGGGAACTTTCCAAAGCGACTCCTTATTCCGGATGTGCGGCAGGTGCGCCGGTTGTGATCGTTCCGGTATATCGGAAAGAGGGACTGGTTGTGCAGGACATGGCGCAGATCGACATGTCTATCGCCCAGGAAAATATCTGGCTGGAAACGGATGCGCTGGGACTTGGCGGCGTTTGGATCGGAATCGCGCCGATGCAGGATCGCATGGATCTGGTCCATGATATTCTGAAACTTCCGGAGAATGTGGAAGTTTTTTCCCTCTTTGCCCTGGGATATCCGGCAGAGAGCAGGAAGCAGCAGGATCGTTTTGACGAGAGCAGGATCTACTTTGTAGAATAATGTATGCATCGGGCTGTGTCAGAATACAATGAAGAATGGCAGAACATATGGTTTTCTGGTACAGCAAGACAGATGTGATAGATAGTAGAACAGAATTGAGGACAGAAAAATGGAACATATAGCAAGAGACGAAGCATTTGCATTATTAAAAAAATACAATAAAGATCCTTTTCACATCCAGCATGCACTGACTGTGGAGGCAGTGATGAAATGGTATGCAAAAGAGCTGGGCTATGGCGATGACGCAGAATACTGGGGCATTGTAGGTCTGCTCCATGATATTGATTTTGAACTTTACCCGGAAGAACACTGCCTGAAAGCACCGGAACTTCTCCGTGAGGCAGGTGTGGGAGAAGATATCATTCATGCGGTGGTTTCTCATGGATATGGAATTACTGTTGGCTGTGGAGCTACCATTGAGACTGCGCCGGAGCATGAGATGGAAAAAGTCCTTTTTGCAGCGGATGAGCTCACCGGTTTGATCTGGGCAGCGGCGCTGATGCGTCCGTCCAAGAGTACCAAGGATATGGAGCTGAAATCCCTGAAAAAGAAATATAAAAGCAAAGGTTTCGCGGCAGGCTGTTCCAGAGAAGTGATCCAGCGAGGCGCAGATCAGCTGGGCTGGGATCTTGCGAAACTTCTTACTATGACACTTCAGGCTATGGCAGAAAGCGAAGATGAGATTCAAAAAGAGATGGATGCGGAAGAAGCCTGAATATAGTGAAAGACACCAATAAATCTTCTGATATTTTGTGCAAAATACATTTTGCAGAGCCGGGATTTTTGCGATAAAATATAAGTATAGGAACCGAAAAACTGCATTATGAAAGAGGTGAAGGGTATGAAGGAATACGAGATCATTATTGAAACTATTAATCCCTGTGGTGGTGATCGCCATTCTCAGCAAGAGATCGTTGAAGCAAAGATTGAGAGCCCGGAAGCTTATGTCAAAGAAAAAGGAAGATTTCCAATCATTGATAAGATTGAGAATCCCGACGGCGGGGTTGTGATCGTGACCGGTGATGGAAAAGGATACATGGTAAGATATACATTTTCTGAATAATGGGTAATGCGGCGTATGTGACGGAAAACGGATCATAAAGTGGAGTATGGATCTGTTTTACATATATGCCGCATTTTTATTGCTTTTTCGTGATCGGGCCAAAAAATCCTTGACCTAAAGCAAGGAGCTTGGAGTTGGTTTTAACACCCCATCCATTATCCGTTTTCCATTTGAAAAAATGGTGCGGGAGAATAAGAATGTAAATCTGGTGCGGCTGAACCTGGATGAGGCAGTGATACCGGAGAGCTTTGGTAAAAGGGGAATCGGGATCAACCGGGATCTTTGTGAGAGCTTGGATGATATCAGGAAGAATATGTAATAGGAGGGGAGAATCTTATGGAGCAGAAACAACGTCTCGATTATCTTGTAGAAAAATTTAAAGAGGATTCTGGAGAATACAGTGATCTTGCAGTACCGGATTCCGAGCCGGAGAAACGAAGGATCCTCCGGTCTTTAATGAATATCCGCATGCCCCGTCATCTGGATGCTGAGGTGCAGGAAGTACAGGATGCATTTCTTCAGGAAGATGCCCGGGAAAAAGGAATCGTGACTCTGGACCAGATTCCCACAGTAAAAGACAGCTGCAACAGCAGAGATGTTTTTGCAGAAAAAATCTCTATCTGGCAGGGAGACATTACCAGACTTCAGGTGGGAGCTATTGTCAATGCTGCAAACTCCCAGATGCTGGGGTGTTTTGTTTTTGGCATGATGAGCCCTCCTTGTTTATTGAATGAAAGTATGAAATAGGATTTCAGCACAAAAAAAGACACCAAATATGCCCCGGCCATCAGACATCAGCCAAAGCGATATTTAGTGTCAGAAAAATCCATATTCAATTTGCGCGAGGATTATTATAGCAGATTTTTTCAGGAAAAGTAAAGAGAAAAATTCTGCGAGAAATAGATGCCTTTTATTTTTGAAATTGAAATCTGCACAAAAAAACGTATGCAAATTTATAAAATATGTATAAATTATTTGTTGAAATTTTATAAAAAAAGGAGTAAAACATTAGATAAATAAAAAAGAGAAATGCATGGAACAGGACAGACCACAAAAAGCATGCCGGATTACAGAGAGCCGCAGGCTGATGAGAAGCGGCAGAAGGTATTTTGTGATATCACCTGGGAGCATCCCGCTGAATAGAAAGGTTAAGTAAGCCGGGACGTAGTCTTCACGTTACAGAAGAGGCTGTTTGATATGACAGTAATAAGTGGTCGCATTTAGCAATAAATACGATAATACAAAGTGGTACCACGGAACATTCCGCCTTTGTTATCCGAAAGGATAGCAAGGGCGTTTTTTGATGCAATAACTGTTTTACGGTCATTGTATCATGTATAAAAAACACAAAGGAAAGAGAGTTGATATTATGAACGGAATAACAATGATGATCATAGCCATTGTAGTTCTCGGAGGCGCATATCTTCTGTATGGCCGTTATCTCCAGAACAAATGGGGTATTGATCCGAAAGCAAAAACTCCTGCTTATGAGCTGGAGGACGGAGTTGATTATGTACCGGCTGATACAAATGTAGTATTTGGCCATCAGTTTGCATCCATAGCAGGTGCAGGCCCGATCAACGGACCTATCCAGGCCGCAATTTTCGGCTGGCTGCCGGTTCTGCTCTGGATCCTCATCGGTGGTGTATTTTTCGGAGCTGTGCAGGATTTTGCATCCATGTACGCATCTGTAAAGAATAAAGGACGTACCATCGGATATATCATCGAAGCGTATATCGGAAAGCTTGGAAAAAAATTATTCCTTTTATTCTGCTGGCTGTTCTGTATCCTGGTCGTTGCAGCATTTGCAGATGTTGTAGCAGGAACCTTTAACGGATTTGTCGCAAATGATGCAGGAGCTGTTACAAAGGTAGCGGCAAACGGAGCTGTTGCAACCACTTCCATGTTATTTATATTTGAGGCTGTTGCACTTGGATTTTTCCTTAAATATACAAAGTTCAATAAATGGATCAACACTGCAGTTGCAATTTTACTTCTGGTAGCAGCAATTGTACTGGGACTTAATTTCCCGATGTATGTAAGCCTTGGAACCTGGCATATCATCATTTTTGTATACATCCTGATCGCCAGTGTCGCTCCTGTATGGGCACTGCTTCAGCCACGTGATTATCTGAACAGTTATCTTCTGATCTTTATGATCGTTGGTGCGGTTATCGGTGTATTTGTAGCCAATCCTTCCTGTAACCTGAAGGCATTTACAAGCTTTAACGTAGACGGACAGTATATGTTCCCGATCCTGTTTGTAACCATCGCCTGTGGTGCTGTTTCCGGTTTCCATTCACTGGTATCCTCCGGTACTGCATCCAAGCAGATCAAAAATGAGAAAAATATGCTTCCTGTTTCCTTTGGAGCAATGCTGATGGAAAGTATGCTTGCCATCATCGCACTGATCGCAGTTGCATCCTTTGCAGACGGTGAGGCAGCAGCACAGGGGCTTACAACACAGCCGCAGATTTTTGCAGGTGCTATCGCAAACTTCCTTTCTGTAGTTGGCCTTCCACATTCACTGGTATTTACCCTGATCAACCTTGCAGTATCTGCATTTGCACTGACCTCTCTTGACTCTGTAGCCAGAGTCGGACGTCTGTCATTCCAGGAATTTTTCCTTGATTCTGATACAGATGAGGAAAACATGAGCCCGTTCCTGAAGGTGGTAACAAATAAATATTTTGCAACAGTTATCACACTGGTACTTGCCTACATGCTTACAAAAGTAGGCTATGCGGAGATCTGGCCGCTGTTCGGTTCCGCAAACCAGCTGTTATCTGTACTCGCTCTTGTAGCCTGCGCGGTATTCTTAAAGAAAACAAAACGTCAGGGCTGCATGCTCTGGATCCCGATGGTATTCATGATGGCAGTTACCTTCACAGCACTTGGCATGACCATCACAAAGCTTTCAAAGGCACTGGTAACAACAGGGCTGGATCTTGGAAACACCTTACAGCTTGTATTTGCAGTATTACTGCTGATCCTTGGTGTACTGGTAGCGATTCAGGGTGTGAAGAAGTTGCTTGAGAAGACAGATGATAAAAAAGCAACAGCATAATATTATCGGATGAGATCACGGATATCTGTTTAGCTGAAGAGGCATGAGTCATATAAAAGGCTCATGCCTTTTTGCATCCATGGAACCTTGAGATATCTAGAGACGATTTATGACCTCATGTGCCTGCATTCATTGGGAGTCATTCCGAATTGCTTCTTAAAAGCAGTCTGAAAGTGGCTTTGGCTGGAGAAACATAAAAAGGTGCTGATCGTACTGATGGATTTGTTGGTATATTGCAGCAATTCTTTACCTTCTTCCAGCTTACAGCGCAAAATAAATGCGCTGACAGAAAAACCAAGGGTCTTTTTAAAATAAGCAGAGAAATAGGATCTGCTGAATCCGACATAGGCTGCAACATCACCTACCGTAAGATGCTGGTTTGTGTTTTGCTGAATGTAACGGATCGCTTTCTGAATGCATTCGTCTGTGGAGACGGGTGCTTTTGAATTTGCTACTTTTTCCGCAAAAGAATATCCGATTTTTGACAGAAGGTCATACAGTCTCTCAATGCTGTTCAGCCTCTCTGAGGACTGGATAAAATAATCGGAAAGCTTATAAGCGCTGTCATAATCCAGGCCACCCTCTATTGCAGCCCTGGTGCAGATGGTAGTGGTAATGATTATGTCATTCCTAAGCTGACGAAGCGCAGTAGAGCCGGTAATACCGAGATGATAATTGCTGTCACTGAATTCAATATTTTTAAATCCCCGGTAGTTACCGGTCCGTACAAGTCGCAAGATCTGTTCTTCAATTGCATAAGTCTGATTATGCTGTTCGTTCTCCTTGGTCTGGTAGGTTTCCTCCAGTAAGGAAGCATCTGTCAGCGATATCTGCATAGAAGTGTCCGACTCTGAAGCTGTCAGATGCTCAAGAGTCAGTAATTCTTCATGGATACAATAATTAAGGAACAGACATTTTTTTAATAAGGAATTCATGGAAAGACAGGGAATCTGGCGGAGAAAGCTGTTAAAGTCCCTGCGCTCACTGTTTGGAACTGTGTAATCCCTGTATAATTGCTGCAGGTCAGATTCTGTGTATGGAATATTAGTTACCGGTCCGAAAATAAGGGCTCCGTTTTTCAGATGATCTATCTTCAATGAACAGAAAAAAATGCCATATTTCGTGGTGCAGTATGAAATTCTTTTTCCTGAATCCAGAAGCTCCTCTGTATATTTCTCCGGGGGATAGGTCAGGTCCGTCTGTTTCGGCATACAGAAGATACAGTTTCCACCTTCAAAAAGATACATCGGAATGTTGGAATCCAGATAATACATTTTAATAAAATCTATCAGATTATATGAATCTTTCATAACAACCCCCCATATCATGCATTTTATATGTTCCATCGTAATTAATTTTTCCATATAAGTCAATAAAAAAACGCTCAATAAAAGTATAAAAATATAAAAAATAGTTTAAATATGAAATAAATATATGCTGCTTCAGGCTATTATAAAATCACGATAAAGATAAGACCGGACAGAACGAAATCATACATATAGCATCGTAATAAACGGAGGTAATAGCATGAAGAAAGAGAAAATCCAGGAGCTGATCTCCCGGATGACATTGGAAGAAAAAGCAGGAATGTGTTCCGGAGCCGACTTCTGGCATCTTAAGGGGATCGAACGCCTTGGAATTCCCCAGGTGATGGTAACAGACGGACCTCACGGAATCAGAAAACAGGCAGAAGAAGCCGATCATCTTGGAATCAATGAGAGCGAGAAGGCAGTCTGCTTCCCGGCCGGCTGTGCAACTGCATCCAGCTTTGACCGAGATCTGATCCGCAGACAGGGAGAAATCCTTGGCCAGGAATGCCAGGCAATGAATGTCAGCACGATCCTGGGACCGGCAATGAACATCAAACGTTCCCCATTATGCGGAAGAAATTTCGAGTATTATTCAGAGGATCCATTTGTGTCTGCAGAAATGGCAGCAGCAATGATCGAAGGTGTGCAGAGTAAGCATGTGGGAACAAGCGCAAAACACTTTGTGGCAAACAATCAGGAAAAACGACGGATGACAAATTCCTCTGATATGGATGAGCGGACATTAAGAGAAATCTATCTGGCATCCTTTGAGGGGGCTATGAAAAAATCAAAGCCATGGACTGTCATGAGCTCCTATAACCGCATCAATGGAAAATTTGTCGGAGACAGCAAGGAATACCTGACAGATATCCTCAGAGAGGAATGGGGATTTGACGGATATGTGGTTTCCGACTGGGGTGCGGTCAACGACAGGGTTTCTTCACTGTCAGCAGGACTGGATCTGGAGATGCCTCCGGGGGATTACGAAAATGACAGACTGATCGTAAAGGCTGTTCAGGAAGGTAAGCTTGATGAAAAGACTGTGGATCTGGCATGCGAGAGAATCCTGGATGTGATTTTCCGTTATACAGAGAACCGTGATGAAAACGCTGTATTCGAATATGAAAAGGATCACAAGGCAGCAGCCGATATCGCAGCGGAATGTATGGTACTCCTGAAAAATGATAACCATATCCTTCCTCTGAATGCAGAAAAAAAGATCGCTTTTATCGGAAAATATGCCAGAGAACCGAGATATCAGGGCGGCGGAAGCTCTCATATCAACAGCTGGAAGGTGGAATCCGCACTGGAAGCTGCAAAAGCAATTCCGGAGCTTGCAAATGTAACCTTTGCAGAAGGCTATCAGGATGAAAAAGATGAGGTTGTAAAAGATCTTCAGGATGAAGCAGTCAGAACAGCGGCGGATGCTGACGTTGCAGTTCTGTTCCTGGGGCTTCCGGACAACTTCGAATCAGAAGGCTATGACAGAAAGCATATGGAGCTTCCGAACTGCCAGAATGAACTTGTACAGAAGATCCTTGAAGTGCAGAAGCATGTGGTAGTTGTCCTTCACAACGGTTCTGCTGTACTTATGCCATGGAAGGATCAGGTAGAGGGTATCCTTGAGGCATATCTTGGAGGAGAGGCAGTTGGAAGAGCAACGGCAGAGATCCTCGCAGGCAAAAAAAATCCATGCGGACGCCTGGCTGAAACCTTCCCTCTTCGTCTGGAAGATACCCCTTGCTATCTGACTTACGGAAAAGGCTTTGACAATGCTGATTATCAGGAAGGTGTGTTTGTAGGCTATCGCTATTACACCTCCAGAAAAATGAAAACAGCATTCCCGTTTGGTTACGGATTATCCTACACAACCTTTGAATACAGTGATTTTCAGCTTGATAAAAAAGAAATGTCTGATAAAGATACTTTAGAAGTAAGCGTCAAGGTAAAGAATACCGGAAACCGTGCAGGTAAAACAGTAGTTCAGCTTTATGTAGAAGCACCGGAGACAGAAGTTGTCCGTCCGGTCAGAGAA
This sequence comes from Blautia sp. HA9023, assembly GCF_056504095.1. Taxonomy (NCBI): domain Bacteria; kingdom Bacillati; phylum Bacillota; class Clostridia; order Lachnospirales; family Lachnospiraceae; genus Blautia; species Blautia sp. HA9023. The sequence continues at coordinate 388,719 of NZ_JBWLUR010000006.1, read as the reverse complement.
CTGAAAGGATTCGAAAAGATTTTCCTGGAAGCAGGAGAAGAGAAGACAGTTACATTTACACTGGATGAGAGAGCATTCGCTTACTGGAATACATTGATCCATGACTGGTATGCAGAGGAAGGAACTTATAAAGTGATGATCGGTGAAAATGCAGATCAGATGTGCAAAGGTGAAGAGATCACAGTACATACTACGAAAGAACTTCCAAAGACCTATTCATTAAATACCTGTCTTGGAGAGCTGATGCGTGATCCGAAAGCACAGGCTGTGATGGGACCTTTCATGCAGGGAATGGCACAGAATGATGCAGCAAAAGATATGGCAGAAGCACAGGAGAACGATACATCCGGAGCCGTAAATCAGGAAATGATGGCTGCGATGATGGAAGGAATGCCCCTTCGTCAGTTGTTAAGCTTCGTTCCCGGAATCAAAAGAGAAATGCTGGAACAGATGGTTGATGCTTTAAACGCTTAAGGAGAGAAAGAATGGGAAGGACAAAGAAGGAACTTGGTCTGGATTCCATGGGAATCCAGAAGTCAATGAGATTAACGGATTATCTTGGAGATGGTATCGGACAGCTGCCGCTGAATATCATGAGCAGCCTTGTGGGACAGCTGACTTACTTTTATACCGAAAAGGTAGGCCTTGCAGCAGGAATGGTTGCCACCATGCTTCTGATCGCAAAGATCTTTGATGCATTTTCAGATCTTGCAATGGGAAAGATCATGGATGCAGGCAGATCACCAAAGGGAAAATGTCGTCCGTGGTTTTCGAGAATGGCAATTCCTGCACTTGTAGCTATTATTTTACTGTTTACTGTACCTAAAAATATAGGAAGTGGTTTTCAGGCTGCCTATGTACTGATCACGAACGTACTGATCACAGCGATCGTATATACAGCAGTAGCGATCCCTTATGGTGCCCTGATGGCTATCCGTACTGAAAGCTTTGAAGAGCGTGGTAAAATGGGAATCTTCCGTACAGCATTCGGATACATTGCAGGAATGGTAATTGCCATCCTTCTTATCCCTATCACAAATATGCTTGGCGGAACACAGAGTGCATGGATCAAGGTAGCAGTGATCTTTGGTCTCATCTCCCTGCTTTCATTGATGATTCTTTATAAAGTAACAAGAGAAAACGTGCAGATCGTAGAAAAAAGTGAAGACGATGATGTACCGTTTGTGGAAGCTATCAAAATGCTTTTCAAAAATAAGTACTGGGTTATCATGCTTGCACTTCAGTTTATGATAAATATTTCTTACAGCTTAACTACATCCGGTGGAACATACTATGCAAAATACATTCTTGGAAATGACAATATCGTAGCACTTCTGGGAGCAGTGGGACTGGTTCCTACATTCCTTGGATTTATTTTGACAGGTCCTCTGACTTCCAAGTTTGGAATGACAAAAACATGTAAGATTTCCTGTGTGCTTGGAGCAGCAGCCTGCCTGGTAAGAGTTTTTACACCGTACAGCATTGCAACCTGTATTGCAGGTGGAGTTGTAACTACATTTGCCAACATCCCTATGATGTGTCTGTTTGGAGCAATGGTAAATAACTGTGTGGAATATAATGATTACAAATTCGGAAAACGCATCGTAGGTATGACAAACAGTGCCAACTCTTTCGGAATGAAGATCGGATCCGGTATCGGAGCATCTCTGATCGGATGGCTGCTGGCAGCTGCAGGATATAAAGCATCTCTGGCAACTCAGCCAGGCTCCGTTGATATTGCAATCTTTGCATTTTCCATCTATATCCCGCTTGCGATCTTTGTGATCATGTTTATCTGTCTTATGAAGAATGACCTTGAGAAGAGATATCCTGAGATCATGGCAGAGCTGCAGAAAAGAGAAAAGGCAAACTAAATACTGAGACTAAAGGACGGGGCTTATAATAAGGTTCTGTCCTTTTGTGGATTTATTAATTGGAGGAAATGAAATGAGATTATATGATTTAAGAACCGAATATCGGATAAACCCTATTGGATTAACTGCTAAAGCACCCAGATTTTCATGGAAAATGGAATCACAGGAAAAGGATACCTTACAAACTGCATATGAAATTAATGTGACAGATGAGGATGGAAAAATTGTCTGGAACAGTGGAAAAAGAGCGTCTGATCAGTCGGTTCTGATTCCTTATGAAGGTACAACACTGGCAGATGAAAAGCTCTACAAAGTAAAGGTAAATGCAGCAGATAATCACGGAAATATATCAGAGATTACAGGAAGCTTTGAGACTGGTGTGCTGGACAATACAGAATTTAAAGCGCAGATGATCACAAGTGATTTCCCTGAAGAGGAGACTGCCTGCCCGATATTTGGAAAGACATTTGCACTGGATAAAAAGGTAAAGAAAGCCCGTCTGTATGCAACTGCACACGGAGTATACGAGGCGACCCTGAACGGACAGACTGTAGGAGACTACCGTATGGCACCGGGCTGGACAAGCTATCACAACCGTCTTCAGTATCAGATCTATGATGTGACAGAACTGCTTGATACAGAAAACAAAATTGAGATCACAGTTGGAAATGGCTGGTATAAAGGAATCCTTGGCTTCTATTGTATGCCAAATCAGTATGGCACACAGGTGGGAACATTTGCAGAGCTTCATGTGGAATATGAAGATGGAAGTAAGGATGTGATCGCTACCGATGAAACATGGTCTGTAAAGACAGGAGAGATCCGTTACAGCGAAATCTATATGGGAGAGACCATCGACACAGATGCACCGGAGATCACAGAAGGAAACGTTGTTGTCAAAGAGTTTGACAAAGCAGTTCTGACTGCACAGGAAAATGAGCCTGTCCGTATCACAGAGAAAATTGCCGGCAAAGAGCTGATTGTGACACCAAAGGGTGAAAGACTGGTTGATTTCGGACAGATCATCACAGGTGTTGTCGAGCTGCATGTGAAAGGGGAAAAGGGACAGAAGATCGTGATCCGTCATGCAGAGGTTCTGGATAAAGACGGAAACTTTTACCCGGAGACACTTCGCCAGGCAAAATCCATTGATACATTTATCTGCAACGGAGAAGAGCAGATCTTCCGTCCGCATTTCACATTCCACGGATTCCGCTATATCTGCGTGGAAGGACTGGAAGAATTTACGGCAGATCAGTTTGTTGCCTGTGTGACACATTCTGATATGGAAAAAACAGGAGATTTTACCTGCTCTGATCAGAAGGTAAATCAGTTACAGAGCAATATTACATGGAGCCAGAGAGATAACTTCCTGGATATCCCCACGGATTGCCCGCAGAGAGAATGAGCGTCTTGGATGGACCGGAGACGCGCAGGTATTTTCATGGACAGCAGCATTTAACAGAAATACAGCATTATTCTACACAAAATGGATGCGTGATGTGGCAGCAGAATCTTCACTGGAAAAAGGAGTGCCCCATGTTGTGCCGGATATCCTGGGACAGTACAGTGCTTCTGCATGGAGTGATGTAGCAGTTATCGTTCCGTGGGTTGTCTATCAGATCTATGGCGATAAAGGTATCCTGGAAGAGAACTGGAAATGTATGCATGAATGGGTAGACTATATCAAAAACAACTGTGAAGAGAGCGGTCTCTGGCAGAGTGGTTTCCAGTATGGAGACTGGCTTGCTCTGGATAAAGAAGAGAGTGCAGACAGAACCGGAGCAACAGATAAGTATATGATCGCAAACGCATACTATCTGTATGTGACAGATCTTGTAAAGAAAACAGCAGAGGTGCTTGGTAAGTCAGAAGAAGCAAAAGAATATGCGGATCTGTACGAAAAAACCTTGGATGCATTCCAGAGAGAATATTATACAGAGACAGGCCGTATTGTAAGTGAGACACAGACAGGAGCGATCCTTTCCCTGTATTTTGATCTTGCAAGAGAAAAAGACAGAAAACGTATTTTAAATACACTGCTTACGAATATTGCAAACCACAAAAATCATCTGGCTACAGGCTTTGTGGGAACACCATATATCTGCCATACACTTTCTGAAAACGGAGAGCACGAGATGGCGGCAACTCTCTTCATGAAGGAAGATTATCCATCATGGCTCTACGCAGTAAATATGGGAGCAACGACTATCTGGGAGCGCTGGAATTCCATCAAACCGGACGGAACCTTTGATGAATCCGGTATGAACTCCCTGAACCATTACGCATATGGTTCCATCGGAGACTGGATGTATCGCAAGGTTGCCGGTTTATCCCAGTTAGAGCCGGGATATAAGAAATTCCAGGTAAAACCCATGTTTGTGAAAGGCATTGAAGAGTGGGGGACGGAATTTGAATCCGTTTACGGAAAGATCGTGGCAAAGACATCCTGCAAAAATGGAAAGATCCATGTGCATGTAGAAGTACCGGCAAACACTACAGCTGTGATCGTACTTCCGGAGAAAGAGGAAGTACAGGAAGTTGGTTCCGGAATTTATGATTATGAGTATGAAACAGAGACATGCCTTGCGGTAGAGAGATTCAATATGGACAGCACCCTTGGTGAGATCGTGGCAGAACCGCTGGCAGTAGAACTGTTCAACCAGATGGCACCAGGAATGCTGGAGGGACCGATGATCCAGTTTGCCAATGGAATGACACTGGCAGAGCTGCTTGGGGCTGCACCGCAGGCGAAACCGCTTTATGAGGCAGTTGTGAATGCACTGAATCAGAAGGAAGCAGAAGCTGGTTCTTTAATTGAAAGCTATGCATATAATAAATAAAATGTATCAATGGAAATGAAAGCCTTATGCCAGACCAGAAATTAGAGAATCTTCTTAATCTTGCCATGAATGCCCTGCCACATGAGCGGGAGAAATCGGAAAATCTGAATGTGGGGTATGATCCCACCACCAGGCTGTGGGATGTGATCGTGAAGTACAGTGGCCCGGAAAGCGGACTTGGTGGTGAGAGGATTCAGGTGGTCCCGCTGCTTGGCAGCTATGCAGTAGTGACATTGCCGGAATCGGAAATTGCTGCATACTCAGGCAGAGAGCAGATCGAGTTTATAGAAAAGCCCAAGAGACTCTACTTTGAGACCTTTGAAGAGCGGGAAGCAAGCTGCATTTTGCCGGTGCAGAATGGAGTCGATGGCTTAACCGGCGAAGGGATTTTGGTGGGCATTGTGGATTCCGGAGTGGACTATTTCCATCCGGATTTCAGAAACGAGGATGGCAGTACCCGGATCCTGCGACTGTGGGATCAGAGTGTAGCTGGAAATCCACCGGAAAACTATGTATCAGGAACTGAATATACGAAGGAAGAAATTGATGAGGCGCTTGCACTCGGGGAAACCGAAGGCAGGCGCCTTGTTCCGTCTGGAGATTTCAGCGGACATGGAACAGCAGTTCTTGGAATAGCAGCAGGAAACGGGAGAGCATCGGATGGAGTGAATCGAGGCGTTGCGTATAGAAGTGATCTTCTGGTGGTAAAAATGGGAAATCCACGGGAAAATTCATTTCCGCGGACAACGGAGCTGATGGAGGGTATTGATTACCTGATACGGCAGGCAGTGAAGATGAGAAAACCGATGGTCATAAACATCAGCTTTGGGAATAATTATGGTTCACATGAACCTTATAATTAAGGGAAAACATAAGAAAACACTGATATTTCCTGTGTTTTCAGGCAATTCAGTGTTTTACTCGGATTCATGTTTGGTTGTTGTTTGAGTCTTATAATACTCGGTCAGGATCATGTTAATCTGCTGGGAACGTGTACGATAGTTCGCTTTTGCATCCTTATCAATCTCAGCAACCAGTTCTTTGGACAAAGTAGTATAGACCTGAATATTGTTGGAACTGATAGCCATGTGGCACCTCCGATTCAATTTAATAGAATTATTCTATCATACTTCTTCGGGAGGGGCAATGTGAACTGAAAATTGAAGAATTATTGTTACTGTAAAATTGGAACGGTCGTAAAGAAAATCTATGAATAGAGAACGATAAGAAAGGTAGAACAGACAATGAAGAAAACAATTTTTGAAGAGATGGGCGGTACTTATATCAGACATGGGGATTATCTTATCCCTGCTCTTACCTTACCGAAGGAAGAAGAACAAAGGGTTGTCGGTGTATGGGGACAAAGACATTTGCGGTATTTGAAGGAATACCGCAGATTGCTATATCTGAATATGCTTACAAGCGGCAGGCTGAATGGTTATTTGGCTGATATAGAAGAACAGGCACAGGAACGCTTTGAAAGACTTGTAGAACAGATGAAACAGGCACAAGGCATTACAGAACAGCTAAAGGTGGAAAATGTCTTGGAATGGATAGGAAGAATGAACAATATACAAGTATGTGCGAGGGAGATTGTGGATAAAGAGATAATTTATCAAGAATGAAATGTAAGATAAATAGTGTATAAAATGTAGCAGGGCATCATAAGATAAAATTGTAATTGCATTTTCCACATAGTTCGTGTAAAATGTAATTAGAAAAGCTGTGCATCAGCGGTGGGTTGACACCTAAAATCTGATACGTTTTCCGAACGAAGGTGTCGGAGGTTGGCAGGCAACGGAAAAACCTGATATTTTCCAGACGAAGGTGCTGGAGGTTGGCAGACAACGGAAAAATCAACCATGAGAAGGGAATGTTTAGTGCTGCGGCGTGAACATTCCCTTCTCTAAATTTTATGGGATAAGGATTAAGTTATGGACAAAAGACGTGCAATTCAGATTATGACAAAAGCGGCACAACTATATAAAGAACATCTTGAGGATCAGAAGGTTTTGTTCCTATATGGCTTACCGAAAGAGGTGAATAAGCAATTACAGGAAAGTAATAAGATTTTGTCATCTGTACAGGGATATGAAGTTGTTTTCCATAGATACAATTTTTTACATTTGACAGGAGTTCGATTGAATAAAAAAGAGACAGCTTCTGCAATTCATTTTTACCAGAAATGCCTGGATAAGCGATTAACAGAAAATGATTTTGTTTTTGCAAAAGATGGCTCTACGGGGCAAAAATTGGATATATTGGAACGTATGATGCTTATTAAGAAAAACGTAACAATGATAGGAGAATTTACAGATCGAGGACCGAAATTATATACAGAAAAAGCTGCCGGGAATATATGTGGTTGTATTGGCTTCGTAAAAGATAAAAATACGAAATTAAATGTACCGAACACATTGCTGAAAAAGGACATCAGAGATGTAACAGCACAGCCTACATATAAAGTATTTGCTGTAATATCAAAACACTATACAGATGAGAAATATACAAATCTTGTGAAGATGGACAAAAGTATTGATTTGAAAGAGTGTTGTTTCTCAGAAACAATAGAAAATATGATAGATAGAGAAAATCTATAATGAAATATAAAGAAACCATGCTACTGCTTTTTGTAACAGTATCATGGTTTTATTGTTTGTCGTCTATATTTTAAGTTGATTATTACTTTACAAAATTGGCAATGTTATAATTATCATTGATTTTAGAAGAAGGGAGTATCGAGGGAAATTAGTGGAACTGGTTTTGCAAGCATAGCGTTTGGATATCCAAACGCACTTTGGGAGCCCCCCAAACCCCATTTGTTGGCTTTACAAAGTAGGAATTTTTTGCTCAAGATAAAAAGAGAGTGCGTAAGCGGAAAGAAATCAAATTATGCTTACGCACTTTGTGCCTCACTTTTGCTCGGTGGTTAGCAGTTTGTGAATTATTGGGATGAAGCAATATAACTGTTTTGAGAAAACGGGATATTTTTTATATTAGTAGTTTAAACATTATAGTTCTGTGTTGTGCGATTTTTGCCTGGATTGAACAGGATGTTTTTTTTGCAATTCCTGTTTCCTCTGATATTCAAGTTCCCAGGTACGATGAGAGAAGCTATAGGGATCTTCCATATTGAGATCATCCACTTCATGGGTTGCGATATCACGATAGTGATAGTCATAATATTCACCAAAAGTACCTTTGAGCTGCTCAATCAGTTTCTCTCGGAAAGTAGGTCGTATCTGGATTCTGGCATCCAGTAATTCTGTATATTGCTCTGGTTTAGGCCGGAGTTTTTCCTCTTGGAAAGCGACAGCATCTTTTTCAAGCTGCTCTTTGAGAGCCATATCCTGAGAATCGAGAATATCCAGATTCTTATCCATCTGGTCGTATTTTCTGGAAAGGCTCGCCATATCTTTCTCTGTGGAGCATTCAGCCTGAAACAGCAGCTGTTCTTTGGCAGATTTCAGTTCCTCGATTTCTTCTGTTACGGTTGTAAGCTGCTGGTTTAACTTTATATGCTGGAAAGGATTTAGAATACTGGTTTTACTTTTTTGCACATTTAGTTCTTTCTTTTCAGTAACTTTCGCTTTGAGCTTTTTCTTAATGGTATCATATTTATTTAGGATAGGACGAAAATGCTGCATCCAGTCATGGATCACTTCTTTTTGCATTTCATTATGAAGTAAATGATATTGTGTAAAAATCATATGATTGCGGATTGCTTCTAATGTTTCTGCAATTACCGGAATAGATTTTTCGACAGCTTGAACCAATTTTTTTATCTGTGTTTTTAATTCCCGTAGTATTCTGTTATCCGCACGAACCCGACGGTTGATTTCACACCGGTCTGCTATCATGCCTTTCTTTTCCATATTCTGGGCAATGTAGCCTTCGTGGATGGTTGGCTGTTCAGTGATTCCCTGAGCTGCAAAACTGCGGTGATCAATGGCGGCATTTATCTGATTAAGGGCAAGCATTTTATTTACGGCATCTGCCCAGTTTGCTCTCCAGAGGCAGAGCTGTTCCTCACTGTTCCATTGTTCGGAAATCGGGTTTTGTCTGCCATACCGGGTGCTTTTTGGATGTTTGTCGATACGTTCATAACCTTTCTCCTGTGCTGCCGAGGGAGTCAGATATACTTTCTTTTTCCCAGCTTTATAACGATACTGTTTTTCCCAGCCCTCTTTCTGAGCATCCTTAAATTCAGAAGCAGTAAATCCCTTTTCCTCTCCATCTTTGATGCATAGATATTCTTTTTCGGTTTTATACTGCCATGTTCCGTTTTCGTTTAATGGACGGACAGTAAGTAGAATGTGTGCATGGGGATTGTGACCATCTGTATCGTGAATGGCGAAATCGGCACACATTCCCATATCTACAAAATTCTTTTGAATAAAATTCTGAAGAAGAGAAATATTGCTGTCTTTATCCAACTCAATAGGGAGTGCGACAACAAATTCTCTTGCCAGTCGGCTGTCTTTTGTTTTTTCAGCAGCTTCTACAGCATTCCAGAGTTGCTCCCGGTTTTTCCATTTAGGCGGAGCCATAGGGGGAAGCATTACTTCCTGATAGATCAGTCCATGTTTTCGGGTGTAGTCATGCTGGATGCCATCGTAATCATTGTATATGTGGCTACAGCTCATATAAGCAGATGCAGCGACAGCAGACCGCCCGGAACCACGGCTGACGACCTTGGCTTGCATATGATAAATTGCCATATCTGGCACCTCCTTTCGATGTTGCCTGCAACAGCGGATAGCCCTCGGCAGAGCGCACGAGCCCCGTAGGGGATACCACCGCCCGATTTATCGGGTGGTGAGTAAGTGCGCCCTTCGGGAGTAGAACTTGTGTATTTACATTCCTCTTAGCCGGAGCATCAGCTCCCGCTTTAGGGTATCTAAATCCATTTCTTTAATATGTGGAGCAATGCTTTCCAGAATCGCTCCTTCTTGAATCAATCTGCGTGTTCTGGCATTACGTTCCTTTTTACGGTTTCTTGCTTCGATTTCTTCCAGTCTGTGTTTTGCCTGTAAAAGCACTTTTTCTTCTGGTGTCATAATTCTTTTATTTGCCATATCTGGCACCTCCTTTTTATGCCCGTATCCGGGCGATTTAGTTTTAAAATCTTGTGGTTTAGTACTATAGTTTTAGATAACTGACAGTGGCATGTCTCTGGTGATAAATAAGAAAAGAAAGTAGTACTACTGTCAGTGAAAAATAGTTATTGTGCGATGCTGCTTTGTTTCAACTCTGGTTTGAAGTGTGATTATCTAACAGAATTTTTTTCGTTTTTTTTAAATTAGCTGTTGCATTGTCCTGACGGATATTCCGGTTATTGATACGGATGGGAACACATCTCTCCAGAATCCGGTCATAAATTCGCTTGTGTGCGATATCAGCGGCGTTATTCAGCTCTGATAAAGTGAGATTGGTTGTTATGATCAGGGGCTTTTTACTGCGGTAACGGCTGTCAATCACATTGAATACCTGTTCCAGTGCAAAGTCAGAGTTCCGTTCAATTCCGAGGTCATCAATGATCAGAAGGCTGTAGCGGTTTAAGCTGTGGATGAACTGATTCCTGTCTTCAAAATGCATTCCGGTAAGGGTATTCAGAATCCGGGAAAAGTTGGTCATCAGTACCGGGACGCCTTTTTCCAGAAGGGCATTGGCAATGCAGCCTGCAAAGAAAGATTTTCCAGTACCGACATCGCCCCAGATGAGAAGTCCGGAAGCGTTTGCTTTCATCTCTTCCCAGTTACTTACATAATTGTGTGCAAGTTTCATTTCCGGATTGCTGCCGTTATCTTTGGCAAAGGTGTAGTCATAAAGTGATTTGTCCTGTAAGCCGCTGGTTTTGAGATGCTCTATTTCCATTTGCTTTTCATGAAGTTTTCTCTGGGCTTCCTCCTGTTCAAAGATCTCCTGCTGGCACTTACAGCGGATGGAAGGAATAAGAACCTTTCCCTGTAATTCATGCCTGCACTGTCTTGGCGTATTGCATTTGGAACAGTAGATCAGGTGATTTGTTTCGTTAAAATATTCATCAGACTGAAGCTCTCTGTTTGGTGTGATAGCTGTTGGTTTTTCTGTAAATGTTGTCATAATGTTTCGTATTCCTCACTTTCATAATTTCGTTGCCGGGAAACAGGATGATCCTGTCTTGCCCAACGGATGATGGTAGCTGCATGGTTTTGGTATTGCTTTCCGGTAGAAGCCATATAACCGGATAAGCGTTCCATATAGTCCTGCCAGTCAGGGATTGTCTGCCGGATATTTTCCAGCTCCGTCTCTGACAGAAAAACATTTTGAAATGTTCCATAGGGTGAGCGTGGCTCTTTACTCCCTCTTATTGTTAAATGGTTCTTTTTTATCTCTTTCTTATTACTGGACAGTTTTCTGTCTGTATCAGGGAAAGAATCCTGTCTGTCAATAGGACAGTTTTCTGTCTGTCTTGAGGAAAGAATTCTGTCTGTATTGCTGAGGGTTTCTTTCGGGATTTTTACATAGATCCGATTAGGGTGTCCGGGTCCCTGCCGTTTTCGGAAGATAAGCTCTTGTTTTTCCAGTACTGCCAGAGCAGTTTTCACCGTCATCTGGCTTTTGTGGAGAACTTCTGCCAGTGCTTCAATCGTAAAGTAGAGGAACACATGACCATTTGTATCTGACCAGCCCTCATTTTTCTGGGAAAGCCTTGCACGGTCGAGCAGGATCATATAAAGCATTTTGGCAGTTTCGTTTATTTCCATGTCCAGAAGAAAACGGGGAAACATCATATAAGATGGCAGGCTTGTGTCTGCTGTCAGAAAGTCCGTCATGTGTTCACCTCCAATCACAATGGTTTATTCTCCAAGAAAATCCCAGTCTATATCACGATCCGGCTGTTCTTTTTCAGGAGCTGGAAAGGGCATCCTGATGGGGGATTCCCTTTCCAACATGCCTGCAGTCAGCCCGGACAGAAAAATCGGCAATGACTGTTTCAGGCTGTGTTCTACTGCTTCTACAATCTGTTTCACAAAAAGTTCTTCCCGTTCCCTTGTTTCCAGATAGGGATCAGCCTGAGTGCGGTAGTAGCGGTCAAAATAATCGACCAGTGCAAGGGAGATTACCTGGCTGTAAGATTTAAAATTCTGTCTGTCCATCGTCTGTAAATATTCCCAGGCTCTCCGCTGCTGGTCTTTGTCCAGATTAAATCGCAGGTTTGTGTTGCGGATATGGTTCTGCATGGCTTATCCCCTCCTTTTCAGGCTCATATAAGCCAGAGATTCATAACCTTTGGCAGTGGCACAGATATCATCAAGGATGGTAACTCGTGATTTGTCATACGCTCCAAAGTTACGGATCAGGCATCCACCGCCTCCGACCACATACAGGCGCATCAGGCCAGGATTGTATTCATATTTGCGGAGCGTGGCAAAAATATCTGTGACATACTGTCTGGCAACAGCAGTAATACAATCCAGATAAGACGCTGAAATGTCAGCGGTTCCAAACCGCAGAATCTGCTCTACGGTAGATTCTTCAATCTTTACTCCGAAGTTGTCCAGAACAGCGTTTTTAGCGGCAATCATGCATTGGTTTACGCCAAACTTTTCTGTCCAGCACCGGCTTTCCTGTGCTTTCTTATTATTGATATACAGAATGTTCATGGTTCCGTTGCCGATATCTGCAAGAAGATTTGTCCCCTTGAAATCTCCAAGTCGGTTTACGATAGCCGGATATCCCTGCGGGTAAAGGCTGCATCCCACAAAACGGAGATGATACTCTTTGCTGTTAAATCGGTAATGGACTTCTGGATTCTGGAGCAGATAGGAACGGAAATCTTCTCTCTGGTTTCTGATCCATGTCAGAGGAAGCCCGGCAGCCAGATGAACGTCTGCTTCACGGATGGAAAAGACATTCAGTTCCCTTGCAATCGCCATGAGAGTTAGAAGATAATATTCTTCGTCCATAGCTTTATCTGGGATAAATTCTTTGTGTCCTTCGCCAATCCGGTAGTAAATGCCGTTATATTCCAGAATATTCCCGGTGAAGATGGGTTCTGTTTCATAGGCTTTGATTCCGGTTGGTGTGACGGTATTTGCTGTTTTCATGTTGCCGTAGCCGTGATCTACAGCAATGATTTTTGTGTTTCTGAGTTCTCGCATAAAAAACACCTCCATTTTCGTATTGATTAATTCAGCAGGCTGTACCGGTGTGGTACTGCTTTGCTGTGAGATAAGCATACGAAAGTTGGAGGAAAAAGACATTGAGGGAAAATTGAGTTGGAATTGAAAAATAGGATATAATTTTGTAAAATAGAGCAATTTCTTTAGTTTTTTATAGCCCTGCATTTTTTTGTTATAAACGTTCATTAAATGTTGACATGTTATTATATAAATGGTAAAATTGTACAATAAAATGTGGAAAGTTGGATGGAATTTATTGAATTATAATAAAACTAATCGTACTTAACTGGCGGCTTATGTATTTGTAGAACTTAGAATAATAGAAAATTTAAAATATTATCAATTTTTACAGCTGTTGCAATGCTTTCAGTAGGAACAACAGTTTTTGCAAGTCCTTAACTGTTGTTTGATAAGGAGTGTAGTTTTATACAAATAGTGATATTATTGCAAAAAACTAGGATTTTATAAAAATAAAAAAATCAAGTCTATAGCTGTTTGAAGTGAGGAGAAAAGCGTATGAGAAATGTGTTGGCAACGGACATAAAAAACAATATTCGAAGCATTCGCTTTATTTTGGGGATTTTTCTAATCGTTTCGGCTACCCTGATGTCTGAGCATGAGATGTTGCAGAAGATCATAAATGCAGGCGGATCTGCAGAAGGACCAGGCTGGTTCGTAGCATACACCTATTGTATGAACAGCGTTAATATGCTTCTGTTTGTTCCCATTGCCGTTGCTTTTGCGGGTGGAGAGAATACGGAGGCTGAGCTGCACAGTCGTTTTTTTCTGTTCAGTTATATCCGTTCAGGGAGAAAACAGTATCTCGTAGGAAAAGCAGCAGGATTGTTGGTCTCCGGAGGTTTGACAGCTTTTTTAGCCATGGTGTTCCTTCTTGTAATCTGTATACTGAGGTTCGGTCAGTATCCTTCTCTGATTGACGGAAATTATGAGATGGCAGTGCTTGTGGGCAGAACGGCGGTAAGCTTTCTGAGATTGTTTTTAAATGGCGCTTTTTGGGCGCTAATTGGCGGTACGTCGGCTGTCATAACAAAAAATCGCTATATGTCCTATGCCGTTCCTTTTATTCTTTATTATGTCCTGACCGTATTTCAGGAGCGTTACTATCAAAAAGCATTCTTTCTGAGTCCCCGCTATTGGGCGGCGTCTATTTACTACAATGATATCTTCTGCATTGCTATATTAGCGGTTGGAAGTTTTTTAACGGCACTGATCTTTATGTGCGCAATAGAAAGAAGGTTGCGGTATGCGTGATATTAAACAGGCTTTTTGGATTGCAGGCCAGAATTTCTATGGATGGAAAAAAAGTCCGAGGATCTGGATGACCTTTATTTTGGCAGCTATATTATGTCTGATGCTGTCGGATCAGATTATTTCCCATGCGATAAAATATGAGACAATCCTTCAGGTATTCGAGCCGTTTATTTGGACATATGGGGATGCATCCTCTGTTATGCTGTCCTCCCTGCTTTTAATCCTGCTCTTTGCGGACATGCCATTTATCAGTCAGGCAACTCCGTATTGGCTTGTACGCACAAAACGGAAGATATGGCTTGCGGGTCAGATTATCTATGTGATCCTGGCGACTGTGATCTATAATATTTTTTTGGCTGTGATGCTTGGAATTATGGGAGCTCCCTTTTCCTTTACGGGAAATGTGTGGAGCGAAACAGCGGCAATGTTGGGCTATGGCGGTGGGGAGAGCATAACCGTTCCTGTTTCCATAAAAACAATGGAAAGCTCAACTCCTTATATGTGCGCAGCAATAGTGTTTGGACTTGTACTTTTATATACTCTTTTTATCGCAGTTCTCATGTTGTTTTTAAATCTGGCTGCGGGAAATATGGCAGGGGTGATCGGTGCTTTTGCAGTCAGTCTGTATGGGCTCCTGCTGAACCCAGATGTTTTCCGGAAACTGTTTCATTTTACAGAAAGTCAGGAATATAGGGCGAACGTGTTCTGCGGCTGGCTGTCTCCGTTGAACCAAGCTACCTTTCCCATGCACAGCTTTGGTTATGATTACCTGCCAGGGATCGGGATGAGCATGTTCATATTTGCAATATTAATCATAGCGCTGATCGGCTTGTCAGCCGTCCGAATTAAGGGCTATAATTTCTCTTTTACGCAGACAAACGAATAAATGGAGGGCAAAATGGAATATGCAATCAGGTTGAAGGGACTGACAAAATCCTTTCAAAAAGAAAAAGTATTAAAGAACATTACCCATGATTTTGAAAAAGGGAAGATTCATGGGATTATGGGGTTTAACGGTTCAGGGAAAACCGTAATGTTTAAATGCATCTGTGGATTTTTACAACCTGAGAGCGGCACAGTGCTCGTAGGGGGAAAACAGATCGGGAAGGAGCTGGACTTTCCAGATTCCGTAGGCATTATCATTGAAAACCCTGGCTTCTTTCTGGATCTCAGCGGTTTTGCGAATTTAAAGAGACTGGCGTCTCTGAAACACCGTATTTCCGATGACGATGTGAGGGCGACGATGCGTGCCCTAGGGCTTGATCCTCTGTCTAAAAAGAAGGTAGGACAGTATTCTCTTGGAATGCGTGAACGTCTTGGTATCGCACAGGCAATCATGGAAGATCCGGAGCTTTTGATATTGGACGAGCCTTTTAATGGTCTGGACAAGCAGGGGGCAGGAGAGGTCTGCGAGCTTTTGCGGGGATTAAAGGAACGAGGGAAGACTATTCTTATCGCAGCACATAACATGCTGGAGATCGAATGGCTCTGCGATACGATCTGTGAGATGGATGCAGGTGTCCTGACGCAGATAAAATAAAAATACGGGGGAAAGAATATGGGAAAGGTATTAATTAAATGCATTCAAACACCGAAGAAACTCAACAAAAATATGAAGAAAAACAGGAACACGATTGAGTCTTTTGGGTGCGTTTGTGGATGTGGTTGCCCATGTTCATATTGTGCTGCGACTTGGTTATCTCAGCATAATGCGGATGCTTCAAGAGTGGTTATTAGTAATGACAATAGCGTAATGTACTAACAAGTTATAGTTACTAGTACATAGAACAGACTGCCTTATACATTAAAATAAATAAGGTAGTCTGTTTCTAAAAAATATACGAAAACGTTAATAGTGTCAGGAAGGTATTTATAAGTTAAAGAGTTTATAATTGAAGTTTCGTGAAAAAGCGACAATTCTATAAGATATATGGAGGAAAAATGAAAAAAAGTGTTCTAGCAATTATGGTAGGTGCGTTGTGTATTATTCTTTCCAGCTGTCAGGAAACACCAGAGGAGAGTTCGGTAGTCAGCAAAGTGGATGGGATTAGCGAGGCGGCTGTCTGTGAACCTCTTAAAAAAGGAGAAAAGAGAGAGACAAATGTTCCAACGCATTGGAAATTTGAAGAAAAGAAAAGCAACGACCGTGTGGTTATCCAGGCAGATATTAAGTTGGGCGAACAAAGCATTGGCAATCTTCCAGTCATAGAGATGCAAAATCACGAGTTAACGCAGGAAGAACTGAATGGATTGATTGATTATTTTACGGACGGTGAGGAACTATATATGCCACAGATGGTGACAAAGGATGCGTATCAGGAAGTGTTAGACAGGATTTCCAGCAAGGAAGGAAGTTACTTGCAATCAGCATATTCTACATCGATTGCAGGGATTCAAAACGCAACCCGAGAGGGGATGGAGCTTGCACCGGATGAAGCGTCTGCACCGGAAAAGATGGAGATAAAATTTCAAAAAAAAACAGAGGATCACGGTGTGGAAGCGGCACGGAGTTGGATGAGTACTGAATTGGAAAACACAGATACAGAGGATTATTTTACTGCAGATGTGGGCGAGGACAGGAAGGCATATATAGAAGCAGAGCGGTATAATCAGGAAATTGACAATGACAGTAGTTTTCTCTGGATGGAGGGTTCTAATTTTATAGAAGAAGAAACAATAGAAACTGAGGAAATGCAGAGTGAGTATTACAGTAGCTTTGGCATGGATACCAACGGCTATACAGAGAAATTTCATGAACTGGCAGATGCGTATCGAAAGTGCATGGACAAGATCACCTTTACAGAGGAAGATGGAAAGGAACAGGCAGAACAAGTTTTAGAGGATTTAGGTATCGATGGAATGGGCCTTGTAGATTCTGATCGTACCGTGTGGTTCCCGAATGGCGCATGTTCAGAGCGCAATGGTCTGGGACTTGGTAGTGATGCTTTGTGGCAGGGAGATCTGGATAGAGGATTACCGGGATATCTGTATTGTTTTTCGAAAAGTGTAGAGGGTATTACTTCAGTTCCTGATGGCGTGGTTGCGGAAGAAACAGTGGATAGTTATGTGCCTCCGTTCCAGGTAGAAACAATCTCTATTCTGATAACAGAGGAAGGAATTAAATATTTTAAATGGGATGGGATATCGGAAGAAGTCTGTACGGTGACGGAAAATACAAAGCTTCTGCCTTTTGAAAAAATACAGGCAAAGCTGACAGATCAGATTTTTTATTGGTATTCCGGAAAAGGCCAGTCTGCCAACGACACTACCGCACTGGAGTATGATGTGGTAAACGCAAAATTGCAGTATACTTATACCACAGCCTATCAGGAGCCGAAACACGCATGGTTGGTTCCAGCATGGATTTTTACTGTCAGGGAAAGTATTGGTGGAAATTCTCTACAGGAGCTTTCTTATGTGATCAATGCTTATGATGGCAGTGTGATTGGAGAAGCATATTAGGGTTCAGCGACACTTGAATTTTTATTGACCATAGAATTACAAGGTTTATCATGAGAATAATAAATATGCGATATTTGGCTTGGATATATAACAGGTAAGAATAGGAATAGTGCAAATGATTAAGCTCGCATTGATTGATAACGGTATACCTTATCATATGAGAAATAACAGGAATCAAAGGATTGTTCATAAATCTTTTTTGGCTTCTAAATGCGATCCAAGTGAGTATAAAGACGATAAATCATTCCATGGCGCTGTATGCGTCGGAATTATCACAAGCATATGTAGTGATATAGAATTATGGGACTTGAATGTGACTGACTCTGCAGGAACAACACAGATCACAGTTTTGCTGGAAGCTTTGGAATGGTGTATTCAAAATAAAATAAAGTTAATTCACATGAGTCTTGGAACAATCAATTATTTTGATATTAAACCCTTATGGATTCAAATAAAAAGATTACTTGATGCTGATGCGATTATAGTAGCAGCATATCATAACAGAAATATAAAGACTTATCCAGCTGCATATCCAGGTGTTTTTGGTGTCAGGCAGGATCGTTATGGTCTTTTGGGAAATGGTCAAATTCTGTTTCAAGAACAAAAAGGTTATAATATTGAGAATTCTATTATAGCAAATTTTTCGTGGAATGGGATCGTAAATCAAGCCAATAGTTATGCGGCTCCTGTTGTCACTGGACATATTGCTACATATTTAAACAGAAAGCCCACAGCAGGATTTGATGATGTTATGGACTTTTTGATGACTATAGCAACGCATAAATCTGATTATCCGGATATACTAGAAAATGTAATAAGGGATAAAACCAATATAGAGATACCGGTAATTGCCGGTATTGATTTAGATTACGAGGAAATGATACAGCTAAAAGTGATGTTTAGTCAGAACGGTTATTACGCAATAAATCTGCAGAAAAATCCTTTAGATGAAAATGTAATTCCTTTAGAATATTATGACGATTCCAATGAGTCATTGAACGATATCCTTTATACAGTATATATAGCTTATGAACCTGATATTATTCTTTTGAATCAAGAGGAAGAAATATTTGAAAGTAGTAAGGCATCAGATATAGATATGTATATTGTGCGTAAAAATAATATGTATGAATTGTATGCAGAAGATCGAATAGGAATAACTTACAATATAGAGGATATATATGAGCTTGTTTGTCAATATTTTGCTTAACGAATAGTGAGGATGGCAATTGGATATGAGAGAAAATGGGAAAACATGGTATCGAATTTGTAAAATGTTGTGTGAATATAAAAAGTATTTTCCAGGGATTATCTGTTGCCTTTTGGGTTCATCATTCATAACGTTTATACACCCACTGCTTATAAGACAAATAACAGATTGTGGTATATTGCAGAAAAACATGAAATACATTCTTTTATTTTCTGTTATATTAATAATAATTTCTTTAACCCAGCAAGAGTTAAATATAATCCAAACAAAATTATTTTCAAATGTACATAATCAGTTTACACATTCTCTCTATAAAAAGACTTACTGGAAAATCAATAGGATGAAAATACAGTATTTTGCTGAAAGAGGAAGTGCAGAGATTATAAATACAATTGGTATGGATATTGATAATGTGTCATCTGTTGTGGATCAGATTACTCAGTTTTCTATATCATCAATTCTCCAAATAATAGGAGGAGTAGTTGGGCTGTCCTTATTAGACTGGAAATTAGCAATATTGATAGAAGCAATTATTCCACTGAAATTTATAATAGTGTCCTATTGTGCAAACAAGAAACGGGAAGTGTTTGAACAGTGGATTGAGGATAAACGAAAGTTTATGAGTTGGTTTGCCGAGTGTATAAATGGAATTCATGAAATGAAGCTCTGGAATCTGTTTCAGGTAAAAAAATCTCAATTTGAAGGTCTGCAAAAAGATTTGATGGATTCATATAAAAAGAACGCAATGCTAGATGAATATAGTACTGTCAGTGTTGTAGTAATAGACACGGTTGTAAATGCGTTATTATATATATTAAGTGGGCTTTTTATAATAAAAGGAGAATTCACTATAGGCGGAGCATTTGCTTTTATTACATATTGAACAAGCAGAGGAGCATATTTACAAGTTCTCAGGCATTGATGAAGGCAATATACCTAGACTATAAAAAATTTGAGATAGGAGGAGCGAAAAGTGTCAAAAAAAGAAAAGTGATCCTTATGTAAACGCTCCATGTCTAAGAAAAAATGGAAATGGACAAGCGCCTAGTCTTGGAGTGTATCTCAAAACTAGGCGTTTACATTATTGAGGCAATATATTTTACAAGTGTTTGTAGGAACCGTTAGTGCTTGGTGAGAAGAATACTTTTTGCCAGAGCAATTCCAGCTTGTGGATACAATTCTTGAATTGCTTGATATTTTTCTTCAATCAATTCGGGTTCGTCTGCCCATATATCCTCATAAATTTTCAAGGCTTTTTTAAAATGGGTTTTCGCTTGCGAAATATTTGCAGTGATCAGGCAGATACTTCCAAGGGATTCCTGTACCTGGGCATAATCCAAACAGTGGTTTGAATTATATTCTTTGATAATCTGTGCTAATTTCTGAAGAGCAGACAGGGCAAGGTCAGGTTCTTGTATTTCAATTAAGAGGACAGCATAATTATTAATCTGAGGAATACTGTCATTAGTATAAAGAAGCTGGTATTGTTGTAAAAGAGAGATACCCATGATTATTCCGGGACTCTCAGAGCCACCTGTCCGGACTTTGAGAGCCACCATGCCGGAGAATGGGAGCCATATATTCCGGTAATTCAGAGCCACCTTATTGGACTCTATTACATATATTTCCTTTATACTGTAAATACACACCTTTGGTGTGAATACAGATAAAGGAGGTCGTAAATTATGACCAAGTATCGTGAAATCCTACGCTTGAAAAGCTTAGGATTCAGTGAGAGGAACATCGCACAAAGTTGCGGTGTATCCAGAAACACAGTCGCCAAGGTTTTGAAAAAAGCAGCGGAAATCAATCTTTCATGGCCGCTGGATTTTGACATGACCGACAGTGCGCTAGAGGAGCTGATGTTTCCTAAAGATAAGTCGGCAACGAATAAACGTATGCCAAACTTTGACTACATCCGCAAAGAACTTCTGCGGAACGGCGTAAACAAAAAACTTCTCTGGGTAGAATACTGTGAGGAGTGCCGCATGAGCAGCGAAGAGCCTCTAATGTATTCTCAGTTCTGCTACTACATCCAGAAGGATGAAGAAAAACGCAGGGCTACCATGCATATCCCTAGAAAACCAGGTGAACAGATTGAAGTTGACTGGGCCGGTGACCCTGCTCACATCATTGATCCGGACACCGGAGAAATCACAAATGCATGGATATTTGTAGGTGTATTAACTTACAGTCAGTATGCTTTTGTAAAAGCATATATGAATGAGAAAACCGACAACTGGATCAAAGCTCATGTCCAGATGTTTGATTTCTTTGGCGGTGTCACACCTATGCTCGTTTCTGATAACTGCACAACCGCAGTGAATCATAAAAAGAGTGACTGGTACAACACTGCCTTAAACACAACTTATCATGAGATGGCAGAACATTACAATCTTGCCATCCTTCCGGCCAGAGTCCGGAAACCCAAAGATAAACCGAATGTAGAGGGATCGGTAGGAAAGATATCCACATGGATAACAGCAGCCCTTCGCAATGAACAGTTTTTCTCTCTTGCAGAATTGAATGCTTCAATCCGTGAAAAACTGGATGCCTACAACGCCCGTAAATTCCAGAAAAAGGAATGTAGCAGACTCAGTTTATTTCTTGGGGAAGAAATGCCATTACTGGCTCCGTTGCCTGCTACACCTTTTGAACTGGCTGAGTGGAAACAAGCCACCGTCCAGTTTAACTATCACATCGCAGTAGACAGAATGTTCTACTCCGTGCCTTATCAGTATATCAAAAATAAGGTTGATGTGCGTATAACAGATACAACGGTTGAAATATTTTATAATCACAATCGTATTGCCTCTCACAGACGACTCTATGGACGAAGCGGTCAGTATTCTACAGTGACAGAACATATGCCGCAGGAACACCAGAAATATCTGGAATGGAACGGTGACCGATTCCGTAAGTGGGCTGATTCGATTGGAATTAAC
Organism: Blautia sp. HA9023; assembly: GCF_056504095.1. Classification (NCBI taxonomy): domain Bacteria; kingdom Bacillati; phylum Bacillota; class Clostridia; order Lachnospirales; family Lachnospiraceae; genus Blautia; species Blautia sp. HA9023. The sequence continues at coordinate 366,945 of NZ_JBWLUR010000006.1, read as the reverse complement.
ACAAGTAAGGTTGTCGATGCAATACTTACCTCCGGCAGGATTGAACAGCAATCCTACAGAAGCTGCATGGGATTACTGAAACTGGCAGAAAAATATTCGCCAGAAAAACTGGAACAGGTCTGCGCTAAGGCGCTCTCTTATTCCGGTAAACCCAGCTATAAAAGTATCAAAAATCTATTGGCTGCAACAAAGGATGCACCTGATACCGAATCAGAATCATTTCAAGCAGTAAAACCACATGGCATAACCAGAGGAGCCAGATACTATGGAGGTAAAAAATCATGACAAATCAAAGTACAATCGATAAACTTATTGAAATGCGTCTGACTGCTATGGCAGATGCATTCCGCATCCAGATGGATGATCCTGCAATGAAGGAAGTTCCATTCGAAGATCGGTTCGGCATGCTTGTTGATGTCGAATACAGCAACCGCAAAAACAATCGTCTGAAAAGGCTGATCCGCCAGGCTGAGTTTGAACAGCCAGATGCCAGCATCGCAGCGATTGATTACCATTCTGGACGAAAGCTGAACAAAGCACTGATCAACCGTCTGGCAACCTGTGAATACATTACAGAATACCGAAACATCTTTATTACTGGAGCAACCGGAAGTGGTAAAACTTATATGGCCTGTGCCTTTGGCATGGAAGCATGCAAGCACTATTACTCAGTACGGTATGTACGGCTTCCTGATCTATTATTGGACTTACAGGCTGCCAGGGACAATGGAACTTTCTCAACTGTCCTGAAGAAATACACCAAGCCAATAGTACTGATCATTGATGAGTGGCTGCTTCTTAAACTGACAGAAGCTGAAGCCAGGAATCTTTTTGAACTGATACATAAACGACGAAAAAAATCTTCAACGATCTTTTGTTCTCAGTTCCGTGAAAGTGAATGGTACCAGCAAATCTGTGATGGTGAAAGTACTCTTGCCGATGCCATCATGGATCGTATATCGTATGATTCCTATAAGATCGATATTGAAAGTGTTGACCCATCTAAAGACCTCTCTATGAGAGAAGTATATGGACTGGATCCAGCAATGGCAAAGTAACTTAATAAACAAAATGGGGTGGCTCCGTTAGTCCGGACAGGTGGCTCTCGCCACACCGGACTGGCGGCTCTGCCGCACCGTAATATTCAACCCATTTTCATGTGCCTTTTAGCGAGATCAAGTTGTCCGTTGATTCGGTAAAGCCCTCCAAGATTGGAATGGAGGTTGGAAACCAGGTGGGCATTTTCTTTTGTGGTTTCTTTTATTTGAGCAAGTGCTTCTTTTTCTAATTTTATCGCTTTTTCTGTTTTGGGTTCCAGAGTTGCCTGATAATCCAATAGTAAGGCACGGTCAGATGCAGTCCCGTAAGTATTTGCTTTTATAAAATGCTGTAGTTCCTGGATGATTTTTTTCATACCCTTTTGATAGTGGTACTTCTCCATATATGGAAAAACATCTTCTAAAAATAACAGGTATTGGGGAATATCGTCCTTTTCAATGAAAAGCATGATGTTTTCTACTGTTTGAAATAATTTTTTATAATAGCTAACTTCAATGCCATGCATCAAACATATTTTTGGCAGAGAATCCAATAACGTGTGGCAGCTTGTAACAGAAGGTGCGGTCTCGGAAACTGCAATTTCCTGAATCATTGGATGCAGAGAAATAGTATGCCGGAGACTTGACTGTACAAAACCTGTCTCGATCAGATCATTCACGTCATTTAAAGTAGGCAGCTCCAGCCATTTGGAAAATATACGGGCAGAAATACCAGATGAAGGCATAAAACACATATTGCACATAATATCCTGCTGTTTCCGTGATAAGGAGTATAACGAAAACAGGGTATGGATATGGTTGTAATAGGTGGCTTTTTTGCTCTGACCATCTTTCATTACTTTAATCTTATCTTCATTATGAAGAGAAGCCTTTTCCTCTTGAAGTTTTATCAATAATTGCTCTGGAGTTAAAATTCCATTTTCCAGAAGTTTGGCTGCCAGTTCGACAGCAAAAGTATGGTAGTGTACAGTTTCTATGATTTTTTCTACGATTGCCCGGTTTTCCTCTGCTTCTGAATAAAATACAGATGTCAGTTGAAAAAGAGTGGGTATATCTTTCAGTTCTTTTAATTGAAAACTACAGTATTCAGACAGTTGGCTTCTGGTTGTAAATAAAACCCGGCAACGGTATTTTAATACGACTGACAGGCAACTGTCCTGTGTGGATGTGACATTAAAATTGTCTATGATCAGCAGTGTATCAGATTTCAAAGAGCGTAAGAAACGGTTATGTCTTTGAAAACGTTCCTGCTCACTGATTTCTGGTGGATCATCAATAAAATCCATGTCTACAATATCTTGATATAGATTACCGGTGTATTCCATATAGAGAATATTGGTGTACTGTTTTCTGTATTGCTTTGCATAGGCTTTAGCAAGCTCGCTTTTTCCAATTCCGGCAATTCCATAAAGAAATATATGTCGGTTCTCTTCAAACAAAGTATGGAGTTCATCCAGTTCTTCTTCTCTTCCTAGAAAATGACGGCATGGTTTTGGGACTTCGCTGTCCATAATGTAATCCAGAACAATCGGAGATAGAACACCTCCTGCAATCAGTTTTTGATTTCTTGTATCACGTTTAATAAATTGCCGTTCCATACCAAAAGAAAGTACTTTTGCTAAAAACAACAGCCTTGAATCAGAAGGTTTATATAGAGATACAAGTTCCTGCTTTTTTGTATCCGAAATCGTATCGTCCTGTATGAATAACGTGTAAATGTCCTGTATAACCATGTTGCAGTCTGCCATTAAGGGAAGTAAGTTCCGCTGAATGGTTGTTGCCAGTTTTTTCTGATTGCTGGGTTTTGCATAATATGAGGTTATTTTGGGACTGATTTTTGCTTGTCCGGTTATCCAGCGGCAAATTAGACCATTATCCATAGAAAAATCTTCATTTATCGGATCATTCATAAAATCTTCAAATAATTCGTATAAAAAATCAGGTTGGTTCATCTGATTGCTTTCACTGATTTGATTTTTTAGGCATGTGCTAATAGAAGAAAAATCACATCGTTCCAACAGAAATCCCTCCTTTGGTTTTCGTGTTTTATATTCTTAAAGTCTTTTTATTATAACACGAACAAATGTTCCGGACAATAGGAATTGATACTGTATAGGAAGAAAATGAATCTTAAAAACTCAATCTGCGGTCAATTTCAATTCAATGTGATTGGTGCAGAATAATTTTAGAATGTAATCAGGCTTTCGAAAGCCGAATTCAATTCATACAGAACTTTTGTACAATCCTGCCGGCATAGGATGTAGAGAGAACTGTATGCTGAAGGAGGCATATAGCATGAATACGTTATTTGATTCTGTAGAAGTTCTGGATACAAAAAAAGAAATCCAAAAAGAGAATGTAAGCTATGAACATGCAGGATATCAGATTCGAGTGCATTTTAATGGGGAAAAGACATTGATCCAGTGCATTCAGAATCTTACTGAACGAAAAATTGCAGGTTGATTTTCTTAAGTTCTTGTTGTAAAATAAAGACAATTAAAGACAATGACTACGCAAGACCGATGAAAAGAGGGATAGAATGTATCAGGCAGGAATTTATTGCCGAATTTCCATTGAAGAGCAAAATAAAGAGGGTGAATACAGCAATAGTATTCACTCTCAGATTCAGATGGCAAGAGATTATATTGCAGAGAATAAAGATATTGCAGAGAAAAAAGTTTATGTAGACGATGGGGCTTCTGGAAGTAATTTTGAAAGAACTGAATTTCGGAGGATGCTGGCAGATATTGAGCTTGGTGTTATCAATATGGTGATTTTTAAGGACGTATCTCGACTTGGAAGAGAACATATTGATACCAACTATTATCTAGGCAAATATTTCCCGGAGAAACAGATTCGGATTGTTTCGATTCTGGATAATTATGATTCAGCCGTTGGAACTTATGATGAAATGTTAGAAATAAAAACTTTGCTGAATGATATGTATTTGAGAGATACATCCAGAAAGATTAAGACAACGATTCAGACCAAAAGAAGTATGGGCGAATATACTCCGAAACAGCCCCCCTTTGGATATGTGAAAAGTAAAACAATTCATAATCATCTGGAAATTGATCCTTATGCAGCCGAGGTTGTTCGAAGAATTTACAGAATGTATCAAAATGGATTTGGCTGTACGGTTATTTGCAGGACTTTGAATGAAGATGAAATCCCTTGTCCCGCAAAATATAAAAAGGAAGTTTTAAAAACCAATTATGTATGGGATTCGGGAAAAGGTCTGTGGACATCGTCTACTGTAAGTGGAATTTTAAAGAATCCGGTCTATACTGGGGCGGTTGTGATTCGGAAACATGAAAGACCGTCTTATAAGCTGAAATACAAAAAGGCAATTCCCCTGGAAGAAATGGAGCTGGTGCCGGATGCACATGAGGCAATCATTTCTAAAGAAGAGTTTGATAGGGTTCAGCAAATAAGAAAGGGGCGCAGAGTTTCCTATTTTGATAAAAACAATGAACCACATAAATATGTGGGACTGCTCTTTTGTGGGAAATGTAAAACAGCCATGCGAAAACGTTATCTGGCATCTCATAAAGACTATGACGGATATATGTGTGGTTTTCATCAGAAGCAGGGGCAGAATTACTGTGAGCTGAATCATATTACATTTGAAAAGCTGGATGAACTGGTTGTATTTGCAATCAACCAGCAATTGAAACAGATGAAGATGGATATGAAGAATCTGGAAACTCAGATCAGACAGAAACAGCCGGAACTGGATGGTAAAATTGCAAAATTGCAGGCAAAAATAGAAAGAAATCTGGAATACCGGAAACGAGCATATGAACAGTTTATGGATGAAGTACTTTCCAAAGAGGAATATCTGGAATTAAAACAGATGTATGAAACAGAGAATCAGAAATATCAAAAAGAATTATCAGAACTGAACCATGAAGAGCAAAGGCAGCGGGCGGCGGTCAATGAAACAAAGATATGGTTGGAGCACTTTAATCGCAGAAGAATAACGGTAAAGCAGCTTACCAGAGAAGCGCTTGTGGAGTTAGTTGATAAAATTTATGTATATCCAGAGCAGAAAATAGATATATATTTTAAGTTTGCTTCAGTAGAGAGTTCACCAGATAGAATACTTGAGAAAGATGGGGTGATATGATGTATCAGATGGGTGTATATTGTCGTCTGTCGAAGGATGATGGAGAGAATAAAGTTAGTGAGAGTATTGAAAATCAGATGAAACTGATTCGTGAGTATGTGACTAAATCAGAGGATCTGGAAATCGCAGATATTTATATTGATGACGGTTATTCGGGGCTTTATTTTGCGAATAGACCGGAATTTCAGCGGATGATGGAGGATATCTACAAAGGGAAAATTCAAGGCGTTATTACGAAAGATATTTCCCGGCTTGGGCGTGAACATATTGAAACCAGTAACTATATTGAGCGTGTTTTTCCATCTTTGGGTGTGCGTTATATTGCAATTTTGGATGGCGTGGATTCTGTTCATCACAGTAATGAAGAATTGGCACAGTTTAAGACGTTGTTTAATGATATGTATAGTCGTGATATATCTAAGAAAATCAGAGGTGCATTGACCGCCCAGAAGAAACGGGGACAGTTTATGTCTGGGTTTGCCCCATATGGATATGTAAAAGATCCGGCAGATAAGCATCATTTTCTTGTAGATGAAGAAGCAGCTAAAGTGGTACGGAGAATCTTTTATATGAGTTTGGAAGGATATTCCAGGGATGGTATTGCAAAGAAACTGAATCAGGAAGGAATTCTGACACCGTCAGAGTATAAGAGAAAGGTGCAGGGATTGAAATATGCCAATGCATTAGAAAAAGCGGGTGCAAAGGGCTGGGCATATCCTACGATCAATGTAATTTTGCGAAACAGAGTTTATACAGGGGCTATGGTACAGCATAAATCAGAAAAGATATCCTATAAAGTGGAAAAGTATCAATATATTCCAGAGGAACAGCAGTATATTGTGGAAGGAATGCACGAAGCAATTATTAGCAAAGATACTTTTGAGCAGGTACAGGAACTTATGAAGAAAAGAACACGGACACCGGGATTTAATAGCGAAGTGAGAAAGGTAAATCCATACGCAGGAATTATTGTTTGTGGAGATTGCGGATATAATTTCCAGAGGGTTACTTGTCGGGACGGTTATGAGTGCGGTACCTATCACAAAAAAGGAAACACAGTTTGTTATTCTCATTTCATTAAAAAAGAAGTATTGGATTCTATTGTAAAAAATGAAATCCAAAGACAAGCGGAACTGGCACTGAAAGAAAGTGATAAGGATGAAATATTAAAAGTAGCAGATAGGAAGAAGGAGGTGCAGAGACGATGTGCAGAAGCAGACCAGCAGATTGAACGGTTACAAAAAGAACTTGCGGCTGTCCAAAAGTATAAAAAGAAAACTTACGAAAATTATGTAGATGGTGTTCTGGATAAAGAAGAATATCTCTCCTATAAGGCAGAATATGAAAAGCAGGATAAAGATATCAGGGCGAAGATTCAGTTGGCAGAACAAGAGAAAGACAGCTTTGGAGAGGCAGAAGAATCTTATGAAAACTGGATAGAGAAATTTATCAAGTATGGAACATTATCCGAAGTGACAAGAGAAATTGTGACAGAATTGATTGAAAAAATTGTTGTGAATGGAGATAAGAGCATTGATATTGTATTTAAGTATCAGTCGCCTTATCCGGTAGAAAAACAGGCAGTGTAAAGACTGCAAATTTTTTTACAGTAATTTTCCCCTAGTTATAATGAACACACAGAGGGGATTCCCTTCTGGAAAACTATATTGATACAGTTGCGGCCATGGGGCGGACTGTGATCGTTACAGGAACCGGAAATAACGGCAGCCAGCCCTGGCATGCAGGAGGAATCCTGCAGCAGGGGAAAACAGAAGAAATCCAGCTGGCAGTGGGAGCTTTTGAGCCCACATTAAATGTACAGCTATGGAAGGATTATGAAGATGAGATGGAAATTTATCTGGAAAGTCCGTCTGGAGAACAGATTGGCCCATTATATGAACGGCTGGGCCCCCAGCGGCATCTGCTGGAAAATACAGAGCTTCTGATCTATTATGGAAAACCCGGTCCATATCAGCTGTCCCAGGAAATCTACATAGATTTCATTCCTGAAGGTAATTATGTGGACAGCGGTGTCTGGAAAGTTCTTTTAAGTGGAAAACATGTGCGTTCCGGCCAGTATTTCCTCTGGCTGCCGGGCGGAAATGTACTGAATCGTGGAACCGGGTTTTATTCTCCACGGGCAGTGGGAACCCTGACGATTCCTTCCACTGCTGGAAAAGTTATTTCTGTTGGAGCTTATGATTCCAGACAGAATGCCTACGCAGATTTTTCCGGAAGGGGAAGTCAGTTCCTGCTGATCCGGAAGCCTGACCTCGCAGCTCCCGGCGTATCCATCACCGCCCCGGTTCCAGGCGGTGGCTACGCCACTGTCACCGGAACCTCCTTTGCGGCACCCTTTGTCAGCGGAAGCGCAGCTCTGCTTATGGAGTGGGGAATCGTGAAAGGAAATGATCCGTTTCTTTATGGAGAAAAGGTGAAGGCATACCTGCGGAAAGGCGCACAGCGTGTGGGCGGGTATGAGGAGTATCCGAATGTGGAGGTGGGGTGGGGGGAGGACGTTATAATAAGGTTACATTGAAGAAAGTCAGTAAAATCAAGTGTTTCCGTTCATTTTCCCAACACAGAAACGAAGCACTTTTACCATGATTTTGAAGAAAATCTGCCCGGGTTGGATTCAAAATGATATGGAAAGAAAGATTTGTAGCAATGACGTAACATGAACAGTTGGTTCTGTTACAGATAAAAGTTTAAACGAAAGAGAGGTCATAGGGATATGAAACTGACTTATACAAATGTAAATGGATACCTGATTCCGAATCTCACCTATAAATCCGGTGAGCAGATGGAGCAACTTGGCAAATATGGATTTCTTCGCAGAGATTATCTGAAGAATCATCGAAATTCAACCTATCAGGTGATGCTTTTACAGGATATAATTGGAGAACACCTTCTGGAAGTAGATAAGGCAGCAAGAGAACGGGAAGAAGTGATCCTGAAGCAGCTGGAAGAAAAAGAACCACTGCCGGATAAAAAAGCAGATCAAATGGCATGGGTAAGAGCTGCTAATCAACACAGAGCGATTGCGGAAGAGATTATTCTCAAGGAATTGATTTATGTTTAAATGCAAGTTCTAAAAGGATACACAGTGCGTAGCGAATTGCAACTGTAAATCGGAACTTTTTTGCAGAGTTCACAGTAAAGTAAATAAGTGCAGAGAAAGGCGTGAGTCATAGAAATGTGGCTTGCGTCTTTTTCTTTGCCTGAAAGGAAGTGATAAGTTTGAACAAGAAGTTTTTGAAGCATTATATGGAAACCAATCCAGAAGGGACAGCACAGACCTATATCTTTCTGGTGGACAATCAGGATATCGCACTGAATATTGTGATGTCAGGTTATCAGGCACTTTGTCTGGTGCAGGAAGATGACGGATATTATTTCAGTGCAGATTCCTTTATAGAAGAAATGAGAGCTATTCAGTTTACAGGAAGCTGTCAGAGTGCCTATCATTATGTGACTGCCTGTACGGTGAAGTGGATGAATGATAAGTTACAGACATTTTTCAAAGACGCTGGTCTTGATGGAAAAGCAGGCTGGCAGTTGTTCAAAGAGAAAGAGTATCTTGGCAAATTGGATAATCAGAAAGAAGTTGAGAAACTACTGGAACAGTATATTCTTCGGTTTGAACGAGAACCGAAAGAACAACCGGAACTGAGCCGTTTTCATTTATTTGATGCAAAAGGGAATGTGAAAGGCGTCCGGGATATGGAGATTGTAGATTATCTGGTGGAGAATGTTCAGTTTTTTGTGGTAGGAATCACACCTTATTATTATGAACATGGTGCCTATTGGGAAGATCATAATGGGGTGAGAATGAAATACCGTATACAGAAGCTGATCTATCGAGATCAGATACAGAGTGGCGTAATTAAAAGAATTTATAATCTGCTGATTACACAGCCGAAAGTTCACCGGGAGGCATATGAACTAAATAAGCAGCCTGTGCGGTGGATTAATTTTAAAAATGGATATTATGATCCGATTACGGGTGAAATGCTGGAACACAATCCGGATTATCTGACAATCAATCAGATACCATTTCCCTATTATCCGGAAGACAGAGAGCAGGTGATGCAGGGTGGCGAAAATATCAAAAAATATCTTGCATCCTCTCTTCCAAATATAGAAGAACAGCAGACGTTCTGGGAGTATTTTGGATACTGCATGACACAGGATACGCAGTTTCAGAAATTCCTTACACTGAAAGGAAATGGTGGAACCGGAAAGTCTGTGGCAGTATCGCTGATTCAGCATGTAGTTGGAATCAACAATATGTCCAGCATTTCTTTACAGGATTTAAATAAACGATTCTATGCGACTGGAATGTATGGAAAGCTGTTAAATGCCTGTGCGGATATTCCCTGCAAAGCAATGGAGAACACAGATGTATTAAAGAAAGCAGTCGGTGAGGACACACTGATTTATGAGAAAAAAGGACAGGATGCAATTCATTTTCACTCTTATGCAAAGCTACTTTTTTCTACCAATGAAATGCCGCAAAATCTTGAGGACAAGTCAGATGCTTTTTACCGTAGACTACTGATTCTCGATATGAACCGGGTAGTAAAAAGTGGTGAAAAAGATCTGCACTTAAAGGAAAAGGTACAGGCAGAATCCGATTATGCAATTCATATGGCGATGATTGCATTGAAAAATCTGTACGAACAGGGAAAGTTCACGGAGAGCGAACACAGCAAAGAATGTGTAAGAGAAGTGCAACGGACGTCAGATAGTATCTGTGCTTTTATTGATGAGTCATTGGTGCGTGCTAAAGGAAAACGTCTGAAACGAAGTGAAGTGTTCCATATGTATGAGGAATACTGCAAAGAGAATGGCCGACAGGGGCATGGTAAATCCAACTTTTTCAGGAATATGACAGATAAAGGTTTCCTTCTGAAGCAGTACAATGGTGAGTTCTATTATCAGGATATTGCAGTTAAGGAAGAAGATTTTTGTCCTGTAGATCCAGAAGAAAGAATACCTTTTGAAGAAACAGATATAGATTATAAACAGTTACAATTAAATATGAATCAGGGAATTAAGGGCATTTAGGGCAAAATAAGCAAAAAGAAATGTTACCGGAGCAGGAGAAATAACAAAGATAGCTGCCAGAGTACATAAAATTTTGCTTTTTTTACACTGATTGCCCTTTTTCAGGTATCAACGTTTTAGCTGATACAAATATAGGTTTTTCCCGAATTTTGGAAAAAGTAAAAAAATAAAAATTAAGAAAGTGTGAGGTATGATTATGAGAATGATGAAAAACAACAATAATGAAACAGTTATGGTGATCGGGATTGATCATGGTTATGGAAACATGAAAACTGCCACCAGATGCTTTCCATCCGGTGTAGCCAGATATGACAAGGAGCCAATCTTTCAGAACAATCTTCTTGTTTACAATGGCATGTATTACCAGATCGGAGAGGAACACAAGGAGTTCTGTGCAGAGAAAACGCAGGATGAGGACTATTATGTGCTGACACTGGCAGCTATTGCAAGGGAACTGGATGGGAAAGGTATGAACCGGGCAACGGTACATATCGCAGCCGGACTTCCCCTTACCTGGGTAGCTACACAGAAAGAAGATTTCCAGAAATATCTTCTCCAGAATGAAAGCGTGGATTTTATATTCCGCAATAAAGAGTATCATGTAGAGTTTGCAGGAGCTGATATTTACCCACAGGGATTTGCAGCAGCCTTCTATCGCTTACAGGATTTCAAAGGAATCAATATGCTGGCAGATATTGGAAATGGAACTATGAATATTATGTATATCAATAATTCCCGTCCATTAGAGAAGAAATGCTTTACAGAGAAATATGGAACGCATCAGTGTGTGCTTGCTGTAAGGGAATCCCTGCTGAAAGAACTGGGAACAGTGGTGGACGATCTGGTGATTGAGCAGGTGATCCGTACCGGGACAGCAGATATTGGTGAGAAATATCTGACAGTCATTCGTAAAGCTGCCGGAGATTATACGAAAGAAATCTTTCATAAGCTGAGAGAACGGGAATATAATCCAGAACTGATGCGTCTGTATGTGGTCGGCGGTGGCGGTTGTATGATCCAGAATTTTGGAGAATATGACAAGAGCCGGGTGACAATTGTACGGGACATCTGTGCCACAGCGAAAGGCTATGAAGCAATGACCGTAAGGAAAATCCAGAGAAACGGAGGGATGCTTGTATGAGAAAAGAACGGAAAATCATCAATACAAATATCCGTTTGAATCTTTGTGATGAACAGGACAGGCAGGCATGGGAATATTTGCAGACGATGGACAGGGAAAAATATAAATCGTACACCAGAGCAGTTGTAGTTGCTTTAAACGATTATTTTTCCAGAGAGTACAGGAATGAAGCAGATCCGTATCTGGAAACCAGAGAAAAGGAAGATGTGTTTCTGGAAAGGGTGGAAACAGCTATCCGGGATGGAGTGAAAGAATCCGTCCCGATGGCTATAGCGAAGAATCTGATGGAAATGCTTGTACCGTTTGTAAAAGAATCGGTAGGAGAAATTAATCTGCTGGACAGAACACTAACAATGGAGAAAACGGATGGAGAGATCGCAGAAGATAATCTGGACTGGGAGAAAGAAGCTGATATGGATGCAGCACTGGATTTTGCGGATAGTTTTTAGCTGTCTGTAAAAAGGAAAAGCAGTCCGGTTTGCATAAAATAAATCGGACTGCCTTAAGTGGAGCTATTCTTTTTTCTTGGGTAAGGACGTTTATCATCTGTCAGGTTTAGCAGATAGTCAACGCTGGTGTTATGAAATTCAGCCAGTTTAATCAGAATGTGAGTAGGGATATCGACATCACCACATTCATAATTACTGTAAATACGCTGACTGCAATTCAGAATTTCACCCATATTCTTCTGCGTAAGGTCACGATCTTCACGCAGATCCCGTATTCTCTGATACATGCGTTTCACCTCTTGCATAATAATAACTTAGCGAGATATTCACTATTGAAATATAGCGAGAAATTCGCTACACTGAATTTAAAAATGCAGGAGGGAGAAGTACAGAGTGAAAGAGAAAGTGAAAAAGGTGCTGGTGTGGATTTTTGAATTTGTTTTATTTTGTGGATATTTCTATGTTTTATTCGTGAATCTGGTATGTGGATTTGGATATGGAGGGATAAGCAGCAGAGGACAGGCAATAAAGATTTTATGTGCTTCGTTCTTCCTTGCAGTGGGACTTCCCGGATTGATCTGGTATCAGCATCGCAGACTTATGAAACTGGAGAATTTATTGCATGACCTGTTTGAAATTTGCGACAAAATAAAATAGCAGTAATAGAAAAATAGACTGACAGTAAGGAAAGCTTTACGGAAACAGAATAGCAGAAAAAGGTAATGGCAGTGATGGCATTTCTATTGGTAAAAATCAGTGAAATGTTCATGACTGCTATTTTTATGCTTTTCAGCAGAAATGGAAAGTGATTCAGAAAAAGAAAAGCAGAAATAACAGCGAAATATGGCAGAGAGGCATTTGCAGATGGAAAACGTTGTATAAGCAAGGCAAAGAAGAAATATAGAGTGCCGGATACGGCACATGATTGTCCGATACTTCGCATCGGAGTGATGCATGAACAGCCTGTTTCAGAAAGAGAAAATCTATCGAAATGGGAGCTTTTCTCTTTCTTCCACAGTCTGTCCCTGCACCACAAAACCACCGTCATCTCCATTTTGATCTGATAACGTAGGGTGGAAAATATGGCTTGGTGGGTGTCGGTTCAGTGGTGGGGAGATGACAGGCAAGTTTCGCAAAGTGGCAAGCCACTCTGCACCGGAGCCAGCCTTTGGGCTGTTCCTAAACTTGCCAGAGGGCTCTGCCCCTTGGAACCCCGGCACGTCAATGGCGTAAGTATCCCTGCGAAATGTCCACCGGACATTCCTACGGAACACTTACTGATTGACTAGGGTTTCACCCTGCACCCACCAAAGGGGCGTTGCCCCTTATGGAATCCCTGTAAATTTTAGCCGAAACGCTGTGTCTGTTGATAAAGAATGAAAATGAAGCAAGAAAGGAGACAAAAGCCTATGAGAAAACGAAATCATACAGTAACCATACGGATGAATAACGAGGAATATAATCTGCTTCAAAACAAAGTGAAAGAATCCGGAAGAACACAGCAGGAAGTTGTAATAAAAGCAATCGCAGATTTGAAGATAGCTTCTACAGAGGAAGTGGAAGAACTGAAAAGATTGAACCAGATGTTTGCAGATATTCTCAGTCAGCTTCGTGGAGCTACTACAAATATCAATCAGATTGCAAGAAAGCTGCATACAGATGGAGAAGTTCCAAATGACAGTACACTGTATTTCCTCAATAAAAATATTCTTAAGTACCGGAAGGAGAGTGAAAAGATATGGCTATTAATAAGACGATTAATAAGCGGACAAATTCACATGGAGCAATGAGAAACTGCATCGAATATGTTTTGCGACAGGACAAGACAAGTGAACTGCTTACTTATGTAACAGGTCCGTACTGCCATGATGAGATTAACTATGATCTGGTGTATAGAACCTTTTTAGAAGAAAAGAAGATGTGGGATAAAGATTCTGGGAGAATGTACGCTCACAACATTATTTCCTGGCATAAGGACGAGCAGATTACTCCGGAGCAGGCATTAGAATTTGGAAAAGAGTTTGCAGAAAATTGGTTCAGTGGATTCCAGACCTTAGTGGCTGTGCATAAGGATAAAGATCATATCCACTTCCATCTGGTTACTAATTCAGTGAGTTATGAAGATGGAAGAAAACTGCATAATACCAGAAAAGATCTGGAACGTATGAAACAGCTTACCAACCAGATGTGCCGGGAACGTGGACTGACAGTTGCCGAGAAAGGAAAGCACTTTGATGGAAGCCAGATTGAAAAAGGGGAAGTCATTGCATGGAGCAAAGATAAATATAACTTGTTCCGTCAACAGGTAAAGGAAAGTTTTGTAGCGGACTGTGCAATGGCGGTATTAAAGGCACTGGAAAATTGTATCAGCAAAGAAAAGTTTATAGAAAAAATGAAACAGTTTGGATGGAACGTAAACTGGACAGATAAACGGAAGCACATCACATTTCAGAATCAGGATGGAAAGAAAGTGCGAGACAGCAATCTGTCAAAAACATTTCATCTTGATATCAGCAAGGAGGGACTAGAGAATGAATTTAATGGAAATTACGAAAGGGTACGAGCCGAAGCAGAACGAACAAACGGAGCAGATGAAGAGCTTGCCGGATACTACCGACAAGTGGAAGCAGCTTGCGAAGGAGCAGGCGGCTTCACTGGAGCTAGTGACGGAAGAGAGAGACGAGTTACAGGTGAGAAATCAGAAGATGAACGAGTTTATCCAGAAATTTCAGGAAAGGACACACAAGCTGAAAATGGAAAAACAGAATTTATTCTTCGAGAATCACGAAATGCAAGACGAAATTCGGAAATTAAACGACGAAATTCATCGTTTGACAACCGAACTGTCCGAAACGCAGAAGTTGAATCGATCGCTTCAGCAGAGCAACGACGATTTGAGGAACAGAAACGGCTTGAAGAGCAGGAGCGAACAAGAGCAGCTCGAAGAAGAAATAAAAGACGTTCGGGACCAGAACTCTAAATTGCAGATACAGGTGAATAAATCATCTGTTGAGGCAGTAGATGAAGCACAGAAGAAACAGAAAGAAGCAAAGAAAAAGGCTAGAACAATAGAATACCAGTTTAATAAGGCACAAGAAGAAGTAAAGACTGTGAAGAAAAAAACAGATTGTGAAATAAAAAAGTTGAAAAATGAAGCGAAAGAAAAGGAAACATTCTGGATGATAGCTTATATGATCTTGGTTTTGTTGGCAGTAATAAAAAATACAGTATTTCAAAAAGATCTATTTGCTTGCATAACTGTTCCATTGAGGTTTTGGTATAGATATATAGAGTGGTTAATCCATCCATCAGAATTAAATATTTTAGGTGAGCGAGAGTATTTTTCAGCAGGATGGTCGTATTTTTTGAGAATTATGACTATTCTTATTTTTCTTGGACTAGGAATAAGTAGTGAGATATTTGTGTTGAGGAAGATAGAGCAGTATCGAAAAGCATGGGATAAATATTCTATATGGATTCTGCTTATCAGCGTGTCATCAATTGCTGTAACAGGTGATGTAGTGAGAAAATATTTTCCGATAAATCTTATATTGCTCTTGGGACTTATAAATATTGCTGCTATGGAAATAAAAATCTACTGTCATAATAAAAGGGAATTATATTAGAAAAATATTTATGGTTATGAAAAACCAAATTTGATTATTGACAATCAAATAAACAAATGCTATAGTGAATACAAGAGAATTGATTGTGAATAACCAAAGGAGGAAACAGGGTTGAATATTTCAGTTAAAGAGTTAAAAGAAAAAGAAGGCTCGAAAGTTGAAGAGATTAGTTGGAATATTTCAAATAGGATGAGAGAACTTGGAAATACATCCGTATATGGAGGCTTTTGCTTATCGTATGTGGCGTATTTATCTTTAAAAAATAAGATAAACGATGTATATCAGTTAGTAGAATATGTGGAACTGACTTTTTCACCGGAGAGAGTCAGTTTCATAAAAGGAAATATTGAAAATTTATGGAATGTGGCAATAGAAATCGGAGAAGCATATTCAGAAGAAACACTTTTAGCAGTAGTATTGTGGTGGCCATTGCAAGGAAATAAATTTATGGGAGAATGCGAAACCCCACAGAGTGTTGTAAAGTTGGCAAATGAGATACTTCAAATTTCAAATGATAAGGCAGCAGATTTCTGTAGTGGAATTGGAACATTTCTAGTGAATGCTATAGAAAGAAATCCAGAATCACAGTTTTATGGTGTGGAGCTTGTAACTGAGGTCAAAGAAGTGGCAGAAATCAGAACGGAATTAATTTCTGATCGGGTGAAAATTGAGCAAAAATCAGTTCTGAACATTGATGACAATATGATGTTTGATAAAATATTCTGTGATTATCCTTGGGGGATAAGGGCGAAAGAGAGTATTGGAAACAACGAGGAATTAGAGGCGATATATAATGTTATACCAGAAGTACAGAAAGTAGCTGCGGGAGACTGGGTATTTATTATAAATGTCATGAATCATCTCAACAAACATGGAAAAGCGGTTGTTTCGGTGAGTAATGGAGTGACTTGGAACGGAGGAATCAATACAGTAATCCGCGAAAAATTTGTAAAAAAAGGATTTGTCGAGGCGGTGATAGCACTTCCATCCAATTTGTATTCGAATACTGGAATTGCCTGTTCATTACTGGTATTAAGCAGAAATAATAAAAATATAAGAATGATAGATGCAACGAAGATGGTTTCAGTTGGACGAAGACAGAATGTTCTTAGTGATGAAAATATTTCTAAAATTATTGAATTGCTGAATACAGATGACGATAACTCAAAGCTAGTTTTGGGTGAAGAGGTGGAAAAAAATGAATACACTCTTAATCCGTCAAGATATCTTCAAAAAGAGATGCCCATAAAAAACGGTGTAGCATTTGAATCTGTGATAAAGAACATAACAAGAGGAGCACAGATTAAAGCAACGATTTTAGATGAAATTGTATCTGATGAACCAACAAACATGCAGTATTTGATGCTGGCAAATATAAAGGATGGTATTATTAGTGATGATCTTCCTTATTTGAAAGAAATGAATCCTAAATACGAGAAATATTGTATTAAAAATGGAAGTCTCGTAATTTCCAAAAATGTATCTCCGGTAAAAATGGCAATTGCATCCGTAAAAGAAGGAAATAAGATTTTAGCAAATGGTAATCTTTATGTTATTGAGTTAGATGAAGATAAGATAAATCCTTACTTTTTGAAAGCATATTTGGAAAGTGAAAATGGAAAAGCAGCCTTATCTAGAGTAGCAGTAGGGGCTACTTTATTAAATTTGCCGGTTGAAGGATTGAAAAAAATAACAATTCCATTGCCTGACTTAAAAAGTCAGAAGATAATTGCAGATAAATATTACGCCAAGATAAATGAAATAAAAGAATTGAAATACAAATTAGAAAAGGCAACAGCAGAATTAGAACATATTTATACGGAGGAAAAAATAAATGGATGAAAATAATAAATTTGATGTAGTTGGAACTAATATAGCAGAGAAAGCGACAATGATCTGGAATGTAGCAGATATGCTCCGTGGCCCATTTAAACCGCATGAATATGGATTGGTAATTTTGCCAATGACAGTAGTAAAAAGATTTCATGATTGTTTATTACCGACACATAAAGCAGTATTGGAACAGTATGAAAAGGTGAAGAATTTTGCTGTAATTGATGGATTTCTGACGAAGGCTTCCGGTTATCAATTTTATAACATCAGCAAATATACATTTGAATCTTTATTAGCTGATCCGGAAAATATCGAAGCAAATTTTCGAGATTATCTGAATGGATTCTCAGCAAATGTTCAGGATGTGCTGGCAAAGTTTGATTTTGATAACATTATCCGCAGAATGGTAGAAAGTAATACCTTGTATCTTGTCATAAAAGAATTTAATTCACAAAAAGGATATCTGGGACCAGATAAAATCAGTGCAGTAGACTGTGGATATATTTTTGAAGATTTAGTAAAACGATTCTCCGAATCTTTTGGTGAAGAGGCTGGGGCACATTTTACCAGTAGAGATATTATCTATTTAATGACGGATTTACTTTTATCAGATGCAGATCTGAGTAAGGGTGGAAATGTAACAGTGTATGATATGGCGATGGGAACATCTCAGATGCTTAGCTGCATGGAAGAAAGAATTCAGGAGCTAAACACGGAGATAGGAGTTACCTGCTTTGGTCAGGAGTTTAATCCCTCTACATTTGCGATTGCAAAAGCGGATATGATGATTCGTGGGGGTGATCCAAATAATATGAGATTTGGAGATACCCTATCTGAAGATCAGTTTAGCGGATATCAGTTTCAGTATATTATTTCAAATCCACCATTCGGAATTGACTGGAAAAGAGAAAAAGCAGCAGTAGAAGCAGAAGCGAAAAAAGGTGAATTGGGAAGATTTGCACCCGGACTTCCGAAGATATCAGATGGACAGCAGTTGTTTGTATTGAACGGACTTTCTAAGCTAGCTCCAAATGGAAAAATGGCTATCATTCAGAATGGATCACCATTATTTTCAGGAGATGCAGGAAGTGGACCGTCAGAGATTAGAAGATATATTCTGGAAAATGACTGGTTGGATGCGATTGTGCAGTTAGGTACAGATATGTTTATGAATACTGGTATCAGCACGTATATTTGGATTTGTTCTAAAGACAAACCAATACACAGAGCTGGAAAAGTACAGTTGATTGATGCTTCGCATTGTTTTGAAGCAAGAAGAAAAAGTATCGGAACAAAAAGAAATGACATTACTGATAAATGCCGTGATCTGATTGTAAAGGCATATGGTGCATTTGAAAATGGAACTGTATATGGTGAGAAAGATGGTATTTACTGTCAGAGCAAGATTTTTGACACAGAGGAATTTGGATATCAGAAGATTGTAGTAGAACAGCCACAGAAAGATGAAAATGGCGAAGTTATATTAAAGAAGGGAAAGCCAGTGGCTGATGTGTCTCTGCGAGATACAGAAAATGTACCGCTGACAGAAGATATTGCGGAATATTTTAAGAGAGAAGTATTACCATATGCACCAGAAGCATGGATAGATGAAAAGAAAACGAAAAAAGGATACGAGATTCCAATGACAAGGTACTTTTATGAATATCAGGCACCGGAACCAGTGGAAGAAATTGCGGCACGCTTGCATGAACTGGAACTGGATATTCAGAGTAGTTTGGATGCTTTGTTTGGGGAGAAATAATATGAGTAGAGAGATGAAAGATTCCGGGGTTGAATGGTTGGGAGAAATTCCAGAGGAATGGAAGATAACAAAAATTAAGAGTATTTTTTATGTTGTTGCCGGTGCAACGCCTAAAAGTGAACAGGAGGGAAATTTTGATGGGAATGTAACATGGATAACACCGGCTGATTATAAAACATCAGATAAATATGTTTCATCAGGTAGAAGAAATCTGTCAATAGTAGGGTATGAATCATGTAATACAACATTGGTTCCTGCGGGAAGCATAGTTTTTTCAAAGAGAGCTCCTATTGGAAGTGTAGCCATAGCAAAAAATGAATTATGTACTAACCAAGGATGTTTGTCATGTGTAAAAAAAGGAGATATTAGTGAAAAGTATTTTTATTTCCTGATGAGCATATTAAGTAAAGAATTTGAATTGTTGGGGACAGGAACTACTTTTAAAGAAATATCAGCTTTTTCATTTGCAAATTTTAGAATACCATATCCGGAGAGCAAAGAACAAATTAAAATTGCAGATTTTATTGAAAATAAATGTAATTATATAGATACTATTATTAATAAAACAGAAATTTCGATAAGGAAATATAAAGAATTAAGAGAATCAATTGTTACAAAAGCAATAACCAGAGGAGTTAGAAATAATTGTTCAATGAAAGAAAGTGGTGTTGAATGGTTAGGAAGAATACCAAAGAACTGGGATGTAAAAAAAGGAAAACAATTGTTTAGGGAAACAAATGAGCGCTCTGTGACAGGAGAAGAGGAATTGTTAACGGTATCCCATATAACAGGTGTGACACCAAGAAAAAATAAAAATGTAAATATGTTTATGTCGGAATCTTTAGTTGATTATAAAATATGTCATGAAGGAGATGTTGCTGCTAATACAATGTGGATGTGGCAAGGTGCGATAGGTGTATCAAAATATTATGGAGTAATAAGCCCTTCATATAACACATATAGACAAAAAGCAGATACGTATGATGCAGATTATCTTGAGTATTTGTTACGTATCCCGCCATTAGTAGCTACATACGCAGCATATTCTACTGGAATAACTGCGTCAAGACTTAGATTATATCCACAGGGATTTTTTTCAATATTATTTCCAGTTCCACCTAGAAAAGAACAACAGGAAATTGCAGTATATTTAAATAAAAAAATACCGCAAATTGATCAGTTGATTATAAAAAAAGAGAAATTTGTTAATGAATTAAAAAGTTATAAAAGATCCCTGATTTACGAATATGTAACAGGGAAAAAGGAGGTGCCAGAATCTTGAGTATAGATGTTACAACAGAAAAACGCTTCGAGGCAGACATTGAAGAATTCTTTTTATCACCGGCAGGTGGATATACACATAATAACGATGTGTATGATCCTCAGCTTGGTGTTTATAAAGATACGCTGTTGAGATTTATTCAGAGAACGCAACCGAAAGAGTGGAAACGCTTTTTATTGCAGAATAAAGTAGATCCAGAACGAAAATTCTGCCTTGCTTTCAACAATGCATGTGATATGGACGGACTTATTTCTGTACTGCGACATGGATTTAAACATAGAGGTATTCCGTTCAAAGTATGTTATTTTAAACCAGAATCTGGCTTAAATCAAACAGCGGAAGCACTGTACGAAAAGAATGAAATTACTTGCAACAGACAATGGTTTTATTCCAGTGATACACATAATTCTGTTGATATGGTTCTGTCGGTAAATGGGATTCCGGTATTTGCCCTTGAATTAAAGAATCAGTATACAGGACAAAACGTTGATAATGCTAAGCGTCAGTGGATGTATGATCGTGACCCAAGAGAAATATGTTTTCAGTTCAATAAGAGAATCTTAGGATATTTTTGTATTGATCAGTTGGAAGTTTGGATGACAACACGGTTGGAAGGAAAAAATACATATTTTCTTCCGTTCAATCAGGGAGCGAACGGTGCAGGAAATGATGGCGGCAAGGGAAATCCTGCGAATCCAGACGGATATCCGACATCATATTTCTGGGAGTATGTATTCCAGAAAGATAGTATGATGGATATTATCCAAAAGTTTATTCATCTGCAGGTAAAGGAAGAAAAGAAACAAATGCCTGACGGATCAGAGCAGGTCACGAAGAAGAAAAGATTGATTTTCCCAAGATATCATCAATTGGATGTTGTACGTAAATTAATTGCAGATGTGAAAAAAGAAGGCGCAGGTCGTAATTATCTGATTCAACATAGTGCAGGTTCTGGAAAATCCAATTCTATTGCCTGGACAGCGTATAGACTGGCTTCCTTACATGATTCGAATGATGAATCTGTTTTCAGCAGTGTGGTTGTAGTTACAGACCGAACCGTGTTAGATGAACAGTTACAGGAAACCATTTCAGGGTTTGATCACACGATAGGGGCGGTAGAGACGATTGATGATAAAAAGAACTCAAAAGATTTAAGAGACGCCATCAATAACGGAGCAAGAATTATTGTAACTACATTGCAGAAATTCCCGGTGATTTATCAGGAAGTGGATAAGGTTGCCGGAAGAAATTTTGCGATTATTGTCGATGAAGCTCATTCTTCACAGACAGGAAGTTCTGCAATGAAACTGAAAGCGGCGTTGGCTGATACAGAAGCAGCATTGCGAGAATATGCGGAAATAGAAGGAAAAGCAGAAGATGAAATAGATAGAAATGACAAACTTGTGCAGGAGATGCTGACACATGGAAAACATCCAAATCTATCCTTTTTTGCATTTACTGCAACTCCAAAACCAGCAACACTGGAGATGTTTGGAAGTCAATGGACAGATGGAAGTTTCCATCCATTTCATATTTATAGTATGAGACAGGCAATAGAGGAAGGATTCATTCTGGATGTTTTGCAGAATTATATGACTTACAGTACTTGCTTCAAAATTGCAAAAGACACACCGGAAAATCCAGAGCTTCCAGAAAGCAGAGCAACAAAAATTATAAAGAAATATGAAAAATTACATCCATATAATATCAGCCAGAAATCACAGATTATCGTAGAAACATTCAGAGAGACTACGAAACAAAAAATCGGTGGAAAAGGAAAAATGATGGTTGTCACAGACTCGAGACTGGCAGCAGTTCGATATTTCCATGAAATCAAAAGATATATAAGAGAACAACATTATGTAGATATGGATATTTTGGCTGCATTTTCCGGAACGGTGCAGGATGGAGATGAAGAGTATACAGAATCCGGGTTGAATGTAAGAAAAGATGGAAGCCATATATCAGAAAGTCAGACAAAGGAAGAATTTCATGATAATTTCAACGTTCTGGTAGTAGCGGAAAAATATCAGACTGGTTTTGATGAACCATTGTTACATACAATGATTGTTGACAAAAAATTGAAAAATGTGAAAGCAGTGCAGACATTATCTCGTCTAAACCGAACCTGTCCAGGAAAAGTGGATACATTTGTGTTGGATTTTGCGAATAAAAAAGAAGATATTCTGGAAGCATTTCAGCCATTTTATCAGGAGACAAGCCTTGAGCAGGAAGTAAACGTAGATTTGATTTATCAAACGGAAAAAGAACTTCTGGATTATGCAATTTATAATGAGAATGATATCAAGGCATTTATTGATATATGGAATCATCCTGGTAAGCAGGATGCAACTGCAATGGGAAAAATGACAAGTGTATTAAAACCGGTAGCAGACAGATATAATTTGAAAAACCCAGAAGAACGGTATCAATTCAGAAGACAGGTAAGAAAATTATTACGATGGTATAGTTATATAACACAAGTAGTTCGTATGTTTGACGCAGATATGCATAAGGAATATCTCTTCCTTAGCTATTTAATTGGACTCTTGCCGGAAGAAAAGGAAGAACCGATTGATTTAGATGGAAAGCTGAAATTGGAATACTATAAATTGCAGAAGACTTTTGAGGGTGCAATAAAACTGGAAAAAGTTGACGGGCAGTATGTTCCATCTAAAAAGCAGGGGGCACAGGGGATCCGACAGAAAAGCACATTGGATGAAATTTTGGATAAGATTAACGAGAAGTATAAAGGACAGTTTACAGATGGAGATCGGGTGATGCTTGGTGCGTTACACGATAAGCTGATTGCTGATGATAAACTGGCAAGTTCTGCACGTACTTCAGATCCAAGAATTTTTACGGAAAGCATTTTTCCTTCTGCTTTTGGAAATGCAGCAATGGAAAGTTATATGGAAGCGCAGGACAGCTATGGTTCTCTATTTGAGGACAAAAGTAAGTATGATGCTGTAATGAGTGCACTGGCGGGAGTGATTTACAGGGAAATGCGTTCTAAAAAGACTGTGGATTACCGGAAAATTGAGAGAGATGAGCAAGCGCAAATGGTAGCGGAAGAACCAGTTAAATATGGGAAATAAGTAAGAATTATAAAGCGTGGAGGGTGTTTTATGTATATTTCTTCAGTTTCAATTGAAAACTTTAGAGCGTTTAAAGAGAAGACCGTATTTCATTTTAATCCAGGAGTTACCGTACTTATCGGAGAAAATGATTGTGGAAAATCAACTGTTATCGATGCGATTCGTTATGTGTTAGGAACAACAGATCAATCGTGGCAGCGTATAGAGTTATCTGATTATCATCAAGAAAATACCGATAATGAAATACATATTACTATTACATTTTCAAACTTAACAGTTAGAGAAAAAGCAGCTTTTTTGGAGTGTTTAACGTACACAAAAGACGAAGAAATACTAATAATTAATTGGTCAGCAAAGTATATGACTAATGTAAATCCACATAGGACATTTGTAAGTGTGAATTGCGGAAGAAATGCAGATGTAGCAGCACCTTCAGCAGAAGCACGTGAATTGTTAAGAGTGACATATTTAAAGCCACTGAGAGATGCACAAGCACAAATGAGATCGGGAAGAGGATCACGTTTGGCTCAAATATTAAGTAGTATACCAGATTTGAATTTAGGTGAGCGAGAATATAAAGAAGGAATAGATATAACTTCATTGTCTCTCGCGGGAATTTTTGATTTGTCCAATCAGTTACTGGCTGAACATAAAGTGATTAAAGCTGTGAATAAGGGAATAGGTGATATTTTAAATACAGAGTTAATGCTAAATAATGATGCTGTAAAAACACAAATTACAGTCGCTGGTGATGGTAACACGGATGAAAAGAAGATATATTCATTGTTGGAAAAATTGGATTTGAATATTCAAAAAGATTCAGTATCAAATTATGGTAATGTGGGACTTGGAACAAGCAATTTAATGAGTATGGCATGTGAAATGTTACTGAATCAGGATAATAATGAATTAAGTACATTCATGTTAATTGAAGAACCGGAAGCGCATATACATGCTCAAAGACAATTGAAGCTTATACAGTCTATGCAAAAGAAAGGAGAAAATCAACAAGTAATAATGACAACGCATTCTCCTTTATTGGCATCAGTGGTAGAACTTAATAATTTACTTTTGATACAAAATCGGAAAGCTTTTTCGATGAGAGAGGGAGAAACAATGTTGGATTCTTCTGATTATAAATTTTTAGAACGTTATTTGGATGCTACGAAAGCCAATTTATTTTTTGCCAAAGGTGTAATCATTGTAGAAGGACCAGGAGAGGCTTTATTATTACCAACTCTTGCGCAATTATTGAACAGAAATTTAACAGATTATGGAATATCTATTGTTGATGTTAAAAGTACAGGTCTTCGAAGATATGCAAGGATTTTTCAGAGAAAAGAGGGAGATGAAATAAATATTCCTGTATCGTGTATTACAGATAGAGATGTAATGCCAGAATGCGCACCTGCAATTTGTCTTGATGAAAAATATAAGGATAAAGAAAATTGGCCAAAGAAAAATCGAAAATGGAAAGTAGAGTCTGAAATAAAAGACAAAGAAAAGTATATACAAGAGATTGAAAAAAAGGCAAATGGTCAAAATGTTAAAACATTTATTCCAGAGCAGTGGACGTTGGAATATGAGCTAGCTGCCAATGGATTAGGCGAAGAAATGTTGCAAACTATTGCAACTATGCTTGCAGAAAAAATTCAGGACAAAGAAAAGAACGAGGAGAAGAAAGCGGAGCTATTAGAAAAGTACACAAAAGAATATAATGAATATAAGAATAAAGAGGCTAAAGCATCTTATGTATACTCGTTTTTTTCGCATAAGATAGTATCAAAAGCGGAGTTTGCGCAAAAATTTAGTTTTGATTTGGAAAACATATTTAAGGGAAAAACAGTTGAAGAGATAGTGACAGTATTGCCAAATTATTTGGTGAAAGCTATAGAATATGTGACAACAAACATTGAAGGAATATAGAGTATGGATAAAGAAAATTTTGGATTGCAAATTACAGATGAGGACATTGAATGGGTTAGAACTATAATGCCTGATATTGAATTGGATGAATGCAGAATTCAAATTTTGAAAAATATGAATTCAGTGGATATTCATGCCTGTCCAGGAAGTGGAAAAACGACCATTTTGGTAGCGAAGTTGGCAATATTATCCCGTAAATGGAAATGGCAAAATCGTGGGATATGTGTGTTATCTCATACAAATGTTGCACGAGAAGAAATCGAAGAGCGATTAGGAACTCTGAATGTTGGGAAAAAACTATTATCTTATCCGCATTTTATCGGGACATTTCAAGCTTTTTTGGATACATTTATTGCAATGCCTTTTTTGAGAAGCTGTGGCTGTCCGGTAAATATAATTGACACAGATTATGTACTGGAGCGTCGATGGAAAAGTATACGAATAAAAAAATGGTTAGAAGCACATGGAAAAGATAAATATGTATGCGATCCACTGGAATTACCGTATAAATTAGATGTTAAATTAGGAACGGGAACAGCAACATATAAGAATGTCGTAAAATCTGTTACTGAATCAAGGCGCAGAGGAGAATTTACTTTTAATGAAATGGAATTGTATGCAGCAAAAGGAATAGATAGCATTTCAACACTTGCTGAGCTGATTCAGATGAGATTTCCTGTTATTTTTATAGATGAGGCACAAGATACGAAAAAAGAAATATGGGAATTGCTAAATAAAATCTATGAAAAACCGCTCTATAATAGTTTTTATCAGGCATACGGTGATAGTAATCAAGCAATTTATAATTCTTATGAAAAAATGGAGGATGTCGAATATTTTCCAAGAGCAAATGCACTGCAGATGCTGAATAGCAAAAGATTTGGAGCAGAAATAGCAAAGTTAGCTAATGGAGTAGCACTGGATAAGAGTAATATGATAGGAGAAGGGCGGCCATTTTCGAATAATAATATACAAAAC
Source organism: Blautia sp. HA9023 (assembly GCF_056504095.1). Lineage (NCBI taxonomy): Bacteria > Bacillati > Bacillota > Clostridia > Lachnospirales > Lachnospiraceae > Blautia > Blautia sp. HA9023. The sequence continues at coordinate 340,593 of NZ_JBWLUR010000006.1, read as the reverse complement.
ACAATATTTTTATTTGAAAATGGTCAAGAGAATATCGTAGTAGATAAATTTGCAGAACTAATATTCAGAAGTTTTTCACATGATGAATTAGAAGAATACCAGAAATATGGGTGTCACGTATTAGGGATGGTTCACAAAATAGATAAAGAAATGAGTGTAAAAAACTATTTTGAAGAGTATAATCCAGAAGTAAAAAAACAAACGCCCAACCATCTGATAGATTATTTTTGGATCGCCGAAGAACAGATGGAAAAAAAAGGAGAACTGTCTTTAAAAGTTGAATGGATATCAAAAGGAATATGTAAGATAATGAGGAAATATCCGTTGAAAGAAATTGAAAAATCTTCTTCAGCATTTAATTCTATTATTAAAACAGTGCGACCAGAGAATAGAGAAGAAATAAGAAGTGGATTGCTGGAAATTATGTGCATGAATTGGAAAACAAAGAATGAATGGGAGAATGTTATTGATCAAATTTTACATCTTTTGTCAGATGTTATAAAATATACTGATGCAAGAAAAGATGAATTTTTGTTCTGGAATGGCAGCGAGAAACCAGAAGAATATACGAAAAATAGAAATAGAGTGAATGAAAAAGAATATGAGAATGAATCTGGAGATAAAATAAACATAAAGTTTGGAAGTATACATTCATCAAAGGGTAGAACACATTTGGCAACATTAGTAGTGGAGACAAAGTATTACGAAGATAATCTTTCATCTATATTACCATGGCTTTCGGGAAAACGTCCTAAATTAGGTGTGCGGAATAAAAAGAGATTAAAATGTCATTATGTGGCAATGACACGTGCGAAAGGATTGCTTTGCTTGGCAATACCGAGAAAAAGTGTGAGTGATCAAGTACGAAAAGAATTAGAAAATTTTGGGTGGAACTTAGAAGTGGTTTAATAGGAAGGTGATGTCATGGCAATACGATCAGTAGAGTATCTGCAAAGTCTTGTGCGAGAGCTTGCAAAGCTTCCGGACGAGACGGAGTGGGTAGAATTTAAATGTAATAACAAGCAACCGCAGATGATTGGCGAATATATTTCTGCTCTCAGTAATTCAGCTGCGTTGTGCGAACGACCGAAAGCATATTTAGTTTGGGGCGTGGATGACACAACACATAAAATTGTTGGAACTGAATTTCAGTATCGTAAAATGAAAAAGGGAAATGAGGAATTGGAAGCATGGCTTTCCAGAATGCTTTCACCAAGAATTAATTTCCGATTTTTTGAGGTCCCGATGGATGAAGGAATGGTTGTGCTGATGGAGATTCCTTGTGCAGAAAAACAGCCGGTACAGTTCGCTGGTGGGGAATTTATAAGAATTGGAACGAACAAAAAGAATTTAAAAGAGTATCCTGACAAAGAAAGAGAATTATGGAGAACATTCGATTCTACACCATATGAACTTCGAATTGCGATGGGAAATTTAGATGAAGATGAAATGGTGTTATTATTGGATTACTCAAAGTATTATGATAAACTGGAAATGCCAATTCCGAGAAATCGGGATAAAGTATTGGAAGATTTACAGCATGAAAAGTTCATAAAGAGAAATGATGCCGGTACATGGGATATCACGAATATGGGAGCATTGATGATCGCAAAGGATTTGAAGAAATTTGAATCTTTGCATAGAAGAACTGTGAGGGTGATATGGTATAAGGAGAATTCCAGACTGGATGCTATCAGAGAAAAAGAGTTCTGTGCGGGCTATGCATTTTCGCATGAAGAAATCGTGCAGTATATTATGACAATTATTCCGCAGGAAGAGGTTATTGTAGAAGCAACAAGGAAATCTGTTGTCAGTTTCCCGGAAATTGCTATCCGTGAGTTGTTGGCAAATGCTATGATACATCAGGATCTGCAGCAAAGAGGTACAAATCCGATGGTAGAAGTGTTTAAAAATCGAATTGAATTTTCAAATGCTGGTGCACCACTGGTAGCAATTGAAAGAATTGTAGATTCGGTGCCGGTGTCCAGAAATGAAAATATTGCCGGATTTATGCATAAATGTGGTATCTGTGAGGAACGTGGCAGTGGATATGATAAGATTGTTGAAGCAACCGGCAAAAATGAATTACTTGCACCGAGGATTGAAAATCAAAACAATCAATTTACAAAAGCAATATTGTTTGCGAAAGTACCGTTTGAATTAACCACGAAAGAAGATCGGATGCGTACTTGTTATATGCAGGCATGTCTGGCATATGTCAATTTTGAGGGGATTTCTAACTCAGATATTCGAAAAATATTTGGATTGGGAGAAAAAGAGAAGGCGAAAGCCTCTCGACTTCTTACCAGTGCTGTTGACGGAGGCTATATTAAAGTAATGGATCCGGATACTGCGCCAAGGTATAAAAAGTATATTCCATATTGGGCATAATTTAAGTTTCGCTAAGTTTCACTTATATAGGCGGGATGAGGAAAATTCAATAGAGCAATATGAAAAAGGGCACTGAAAACCACTGAATTATTGGTTTTACAGTGCCTTCTCTTTGACTAACGAGAAAAAACATAATAAATTTAAGTTTTGCTAAGTTTCACTAAGTTCAGCATTAACAGATCGCCACTGCCTTTTCGGCTCAAATTTCTCACACCCATCACAGGTCTGCGGCCAGTTGATTTTCCATTCAAAATATTCATTTCTGGTAATTTCGCCAGATTTTAATTCTTTCTTTCTGAGAACCCATTCTTTCATAAAATCATTGAGAACTCCATAATTGAACCACATACCAACAGGTGGATGAGCAGGCCAGTTATCTGAATCATGGTAACGGACAGAGGTATCTTCGCTGGAATTGCATTTCTCTCCGGGATAAGTTTCTAACTGAAAGAGATTGATAGCTGCCGGATTAAATTCGTCAATCCAGAACAGGATTTCCATAAGTTCAGAAGCATCCATAGTAGTAGGCTCATGCAGTGCCAGTGGATTCACATCCAGAATTTTAGCCATTTCAGTTACCAGATCTTTGCGGGGAACCCGGTAATTCGTTTCATATTGGGCAAGGCGGTTTGCACCTTTATCGCCCCAGCCGAGGGCAGCACCAAGTTCTGCCTGTGTCATATTCCGGAATGTCCGGATTTTTTTTATTTTATCACCGATTGTCATATCAGATTTCCCACTTTCTTTTTGATAAATCCATTTTACTACCAAAAACAGTGAATGTAAACAGAAAGATTCGCATTGAAGCGAATAAAACACTTGACATTCGCATGAATGCGAATTAAAATGACAGTACGATAAAGGTTCGCATGAAAGCGAATGTACAGATGAGGATAAATACTATTTGCAAATTATTGCAAAATGAGGTTGTAAAATCCTTCTGTCAGGCTTTATTAGTGAGAGGATTTTTTTGAAGAGAACAACATTTTGGTGTTTCTAGGCTGTAATAAGTGAAAGGATATTCAAAAAACTCTCTTTTGTACCTTGAAAATTACATGAGCTGTATAATCTGATTCCACAGATGCCATAACCCTGTAAAGGATTTTACGGGCGAGCGTCAAAGATACTCCGGAAACGGCTGGTAAGTTTGCGAAGAAGCTACCAGCATTCAGAAATATTCTGATAGAGGTTGGCAGTAACGCTGACAGCAGATTATACGAATGGAAGCCAACACGCCGAACGGAATATGCAATGCTATAACAATAGATAAACTGTGAGAACAAAATACGAAAAGGTAAGGTGATGCAATTGAGAAAATTGCAGGTATAGGACAACTGATACAAAGAATATGTTGGAAAAGAGGTGAGCATCATGGTGAATCAGTCAGTAATAGACTCCAGTGTTGATCTGGAGCAGTTAAAGGACATTGAAGATTTAATTCCTGATATGGATAAAGCTATTTCTGAGAAAGTGGAAACTTTTCTGGATAAATCCGGCGATCAGCCGTATGCCCACATGAATGAAGGATATGTAGTGGTTGTGGAGATGACAGGAGAAATGGATGCCACAGATGCCATTAGCGATTATCTTAGAAAAAGAACGGAGTTGATGTATTAGATGCAAGTCTTGAAAAAAACATCTTGCGAAGCTACAGATGTTATGTTAATGTGAGGTCAGGGAAAATGAACGTGATACATGGTTTCTGACTTCTATTCAATGGAATAAGTAAGTTGGGAGCGATGTAAAATGGAACAGATGCAAATGAATATGCCAGATATATACGATGCTGCATTGTATCTTCGATTATCGAAAGATGATATGGAAGAGGGCGATGCGAAGTCAGAGAGCAACAGCATTGCAAATCAGAGAGAGTTACTTCGGAGCTTTGTAAAAAGCCAGCCGGATATTCAGATTTTTGATATATATGTGGATGACGGATACTCAGGAGGAAATTTTGACCGACCTGAGTTTAAACGAATGACAACTGATATAGAAGCTGGAAAAGTAAACTGCGTGATTGTAAAAGACTTATCCAGATTCGGAAGAGAGTATATAGAAGCCGGGCGATGGATCGAAAAGACCTACCCGGCTTTAAATGTGCGTTTTATTTCAGTTACAGACCAGTTTGACAGTAAAACAGCAGATTTTTCAGAAAAGTCATTTGTTGTTCCAATCAAAAATTTTGTAAATGAAAGCTATTGCCGGGACATTTCCGGTAAAGTGCGAAGCCACCAGAAAATCAAACGTGAAAAAGGTGAATTTATTGGAGCATTTGCCCCGTATGGTTACTGCAAAGATCCGGAGAATAAGAATTGTCTGGTGATTGATTCTTATGCAGCGGATATTGTAAGAAAAATATTTTCATGGAAAATTGATGGGTTCAGTCTTGGAGCAATCGCAGAAAAATTGAATGTACGTCATGTGCAGTCACCAAAAGAATATAAAAAGGCAAATGGTGAAAATTACAATTCCGGATTCCATAGTTCAGACACACCGAAATGGTCAGCAGTGCAGATAAAAAGGATTCTGACCAACGAGGTCTACATTGGAAACATGGTACAGGGTAAGCAGGAACGAATCAGCTATAAGGTAAAGCAACGTCTGGATAAGCCAGAATCAGAATGGGTGAAAGTAGAAAATACGCATCCGGCAATAATCAGGCAGAATGATTTTGATGTGGTGCAGAAGCTACTTCAGTATGATGGCAGGGCATCGAAAACATCGGACAGTGCAAACTTTTTTTCAGGTTTTGTATTTTGCGGAGATTGTCATACACCGATGATACGCAGGGTAAATCAGTATAAGGGAAAGAAAAAAGCCTTTTATATTTGCCAGACAAAAAATAAAGGTGGAGATTGCACCAGACACAGTATTCCGGAAGAGGTGCTGAAAAGGATTGTATTGAAAGAGATTCAGGCATATACGGCACTTTTCGTAGACTATCAGATGATTATGGAAGAACTTTGTGAAATGAAAGTCAGTTACGATCAGGTAATCGGTTATGATACGCAGATTAGTAAGTTGCAGGAAGAATATAACCGTTATTACAGCCTGAAAGCATCTTTGGGTGATGACTTGAAAGAGGGATTGATCAGCAAAGAGGAGTTCGATGATTTTCGGGAAAGTTACGGAAGAAAATGTGAAGAACTGGAGCAGATGATTGAAAACCAGAAAAAACTGGTAAAGCAAATGTTTGAGGGTGGAGTGTCTGCAACTGTTCAGTTGGAGGACTGGAAGAAATCACTGGAAATCAAAGAACTGGATCGCACATTGCTGGCACTGACTGTAGATAAAATCTATATTTATGAGAACAAGCAAATTAAAATTCACATCCGCTATCAGGATATGATTGAGAAGATGAAAGTCATAAGACGGTTTTATGCGGAACACAGGACAGAGTACAGGAAAGAGGTGGGATAAATGGCAAGAACAGCAAAAAGATATAAGAAAAACACAGAGAAGAAAGTTTCTGGTATTCCGGTATGTATGGCTGCAATTTATGCCAGATTATCCGTAGATAGTGATGAAAAAAAGTCAGAATCTATTGAAACACAGGTTACGCTGATAAAAGAATTCATTCAGAAGCACAATGAAAATCCAGACAGAGAGTATGAGATTGCTGTATATGATATTTATTCTGATTTGGGAAAAACCGGAACAAATTTTGACAGACCGGGATTTGAACGGATGATGAATGATGTCAGGGCAGGTAAAATAAATGGTATTCTGGTAAAGGATTTCTCACGATTTGGAAGAAATTATATCGAAACCGGAAATTATTTGGAAAAGATTCTCCCTTTTATGAAAGTGCGGTTTGTTTCTGTATGTGACAACTATGACTCCTATGCACTGGGTGCTAAGAATCAGGAGTTATCCATGAATATCAAGAATCTGGTGAATGATGCTTACGCAAAAGACATTTCTGCAAAGGAACGGGCAGCAAAACGTATTGCACAGAAGAACGGTGAGTATGTGGGATCTACAGCTCCATACGGATATTGTGTGGAAAAGGTAAATGGGATTTATAAGCTGATTGTGGAACCGGAATCTGCAAAGATTGTTCGTAGGATTTTTGAAGAATATGCTTCTGGAGATGGTATACAGAGTATTATTGACAGGCTGTTTGAAGATGGGGTACATCGGATTTCGGACTATAACCAATATCATCATGTGTACTGTCAGGATGGAGAGAATCTTCATCAGTGGGGAAATTCTTCGATACGTGCGGTTTTAAATCGAAATAATTATTATGGTGATCTGGTTCAGAGAAAATACGAATCCAGATTTCAAAGAGGTGAAAAATGGTGTGACATATTGGACGAAAGTCAGTGGATTATTACGCCAAATGCTCATGAGCCGATTATCAGCAGAGAACTGTTTGACAAAGCACAGATCAGGTTAAAAGCAGCACAACAGAAAGCAACAAAAACTACAGAAGGATGGGAGGATGATGAAAGAGCATTTTACAATGTATTCTATTGTGGTGATTGTAAGCGGAAAATGTGTACACGTAGATGCAAAGGCAATGTGTATTACTTTTGCAATGCTGCCTGGTATCGGGATGAAAGAAAATGTAGTCATAAATCTATTTCCGAGGAGAAGCTGCAGAAAATTGTCCGTTCGGAGCTGACCAGACAGTTTCAGTTATCTGGATTGCGGAAAAAGGATATGTCTGCTATAAGCAGTGCGGTATTTCTTTCCAAAATCAATGAGATTCAAACTGAGATCAGAAAACTGGATGCAGATATGGAAAGACGTTCAGAAAAACTGGCACAGGCATTTATGAAATATAAAGAGGGTGAACTTTCCAAAGAAGCTTATATAGAAATGAAAGATGACCGTAATAACTGGAAAGAGTTTTGTGAAGAGAGAAAGAAGTCTCTGGAGCAGACCATACGAAAACTGGAAAAACAGCAGAAAGAAGAAGCCAGATTTTTACGAAGTCTGTTGGAACTGGATGGGACAACCAGAATCAATGCGGAACTTGCAGAGGGCTTGATTGAAAGTATGTATCTGTATGGTGATGGCAGACTGGAAATCAACTTCGGGTTTAAGGGGGCGGTAGAACATGAGTGATCAGAAACTGATTATTGGATATTACCGTCTTTCCATGGAAGATGATTCAGAGGGAGAAAGTAACAGCATTATCAATCAGAGAAAACTGGTAAAAGATTATATTTCCAATATTCCGGAGCTTGCTGCTATGCCATTTCAGGAGTTTTACGATGACGGATATTCTGGTTCCAGTATGGAGCGCCCGGCAATTAAGCAGGTTCTGGAACTTGCCAGAGAGAATAAAGTTCAGTGTATTGTGGTAAAAGATTTTTCCCGTTTTGCCAGAAACTATATTGAGATGGGAACTTATCTGGAACAGATTTTTCCATTCCTGGGAGTACGATTCATTTCTATCTCAGACCGATATGATTCTAAAGATTATAAGGGAAAGAGTTCGGATATTGAAGTACAGTTTAAAGGACTGATAGCAGACTTTTATGTGAAAGACCAGTCCGTAAAGGTAAAAGCGGCAGTCAGTACCAGACGAGGAAAAGGTGAGTATTGCTGTGGTTCTGCACCGTATGGGTATCGAATCAATCCTGAAAATAAGAAAGAACTGGTGATTGTAGAGGACGAAGCGGAAGTAATCCGCAGAGTATTTGAACTGACCAATCAGCGGTATTCCAAGATAGAGATTTGTAAGTTATTCAATGAAGAGGGTGTATTGACTCCCTTGCAGTCTATGAGCAGACGACAGAAATCAGACAGCAAGAAAGCTGCATCAAGAGGATTGCAGTGGACGAGTGATATGATACGGAAGATTGTGGATGATAAGACTTATATAGGCTGTATGGTCTATGGAAAGACAAAGATTCCAGATCCCGGAACAGGGAAAGAAGTACCAGTGCCGAGAAATCAGTGGAAAGTGATGGAAAATCACCATGAGCCGATCGTATCAAAAGAAGTTTTTGAAAAAGCACAGTCCCTGCAGATCAGATACACAAAGAAAAGTAAATTTGACAGGGAAACAACACTGTTAGGTGGCTATGTGAAGTGTGGAAATTGTCGCAGAAGTCTGACTTCAAGCAGTCCGGTTCATGGTCATATCCTTTATAGCTGCGCTTACAGTAAAGGAAAAGAAGATACAGGTTGTTTTGCCGGGAAAGCGGATAACAAAATGCTGGAGCATATCGTGCTGGCAGAAATAAAGGCTTACTTACGTCAGAATATCAGCCAAGAACAGATGCAGCAATCCATGAGAAAACAGCATGAGGATAGTATAGAAGCCTATAAGACGGAAAGTGCAGATTGTGAAAAGTGTCAAGAACAAATAAAAATCCAGAACCGCCAGAACTATGAGAAGTATCACGAGGGACAGATGAACCAGAACCAGTTTATGGAAGCAAAGAAGCAGTTGGAAGAAGAAAGAGAACGACTGCAGAAACGTGTACAGGAACTGGAAGAACTGATAAATGGTGAGAAAGAAATCCTGATGAAAAAGAATGTTCCAGTGGAGCAGATGTTGAAGTATTTAGGCTATGAAAAGATGACACGAGAGATGCTGGAAGAATATGTGCAGGGAATATATGTGTATGATGACGGGAGAGTGGAGGTGGAGTGGAAAAATAGTTATTAAATATAGAAGGATTTGATTGCTCTTTAAAGTTATATAAGATAAAATATTGTGTATAAAATTGGAAATATGCCATACATTATAGAATTTGATGGTTGAATGAGGGCGAGTAAATGGAAGATACTACACTTAAAAAAAAGGATATTGAAGAATTAGAAAAGTTAGTAAAAATAGCTGAAGAACAAGGGAATAATATTAATCTGAATCTAGTATATATGATAATAGATTCGGAAAAAATAAATTTTGCAGAAGTAATGAAATATTTTGAAAATAGAGGAATTACAATGATAGAAGGGGATGTTGAACCAGATATTACGGCATATTCATGTGAAGGTGAACGGATTAGACCTTTTGATCCTTCTAAAATAAGCATTACCATGAAACCTATGACGTTGGATGCATTAATAAAGAGAATACAAAATGAAGAAATTGAATTTGATACATCGTTTCAAAGAAAAGCTGGATTGTGGAGTAAAAGACAAAAAAGCCAATTGCTGGAGTCGATTTTTTTGCGAATTCCTTTGCCGGCATTTTATTTTGATGCTACTGATGAGGATGAGTGGTTAATTATTGATGGTTTACAGCGAGTATCAACTTTAAAAGAATTTGTTGTAGATAAAAGCTTAAAGTTACAAGAATTAGAATTTTTCCCGGAATTGAATGGTTGTAATTATGATAAATTACCAAGAATGTTTCAAAGGAGAATAGATGAAACGGTCATCAATGTTTATCTAGTTAATCCATCTACACCAGAAAATGTGAAATTTAATATTTTTAAGAGAATTAACACAGGAGGGTTGACACTTGAACCGCAGGAAATAAGAAATGCTTTATTTCAAGGTCAAGCAACAAAATTTTTACAAGAGTGTTCCAAATTAGAGTGTTTTATTAAGGCAACCGCAGGAAGCATAAAAAGCGAAAGAATGTTGGACAGAGAATTTGTCCTTAGATATGTTTCATTTTGTTATTTGGATTTACAATTATATAATGGAAATATAGATGAGTTCTTAAATGAAGGAATGAAATTTCTTAATCATGCTGACGAAATGTATATTAGAGAAATTAAGAATGAGTTTACCTTTGTTATGAAGGCTATGTTTGCAGTAATGGGAAATAACAGTTTTAGAAAAATATGTGAGGATGGAAGGCGAAGACCAATTAATAAGGTGATCTTTGAGTCATGGTGTTATGTATTTAAAACACTGACACCAGAGGCAGTAGGACTATTAGAAAAGAAAAAAGAAAAAGTGCAAAAAGAATATATGCAGTTATGTGCCTCTCAAGAGTATTTATATTTATTAAAAGTTCCAGATAAAAAAGCATTATACGCACGTATCAGAGCAGTTGATGAATTAATCCATAAATTTATTTAAAGAGGAATTAGAATGATTGAAAAAATTTCATTAAAAAACTTTAAATGTTTTGAAAAAATTGATGTTACATGTCGGGAATTGAATTTATTTACAGGTATTAATGGCATGGGAAAATCGACATTGATTCAGGCATTATTATTATTGCGGCAAACATATGAAAAAAATAATTGTTTGGAAAATCAGCGTTTAATTCTTAATGGATCATATGTCGAACTGGGTACTCAGACTGATATTATGTATTGGTTTAGAAAAGATGATGTGCTTTCTATAGAAGTAGAGGAAAATGATCATAAATGGATGTGTCAGTATGATAAAGTTGGAAATTTGATTTCAGAAAGTCAGGGACCTTTATCTGAAAGAGATTCATTTCTTACAAAAAAATTTGAGTATATATCGGCAGAAAGATTAGGACCTCGCCGTTATTATGACACGATAGAAAATGAAAACTCTTTGCATTCGGAAATTGGAGTGAAAGGTGAAAAAACCGCAGTATGCTTGTATGAGAAAGGGAGTGATGTAAAAGTTTATCCAAATATGAAGCATAGTTCGGAAACAAGTGAACGACTTGAATTGCAGATAAATGCGTGGTTATCAGAAATCTCGCCAAACATAAAGGTAAATGTAATTCCTTATTTAGATGTGAATTTAATGGGAGTGAGATATTCGACAAGTAACAGTTTAGGAGAAGAGTCTACAAATGCATTAAACATGGGATTTGGAGTTTCATATTCGTTACCTATTATTGTTGCATTATTAAGTGCAAGGGAGGGAGACATACTTGTGCTTGAGAATCCAGAAGCACATTTACATCCACGTGGTCAGAGAAAAATTGGTGAATTAGTTGCTTTAGCTGCTGCTAATGGTGTCCAAATTTTTATGGAAACACATAGCGATCATGTTTTAAATGGAATTCGATTAAGTGTTCGCAATAAAAAAATATCATCTGATAAGGTAAAAATAAACTATTTTTATGAATATTTATCAGAAGAAGGAATTCAAAAACATGAAAAAACATCTCCGGAGATTTTAGAAGATGGCAGTTTATCGAATTGGCCGGAGGGATTTTTTGATGAGTGGGATAAAGCAATTGATGAATTATTTTAAGAGGAATATAAATGGTATTTAATGAGATTTCTTTGAAACAACAGGTTGCAAAATTACCATTAACTGAGCAATTTTCGGGCTTTTTAAAAGTGTGTCAAGAATTGAAACATAGGAATAAGGACAATGACTTCTATTATACGGATGAATTAATGACAGAAGAAATTGCTAATGAATATACGATACATGATTGGTTGAAAGATCGAAATGTGCCTCAAAAAGATAAGCAGTTTTTTAGATCTCTGATTCAGAGAGGACATAGAATAGAAACAGGAGATTTCCTTGAGAGTGAACTGATTGTAGAACTAGAAAATGAAGGTTCTATTTCTGCTAAGGGTGCTTTAATGGCATATGAATGGGATAGCTACATAGTTAGTTTGTTATCATCTGAATTATGGGAAAAGGAATGGATGGAGGGAAAATATGTATCCATTAATGACGAAGAAGATGAAGCAGTCAAAGTAAGAAATTGTGGGATTTTGGATCATGTAGATCAATTGATTACAAATGAAAGGGAACGACAGTCATTAATTATTTCTTCAGGAGCTGAGCTATGGGAAAAAAGAGAACAATTATATCCACATTTAATTTTTTGCAAAGAGGTGAAAAGGCAATTAGAAGAAGCTCGTGTTTCAATACAAATTCAAACTATCATGAAAAGAATTCAGATTTTAGAGGATTATTTCGCAACATATGAAGGAGTGTTTGATAAAAATGAAGTTGGTTTTGGATGCAGGACAGAATCCGAGTCGGTGAAGAAAGATAAAGAATTAAATGAGTATAGAAAATTTGTAACACCATATGGAAAAGAAGAATATTTTTATTGGCATATAAGTTTTCCGGGAAATTATCCAAGCAGAATACATTTTTTACCAGACCCGGAACATAGAGTGGGGATTGTTGGATATATAGGAAAGCATTTGCCAACCTCCAAATTTTCGACCATTTAATGTAGCAATTATGTTACATCCTCCCCACCTATTTTGTGACAATTATATAACGTCCTCTATACAGAAATATGCGGTTTTAAGCCATTTTCGTGGCAAAAAAGCCGCATATTTTTTGTAGCAATGACTTGACATCCTCGGGACGGTTGTGTCTGGCAGAGAGTATCCCATACGGCATATCCTGAACATATAGAAACAGACAGGATTTTTAGATACGAGCCTTATGATCCTGACATTGATATGAAGATGAATTCAGTTACTGTCAGAGATGCTAGTGCAAATGGCGAAGCATTCACGCATAATGTAGATAAACAAAAACACAAATATAAAAAGAAGGAGGATTGGGTATGGGTTTATTTGATAAGAAGATCTGTGATATCTGCGGAGAGAAAATAGGTTTATTGGGAAACAGAAAACTGGATGACGGAAATCTGTGTAAGGATTGTGCAAAAAAATTATCACCATGGTTTGAAGACCGGCGGCACAGTACGGTAGAGGATATCAAACGTCAACTGGAATATCGTGAAAAAAACAAAAAAGCCGTAATGGATTTTTGTATAACCCGTCAGATCAATACCAGAAATTATAATGTTTTTATTGATGATAATAAGGGGAATTTTACTGTTGCACGGAAGCTGGATGTCAATGAAAATCCGGACATAGTTCCTTTATCCGCTGTTGTGCAGTGCAGAGTTGATGTAGAGCGACAGCAGAACGAGGAAACATATACAACAAAGGATGGAGAAACCGTAAGCTATCAGCCACCGGTATATAAGTATGAATTTGATTATACTATGCGTATTAAAGTAAAAACTCCATGGTTTGATGATATGGATTTTCGTCTGAATACTTTTTCCATAAGCAGCGATAACAGAGGCGAATTGATGGAAGTGGAGCAGACAGGTCATCAGATCATAGCCGCTTTGACACCAAATGCGGCTGGAATGCAGCAGCCCGGAATGCAGATGAATAACGGAATGCAGCAGTCCGGGATGTACATGAACGATGGAATGCAGCAGTCCGGAATGAACATGAACAGTGGAATGCAGCAGTCCGGAATGAACATGAACAACGGAATGCAGCAGTCCGGAATGAACATGAATAGTGGAATGCAGCAGTCGGGAATGAATATGAACAACGGAATGCAGCAGTCGGGAATGCAGCAGCCCGGCGGTTTGTGGAAATGTCAGTGCGGTGCAGAGAATACCGGAAGGTTCTGCGAATACTGTGGCCAGCCAAGACCATTTTGAGGGATGATAGACAGAGTGGACAGAATTGTTCACTCTGTTTGTGACAACAGGGTTGAGAATGGATGATTTCTCTGAAAACTATATAATAAAATAGAGTTTTATAGTATACTTGTCACAGGGATGTATTAATGAGAGAGGAATTTTCATGACATACAATAAAAAAAGGGCACTGTCGTATGGAGGAATCCTGATAAGTGTATTGCTGGCGTATTTCTGCAGGCTGGTAAGACCGGAAAATGTTTTTATGAGAAATCTGGCAGATCAGTGTCGTAACTGTATTTATCTGGGAATGTATTGTGCCTGGGTGATCTATCTGGAAAAGCATGTAGTGCATAGAAAAACGCGCAGATGCCTGACTGCAATTGGCTGTCTGATGGTATTCTGGTTCTTTGTGCGGACGGTAAAATTTCATATTCTTCATGATCCGCTTGGAGAACATATCTGCTGGTATCTGTATTATATCCCGATGATCCTGATACCGGTCCTTGGACTGGCAGCAGCGATGTTTCTTGGTGAAAAGGACGGCGAGAAAACGGGCAGAAAAATTATTGTTTTGCTGGTTTTTGCGGTGATTATGATCGTCTGTGTTTTTACAAATGACCTGCATCAGCTGGTGTTTCGGTTTTCCGGGCGGCCTCCGTTTTCGGACAGAGATTACAGCTATGGTATTCTTTTTATAGTGATCCAGGGATGGATCATATTTTGCCTGATATGGATGGAAATTATGCTGATCAGAAAAAGCAGGATTCCGGGAAGGAAGCAATTTTGGCTGCCTGTCATTCCGGGAATATTGCTGCTGGGATGGAATATCGGGAATTTACTCCGTCTGCCCCTGATCAAAACAATTGCCGGGGATATGACAGCAGTATGCTGCCTTTTGATGGCGGCAATTTATCAGGGGTGTATATTATGCGGCCTGATACAGACAAATAATCGATATTTTGAATTATTCCAGACCTCCGGAGGACTGGATGCAGAGATTACGGATGATTCCTTTCAGCGATATTATCATTCCGGTGATTTTCCGGAGCTGTCACCGGAACTGCGTAAAATTGTAATAAACAGATCAGCTGTACAGGAACAGGGAATCCGGATCAACCATATTCCTATAAGAGGAGGACATTTGTTCTGGTCAGAAGATATTTCGGTGCTTCTGGATCAGTATCAGGATATCAGGGAACAGCAGGAGGAGCTGACTGCCAGAAATCGTCTGCTGCAGAAAACCTATCAGAAAGAGGCTGAGCGGAGAAAAACAGAAGAACAGAACCGGCTGCTGAACATGATACAGAATCAGACAGCTGGGCAGCTGGAATTGCTGTCACAGCTGATGGATGAGCTGGAAAGAACGGAGTCAAGGGAACACTATGACCGGATCCTGGGAAAGATCGTGGTTGTTGGTACATATTTAAAGAGAAGAAAAAATCTGGTATTGACACAATATGCATCAGACGGAAATCTGCTTACAATGGAGGATCTCAGACAGAGTCTTGCGGAATCCTGTGACAGCTTAAAATTATGTAAGATCCGGGCAGCTTATTATGTAGAAAATGGTGAAGTGCAGCTGAATGCAGATGATATACTAAAATGCTATGATACCTTTGAATGGCTTGTGGAACGATTGTTTGATACAATGCAGTCTGTTTTTTACCGTGTGTCGCAGATCGATGATGCTCTGCGGATTTCGGTTCATATTGTAGCAGAAGCAGATCTTCGGGGATTAATGTCAGAAAGACCGGAATTAAATGTGCAGCAGGAAGATGAAAACGAATGGTTTATCGGATGCATCGTATTCAGAAAGAGAGGCGGAAGATGACTGATTTTGCGGAATGCAGTATGGCAATGCAGGATTTTTTGATGATCCTTCTTGAAATCTGCCTGATTCTGGAATTGATTCTTCTGTTGATCAGGATAACCTGTTTTTACGGGAAAAAGAAAATTATAACAGCAGTGACTGTTTTTGCAGTTTCTTTTATGCTTATGGGGTTCCTGATGAATGATCACAGATATTGTCATGGGGAAAGCGCATATCAGCCAATGCTCCGGGGGTGTCCGGTCAGTGTTTTGATGGCAGCGATGGTGGTATTGTTGCTTTATCTTTGCTGGGCAATCTGGAGAGAGAGACGTAGATATCATCATTCTCTGTCTTACTGGTCTGTGAATGAAGCTGTTGATGATGTTCCCTGTGGGGTGTGTTTTTCGGATCCTCTTGGAAGGATTGTTTTATGCAACACCAAGATGCATGAACTGAGCAGGATAATGACAGGCTCCTATCTGCAGGATTATGAAGCATTGCGGAAAGTAATAAATGGAGGATCCGAAGCAGAGGGACTTCGCAGATTAAATAGTGACAGTAATGTATTTTATTTTCCGGATGATTCCGTCTGGATGTTTCAGGAATATCGTCTGCAGGAGCCGGATTGTGCAGGATATCTGCAGACAGTGGCAGTTAATGTATCAGAAATTTATTACAATGGTGAAAAAATCAGAGCAAATAATGAAAAGCTGGAAATCCTGAATCATAAGCTGGAGGAAATGTATGAAAAAATCGGAGATAAAATAAGAGAGCAGGAGACACTTGTCATGAAAATGCAGGTTCATGACAATTTTGGCCGAAGCCTTCTGTCAATACGCAGGATATTGGAAAGAAAAGAAAATCAGGATAAAATGGATGAACAGCTATCTGCACTAAAGCATCTGGTCTATATTCTTACAGATTCTTCTGTTGAGAATATGGAAGAATTATGCGCGGATACGATCAGGCATGCAGAAGAACTTGGAATTTATGTTCAGATCAGCGGGAATTTCCCTCAGCATCCCTCCTACAGGCTGCTGACAGACAGAGCGATCCGTGAATGTGTGACAAATTGTGCCAGACATGCCCATGGAAGTACGGTTCTGGTGAAGATAGAAAAAGGTGCAAATGAATACAGCATCCGGATAACGAATGATGGAGATGCACCTGAAAAAAATGCAGAAGAAGGTGGTGGTCTGTCTGCACTGAGAAAAGCTGCGGAGTCAGAGAAATGTATTATGCAGGTTTCTTTTTCGCCGGAGTTTTGTCTGGTGTTGAAAATGCCACTGACAGAAAGGATGGGAGTCTATGGTACGGATACTGATAGTAGAAGATCAGAGGATCATGCAGAAGTATTTTGAAAGTATTATTATGCGGGAACCGGAATTCCGACATGTCCAGACAGTTTCGGATGCCTGTGAAGCTGTAAAGATCTGCTCTTACTCGGCAATTGATCTTGTACTTATGGATGTGCAGACATTTCATAATCATGATGGGCTGAGTGCCGGAAAGATCATCAGGGAAAAATATCCATATATAAGGGTATTGGTTGTTACTTCGCTGATCGATCCCAAGGTGCTGGAAAGAGCAAAGAGCGGATGTGCAGACAGTCTATGGTATAAGGATCACGGTGAAGAGGAAATACGGAGTGTGATCTACAGAACGTTAAATGGGGAGCATGTATTTCCGGATGTGGCACCGGAGGTGGAACTTAACTGGATCACAAGCGGTGATATCAGTCCCAGACAGCTGGAGATGCTGCGCCTGTATATTCACGGGATGTCATATTCCGAGATCGCAAGGAAAATGGACTGTTCTGCTTCTGGGGTGAGATGGAATTTTCAGGAAATGATCGCCAAGGCGGGATACAGCTGTAAAGAGGATCTGATAGCAGCTGCACTGGAAAGTAAACTGATCGTAACCACACTGAAATAGAAGATCCACAGAATGCAGAAACATATTCAGACAGAGGAAATTTGGCGTGAGCTGACGGAGCATTCATAAATACATCATAAAATTTTGAATAATAGAAGAAAGAGGAAACAGACATGAGTGATTTTTTGACAGAAAAAAATAAAAAAACAGGAATACTGGGGAAACTGAAATGGGTTCTTTGTGGCTTTTTTATACTTTTTTCCCTGGGAGCTATTGGCGCATCGGAGAAGTATATCCGTGAAGGGCGCTGGGGAATGGCAGCAACAGAGATCATACTTGGATTGCTGTTTCTGTATCCGACCTTCCGGGAGATACAAAAAACATTAAAGAAGAAAAAAGCCGGAGAAATCGCCTGCTGGTTTGAATCCTATGCTCAGAATACCGTCTCATTTGAAAAGCTTGAGCAGGAACTGGGAAAAGGTGCAGTGAAAAAGCTGGAAAAATTTATTGCCGGGGGATATATCCGGAATATCCAGATAGACAGAGAAGGAAATTATATTATGATCACTGCACCGAACAGACGCGTAAATGAGAAGATCTATATTACAGTTACCTGCCCCAGCTGCGGTGCAAAGAATCAGGTAATAAAAGGTCGTCTGAGCACCTGTGAATATTGCGGACAGCGTCTTACCCCATGACAAAAGACACCTTTCGGATCTGCCCTGTTAAAGATAAAATCCTTGTGCAATATGCTCAATGCATAAAAAGGATATTTTATAAACAAAATTATATAAGTTGCATATAACTAACGCATACGGCATAACAGAAGTTGTACAAATATCCGTACACCCATAGACGATTGGGATGAAATCATAGAATAATTTTATAAAAATGGCTAATAAAACTGGATAATATGTTCAAATTATGTTACATTTATTATAGCAGTCAGAGGAAATACTGCGGCCTTTTTGTGGTCGGGATTTCCGGAGGGGCTGAACAAATAACATAGAACTTATTTATTTGGTTTTATTGTTTCTTTCCTGGGAGTGCAGAGAAGGAGGGAACGGATAAGAGCAGATAATCATAAGGATATAATCTTTATAAGGAAGGTGAGCAATTGGAAAACTATACTAAGTACAAGCTGAAAAGCAGTGATGAGCTTGCATCAGTGCTGAACGGCAGGGACAATCTGTTTGTAATCGCCTGTAACAAGTGTTTCAAGGAATTTGAGACCGTTGACGAACCGGATTGCGAAGAATTCCTGAAATTTGCTGCGGAGCAGGGAAAAACCGTCACAGGCAGTGCGAAATTCGATTTTCTGTGTAACAAGATGCACACAGAAAGAAAATTACAGGATCTGCTTCCGGAAGGTACAGAGAATGTAGTTGTGATCTCCTGTGGTCTTGGTATCCAGACTGTTGCAGATCTGGCCGGTAAGCCGGTGATCGCAGCAAGTAATACCCTTAACTACAGAGGCCATCACGGCATGGCACTTACCAAAAAGAGCTGTGATGCATGTGCACAGTGCTATCTGAACATTACCGGAGGCGTCTGTCCTATCGTCGACTGTTCCAAGAGTCTTGTGAATGGACAGTGCGGCGGAGCAAAGAACGGTAAATGTGAAGTAGACCCGAATAAAGACTGTGCATGGGAAAAGATCTACCAGAGACTGGCAAAACAGGGCCGTCTGGAAGAGTTCCTGAACCAGCCGGTACAGGTACGTGATTACTCCAAGGTTAACTTCAAGGTGATCAACGATTACGTGAAGTCTATCAGAGAAGACAGACTGAACGGATACTATGGCGGCGTTCATCCGTCAGAGCACAAGGAATTCAGCGAGCATATCGCACTGAAGAAATTCCCGGATCCGAAGACTGTAGTGATCTCCATGTCCCAGCATCTTGGTGCACCTGCCAACCCGATCGTAGAGGTAGGCGACACTGTAAAAGTCGGACAGAAGATCGGCGAAGCTGCCGGATTTATCAGCGCACCGGTACACTCCAGCGTAAGCGGAACCGTAGTTGCCGTTGAGCCACGTATGCATGGCACAAGAGGCAGTGAAGTCATGGCTGTTGTCATTGAATCGGATGGAAAAAATACTCTGCACGAATCCGTACAGCCACATGGTGACCTTGATAATCTGACTCCGGATGAGATCATTGAGATTGTAAAAGAAGCAGGAATCGTTGGTATGGGTGGTGCAGGCTTCCCGACCTGTGTCAAACTGAAACCAGCCAAACCAGTTGATACCATTCTACTCAATGGATGCGAATGTGAGCCATATTTAACAGCAGACCACAAGGTTCTCCTTGAGTTTGCAGATGACATTATTTTTGGTCTGAAAGCGATCCTGAAGACAACAGGTGCCGAGAAGGGTATCATTGTCATTGAGGATAACAAGCAGGATGCCATCGAATTAATGCAGGAAAAAGTTGCCAATATCGGAAACATGGAAGTATTTGTCGCAAGAACCAAATACCCGCAGGGCGCTGAGAAGACTCTCATCAAGCGCGTTATGGGCAGAAAAGTTCCAAGTGGCGGTCTCCCGGCAGATGTTGGCGTTATCGTAGATAATATCAGTACCGTAAAAGCAATCTCCGATGCAATCCAGAAGGGTATGCCTCTGATCGAGCGTGTTACAACAATAACAGGCGAGAAGATCAAGAATCCTGGCAACTTTATCATCAAGATCGGTACCAGCGTAAAAGAGCTAATCGATTACTGCGGCGGATTTACAGATGACGATGTTCTGGTCAAGATGGGCGGACCTATGATGGGATTCCCTCTGAACACTCTGGATGTACCTATGATGAAGGGCTCCAACGGTATCATCGCCATTGATACAGACGAGACCAAAGAGCAGCCATGTATCAAGTGCGGACGCTGCGTGGATGTATGTCCGATGGAACTTTCTCCTCTGTATTTCGTTAAATATGCGAAAGAAGAGAACTGGCAGGGCATGAAAGACATGAATGTCATGGACTGTGTTGAGTGCAGATGCTGTCAGTATATCTGTTCTTCCAAGATTCCGATCATTAACAGTATCAAAGCCGGAAAAAATGCAGTAAGGGGGATGAAGTGATATGTTGATTACCCAGTTAAAAGCAAAAGAAACTATCGTATCACTGGCAGCCGGAAAGAAAGTTTTTATCATCAACTGCCATGGATGCAAGGAAGTTCGTTTTCCGGAAAAAGAAGCTGTTGAACTTCAGAAGGAGCTTTCCGCTGAAGGAAATGTGACAGGGATCATGACAACGGATTATATCTGTAATCCGGAAAATATGCAGTTACGTCTTCAGAAACATATGGATAAGATCAGGGAAGCGGATCTGGTCTTGGTATTCTCCTGTGGCGTTGGTGTACAGACCATCGCAGAATATCTGGAAGACAAAATGGTATGCGCAGCCTGCGATACATACCCGGTACCTGGTTTCCAGGGTGTAACACCGTTAGAATATAAATGTGACCAGTGTGGTGAGTGTTATCTGAACCTTACTGGCGGGATCTGCCCGATCACAGCATGCTCCAAGAGTCTTGTCAACGGCCAGTGCGGCGGTTCCAAGAATGGTAAATGCGAAGTGGACAGTGACATGGAGTGTGGATGGGAACGCATCTACAGACGTCTGAAAGAGATCGGACGCCTTGACGCACTGAAATGCCCGACACAGATCCACAATTTTGCTACAGATGATGAAGTGAAATAACAGGTTAATCCTAAATTTTTAATGATTGGAGCAAATATAATATGAAAATGAAAGAATTATTCGATCGTGGTGAATTTGCAGTTTCAGCAGAAGTAGGACCGCCGAAAGGAATCCATGTAGATGAGCTGGTAGAAGAAGCCAAAACATACCTTACAGGTGTTCATGCAGTTAACGTAACAGATAACCAGTCTTCTGTTATGCGTCTTGGATCTCTTGCAATGTGTAAGGTTCTTAAAGATGCAGGCATGAATCCCATTTTCCAGCTTGCATGCCGTGACAGAAACCGTATCGCTCTGGAGTCTGATCTTCTCAGCGCAGCTATGTTTGGTATTGACAATATTCTCTGTCTTACCGGTGATCATACTAAAATGGGCGATCATCCTCAGGCAAAACCGGTATTCGACCTTGATTCCGTATCTCTTCTTCACACAGTGAAGCTTCTGGAGTCTGGCGTAGATCTTGGTGGAAACCAGCTTGTTGGAGAGCCTCCGAAATTCTCCAAGGGTGCTGTTGTTTCTCCATGCAGTGATTCTGTTGATGCACAGCTTGCGAAGATGGAGAGAAAGGTTGCAGCAGGCGCTGACTATTTCCAGACACAGGCTGTATTCGAGCCGGAGAAATTTATCAAATTTATGGAAAAAGCAAAACAGTTCGGAAAACCTGTACAGGTTGGAATTATTATTCCGAAGTCCGCTGGAATGGCGAAATTCATGAATAACAATGTTGCCGGCATTCATGTTCCGGATGAGATGATCGAGGAGCTGAAGGCAGACAAAGAAAAGACAAAAGCTGGAATTACCGGTGTTGAGATCGCTGCACGTATTATCAAAGAGTGCAAGCCATACTGCCAGGGTGTTCATATCATGGCACTTGGCTGGGAGTCCAAGATTCCGGATCTGCTGAAATTAGCTGAAATCTAAAATTAAAATTACACGGGCCGTCTGAACCATGAATGCAGGAATCTGCGTTTGTGGAGGATGGCTCGTTTTTTGCTTACTATGAAAATAGTATTGTTTTAAACAGAAATAAACGATATAATTTTATTATTGGGAAGTGAACGGGAGGTACCGGGATGGAAAAGATTATCCCTTTGGAAATCTGTGCGGATATTAAGATCTATGATTATAAGAAAAAAGTAAAATATGATGAGAAATAGGCTAAGGGTAAATGAATTTATTTATCCTTAGCCTAAATTATTAGCTTTGTTGATAATAATTATGCCGGTAAAGATGATCGTCTACCTGCTGCGCCAGGTGGTCCATTTCCTTTTGTGCATCAGCACCCATGGCAACATTATAAAACGCATAGGAAAACTGCTTACTGAAGAAAGGATATGCGGGGGTCTGCGGTCTGGTAAAAGAGGTATTCCGTAATTGGGAAAATAAAATATTGCTGTTGCCGGAACCGGCCTGAAAGCTGTCCATTACGTCATAAATCTCTTTTAAAACGGGAATACCCGTTAACTGACTGATCTTCAACTGGTTCTGCAGACTGAAAACATAACGGATAAATTCACAACATTCTTTGGGATATTGTGTCTGTCTGGACATGCATAATCCCCAGCTTCCATGGGGCGAAGCTGCTTTTATACCATGGGGAAGAGGAATTATGCCGATATTGCTATTTCTTTTCCGCGATTGAAAATAAGCACTGGGCAGGGAAAGACTCATGGCAAAGTGTTCAGGGAAATGAGCACTGAGATTTTCCACATGGGTATAATGATATTTATGAAATAATTCGCCCAGCCAATTCATGGCAGCGACGGAGGCTGGAGAGTTAATATATCCAGAGGTTGCCGTCAGCGTATCGTTAAAAAAACTGCCATTGTTTTGCACGATAAATGGCAATCCTGCATAGCTGTTCCATTCTCCGGATTTTGGAGAAAGACCACGTCCGGAGTCCATAAGCAAAGGATAGGGAAAAGAGGTTTTGGCCTGTATTGTATGGCAGACATTCAGAAACTCATCCCAGCTCCAGGCATCTTCCGCAGAAGTCGGAATGCGGATACCAAGGGAATGGAACAACTCCTTGTTATACAGAATACATAAAGTGGATTCCGTATAACCCAGATGATATAGCTTTCCCTGATAGGTTCCCTGTGTCACAATGGGAGACAGAAAAGAGGATAGGAAAGACGAATCCATATATCCATCAAACGGCAGCAGAGAATTCATATATGCCCAATAGGGGACATCAGGACCGTCCAGAGACAGAATATCCGGGGCATTTCCACTAGTAAAGCTCTGCAATAGCGAGTCACGCAGAGGAACCTTATCGTTGGTGAGAAAAGTCGGTGTTACGGAAAATTCGGAAGAGGTCAGATTAAATTGTTCGATCAGAGAGACCCAAAAATGTTTCTCATTATCTTCCATAGGACATAAATAAATTGATAGGTTTATTTTATCTTTGGAGCGGTCTGTTACAAAAGTGCCTTTTCCTTGCTGACGTATAATATATCCTTCAGATTCCAGACATTTCAGGGCTTGTGTAACAGTGCTTTTACTTACATTTAAAGTACGCATTAATTCATTGTCGGAAGGGATGAGATCGCCGGGACGATAATATCCGCTTTCGATTTTCTGGACAAATTCATTTTTTATAAGCATGTATTTTGGTGTTCTGGTGTTCATAAAATCCCTCGCATTTTGAAAAAGTGATTGACAATATATTTTTGCTATGCTAATATCATAGCATAAGTTATTCGAACAAACAAGAACAAATAAAAAAACTCTCTGCAAAAGCGGAGAGTTAAAAAATAAAACTGGTTAGTCGAACAACCGAACAACCAAAAGGAGGAGAAGATGAAAAAAACATTTTCAAAAGAGATATTGTTTGACAGAACACCGCGGGTCTTTAAGCGGGATGCAACGGAAGTCCGTTTTTTGCTGGGCGGAATCGGAACAGGTAATTTCTCTGTAAATTCAAGAGGAAAGTTCCTTGACTGGGAAATCTTTAACTGGCCTTCGAAAAATACGAAATTTCCCCTTTCCTTTTTTGCAATCCGTACGGAAAACAAAGAACTGGAAAGACCTATATCGAAAATTCTGGAATCGAGAATGGTTCCGCCATATACCAGCTCGCACGGATACCTTCAGGCTGAATTAGTAAATCTGCCAAGAATGGAAGATTCGGAACTGATTTGTGAATATCCTTTTGCAAGAGTGAATTTCAAAGATTCCGAATTGCCCGTAAAAGTGTCAATGGAAGCATATACACCGTTTATTCCTTTAAATACAGATGATTCCAGTATTCCCTGTGCAATTATCCGATACACGGTGAAAAATATTGCAGACTGTCCGACCAAAGTAAGCCTGGTAGGCACACTTCCCAATGCATCTGGTTTTGAAGGATATGATGTTATTGAGAACCTGAAGCTGGCCGACAGCGTAAAAAATGAATATCGGGAATTTGATGATGTGAAGGGATTGTATTATTCACCCGAACATTTGAAAGAGGATCATCTACGGTATGGAAACATGGCGATTCTGACCAGTGGATCCAAAGTAACCTATAAAACACAATGGTTTGACGGCGAATGGGTGGATGGAATACAGGATTTCTGGGATGACTTTACCAGTGATGGACGATTGGAAAAAGAGACCGTATCTGACAGTGTGGGGTGTGAATTTGCACAATTTCATAATTTCAGTTTCCTGAAAAGAAGAGAAAAGATCGGATCCATCGGAGCCTGGGAAGAACTTCAGCCAGGAGAAGAAAGAACTTTTGAATTTGTCATTACATGGTATTTTCCTAACAGAGTAAAGGCATGGATTGAATTTGATGAGGACTACGAGAAATTCCAGCGCGGTGAATACGGAACAGTGAGAAATTACTATGCAACAAAATTTACAGATGCATGGGATGTAGCAAAATATGTATACCATAATAAGGAACGACTGGAATCCGACAGCAGAAAATTTGCCGATGCTATGTTCCATAAGACTACATTACCTTATTATGTGGTGGATGCTCTGACTGCAAACATTACGAATCTTCGAAGTAATTTATGTTTCCGGCTGGAAGATGGAACCTTTGCCGGATTTGAAGGGATACGAGACTATATAGGCTGCGGTTACGGTAGTGTGCCTCATGTATGGAATTATGCACAGACGGTTGCATTTCTGTTCCCGGATCTTGAAAAAACAATGCGTAATGTAGAATTTTTGAGAGAAACAGATGAGACAGGATGTATGTCTACACGAATGTTTTCCGTATTTGATCAGGAACGGTATGCAATGGTTCCGGCCTGTGATGGAGAACTTGGAAGTGTTGTTCGTGTCTACCGGGATTTCAAGAATCTCGGGGATGTGGAATTTTTAAAGACCATTTGGCCCAAAGTAGTGT
Source organism: Blautia sp. HA9023 (assembly GCF_056504095.1). Classification (NCBI taxonomy): domain Bacteria; kingdom Bacillati; phylum Bacillota; class Clostridia; order Lachnospirales; family Lachnospiraceae; genus Blautia; species Blautia sp. HA9023. The sequence continues at coordinate 315,188 of NZ_JBWLUR010000006.1, read as the reverse complement.
TGGCAATGGAATATGCCCTGAAACAATGGGATCTGGATGGAGACGATGTACTGGATGGTCAGCAGAATACAACCTATGATATTGAATTCTACGGGCCGAATCCTATGACGGACAGTATCTTCCTGGCAGCACTGAAATGCTGTGAAGAAATGGCTGAGATCGTAGGGGATGAAGAACATCATCAGTTATACGCAGATGCTTACGCAAAAGGAGCTGCAAGAGCCGATGAACTGATGTTTGACGGGGAATATTATATTCAGGTACAGAAGGAGATTGATAAATATAAATATCAATTCGGAAAAGGCTGCCTGTCAGATCAGCTTCTCGGACAGTTTCTGGCATATATGGCCGGAATCGGGGAAATTTTACCGAAAGAGCATGTAAAATCTGCGATGGAATCCGTATTCAAGTATAATTACAAAACGGATTTTTATCATACGGACAGTGTGCACAGAGCATATGCAATCAATGAAGAGCATGGAATGGTAGTAGCTACCTGGCCGAAAGGCGGCAGGCCTAAATTCCCGTTATCCTATGCCGGAGAGGTGTGGACAGGAGTAGAGTATGAAGTAGCCGTTAATCTGATTTATTCAGGTTGTGTAGAAGAGGGTCTGACGGTGGTAAAGTCAATTCGGGATCGTTATGACGGATACAAGAGGAATCCGTTCAGCGAGATCGAGTCCGGTCATCATTATTGCAGGGCAATGGCAAGCTGGGGAGTGCTGAATGCATTATTGGGACTGCAAAGTGATATGTATCGCGGAACCTTGTCATTCCATCCTGCAATAGAAGGTGAAATGTCCAGCTTCTTCATTTGTGGAAAAGCATGGGGTATCTACAGTCAGAAGGAAGAGAATGGGAAAATGTGCAAACATATTGACATCCTATATGGGACGTTAGATGATATTCATCTACAAGAATAAGGGGGGTACAATTATGATGAAAAGTATTTGGAGGAAAATGATGGCACTGACTTGTGCGGCCGCTACGCTGTTTACAATGGCAGGATGCGGAAATGCAGAAGGGACTGAAGGCGGTGCAGAGACGATGGAAAGCTCTACGACCGCAGATGAGTCCGGACAGATTACGATCGAGTTTGCAGAGCATGTTGCTGATATTCAGGCACAGGAGCCGCATCTGCAGAAGATTATCACCGCCTTTGAAGAAAGCCATCCGGGGATTAAAATTGATATTACGGGCAAAGAAGTGTCCGAGCATAAGACACAGATGACTTTACTGGCAGGAGAAAATAAGCTTCCGGATGTATTTTGGCTGGAGCAGGCAACCGCAAAGGAGTTTGCACAGAATGGGTATTTATATGATCTGACGGATGCATTGGATCAGTATGGTATCAATGACAGCCTTCTTCCCGGACTGGTGCATGCATGTACCGTTGATGGCAAAGATATGGGAATGCCCAGTGAAGTTATGATGGTAGGATTTTATTATAACAAAGATCTCTTCCAGCAGGCAGGAATCGAAAAAGCGCCTGTTACCTATGAAGAGTTCCTGGATGTGGTAGATAAGCTCAATGCAGCCGGAATCACACCGCTGACCGTGGGGGCGCAGGATAATTACAGTATCTGGGCATTTGAGACAATGCTGGCAAGATATGGATTCTTTGAAAAGCTTGACGGCCTGAGGGACGGAAGCATTTCCTGGAATAACGAAGATTTTATTCACTATTTTGAAAAAGTAGAAGAAATGCGTGAAAAGGGAACTTTCACAAAGGACATTTCCAATATGGGATATTTTGAAGCAAAAGAGCAGTTCCTGGGTGGAAATGCAGCAATGTTCAATTCCGGAGCATGGGATATCGGTGAATTTGAGAAAAGTGATATGGCTTCTAAAATCGGATTCTTCTGGGGACCTACCTTTTCCGACAGCCAGTATGAGCAGCAGATCGGAATCAAGGCATCCGGCGGTGTTTATGTAGTATCTTCAAAGGCAGCAGAAGATCCTGCGTTGTTAGATGCAATTATGCAGTTCTGGCAGTTCTATTACGGCGAAGAGGGAACCAGGATCATTGCTGAGGATACTGCGACATTACCGTGCTCTACATATAATGGACAGATTGATGAGAGCCAGCATCCTGTACTTTCCACGATGATCACGGCATTAAATGATGATTGGAAAGCAGTAACGGAGCCGTTTAATTCACTTTCATCCAATGTGGCATATGGATATTTTGATGCTACCTTCGGTGTTATGACCGGCGTTTACACACCGGAAGAAGCAGCTGATTATGTAGAAAATTTACAAAGTGCTGAAAGATAAAATCAAAGGAACGGTATGAAATTAAGTAATACCGTTCTTCTCTATAAAATGGAAAGGGAGAAAGCTATGTATTGGTTGAGTACAAAGAAAGCAAAAATCATTATGCTGCTTCCGACTCTTATGATTTATGCAGTATTTATTATTATTCCTGTGTTTATCGCAATTTATTATAGCTTTACGGACTACAGTGGTCTTGGAAAAGCATCCTTTGTGGGAATAAAAAACTATATTGCTATGTTCCATGATAAGCTATTTCTGATCGCATTGAAAAATACATTTTTGGTATTGTTGTTCAGTGTGATATTCCTGATCATTGGATCTTTTATGGCAGCATTATTGATGAACAAGAATTTTCATGGAAACGCATTTTTTAAAATGGTGATTTTTGCTCCCTACGTCATAGCACCTATTATCATAGGAATTATCTGGGGATATATCCTGAATCCTAATTATGGGCTGGTAAATAGTGTATTGCGTAAAATAGGACTGGATATGCTTGCGATTGAATGGATCGGTGGAACTAAATGGTCTCCATTGTCGTTGGCAATGGTATTCACATGGCAGGTACTGGGTTTCCATGGAACTATTTTTTTATCCGGAATCAAAGCAATACCGGGAGATATTTACGAAGCTTGTGATATGGATGGAGCCAATTTGTTACAACGCTTGTTTTATGTGACAATTCCTATGCTGAAAGAGACTTTTATTATTAATATTGTTCTGGCGGTAACAGGCGTATTTAAAATATATGAACTGGTATATCAGATGACAGGCGGAGGACCTGCTCATGAGTCGGAGCTGCTTACCTCATATATGTATTTTACAGTATTTACATCCAGAAGGTATGGATATGGAATGGCAATTGCGGTTGCAATTCTGTTGCTTTCAATTCTGGGCTCGTTTTCCTATATTAAGATCACAACGAGGAAGCAAAGGAGTTAAATATGAGAAACAAGAGAATATCGATAAAAAAAGTCATTTTTTACATATGTCTGCTGGGATTGATTATTCTTTTGGTCATGCCCATACTGTGGGCTATGTTGCTTTCATTAAAGACAAATAATGAGATTGTCAACAGCCCACTTTCTTTGCCGCAGACAATAAGATTTGAGAATTATCAGCGTGCGATTGATACTATTGATTTTTCCAGAATGTATTTTAACACGATTTTACTGGTAGTAGTATCTACTTTTTTCAGTATTTTATTTACTTTTATGAGTTCGTTCGCAATTTCCAGAATGGTTTTTCGAAACCACAAGACATCAGAAACATTGTATCTTTTCCTGCTGATCGGGATTGGCATCCCTATTTATGTACTGCTGTTTCCGGTATATCGGATTGATTCACTGATGGGAATCCTTGGAACACGGTTGGGACTGATCTTACCGTATGTTGCAGTGAATATCTCGTTCAATACCTTACTGTTTACCGGGTTTTTGAGAGATATCCCCGGAGAATTGGAAGAAGCAGCAATTATCGACGGCTGCAATCTATTTAACCTATGTACCAAAGTGGTGATTCCGGTTATGAAACCCACGTTCGTGACGATCATTATTTTTAATGCAGTTTATATTTACAATGAGTTCCCGTTTGCATCAACCTTTATTCAGAATAATGTCTTAAACACCGTGTCGTTAATGACATCTATGTTTAAAGGACAATATTCCATGGATTACAGTGGGATCATTGCAGCGAGTCTGATGATCATACTTCCTGAATTAGTATTTTATGTCATTTTGCAGAAGTATATTATAAGTGGTATGACTGCAGGAGCAGTGAAAGGATAAGAAAATGAGAGAAATCGTAAGACCATCCCTACATTTTACACCACAGAAAGGCTGGATCAATGACCCTAATGGATTAGTGTTTTTTAAAGGACAATATCATATATTTTATCAGTATAATCCGTACCATGATAGCTGGGACAGTATGCACTGGGGGCATGCGGTAAGCCGGGACCTGATACACTGGGACGAATTGGAACCGGCACTGGTCCCCGATATGCCCTATGATAACGATAAAAACGGTGGATGCTTTTCCGGATCGGTTGTTGTACAGGATAATCAGCTATTTTTATTCTATACAGGAAGAACGGAAGATGAAACCGGTATTTTTGAGACGCAAAATCTTGCGGTGTCAAAGGATGGGAGACATTTCGTAAAGATAGAAGAAAACCCGTTGATAAATGAAGTCCCGGAAAAGGGAGGAAGAGATTTTCGAGATCCCAAGGTGTTTTTCGCGCAAGGAAAATGGAGAATGATCTGCGGAGGATCCACCGGAAGAATTGAACATCCAGAGAGCCGCGGAAGAATTTATCTTTTCTCTTCTACCGATCTGTATCATTGGACGTATAGCGGAATTTTGTACGAAGCAGAGCCTGGTGAGGGCAGAATGTTTGAATGTCCGGATGCCTTCTGCCTTGACGATGTCTGGTTTTTGACAGCTTCGCCGATGTATGAAAAAGACAGTGCAACGACGCTATATCTGTCCGGACAGGTGGATTTTGACAAATGTGAATTCCATAAAAAGATAAGCGGAACCTTGGATCTTGGAACTCATTATTATGCAGCACAGACATATCCGGTATTGAATGGGGAAATTCGGTCTGTTGCCTGGCTGGGAGGCTGGTTGTGGATGCCCTGGATCCGGGATTTCGGTCCCAAGGAAGGGTATCGTGGAATACTGGATGTATCACGAGTATGGTATTTAGATGATAACAGGCGTTTGTGTGCAAAAGTGGCTGATAAAGTGAAAGATGAGATGAAGCTCTTCCGCAGAACATTGGAAAAACATTGGACCGGTGAAAACATACCACCGCAAAGTCAGCCAGTAATGGTGGAATTGAAGGGAAAGCTGCCGGGAGATGGAGAGTTATTGTGCATTGATCTATATGATACAGATAGACATACCGTGACAATATGCTTTGATTATTCAAAGAAAGAAATGACCGTGAATTATAACCGGGCAGACACAGCTTCCAGATATGGTATACGAACTGTTTCCTGTGAAATGATGGAAAAAGAAACAGATATTGATATCCTCATAGACGGAAATACATTTACATTATTGTGGGAGCATGGTCTGTATCGTTATACAGGAAAATTATACCCACAAGGAAATATAGGCGTAGATATAAAATATAGGGCAAAACGGCATTATGATATTACCTCTCTGGGAGAGATATTGATTGATTTTACCGGGAAAAAAGAGAGTGAAAGACAAACATTGTCTTATACACAAAATCCGGGAGGTGCACCTGCTAATGTTGTGGTCGCGGCACAACGGCTGGGTGCCCAAACAGCATTTATCGGAAAAGTAGGAGAAGATTTCCTGGGTGATTTCTTAAAGGAAACACTGGATAAATGCGGTGTATCAACCGAAGGATTAATAAGTGATGCTGACTATTTTACAACACTTGCTTTTGTTAAACTGGCAGATAACGGAGAACGAAATTTTGCGTTTGCCAGAAAACCCGGAGCAGATATCAGACTGAAGGCTGAGGAAGTACGGAAAGATATAATCTGCCAAAGCCGTATTTTTCATGTAGGATCTTTGTCGTTAACAGATGAACTATCCAGAAATGCAGAGTTTATTGCATTAAAAGCTGCGAAAAATAATGGAATAATTATTTCTTATGATCCGAATTACAGAGCCAGTTTGTGGGATTCACAGGAAGAAGCCTGTAAATGGATGAGAAGTATTTTAGAATATGCAGATATCGTTAAAGTATCAGAAGAAGAGATTGAGCTCTTAACAGGTTATACGGATGTTCGGAAAGCAGCAGAGAGCATAACAGAGTATGGTGCAAAAATAGTACTCATTACTTTAGGCGAAAAAGGATCGTTTGTATATCTGCAGGATCAGCAGGAAGCATATGTTTCAGGTTATTCCAGCAAAGTTGTGGATACCACCGGTGCCGGAGATTCTTTTATGGGAGGCTTTTTATATAAGATTTGTGAATCCGGTAAGCGTATAGAAGAATATTCTTTACAGGAAATGATAGAATGTGTCCGCTTTGGAAATGCGATGGCTTCCCTATGTGTTGAGAGAGAAGGAGCAATACCTGCGATGCCTGTAATGGAAGAAGTGATTAAGAGGATCAATAGCTAACATAATCCGATCGATTGACAGCAAGAAGGAGCAACTCTGCAGTACCGGGAGTTGCTCCTTTTTGATATAATGATGTCGGGGTCAAAAGCCCCTGGCTTTGATGAAAAAGTCAGCTGAAGGCAGGAGGAAAATCATATGGAAACAAACTATGCAAAAAGTGCATACAGAACCTTTTTATTCTGGGGAGTATGTTCTTCTCTTGGGGTTACCATATCCACCCTTGTGGATGCTACTCTGGTAGGAAATTTTATAGGCAGTACCGGCCTGGCTGTGGCGAACATTGCAACACCGGTATTTCTGCTTTATTTACTTATGGGAATCACCTTAGGCGGCGGTGCAGGCGTCTTAATTGGGAAAAAACTCGGCGAAGCAGATCTGAAAGGTGTAAATCGGGTTTTCGGCTCCGTATTAAGTGTAGGACTGATAACAGGTGTGCTTTTCGCAGCTGTATCTCTCGTATTTCGCAGCGCATTATGCAGTCTGCTTGGTGCCACACCGGAGCTTTTGCCACAGGCACTGCAGTATCTGAACGTGGTGTTTGCCTTTGCCCCGATCTATGTGTTATATAATATTCTCTCTATTGCAGTGCGGACAGACGGCGCGCCAAAGCTGGCTGCCATTTCTTCAGCTGGGGTTATTGTCACAAATTTAAGCCTGGATCTGCTGTTTATGAAAGTGCTGACGTGACAGAAACCGTATCGCACTGGAGTCTGATCTTTTAAGTGCTGCGATGCTTGGTATTGAGAACATCCTCTGTCTGACAGGTGACCATACGAAGATGGGCGATCATCCGCAGGCAAAACCGGTATTCGATCTTGATTCTGTATCTCTTCTTCATACAGTACAGCTTCTTGAGTCCGGTGTAGATCTTGGAGGAAACCAGCTGGTTGGAGAGCCTCCGAAATTCTCCAAGGGTGCCGTTGTATCTCCATGCAGCGATTCCGTTGACGCTCAGCTTGCAAAGATGGAAAGAAAGGTTGCTGCAGGTGCAGACTACTTCCAGACACAGGCTGTATTTGAGCCGGAGAAATTCATCAAATTTATGGAAAAAGCAAAACAGTTCGGAAAACCTGTACAGGTTGGTATCATCATTCCGAAATCTGCCGGAATGGCTAAGTTCATGAACAACAACGTAGCCGGCATCCATGTTCCGGATGAGATGATCGAGGAGCTGAAAGCAGACAAAGAGAAAACAAAAGCCGGTATCACTGGTGTTGAGATCGCTGCACGTATCATCAAAGAGTGCAAGCCATACTGCCAGGGTGTACATATCATGGCACTTGGATGGGAGTCCAAGATCCCGGCACTTCTGGAGCAGGCTGAGATCTGATCAGAACGATTGCTTTATAAAAAATAACCAGAAAAGCTGTCCGGAACCGGGTGCAGGAGATGCACACCGACCGGGCAGCTTTTGTGTAAGAAAAAGCTTCTCTATACGGAAAAACTCTTCGGGAAGCCTGCGGGATCCACAGCGGAAGAATTCTAGCTTAAGAGGTAAAGAGACGATGGAAAGTATTATTATCGGGATCGCCGGAGGATCAGGTTCCGGCAAATCTACATTTACAAACAGACTGAAGAAGCATTTCGGAGACGATGTGGTGGTGATCTATCATGATAATTACTACCGCAGACAGGACGGAATTCCTTTTGAAGAACGTGTGAAGGTGAATTACGATCACCCGGATTCACTGGAAACCGATCTTCTGGTCGAGCATCTCAAAGAACTCAAGGAGGGCAAAACTATCCAATGTCCGGTATACGATTACAGTCAGCACAACCGCTCCGACAAAGTGCTGAAGATCGAACCAAGACCGGTCATTCTGGTAGAGGGAATCCTGCTTCTTGCAGATCCCCGTATCCGAGATCTTCTGGATATCAAGGTTTATGTGGAAGCAGATGCAGATGAGAGGATCTTAAGACGGATCTCCAGAGATGTGGAGGAACGTGGACGGGATTTAAACGGAATCATCGATCAGTATCTTACCACAGTAAAACCGATGCATTATCTGTACGTGGAGCCTACACGGGCGAAAGCAGATATTGTGATCAACAGCGGTAAGAATAATGTGGCCTTTGATCTGTTTGTGTCAAAGATCGGGCAGCTGCTGAAAGAACTGAAAAAATAATAAGTAAAATAAAAAAAAGCATGTCATACCTTAGGACAGAGCGGATCAAGTTATATCCGTCTGGCTGTGTATGACATGCTTTTTTGAGCGGTTCAGGTGAAGCTGCCTGTATTCACACGCTCTGTATAAATTTTTCTACATAATATAAAGCTGCACCAATGGCAGGTGTATACTGTCCGTGGGTACCGACCAGAATCTGATCTTTATCCAGGGTAAAGGGTGCGCCTGTGTTGATGTGTTCCAGCAGATAAGTGATGTCTTCTTCCGTAAAATAAGGTGCCAGATATCCGCTGATGATGATCGGCGCATCGATGATCAGGTTCAGGTTTTTCATGGCAAAGGCCAGATGGTTCAGGTAATCTTCCCAGTGCTCAGCAAGCCGGGGAGATTTTTTTTTGCGGAGCAGCGGGAAAAATTCCTTCACAGGCATCCCGGCAGACTGTTCCAGAGCATTGGCAGAGCAGTAGGTCTCCAGACAGCCACGGTTTCCGCAGTAGCATAAAGGGCCGTCCGGGTTCACGCATATATGCTCAAGGGTTCCGCTGTGCATGGAGCTTCCCTGATGGATCTGATGATTGGTGATAATGGCACCGCCCAGATTCCGGTTCAGAAGGAACACGACAGCACTGTCGAGCTCCGGGTGATTCCACAGCTCCAGAAAAGCGGCGGATTTGGAATCGTGTTCCAGATGACAGGGGTAAGGAAGATGCCGGGAAAAATCCTCCAGCTTCATTCCGGTATTGTTCATGATGTTTCCATAGATCACAGTGGAATTATCCGGAGAAGTGATCCCCTGTGTGGCGATGGAAATACCCAGGATCTTTTCTTCCGGATAGTGATTCTCTGCGATGAATTCCCGTACTTTATCGGTCAGCTGTCTGTAATACTCTTCTGTGTTGGAATAGGGAAGAGCAATGGTTTCTGTATAAAAAGCATTTCCATATAAGTCGATGGCTGTGATATGGAACATGTTTTTCAGGATCCCGATGCCAATGGAAATCCGAAAATCCGAGGCGATCTGGATGGCCTGTGCCTTCCTTCCGCCTGTGGAATCAAAATATCCGTTTCTGTCAATAAGCCCTTCTTTTTCCAGTAGGTTCAGATTTTGGCTTACGGTGGAAAGCCCCATCTGAAGATCCTGGACGATTTGCATTTTGGAAGTCTGGTGTGTTTGGTATATATATTGGTAAACCTTGGAGCGGTTTATTTTCTTTAAATTGATGGTGGTTAATCCTTTTTCACTCATGAGATTCTCCTGATAAAAGTAATTATAGATATGTTTAAGTCGTGACATGCTCCCACCACTTAAATCTTACGATTTTGAAGTGGGGGCTTCCTGCTCGATTACCCTTTAGGGCAAAGCTAAAACAGGCTATCCCCGCGTGTCCCGCGGTTTTGTTTTTTATGTTTATCCGGTTACGGATTTTTTTCTTGTGCCGTCAGGCACATTCTTTATAGATTCTTTTTCCTTCTTCACGGATGTTGACTGCTGCATTCACATCCCGGTCCATCCTGTTTCCACATTCACAAACATACATTCTATCCGACAATGCCAGTTCCTTTTTCTTATGTCCGCATAGACTGCAGATCTTGCTGGATGCAAAATAACGGTCTACTTTTATAAGATGTTTTCCACATTCTTCCAGCTTGTATCCCAGCATGAACAGAAACTGCCCGTACCCGTTATCCTGCACACCTTTCCCAAGGTGCAGCCTTCCGGACATTCCCTTCAGATTCAGATCTTCCACACATACTGCATCATATCTTTCCGCAAGCTCCCTGCTGAGCTTATGCTGGAAATCTTTTCTCTGGTTCTTTATCTTTTCATGACATAAAGCTACCCTTTTTTTCTGTTTCTGATAGTTCCGGCTTTCTTTTTCACAGTGGGAGAGCTTTCTCTGTTCTCTTGCAAGTTTTTTCTCTGCTTTTCTGTAAAACATAGGGTACCCGGCTCTTTCTCCTGTAGAAAATACACACATTCCCTGCATGGCAAAATCGATCCCAAGAAATCTCTCTGCCGGTCTTTTTTCCACTGTTTGGTTCTCACAGTAGAACAAAAGACTGGCAAAATATTTCCCGGATGGCTCACGGCTCACAGTTACAGACTTCAGTTTCCAGTCTGATGGAATCTGACGGTGAAGTTTTATCCTTATGACGGACATCTTTGGAAGTTTCAGATGGGTATCCTGCAAAAGGATATTTCCGTTTAGTGCATTGGTCGTATATGAATTTCTTGCATGCTTCTTTGATTTATAACGTGGAAATCCGCAGGCTGGTTCCCGAAAAAACTTCCGGAACGCACTTTCCAGATGCAGCTGCGCATTCGCCAGGGCAAGGGAATCCACCTCCTTCAGCCATGGATATTCCTTTTTATATCCGGCCGGTGTGTTCCGGAGCATCTTTTTTTCTTTCTGGTAATAGCTGATCTTATCTGCAAGCATCTGGTTATAGATAAAGCGGCTGCAGCCGATTGTTTGCTCTATCTGAACTCTCTGCTCTTTATTTGGATAGATCCTTATTTTTACGGCGCGGTTCATTCTTCTCACCCTGGCTTTCTATATACTGCCGTATCGTTTCAATCGTTGCTCCGCCTGCACTGAGCAGACAGAATATCTGACCCCAGAATGCATCTTTCATGGTCTAACTCCATTATATTTATCATCCTTTTTCTTATATCAACGGATATGTATTTATGAACTAATTGTTCTTTTCAGTATACTACATCAGGGAAGGGAGAACAAGTGTTTCTTTTATACTATAGAGATTTTTTTGAGCAGACATGCTCCGATGTGCAATTCATCTCACCACCTGAAGAGGTGAGAGAATTCTTGCTACATTTGTTAAATGTATTTTAGTATAAATTTGCGGGAAATACAATGTAGGGGAGAACGGGTAAAAGTAAACAAAAAAATAAGAGTAAAATTAGACGCTTTGCCAATAGATTTTTAAAAAGGAAAGTTTTATACTCTACTTACAGTTAAGACATAAACATAAGTAAAAGACATAAATAACGAAATGAACGAAAAAAAGGAGGTTCTATCATGAAATTAACAAGAGAAGGAATCAAAGAGCGTGAAGCATGGGAGAAAGCAGGCATCAATCTTCCAGGATACGATGTAGAGGCAGTTACTGAGAAAGCGAAGAAGGAGCCAGGCTGGGTACATTTCGGAATCGGAAATATCTTCCGTGTATTTATCGGAGGTATTGCAGATGGTCTTCTGGAAGGGGGAGTTCTTGACAGAGGCATCACATGTGTAGAGACCTTTGATTATGATGTAGTAGATAAGATTTACGCGCCATATGACAACCTTGGCTTAAATGTCATTCTTCACGGTGATGGAACCCGTGAGTACAAAGTTCTCGGGGCACTTGCAGAAGCAGTGAAAGCACAGTCTTCTGATGCTGAACAATGGAACCGCCTGAAAGAAATTTTTGCGGCTAAATCTCTGCAGCTGGTTTCTTTCACGATCACAGAGAAGGGCTATGCACTCCAGAAAGCAGACGGAACATTGTTCCCGTTTGTGGAAGCAGATATTAAAAACGGACCGGATAAGGCAACGGGAGCAATGGCAGTTCTTGTGGCTATGCTGAATGAGAGATATAAAGCAGGGAAATATCCGATCGCTCTGGTATCTATGGATAACTGCTCACAGAACGGCGCCAAGCTTCGTGAGTCCGTGCTGACTATGACAGAGGAATGGCATAAAGCAGGTTTTGTAGATGATGGATTTGTAGATTATGTAACGGATGAGAAGGTGGTTGCATTCCCGTGGACCATGATCGACAAGATCACACCTCGTCCAAGTGAGCAGATCGCAGCAGACCTTGAGAAGCTTGGCGTTGAAGATATGCAGCCGGTGATCACAGGAAAGAAAACATACATTGCACCATTTGTCAATGCTGAGAAGCCACAGTATCTTGTTATCGAGGACAGCTTCCCTAACGGACGCCCTGCTCTGGAAAAAGGCTTCGGCGTATATATGGCGGACAGAAATACCGTCAATCTCTCCGAGAGAATGAAAGTAACCGTTTGCCTGAATCCTGTACATTCCGCAACCGGCCCTCTTGGTGTGGTACTTGGATATGATCTCTTTGCACACATGCTGAACACCAACGAAGATATGATGAAAATGGCCCGTATGGTTGCTTATGACGAGGGACTTCCGGTAGTTGCAGATCCTGGAATCCTTTCCCCGCAGGCATTTGTGGATGAGCTTTTCAATGACCGTTTCCCGAATGAGTATCTTGGAGATACAAACCTTCGTCTGGCTGTAGATGTGTCCCAGATGGTAGGTATCCGTTTCGGTGAGACTGTAAAAGCATATGTGAAGAAATTTGGAGATGCTTCCAGATTGACAGCAATCCCGCTGGGAATCGCAGGCTGGCTGAGATACATGCTGGCTGTAGATGACGAAGGAAACAAATTTGAGCTTGCACCGGACCCGATGAATGAGGAGATCACAGAGCAGCTTGGCGATATCGTGATCGGAAAACCGGAAACCTTCAAGGATCAGCTGAAGCCGATCCTTTCCAATGAGAGATTGTTCTTCACAGACCTTTATAAAGATGGTGTCGGAGAGAAGATCGAGGATATGTTCCGTGAGATGATCGCAGGATCTGGAGCTGTAAAGGCGACTATTCATAAATATGTAAAATGAAACATCAGAGTTCAAAAGTCAGACAGTCGTTCGTACTTGCACGATAAGAGTTTTGGACATGGAATCAGTCAGACATCCGGGCGGGGCACCTGCCAATGTTGCAGTTGCAGCTTCTCTTTTGCAAGAAAACCGGGAGCAGATACAAAGATCCAGAAGGAAGAAGTGGACGTGGATGTGTTGGATAATACCCATATTTTTCATGTCGGATCCCTGTCCCTGACGGATCAGCCTGCAAGAGATACCACGTTTTATTCGGTAAAAAGAGCGAAAAACAAGGGCAGCGTGATTTCTTACGATCCCAATTACCGTGCATCTCTGTGGCCGGATGAAGCGACCGCGAAGAGGCATATGAGAAGTCTGGTACCCTATGTGGATCTCATGAAGATTTCAGATGAGGAAACGGAGCTTCTGACAGATCATAAGGATGTCCGGGAAGCAGCAGAAGCACTGTACAGCCAGGGCGTGAAAGTTGTGGCAGTTACTCGTGGCGGCGAAGGAGGATGATATAAGTAACTAAATATATTGTAAAAAGATATTAAATGTGTTTAAATATACTTATGGAGGTATATTATGGACACATCAAATATCACAAATTATAAACCAAAAGATTTTGCGGAATTATTAGGTGTTTCTGTAAAAACGCTTCAGAGATGGGACAGAGAGGGAATCTTAAAAGCAAACCGAACTCCAACAGACAGGCGTTATTACACATATGATCAGTATCTTCAATTTAAAGGTATAAATATAGAACATGATAAACGAAAAGTTGTTATTTATGCAAGAGTATCTACCAAAAACCAAAGGGATGATCTTCAAAATCAGACAGCATTTCTGCGTCAGTTCTGTAATGCCAGAGGAATGATCGTAGACCAGTGCATTGAAGACTATGGAAGCGGACTTAATTATAACCGCAAGAAATGGAATGGATTACTGGACGAAGTCATGGAGCAGAAGGTCAAAACCATAGTGATCACGCATAAAGACAGATTTATCCGTTTTGGATACGACTGGTTTGAAAGATTCTGCATGAAATTCCACACAACGATACTGGTGGTGAACAATGAAGAACTGTCACCACAGGAAGAACTTGTACAGGATATTATTTCCATCCTTCATGTGTTTTCCTGTAGATTATATGGACTTCGTAAGTATAAAAAACAGATAGAAAAGGATGAGGAGATTGCTGAAGAGCTTCAAGACAGAGATCAATCCTACAGAAGAGCAGAAGATCAAAATACATAAGACAATCGGCACATGCAGATATATTTATAATTTCTACCTGTTTCATAATAAAGAACGTTATGATGCCGGTGAAAGATTTATGAGCGGCAAGTCGTTCAGTGTATGGCTGAACAATGAATACCTTCCAAGGCATCCGGAATATTTCTGGATCAGAGAAGTCAGTTCCAAATCGGTAAAGAATGCAATCGAAAATGCCTGTACCGCTTTTTCAAGATTTTTTCATCATCAGAGTAGTTTCCCGAGATATAAGAAAAAAGGAAGATCTGATGTAAAAATGTATTTTGTAAAGAATAATCTCAAAGACTGTCTCTGTGAACGTCACAGGATCAAGATCCCAACACTTGGCTGGGTAAGGCTGAAAGAAAAAGGTTACATTCCGGCCTCTAAGGATGGATATGTGATCCGAAGCGGGGCAGTTTCCATGAAAGCAGGCAGATATTATGTGTCTGCACTTGTCGATATACCTGCTCCGGAAGCAGATGGAAATTTCACTGATGGGATCGGAATTGATCTGGGGCTGAAAGACTTTGCAGTTGTGTCAAATGGAACTGTATACAGAAATATCAATAAAACAGCACGGATCAGAAAACTTGAGAAACAATTAAGACGGGCACAGCGAAAGCTTTCCCGTAAATATGAGAACTTAA
Organism: Blautia sp. HA9023; assembly: GCF_056504095.1. Classification (NCBI taxonomy): domain Bacteria; kingdom Bacillati; phylum Bacillota; class Clostridia; order Lachnospirales; family Lachnospiraceae; genus Blautia; species Blautia sp. HA9023. The sequence continues at coordinate 300,128 of NZ_JBWLUR010000006.1, read as the reverse complement.
AGAAAGGAGAGACCACTCAAGGAGCAAATATATGCAAACAAAAGCTTAAAGTACAGAAACTTCATCATCGGATAGAAAATATCCGTACAGACCATATCAACAAGGTAATATCTGAGATAGTGAAAACCAAGCCGTCTCATATAACGATTGAGGATCTGAACATATCCGGGATGATGAAGAACCGGCATCTCTCAAAAGCAGTTGCGTCCCAGAAATTCTATGAATTCCGGACAAAATTGAAAACAAAATGTGCTGAATATGGAATCGAACTGAGGGTAGTTGACCGATGGTATCCATCTTCCAGGATCTGCCACTGCTGCAGCTGTATTAAAAAAGATCTGAAACTTTCAGACAGGATCTACAGATGCACATGTGGATATATTGAGGACAGAGATCTCAATGCAGCACGGAATCTGAGAGATGCAGAGACTTACGAAGTTGCATGATCCCGCAAACGTAAGTATGTACCGAAGGCTATTTCGGGAATTAACGGCTGTGGAGTGTACTTAGGATCTGTGAGTAGAGATAACTCCGGTTACTCAAAAGCATACACAAAGAAACAGTAAGCGGTATTCGTGAGAATCCGCATTATCTCGATGTGAGTATGTTTAATCACATTTTGAGTGGCAGCATATCTTTACGGCAAGGATGGCGGCTGTATGGTACCGGGATTTACAGTGAGACAGATCGCAGACACGAACGGAGCCGGAGATTCTTTCTGGGGCGGTTTCCTGTACAAAGTCAGCACAGCAGAGAAACATCTGGACGAGCTGACCCAGGAGGATCTGAAGGAATTTGCCCGTTTCGGCAATGCAGTGGCCAGTCTCTGCGTGGAGAAAAAAGGTGCGATCCCGGCAATGCCGGAGCTTGCACAGGTGGAAGAAAGGATGGGGTTTTGAAATGAATTTAAAAGATCAGATGAACGGAGTTCAGCACGTAGGTGTGCCGACCAATGACATTGAGACAACCATTAAATTTTATGAGGCACTGGGATTTAAGATCGCTTTCCAGACGGTGAACGAGGCTGCCAATGAGAAGGTTGCTTTCCTGAAGCTTGGAAATCTTGTGATCGAGACTTACGAGAACAAAGCAGCAAAAATGGAATCCGGCGCCATTGACCATGTTGCCATTGATGTGAAGGATGTGGAGAAAGTCCACGAGCTGGTGACAGCAGCCGGACTGAATACTACCAATGATGAAGTCCATTTCCTGCCGTTCTGGGAGAATGGTGTGAAGTTCTTTACTATTGAGGGACCGAATAAGGAGAAGGTGGAGTTCAGCCAGTATTTATAAAATGTGTAAGTCAGTTAAGTCTCCTGCAAGAATGTGGGTACCTGTCTTAATGGGAATTTACAATACAGTAAAAATACGCTAGAATAGAATACTGTTAATATTCATCTAAATAAAAAAGATCTATAAGAACAGGAGTATATACATGCTGGGACTTAAACCAATAAAGACTTTACCCATAAGAGAAAAGATTGCGGCGAATCTTAGAGAGGCAATTCTTTCAAAAAAAATTCCGGCGGGGGAAATTCTGACACTGGAAAGTACTGCGCAGGAACTTGGAGTGTCCATTACACCTACAAGAGAAGCCTTTCAGATTCTGGCAAGAGATGGACTTCTGGAACTGGAGCGAAATAAACGTGCAGTAGTTCTTGGAGTGAATGAAAAAACGATCCGCGAACATTTTCAGGTGCGGGCGGCACTGGAAAGTGAAGCCTGTGTTTTGTGTTGTGAAAATAAGATCGATTTTCAGAGGATTGATCAGATCCTCAAGGTTTCCAGAGAAGAGATAGAAAAAGGTGATTTTGAAAGTTATTCAAGTCTCAATCAGACTTTGCACATGGAATTATGGACAGCAGCAGGAAATGATAAACTTAAAAATATGCTGTCAGAACTGTGGAACGGACTGTCCAGAGGCGTACTGGTAAATGAAGAAGAGTACGTAAGAAAATCTCTGAAAGAGCATGAGGAAATTGTAGAAAGTATTCGAAAAGGTGATGCTATGGAATGTTATCTGCGTATGCAGAAACATATAAAAAGCAGTTGTGAGAACTTTGTGCAACGGTATAATTAGGCTGTAGAAATTACCATTTTTCTGTAAAAAGTATACAAAAACAGAACAGATAATTTTTACAAAACGCCGAAATTGTTAATTGTTATTGACAGTTACGGCGTTTTTCACTATTCTTTATGTATACAATATAAAAAATAAAAAATAAAAAGTAAAAAAGTAAAGAAAGGCGCAATGAAATGAACGACAAGAACATAATTGTGAACAAGCCGGAACCGAAACCGGGTATACTTGAGCGTGGTGATCTTTTTGCAATCGCAGTAGGAATGGTAATCGGCTCCGGAATGGTAACTCTGATCGGACCGGCAATGGCTTATACCGGTTATTCTGTATGGCTTGCTTATCTGACAGCGATTGTCATGGGATTCTTTATGGTTTTTCCGTATATTATTCTTGGTGGGACCATGCGCGTGGCAGGAGGCCCGTATTCCATCGTAACGAACCTTTCCGGAGTCAGCACCGGAGGTCTGGTAGCTTATACGAAACTGGTAACGCCGATCCTCAACAGTTCTTTTGCGTTGGCACTGGGATTGTATTTGAATAATCTCCTCCCGGGAATTACAGTGAAAGCACTGGCAATCGCAGGTGTTGTTATTCTGTTTGTTCTGAATCTTCTGGGAATGGATATTTTTGCAAAGGTAAGCAAGATATTATCAACGGTTCTTCTGATCACAATGGTTCTGTATGTTGTTTTCGGACTTACACAGATCAGACAGCCGATCTTTGATTTTTCAGGAGATAAGATGTTTACCGGCGGCTTTAAAGGCTTTATGCTGGCGGCACTTCTTCTTATCAATTCCGCAAATGGTTACTACAATGTTCTGTGGTATGGTAAAGACGCGAAAAGAGCAACGAAAGATGTTCCGTTTGCGGCAATGTCCTGCGTGCCATGTCTGCTTTTTATTTATGTGGGCCTTGCGATGGTTACAGGTGGGGTGCTTCCTCACGATAAGGTTGCAGGTGTGGAAACAATCCTTCCGGCAGCACAGGAGATCCTTCCTGGTATTGTGTATAAACTTTTTATGATCGGCGGACCGATCATGGCAATCATCACTACTTTGAATGGTGTATTTAATGATGTACGATATCCGATCGCTCAGGCTGCCAAGGATGGATGGCTGCCGAAAGGAATTCTGAAGGAAAACCGTTTCGGAGCACCGTACCTGATCTATACCTACACACTGATCGTAGTGTTGCTTCCGATCATTTTTGATATGAGTATCGTGACGATCACAAATATTTTCCAGGTGATCACATTTTTTATGAATGTTACAGTTGTGTATGCAATTTCACGTCTTCCGAAGAAATATCCGGATACCTGGAAGAAGAACAAATTTCACCTTTCCAGTGCAGGACTTTACGTATTCTGTACCATCAGTATCATCATTTACACGATTATTTTTATAAAAGGAATTTTCAGTATTAAACTTGTATATGCAGTATCTGCTGTTATAGTTATGGTTGCATTGATCCTGATTGGTGTATATCTCACCAGAAAAGGTGGAATCCGTATCGAGACATCCATATGGCAGCCTGCAGAGGAGGAAAAAAATGAATGAATTAAATCCGTTCAAGCTGGCAAAAATGCTTGAGGAACTTGAGAACACCGTAGAATTACACAGTATTTCTGTACGGTATAAAGGAGAAAAGGTTGTTGAAGGAGCCTGGGCACCTTTCTCAATGGAAGAGCCGCAGATGATGCATTCTTTATCAAAGATCGGAACAAGTATCTGTGTTGGATTTGCGGTGGATGAGGGAAAACTTCATCTGGAGGATAAATTTCTGGATTATGTGAGAGAAGATCTTCCGGATGAATATGATGAAGCCCTGGAAAATATTACCGTATATGATCTTCTTACCATGCAGGCCGGTTCCCCGGAATGCTGTAATAATGTATGGTTTTCCAGACTGGAAAAAGACTGGGAGAAGAACTGGCTTGGACAGCCTAAGCTGAAAGAAGATATCGGAAAAGTTTTTCATTATGATTCCGGATGCAGCTATACACTTTCCAGGATCGTGACCAAAGTTATGGGTGAAAACTGTCTGTCCATTATGCAGAAACGTGTTTTTGACAAACTTGGTTTTGGAAAGATCAACTGGCTTACAAGTCCTGAGGGACATAATACCGGCGGCTGGGGCATGTATCTGACCGCAGATCAGATTTCCACACTGGCACAGCTCCTTCTCCAGAAAGGAAACTGGAAGGGTGAGCAGCTGGTGCCACAGTGGTGGATCGAAGAGATGGGACAGTCAAGAGTCGTAATTCCCGGAGATGAGAAAAAAGCACTGACTCATTATGCATATCACATCAAAGCAGGAAAAGAGATCTTTGCGGCAGAAGGAGCATTTGGACAGTATTTGGTGTGCTTCCGGGAACTTCCGGTTGCCATTGGCATTACCGCAGGTGCGAGAGAATATCTTGCGGCAGATATCTGCCTTAAATATATGAAGGAAGCAGTTTCCATACCTTGCCCGGAAGAAAAACGGGAAGAAGGAGAGAAATATCTGGAAGCAAAAATAAAAAGCCTTTCTCTGCCACAGCCGGAAGGCAGACTGAAAACTGCGGAAAAAGAACTCAGTGGATTATTTAACCGGGAGATTATTTTTACAGAAAATCCGAGAAACATTGAAAGTGCAAAGATCATTCCGGAAGGATGTAAACTGCGTCTGGAAATGATAGTCCAGGGTGAGAAAAAGATTGCTTATGCAGGATTTAAGAGCTGGAAACAGAACGATCTTTATCCGGATGATTTTACAAAGAGATATCACAGCATTGCTTATGGAATGGATCAGGAAACGTTATATCTGTCTGTGGGACTGCTCAACACTTCCTACAGGGAAGAGTATTCCTTCTGGGTCAATTCTAAAGATACCGTGATCGCGACCTGGAGACCTAACGTTACCTATCTTCCGGAACAGCCGGATATGGTATGGAAGTTTACAGGAAACTTTAAATCCTGAAGAGAAAAAACTCAAAGTATAGACCGATAAAAATATAGCAATTCCTCCAACCTTATGATAAAAGAAACGAACAACCCGCAGGATACTGACTTGCCATCAGTGGTCCGACGGGTTGTTTTTTGTTTGGAATAAGTCTACAATAGGAAACAGAAATTTTTATTATTGTGACATAGGGAAGAAAGTGTACGATGAAAATACATTACAGAATTAAAAATAATGCAATAGAGATCGTTCGGTGTTATGGTACCGATGACCGGATCGTGCTGCCGGAAGAGATCAATGGTCTTCCGGTAGTCAGTGCGGCGCCGTATGCGTTTTCTGCACATAAGGATGGAGAAGAAGATGCAGAAACCTGGGAGAGCGAAGATGTAATTTCGTTCGGAGAAGAGAGACTTCTTGCCGGAGAGGAAGTGCAGGAGATCGTTTTCCCGGATACGCTGAAGGAAATCGGAAGATATATTTTTTATGGATGCAAAAAACTGGAACGGCTGGAATTTTCGGATACGCTGATGCAGGTGGGAACCGGGGCGTTTACGGGCTGCAGCGGGCTGAAGGAGCTTGTAATCCATCAGAAAAAGGGGATCAAATCCTGTGCAAAGGAAATCCTTGGGGAGCTGTGGCAGAAGATCGATGTGGATTTTCTGTATGAAAATGGTGAGGCAGGTGGAAAACGTGCGCATATGGTTTTTCCGGAGCATTACGATGAGGCGGTGGAGAACACGCCTGCGAGAATTTTGTTTACGGAGTATCATGGCTCAGGGACTAATTACCGGCAATGCTTCTATAATAAAGAACTGGATTTCGCGGAGTATGACAGCCTGTTTGATATGGCAGTGGTGATGGATAAGCTGGAGGTCCTGGTGGATATGAGCTTCGGGCGGCTTCGTTATCCGTGGCAGCTGAGCGAAAAGGCGAAGAAGCAGTATGAGGATTATATCCGGGGAAATCTTAAGGATATCGGGGGATTTCTGGTGGAAAGCGGAAGCTTAAATGGTCTGGAGCTGCTTTCTCGGGAAAAACTCTGGAACAGAGAGGGCCTGGAACATAGTATTGATGTGGCGGCCGGGAAGAAGGATATGGAGATTTCCGCATTTCTGATGAATGAACGCAGCCGGATGCTGAAGGAAGAGCAGAAGGTTGCCGGGGAGACAGAAAATGAGAGGTGCCCTGTTAAAAGGAGAAAGAAGTTTCAGTTATGAGTGATATAGAAACAACTGAAAAAAATAAAAATAACTTCCTGCCCGGTCAGGGATCCAATCCCCAGGAGGCGGCCCAGCGTCTCCAGGACATCGGCAGCAGCATCCTCCGGGCGGCAAGAGACGAGCTGTATCTTGGCATGCGTTTTCTGGATGTGGCGCTGAGCAGCTTTATTTATCAGATGGATGGTTCGGTCAGTCCGTTTGGAACAGACGGGGCTGTGATGTACTTCCATCCGGCACAGCTTGGCGGGCTTTATAAAGAAAACAGGATTCTTGTGAATCGAGGATATCTCCATATGGTATTTCACTGCATTTTCCGGCACTTTGGGAAGCCGGGAATAGAGAAGCGTTTGTGGAATTTAAGCTGCGATATTGCAGTGGAGCATATGATCGACGGGATCTACCACCGCTCAGTCCGATATTCCAGAAGTCTTCTCCGGAGGGAAACCTACCGTCTTCTGGAAAAGGAAAAGAAGACGCTGAATGCAGAGAGAATCTACAAGATTCTGAAAGAAGAATTTCTGAAAGAAAAAGAACTGGCACAGCTTGAAAAAGAGTTCTACGTGGACGACCATAAATACTGGGCAAACCAGCAGCCCGACCGGAAACCCAATCCCCTGATGAGCAAAAAATGGGGAGATATCAGCGAAGGAATCGAGACAGATCTGGAGACCTTTTCCAGAGAGGCAGGAGCGCAGGACGGAGATTTTCTGGATCAGCTGAAAGTGGAGAACCGGGAACGATATGATTATCGGGAATTTCTGCGGAAGTTTGCAGTATTTCGGGAAGAACTGACTGTAGATCCGGACAGCTTTGATTATAATTTTTATACCTACGGGCTTTCCCTTTACGGGAATATGCCGCTGATCGAACCCCTGGAAACCAGAGAAGTGAAAAAAGTTTCGGAATTTGTCATTGTGATCGATACCTCCATGTCCTGTTCAGGAGAACTGGTACAGAGATTTCTGGAGGAAACCTATGGGATCTTAAGCGACAGCGGGAATTTTTTCCAGAAGGTAGATATACACATTATCCAGTGTGATGAGAAGGTGCATTCGGATGTGAAGATCACCAGCAGAGAAGAACTGCAGGATTACATGGACAGTCTGGAACTTTACGGTGATGGAGGTACAGATTTCCGTCCGGCTTTTGCTTATGTGGAAGAGCTAATGGAAAAACGTGAGTTTGAAAATCTGAAGGGACTGGTGTATTTTACAGACGGTTACGGTATTTTTCCGGCAAAGATGCCGCCATACCGGACAGCATTTGTATTTATGGAGCAGGAGCCTGAGGATGTGGATATCCCGGCCTGGGCCATGAAGCTGGTGATCACGGAGGAAGAATTACAAGGAGAAGAAAAACCATGAACATAAAACGAGCAAAGCAGGAGATCAGAGATTCCATAGAAGCATATCTTTCAAAGGACGAATTCGGTGAGTACCGGATCCCGGCGATCCGACAGAGACCGATCCTTCTTATGGGCCCTCCGGGAATCGGAAAGACACAGATTATGGAACAGATAGCAAGGGAATGCGGGATTGCTCTTGTTTCCTATACCATTACCCACCACACCAGGCAGAGTGCTGTGGGACTTCCTTTTATTGTAAAAAAGAATTATGGTGAGGAAGAATTTTCTGTCACGGAATATACCATGAGTGAGATCATTTCGTCCGTTTACGACAAAATGGAAAAAACAGGTCTGAAAGAAGGCATCCTGTTCATTGATGAGATCAACTGCGTATCTGAAACACTGGCACCGATGATGCTGCAGTTCCTTCAGGGAAAAACCTTCGGAAACCAGAAGGTGCCGGAAGGCTGGGTAATCGTCACAGCAGGCAACCCGCCGGAATATAACAAATCCGTCCGGGAATTCGATGTGGTCACTCTGGATCGTATCAAGAAGATTGATGTGGAGGCAGACTTTGATGTATGGAAGGAATACGCCTACCAGCAGGGAATTCATCCGGCGGTGATCTCCTATCTGGAGCTTCGCAGAAAAAATTTCTACAGGGTGGAGAATACCGTAGACGGAAAGATCTTTGCCACAGCCAGAGGTTGGGAGGATCTTTCCCGTCTGATCCAGGTTTATGAGATCCTTGGAAAAACCGTAGACCGTGAGGTGGTCAGCCAGTACATCCAGCACAGGATGATCGCGAAGGATTTCGCCAGCTATCTGGCTCTTTATTATAAGTACAGAACGGATTATAAAGTGGAGGACATCCTGAAAGGAAAGTGGGATCCCATTACTCTGGGTAAAATCCGCACAGCCTCTCTGGACGAGCATTTGAGCATTGTAAGCCTTCTCAACGGAAAGCTCAGCGAGCTTTTTACAGAATGCTATCTTACCGATGCCTACCTCACGAAACTGTATGATTATATGGTGTACTTCAGAGAAGCTCAGGACAGCCTCACAGCAAAAAATCTCATGGAAAAAGCAGAGGCGGATCTTGAAAAGGACAAAAAGAGTGAGCTTCTTACAAAACAGCAGGAGCGTATACAGAAACGTGTTGTGTCATTCTTTGAAAATGCGTCCGGATTGGAATCAGCTTCGGAATCAACCGGATCAGATAAAACCGGATCAGGTTCAGAGCCGGCAGGAGGCAGAAGTGCTGCAGCAGAATCGGAAGTTCTATCGTCAAACAGGAACTATGAGTTTGTGAAAGCCCTCTTTGAATCCGAAACCGAAGCCTACGAAAACCGAACCGACGAAATATCCTTTACTCTTCAGAACGTTTTCGACTTTATGGAAGCTGCCTTTGGGGACAGTCAGGAAATGGTGGCATTTATCACAGAACTGAATGCCAACTATTATAGTCTCTGGTTCATTCGGGAGAACGGTTCTGACCAGTATTACAGGCATAATAAAGGTCTTCTTTTTGACGACCGCCAGAAAATGCTTCTGGGTCAGATGGAGGAAGTGGAAAATATTCTCAATAATGGGATAAAGTGATAGTTTGTCTGACCAATTGCTTATTTACTATTGATTAAATTGGTAAATTACAGTATAATATTTACCATAAAAGTCCCAAAAGAAGGTGCGTAGATAGTCAAATTGCACAGATATTAATACATTCCGGGACTTTTAAAGACAACACAATAATAAAGGAAGGCGGCCGAAACGGACGAGCATGTTTACAAAGATTACAGAAGAACGAGCATTTGACGGAATATTAGCGCAGATCATAGAAAATATCCGGCGGGGAGAACTGAAGCCGGGGGACACTTTACCTGCGGAACGTGTTATGGCAGAATCACTGGGAGTTTCCAGACCTGCTGTCCGTGAAGTCCTGCGGGCACTGGAGCTGATGGGAATTGTCACAACGGTCCGCGGCGGAGCCAACTATATCACCGAGAATATGGATCAGTGGCTTTCTGCCCCACTGGCCCTTCTTTTTCAGCTGAATAACAGCCATGTACAGCAGGTGCAGGAGCTTCGTTCTGCGCTGGAGCAGGAGGCTGCTCTTCTTGCAGCCGGGAATTGTACGGAGAAGGACGCATTAGATCTGCGTTCCATTCTGGCACAGCTGGAGAGCGCAGAGGATGAGAAAGCTCGTGCAGGTCTTGATAAGAAGCTTCATACGAAGATCGGCAGGATCGCAGGAAATCCTATGATCTATAATGTTCTGGATGCGGCAGCACAGCTGACAGAGGAGATCATTTCCGGTACTCGAGCCTATATTATGCAGAAACATAATTCCGCTCTTGAGGTGGATGACCAGCACAGAAGACTGGTGGAAGCCATTATTTCCGGAGACCGGAACCAGGCGGAGAAGCTGATGCGCGAACATATGGAAACCATTGAGAAATATATAATTGAGATTGCACAGCAGCAAGGTGAGAACAGCCTTGTATTTCATCGCTGATCCACCTGACAAAAATTAAATAAAATTTCAGTAAAAATCCCGTTGATCTGGTAAGACCACTATTGATTTTGGTAAGACCAAGTGCTATAATAGGGACTGTATTGGTAATACCAAAAAAGTTTGGTATTATGGCAGTAACCTGCCGGAAATATCAGGAGAAAGGACTTACGATTATGGGATATGTAAAATGGAGTTATGACACACTGAACCGTTTCTGCGGAGACGTTTTCAAAGCGTTTGGCTTTTCTGAGGAAGAGGGAAACATTATTAAAGATGTTCTTCTGACTGCTGATTTATATGGAATCGAGAGCCACGGAATGCAGAGAATGGTTCGTTACCATAAAGGAATCGAGAAGGGGACGATCCATCCCCAGGCGAAACCGGAAGTTGTTTTTGAGACACCGATTTCAGCTGTGATAGACGGACATAATGGAATGGGCCAGCTGATCAGCCATTTTGCCATGGAAAAGGCAATTGAGAAGGCGAAGACAACTGGTGTGGGAATCGTAAGTGTACGAAATTCCAACCATTTCGGTATTGCAGGATATTATGCGAACATGGCCTGCCATGAAGGACTTCTTGGAATGGCATGCACCAACTCCGAGGCGATCATGGTACCGACCTTCGGAAGAAAGGCTATGCTGGGCTCCAACCCGATCGCAGTTTCTATGCCTGCAGATCCGTATCCGTTTTTCTTTGACTGTTCTACGACAGTTGTAACCAGAGGTAAACTGGAAATGTATAATAAGATGGGCAAGCCTCTTCCGGATGGCTGGGCACTTGACAAAAACGGTCATGCCAGCAATAATGCACCGGATGTACTTGCAAACATCGTAGCCAAGAAGGGCGGCGGGATCATGCCTCTCGGCGGAAACGAGGAAGTCAGCGGAAGCCATAAGGGATATGGCTATGGAATGCTCTGTGAGCTGTTCAGCTCTATTCTTTCCATGGGCGTTACCTCCGACAAGTGCTGTACATTCCCGGATAAGACCGGTATCTGCCATGGATTTATGGCGATCAACCCGGCGGCATTCGGAGATCCGGATGCGATCCGCAAGCATTTTTCAGAATACCTTGAGGCACTTCGGGAGAGCCCGAAGGCAGACGGTCAGGACAGGATCTATACACACGGCGAGAAAGAGGTAGCTGCTGAAAAAGACAGAAAAGAGAATGGCATTCCGGTCAACGACAATACCATGGTAGAGCTTGCTGATCTCTGTAGTTATCTGAAGCTTGATTTTGGCTCTTATTTTGAAGGCTATGAGCTTCCGAAGGACAGTAAATTCTTCAATGGTAATTATTAATTCAGGTAATCCTTTTGAAATGAAATATATCATAATTATCCAAGGAGGAAAAGAAAATGGATTATGCAAAAGAGTCATTAAGACTGCACGGAGATTGGAAAGGTAAGATCGAGGTTGTTACAAGAGTGCCGGTTGAGAATAAAGACGACCTTTCTCTTGCATATACACCAGGTGTAGCTCAGCCTTGCCTTGAGATCCAGAAAGATATCAATAAATCCTACGAGCTTACAAGAAGATGGAATATGTGTCTTGTTGTAACAGACGGTTCCGCAGTTCTTGGTCTTGGTGACATCGGACCGGAAGCAGGTATGCCTGTAATGGAAGGTAAATGTGTACTGTTCAAGGCATTCGGCGATGTAGACGCATTCCCGCTTTGCATTAAGAGCCATGATGTAGACGAGATCGTAAATACTATTTACATGATCTCCGGATCCTTCGGTGGTGTTAACCTTGAGGATATCTCCGCTCCGAGATGCTTTGAGATCGAGAAAAAACTGAAAGAGAAATGTGATATTCCGATCTTCCACGATGATCAGCACGGAACTGCAGTTATCACACTTGCAGGTCTGACAAACGCTCTGAAGGTTGTCGGAAAGAAGAAAGAGGATGTTCGTATCGTTATGAACGGTGCAGGTGCAGCTGCTATCTCTATCTGCAGACTTCTTCTGAAAGCAGGCTTCAAGGATGTTACACTCTGCGATAGAAAGGGTGCCATCTATGAGGGACGTACAGAAGGAATGAACCCGGTTAAGGAAGAGATGAGCAAGCTCACAAACCTTCAGAAGAAACAGGGATCTCTTGCAGAGATGCTGGTTGGCGCTGATGTATTTATCGGTGTTTCCGCTCCTGGAGCAGTTACAACAGAGATGGTTAAGACCATGAACAAAGATGCCATCATCTTCGCATGCGCGAACCCGACACCGGAGATCTTCCCGGATGACGCAAAAGCAGGCGGAGCTAAGGTTATCTCCACAGGAAGAAGTGACTTCCCGAACCAGATCAACAACGTTCTTGCATTCCCTGGAATCTTCCGTGGTGCATTTGACGTAAGAGCAAGCGATATCAACGATGAGATGAAGATCGCAGCTTCCAAGGCTCTTGCAGATCTGATCACAGACGAGGAGCTTTCTCCGGAGTATATCATTCCGAAGGCATTCGACAAGAGAGTCGGACCGGCTGTAGCCAAAGCAGTAGCAGAGGCAGCAAAAGCAACAGGCGTAGCACGTATCTGATTACAGATACAGCACGGATATCCGTCCGATACAGACCAGAACAGCCCTTCATAAGTTAAGAAAATAAATCAGACACCCGTACCCTGTAACCCGGTACGGGTGTCTTTTTGCATCTGACAGGTGGTATTACCCTTTGACAAATGTCCTTCCAGTGAGTACAATAGCAAAAGAATATGATAGGAGGTCAAGCACAGCATGAAACCATGGGAAGCTAATATACGAAAAGTAGTGCCGTATACTCCTGGCGAGCAGCCAAACGAGAGCGGTATGATCAAACTGAATACAAACGAGAATCCATATTCACCGGCCCCGGGTGTGGAGAAGGCACTGAAAGCCCTTGATACCGACACTCTGAGACTTTATCCGGACCCGACAGCCGGAGACCTGGTACACAGCATTGCTGCGTTTTACGGGCTGAAGGACGAGCAGGTATTTACAGGCGTTGGATCTGATGATGTACTGGCAATGTGTTTCCTGACATTTTTTAATTCAGAGAAACCCATCCTGTTCCCGGATATCACCTATTCTTTCTATGATGTATGGGCCGATCTTTTCCGGATCCCTTATGAGCGTCCGGCACTGGATGAAGAGTTCCATATCCGGAAAGAAGATTATTTCCGCGAAAACGGCGGAATCGTATTCCCGAACCCCAATGCACCTACCGGTGTGGAAATGCCTCTTTCCGAGATCGAGGAGATCGTAGCAAAAAATCCGGAGAGCATTGTGATCGTAGATGAGGCTTATGTGGATTTCGGAGCCACTTCCGCACTGCCGCTGATCGAGAAATATGACAATCTTCTTGTTGTGCAGACCTTTTCCAAATCCAGATCTCTGGCGGGCATGCGTATCGGTTATGCCTTCGGAAATCCGGAACTGATCAAATATCTCAATGATGTGAAATATTCCTTCAACTCCTACACCATGGACCGTACCACCATTGCGGCCGGTGTGGCATCTATGAAAGATCAGGCATATTTTGAAGAGTGTTGTAATAAGATCATTACAACAAGAGAGTGGACAAAGACAGAGCTTAAGAAACTGGGATTTTCTTTCCAGGATTCCAAGGCGAACTTCATCTTTGCCACACATGAGAGCTGTCCGGCAAAAAAGCTCTTCGGAGCACTCAGGGAGAAACATATCTATGTGAGATATTTCCCGAAGGACAGAATCGACAATCATCTCCGCATCACCATCGGTACCGATAAGGAGATGAAAAAACTGGTGGAATTCCTGAAGGAATATCTGCAGAAATAAATATTAAGGAGGTACTATGGAAGTACTGGTACAGTGGTTTTCAAACCATCTCTCACAGTTTATCTCTCCTGAGGGAGCTGTGTTCATCATTTCCATGATCCCGATCCTGGAGCTTCGAGGCGGTCTTCTGGCAGCCTCTCTGCTGAAGATCTCAGCGGCAAAAGCACTGCCGATCTGTATCGTGGGAAACATTATCCCGATTCCGTTTATCCTGCTTTTTATCCGGCAGATCTTTAAATGGATGAAAAAAACAAAACTGTTCAGAGGTCTGATCATAAAAATGGAAAACAGAGCCATGGGAAAAAGTGATCAGATCAAACGCTATGAATTTCTGGGACTTCTGCTGTTTGTGGGAATCCCCCTTCCTGGCACCGGCGCCTGGACAGGTGCACTGATCGCCTCTCTTCTTGAGGTGGATATCAAAAAATCCTCCATTGCGATCCTGTGCGGACTTTTTATGGCAAGTGTGATCATGTATATTGTTTCTTATGGAATTGTAGGAAATGTAGTGCACTGATTAAGCAAAATAAGATCCCTCATCACTGTCATGAAGTCTGGCGGTGATGAGGGATTTTGTATTTTCAGGTATTATTACATAAGCCGGCGTTTCAGCATATCCGGATTCATTGCATAGCTCATGGCGGTATCCTTAGTGATACGGCCTTTTTTGTATAATTCCAGAAGACTCTGGTCCATGGAACGCATCTGATCCTGGCTGGAAGTGGAGATTACGCCTTCGATCTGGTGGACTTTGTTGTCACGGATCATATTTCGGATGGCAGGTGTCAGGCGCATGATCTCAAAAACAGGAATGTTGCGGCCGTCCACATCCGGGATCAGCTGCTGGGAAATAACCGCCTGAAGGACCATGGAAAGCTGGATAGCGATCTGACGCTGCTGGGAAGGTTCAAAGACATCCATGATACGCTCGATGGTGTTGGCAGCGCCCAGAGTATGCAGACTGGAAAGAACCAGATGGCCGGTTTCTGCGGCAGTCATGGCGGTCTGTATGGTTTCATAATCACGCATCTCACCCAGAAGGATTACATCGGGGCTCTGGCGGAGGGTGGCACGAAGAGAAGTCAAGTAACTCTCGGTGTCGGTGCAGATCTCTCGCTGGCTGACAATGCAGCGGTCATGGCGGTGAAGATATTCCAGAGGATCTTCCAGGGTAATAATGTGGCCTTCCCGGGTGTGGTTAATCCGGTCAATGAGGCAGGCCATAGTGGTAGATTTACCGCTTCCGGCAGAACCGGTGACAAGGACCATGCCGCGTGTATAATCAGAAACACTCATCACATCTTCCGGAATGGAAAGCTCTGCAGGATCCGGCAGCCGGAAGGCGATCACACGGATCACGGCAGCCAGGGAACCACGCTGTTTATAAGCGTTGACACGGAAACGGGAGACGCCGGGAATGGAAAACGAAAAGTCATCGTCACCGGTTTCCAGAAGCCGGGATATATCACGGTTTTCCGCAAGTGTATAGATGGTGCGCAGAAGTGCTTCCGTTTCGGCTGGCATCAATCGGTCACCACTGCTGAAAAGGTGGCCATCAATTTTTTCGGCCAGAGGACGGCCTGCGATGATAAAAATATCGGAGACCCGTTTATTGGCAGCTTCTGCAAGAAATTCAGGAATTGGAGTATCCATTTGTTCACTCTCCTTTAAATAGATTTTGATGATTGTCAGGATTCCAGGTGCCATTAGATTCTGTGCTCCACTGAAGGATCTTCAATACGGAGGTTTCGGTCTTTCCTGGATAAAAAATCTCAAGTATCACCGAAAGCTGCTGACTGTCGGCAAATTTCGTGGAAAAAGACAGGGTGTGATCAGAGGAATTCCAGACAAGATCCTGTTGCGTATCTGCAAAAGTCTTCACCTGGGAAAAATATTCCGCTTTATCTTCTGCGGATGCCAAATATCCGGCCAGTGTACTGCGGATATCGGCTACACGCTCGGTAGCCTCACTGCAGGCTGAATAATATTTCTCTGTCTGTTCCATGGAATGTCTGGCTGTTGTTAAACTGGTCCGTGAACTGGAAAGAGTAAGCAAAGCCAGTACACAGAGGCAAAGTACGGAAAAGATCAGAAACAGCGAAGGAATTCCTATTGTTACGAAAAAAGTATGTTTTTGTTTCAATGGATTTCCTCCTTTCCGTTGCCACAGTCAGGAAAATTTAAGGTGATCTGATAAAGCAAAGTATTTTCCGGGATATTGCGGAAGGAAAGCTCTCCGGATTTTTCAGAGGAGGTTGTGGACAAAACGAAAACCATTTCGTAATCTGCCTCATCTCTGGAACAGTTCTGCCAGGAATGGTCGTAATACCAGATCAGGCTGTTGTCGGTCTGTGTGCCATCCGGAAGAAGAGCAAGAAGCTGTTTGGGAGATCCATTGCTGCCTTCCAGTGCTTCTCCCACAGAAGTGGTGAGTGCCTGAATCTGATTCCACTGTTCTGCCTGTATACGGTTTTTACGGGCTGCCGCAAAAATCTGAATGCAGGCAGCCGAGCAGAGAGAAAGAAATAAAAGCGCCAGGATCATTTCCATAAGAAAAAGACTGGTACTGGAATTATGCTGTGATTTCTTCATGATGCCTCCTTTTTGCCTGCATCTGTACCGGTAACGGAAGATTCGGCTGTGCTGTGCAGCAGAAAGTGTGCAGAGATTCCGGTTGCACTTTTCAGGGAAATGCGGTAAAAACCATTATCCAGGTTTTCTGCCTGAAAATCCGAAAGCTGAGAAATGGAAGTACCGGCTGATGCGCTTGCCTGAGAATCCGCAACGGTGAAAAGTTCTGTAAGATTTCCATCTTTCAGATAAATATAGGTAATATAATCTTTTCCCTTCAGTGTGTCCCGAAAACAAAGTGCAGGGATATCATCCAGGGAACCTGAGAAAATCCCGTCGGCCTTGTCATGCTGCCGGAATTTGGTCGTCAGATAGGTGATGGCAGTCCCAAGCCCGGAATCGGAATCCGTCTGTTTTACAGTCTGCTGGTAAACTCTTGCGGAGAACAACAGCATCAGCATAAGAAACAGCGCAAAAACACCGAACAGAAGGAGTGAAAAAAGAGAGGATATGGAATGGCCGGTATTTTTTTTCAGTTTCATGAAGAAGCGCCTCCTTTCGAACTGCCAG
This sequence comes from Blautia sp. HA9023, assembly GCF_056504095.1. Lineage (NCBI taxonomy): Bacteria > Bacillati > Bacillota > Clostridia > Lachnospirales > Lachnospiraceae > Blautia > Blautia sp. HA9023. Next base: position 283,097 of record NZ_JBWLUR010000006.1, on the reverse strand, counting down.
GACGCGCAATAACGCTGATAGAAGGCAGGAGATTGGAACCGTTGGGGATATATTCTACGATAAATCGGTTTTTGTCATAGGTGATATGGTAATCATTAAGGAGCTGTGCAAGATCTTCAGGATATTCACCGGTCATGGCGTAGCTGCGGACAGCACTGTTCTTTAATGCCTGTTCCAGAGCATCCTGTTCTTTCACGAGAGCCTGGCCGGATGTATGACTGACGCCCGCTACAAACAGAATACAGGCAAATATCAGAAGAAATACAGGAAAAAGAAGCAGAAGCCCCCGGAAAATTTTTTTTCGTCGACTTTCAAAAAGTTCCATGTTGTCACCACCTTATATCGCAAAATCTGAAAGGATTCCCAGAAGCGGCATCATTACGGAAAGCAGGACAAGTCCTACAAGCAGGGAAAGCAGGATCACAATAGTTGGTTCCACAACAGATACTGCCTGAGAGATCAGATCTATGGATTTTTCTGTGTACTGCTGAGACAGCCTGCGAAAAGTTTCGTCACTGGTTCCGGAGTAGAAGGAAATACTGATCAGACGTCCCTCCATGCCACTGAACAGTTCGGACTCTGTCAGAGCCTTTGAAAAAGCTTCCCCGTTGTTCAGAAGTTCGGAAGTTTTTCGGAGCTTCTCAAGAATTTCCGGTTGTGTGAGCATTGCTTCTGTAAGCTCAAGACTGGTTTCCGGAGAAAGACCGCTTCGAAGCCCCAGAGACAGTCCCTGCGCCAGACGGCTGTAATCCATGGCAACAGGAATCTCACAAAAAACAGGAAGATGTGTGACCAATTTTCGAAGTTTGGCATGACCTTTTTCTGTGAGACTGAAAAAAAGAATGCAGCCAATGAGAAGTACTGCAAGAATCAGAAAAACAGCAGAATAGCGACTGATCATATTGCCGGCATTTAAAAGTCCCTGTGAGATTCCGTTCATTTCCAGACCCATCTGATGAAAGACCTGCTGGAACACGGGGAGAACTTTTACAAGAAGAACCAGGATTACTACTGCCATCATTCCAAGCATGATCAGCGGATAGGTGACTGCACTTCGTATCTGCTGGGAAATTTCCTGCTCCTGATCATAATGCCGGGAGAGGCTTGTCATGATCTCATCCAGACAACCGGTTTCTTCGCCTGTTTTTATATAGGCGGTCATAGCTTTTGGAAAACAGCCGGAATCCTCAAGAGCCTGGGAAAGAGAACCGTTTTTTTCCATGGAATTGATAAGTGGCTTCAGAATCTCACGATCTGTGTCGGTTTTGCTTTCTTCACAGAGGATATGGAGTCCTTCTGTTGTTGATATGCCGGAATGCAGCAGTATTCCCATCTGCCCGCAGAAATTGGATAATTCCCGGGCTGTCAGTTTAGATTTCATAATAAAGTCTCCTTTTTTGCGGGTGGTTGGTCAGTGTGTATACTGTACCGTGTAGTTGCTTTCGTCTCCGATATATTCCTGGATCGCTTCATTGCCGTTGCTGTTGGCATCAAAGGTTGGGTCCATAAGTTTCCATGTATCTCCGTCAAAGGAGATTGCTTTTGTTACCCAGCCTTTGTTCTGGATGTAGACATCGATCCAGGCATGCTTGATGTCGCCGGAATAGCCAATCTCAAGTTTGCAGGGAATATCCTGACTTCGAAGCATTGCCGCAGTCAGTGCTGCATAATCAAAGCAGATGCCGGTGCCTGACTGAAGGGTTTCGTCTACATCAGGAAGATATCCGGCCTCTACAGAATCTGCCTTATCGTAATCGTAGGTGATATGTTCTGTGACATATGTATAAAAAGCTTTCAGGATTTCCACATCGTTCATACCATCTTTGACCAGTGACTGTGCCAGAGTACAGGCTTCACTTTTGACGGAAAAATCCACATACTGGTTGGGATACAGAAATGGAAGAAACTCATTTTGAAGTTTTACAGTAAGAGTTTCTGCATAAAGTGCGGCATACTGGCTTCCGTCTACCTGCTGGTAACAGGTAATGGAATAATCTCCGGAGCCTTCCGAAAAGGGAATAACAGCCTGTTCCTCCGGCTCCAGAAAATAGGAGTAAAGGACACCGGACGGGGAAGTAAGCTGTATATTCATACGGGAATCTCCTGAGTCGGAGCTGGCAGTCATATAACCCTGGTCCTGATTGGAAATATCCAGGATCAGAGGGGAACTTCCCAGTGTCTGTTTACCGGGTGCCTCCGGAGTGAGAACACGGGCTGGTGAGTAAGACGGAGGCTTGTCACCGGAACTTCCGGAATTCCCGCAGCCAGTCAGAAAAAACACAGTTCCGAAAAGCAGCAGTACAAAAAAGAGACGGGCAGATAAAGTTTTTGACATATTTGCCGTTCTCCTGTCATATAATGTTTTTTTCTTTTTTTACAGATAACAGTATAGCAGATTATGAAAAAAAAAGACAGAACAAGCAGAGAGAACAGGGAGTAAAATGTTGACATTTCGAAAGAAAAAACATATACTATACATATAAAAGGCAAACCTGTTGAAAAGCAGGGACGCAAAGCCAAGGGTCTAAGGTCACAATTGAAAGACTATGACAGCCGGTTGCCGCATTAAATTCCGATTTAGTGACGTAATCAGACAGCATCCAGGTGAAAAGGATTTATGTGTTGACGCGGCCGTTTATTTAAAATAAGCGGTTTTTTTGATGCAGTAAATTCTGCGGCCACCGAATATGGATGACGGTCGGAACGTCCGTTTTCAGAAAGGTGTGAAAAGTATGAAAAAAATGAACCTTAAAAATTTCTTTATGAAAAAGAAGATCGCAGCTGGATGTATTGCAGCTGCTGCACTGATCACAGCAGGAAGCTTTGCAATGGTATGGCAGGACTCACAGGTGCCGGAACTGCCGAATTACACAGATCCGGTAGTCGAGCAGACGATTGAAGATGATGATACACCGCTTGCTTCACAGCCGAAGGTTACAACCAAGACAACCAAGAGCAGCAAGACAACCAAGAAGAACATCAAGTTAAAAGCAGCAGCTACGAAGACTTATACCAAGAAACTTCCGACAACCAAGAAAACTACAAACAAGACAACCAAGAAAAATCAGACTACAACCATAAAGACAACAACAACCGTACAGACAGATACAAGCCGGAAATACACCAAAAAATCTAAAAATGTAGTACAGACACAGAAGGTTACCACTACAGTGCAGACAACTACAACAGTTGTTGCAGCGGCATCTACAACTGTGAATGCTACTACTGCAGGAAGTACAACTGCTAAAAAAGAGAAATACACAGTCAGCAATGTAGCATCTATTGCACCTCAGATGGACAGCAGAGTATTAAATGCATTTACAAAGATGGGATTTACCGTCATTGTTGATCCAAGCGTTTCCTACGCCGGATATTTTGATGGAAGATCAAGAACGATCACTCTTAAAGTGGAGGATGATACGATCTACCATGAGCTTGGCCATTATCTTGCATTTATCGCTGGTAATGTAGATAAGAATGCAGCTTTCGCATCTGTTTATAACAGTGAGAAATCTAAATTCACAGGTGTCAGAAAGGCTTATGCAACACAGAATGCGTCTGAGTACTTCGCAGAATCCGTTCTGGAGTATACAGAGAATCCTTCTGTACTGAAGGCACAGCGTCCTCAGACATACGAAGCAATCACCAATGCACTGTCAAAGGTTACAGACGCACAGGTAAACAAGATCATGAATGTTTATAAGGTAATCTGGAAATAATAAGTTATACAGCCGAATCCCCGGGAGTTTATCCCGGGGATTTTTTGAATAACTGCGCATCGCATTCTCGTTACTTGAGATATCCAGCCCCTCCTTCCGGTAACGGAAGATTCATTGTCGACAAAAATTTCTTGCATTGCTTCAAAAATAGTGTATATTATTATCATAATCATATTTCATAACGGTTCAGATACCAGTGCGGTCATGTCAGACTGCATCAGATTTCCATTATAAAATTACAATTTATCATAATTAAGCAAGAATAGAGGATTTATTTATGAGAGAAAAATATGAATCATTGTCTCTGGCAGTGCTGAAAGATCTGGCAAAGGCAAGAGGGATGAAGGGAATCTCTACTTTGAGAAAACCGGCACTGATCGAGAGAATGCTGGAAGAAGACGCAAAGGAAGCGGTGAAGGAGAAGACGGAAGAAACACCGGGAAATACAGCGGGTGAGAATTCTCTGAAAGAGAAAGTACAGGAAAATGAAAAAAATGAATATCGAACCCGTCCAGCATCTGAAAATCAGCAGGAACGGAAAGAGTATCGTACGGAGCGGAATGATCAGGAACACAGAAATATAAACGGACGCAGAGAGAACAACAGAGAAAGCTACAACCGCAGTGCATATAACAGGGAGAATTACAGAAGGCCGGCACAGGAAGAACGTGCTTATACACGTGATGGCAGCCACGAGGCAGAAGCGCGTCCGGAGAATGGCAATGTTCCTTCAGAATCCACACAGCTGGACAGTGGTGAAAAAGCCAATGGGATCCTGGAGGTACTTCCGGATGGATATGGATTTATCCGCTGTGCCAACTATCTTCCTGGTGAAAACGATATTTATGTTTCGCCTTCCCAGATCCGCCGCTTTAATTTAAAGACCGGTGATATCATCCAGGGAAATATCCGGATCAAGACCCAGGGAGAGAAATTCAGTGCACTTCTTTACGTGTCCTCCATCAATGGATTCCATCCGAGTGAAGGCCAGAGAAGATATAATTTTGAAGATATGACACCGATCTTTCCTAATGAGAGACTGGTTATGGAGCGTGCAGGCGGTACAACTGCCATGCGCATTGTAGACCTGATCAGCCCTATCGGAAAGGGACAGAGAGGAATGATCGTATCTCCGCCGAAAGCCGGTAAGACAACCCTTCTGAAGGACGTTGCAAAGTCCATCCTTAAGAATAATAAAGATATGCATCTCATTATCCTTCTGATCGATGAGCGTCCGGAGGAGGTTACCGATATCAAGGAAGCAATCCAGGGACCTAATGTGGAAGTGATCTATTCCACGTTTGATGAACTTCCGGAGCATCATAAGAGAGTTTCCGAGATGGTTGTGGAGCGTGCCCGTCGTCTGGTAGAACATAAACAGGATGTGATCATCCTTCTGGATTCCATTACACGACTTGCCAGAGCCTATAACCTGATTATCCCGCCAAGTGGAAGGACTTTATCCGGTGGTCTTGATCCGGCGGCCCTTCATATGCCTAAGAGATTTTTTGGCGCAGCCCGTAATATGCGTGAGGGCGGAAGCCTGACGATTCTGGCAACGGCACTTGTGGATACCGGAAGCAAGATGGACGATGTCATCTACGAGGAGTTCAAGGGAACCGGTAATATGGAGCTTGTCCTTGACCGTAAATTACAGGAAAAACGTGTATTCCCGGCCATCGATATCCAGAAATCCGGAACCAGAAGAGAGGATCTTCTTCTCAGCAAGGATGAGCAGGAAGCTGTTTATATTATGCGAAAAGCACTCAACGGAATGAAGTCCGATGAGGCGGTAGAACAGATTCTGAATACCTTTGCCAGAACCAGGACCAATGCGGAGCTGGTACAGACTGTAAAGAAACAGAAATTTTTATAAAGTCCTTGCATTTTCAGGAAAGCTGTGTTATACTTAGCAAGCTGTTTAAAATGGAATTCGTCAATTGTATACGAATAATATTAAATTATATAGAGAGGTGAAAATCATGAGAGAAGGAATCCATCCGAACTACTATCAGGCAACTGTAACCTGCAACTGCGGAAACACTTTCGTAACAGGTTCTACTAAAGAGGACATCCACGTTGAGATCTGCTCCAAATGCCATCCGTTCTACACAGGACAGCAGAAGGCTACACAGGCTCGTGGACGTATCGATAAGTTCAACAAGAAATACGGCCTGAATAAGTAATTATTGCGAATACAGGAAATGAGAAGGTTGAGGTTGGGAAATCTCAACCTTTCTTTAACTGAAAAATTTTTTCAGTTTGCACAGGAGAGAATGAATGAAATCATCGAATATTGGCGGACAGGCCGTGATGGAAGGCATCATGATGCGCCACAAGGACAAATATTCTATCGCAGTGCGCCGTCCGGACCAGGAGATCGAGCTGAAAGTAGAAGACTATAAATGTACCTTCGGAAACCATGCGTTTCTGAAGAAGCCCATCATCCGTGGTGTGGTAAGTTTTGTGGATTCTCTTGTGGTAGGTACGAAATGCCTGATGTACTCTGCGGAGATCGCAGGTGATGAGGAAGATGAAGAAACCGCGAAGAAGAATGAGCAGCTTACAGAAGAGGAGCGTTCCGCAAAGAAAGCCAAAGAAGATAAGCAGTTCAAGTGGCTTCTTTACATTACGGTAGCTGTTTCTATGGTAGTATCTGTGGCTGCTTTTATGTTTCTTCCGTATATACTGGCCAGTCTGATCCGCAAGGTAGGGGCTTCGGAATTCCTGGTTACTGTAGTAGAAGCTTTTGTAAAGCTGGCACTGTTTATGGGATATATGTTCCTGATCTCCAGAATGAAGGATATCCAGAGAACATTTATGTATCACGGTGCGGAACATAAATGTATCAACTGTGTGGAACACGGACTGCCATTGACTGTGGAGAACGTGCTGAAGAGTTCCAGGCTCCATAAGCGCTGTGGAACCAGTTTTCTGTTCCTGGTCATGCTGGTAAGTATTGTGCTGCACTTTGTGTTTGTGCTGGTTCCGGTTTACTGGGTAAGACTGTTTGGAAGACTTCTCATGGTGCCGGTAGTTGCGGGAATCTCTTTTGAGATCATCCAGTGGGCAGGAAGAACAGACAGTAAATTTGCGGACATTATGAGTAAACCAGGTCTTGCCATGCAGAAATTCACCACCAAGGAACCAACCGCAGATATGGCAGAAGTAGCCATCAAGGCTGTTGAGGCGGTTTTTGACTGGAGAGCCTATCTGAAAGAGGAATTTGACCTGGATATCCCTTATGAGACAAAGGAGACAAGCCATGCAGACTCTTGAGTCACTTCTCAAAAAAGGAACAACGATACTGAAAGATAACGGATTGGAAGAAGCCGGGCTGGATGCCTGGCTCCTTCTGGAATATAAGACCGGAAAGAACCGGGCATACTATTTTGCACATGGTGATGAACCGGTGTCTGATGAGACCGCAGCAGAGTATCTTGAGCTGATCGGCAGGCGGGCAGGACATATTCCTGTACAGCAGCTGACTCATCAGGCTTTTTTTATGGGCTATGAGTTTTATGTAAACGAAAATGTGCTCATCCCGAGACAGGACACCGAGACACTGGTGGAGGAAGGTCTGAAATGCCTTGAGGATGTGGAGAAACCGGAGATCCTGGATATGTGTACGGGCTCCGGCTGCATTCTCATAAGCCTTCTTCTGGAACGGCAGGATGCCCGTGGTGCGGGTGTGGACGTTTCTCCGGAAGCACTGGAGGTGGCGAAAGAGAACGCCAGCCTTCTGAAAGTGGAGAACCGGGCGGATTTTTTGGAAAGTGATCTGTTCTCGGCACCGTATTTTTGCGAAAAAGGTGGAAAAGAGGGTGGGAAATATGATATTCTTATTTCAAACCCGCCTTATATCGCGACAGAAGAAATTGAAACATTAATGGAAGAAGTCCGTCTTCATGACCCCAGAAAGGCTCTTGACGGAATGGAGGATGGGCTTTATTTTTACAGAAAGATCACCAAAGAGGCAGGGAAATACCTGAAGCCGGGTGGATGGCTTCTGTATGAGATTGGCTGCACTCAGGGGGAGGCAGTCAGTGAAATGCTGAGAAATGCCGGTTTTGAAAAGGTTCAGGTGGTAAAAGATCTTCCGGGCCTTGACCGTGTAGTGATGGGGCAGAAGCCTTTGTAAAAATTGTGATTCACAGGTATCAGAAACAGGAGGAAATACATGTTTGATAAACTGGATGATCTGCTGGTACGTTTTGAAGAGCTTCTCAATGAGCTGGGAGAACCGGGAGTAACCGATGATCCGGCGCATTTTCAGAAGCTGATGAAAGAGCAGAGCGACCTGCAGCCGATCGTTGACGCATATAAAGAATACAAGAAAAACAAAGAGACCATCGAGGACAGTCTTTCCATGCTGGAGAGCGAGAAGGACGAAGAGATGCGTGAGATGCTGAAAGAGGAGCTTTCCGACGCAAGAAAGAGAGTGGAGGAGCTGGAGCATGAGCTGAAGATCCTTCTTCTTCCGAAAGACCCTAATGACAGCAAGAACGTTATCGTTGAGATCCGTGGAGGTGCAGGCGGTGATGAGGCGGCTCTCTTTGCGGCAGAGATCTATCGTATGTATGTGAAATATGCAGAGTCCCGTCGCTGGAAAACCGAGATGCTCAGCCTTAATGAGAACGGTATCGGCGGCTTCAAGGAAGTTACTTTCATGATCAAAGGTGAGGGTGCGTATTCCAGACTGAAATACGAAAGTGGTGTACACCGTGTACAGCGAGTACCGGAGACAGAATCCGGCGGAAGAATCCATACTTCCACCTGTACTGTGGCCATCATGCCTGAAGCAGAAGAGATTGATTTCCATCTGGATCTCAATGAATGTAAATTCGATGTGTTCCGTGCTTCCGGAAACGGTGGTCAGTGTGTCAATACTACAGACTCCGCGGTACGTCTTACCCATATCCCTACAGGAATCGTAATTTCCTGCCAGGATGAGAAATCTCAGCTCAAAAACAAGGACAAGGCACTTCGCGTGCTCCGTTCCCGTCTGTATGAGATGGAACTTGCCAAGCAGCATGACGCTGAGGCAGAGGCAAGAAGAAGCCAGATCGGTACCGGTGACCGTTCCGAGAAGATCCGTACCTACAACTTCCCGCAGGGACGTGTGACGGACCACAGGATCAAACTGACCCTTCATCGCCTTGAGAATATCCTTAACGGAGATCTGGATGAGATCATCGACAGCCTGATCGCGGCAGACCAGGCAGTGAAGCTGACCAAGCTCAATGAACAGGAGTAATCGTTAATTACAGAGATAGAGTTCAAAAAACTATAATAAATCAGGAGGAAACGAAACATGAAAAAGACAGCACTGGTAATCATGGCAGCCGGAATTGGCAGCCGTTTTGGAAAAGGAATCAAGCAGCTTGCACCGGTAGGACCGAAGGGTGAGATCATTATGGACTATTCCATTCATGATGCACTGGAGGCAGGATTCAACAAGGTTGTATTTATTATCCGTAAAGACCTTGAGGATGAGTTCAAAAGAGTGATCGGAGACCGTATCTCCAAGATTACAGAGGTTGCTTATGCATTCCAGGAGATCGATGATCTTCCGGGAGATTTCCGGAAACCGGCAGACCGTACCAAGCCATGGGGAACCGGACATGCCGTACTGGCAGCAAAGAAAGTCCTTTCCGAGCCATTCGCTGTTATCAATGCAGATGACTACTATGGAAAAGAGGCCTACGTAAAAGTTCACGACTATCTGGTACAGGATCATCCGCAGGATGGCCCGATGCACATCTGCATGGCAGGTTTCCGCCTTGGAAATACATTAAGCGACAACGGAAGCGTTACAAGAGGTGTGTGCCATATTGAGGACGGCAAGCTTGTCGGCGTTACAGAGACACATAACATCTTCAAGACAGCAGACGGCGCAGAGACAAGAAATGACGATGGTACAGCAGAAGCGCTGGATACCAAGAGCCTTGTTTCCATGAATATGTGGGGACTGACACCGGAATTTATGGAAATCCTTGAGAAAGGTTTCATTGAGTTCCTTGGTGGGATCAAAGAGGGAGACATCAAGAAAGAGTATCTTCTTCCAGAGCTTATCGACCAGCTGATCCATTCCGGGAAAGCAGCAGTTGACGTTCTTGAGACAAAGGACGAGTGGTTTGGTGTTACTTATCAGGAAGATAAGGCATCTGTACAGGCTGCATTCAAAAAACTTACAGATGACGGCGTTTATCCGGAAGGACTGTATCAGTAATAAAGGAGAGCATTATGGGTAAATATTTCGGAACAGATGGTTTTCGTGGTGAAGCAAATGTAAAACTTACAGCAGATCATGCATTTCGTGTGGGACGTTATCTTGGCTGGTATTACGGCAGAGATCACAAGGCGAAGATCGTGATCGGCAAGGATACAAGAAGAAGCAGTTACATGTTTGAGTATGCCCTTGCGGCAGGACTTACCGCATCCGGAGCAGACGCCTATCTGCTTCATGTAACCACAACTCCAAGTGTATCCTATGTGGTACGTACAGAAGATTTTGACTGCGGTATCATGATTTCCGCAAGCCATAATTCGTTTAACGATAATGGAATCAAAGTCCTCAATGAGAACGGACAGAAGATTTCCGCAGATATTGAAGCACGTATCGAGGCTTATCTGGATGGAGAGATCGAAGAACTTCCGCTGGCAACCGGAGAAGATATCGGCTGTACGGTTGATTTTGCATCTGGAAGAAACCGTTATATCGGACATCTGATCTCTATCCCATGCCACGATTTCAAGAATATCAAGGTGGGACTGGACTGCTCCAACGGAAGTTCATCCGCCATTGCCAAGAGTGTTTTTGACGCACTCCGTGCAAAAACTTACGTAATCAATAATGAGCCGAACGGAACCAACATCAACCGTGGGTGCGGTTCCACACACATTGAAGTTCTGAGACAATTTGTGGTAGATAAAGGTCTGGATATCGGTTTTGCATACGATGGTGATGCAGACCGCTGTATCGCCGTAGACCACCGTGGAAACATCATTGACGGTGACAAGATTATGTATGTCTGCGGTAAATACTTAAGAGAAAAAGGACAGCTGAACGGAAATACAGTTGTAACAACTGTTATGTCAAACCTTGGCCTTTACAAATCCCTTGAGCGGGAAGGCATCGACTACGAGCAGACTGCAGTCGGTGACAAATACGTTGCCGAGAATATGATGGAAAACAATTACAGTATCGGCGGTGAGCAGTCCGGACATATTATTTTCAGCCGTTATTCTGCTACCGGTGACGGAATCCTCACATCCCTGATGATCATGGAAGCATGTGTGGACCAGAAAGCCACACTCTGCGACCTTGCCAAGGAGATGAAGGTTTACCCGCAGCTTCTCCGCAATGTGCGCGTTTCCGACAAGAAAACAGCACTGGAGAATGAGAAGGTAAAAGCATCCATCGAGGCTGCGGCAGAGGCACTTGGCGATGATGGCCGTATCCTGGTACGTGAGAGCGGTACAGAGCCGCTGATCCGTGTTATGGTAGAAGCAGGAACCGATGAACTCTGCCATAAATATGTAGACAGTGTTGTTGATGTAATGGAAGCCGAAGGGCTTGTTGTAGAATAAGGAATTCCATGAAAAATACAAAGACCGTATTGATTCTTGCAGCCGTTACAGGAGCTTTGCTTCTGGGCGGCTGCGGCAGTGAAAAAACAAAAACATACGAGCAGGCGGGTAAAGATCTTTCTCAGGGAAGCTACAAGTATGCCCTGGAGGAGTACCAGAGTTCTATCCAGAACGGGGTAAAACTGGCACAGTCCTACCGTGGGGCGGGGATTGCAAGCCTGCGTCTTGGCAAATATGAGGATGCGGTGAATAATTTTACAGAGGCATTGGGCTGTGACCGGGTAAGTAAAAGCCTGCGCAGGGATATTTTGTCTTACCGTGCCACCGCAGAGCTGAAAGCTGGAAATTATGAGGACGCCATGGCAGACTGCCAGACATTAGGAGAAGATTTTTCCATGGATGCCAGCAGTTATTTCCTTACCGGAAAAGTTGCCCTTGCCATGGATTCCTACGAGGAAGCGGCATCGAACTTTAAGCAGGCCTATGGAGAGGACTCCACCTATGATATGGCGATCCAGATCTATGAAGCGTATCTGGATAAAGATATGGAAGCAGACGGAACCAGATATCTGGAGGCTGCCCTTTCTTCTGAGGCCAAGGACGCGCAGGATCACTGTGACAGAGGCCGCGTTTACTATTATATGGAAGATTACAGCAATGCAAAAAAAGAGCTCCTGGAAGCAACCAAGAAGGATAATACGGAAGCTCTTCTTCTCCTGGGAATGGTATATCTGGCTCAGGATGATGTGGAAAATGCCCAGGCAATGTATAAACAGTATATTTCCGCAGTGGGAGATTCCGCCAAGGGATATAACGGCCTGGCACTGTGTGATATCCGGAATGGGGATTATGATTCTGCTCTTGATAACATTACAAAAGGTCTCCCGACTGCTACCACAGACGAGATGCAGAGCCTTCTGTTCAACGAGATCGTAGCCTATGAGAAAAAACTGGATTTTGCCACCGCACTGACCAAGGCACAGGAATATGTTGATATGTTCCCGGAAGATTCCGCTGCCAAAAAAGAGCTGGCTTTCCTGAAAACCAGAACGTCTTCGGAGGGCTGATATGGAATATTTTGAGGAAATACAGGACCGGGTCATCCTGATCGGGGTTCAGGCAAATCTGGGGGATGACATGGAAGAATCCCTGGATGAGCTTGGAGAGCTTGCGGCTACAGCAGGTGCATACGTTGCTGGCAGGATCATCCAGAACCGCGAGGCAATACATCCTGGCACCTATATCGGAAAAGGCAAGATCGAGGAGGTAAAAGGCCTTCTCTATGCCCTGAATGCCAACGGTGTGATCTGTGACGATGAGCTTTCTCCTGCTCAGATGAACAATCTGGAGCGGGAACTGGAATGCAAGGTTATGGACCGTACCTTGCTGATTCTTGACATTTTTGCGAAGCGTGCCGTGACAAGCGAAGGTAAGATCCAGGTAGAGCTTGCACAGCTCCGTTACCGTTCTGCACGTCTTGTGGGACTTCGTTCTTCTCTCTCAAGGCTTGGAGGAGGAATCGGTACCAGAGGTCCCGGTGAGAAGAAACTGGAGACAGACCGCCGTCTGATCCGAAACCGGATCTCCGCACTGAAGCAGGAACTTTCCCAGGTGGAAAAGCACAGGGAACTGCTCCGTTCCAGAAGAGCGGCAGGAAATCTGAAGACTGCGGCTATTGTCGGCTACACCAATGCGGGAAAATCCACGCTTCTGAATACACTGACCGGTGCGTCGGTGCTTTCGGAGGATAAGCTTTTTGCCACGCTGGACCCGACCACACGTCTTCTGACACTGGATGACGGACAGCAGCTTCTTCTTACGGATACTGTAGGATTTATCCGGAAGCTTCCCCACAATCTGGTAGAAGCCTTCAAGAGTACCCTGGAAGAAGCCAAATATGCGGACTACATCATTCATGTGGTAGATGAGTCCAATCCCCAGGCGGAGATGCAGATGCATATCGTATATGAGACCCTGAAAGAGCTGGGCGCCCTTGGGAAAAAGACGATCACACTTTTTAACAAGCAGGACCGTGTTTCCGGGGAAAGTCTCCGGGATCTCCGTGCAGATCATACGCTGAAGATTTCCGCACGGACAGGAGAAGGACTTGAAGAATTTAAGGAACTGCTCTCTGAGATCCTTGCAGAAGGCCAGATTTATATGGAGCGGCTTTTTCCGTATTCGGAGGCCGGTCAGATCCAGCTGATCCGTGAGTATGGACAGCTTCTTTCGGAAGAGTATACAGAAGGCGGAATTGCTGTAAAAGCAAGGGTTCCGCGGGAAATCTATCCGAAAGTTACATAATGTTAAAAAAACTACTCAGTACCATATATAGTACCGTGAACAAAATGGACACTATATATGGTGCTTTTTGTGTTGACGCAAAGGAGTGTGTCTGATACAATAAGCCTACAGCGCTTTGAACATAGATCGTGAAACGGGGTATGTTCATGGGCAGGTAAGTGAGGCGGAATAAGAGAGTCCGCTTTATAAATATATGCATGAGGGAGGCATTTTCTTATGTTTCAGGTAGTAAAAAGAGACGGTGAATTAGACGAATTTAAAATGGGGAAGATCACCGCAGCCATTGATAAGGCGTTTGATGCCAAGGGCAAGAATTACAGTCCGGATATGATCGACCTTCTGGGACTTCGTGTTACTGCGGATTTTCAGAATAAGATCGAGAACAACCGGATCTCTGTGGAGGATATCCAGGACAGTGTGGAGAACGTACTGATCCAGGCAGGATATTCCGATGTTGCCAAGGCGTATATCCTTTATCGCAAGCAGCGTGAGAAGATCCGCAATATGAAATCTACCATCCTTGACTATAAAGAAATCGTAAACAGCTATGTAAAGGTTGAGGACTGGCGTGTAAAAGAGAACTCAACAGTAACCTATTCTGTAGGAGGACTGATCTTAAGCAACTCCGGAGCTGTTACTGCCAATTACTGGCTGTCTGAGATCTATGACAATGAGATCGCGGAGGCACACAGAAATGCGGATATCCATATCCACGATCTGTCCATGCTGACCGGATACTGTGCAGGATGGTCCCTGAAACAGCTGATCCGTGAGGGCCTTGGCGGAATCGAGGGTAAGATCACTTCCGCACCGGCCAAGCATTTAAGCGTGCTCTGTAACCAGATGGTAAATTTCCTGGGTATCATGCAGAATGAGTGGGCAGGCGCACAGGCATTTTCATCCTTTGATACCTATCTGGCTCCTTTTGTAAAGGTGGACAACCTTTCTTATCCGGAAGTGAAGAAATGCATTGAGTCTTTTGTATATGGGGTGAACACACCGAGCCGCTGGGGAACCCAGGCACCGTTTTCCAATATTACACTGGACTGGACTGTTCCGGATGACCTTGCAGAACTTCCTGCCATCGTAGGCGGCAAGGATATGGACTTCAAGTATAAAGACTGCAAGAAAGAGATGGATATGGTCAATAAGGCATTTATCGAGACCATGATCGAGGGAGATGCCAACGGACGTGGATTCCAGTATCCGATCCCGACTTATTCCATCACAAAGGAATTTGACTGGTCCGATACCGAGAATAACAGACTTCTCTTTGAGATGACTTCCAAGTACGGTACTCCGTATTTTTCCAACTACATCAACAGTGATATGAAACCGAGCGACATCCGCAGCATGTGCTGCCGTCTCCGCCTGGATCTCCGTGAGCTCCGCAAAAAGAGCGGCGGTTTCTTCGGTTCCGGTGAGAGTACAGGTTCTGTAGGTGTTGTAACTATCAATATGCCACGTATTGCATATCTTTCCAGAACACCGAAGGAATTTTATCAGCGTCTGGATCGCATGATGGATATCTCCGCAAGATCTCTTCACATCAAGAGAGATGTGATCAGCAGACTTCTGGATGAGGGACTGTATCCGTATACCAAGAGATATCTTGGAAGTTTTGAGAATCATTTTTCCACCATCGGTCTTGTGGGAATGAACGAAGCGGGCTTAAATGCATGCTGGCTGAAAAAAGACATGACAGATCCGGAGACCCAGAAGTTTACGAAAGAGGTTCTGGAGCATATGAGAAACCGTCTTTCTGACTATCAGGAGCAGTATCCGGGAGAGCTTTTCAATCTGGAGGCAACACCGGCGGAATCCACCGCATACCGCCTTGCCAAACACGACAGAAGCCGTTATCCGGATATCAAGACAGCAGGAAAAGAGGGCGATACTCCGTATTACACAAACAGCTCCCATCTGCCGGTTGATTATACCGCTGATATTTTTGACGCACTGGATATTCAGGATGATCTGCAGACTTTGTATACATCCGGAACTGTATTCCACGCATTCCTGGGAGAGAAACTTCCGGACTGGAAGGCAGCAGCGTCTCTGGTACGTAAGATCGCAGAGAATTATCGCCTGCCGTATTACACCATTTCTCCGACCTATTCCGTATGTCAGGAGCATGGCTACATCAGCGGAGAGCATTTCACCTGTCCGAAATGTGGAAAGAAGGCTGAAGTTTACAGCCGTATCACCGGCTACTACCGTCCGGTACAGAACTGGAATGATGGTAAGACACAGGAGTACAAGAACCGTACCCTCTATGATATTACCCACTCCCAGTTGAAAAAGGTACACACCAGCATGATGACCATGAAAGGCGACGAGGTTGAGATCCAGCCGGTGGCATCGCACAAATATCTCTTCACGACCAGCACCTGTCCAAACTGCCGTATGGCAAAGAAAATGCTGGAAGGTGAGGAACTGGAGATCATCGATGCCGAGCAGAATCCCGAACTTGTTAAGCAGTACGGGATCCGTCAGGCGCCTACACTTGTGATCACTGACGGAGCGCAGGTTAAGAAGTATGTGAATGCTTCTAATATACAGAAGTATGTGGATGAAGAACTGGATTGAGCTCTTTCAAAATAACTGCAAGTAAAAAATGTATAGCTGGACGCATGTCTGTTGGATGTGTGTCCGGCTTTTTTATATATTATTTTTGTTTTTTATGTTGGGGATTTTTGTTTTGGAAAAGGTGGTTGACATTTCTTATCAGGATGGTATACTTATATTCAAAATTTAGTGATTAAAAGCGTTACGCTTTAATGTATGAATGCAAACGTATCGCTGTGATACAGCGGGGGAAATCCGGGAATTGTTTCCCGGCGGAAATTTGCGAGGGGGAAAGCGCTCGGAGTTGCGAAGCCCGCGTATTTCCCCCTCGCGCTCCCCCTTTCTGGGCACGCTTTTTTAGAGCGTACGTTGTGGTGTGTGTGACGTTTTTGGTGGGGCGATGGATTCGACAGTATCGAGGACGCCAGGCTGAGCCGATGGATGAGGGCGGACGGGAAAGCGGCCCGCGTAGCGGGCCTGTTCCCTGTGTTTTTGGTAGAAGAGTGTTTGTGAATATGATTAAGTGTGTCATTATAATGGGGGATATGATGTAATATGGATGCTTAAATTATGGGATATTGTATTAGTATTTGTCAGTAATGAGATAACAGTAGAACATCCACTCATATCGGCACAACCTACAACAACCAACACCGTAGAATACATCACCTCACCAGCAAAGCAACACATTCCACAGCGCAGAACAGCGGCGTGGCCGGGAGGGGTGGAGCGCGAGGAGGGGAGCATGGCCTTCGCAACTATGAATGCTTCCCCTCCTCGCAACTGCCGCATGCAAAATGCTCCCGCCGGAAGGAGATATACCTGCCGCATGCAAAATGCTCCCGCCGGAAGGAGATATACCTGCCGCATGCGAAATGCTCCCGCCGGAAGGAGATATACCTGCCGCATGCGAAATGCTCCCGCCGGAAGGAGATATACCTGCCGCATGCGAAATGCTCCCGCCGGAAGGAGATATACCTGCCGCATGCAAAATACTCCCGCTGGAAAGGGAATCCACCGTATGTGGAAATGCTCCATCCCGGAAGGGAATCCGCCACATGCGAAATGCTCCACCCTGGGAAGGGATTCACTTCCCGCAAATTTCATGCTAAAATAAAAAAATAAGAAAAGAATAAAAAGAAAAGAGGAAACACATCATGGTAAAACAGAACATCGTCTTCGTAGAAAACACCCCAGGGAGTCTTCAGAAAGTTACAAAGATTCTTGCAGAGAATCAGATCGACATCTACGGCTTCGGCTGCTTCGACGCACCGGAATTCGCAAACTTCCGTATGGTATGCGATGATCCGGAAAAAGCAGATCAGATCATGGCTGAAAACGGATACATGACCCGTATCACTCAGGCCATCCTGGTGGATCTTCAGGATGAGATCGGCGGCCTGGACAAACTTTTAAGTGTCATGGGCGACAGCAACGTAAACCTTCACTACATCTACACCTTCTTCCACAGAGGCCTGAAAGTCCCGGTAGCGATCATGCACTGTGAGGATCTTCTTGTTGCAGAGAGTGTTCTCCGTAACAATGGCTTCAAGGTTCTGAACCGCCTGGTAGATCCGGATGGAGCGGAAGAAGCGTAAACATAAAAAGGACGAACAGGAATGAAGTATCGTATTTTTATTGTAGAAGATGACGAAACAATCGCGAATCTTCTGAAAAAACATCTCAGTTCCTGGGGATATAAAGTTTTTCTGGCTGAGGATTTTTCCAATGTACTGCAGGAATTTGCGGGGAAAGATCCTCAGCTTGTTCTTCTGGATCTGAAACTTCCCTTTTATAACGGCTTCCACTGGTGTGAGGAAATCCGAAAAGTTTCCCAGGTGCCGGTGATCTTTATCTCCTCCGCAGCCGACAATATGAACATGGTCATGGCCATGAGCCGTGGAGCAGATGATTTTATCGCCAAGCCTTTTGACATGGATGTACTGGTAGCCAAGATCCAGGCAATCCTCCGCAGGACCTATTCCTTTGGAAATCCAGGCAATGTACTGGAACATAAGGGAGCAGTGCTCAACCTTTCCGGGGCTACGCTGACCTGGAACGGGGTGGAGCTGGAACTGACCAGAAATGAACTGCGTATCCTGGAGCTGCTTTTTTCCCAGGCAGGCAGACCGGTATCCAGAGATGCCATTATGACGAAACTGTGGGAAAGTGACAGTTTTGTGGACGACAACACCCTGACCGTAAACATTACACGCCTTCGTAAAAAACTGGAGGCAGCAGGCCTTGTGGATTTTATTATCACGCGAAAAGGTTTGGGCTACATGGTGTGAGGTTTTTATGGAATTATTACGCGCATATTTGAAACAGACAAAAATTTTTCTCATTGCCTTTGTTTTTGCGGTGGCTGCATCGGCAGCAGTGGTCTGCCTGTACCAGCTTCCCGCTGAGGCAGTGATCTATATGGCAGTTCTGTGGCTTGGAGCAGGAGCTGCCGCTTTTTTATATGGGTATGTCCGCTACCGGCAGAAGGCTCAGACGCTCTGCCTGGTGGAAAAAGCTCCGGAGATCAATCTGGATCGTCTGGACGAGACCACCGATGAGGTGGAACTTCTTTACCGGGAGATCATCCGCAAGCTGGACGGCATGCGGATGGAGGTGGAGACAGACCGGCAGCGTTCCCTGGAAGAGATGACGGATTACTATACCATGTGGGCACATCAGATTAAGACGCCGATCTTTGCCCTGCGTCTGCTGCTTCAGGAGGAACCGGAGCGGAACCGGGAATCCCTGGCACAGCTTTTTCGCATTGAACAGTATGTAGAGATGGTGCTGGGCTACCTTCGAACAGAAGGCATGTCCGCAGACCTGAAGCTTGCCCGGTCTTCTCTGGATCGGATCATCCGGGAACAGATCCATAAATATGCAGGGATCTTTGTGGCAAAAAAGCTCTCATTGTCCTATGAGGGAACAGATGCGACCGTTCTCACCGATGAAAAATGGCTCGGTTTTGTTATCGGACAGATACTTTCCAATGCGCTGAAATATACAAGAACGGGCGGCATTGAAATCTGGCTGGAGGATGAGCGTGGAAACCGGACATCGAATACAGCACCGGCAATCCTTGTCATCGCAGACACCGGCATCGGAATCCAGGCAGAAGACCTTCCACGGATCTTCGAAAAAGGCTACACAGGAGTCAACGGCCGGGAGGACAACCGCGCCACCGGGATCGGACTGTATTTAAGCCGGAAGATCCTGAAAAAGCTGGGCCATGAGATCACTGTGGATTCCCAGGTGGATAAAGGCACGGAAGTCCGGTTGAGCCTGTGGAAAAAAGAGCTGGATATGTATTGAAATTTTTTTGCAGAAGCCAACCTTACATAAATGTAAGCTTCCCCCGCAAAATGTAAGCCACTTCGATGGCAGCCGCCGGAGAATTTTCTTATACTGAAAACATAATATAGCGACACAGGTAATTCCTGCATCGGATTCAGTCACTTATAGTATTTCCATAAATTCCTGCATCAAGTTCAGCACGTCATGCTCTGAACAACTTTCTTTTGATGCATTGATTCCTGGGACTGCTATAGAATGTGATGCACGAATTCCCTGGAACGCTGCAAACACAGATAAGAAAGGAATTGGCATATGGCATTACTGGAAGTAACAAATGTAAAAAAGATATACAGCACCCGCTTCGGCGGAAACAAAGTACAGGCACTTTCCAATGTGACTTTTTCAGTGGAAGAGGGAGAATATGTGGCGATCATGGGAGAGTCCGGTTCCGGAAAAACAACGCTTCTGAACATTCTGGCAGCCCTGGATCGCCCAACATCCGGTGAAGTACTTCTGGAAGGAAAAAGCATCACCCACCTGACAGAAAAAGAGATTTCCGCATTTCGTCGGAAAAACTTAGGCTTCGTATTCCAGGATTTTAACCTTCTGGACACCTTCAGTCTCCGGGATAACATCTATCTTCCCCTTGTGCTGGCAGGCGAAGATTATCAGGAGATGGAACAGAAGATCCGCCCCATTGCAAAAGCCCTTCACATTGACCAGCTTCTGGAAAAATTTCCCTACGAGGTTTCCGGCGGACAGAAACAGAGGGCGGCAGTTGCAAGAGCGCTGATCACAGATCCCAGGCTGATCCTTGCGGACGAACCAACCGGAGCGCTGGACTCCCGTGCGGCGTCCGATCTTCTTTCCATGTTCAATGAAGTGAATCAGGAAGGCCAGACCATTCTCATGGTAACCCACAGTGCACAGGCAGCCAGCCATGCATCCAGAGTCCTTTTTATCAAGGACGGACAGGTGTTCCACCAGATCTACCGTGGCACAAAAACCAGACAGGAAATGTATCAGATGATCGCAGATACCCTGACGATCCTTACGACAGGCGGTGAGAGCCATGCGTAGAGGATTGTTTGGAAAACTGGCAGTACAGAACATCCGCAACAACCGGAGCACCTACATTCCCTATATGCTTACCTGTATTTTCTGTATTGCTATGATGTATATGATGGAATTTCTCCGGGACTGTCCCACATTGGAGAAAGCAGTGCCCCAGGCATCAGAAGTGCGGCTGATCGTGGGAACCGGTGAAGTGGTTGTTGGAATTTTCTGTGTCATCTTTCTGATCTACAGCAACAGTTTTCTTATGAAACGGCGCCAGAAAGAAATTGGACTTTATAATATTCTGGGCCTGGAAAAAGGCCATATCGGAAAAGTGATGTTTCTGGAAACAATTATGACTTCACTGATCTCCATGATAGCAGGAATCGGGCTTGGAATCCTTGGCAGTAAACTTTCGCTGCTTCTGCTTTTTCGTTTTCTCCATGTTCCGGCAGTTCTGGGATTTTATATATCCATCACGGGAATTCTGTTCTGTGTGGCAGGATTTGGAGCTGTTTTTCTTATTATCCTTGCACTGAACCTTGCGAGAGTGCAGATGAATAATCCGGTAGAACTTCTGAAAGGCGGAAACACAGGAGAGAGGGAGCCCCGGGCAAAATGGCTCATGGCACTTCTGGGTATGATCTGTCTTGGCGTGGGATATTATCTGGCAGTAACCACGGAATCCCCGATCCAGGCAATTTTCATTTTTCTTCTGGCGGTAATTCTGGTCATGGCAGGAACGTATCTTCTTTTTACAGCAGGAAGTATTGTGATCCTGAAACTGCTTCGGAAGAACAAAAAGTTCTACTATAAAACCAGCAACTTTATCAGTGTTTCCGGCATGATCTACCGTATGAAACAGAATGCGGCAGGCCTGGCAAGTATCTGTATCTTAAGTACCGGTGTACTCCTGCTCCTTTCCATGACGGTGTCTTTGTATTTTGGAATGGGGGACATTATGGTGAACCGGTATCCTTTTGATACGGATGCCCAAATCTCCGGTATCAGCCAGGAACAGAGTGAACAGTTTCAGAAGGTTTTTGCACAGGCAATCGAAGATTATCAGGTGCCTGCAGAAAAAACAGTGACTGAAATGTATCTTGAGATTGGCTGCAAGCATGGAAAAAACGGCATTATGATCGGACAGGCCTACAGTTACTCGGAAGATGGGAATTCCGTAGACCTGTATACAATCCGCCAGTCTGAGTATGAGAAACTTACCGGGGAAAAAACAGATCTCCACGATGGCGAGATCTTTGCCTGGTATCCGTCTGAAAAGGAAAACGACATATTAAAAATTGATGACCGGGATTTTGCAGTAAAGAAATGGCTGGAAAAAGCACCTTTAAGTGCGATGACCAATCTGGTTTCCAATATGGCGGCAATTGTTGTAACGGATTCGGACTTTGAGTATATTGACGGGCTCCGGACAAAGATGTACGAAGGACTTGATGCCTACGAGGCGGGAAAAGATCTCACGGTTCATCTCGGTGTAGATATCCGTGGCAGCAGTGAGGAAAAGATCCGGTATGGCCAGGCTGTTTATCAGGCACTGAAAGATTACTGCCACAGTAGTGGTTTTTCTGAGAATACCATCGTGATCGGTGGTGTCCGCCAGAGTGAGTATGAAACTTATTATGTGGATAATGGAAGTATCCTGTTTATTGGAATCTTTCTGGGAGCACTGTTCCTTATGGGAACGGCGATGATCATTTATTATAAACAGATCTCCGAAGGCTACGAAGATCAGGGAAGGTTCCAGATTATGCAGAAAGTGGGCATGAGCCGCAGAGAGGTAAAAGGTGCCATCCGCAGACAGATCCTTCTGGTATTTTTTATCCCGCTTGTGATGGCGATGGTGCATATTTCCATGGCATTTCCGCTGATCCGCCGGCTCCTGCTGCTGTTTGGAATGGCCAATACAAAACTGTACGTGGGTTGTACAGCAGGAACGGTTCTGGCTTTTGCGCTGGTCTATGGACTGATTTACTCCATGACAGCCAGATCTTACTATAAAATCGTAGAAAAAGCATAAAATCGGGGAAAAAGCACAGCTGTGTTTGCTGCGAAGTATTGAAGTTTTGATATGGCAATGCTACAATAAAAGAGCGTGTCAGGAGACGTGTAAAGGGTTTCCGGGCACGCTATTTACGTGTGCAACCGGGTTCGTGACAGTACAGGATCAGGCCGTAAACGCGGATGATCTTATGTGCCTGGCTAACATACATACAATGGAGGAAATCGATGAAAAGAGAAAGTTTCAGAAAAGGTATGAAGGATGGCGTGCCCATTGGACTGGGATATTTCGCGGTGTCGTTCACCTTTGGCATGATGGCCGTTGCCGGAGGCTTAAGTATCTGGCAGGCAGTCCTGATCTCACTGACTAACCTGACATCGGCCGGTCAGTTTGCGGGACTGGACATTATTTTTGCGGGAGGTTCCATGTGGGAGATGGCAATGACTCAGCTGATCATCAACTTAAGATACTGCCTGATGTCTTTTTCCCTGTCCCAGAAATTCCGGCGTGAGGAATCCGGCATCCTGAAGTATATCGCCGCCTTTGGTATCACCGATGAGATCTTCGGGATCAGTGCGGCCCAGGAGGGAAAAGTCAGCGTATTTTACAATTATGGAGCCATGTGTGTGGCAATCCCCGGATGGACTCTGGGAACTCTGGTAGGCGGTATTTCCGGAAGCCTTCTTCCGGATTTTATGCTCAGTGCCTTAAGTGTTGCCATTTACGGAATGTTCCTGGCCATCATCATCCCGCCGTCCAAAAAGAGCAGACCGGTTCTTGGAGTGGTTGTGGCATCCATGGCAGTCAGCACCATTTTTGCGGTGACACCGGTATTAAAACAGGTATCATCCGGATTTATGATCATTATCACAACACTTCTGGTAGCAGGCCTGGCAGCTTATTTCTGTCCGGTGGAAGAGAAGGAGGAAGCATCTCATGAGTCATAATGTATATCTCTATATCCTGGTGATGGCAGCAGTCACCTATCTCATCCGTATGCTGCCCCTCGCTCTTGCAAAAAACGAGATCAAAAGCCCTTTTATCAAGTCCTTTCTGTACTACGTGCCATACGCCTGTCTCGCAGCCATGACCTTCCCGGCCATCCTGAAAGCCACAGACAGCATCATCTCCGGCGCCGCTGGATTTTTTGTAGCGCTTATTGCGGCATATAAAGAGAAAAGTCTGATCACAGTAGCGCTGCTGGCATGTGCTGCGGTGTTTATTGTGGAGAGGGTTCTGGTATTTATCTGAAAAATAAAATAAATAAACATTGTGTTCGGAAATAATTATGTGTATAATAAAAAATATAGATACAATATCCTGCTTCAGGAAAACAATTACACAGATATGGGATAAGTATCCGGGACACAACAATTAAGACAGATGAACTATAACCGGGAAAATCTTTTCTGAGGAAATGGCAGTATTTCTTACAGAGGGGGTTTTCCCTTTTTTATTATGATTATCATAGGATGGGTATCGGTGGATATTTATTATAGCGTGATCTATACAAAATATGCAAGGTATGCAAGAATCTATAAAAGAAGCTACCGAGATATATACAAACCAGAAAAAGTAAGACAAGCCATATTATCTGACTTTGGAAGAAATGCTGCACCAACATTCCAAAAAATGTACTGGAATAAAGAAGACCGGAGGTTCTGGGATTTTTATGAAAAGCCAGAAGGAAAAAATCTGAACATCCTTGCTTTTGCAGAAACTTCGATGATAACGAATAAAGATATCTATCAAATAAGAAAAACACTTCGAAAGTTCAGGCGAAGCAAGCAGGAACAAGATCCTGGAATGAAAGAAATATACGGTGTCTTCTGGTTTGATGTGAAAGATATAAGCTGGGGCATGGAAGAGCAGAAGGTAAAGCTCATGCCGCCATTTCTACATTCCAAACAGAAATCTAAATATGTTCGGATGCGTAGGGAGTTGTTGGATATAGTTGAGGTGGTGGAGGAAAAGGAAGAAGAAATTGAAAACGAAACGGGTGATGGCAAGCAGTGAATGTAGATTACTACCGTTTGCCTGATCAGAAATATCGTGGGGGATTACTATGTTTTCTATTGAGTACATAAATATTCCAACATTAATAGCAATACTCGTTATTGCATATCTTATGGATGATGTATTTCTTTTTATGAAATTGGGCAATGATACTACAAAACAGCTTATGGCAACTGTAGTAGGGTATATAATTGCTGTTCGAAAGTTTGGATATCTCAGATTTGAACCATTTGCAAACCGTTTTGGGGAAGAGAATCCTTTGTATGCAATGGGATTTATGCGGGAAAAATCTCAGAAATCCAAATGGGCCGCATATCAGAGAGGAATTTTTTTCTGGCAGGCGGTTACGCTGGTACTTGCAATTATGTCCAAAATTGCATTTATATTGTCACAGCGGTTTGTGTTCAGCGATTTTGAAATTGTAGCTGTGTATATGTGCAGCTTTTTACGTATTTCCTGTGTCTCTTTTTTGGTGATTTTGATTGGCTATGTAGTTACATGGAGTTATTATATGATGACCTATCACCGAAGTTTCCGATATTACGCAGGCAGGGATAAAGTCTGGAAGCCATTCAGTTTTGTGGGTCAGGATCATTATTATGTCTGGCCGAATGAGCTGAAGGTTTTACCACGGACCTGTGCAAGTATATATCCATATGAAGAAGATGACCATGTAAAAGAAAATATAAAGAAATCCTGTGTAGCGGATGGCTATGAAAAAGAGCGGGAATTCGATTTTTCAGATCAGGGAAATGCTGTTTTTTATAAAAAAGCGGAGGCCTCAGAAGTCCATATATTGTCCGTGATCGAAACAGAAACCTTGAAAGACGAGCATACAAAACAGCTGAATGATTTTTTCGGGGAATTCTGGAAGGAAAATATTGGAAAAGAAGAGAAAAAACAGCCAATATACTTTACATTTGTGATTTTCTGCAGAAGAACAGATTCATTGCTTGCAAAACAGATTCTGGAAGAAGCAAATGGATTGCTCATGTACAGGAACCGGTACCGTCTGGGGGCGATATTCAATGAGAAAAGCAGCGAATTAAATATTAAACAGGTATCCCCCAAGTCACACTACAAAGATATCTACCGCAAAATGTCCGGAGAACTGAGACGCTTTGCAGGGGGAGATACAGAAATATAACAGAGGTATAATATGTCAGGAGGGAGCTACAAAAAGCTCCCTCCATTTCCATTTATTCACCTAAAAACCCAAGATCAATCTCCCCATCAAACACCGTAGTTGCCGGACCGGTCATGTAGATGAGATTTTCGTCTCTTTCCCAGGAGATATTTAAGTCTCCGCCAAGGAGCTGTACGGTTACCGGTTTGCTGCCGTCAACTTTATCGTTGAGGATGGAAGCGACTGTGACTGCACAGGCGCCGGTGCCGCAGGCGAGAGTCTCTCCGGAGCCGCGCTCCCAGACACGCATCTTAACGGTGTGGCGGTCGATCACCTGAACAAACTCGGTGTTGACCCTGTCAGGGAAGCAAACGTGATTCTCAAAGGACGGGCCGATTTTTTCCAGGTCAAGGCTGTCCACATCATCTACGTAGATGATGGCATGAGGATTGCCCATGGAAACTGCAGTCATATGATACTCTTTTCCGTCAACGGTAATGGGAGCGTTGATCACCTGCTCGGTTTCGGCAACCACCGGGATCTCTTTTGCAGTGAGGATCGGGGAGCCCATGTTGACTTTTACCATGGAAGCCTTGCCATCGTGGATCGTAAGATCTACATATTTAATACCGCTTCTTGTGGCAATGCTTAAAGATGTTTTGTCCACAATGCCGTGGTCGTAGACATATTTGGCAACGCAGCGGATACCATTTCCGCACATGGCGCCCTGGGATCCGTCCAGGTTGTACATATCCATCTCACAGTCTGCGATCTCAGACGGGCGGATCAGGATCAGACCGTCGGAACCGATGCCAAAGTGGCGGTCGCTGACAAATTTCGCCACTGCGGCAGGATCTTTGACAGTCTCCTCAAAACAGTTTACATATACATAATCGTTTCCAATGCCGTGCATTTTCGTGAATTTCATAATGATAACCTCCTCTTGTTTCTGAATATTATACTTGGTTTTTCTGTTGGAGCACAAGACCCGCATGGAAAAAACACGCCAGTTTTTTCCAGTTGCTGTCTCTGATAGTATAGTATACTGGATAATTGTTATCGAAAAGTGAATTTTCCCCATGGAATTCCCATAAAATAGAAGGGGAATTTCGGATTTATGGATTTTATGTGCTTGCATTTTGTCAGAAACATGGTATCATAAAACAAAGCAATATGCACGGAGATGCATAATTATGCTGTACATCGCGAAATGCGCTGCTGCATTAAGAGAAAGAAGCAGCCCCTTTCGCGATGTACAAGAGAATTCAGGAGGAAGAAAAAATGAAGAGAAAATTTATGGCACTTGCACTTGCGGCAGCTATGACAGTATCCATGACATCCGCTGTTTTTGCAGCAGATGAGATCAAGAGCGCAGATGATCTTACCGGAAAGAAGATCGGTGTTCAGCTTGGAACTACCGGTGACACCATCGCTACAGATATCAAAGATGCAACAGTAGAGAGATATAATAAAGGTAACGATGCAGTAATGGCTCTGAAACAGGGCAAGATCGACTGCGTGGTTATCGACAGCGAGCCGGCCAAGAAGTTCGTTGATAAGAATGATGACCTTAAGCTTATCGATAACGTATTTGATAAAGAGGAGTATGCGATCTGTATTTCCAAGGACAACACAGATCTTACCAAAGAATTCAACGACGCACTGAAAGAGCTTAAGGATGACGGAACACTGGATTCCATCAGAGACAACTACATCGGTGATGATGCAGGCAAGACTCCATATGAGACTCCGAAGGATGCAGATCATTCCAAGGGAACTTTGACCATGGCAACGAACGCAACATTCCAGCCATATGAATATTATGACGGAGATAATATCGTAGGTATCGACGTTGATATCGCACAGGCAATCTGTGATAAGCTTGGATACGATCTGAAGGTTGAGGATATGGAATTTGATGCCATCGTAAATGCAGTAAAATCCGGAAAAGCTGACTTTGGCGCAGCAGGAATGACTGTAACAGAGGATCGTAAGAAGAGCATTGATTTCACAGATCCATATACAACCGCAGAGCAGGTTATCATCGTACAGAAATAAATTAACTCAATAAATTGCTTGGCAGTTTACTGAGTTATGAGCAAGTAGCGAATGCGGATCGCGAATATCCGCTTGACGAAAAATTACAAAAATTACACGCAGGTTCCGGATATCCGGGGGACTTTTCCGGATTTCGGAACCTGTAGTTTTGGAAAGGGTGGAAATTTTGAGTCTTATTGAACAGTTTCAGTTTAATTTTCTGGACGACAGCCGCTGGCAGTTTATTGTATCCGGTCTGAAAAACACCATCATTATTACATTCTTTGCGGTGCTGCTTGGCGTTTTTCTGGGATTTCTGATTGCCATTGTCCGTTCCACACATGATAAGACGGGGAAACTTAAGATCCTTAATGTGATCTGCAGAGTTTACCTGACTGTGATCCGTGGAACACCAACCATGGTACAGCTGCTGATCGTTTACTATGTTATTTTTGCTACCGTAGATCCGGGTAAAGTGATCGTTGCCATCATTGCGTTTGGAATGAACTCCGCAGCATATGTGGCAGAGATCGTCCGTTCCGGTATCATGTCCATTGATCAGGGACAGTTTGAGGCAGGACGAAGCCTTGGACTTAACTATACACAGACTATGACCAAGATCATTCTTCCACAGGCCGTAAAGAATATCCTTCCGGCACTTGGAAATGAGATGATCGTACTTCTGAAGGAGACCTCCATCAGTGGTTACATCGGTCTTACAGATCTGACCCGTGGCGGAGATATCATCCGAAGCCAGACCTACAGTGCCCTGTTCCCGCTGCTTGCAGTAGCGGCAATTTATCTTGTGATCGTTTGTTTCCTTACATACCTTGTAGGAAGACTTGAGAGGAGGCTGAGAAACAATGAGCGTAAGTAATGAGGTACTTCTTGACGTGCAGGGACTTCAGAAGGCCTACGGCAGCAATCAGGTCCTTAACGGGATCACCACACAGATCCGTCGCGGTGAAGTAGTAGCCATCATCGGACCGTCCGGCTGTGGTAAATCCACATTTCTCCGTTCGCTGAATCTTCTTGAGGAGCCAACCGGGGGAAAAATCCTTTTTGAGGGAACTGATATCACAGATCCGAAGGTAGATATCAACCGTCACCGACAGAAGATCGGAATGGTATTCCAGCAGTTTAATCTCTTTCCGCATAAAACCGTAAAAGAGAATATCATGCTGGCACCGGTAACTTTGAAGCTGATGAGCAAAGAAGAAGCAGAGAAAAAAGCTCTGGAGCTTCTCAAGCGTGTCGGACTTCCGGACAAGGCAGATTCTTATCCGGACATGCTTTCCGGTGGACAGAAGCAGCGTATCGCCATTGCAAGATCCCTTGCCATGAACCCGGATGTGATGCTGTTTGATGAGCCTACATCCGCACTTGATCCGGAGATGGTCGGAGAGGTTCTGGAACTGATGAAGGAGCTTGCAAAATCCGGTATGACCATGGTTGTGGTAACTCATGAGATGGGATTTGCCCGCGAGGTTGCAACCAGAGTTCTTTTCATTGATGAGGGAAAGATCCAGGAGGAGAATTCCCCGAAGGAATTTTTTGCCAATCCAAAGAACAAGAGACTTCGTGAGTTCCTTTCAAAAACCTTATAAATTTCAATTACTGAAAACTGATATTTTCCATATCTGGTACGAAATTGCCGGAGGAAAATATCAGTTTTTTTCTGTATGACAGATTTTAAGATAAAAATGTGCTATAATGAACAATCAGAAAGAAAAGTGATAAAAGGGGAAATATGGAGTCTGATCAGTGAAAAGGACTTTTATAAAAAACAATGGAGAGGGAAAAAACTATGATTATTCGAAATGGAAATGTTTTTCAGGAAGACGGCAGTTACCGGAAGATGGATCTTTATGTGGAAAATGGCAGAATTGTTTCCAGTGAGGAGGAAGTATCTGATAAAGAAGAAATTGACGCTTCGGGCCTGAAGGTTCTGCCGGGACTTGTGGATATTCACAGCCATGGTGCTGTGGGACATGATTTTTCAGATGCAGATGCCACCGGCCTTAAAAAAATCCTCAAGTATGAGAAAGCACATGGAATTACTTCCTATTGTCCTACATCAATGACACTTCCGATGGAACAGCTGATCCGGATTTTTGCTTCCGCGACAGAAGTGGAGCAGAATGACAGCTGTGCCAGGATCGTGGGCCTGAACATGGAGGGACCGTTTTTGGATCCTGCGAAAAAGGGGGCACATGTAGAGGAATATATCCGCAAACCGGACATCAGATTTTTCCGGGAATGTCAGGAAGCTTCCGGCGGAATGATAAAGGTTGTGACTGTGGCTCCGAATATGGAAGGCGCAGAGGCGTTTATTGAAGCACTTAAAGATGATGTGGTGATTTCCATCGGCCATACAGGCGCGGATTATGACTGTGCGGCAAAAGCCATGGAAAAGGGTGCCCATCATGTAACCCATCTGTACAATGCCATGAATCCGCTTGGACACCGTGCGCCTGGTGTGATCGCAGCAGCGGCAGATGATCCGCTGTGTATGGCAGAAATGATCGGAGACGGGATTCATATTCATCCGGCTGTAGTAAGAAATACATTCCGGATGTTCGGGGAAGAACGGATCGTACTGATCAGCGATTCCATGATGGCAGCAGGAATGGAAAACGGTGTTTATGAGCTGGGCGGCCAGAAGGTTATCATGAACAACCGTAAAGCAGTTCTTGAGGATGGCACCATTGCCGGTTCCGCAACCAACCTCTATGAATGTATGCAGTGCGTGATCGCAATGGGCGTGCCGGAACATACAGCGATTTTTGCAGCTACCAGAAATCCTGCAAAGAGCATTGGCATCTATGGAGAGGTGGGTTCTCTTGTGCCTGGAAAACGTGCGGATATGGTACTTGCAGATGAGAAGCTGAATATCGTGAGAGTGATCTGATGAAGGTCTGAGTGAATCAGATAAAGAACGGCACAGAAACTGCAAAACTGTTGCCGGAAGTGAAAATGTCTGTCTGAATAAAATATGGCTCCGGTTCCCGGAAAGCGGAATGAGAATGTTCGCTTTATGCCGGGAACCGGAGCCTTGTTTTTGTTGTTTGGCGCTGGTGGCTGAGTTTATTCCTCAGCAGCGCCCTGTGCGGCTTTCATTTCGTTGTAACAGTATTTGATGATAGATTTTCTGGTTATGATTCCGATAAAGGCTCCCTGGTCGTCCACAACCGGCACAAAGTTCTGATTGATGGCGCGGTCCAGGAGATCTTCCATATTGGAATCTGCGTGGACCGGTTTATAGGTGGCACGGCGTGGGATTGCCATGATGGGAACGCCCTCTGTTTCCCTGATGTCGTGAATGTCTGCCCGGCGCATGCCCCAGAGAAGGTCGCCCTCTGAGATGGTGCCGAGATATTTGCCGTCCATGGTGAGAATGGGAATACAGGAGTACTTGCGGTGCTCCATTTTTTCAAGGGTCTGGCGAAGGGTCTCATCTTCGAAGATGTAGGCGACTTCGCTTTTGGGAATCAGAAAAAACAGAATGTTCACGTTATTACCTCATTTCCGCAAAAATTATAAATAAATCTGCAAGATGTTTTAGAGAAGCTGAAGTCCGTGTGCCTCTGCAGCATCTGTGATTTCTTTTGGCCAGAGAGATACATGTACTTCTCCGATGTGCGCTTTACGCAGGAAGAACATACAGATTCTGGACTGTCCGATACCACCACCGATGGTGTACGGAAGCTCTTTGTTCAGGATGGCTTTCTGGAAAGGAAGTTCTCTTCTGTCATCGCAGCCTGCTTCTGTAAGCTGGCGGTCAAGCGCAACCTCGTCAACACGGATTCCCATGGAGGAAAGCTCAAGTGCAATGTCAAGTACCGGATAGTATACAAGGATATCACCGTTCAGTTCCCAGTCATCGTAGTCCGGGGCACGTCCGTCGTGGCGCTCTCCGTTTGTGAGGGTTTTTCCGACTTTCATAAGGAATACGGCACCTTTTTCACGGACGATCTTGTATTCACGTTCCTTTGGTGTGCAGTCCGGATACATGTCAAGAAGCTCCTGTGTTGTGATGAAGAAGATGTCTTTCGGAAGGATTTCTTCGATGTAGTCGTACTGTACAGCCATGTATTTCTCAGTTTTACGAAGGACACTGTAGATGGTGCGTACGGTCTCCTTGAGAGTTTCCATAGTGCGCTCTTCCTTGGAGATGATCTTTTCCCAGTCCCACTGGTCTACGTAAACAGAGTGGATATTGTCCAGATCTTCATCGCGGCGGATCGCTACCATATCTGTGTAGAGGCCTTCACCGTGAGAAAAACCATATTTTTTCAGAGCGTAGCGTTTCCATTTCGCAAGGGAGTGTACGATCTCGGCGTTGCTGCCTTCGATAGCCTTGATATCAAAGCTTACCGGGCGTTCTACACCGTTAAGGTTGTCATTAAGGCCGGATTCCGGTGCTACAAATGTTGGAGCGGATACTCGGAGAAGATTAAGCTTCTGGGAGAGTGTCTGCTGGAAGAAATCTTTTACTGTTTTGATCGCAATCTGTGTGTCATGGAGGTTGAGGTCTGCATGATAGGTTGCGGGGATTGTGATTGTGTTCATTATCGGCTCCTCCTGATGATTTTTGGGCTTATTGCTCTGTGGGGTATTATAGCAGAAAATGGCCAGGGTGGCAATATAAGGAGATGTGAAGTCCGGTCCCGGACCAGGGAAAAATACTGGGTATTGAGAGCGTGATATGATATACTGAATGTAAATTGTGAAGCGATCGCATTCAGGGACATACAGCAGGAAAGAATGCGAATGTCCGATTGATAAAAAGAAATGTGAATGTCCGTTTTAACGGACAGAATGGAGGGAGTTTATGGCAGGTGAGAAGTGTCAGGTTTGTGGCGGCAGGGTTGTAAATGGCAGGTGTTCGCTGTGCGGGATGCCTTACAGAAATGATGAAATACTCTACCATCTTAATGAACCCCGGGATGTACATTACAGGCATGCTTCCGCAAAAGTGCGGGATATGATGCGACAGTATGGACAAACTGTGGACAAAACAGCACAGCGCGGCGGCAGAGTGAACCGGAGTACAAATATGGGCCGGAATACGAATGCAGGCCAGAATATGAATACGGGCCGGAATATGAATACAGGCCGGAATGCAGGTGCGAACCGGAATCCAAATGGAAATCGAAATACAGGAAATGCAGCTGCAACTGTAAGGAAGACCGTACCGGCAGGTAACACCATGAATAAAACAACGGCAGACAGGAACCGTACAGAAGTTTCAAACCAGGGGAAAAAGCAGCAGAACGAAGGACGGAAAAGAAACAGTATAAGCTGGATCATATGGCTTATAGTGGCACTGGTTGCTTTGTTTCCCCAGTTATGGGATTTTATCGTAGAATGGATCAGAATGAATTTGTAAGAATATTTCTGCAGTGAGATCATGCGGTGCTAAGAGTCTGTATTTTCTTGTATACAGAAATACCCCTTTTCTTTTCCTCCCAGCTGTGGTATACTCATGCCTAGCACAATATATAGAAAAAAACCAAGATATAGAGAATAACAATACTATATATAGTATTCGGGAGAGATGAGTCATGTTATATGTGATTAAGAAAGACGGAACAAGAGAGGAGTTTAATCCTCAGAAAATCGTGGCTGCCGTAAATAAATCAGCAGAGCGTATCCTTTATACTTTTTCCGATGAGGAGAAGGATTTTATCTGCCGTTTTGCTCAGGAGCATGCGGATTCCCTTGGGAAAAATGAGATCGAGATCCAGGAGATGCACAACATCGTGGAGGGTGCACTGGAGCGGGTGAATCCTGCAGTTGCCAAGAGCTACCGCGATTACCGGAATTACAAGCTGGATTTCATCCACATGATGGATGACGTTTACACCAAGAGCCAGGCCATCCGCTACATCGGTGATAAGAGCAATGCCAATACAGACAGTGCGCTTGTTGCAACCAAGAGAAGCCTGATCTTTAATGAGCTGAACAAGGAGCTTTACCGGAAGTTCTTTATGAACCGTAATGAGCTTCAGGCATGTAAGGACGGTTATATTTATATTCATGATCAGTCTGCACGTCTGGATACTATGAACTGCTGTCTGTTTGATGTGGCAGCTGTTTTAAGCGGCGGTTTTGAGATGGGTAATGTCTGGTATAATGAGCCGAAGACTCTGGACACAGCCTTTGATGTTATGGGCGATATCATCCTCAGCACAGCGGCGCAGCAGTACGGTGGTTTTACCGTTCCGGAAGTTGATAAGATCCTGGCACCGTATGCGAAGAAGAGCTATGATAAATATATTTCCGAATTTCTGAAATACTCCGATGAGAGCTGGAGCGGCCGCGAGGAACGTGCGATCGAGTATGCCCTTGACAAAGTCCGCAGGGATTATGACCAGGGATGGCAGGGAATTGAGTATAAGCTGAATACGGTTGGTTCTTCCAGAGGCGATTATCCGTTTGTTACAGTAACACTTGGTCTTGGAACTGAGCAGTTTGAGAAGATGTGTACGGTTTCTCTCCTTGAAGTTCATCAGGGAGGCCAGGGAAAAGCCGGACATAAGAAACCGGTACTGTTTCCGAAGATCGTATTCCTCTATGACAAAGAGATCCACGGTCCTGGAAAGTGCTGTGAGGATATTTTTGAGGCTGGTGTGGAGTGCTCCTCCAAGACCATGTATCCGGACTGGCTGTCCATGTCCGGAGCAGGCTATATTTCCAGCATGTACAAGAAATACAAAAAAGTCATCAGCCCGATGGGATGCCGTGCTTTTTTAAGTCCGTGGTATGAGCGTGGCGGCATGGAACCGGCAGATGAGAATGATACGCCTGTTTTTGTGGGCCGTTTTAACATTGGTGCGGTAAGTCTTCATCTTCCGATGATCCTTGCCAAGGCCAGGGCGGAGAGCAGAGATTTCTATGAAGTTCTGGATTTCTATCTGGAAATGATCCGTAATCTGCATATCCGTACGTATGAGTATCTGGGACAGATGCGTGCGTCTACCAATCCTCTTGCGTACTGTGAGGGTGGTTTCTACGGCGGACATCTGAAACCGAATGAAAAAATCGGCAAGATCCTGAAACCGATGACGGCTTCTTTTGGTATCACAGCACTCAACGAGCTGCAGGAGCTTTACAATGGCAAATCCATTGCAGAGGATGGTGCCTTTGCTCTGGAAGTCCTGAAATATATCAATGACAAGGTAAATCAGTACAAGAAGGAAGATGGCTATCTTTACGCAATCTACGGAACACCGGCAGAGAGTCTCTGCGGCCTTCAGGTAGAACAGTTCCGTAAGATGTACGGAATCATTGAGGGTGTTTCTGACAGACCATATGTGAGCAACAGTTTCCACTGCCATGTAACCGAGGATGTAACCCCGATCGAGAAACAGGATCTGGAGGGTCGTTTCTGGGAGCTTTGCAATGGCGGTAAGATCCAGTATGTACGTTATCCGATCGGCTACAATAAAGAAGCCATCCGTACATTGATCCGCAGAGCCATGGATCTGGGGTATTATGAGGGCGTGAACCTTTCTCTCGCATACTGTGATGATTGTGGTCACGAGGAGCTGGAGATGGATGTGTGTCCGGTCTGCGGTTCCAGAAACCTGACGAAGATCGACCGTATGAACGGATATCTTTCCTACAGCCGTGTTCATGGAGATACCCGTCTGAATGAGGCGAAGATGGCGGAGATCGCTGAGCGAAAATCCATGTAAAATGGCCGGACAGATTGGCAGAGGAACCGTTCTCTGATGCGGAGCCAGGCAGTAAAGTATGGATTTTTGATGCCTGTCTGAACGGATACAGATTAAGACATAGATTATAAAAATACACAGATATGGCATTATGCGCTGTATCTGTGTTTTTTTGCGCCAGTTTTCCGGTATAAAAAATATCCCGCAGAGCTGCTGGCAGGATCAGCAGTTCTCTGCGGGATATTGTCATGGCAAAGTGGATATTTATATTTCACTTTATATTCTGTGTTTATAGATAATTATTTAATGATGGTTCCTGTTTTCTCACAGTATCCGTCTTTGGCGTGAGCCATATCGGTGATGATGGTACGGCGTCCGGTGCCTTTTTCAACGAAGGAAACACCTGCTTCTATCTTCGGAAGCATGGAGCCTGCAGCGAACTGATCGTCTGCAATGTATTTCTTCGCATCTTCTGTGGAGATGGTATCCAGATAAGATTCCTGATCGGTGTTGTGGTTAAGGCTTACCTTCTCAACACTTGTAAGGATCATCAGAGTATCTGCGTTCAGTTCCTCTGCAAGAAGTCCTGCTGCACGGTCCTTCTCGATGATAGCACTGGCACCGTTCAGCTGGGTACCCTGCTCAAGAACCGGGATTCCGCCACCGCCTGCTGCGATAACGATCTGCTCTGCCTGGGAAAGAACCTTCACGGTCTCGATCTCCACGATCTTCTGTGGCTTCGGTGCTGCAAGGATTCTTCTGTACTGTCCTTCCCCTACTTTTGTGACGAAGTTTCCTTTTTCTTCCTCGGCTTCTGCTTCTTCTGCATTCAGGACACGACCGATGATCTTCTCCGGTTCGGAAAATGCTTCATCATATGGATCAATGACAACCTGTGTGAGAATGGTGCTGACAGGTTTATAGATTCCTCTGGAAATAAGTTCCGCACGAATGGCGTTCTGAAGGTCATAGCCGATATAACCCTGGCTCATGGCAGAACATACGGACATTGGTGCAAATGTATAATCAGGATGTGCCTTGCCGAATTCATTCATTGCGGTGTGGATCATCCCTACCTGCGGACCGTTGCTGTGGGAGATTACCACGCGGGTTCCCTCTTCAACCAGGTCTGCGATTGCCTTGGCTGCAAGTCGGGCGGCTGTTTTCTGCTCAGGAAGTGTGGTACCAAGTGCTCGGTGGCCTAATGCAACTACTACAGTTTTTTCGCTCATAGGAAATACCTCATTTCTCTTTAAAATTGGTTACTGTTCAATAGTAACGAGTATTATATTTTATTATAAAAGACCTATGTTGGAAATGCAATAGAATTTTAGATGAATACGGTTTACAGATAGTTGTCAGGCCGTGAATTTTCAGACAAGGAAAAACCGCCTGATTCGGTCAGGCGGTTCATTTCCTACTATTTTTTGAGGGGGGAGATAGAGAGTGGTTTTTCATCTATCCAAGACCTATTATATAGAGGAAATATGTTTAAATTATGTCGGTAATCTAAAAGAAATCGAAAATTTATAAAGAAAGTTTAAACAAACTTTATAATTTTTATATCTGGTTGCACCTGATTGAGGAATGTGCTACATTGGAAGAGTCTTAAGTCCGTGTTCTGCGGAATATATTCACGCATCAGTTCGATGCAGAAATCCTATTTTTACTGATAAATATTGTTTTGCCGACGGTTATGCACCGTTTTTCCGGGGAGGGATGCCTTTGTCTGTGGAAAAGTAAGCTTCTGTTAAAAGTGAATGTGTAAAAGATAATGCCATAACAGGCAGAAATGGAGAATTGAAATGAAAAACAGAATATGGAAACAGATAAAGCAGATCACAGTTGCGGCTGCAGTGGCCGGAACTGTGCTGTTTGGAAGTGTTCAACCGGGAATGGCTGCGGATTCTGAACTTCAGTCGGGACAGGAATTGTCAGATGACCGGGAAAAGGAGGATGGATATGAGCACATGGAGGAGCTGGCATCCGGGGAAACAGTATGCAAAGAGAATGAAGCGCCGGAGGAAGAGAGTGAGAGCACACAGGAGAGAACGGAGACCGGAGGAGAAAATGTAGAAAGTGCTGCACTGCCTTTGGAAGGTGTTGAAGAGGAAGATATGGATATGGAGGAAGATATGTCCGAAGA
This sequence comes from Blautia sp. HA9023, assembly GCF_056504095.1. Classification (NCBI taxonomy): domain Bacteria; kingdom Bacillati; phylum Bacillota; class Clostridia; order Lachnospirales; family Lachnospiraceae; genus Blautia; species Blautia sp. HA9023. The sequence goes on along the minus strand of NZ_JBWLUR010000006.1, from coordinate 245,533 downwards.
TACGGAAGACGCGGAAGAACCTGAGGAAATGCCGGAAGAAGAACCGGAGGAAATTTCGCCTTCTGCGGATGCAGACACAGAACAAGCAGATATGACACTTTCTCTGACTTCAGAGACGGAAGAAATGAAAGCAGGGAAGACCATCCGCTACCGTGTGGACCTTGCTAATACCGGCGATGTGGATCTGATCGATATACAAATGACCAGCAGCTTTTCCTGCCCGAAGATCACACAGCAGTGGGAGGAGGCTGAGGGACTTGACGGAGAAGGTGCAGATGCAGAGGTGGCAGAGCTGAAAGCCGGTGAGAAGCGGAGTTTTTATATTCTGGCACCGCTTTTAAATGAACAGGAAAAAGATCTGGAACATAAAGTAGAAGCAGGTGCGAAAGTAAAGGGACGGCCGGAGGAGATGATTTTTCGGAAAGCGCAGATGGTCAGTCCGCTGCAGCCGCTGAAAGCAGATTTTTCTGTAAAGAAAACAGCGGACAGAGAGACTGCAATGCTAGGAGAAACAGTCACTTATCAGATCTGCATCATCAATACCGGGGAAAAAACACTTCATTCTGTTGTGGGGACAGAACGTTTTCAGGCAGAGGGGATTGAGGCTCGTTTTGTGGAACAGGAAGGGATTACATTAAACAGTACGAAAACCAAAGCTCTGATCGAAAAAATAGCGCCAGGGGAAGCAGTATCCCTTCAGGCAGAGGTGAAGATCCCGGAAAAAACGGTAAATCAGAAGCTTTTTAACAAGGTAACCGTCACAAGCCAGGAAACCGGTGAGAAACAGATGGAGGCATCCGACGAGATCACAGTAGAAGGAAACGAGACACCGACACCAGAAGAAAGCCCTGAGGAAAAGACAGGAGGAGATCCTTCTTCCGGACAGGAAGAAATGGCAAGGGCAGCATCTTCTCATCCACAGACGGGCGACAATACGGAGCCGTCGCTGTTTGTACTGCTGGCAGTGAGTGCTGGGGTGACGGGGATGGGAGTTCTCTGGCTGCGAAGAAAATATGCCCGGATCTATGGCGGAAAATGACATTGCGTGTTCTGGTGAAAACAATAATAAACGGGCTTTTTACAGGGAGTGTCCTGGCGTAAAGAAACGTTGAAAACAGGGGGCAGGTGTGCTATTCTATATGGTATGTACACAAAATAAGAACAGTATGCCTTCCCGTATCCTGACTGTCATCTGGCAGCCGGAAAAAGGGAAAATGGAGGAGAAAAAATGAAACTTTTATCCTTATTAGAACATCTTGAATACAAATGCCTTCAGGGAAATACAGACCAGGAAGTTTCTTCTGTTGTGTATGATTCCCGTAAAGTAGAAGAGGGAAGTCTTTTTATTTGCATCAGAGGCGCAGTTGTGGATGGCCATAAATTCGTGCCGGATGTTGTGGCAAAAGGTGCAAAAACTCTCATCGTAGAAGAACCGGTGGAAGCTCCGGCAGATGTAACTGTGATCCAGGTGGAGGATACCCGTTATGCCATGGCGTTTATTTCCGCAGCATGGTTCGGACATCCGGCGAAGAAACTGAAAACGATCGGAATCACGGGAACCAAGGGTAAGACAACCACCACTTACATGGTGAAGTCTATCCTTGAAAATGCAGGATATAAGGTTGGCCTGATCGGAACGATCGAAGCCATTATTGGAGAGAAACATATCCCGGCAGCCAATACAACACCGGAATCGTATATGGTTCAGAAATATTTCCATGATATGGTTGAAGCGGGCTGCGACGCGGTAGTTATGGAGGTTTCTTCACAGGGACTGATGCTCCACAGAACCCAGGGATTTGTCTTTGATTTTGGAATTTTCACAAATATTGAGCCAGATCATATCGGACCGAATGAACATAAAGATTTCGATGATTATCTTCACTGTAAATCCATGCTTCTGAAACAATGTAAGGTTGGTATCGTAAACCGTGATGATGAACATTTTGAACGTATTATCGATGGCCATACCTGTGAGCTTGAGACATACGGATTTTCTGAAAAAGCGGATCTCCGTGCAGAAGATGCGAAACTGGTGGGAAGAAAAGGATATCTTGGAATTTCCTACCATGTAAAGGGACTTCTTGATTTTCCGGTGGAGATCGATATTCCTGGCAAATTTAGTATTTACAATTCCCTGACAGCCATCGCCATCTGCCGTCATTTCAAAGTATCTGAAGAGAATATCATCAAAGCGCTGAAAGTAGCCAAGGTGAAAGGTCGTATTGAGATGATCAAGGTATCCGACGAATTTACGCTGATGATCGATTATGCGCACAATGCCATGGCGCTTGAGAGCCTTCTTGGAACATTGAAGGAATATAACCCGCACAGACTGGTATGCCTGTTTGGATGTGGGGGAAACCGCTCCAAGCTCCGCCGCTATGAGATGGGTGAGGTTTCCGGCAAGATGGCAGATCTCACGATCATCACTTCTGATAATCCACGTGATGAAGATCCTCAGGCCATCATCGATGATATCAAGATCGGAATGGCGAAAACCGATGGTAAATATGTAGAGATCCCTGACCGTAAGGAGGCTATTGCCTATGCGATCCATCATGGAGAACCGGGAGATATCATTGTCCTCGCAGGAAAAGGACATGAGGATTACCAGGAGATCAAGGGTAAGAAATATCCGATGGATGAGAGAGTTCTGATCCGGGAAATCCTGGAAGAAGATCGGAAAGCGTAATCGGATGGTCTATGCAGATGTGATCATTGACATTTCTCATGAGAAAGTTGACCGGGATTTTCAGTACCGCATTCCGGAAGAACTGGAACCGGCCATAAAACCAGGCGTTGTGGTTACTGTACCGTTCGGGAAGGGAAATACACTCCGAAAGGGTTATGTGATCGGAACTTCTACAGAAGCCAAATATGATGCCTCGAAGACGAAGGAAATCCAGGGAGTGTCCACGGACAGTGAAACAACGGAATCCAGACTGATCGCACTTGCGGCATGGATGAAAGAAACGTATGGTTCTACCATGATCCAGGCACTGAAAACAGTACTTCCTGTAAAAGATAAAGTAAGAGCCAAAGAAAAAAAGCTGATCTTTTTTACCGGGGAGAAAGCGCGTGCACAGAAGCTTCTGGAAGAACTGGAAGGCAGTCGCTTTAAAGCTCGTGAAAGATTTCTGAGGGCAATTCTGGAGGCAGGAAGTTTGGATTATACCTATGCGTCAAAAGAGCTTGGAGCCAGTATTTCTGTCCTGGATTTTTTTGAAAAAAAGGGCCTTATAAAGATTGAAAGCCAGGAAATGTACCGCATTCCGAAAAACAGTGGACTGGTAAAAGAGGACGGGGAACTTTCTCTGAATCAGGAACAGCAGGAAGCCGTTGCAGAGATTTTTCAGGAATGGCAGAAACCGGAACCGAGACCTGCACTTCTTTTTGGAGTGACCGGAAGCGGAAAGACGCAGGTTTACATGAGGCTGATCCAGGAAGTACTGGAAGAGGGAAAACAGGCCATTGTGCTGATTCCGGAAATTGCACTTACCTATCAGACAGTCCGGCGTTTTTATGCCATGTTTGGAGATAAAGTTTCTGTCCTGAATTCCAGACTTTCCCAGGGAGAACGTTATGACCAGTTCAAAAGAGCGAAACGTGGCGAGGTGCAGGTGATGGTGGGACCCAGATCTGCGCTGTTCACCCCGTTTTCCAATCTAGGACTGATCGTTATCGATGAAGAACATGAACCCACCTATAAAAGTGAAAATACACCAAGGTATCATGCCAGGGAAACAGCCATTCAGAGAGCAGGCATGGAACATGCCCGTATTGTTCTGGGATCTGCAACACCGTCACTGGAGGCTTACAGTCATGCCTGTGACGGAGAATATCTTCTGGTACGATTAAACGCCCGTTATGAAGAACGGCCGCTTCCCCAGGTATCAATTGTTGATTTGCGGGAAGAATTAAAAAAAGGTAACCGTTCCGTGCTGAGTATGGAATTGAAACAGCAGATGGATCATGCACTTAAGAACAGGGAACAGGTTATGCTGTTTCTGAACCGGCGGGGTTATGCAGGTTTTGTTTCCTGCAGGGCATGTGGGCACGTGATGAAATGTCCGCACTGTGATGTGTCTTTAAGTGAACATAATGGCAACCGTCTGGTCTGCCATTACTGCGGATATGAAATTGCGAAACCAGAATCCTGTCCTTCCTGTGGTTCTCCGCATATCGGTGGATTTAAAGCCGGAACCCAGCAGATCGAGAAAGTCCTGGAAAAAGAATTTCCCGAAGCCCGTGTCCTTCGAATGGATTTTGATACCACAAGGACAAAAGACAGTTATGAGAAGATCCTGGCAGCTTTTGCCAGACATGAGGCGGACATTCTGGTGGGAACGCAGATGATCGTTAAAGGACATGATTTCCCGGATGTGACGCTGGTAGGTGTGATCGCTGCAGATCTTTCACTGAACATGGATGATTATCACTGCGGGGAACGGACATTTCAGCTCCTTACCCAGGCGGTTGGGCGTTCCGGCAGAGGAAATAAGGCGGGGCATGCGGTGATACAGACGTATCAGCCGGAGCACTACAGTATTCAGGCAGCAGCCATTCAGGACTATGAGAAATTTTATAAAGAAGAGATGATGTACCGGATGCTTCTGGATTATCCGCCGGCAGCTCATATGATGACAGTTTTTGGCGCCTGCCAGGATGAGGAACTTCTCAAAAAAGCCATGTATTATATAGAAGTTTTTATCCGCAGGGTAAGTCCGAAAGAGGAGCTTCACATGATCGGCCCTGCGTCTGCATCGGTAGGAAAAGTAAAAGATGTTTACCGCCAGGTGCTCCATCTGAAGCACACAGATATACGTTTTCTCACGGCAGTCAGAGAAAAGCTGGAGAAATATATAGAGATAAATTCCGGATTCCGGAAGATATATATACAATATGATATGATGTAACGATTTCATAAAGAAAGGAAATCGCTGCAGATGAGTTAAAGGAGAAGAAAAAATGGCACTTAGAACAATTCGTGTACAGGGTGATTCTGTACTGACAAAAAAATCCCGCACAGTGGACAAAATGACACCAAGGATCGGAGAACTGATTACAGATATGCTGGATACCATGTATGATGCAATGGGCGTAGGCCTTGCGGCACCACAGGTGGGAATCCTGAAACGTATTGTTGTAATTGATGTAGGGGAAGGCCCGATTGTCCTGATCAATCCGGAGATCCTTGAGACCAGCGGTGAGCAGACCGGTGATGAGGGATGCTTAAGTGTTCCTGGAATGGCAGGACAGGTAACACGTCCGAACTATGTGAAAGTAAAAGCTCTTGATGTAAATATGGAAGAGCAGATCTATGAGGGAGAGGGACTTCTCGCAAGAGCGTTCTGCCACGAGATCGATCATCTTGATGGAAAAATGTATACAGAGCTTGTGGAGGGAGAACTTCACAAGGTAACTTATGATGAAGAAGACTAAAGGCGGGATAATATGAAAATTGTTTATATGGGAACTCCGGACTTTGCGGTGGCACCACTTGCGGCGCTGGTAGAGAACGGATATGAGGTCGAGGCAGTGATCACACAGCCGGACAAACCTAAGGGCAGAGGTAAGACCATGATGCCTACCCCTGTAAAAGAAGAAGCACTGAAACATGAGATTCCGGTACTGCAGCCGGTAAAAGTAAGAGATCAGGAGTTTGTGGAGAAGCTTAAAAGTCTTGCACCGGATATTATCGTTGTAGCGGCATTTGGACAGATCATTCCAAAGAGTATCCTTGATATGCCGAAATTCGGATGTATCAATATCCATGCATCCCTTCTTCCGAAGTACCGTGGAGCAGCGCCGATCCAACAGGCTGTGATCGACGGAGAAAAAGAATCCGGCGTTACTATCATGCAGATGGGAACCGGCCTGGATACCGGGGATATGATTTCCAGGATCGTAGTGCCACTTTCAGAGGATGAGACAGGAGGAAGCCTGTTTGATAAGCTTGCTGTGGCAGGAGCAGAGCTTCTGGTACAGACACTGCCGTCTATTTTTGACGGAACTGCCACCCGCGAAAAACAGCCGGAAGAAAGCCCGACACCATATGCAGCCATGATCTCCAAAAAAATGGGACTTCTGGATTTTGGAAAAAGTGCAGAAGAACTGGAGCGGCTGGTAAGAGGCCTCAACCCGTGGCCGAGTGCTTTTACCTTTATCAATGGAAAAACGCTGAAGGTCTGGAAGGCTTCTGTACTGAAAACGCAGGCCGGGAAAGTACCGGGAACTGTACTTGCCGCAGATAAAGAAGGAATTCAGGTAGCCTGCGGACAGAATGTGCTGGTACTTCATGAAGTACAGCTGGAAGGCAAGAAACGGATGGAAGTAGATGCTTTTCTGCGGGGCTATCAGTTGAAACCAGGAGACAATGTTTAAAGATTCCAGGGAGTGATAAGCGATGTACGGATATGGTTATTATGGCTGGGGGATGGACCCCACGGTTCTGCTGCTTGTGATCGGAATGCTGCTTTCTCTGGTTGCATCCGCGAAACTGCACAGTACGTTTGCTGTTTATAAAAAGATTCGGAATCATTCCGGGATCACTGGCGCGGAAGCTGCACAGAGGATCTTAAGGGCAGCAGGTATTACGGATGTGCAGGTGGTTCCGATCAGGGGAAGCCTGACCGATCACTATGATCCAAGAACAAAAACAGTTTCCCTTTCTGAGGATATTTATGGAAGAAATTCACTGGCAGCAGTAGGCGTGGCAGCCCATGAATGCGGACATGCGATCCAGGATGCCATCAATTATGCGCCTCTGAACATCCGATCTGCCATTGTACCGGCAGCCAATATCGGCTCACAGCTTTCCTGGCCGCTGTTTATTGCGGGACTGATCTTTTCCATCCGTCCTCTGGTGACTTTGGGAATTGTTCTGTTTTCACTGGCAGTACTTTTTCAGCTGGTAACTTTGCCGGTTGAGGTCAATGCGTCTTCCAGAGCGCTGAAAATGCTGGAAAGTACCGGGATTTTGGGTACAGATGAAAAAAAAGGAGCAAGAAAAGTACTGACAGCGGCAGCGCTTACTTATGTGGCAGCTCTGGCAGCATCGATTTTACAGCTTCTGAGACTGATTATCCTTGCAGGAGGTAGAGATCGTGATTAACAGCGGAGTAAATACAAGAGAACTGATTCTTGAGATCCTGCTGGAGATTGAGGAGGAAGGCGAGCACAGCCACATTGCGATCCGCAATGCCCTTTCCAAATATCAGTTCCTTCCAAAACAGGAACGTAGTTTTATAACGAGAGTATGTGAGGGAACCCTGGAATACAGGATCTACATTGATTATGTGATCGATTCTTTTTCCAAGGTTCCTGTAAATAAGATGAAACCACAGATCCGTGAGATTTTAAGAAGTGCGGTATATCAGCTGAAATTTATGGACAGTGTTCCGGACAGTGCTGTGTGCAATGAGGCTGTAAAGCTGGCACAGAGAAAAGGCTTTTATAATCTGAAACCTTTTGTTAACGGTGTACTTCGCACGATTGCCAGGGAAATAGGAAAACTGGAACTTCCATCCAGAGAGGAAGACGAGGTACGTTATCTCTCTGTGAAATATTCCATGCCGGAATATCTTGTAGAAAAATGGAAAGCTGCCTACGGTGTGAAGACAACCGAGAAGATCCTGGAAGATTTTCTGACAGAAAGACCGATCACTGTGCGGTGCCGGACGCATAAGGCTTCTCTTAAGGAGATTGTTACAAGCCTGAAAGCACAGGGAGTGACAGTACAGCAGGCACCATACCTTCCGTATGCCCTGAAGATTTCGGATTACAATCATATCCTGACACTGGATGCATTCCTCCAGGGAAAGATCCTTGTGCAGGATATCAGCTCCATGCTGGTGGCAGAGGCAGCCAGTCCGAAAAAGGGCGATTACATTATCGATATGTGTGCGGCGCCGGGTGGAAAAAGTATTCATGCTGCCGATAAAATGGGTGATTATGGAAATGTGGATGCAAGGGATGTAAGCCAGTATAAGGCAGACCTTATCAAGGAGAATATCCACAGAACCGGTGTGATCAATGTAGATGCGAAGGTTCAGGATGCGACCGTATATGATCCGGATTCCGAGCAGGCAGCGGATATCGTTATCGCAGATGTACCCTGCTCCGGATATGGAGTTATCGGTAAGAAGCCGGAGATCAAATATCGGGCAACACCACAGAAACAGGAAGAAATTGTAATGCTCCAGAGAATGATCCTGGATAAGGCGGCGAAATATGTGAAGCCGGATGGAACACTGATCTTCAGCACCTGTACCATTGCCCGTGAGGAAAACGAAGAAAATGTATTATGGTTTTTAAAGAACTATCCGTTTCGACTGGAAAGTCTGGACCCGTATATTCCGGAAGAACTTCACTGCAAATCCACAAAACTCGGGTATCTGCAGCTTCTGCCGGGGATACATAAGACAGACGGATTCTTTATTGCCAGATTCAGAAGGAAATAATAAAAATGACAGATATAAAATCCATGACAATGGAGGAACTGAAAAATCTGATGACAGAGATTGGCGAAAAGCCTTTCCGCGCAAAGCAGATCTATGCATGGCTTCATCAGCAACTGGTTACCTCCTGGGATGAAATGACAAATCTTTCCAAAAGCCTCCGCGAGAAACTGTCGGTTTATCCGATCACAGCACTCAGCCAGGCAGATGTGAGGATTTCAAAAATCGACGGAACCAGGAAATACCTGTTCCAGTTGGAAGACGGAAATGTGATCGAGAGTGTTCTTATGAGATATCATCACGGAAACTCTGTATGTATTTCCTCACAGGTAGGGTGCCGTATGGGCTGCCGGTTCTGTGCTTCTACCATCGGAGGCCTGACCAGATGCCTGAAACCTTCCGAGATGCTGGACCAGATCTACCGGATACAGGCAGATACCGGAGAACGGGTGGCAAACGTGGTAGTGATGGGAACCGGTGAGCCGATGGACAATTATGATAATCTTGTCCGTTTTATCCGGATACTTACCGACGAAAACGGACTTGGCATCAGTCAGAGGAATGTAACGGTTTCTACCTGTGGCATTGTTCCGAAAATGTATGATCTGGCAGAAGAGAAACTGCAGATCACGCTGGCGCTTTCTCTTCATGCGCCTAATGATGAGAAACGTCAGGAACTGATGCCGATCGCCAATAAATATTCCATGGATGAGGTTCTGGATGCCTGCAGAAACTACTTCGACAAAACAGGCAGAAGGATCACTTTTGAGTACAGCCTTGTGGCTGGTGTGAATGACAGTGAGGAAGATGCAAAACAGCTGGCCGGCCGTATTAAGGGGATTAACTGTCATGTGAATCTGATTCCGGTTAATCCGATCAAGGAGCGTTCCTATGTGAGGTCTACTCGACAGGCTGTGGAGAATTTCAAAATAAAACTTGAAAAATACGGAATTAATGTTACTATTAGAAGGGAAATGGGCAGTGACATTGACGGTGCCTGTGGACAGCTAAGAAAAAGTTACATGGAAAAAACAGAAAGCGAGAAGTGACATGAGGATATACTCAGCTACTGATGTAGGGCAGAAGCGGAAGATGAATCAGGATTACGTGTTTGTGTCTGAAGGTCCGGTAGGAAATCTGCCTAATCTATTCACAGTCGCGGACGGGATGGGTGGCCATAACGCCGGTGACTATGCATCCTCACATGCAGTACGGATCCTTGTGGATGAAATCCGTGAAGATGCGGATTACAATCCGGTGAAGGTTATTCGTCATGCGATAGAAACTGCAAATACGGAGATCAGAAACCGTGCGCAGGAAGACGAGAACCTCCGGGGCATGGGAACCACTATGGTAGTGGCGACTATTGTAGATCAGTATGCCTATGTGGCCAATGTAGGTGACAGCCGTTTGTACGTGATCCAGGACGGAATCCACCAGATCACCAGAGACCATTCACTGGTTCAGGAAATGGTGAAAATGGGTGAGATCAGTGAAGAGGAAGCACGGAACCATCCGGATAAGAACATTATTACACGGGCACTTGGCGCAGAGAAAACGGTGGATGTGGACTTTTTTGACCTGAAACTTGAGGAGGGATGTACGATCCTTATGTGTTCAGATGGTCTCAGCAATATGGTTGCAGATGAGAAGATTGAAGAGATCATATCCGATCCGGAAGCAGATATTGATCAGAAGGGCAGTGCGCTCCTTCGGGAAGCAAATCAGAATGGTGGTAAGGATAATATTGCAATCGTACTGGTAGAACCATTCACGAATGAGGTGGAAACATGTTGAAGACGGGAATGATCATAGCCGAGCGCTATGAGATCGTAGGAAAAATCGGAACTGGCGGAATGGCAGATGTCTATAAGGCTATGGATCATAAGCTGAACCGCTTTGTGGCAGTGAAGGTCCTGAAACCGGAATTTCGGGAGGACACCACGTTCATCAAGAAATTCAGAAGTGAGGCTCAGGCTGCAGCCGGTCTTACCCATCCGAATATTGTCAATGTATTTGACGTAGGAGATGACGGTGGTGTTTATTACATTGTCATGGAACTGATCGAGGGAATCACCCTGAAGGAATATATTTCCAAAAAAGGCAAGCTCTCTATCAAAGAAGCTACAAGTATTGCTATCCAGGTCTCAATGGGACTGGAGGCTGCACACAGCCATGGAATCGTGCACAGAGATGTGAAACCGCAGAATATCATTATTTCCACAGATGGTAAAGTGAAGGTGACGGATTTTGGAATTGCCAGAGCTGCGTCATCCAACACCATCAGTTCCAATGTGATGGGATCTGTACATTACAGCTCTCCTGAGCAGGTGAGAGGCGGATACAGCGATGAGAAGAGTGATATTTATTCTCTGGGAATCACACTGTATGAGATGGTAACAGGAAGAGTACCTTTTGACGGAGATACGACCGTTGCCATTGCGATCAAGCATCTTCAGGAAGAAATGGTTCCGCCAAGTGTGTATACACCGGATCTTCCGTACAGTCTGGAACAGATCATACTGAAATGTACACAGAAGAGCGTGGATCGCCGTTATACCCGAATGGAAGATGTGATCGCAGATCTGAAACATTCACTGATCGATCCGCAGGGGGATTTTGTGAAGCTGACAACTGTGGATACAGATGCGAAGACAGTTGTGATCTCAGAGGAAGAGCTTGGAGAGATCAAACACACTCCGAAGCAGATCACCAAGGCGGAAACAGCTGCTCTTGAGAAAGAAGAGTATGATGATAATGACTATGATGACGCGGAAGATGACTACGAATCCGGGAAAAGATCCGGAAAGAAAAAGAAACATGGAGCTGGAAGAGGACTGACGATCGCTGCATTACTTGGCGGTACAGTTCTGCTGGTTGTTCTGGTGGTCGTTCTCGGACGTGCAGCCGGGCTTTTTGGAACAGGAAGTTCGAAGAGTAACAAGGCAGAACAGAAAGCAGAAAGCGCATCAGACAGCATGGCAACAGTTCCGGATCTTGTAGGAAAGACAGAGGATGAGGCCAAGGCTCTTGCAAATGATGCACATCTCGGTGTACAGATGGCAGGAGAAGAGGCATCTGATCAGGAGAAAGGCAAGATTTCCCGTCAGGAAACAGCAGCAGGAACTCAGGTTGCGGAATATACAACAGTGAAATACTGGGTAAGTACCGGAACACAGCAGATCACGATTCCGGATCTGGATGGACGTACAGGAATTGATGCCCAGCAGACACTGGAAGATCTGGGCCTTAAGGTAACTGTTCAGAAGGAGTACAGTGAATCGTATGAAGATGAGCAGGGTGTTGAAAGGGCAGTTGTAGATCCAGGATATGTTTACAGTATAGAGCCAGCAGCAGGTACATCTGTTCAAAGTGGATCATCTGTGACACTTACAGTTAGTCGTGGATTAGATTTTGGTTCTAATGCGGAAATGTCAAGCGTTGTTGGAATGAGCAAGGATGATGCACTTACAACTTTAGGTAAGTTTATCGATATTCAGATTACAGAGCAGCAGAGCTCAGAAGCAGCCGGAACTGTGATTGCACAGGAGCCGGAAGCTTACGCGGCAGCAGATCCGGATCAGCCAGTCTATCTGACGATCAGTTCCGGAGATCAGGTACCGTCTGCAGACAGTACAGCATCTGCAGACAGCACGGCGACGACAGACAGTACAACAACTACAGATAGTACCGCAGCTACAGACAGTACGGCAGCTACAGATAATACAGCTTCCACAGACAGTACAGCATCTGCAGACAATACTGCCTCCACAGGAAGTGCAGCCTCCGGTTCCGGCTGGAAATGTACACAGGTTCTGGATACACCGTCCGGTTATAATGGAGGAGCGATCCGTCTGGAACTGATCCAGGATGTCAATGGAGAGCCGACAGCAACCAAGATCATTGACGGACAGAAAGTAAGCTTCCCGTATCAGCTGGATGTGACCGGAGCAGACGGAGTCTCAACCGGTACGATCTATCTCTACGAGGAGACAGATGGAAATTATCAGCAGCTTGGAACCTACACCGTTACTTTCAAGAAAGCTGACTGATCATGCAGGGAAAAATAATCAAAGGTATTGCCGGATTCTACTATGTATATGCAGAAGACGGCAATACATACGAATGCAGGGCGAAAGGCATTTTTCGAAAAGATAAGCGTAAGCCCCTGGTAGGTGACAATGTGGACATTACAGTCCTGGATGAAAAAGAACTGGAGGGAAGCGTGACCGGGATCCATAAACGCAGAAATTCCCTGATCCGCCCGGCGGTAGCCAATGTGGATCAGGCACTTGTGATCTTTGCCATGGATAACCCGAAACCCAATTTCATGCTTCTGGATCGTTTTCTTATCATGATGGAGCGGGAAGATGTTCCGGCAGTCATCTGCTTTAATAAAAAAGATCTGGCAACAGCGGAAGAACTGGAGTTTCTGTATGAGACCTATCAGAGCTGTGGCTATCAGGTAATATTATCGAGCGCACTGAAGGGAGAGGGACTTGGCGAGATAGAAGCCGTGCTGAAAGGCAAGACGACAGTTGTAGCAGGCCCTTCGGGAGTTGGAAAGTCTTCTCTTACCAATTCTCTTCAGGAAGAAGTGGAGATGGAGACCGGCGAGATCAGCCGCAAACTGAAACGCGGAAAACATACCACACGCCACGCACAGATCATACCGGTTTCACAGGATACTTTTCTTGTGGATACACCGGGATTTTCCTCCTTATATATTGAAAATATGGAGGAACAGGAACTGAAGGATTATTTTCCTGAGTTCCGAAAATATGAAGGACAGTGCCGTTTCCAGGGCTGTCGTCATATACACGAACCGGGCTGTGCCGTTAAGGAAGCCCTTGAGAACAATGAGATCAGCAGACTCCGGTATGAGGATTATCTGGAGCTGCATCAGGAATTAAAAGAGAAAAGGAGATACTGAGTCATGGAATACCGATTGTGCCCGTCGATTTTATCCGCAGATTTTAACCGACTGGGAGAACAGATTAAAATTCTGGAAAAAGAAGGCGTAGAATATCTGCATATTGATGTTATGGATGGAGATTTTGTCCCGAGCATTTCTTTTGGAATGCCGGTGATCAAGTCGATCCGGAAAGAATCCAACATGTTTTTCGACGTACATTTGATGGTAACAGAACCGGAAAGATATATTCGCGATTTTGTGGAGTGTGGAGCAGATTCCATTACCGTACATGCAGAGGCATGTGAGGATCTGGAGCGCACACTGGAGCAGATCAAAGCTGCCGGTGTAAAAGCGGCTGTTTCTATTAAACCATCCACACCGGTCAATGACATCAGTCATCTTCTCGAAGACGTGGATATGGTTCTGGTGATGACTGTTCAGCCTGGATTTGGCGGACAGAAGTACATGGATGAGTGCACAGAGAAGATCCAGGAGCTTCGTGAGCTTATTGATGAGGAAGATCTTGATGTTGATATTCAGGTAGACGGCGGCATCAATGATGATACACTGGAGACAGTTATGCGTGCCGGTGCCAACTTCATGGTTGCAGGATCCTGGGTATTTAAAGGCGATGTAGCCGCAAATGTGCGACATATCACAGACAGGATCCACGATATTAAAGAAAAGCTGGACTGAAAATGATCGATACAGTAATAATCAGCGGGGGCAATATCCAGAATGGTTTTGCCCTCGATTTTTTAAAAAAAAGAATAAAAGAAGGCGGAAGAGAAAGCCTTGCCCTTGTTGCGGCAGACAGTGGAATGGAATGGTTCATGAGGAACCGGGAATTTATTCCGGATCTTGCAGTAGGGGATTTTGACAGCCTTTCAGAAGAAGGAAAAAAATACATGGAAAGTCTGAATGGACTTAAGATCATCAGGCTGAAACCGGAAAAAGATGATTCAGATACACAGTCAGCAGTCAATCACATGATCAGTGAAGGAAGCAGAGAAATACTGATCTTTGGGGCAACCGGAACAAGGCTGGATCATGTGCTCGCCAATCTCGGACTGCTTTCTATGGGAAGAGAAAAAGGAGTTCATATCGCACTTGCAGATCAGTGGAATTACATTACCCTGGTCGACAGTGGAACAGTTTTGAAAAAAGAAGAACAGTTTGGAAAATATGTTTCTTTCTTTACAGTTGGAGGGGATGTATCCGGGCTGACTCTGAAAGGTTTCAAATATCCTCTGGATGGATATGATCTGACTGTTGCTGACAGCGGCCTTACCGTCAGCAATGAGATTGCTGCGGAAACAGCGGAAGTTACATATGACAGAGGATCACTGCTTATGATCATGTCCAGAGATTAACACAGACCGGGAATTCATCCACAAAAAAGGACTTGTCAGAAAAACCACCAAAGATCCGGAAAAGTTGACAGTAACTGGTTGCAGACAGAGTTTGTGGGTGGTAAGATGTAAAAAAACTGTCAGGGAAGAAGGAAGAGTATGAAAACTGGAAAGAACAGACAGACGGGAAATCAGAACCCCTTTAATCCACAGTCATCCGGACAGGGAGGTCCTTATGGAAATGCCGGAGGAACACCGTTTGGAGGCGGAATGGGAAATGCCGGGGGAGCACCGTTCGGCGGTGGCTCCGGAGGTTTTGGAGGCGGCTCATTCGGAGGCGGAATGGGAAATGCCGGAGGAACACCATTTGGCGGTGGCTCCGGGAAATACAATGGACAGTTTGGATACAATGGAATGTCACCGATGAATACCAGGAAACGTACACGCTTTTCGAAATTGTTTCTGATCGTCTCACTTATTGTTTCTGTGATCTTTTTCCTGCTTGGAGAGGTTATTTACAGAACGCTGATCACAGGAGTGAATTCTGTGGTATTTATGGGAGTTTACTTTGCTTTGTTCGGACTGCTTTTGTCCATTGGACTTTTTGTTGTGGCGAAGATTTCTGATCTGGAGATCACATCGAATAAGATCCTGCTTGTCGGTGGCTGTGTCCTTTTGCTGTTAATACTTGGAATCCTGTTTGAATTTATTTATGAGCTGGATTTCAGTTCTGTGAGGACAGTAGCGGATAATTATGTTTTTGCGATCGATAATTCCGGTTCCATGCAGGACAATGATCCCAATCAGGAACGAGTGGCCGCGATCAAACAGCTTTTAAGTAACCGTGATGAGGATGTGGAATTTGCGGTATATACATTTTCAGAGGATATCCGCTGCATTCGTGAAATGATGCCGGTTTCCGCAGGAATCGAAGACTTTACCACAGAACCAAATGGAGGAACCCCTATTGTAGGTGTGCTGGGGAAGATCATGGATGACATGGAATCCGGAGCATTGCCCTACGATGAGGGAACACAGGTGATCCTTCTGACAGATGGATATGCAACGGATAATGGTTTCTTTGACTTCCGGTTAAATAAGATCCTGAAGAAATATAACAGCAAAAAAGTAAGCGTCAGCACAGTTGGACTGGGAAGCGTTGATGAGAATATGCTGAATGATATTTCCGGAAAAACAGGCGGAATCAGTGTGAGAACAGATAATGTAGACGAGCTTGCAACGGCAATGGCATCTGCGGTGCGTGTAACAGATACCAGCAGAAACCTTCTTTCTGCCCGTGCGAGAACGAATTATAACTGGGCATATGCGCTGATGCGTATTGTTTTCCTGATCATTCTTGGTGCCGGTTTCCTGGGGATCAAGCTTTTGGCAGTGGACAATACAGCGAACCTGGGAATGATCCTGATCTCGTCACTGATCGGGATCGTGTTGGGAGCTCTGATCATGGAAGTAGGCCTGAGCCTGATCCTGAACGAATTTTTTGCACGTCTTCTGATGACGCTGCTGTTTGGAATGATGATCACGACTCTGGAAAAGACGATCGTAGAAACAGCAAGCGGAAATATAGGTGTCAGATTTATGTGATCATGTGACTGTCGGTCACTTTGTAAACAGTGATATTATGTGGGATCCACTGGTATATCAAAGATACAGATAAGGTGTACAAAAGAGCTTCGGTGTGGTATAATTCATCCGTATTGAGGCTCTTTTTACGTGTGAAATACTGTAAGATCAAGTTATTCATAGGAGGAATATAGAGAAATGAAACTGGGAATCGTGGGACTTCCGAATGTAGGAAAAAGTACACTTTTTAATTCACTGACCAAGGCCGGAGCAGAGTCAGCCAACTATCCGTTCTGTACTATTGACCCGAATGTGGGTGTTGTAACGGTACCGGATGAAAGACTGAATCTTCTGGGAGATTTTTACAAATCAAAGAAAGTAACACCTGCAGTGATCGAATTCGTTGACATCGCGGGACTTGTAAAAGGTGCATCCAAGGGAGAGGGACTCGGAAACCAGTTCCTTGCAAACATCCGTGAGGTAGATGCTATTGTTCATGTAGTACGCTGCTTTGAAGATTCCAATGTTGTCCATGTAGATGGAAATATTGATCCGCTCCGTGACATTGAAACGATCAATCTGGAGCTCGTTTTCTCAGATCTTGAGATCCTTGAGAGAAGAATTGCCAAGGTTACCAAGACAGCACGTATGGACAAAGAGGCTGCCAAAGAGCTTACATTCCTCGAAAAAGTAAAGGCTCATCTGGAGGACGGACAGCTTGCCATCACTCTTGAGACAGAGAATGAAGATGAGGATGCATGGCTTGCAACCTATAACCTTCTTACAGCGAAACCGGTGATCTATGCAGCCAACGTTGCAGAAGATGATATTGCGGATGATGGAGCAAATAATGCACATGTACAGGCTGTGCGTGAGTATGCATCCAAACAGAACAGCGAGGTATTTGTGATCTGCGCACAGATCGAGGAAGAGATTTCCGAGCTGGACGAGGATGAGAGAAAGATGTTCCTTGAGGATCTGGGACTTACTGAGTCAGGACTTGAGAAACTGGTACGTGCAAGCTATCATCTTCTCGGACTTATGAGTTTCCTGACAGCAGGAGAAGATGAGACAAGAGCATGGACGATCAAGATCGGAACCAAGGCACCTCAGGCAGCAGGTAAGATCCATACAGATTTCGAACGCGGATTTATCAAGGCAGAGGTTGTAAATTACCAGGATCTTCTGGACTGTGGTTCCTATGCAGGTGCCAGAGAGAAAGGCCTTGTCCGTATGGAAGGAAAAGATTACGTTGTACAGGATGGAGATGTGATCTTATTCCGATTTAATGTTTGATCATCAGCAGTCAGTAATTAACGGGCAGAGAAAAATCGGTATCAAGAATATATAACAGGTGATTTTATGGATATGTCAATTCGTTTTCCCGGCCTGAAACTGGTTTTGGACTATGTTCCGAAATCATTTGAGATTTTTGGATTTGAGATTACGATCTATGGTGTTCTGATCGCAGTCGGAATGCTCCTCGGAATCTTTTTTGTGGTGCTGGAAGCCAGAAGAAATCATGAGGATCCGGATGGATATCTGGATCTGACTATCATAACGCTGATCGCAGGCGTGATCGGTGCAAGGCTTTTGTATGCGGCTTTTTCGTGGAGTCTGTACAAAAATGATCCGGGGCAGATCCTGAATGTACGATCCGGTGGAATGCTTTTTTATGGTGGCCTTCTGGGCGGAGTCCTGAGCGGCGCGGTTTACTGCCGGCTCCGCAAAAAGCCATTCTGGAAAATGGCAGATCTTGCCTGTATGGGAATCCTTATCGGGCAGATAATAGGAAAGTGGGGAAGTTTCTTTAACAGAGAATCGTTCGGAGAATATGCAGATAATATTTTTTCCATGCAGATTCCGCTGACTGTGGTAAGAGCAGGAGAGGTAACTACCGCGATGCGCGAAAATCTTCAGACCGCAGACGGATTATCCTGGATCATAGCGCAGCCACTGTTTTTATATGAGAGTCTCTGGTGTCTGCTTGTATTTCTGATGCTTATGATGCATCTTCGAAAAAGGGTATTTCAGGGAGAGATTTTTTTGAGATATCTGGCGGGATATGGTCTGGGGAGAGCTGTGATCCAGTGGTTCCGCACAGATAAGGTATATTTTCCGGGAACAGAAATTGATGTTTCCTTAGTGATTTCAGGTGTGCTTTTTGTCTTATGTACAGTGATCGTTACGGTGAAGCTTGTAATGGCGAGGAAGCGTGCCCGGGTACGAAAGAGAAGAATCGAAAAAGATTACCAGGCAGAAAAAGAAGCCGCAGAACAAAGAGAACAGGCAATGGAGAATCTGGAAACAGAAACTGTACAGGGAGAAAAATATGAGTCAGGAGAAAATACGTCAGAAGGAGAAGAACCTCCGCAGAGCAGCACTTCTTCAGCAGCTGCAGGAGGAACGGAAGAAACTGGACAACCAGATCCAGTCCCGGAGCGACCTTCTGAAGAATCTGGAAGCCAGTCAGAGAGTTGACCGCATTCTGGAATTATACTATCAGAACTGAAACGATTTCAGAACATAAGAAAGCACTGTCCGGCAGGAAAAGTCAGAAAGACATATCCTGCAGGACAGTGCTTTTTTATATAATACAAAAGAACTTCCGGGCAGGTGTGTGCCATGGCAATATCAGTACATTTTACGAAAATCCAGAGGGGTGGTCCCGGTGATCTTACGGAACATGGCAATAAAATGACTGGCATCGGAGAAACCGGAAGCACCGGCAACATCCTGGATCTTCATATCCGGTTTGGACAGAAGGAGCTCTCTGGCGCGGCTGATACGGTACATTGTAACATACTCATAAACAGAGCAGCCAAGGAAGCGCTGAAACAGACGGGAGAGATACTGAGGAGAAACAAAAACACTCTGGCTCAGCTCGGCGGCTGTGATGTCATTCTGGTAACTGGTTTCGATTTCTTTTATTACAGGGAGCACATATCTCTGATAAAGCGGATTATCCTGGATTTTGGGAGAGGCAGCGCAGTCCATGAAATTCATAAGAAGATTGTAACAGTCCGAGGAAAGCGATTTCATATTCAGTGTCGGCTGGTGGTATTTTCGAAGGGAATAGGAGATCAGTTTACGGATATTTAAGCCCTGCTCTTTCGGGGTGAGGATCACTTCCTGATTGTCTGTCATAGAAGGGATACTGCCTGCGAGAGTCCCGGTAAATGTGGCAAACATGGTAATCCATGAGGTGGATTCCCGGTGATAGGAGTGGGGAACTGATGGTGCGATGAGAATCCCCTCGTTTGCACCCAGGGTATATTGTTTCCCGCGGACTTCGATACGTCCGGTACCTTTTTCCGTCTGGAGATAATGGTAGTAGGGATAGCCATCCGGGCGTGATATGTTATCCTGGTTCCAGTGATTCCCAAGAGATTCAAACATAAACGGAGCACTGACGGGAGTGTTTCTGAAATAAATAGACATATTTTTCACCTGTTTCTAAATGTTATATATTTTGGTGAAACATATTATACCATAATCTTTAAGTTTATACTATAATAATGTACAGACAGAAATGAAGTAACGAAAATACAACTGTAAAACACAGTATTTCAGGAAATTCAGTCAATATTTACCGGAATACAAAAGCCGGACAGGAGGAAAACATGAAAAAATTTGATTATTCTCTGGTGAAAGATCCACAGTATTTCTGTGACGGAAGAATGGAAGCGCATTCGGACCACATGTATTATCGCAGTGAGGAAGAACGGGAAGATGAGGAAACTTCCTATCGCCACAGCCTCAACGGACTCTGGAAATTCCACTATGCAAGAAATTATGCAAGTACAGTTGCAGGATTTGAGGAGGACGCATATTCCTGCAAGGACTGGGAAGATATTTATGTACCGGCGCATATCCAGATGGAAGGATATGATGTACCACAGTATGCCAATGTCCAGTATCCATGGGAAGGTCACGAGGAACTTCACCCGGGACAGATCCCGGAGCGTTTTAACCCGGTGGGAAGCTATGTGAAATATTTCCATGTGCCGGAAAACATGAAAGGAAAAAGAGTATTTATCTCTTTCCAGGGAGCAGAAAGCGGACTGGCTTTGTGGCTCAACGGAACTTTTGTGGGATACAGTGAAGATTCTTTTACCCCTTCAGAATTTGAGCTTACAGAGTATCTGAAAGAGGGCGAGAACAAACTGGCAGCCCAGGTATTCAAATGGACAGCCAGCAGCTGGTGCGAAGACCAGGACTTTTTCCGCTTTTCCGGAATTTACAGAGATGTTTATCTTTATACCGTGCCGGAGGTTCATGTCTATGATCTTAAGATCCGTGCGATTCCGGATGAGACCCTTAAAAAAGCAAGTCTTGAGATCGTGACAAAAACCTGGGGAAAAGGAAAACTGAAACTTATACTTTCCAGAAAAGGCGAGATCCTTTTGCAGGATGAAAAAGCTCTGGACGGTGAAGATACCTGTACATGGGAAATTTTAAACCCTCTGCTCTGGAGTGCGGAAGAACCGAATCTCTATGATCTTGACATGGAAGTGTATGATGAGAACGGAATGCTCCAGGAGATCATTCCTGAAAAAGTCGGTTTCCGCCGCTTTGAGATGAAAGACGGTATTATGACCCTCAACGGCAAACGTATTGTGTTTAAGGGAGTAAACCGTCATGAATTCAGCTCCGTCACGGGAAGACACGTATCCCGGGAGGAACTGATCCAGGATATTGTGACTATGAAGCAGAACAACATCAATGCCATCCGTACCTGCCATTATCCGGATGCTTCTCCGATCTACCGCCTCTGTGATGAGTACGGCCTTTATATGATCGCGGAAAACAATCTGGAATCTCATGGTTCCTGGGATGTGGCAGAACTTACAGGAGACTACACAGATATTGTTCCTCATAACAAACCGGAATGGCTTGGTATGATGCTGGATCGTGTAAATTCCATGTACCAGCGTGACAAAAATCACCCGGCAATCCTGATCTGGTCATGTGGAAATGAGTCCTTTGGTGGAAAAGATATCTTTGAGATGTCCGAATTTTATCGTAAGAATGATCCTACAAGACTTGTGCATTATGAAGGCCTTTTCCATGACAGAAGCTATAATGCAACCAGCGATATGGAAAGCCAGATGTATCCGTCTGTAGAAGCAATTAAGGAATTCCTAGCAAAAGATGACAGCAAGCCGTTTATCTGCTGCGAGTACACTCATGCAATGGGAAATTCCTGTGGCGCAATGCATAAATATACAGATCTTACTGACACAGAACCGAAATATCAGGGTGGTTTCATCTGGGATTACATTGACCAGTCCATTTATAAAAAAGACCGCTACGGAAAAGAATTCCAGGCATACGGCGGCGACTTCGGCGAGCGCCCGACGGATTATAATTTCAGTGGAAACGGTATTGCATATGGCGGTGACAGAACCCCGTCTCCGAAGATGCAGGAGGTCAAATTCAATTACCAGAATATCACTGCGGAGGTAACAGAAAATGCTGTAAAAGTTATCAACAAAAACCTGTTTGTAAATACCGATACGTTCCGCTGTGAAGTGACTCTTGCAAAGAATGGACATGTCCTTTGTACAGAGACACTGGAGACATCCGTAGAGCCGTTAAGCGAAAAAACATACGCCCTTCCTTTTGGAAAACAGCAGAGAGCGGGCGAATATACAGTGACCGTATCCTTCCTTCTCAGAGAAAAAACACTCTGGGCAGAGGCAGGACATGAGGTTGCATTTGGACAGTATGTTTACAAGGTAGAAGGAGAGGAGAAAGCTCCGGTTTCCGGTGTGGAGATCGTGAGAAGCCTTCACAACATCGGCGTTCGCGGAGAGAATTTTGAGGTGATGTTCTCCGTTCTCAATGGTGGGCTGGTTTCGTATAAATATGCAGGAAGAGAAATGATCGAGGCAATTCCGAAGCCGAATTTCTGGAGAGCACCTACAGATAATGACTGTGGAAATCAGATGCCGATGCGTTACGCACAGTGGAAGATTGCCAGCATGTACGCAAGCCACAAAGAGTTCTGCAGGGGAATGTATGGTCCGTCCAACGCCCCGGAGACAACTGTCCATGATAACAGTGTGGAGGTTGCCTTTACTTACATCATGCCGACGACACCGGTCAGCGAGTGCCGCCTTGCCTACGAAGTATTCGGAGATGGAAGGGTAAAAACTACCCTGACCTATGATCCGGTAAAAGAACTGGGGGATATGCCGGAGTTTGGTGTACTCTTTAAATTCAATGCAGATTATGACCATGTCAAGTGGTATGGACTTGGACCTGCGGAAACTTATGCAGACCGCAAACATGGCGCAAAACTTGGCATCTATGAGAATATGGTGACAGACAATCTGGCACGTTATCTGGTACCGCAGGAATGTGGCAGCAAAGAAGGCGTACGCTGGGCAAAGATCACAGACAGAAAGGGCAGGGGAATGCTCTTTGAGATGGATGAGAAAAACGGCCCGATGATGTTCTCCGCACTTCCATATACCCCTCATGAAATGGAAAATGCCATGCATCCATATGAACTTCCGGAAATCCATTATACTGTTGTCCGTGCCGCAAAGGCACAGATGGGTGTGGGAGGAGATGACAGCTGGGGTTCCTATACCCACCCGGAATATCTTCTTGACACCGATAAAAAAATGGAATTTTCTTTTGTATTCAAAGGACTTTAAATGTCATAAAAAAACAGAACATAAAGGCTGAAAAAAAGCTTCCGGAAACCATCCGGAAGCTTTTTTATTTCATAATAATGCACAGAAAATATACATGCTGAAAAAAAACCTGTGGATATTTCATGAAAAGAAAAAAAACTTGGATATGCACTTGTTTTTTCATGGTAAATAGTTTAGAATGATTACATAAGTGGTAGAAAGTGGTGAATAGTGGTAGCGAATGGGGCTGAGTGGCAGAACACACCATTTGCACCCTGGAAACACGAAGGGGAGAATCGTGTTTCACGAGAGTAGGTGGGTTTCATGTTCATGGGCGAGTATAATCATACGATCGATGCGAAGGGGCGTCTGATCATCCCATCCAGGTTCAGGGAACTCTTAGGGGAAGAGTTCGTACTGACCAGAGGGCTCGATGGTTGCCTTTCCATTTATCCGATGGATGAATGGGCTGCCTTTGAAGAGAAACTCCGAGCATTACCACTTACAAATAAAGACGCAAGAACCTTTTCACGTTTCTTTGTAGCCGGAGCTACGACATGCCAACTGGATAAGCAGGGGAGAATTCTGGTGCCGCAGACGCTGCGCCAATTCGCTGGTCTGGAGAAGGATGTGGTGCTTACGGGTAATCTGAACCGGATTGAGGTATGGAGCAAGGAGAAGTGGAGCGAGAATTGCAATTATGATGACATGGACAGCATTGCGGAGAGCATGCAGAACATTGGAATCGTCATTTGAGCATAGCGCAGGTAGAAATCCCACAGGAGACGGATATGGAATTTAAGCATAAATCTGTATTACTCGATGAGACCATTGAAGGCTTAAGGGTAAAGCCGGATGGAATCTATGTGGATGGCACTTTAGGAGGAGCGGGACACGCCACAGAGGTGTGTAAGAAACTTTCTGCCAAGGGGAGATTTATTGGCATAGATCAAGACCAGGATGCGATAATTGCTGCGAGTGAACGGCTGTCAGCCTTTAATCAGGTGACAATCATTCGCAGCAATTATTGTTACATGGCAGATGAGTTAAGATCCCGTGGCATTGAGAAAGTGGACGGGATCCTGCTGGATTTAGGAGTGTCATCTTATCAGCTGGATAACGAAGAGAGAGGTTTTTCCTATCGGTATGATTCTCCTCTGGACATGCGAATGGACAGAAGGCAGAGCCGTACAGCCGGAGATATTGTCAACGGCTATGAAGAACGGGAACTTTATCGTATTATCCGCGATTACGGCGAAGATAAATTCGCCAAGAATATAGCGAAACATATCGTGGCTGCCAGAGCGCAGGCACCGATTCAGACAACCGGGGAACTGACAGAAATCATAAGGGGAGCCATCCCCATGAAAGTACAGGCTACAGGAGGACATCCGGCCAAGAGGACTTTTCAGGCGATACGCATTGAGCTGAACAGAGAGCTTGATGTGCTCCGTGATTCTCTGGACGGAATGATCGATCTTCTGGATGACGGAGGAAGGATCTGTATCATCACATTCCATTCTCTGGAAGACAGGATCGTAAAAACGATTTTCCGCAAAAATGAAAATCCATGTACCTGTCCGCCGGATTTTCCGGTTTGTGTATGCGGAAAGAAATCAAAAGGTAAAGTGATCACAAGGAAACCGATCCTTCCTAGTGAACAGGAGATGGAGGAGAATCCGAGATCAAAAAGTGCGAAGCTTCGTATTTTTGAACGAAAGCTGTAAATGAGTTTTTAAAGATGGAAGGTAGGCAAATGGCGAAGACAGGAAGAGGGACTACAGCCAGAAGAAATCGGAATACCGTCAGGAACAGCAGAGAAATGTATGTTCAGGGAAATGCGGTAAAAAGGTTACAGGAAGTTCCTCGCAGAACTGATCTGCCCGATGTACAGGAAAGGCGTCGGCTGGCCCGGGAGAGAAATCAGAAATCCGCAGTTCCGGTAACACCTGCGAAGCAGGCGGCGAACAGGAAGATACAGCGGAACAGAGAAAAAGCGATGGCTATGAATAAAGGCTTCGTTCTGTTTCTCACTGCGGTTTCCATTGCGGTATTATTTACCTGCATCAATTATCTACAGGTAAAATCAGAAATCACGGCGAGTATGAAAAATGTTGCAAATCTGGAATCTGAGCTTGCCCAGCTGAAGGAAGATAACGATGCATATTACAGTCAGGTTACTTCTGATGTTGATATCAGCGAGATCAAGAAAAAGGCAATCGGTGAGCTTGGGATGAAATATCCTTCTGAGGATCAGATACAGACATATGTTACCGAGGGTAACAGCTATGTGAGACAGTATCAGGATGTAGATTCGCACAAGTAACAGATGTACAGTTTTTTGAGCAGGTGATCGATTGAGTACAAGAAGGCGCAGGCCGGTAAAAAAAATTAATAAGAATATGAAAAAAAAGCTGGCAGTACTATTTTCTTTAGTGGTGTTGGCTTTAGTTGGTTTGGTGGCAAGAATTACCTATATTAATGCCACAAGCGGAAGCAAATACAGAAAACAGGTGCTGAGTCAGGCACAGCAGAAATATGAAAATCAGACACTCCCCGCCAAAAGGGGAGATATTTATGACCGGAATGGAAATATTCTGGCAACAAGCAACAAGGTCTATAATGTAATTCTTGACTGTCTGGAAGTCAACAAGGATGAGGACTCTGTGGAGCCGACCATCAAGGCTCTTGTGGAAGTACTTGGCCTGGATGAGGAGGAGATGCGTAAGCTTCTCAACGATGACAGCACAAAGAGCAGTCAGTATCAGATTGTCAAGAAACAGATCTCCATGGATGATAAGAAAGCCTTTGAGAGCTATGAGAATCCGGGGGATGACATTGAGCTGAGCGCCGCTCAGAAGAAAGAGCGTTCCAAGGTCACAGGAGTATGGTTTGAGGAGGATTACTTAAGATCTTATCCGTTCAACGAAACAGCCTGTGACACCATTGGTTTTACACTTTCCAGAGATGTGGCAGATGCAGGTCTGGAGGGTTATTACAATGCAACGCTTACCGGTGTTGACGGAAGACAGTATGGATACATCAACAATAATTCTGATGTGGAGCAGACGATCATAGAGCCCACCGACGGAAAAAGCATAGAAACTTCCCTTGACCTGGGGCTTCAGCAGATTGTGGAGAAGTATGTAAATACTTTTGAAGAAAAAATGGGAGCCAAGAATGTCGGTGTCATTATCGAAGATCCAAAAACAGGAGAAATTCTGGCCATGGATGGTGGTGACCGTTACGATCTGAATAATCCGAGAGACCTTTCCAACGTTTATTCCGAGAGTGAGATTGCGGCCATGAACGATGAGGAAACCGTAGATGCTCTGAACGGAATGTGGAGTAATTTCTGTGTGACAGACGCATACGAACCGGGATCAGTAGTAAAGCCCATTGTTATGAGTTCTGCTCTTGAGATGGGAGCCATTTCCGAGACAGATAATTTTGTCTGTGACGGAGGACAGTCCTTTGGTGCGGAAGGAGCTACGACATTTATTAAATGCGCGGTATGGCCCGATGCCCATGGAACAGAAGCACTTTCCGATGTTATTGCCAATTCCTGCAACGATGGTATGATGCAGATCGCGGCGAAAATGGGAAAAGATAATTTCCTCAAAACGCAGAGTACTTTTAATTTCGGAACAAGAACCGGTATTGATCTTCCGAATGAGGGAAGCGGTGTAATCCATACCAGCGAGACCATGGGAGAGACAGAGCTTGCATGTTCCGCCTTTGGACAGGGATATACACTGACCATGATCCAGGAGATCAACGCCATGTGTTCAGTCATCAACGGCGGATATTATTATCAGCCACATCTGGTAACCAGGATCAAAGACAGCAGCGGCGGAATTGTGAAGACGATTTCTCCGATCCTGATGAAACAGACCATTTCCGAGAAGATATCTGCGGATATCCGGTCTTATATGGCAGCCAGTGTAGATCACGGTACCAGCCGTACTTCCAAGGTTCAGGGCTACAGTTCCGGTGGTAAAACCGGTACAGCCGAGAAGCTTCCGCGAGGCAATGGCAAATATCTGGTATCTTTTATCGGCTTCGCGCCGGTGGATGATCCGGCTCTTGTAATTTACGTAGTTGTAGATGAGCCGAATGTAGAGGATCAGGCAAGCAGTACCTATGCACAGTATATTGCTCAGGGAATTCTTTCCGAAGCGCTTCCATATCTGAATGTACAGCCGGATGAGGCTGAGGACGGTGAAGTTCCGACGACAGAACTGTGGGACATCTTTAAAGGAATCAGCGATTCCGCAACAGGATCTGCCGCAGACGGACAGAAAGAAGCAATCTCCGATGAGAACGTTCCAAGCCCGCCGGAAGATGATTCTGAGGACGAAGATACAGAAGATAACAATGATATGCAAAGTGATGGCCTTACAAATGAAGAGGCAGGCCTGGAATAAGATTTCGAATACCCTCTCAGGGAAACGTCATATATTACAATGACAATCTCTGAGGGGGATTTTTTTATGATCCGGACCATGGTTTACCACAGGAAAAAAATCTGGGTGGTTTTTATGATCTGTGCGGTGCTTCTACTGGGACTTGTGGGGAGGCTTCTGTACCTTATGGGAGCGCAGTCTGAATATTATTCAAAAAAAGCAGAATGATCTTCATGAACGGGAACGTGATATCAAAGCGGCCAGGGGGAAAATTCTGGATATCAATGGAACTATTCTGGCAGATAACCGGACAGTCTGTACAGTATCCGTGATACACAGCCAGATTAAAGATCCGGAAAAAGTGATTCAGGTACTTGCCAGAGAGTTATCCATGGATGAAGAAATCATCCGGAAAAAAGTAGAAAAAATTTCTTCTATTGAAAGAATTCGAACAAATGTGGAAAAAACAACCGGAGATGCGATTCGTGAATATGCCCTTGCAGGTGTAAAAGTGGACGAAGATTACAAAAGATATTATCCCTGTGGTTCCCTTGCTTCCAAAGTGCTGGGATTTACAGGGGGTGACAACCAGGGGATCATTGGCCTTGAGGTGAAATATGATGAGATCCTGAAAGGTGAGTCCGGGAAAATTCTCACAGTTACCGATGCACGTGGAGTGGAGATCGACGGGACAGGAGAACGGCGGAAGGAGCCAGTGGCGGGAAAT
This sequence comes from Blautia sp. HA9023, assembly GCF_056504095.1. Taxonomy (NCBI): domain Bacteria; kingdom Bacillati; phylum Bacillota; class Clostridia; order Lachnospirales; family Lachnospiraceae; genus Blautia; species Blautia sp. HA9023. Next base: position 217,440 of record NZ_JBWLUR010000006.1, on the reverse strand, counting down.
ACACTGCGGACCAGTCTGGATGTTAACATCCAGAAATATGTACAGCAGGCGGCTCTGAAAGTGATGGAGGAAAAACAGGCGGAGCGGGTCTCCATTCTTCTTATGAATCCTCGGAATGGGGAAATCTATGCCTGTGTCAATGTTCCGGAATTTGACCTGAATGATCCGTTTACTTTGAATACAGAAGAAACAGCAGCAGATGGAAAAAAGAAGCAGGATCTTCTGAACCAGATGTGGAGAAATCCCTGTCTGAATGATACTTATGAACCAGGATCTACTTTCAAGATCATTACCATGGCAGCGGGACTGGAAGAAGGGGTTGTGTCAACCGAAGATCGTTTTTTCTGCCCGGGGTATAAAGTGGTGGAGGACCGGAGGATTCACTGTGCAAAAAGAACCGGACATGGTGCACAGAACTTTGTAGAGGGTGCACAGAACTCCTGCAACCCGGTGTTTATTGAGGTGGGACTGCGGCTGGGAGTAGATAATTATTATAAATACTTTAAACAGTTCGGACTTTTGAAAAAAACAGGAATTGATCTTCCGGGAGAAGCTGGAACGATCATGCATAACCCGAAAAATATGGGAGAGGTGGAACTTGCCACCGTATCCTTTGGCCAGTCGTTTCAGATCACGCCGATCCAGCTGGCAACAACGGTCAGTGCGATCATCAATGGCGGAAACCGGATCACTCCTCATTTTGGGATCAGTGTGGAAAGCGCAGACGGAACAGAAGTGCAGACACTGGAATATCCGGTGGAAACGGGGATCGTGTCCAAAGGAACTTCACGGACAGTACGGACGATTCTGGAAACGGTAGTTTCAGAAGGTTCCGGGAAAAACGCCGGGATCGAAGGTTTCTCCATCGGGGGAAAAACAGCTACCTCTCAGACTCTGCCCAGAGGTTCCGGCAGATACATTTCTTCATTCCTGGGATTTGCACCGGCAGAAGACCCGAAAGTTCTGGCCCTGTGCATTATCCATAATCCTCAGGGCATGTATTATGGCGGAATCATTGCCGCACCGGTAGTAAGAAGTATTTTTGAAAATGTGTTGCCCTATCTTGGAATTGCGAAGACCGTCACGCAGACTCCATCCGGGGAAAACCGGGCAGATGGGGTTGATTAATGAAAGGAAAAGCCTTATACTGTTGAAGAAGTATAAAAAAACGAAAGAATTAGAGGTGTGAGGATGGAGTTTCATGTTGTGATCCCTGTGCTGATCTCATTTGCGATCAGCCTTGTATTAGGACCGATTGTTATCCCTTTTTTAAGAAGACTTAAAATGGGACAGACAGAGAGAGAGCTGGGCGTGCAGTCCCACCTGAAAAAGAACGGTACCCCGACCATGGGCGGAGTGATCTTTCTCATTGCGACAACTGTGACATCACTGTTTTATATCAGAGATTATCCGATGATCATCCCGGTACTTTTCCTGACCCTGGGATTTGGACTGATCGGATTTCTGGATGATTATCTGAAAGTAGTCCTGAAACGTTCAGATGGTCTTCTGCCATGGCAGAAAATGGCACTGCAGATTGTTGTGACAGCTGTATTTGCTTTTTATCTTGTAAATTATTCCAACGTATCCCTGACTATGAAGATCCCGTTCTGGAGCGGACATTATCTGAATCTGGGATGGTTTGCGGTTCCGGTACTGTTTTTTGCGGTTATCGGTACAGTAAACGGAGTAAACTTTACCGACGGACTTGACGGACTGGCTTCCAGTGTTACCCTGATTGTTGCAGTATTTTTTACTGTTGTTTCCCTTGGAATGAACAGTGGTGTGGAGCCGATTACCTGTGCGGTTGTAGGCAGCCTTATGGGCTTCCTTCTGTTTAATGTATATCCGGCCAAGGTATTTATGGGAGACACCGGTTCTCTGGCACTGGGCGGTTTTGTGGCTGGTGTGGCTTATGCCATGCAGATGCCGCTGTTTATTATCCTGGTGGGACTGATCTACCTTATTGAGGTACTGTCCGTTATGATCCAGGTATCCTATTTCAAGGCAACACACGGAAAAAGAATTTTCAAGATGGCGCCTATCCACCATCATTTTGAGCTTTGCGGGTGGTCCGAGACACGGGTCGTTGCAGTGTTCTCTGTTGTAACTGCCATTATGTGCCTGATCGCTCTCCTGGCATTATAAGGAGGAACAGAAAAATGGATTTAAAAGGAAAAAAAGTTCTCGTTTTCGGAGCCGGAAAAAGTGGCATTGGTGCCGCTGACCTGCTTGGAAGTGTAGGAGCACAGCCGATAATCTATGACGGAAATGAAAACCTTGATAAAGAAGCGGTTTTACATAAAACAAACGGAACATACACCCCGGAGATCTGGGCCGGTGCTTTTCCGGAAGGAGAGATGGAAAGTCTTGATCTCGTAGTGTTAAGCCCGGGAGTTCCAACAGATCTTCCACTGGTAAAGAGCTTCTACGAAAAAGGCCTTCCGGTATGGAGTGAGGTAGAACTTGCCTACCGTACAGGAAAAGGCGAGGTTCTTGCAATTACAGGAACCAACGGCAAGACAACAACAACAGCTCTCCTTGGAAAGATTATGGGAGATGCCCGTGAATCTGTATTTGTTGTAGGAAATATCGGAACTGCATATACATCAAAATCACTGGAGATGCGTGAGGATTCTGTAACCGTTGCGGAGATCAGCAGCTTCCAGCTGGAGACTATCGAGCAGTTCCGCCCGAAGGTCAGTGCGATCCTCAACATTACAGAAGATCATCTGAACCGTCATCATACCATGGAAGAATACATCCGTGTAAAAGAGCTGATTACCAAGAATCAGGGACCAGAAGATGTATGTGTCCTGAATTATGAGGATGAAGTCCTCCGTAAATTCGGTGAGAACATCGTTCCGAAGGTGGTATATTTTTCAAGCCTGCGTAAACTGGATCAGGGTATCTATCTGGACGGAGATCAGATCATTCTGAAAACAGAAAAAGAAGAGATCCCGATCGTAAAGACAGGAGAACTTAAGATCCTTGGCCGTCATAATCACGAGAATGTAATGGCTGCAGCAGCCATGGCATATTATGCGGGAGTTTCTGTGGAAAGCATCCACAAGAGCGTATGCGAGTTTGTGGCAGTTCCTCACAGAATCGAGTATGTAACAGAGAAGAACGGCGTTGCCTATTACAACGATTCCAAGGGAACCAACCCGGATGCAGCCATCAAGGGAATTCAGGCTATGAACCGTCCGACTCTTCTGATCGGCGGTGGCTATGACAAGGAATCCAGCTATGACGAGTGGATAGAATCCTTCGACGGAAAAGTCCGTTATCTTGTTCTCATTGGCCAGACAAAAGAAAAGATCAAAGCAGCGGCAGAACGTCTTGGATTTACAGACATCATCCTCTGTGAGGATCTGAAAGAAGCAGTTCAGATTTGTGCGGAAAAAGCAAATCCAGGAGATGCGGTTCTTCTTTCACCGGCCTGTGCAAGCTGGGGACAGTTTGATAACTACGAACAGCGTGGCGACATGTTCAAGGAATATGTGAAAGCACTGTAATAATCCGAAAAATACATACATAAGCTGAAATAAAGACCACTGTGGAGGCCACAGCATGAAGGCAGAACAGAAACAGACCGGAAAGACTGATACCGTTCTCTGGGTTCTGGTTCTGATCCTTGTTGTGTTTGGCCTGGGGGCGCTTTTTTCGGCAAGCGAATATAATGGCAGAGTGCGTTTTCACGACTCTGCCTATTATTTTAAGAAGCAGCTCTTTGCCACGGCACTGGGGCTGCTTGTTATGTATCTGGCATCAAGGGTGGATTACCGCATTCCTGTGAAGCTGGCACCGGGCGCATATATTCTTTCACTTTTTCTCTCTACGGCAGTGCTGCTTTTCGGACAGGAGATTAACGGGTCGAAGCGGTGGCTGAACCTTGGGCCGCTGTCATTTCAGCCATCGGAGTATTCCAAGGTTGCGGTAATCCTTTTTCTCGTATGGCAGATCAGCCGGACAAAAAGCAAGACAACGGGGTTCTGGTTTATGTGCAGGACGATGATGACCCTGCTCCCGGTAGTTGGCCTGGTAGGTTCCAATAATTTAAGTACGGCGGTGATCATTCTAGGAATCGGTGTGATGCTGATCTTTGTGGCCAATCCCAGATATCTGCAGTTTCTGGCTCTGGGAAGTGCAGGAGTTGGATTTATTGCGGTTTTTCTTGCTGCGGAAAGTTACCGCCTGGAGCGTCTGGCGATTTGGAGGGATCCGGAAAAATATGAAAAAGGATTTCAGACCATACAGGGTCTGTATGCCATAGGAAGCGGAGGGATTTTTGGCAAAGGTTTCGGGAACAGTCTGCAGAAGCTGGGATTTGTACCGGAAGCCCAGAATGATATGATTTTTTCCATTGTGTGTGAAGAGACGGGAATTCTGGGGGCTTTTCTGGTACTTTTTCTGTTTGGGCTTCTGATCTGGAGGCTTTGTATGCTGGCACTGAACTGCCGGGATCTTAAGGGGACACTTCTATGCGCCGGAATCATGGCACATATGTCGATCCAGGTAGTCCTGAATGTTGCGGTTGTAACAAATACGATTCCCAATACCGGGATCACGCTGCCCTTTGTAAGTTATGGCGGAACTTCCGTTGTTTTTCTTCTGGGGGAGATGGGGCTGGCTTTAAGTGTCAGCAGTCACAGACATGGAAGAATCACATAGAATAAAAAGTAAGAGGCCCTTTTAGGAGTGGAAGACTTGAATGAGATCGATGAGATCGTCGTAACCGGAGGCAGGCCGCTGCATGGGACTGTGCGGATCCAGGGGTCAAAAAATACGGCACTTCCGGTTATGGCGGCGGCCCTTTTAAGCTCCGGGACCAGTGTACTGCGGGAGTGTCCGAAGATCACAGATGTATTTTTGATGGAAAAAATCCTCCGGGAGCTGGGCGCGGAAACCTGGTGGGAGGATCATGACCTTTATCTGGACTGCAGTCATGCGGACGGTACCGTGATACCGGAATATTTTTCCGGAAAAATGCGTTCTTCTGTGATTCTGCTGGGGGCAATGCTTGGACGGAATGGGAAAGCACGGACCGGTTATCCGGGCGGATGTGTCATTGGCAAACGTCCGGTGGATCTTCATATACAGGTTTTACAGAAGCTTGGTGCCAGAATCGTGGAAAACGGGAATGAGATTCAGGCAACCTGTGGAAAACTGAAAGGAGCGGAAGTGATTTTTCCCAAAAGCAGCGTGGGAGCCACAGAACAGGGAATTCTGGCAGCCGTTCTTGCAGAGGGAAAAACCGTTTTTACGGGATGTGCCCGCGAACCGGAAATTACCTGGCTGTGTCAGTATCTGACAGGGATGGGGGCAAAGATTGAAATTCTGGAAAATGGAAGTATCTGTATCGAAGGTGTAAAGAAACTGCATCCCGGCAGCGGGACGATTCCCCCGGACCGTATTGTTGCCGGAACCTATCTTATGGCAGCGGCGGCCACCAGAGGAGAGATCATTCTGGAAAATCCGCCGATCGATGAAATGCATGCAATCCTGGAAGTATATCGGAAAATGGGTGGACAATGTCACCGGATAGGTGGTAAACTAATAGTCAACGGAAAAAATGCAGGTTTTCCCCTTGAACTTCTGGAGACAGATGTTTACCCGGGATTTCCTACAGATCTGCAGTCTCCGGCGATGGCTGTGCTGGCCACGATCCCGGGAGTGAGCAGGATCCGTGAGAAGATTTTTGAGGACAGATATAAACTGGCGTCATGGCTCTGTTATATGGGAGCGAAGATTGAGATCCGGGATGGAATGGCTGTGGTACACGGAGGTTATCCACTTCGGGGATGCATCGTGGAAGCAGAGGAACTCCGCGGAGGTGCGGCACTTGTGATCGCGGCGCTTGCAGCAGAAGGGGTTACCAGGATCAGAGGCTGCTCCTTTATTGAAAGAGGTTATGAACATATCTGTGAAGATTTGACTGCGCTTGGCGGTCTGCTGATAAAGGACAGAGGAACTTTATGAAAAAATCCAAAAAAAATTCGCTGGCAGCAGCCGGAATGATTCTGGTTCTGCTGCTGGCAGGTGTTATTTTCTTTTTTACTTATTATCAGGTTGATGAAGTACAGGTGATGGGAAGTAGCCATTATTCTGAGAAACAGATCAAGAAGATGGTCCTTCGGGGGCCGCTGGCATCCAATTCTGTTCTGGCACCCCTTCTTTACACCAAACAGAATACAAAAGATGTTCCTTTTGTGGATGGTTATACAGTGACCAGACTTAACCGTCACACCATTTGTGTCAGTGTGAAGGAGAAGGATATTGTCGGCTGTATTCCTTATCTGGACAGTTACATTTACTTTGACAGAAATGGAGTTTTTGTGGAAGGTTCCACAGAACGCAATGAGAAGATTCCGTTTTTTGACGGAATTAAAGTAAAAAAAGTAATTCTCAATGAGAAGCTTCCTATTAAGGATGAGACTGTGATGAACACAGCGGTGGCTCTGTCTACTATTTTTTCAAAAAATGACAAGGTTCCGGATCATATTGAATTCGGAGATGACGGGCAGATCAGCCTGGTTTACGGAGATATTACGGTCAAGCTTGGAAAGGACGAGTATCTGGAAGACAAAATGACCAGGGTACTTGCCATTCTTCCGCTGATTTCCGGAAAAAAAGGAATTCTCCACGCTGAAAATGTAAATGATAATTCCAAGACCATAACACTGGAGCAGGAACAGGATGAGAATCAGAATTCCGAAGAAACCTGGACAGGCGGTTATGATGAGGAAGGAAATTACACAGGCGAGGGCGAATACGACGAAAATGGCAATTATGTAGGGCCGAAGCCTCAGAGTGATCTGGAATATGCAAAGGAAAAATGGATCGGCGGATATGACGAAGAAGGTGACTACACAGGAAGCGGTGAGTATGACGCCAACGGTAATTATGTCGGAGAAGCACCTACGGAAGAGAGTATGGCTGCCAAGGGAAACTGGAAAGGTGGATACCGTGAGGATGGCGGTTATGATGGAACCAGCGAATATGACCGTGACGGTAATTATGTAGGAACACTTGAGGATTATCTGGCATCAGAAGAAGGTAACGGAGACGGGACAGATTCTGCGAATGCAGACTCTGGAAATGCGGATTCCGAAAGCGCAGATACCGGAAGTTCCGATTCTCAGAATACGAATTCAGAGGATTCCGAAAACGGAGATTACACTTCGGATGGAAGTACGGATAATATGGATGAGGATACTGATACAGAAACGGATTACAATAGTGATTATGGTGATGGATCTGATAATTATGACGAAAATCAGGACGGAGATTACAGTGATGCGTCCGATTACCAGTGAAGATAAAAAAATCCTTTCTTATATAAATACCAGTATTTGGGCATTTTGCCAGAGATTGTTTTGCAAATGTTTCTGTTAATAGAAACAGTGCCGAAATTTAGTGAAAAAAGTATAAAAAAACAAAATTAGTGGTTGATTAATTACCGAAAAAAATATATGATATAACTATGTGTATATGTAGCTTGGAATAGATTATTACACTGAATCGGATATCAGGTAGAAATAAAGGAGGAAGTACATTGTTAGAGATAATGACGAATGAGGCTGAGTCTTCTGCGAAGATTATTGTAATTGGAGTAGGCGGCGCAGGTAATAATGCAGTAAACAGAATGGTGGAAGAGGCCATTGGAGGAGTTGAGTTTGTAGGTGTCAATACCGATAAACAGGCTCTGACACTGTGTAAAGCTCCGACTGTACTTCAGATTGGTGAGAAAATTACGAAAGGTCTTGGCGCCGGTGCACAGCCGGAAGTTGGACAGAAGGCAGCTGAGGAGAGCATTGAAGAAGTTAAGAAGATCATTGAGGGAGCTGACATGGTTTTCGTTACCTGTGGTATGGGTGGCGGAACCGGAACCGGAGCTGCTCCTGTAATCGCCGGTGCGGCGAAAGAAATGGGTATCCTGACTGTCGGTGTTGTTACCAAGCCTTTCCGTTTTGAAGCTAAGACTCGTATGAATAATGCACTTGCGGGAATCGAGAATCTGAAGAAAGCAGTTGACACTTTAATTGTCATCCCGAATGACAAGTTACTTGAGATCGTTGACAGAAGAACAACCATGCCGGAAGCACTGCGTAAGGCTGATGAGGTTCTTCAGCAGGCAGTACAGGGTATCACAGACCTGATCAATCTGCCGGCACTGATCAACCTTGACTTTGCAGACGTACAGACTGTTATGACAGACAAGGGAATCGCTCACATCGGTATCGGTGAGGCAAGAGGTGATGACAAGGCTATGGAGGCTGTACAGCAGGCGGTATCTTCTCCGCTTCTTGAGACAACCATTAAGGGCGCTACGCATGTGATCATCAATATTTCCGGAGATATTTCTCTTATGGATGCCAACGATGCGGCAAGTTATGTTCAGGAACTTACAGGTGAGGATGCGAATATTATCTTTGGTGCCATGTATGATGATTCTGTTGCAGATTATGCAAGGATTACAGTTATTGCAACAGGTCTTACAGACAATAACCTTCAGAATACACCATTTGGAAACAGAGCTTCCAATTCTGTATTCGGAGCAGCCAAGAAGACAAGCCCGTCACCGGCAAGCAGCATGAATCTTAATATGCCGAGCTTCAGTCTGCCAACTATGAATTCCACACAGTTTGGTACTAAGGCACCGACAAGCACTGTTCAGAAAAAGGACATCCAGATTCCGGATTTTCTTAAGAACAGATAATAAATGAACATAATAAAATCCGGCAGAGGATCCATCTGGAATCCTGCCGGATTTTTTGGCTTTCAGTTCAGAATATCAGCATTTACAGCTGAAAGTATCACATTTTGTATCACAGCAGCGATGTGCATTATCACCGGATACATTGATGGAAGCTGCGGTACATTTGCAGTGCTCATTGTAGGTACAGTTGTGTGCTTTGCAGTCGATGTTAATGGTTTCACATCCACAACCGGAATCAGCAGCATTTGTTGCAGAATCTTCTTTCTGATCGCGGAAACTTTCACAGGCGGTATCATCTGCATAACGTGCATCTGCGCCTTCCACATTAATGGCACCTTTGGAACAGAGAGAATCTTTGTTATAGTAGCAGTTGTGTGCGGAACATTTAAGGATTGTCATAAAAGTGTCCTCCTGATAAATATGATTTTACCGGAAACCGTCAGCTGTCGGACTTTGAACCTCTGATCAATGGTCCATGTTACAGTCTGTCTTATCGGATTCCGATGTTGGATAGTATGCCCGGAAAAAGAAAAACTCATACGCACAAATAAATACATAATAATATAAAAAAACAGTTGACAAACAGAAGATACCATGGTATTCTCTTAAAGTACGTAGCGAAAAGAAAGCAGAGTTCACTCTCACCTCAGCGCTGAAGATAAGCGACTCAGGTCAATATTGCACAGTACTGCGAACGGAGAGACTATCAGTCCGCAGGTGTAATTTTGAAGTGTGGACATCTGTCTACGCTTTTTTTGTGCAGGAAGAAATCCCGGCACAGTATTGAGAAAGAAAAAATTAATTCTATCATGTTCATGGAGGTGTACAACAATTAGCGGTTTAATGATTAACGAACAGATCAGAGACAGAGAGGTACGCTTAATTGGTCCGGACGGAGCTCAGCTTGGAATCGTGTCCGCCAGAGAAGCGATGGCGAAAGCACAGGAGGCAGGACTTGACCTTGTAAAGATTGCCCCACAGGCGAAGCCGCCAGTATGTAAGATCATTGATTACGGTAAATACCGTTACGAACTTGCAAGAAAAGAAAAAGAGGCCAGAAAAAAGCAGAAAACCATCGATGTCAAAGAAGTGCGTCTTTCCCCGAACATTGATACGAATGATTTAAAGACGAAGGTAAATGCAGCAAGAAAGTTCCTTAGCAAGGGCGACAGAGTTAAGGTTACACTTCGTTTCCGCGGAAGAGAGATGGCACATATGTCCAGCAGCAAACATGTGCTTGACGACTTCGCAGATCTTCTGTCCGATATAGCGACTGTAGAGAAGGCTCCGAAGGTAGAAGGCAGAAGCATGACAATGTTTCTGACTGAGAAACGGTAGATATCTCAGTCTTCACGGCAACAGCCGGGCAGAACGGGATGTTATATAAAATTTAGAAGTACCAAATCAAGGAGGAATTCATAATGCCAAAAATTAAAACTTGCAGAGCAGCAGCAAAGCGCTTTAAAAAAACAGGTACAGGAAAATTAGTAAGAAATAAAGCCTACAAGAGCCATATCCTTACAAAGAAATCTCAGAAGAGAAAGAGAAATCTGAGAAAATCTACTGTTGTTGATTCTACTAACGTAAAGAGCATGAAGAAAGCATTACCATATTTATAAGATAGAGAAGACGAACAGGAGGAGAATTAAGAAATGGCAAGAATTAAAGGCGGATTAAACGCAAAGAAAAGACATAACCGTACATTAAAACTGGCAAAAGGCTACAGAGGAGCCCGTTCCAAACAGTATAGAGTAGCAAAACAGTCTGTAATGAGAGCTCTTACAAGCTCCTATGCAGGAAGAAAACAGAAGAAACGTCAGTTCAGACAGCTCTGGATCGCACGTATCAATGCAGCTGCAAGAATGAACGGACTTTCCTACAGCAAAATGATGCACGGCCTTAAAGTTGCAAACATCGACATCAACAGAAAGATGCTTGCAGAGATGGCAGTTAACGATGCAGCAGGCTTCACAGCACTTGCTGAGATCGCTAAGAAAGCAATCGCATAAGTAAGAGATAAAGAGACGAAGAAGTCCAGGGAGTTTTTCCCTGGATTTTTCTTTTGTACAGAAAATTTATACAATTTGCCGAAAAAACACACAAGCTGTGAAACGGACAAGTGTCCGTCTTGTGCAATCATACGAAAAACAGGGGATCGGCAAATTCACCCTTGAAATAAAAAATATGCAATGCTATAATTTTACCATTAAACATTAGTAACGCGACAAAGCGCAGGAGGAGAGATTATTATGAAGAATTGGAAGAAAGTAATCGGCGTTGCATCAGCAGCAGCTATGACAGCAGCTATGATGATGCCTACATCAGTTTTTGCGGCAGATGATGAGACATTTAAGATCGGTGTGATCGGACCGATGACAGGTGATTACGCACAGTACGGTACCAACGTATACAACGCAGCCAAGATCGCAGCAGATGAGATCAACGAGAACGGCGGATTCAACGGATATAAAGTAGAGATTCTTGACGCAGGTGATGACCAGGGAGATCCGGAGAAGGCTGTTAACGCATACAATGACCTGATCGATAAAGGAATGCAGATGCTCTGTGGAACTGTAACATCCGGTTCCTGTATCGCAGTAGGAGCTGAGGCAGCTGAGGATACATTCCTCTTCACACCATCCGCAACAGCACTTGACTGTATCACAGCAGGAACAAACGAGTTCCGTATGTGCTTCACAGACCCGGCACAGGGAACCAAATCTGCTCAGTACATTTCCGAGCACAAACTTGCAACGAAAGTAGCAGTACTTTATGATTCCGCTGCTGACTACAACTCCGGTGTACATGACGCATTCGTTGCAGCAGCTGCTGATGACGGACTTGAAGTAGTTGCAGATGAGGCTTACACAACAGACAGCAACACAGACTATTCTGTACAGCTTGCAAAGATCAAGAAGAGCGGCGCTGAGCTTCTTTTCCTTCCGAACTACTATTCCGACAATGCGCTGATCCTTCAGCAGGCATCTGAGGCAGGGCTTGACATTAAATTCTTTGGTGTAGATGGCATGGATGGTATCCTCAATGTAGAGAACTTCGATAAATCCCTTGCAGAGGGTGTTATGCTTCTGACACCATTCTCCGCAACAGCTACAGATGAGAAGAGCCAGAACTTCGTAAAAGCATACGGCGATGCTCACAACGGTGAGATCCCGAACCAGTTTGCGGCAGATACATATGATGTACTTTACGCAATGCAGCTTGCAGCTGACGATGCAAAGATCACACCAGATATGGAAAATGCAGACATCAGTGCAGCAATGAGCGCATCCATGGCAAACATCGAGCTTGACGGACTTACCGGAAAAGCAAAATGGACCGAGGATGGCGAGTGTGATAAAGAGCCGAAAGCATTCGAGATCAAAGACGGTGCTTATGTAGAGATGAAATAAGTAATTTCTGTTAACGTTAGGGGTCAGGGGACGGTTGCCTTTAGTGGAAATCGTCCCCTTTTTCCCTTATCAATAAACAATTAAAAGAGGTGCGTTATGAGTTTTATATCTTATTTAAAAGACGGCATCAGTCTTGGCAGTATCTATGCGATCATTGCACTTGGATATACCATGGTTTATGGTATTGCCAAGATGCTGAACTTCGCACACGGAGATGTTATTATGGTAGGAGCTTATATCATTCTTACCTGTATCACAAGAGGCGGCATGTCACCGATCCTTGCTGTGATCCTTTCCGTTGTGATCTGTACACTGCTTGGTGTTGTCATTGAGAAGGTAGCTTACAGTCCACTTAGAAAAGCTTCCTCAAACCTGGCCGTTCTTATCACGGCTATCGGTGTCAGTTATCTGCTTCAGAACCTGGCACTTCTGATCTTCGGCGCAGATGCCAAGAGTTTCGTAGCTGTTATCAAATTTCCGTCCATCACACTGTTTGACGGTGAGCTTACCATCAAGGGAATCACCATCGTAACCATCCTTGCATGTATCATCATCATGGTGGGACTTTCCCTCTTTGTAAAAAAGACAAAACCTGGCCGTGCCATGCAGGCGGTTTCCGAGGACAGAGATGCGGCACAGCTGATGGGAGTTAACGTCAATGCGACAATTTCCCTCACATTTGCCATCGGTTCCGGACTTGCAGCGATCGCAGGCCTTCTGCTCTGTCAGACTTATCCGACACTGACTCCGTACACAGGAGCCATGCCTGGTATCAAAGCTTTCGTAGCTGCTGTATTCGGTGGAATCGGTTCGATTCCGGGAGCTATGGTCGGCGGCATCCTTCTGGGAATCATCGAGATCTTCGGAAAAGCTTATATTTCTTCCCAGGTTGCAGATGCGATCGTATTTGCAGTCCTGATCGTCGTGCTTCTTGTAAAACCTACCGGACTGTTCGGCAAGAACATCCAGGAGAAAGTGTAAGGTGGCCGATATGAAGAATATGAAAAACAAAACAACAAAAAATAACATGATCAACTATGGAATCGTCATTGTACTCTTTGTGATCGTACAGGCACTTTCCTCAACTGGAAATCTTTCCAGACTTCTTATGGGACTTCTTGTTCCCCTTTGTGTTTATACCATTGCATCAGTTTCCCTGAACCTGGTAGTCGGTTTTTCCGGTGAGTTGAGCCTTGGACATGCGGGCTTCATGTGCGTGGGAGCTTTTTCCAGTGCCCTGTTTTCACAGGTTGCTGCAGACTCCATTCCGCAGGTTCCTCGCTTTATCCTTGCAATCCTTGTAGGTGCGGCAGTTGCAGCACTGTTCGGTGTGATCATCGGTATTCCGGTACTTCGTCTCCGCGGTGACTACCTGGCTATTGTTACACTGGCTTTTGGTGAGATCATCAAGAACCTGATCAATGTACTTTACATTGGCGTGGATGACAAAGGACTTCACGTTGCAACCAGTGCGGCAGGTCTTCATATGGATCCGGGCGGAAAACAGATCCTCAAAGGTGCCCTTGGTATTTCAGGAACAGCAACTCTTTATAAAGATATCAAGAATTACTTTTTCCTGATCGGTGTGATCCTTCTTCTTCTGACTCTGTTTATCGTGCAGAACCTGGTTAACTCCAGAAGCGGACGTGCGATCATGTCAACCAGAGATAACCGTATCGCAGCAGAATCCGTGGGAATCAATATCACCAGATACAAACTGCTTGCATTTACGATTTCCGCAGCCCTTGCAGGAGTGGCAGGCGTGCTGTATGCACATAACCTTTCTCTTCTGAAGGTATCTGTATTTGATTACAACATGTCCATCCTGGTACTGGTATATGTGGTACTTGGCGGGATCGGAAACATCAGAGGATCCATCATCGCGACCATTATCCTCTATGCACTGCCTGAGCTTCTCCGTGGATTCGCAAACTACCGTATGCTGATCTACGCCATCGTGCTGATCATCATGATGCTCTTTAACTGGGCACCTGCAGCAAGAGACTGGAGAGCGCGCATGGTAGAGAAATTTAAAGGCAAAAAAGCGAAAAAGGAGGTGGCCTGATCATGGCAATGCTGGAAGTAAATAATCTGTCTATCCAGTTCGGCGGTCTTCGTGCTGTTGACGGCTTTAACATGACCATTGAGAAAGGACAGCTCTATGGACTGATCGGACCGAACGGTGCCGGTAAGACAACGGTGTTCAACCTTCTCACAGGCGTATACAAGCCAACAGAGGGAATCATTAAACTGGACGGCCAGGACATTACAGGAAAAAGCACCATCGAGATCAACAAGGCCGGAATCGCAAGAACTTTCCAGAATATCCGTCTTTTCAAGGATATGCCGGTTCTTGACAATGTAAAAGTAGGACTTCACAATCATCATCCATACTCCACACTGACCGGAATCTTAAGACTGCCGAAATATTATAAGGTAGAAAAAGAGATGAACGAACGTGCCATGGAGATCCTGAAGGTCTTTGACCTGGATAAGGAAGCAGACACTCTGGCAGGCAACCTGCCTTATGGTAAACAGCGTAAGCTGGAGATCGCCAGAGCCCTTGCCACAGATCCGAAGCTTCTTCTTCTGGATGAGCCGGCAGCCGGCATGAACCCAAATGAGACGCAGGAGCTGATGGATACCATCCGTTTTGTGCGGGAGCATTTTGATATGACAGTCCTTCTGATCGAGCATGACATGAAACTGGTCGGTGGTATCTGTGAGGAACTGACAGTTCTGAACTTCGGTCAGGTGCTGATCCAGGGTGAGACATCCGCAGTGCTGAAAGACCCGACAGTTATTACTGCATATCTGGGAGAATAAGGAGGAACGAGATAATGGCAATGTTGGAAGTAAAGGACCTCCAGGTCTACTATGGTGTGATCCAGGCCCTGAAGGGAATTTCTTTTCATGTAAATCAGGGAGAGGTTATTGCGCTGATCGGTGCCAACGGTGCCGGAAAGACAACCACACTTCAGACACTTACCGGAATTCTTTCTCCGAAGTCCGGAAGCATTGTGTTTGAGGGAAAAGACCTCACAAGAACACCGGCCCATAAGATCGTAGAGATGGGTATGGCACACGTTCCGGAGGGAAGACGTGTATTTGCGGATATGTCCGTTTACGAGAATCTTCTTCTTGGAGCTTATACAAGAAAGGACAAGGCGGAGATCGCAGAGAGCCTTGCCAGTGTATACAAGAGATTCCCGCGTCTGGAAGAACGTAAAGGACAGCGTGCCGGAACACTTTCCGGTGGCGAGCAGCGAATGCTTGCCATGGGTCGTGCGCTGATGAGTAAGCCAAGGATCATTCTGATGGATGAGCCGTCCATGGGTCTGTCACCGATCTTTGTAAATGAGATCTTTGATATCATCCGTGAGGTAAGCGAGAGCGGCACAACCGTACTTCTTGTTGAGCAGAACGCAAAGAAAGCACTTTCCATTGCGGACCGTGCGTATGTTCTTGAGACAGGAAGCATCACCATGGATGGAAAGGCCGAGGATCTTCTGAACGATGAGGCTGTTCAGAAGGCATATCTTGGAGAGTAGGAGGAAAGACATGGATAATTTCGTAATTACCATTGCAAGACAGTATGGAAGCGGCGGACGTACCATCGGAGAGGAGCTTGCAAAGAAATTAGGGATTTCTTACTATGACAAGGATATCATCCGCATGGCATCTGAGGAGAGCGGCATTCATGAGGAGCTTTTCGGACGCGTAGATGAAAATGTCAGCGCAAAACAGAAGCTTTTTGCAAAGACCGGCATCTATAAAGGAGAGCTGATTCCGCCCCAGAGCAAAGACTTCACGTCTGATGAGAACCTGTTTAATTATCAGGCGAAGGTGATCCGCCATCTGGCAGAGACAGAATCCTGTGTGATCATCGGACGCTGTGCAAACATGATCCTCAAGGATTATCCAAATGTCCTTCGGGTGTTTGTTTACGGAGACTGGGATTTCCGTATCTGCGAGGCAAGCAAAAAGCTCAGCGGCAGCACAAAGGATATTGAGAAGTTCATGCATAAGGATGACAAGCGCAAGGAAGACCTGTCGAAACGCTTTATGGGCGTTGACTGGGCAGATATGACAAAGTACAATCTGTGTCTGGACAACGGTACCCTTGGCTATGAGAAATGCATTGAGGAGATCGAGAGCGCGCTTGAGATCCTGAAGAAATAAAAGAACAGACTGCGCGGATATCCCCGGGAAGAGAACAGTAAGAAGTCTTTTCCCGGGGATTTTTTCATATATTGTGGAAAAGTATGTTTGATCCGGCGGGAGATATGGATAAGCGAAAAAAATATTTCCGGGCAGTGACAGTGGCGCTGCTGCTGATCGCGTTCAGTGGATATGGAAAAATTTCAGACCGTGCGTTTCGGATGCAGGTGGTCAGGATGATCGCCGGTGAGGGGATGATCCGGCTGGTGGAGGCGCAGTATGTGGGAAAAAGCAGTGGGCGGGAAAACAGGAGTTATGAGGAGGCAGAACAAAAAGCAGGAAATATTGGCAGTGTTCAGAAAAAATATGGACAAAAAGCAGCAGACCCGGTGGCGGAAACTTTGTCTGACAGGAAGGACAATGAGGACCGTCCCAGGGCAGCACTCACCTTTGACGATGGCCCCCATGCAACATATACACCCTTGCTTCTGGATGGCCTGCATAAGCGTGGAATTCATGCCACATTTTTCTTATGGGAAAAAATATCGAGGGAAAAGAAGAAATCGTAAAACAGATGCAAAAAGACGGCCATCTCATCGGCAATCACACTTACGACCATGTACAGCTTGATAAGCTTCCCGGTGACCAGGCCTGCCAGCAGATCTTAAAGACAAATAATGAGATCTATGAGATCACAGGAGAATATCCTTTGTATCTTCGTCCGCCCTATGGAGCCTGGCCCAAAAATCTGGAACTCTGTGTGACCATGCTTCCGGTATTCTGGGATGTGGATACCCTGGACTGGAAATCAAAAAACGTTCAGTCTGTGGAAGAAATTGTAAAAAGAGAAGTGAAGGATGGCTCGATTATTCTGATGCATGACAGTTTTCCCACTTCTGTGGAGGCAGCTCTGGAGATCGCGGATATGCTTACGGAAGCGGGGTATGACCTGGTGACAGTGGATCAGCTGCTGGTGACGTAAACAGTAACGGAACATCCTCTTTGCCGCAGAGCAGAAACAATTGCTTTTTTGTGTGCAAACAGGTAAAATTATAAAAATAAGAATCGATCAGCTGCCGGAGCAGAACCGGCGGCAGTTTTTTACAGAAATTACAGGAGTGAAAACCATGGACTTATTTGAATATGCAAAGTCAAAAACGCTGGACCAGGAGTCTCCCCTCGCATCCAGGCTGCGTCCGCGAACACTGGATGAGGTGGTGGGACAGCAGCACATCGTAGGAAAAGATAAATTGCTGTATCGTGCCATAAAGGCGGATAAGCTGACATCTGTTATCTTTTACGGCCCTCCGGGAACCGGAAAGACCACCCTGGCAAAAGTCATCGCCAATACCACAAGCGCCAGCTTTACCCAGATCAATGCAACCGTAGCAGGGAAGAAAGATATGGAAGCAGTTGTAAAGCAGGCACAGGACGATCTCGGCATGTATGGAAAAAAGACCATTCTGTTCATTGATGAGATCCACCGTTTCAACAAGGGACAGCAGGATTATCTTCTTCCTTTTGTGGAGGATGGAACGATCATTCTGATCGGAGCTACAACGGAGAATCCATATTTTGAGGTAAACGGAGCGCTTCTTTCAAGATCCATCATTTTTGAGCTGAAGGCACTGGAAATACCGGAAATAAAAGAACTGATCCTGCGTGCAGTTAATGATCCGGAACGTGGAATGGGAAGCTACGGTGCGGTGATCGAGAAGGATGCCCTGGAATTTCTGGCAGATATGGCAGGAGGAGACGCCAGAAGCGCCTTAAACGCCGTAGAACTGGGAATTCTCACCACACCCCGTGATTCGGACGGTAAGATCCATCTGACCCTTGAGGTGGCTTCTGAGTGCATTCAGAAGCGTGTTGTACGTTATGACAAGAATGGAGATAACCATTACGATATTATTTCTGCCTTTATTAAGAGTATGCGGGGCTCAGACCCGGATGCGGCAGTTTATTATCTGGCAAAAATGCTTTATGCAGGAGAAGATGTGAAATTTATTGCAAGAAGGATCATGATCCTGGCCTCTGAAGATATCGGAAATGCGGATCCTCAGGCACTCTGTGTGGCAACGGCAGCAGCGCAGGCAGTGGAACGTGTGGGAATGCCGGAATCCCAGATCATTCTTTCGCAGGCAGTAACATACATGGCCTGTGCGCCCAAGAGCAATTCCGCGGTGAATGCCATACAGGAGGCCATGCGCTGCGTGAAGGCGAAGAAGACAACTGTGCCGGTACATCTGCAGGATGCTCATTATGGTGGCCACGAAAGCCTGGGTCATGGTATCGGATATAAATATGCCCATGATTATCCGAATCACTATGTAAAACAGCAGTATCTGCCATCAGAAATCGAAGGAGAACATTTTTACGAGCTCAGTGATATGGGATATGAAAAGAAACTGAAAGAGCATATGAAGAAGATCCACGAAGAAGCGGAATAAGAGAATCTATGTGAGAATGAAAATGGAGGAGCTTTTCAGAGAAGCTCCTCCATTATTTTGTCGTAGACGTTCTGATATTTATAAGGCCAGCTTTCACATACGGACTGGGCCGCAGCAAGATTGGGAACTTTGATGCTGAGATCAACAATACTGACACCGCCTTCGATAATCCGCAGGCGGACAGAGTAACTGCCCTCCTTGGTGGGGTAATAATCCGCAGGAGTGAGAAGATGTTCCTCAATTTTGCAGTGCAGGGAATTGAGATATTCCTCGACTTCTTTCTTAATGTCAGAAGAGAGTTCTCTGGAAAAATATTTCAGCGTATTTTTTCCTTCTTCAGTCAGTCGGTAATACGTGCGGTTGGACTGGGAAGACATTTCCACAAGATCTGCCTCCACCAGTTCGGAAACAGCCTGCTGAAGCTGAAAATAATTGGTATATTTCCGGTCCAGGATAAAATCTGTGATCTGTGAGTTAGTGAGATCCCCTTCGGAATTCTGAAGCATGTATAAAATGATAAGTTTGTAGGTTGTAAAAGGTGATGCCATAAGAATCCTCCTTTTTACTGGCTTTTTGAAAGAACCTCAAGGGCTTTTCCCTGAAAACTTTCTTTTTCTTTCATCCGGTGATGAAGAAGATTTAAAACTTCACGTTTGCGGCTGGCCCATAAAGGTGCGATCAGCAGATCTTTCGGGCCGTCCCCTGTTACACGGTGGATCACGATATCCGGTCTGAGATGTTCCAGACAGTCAATGACAAGGTTCAGATACTCGTCCCGTTCATAAGTGCGGAAAAGACCGGCTTCATGATCAGCGGCAAGATCTGTACCACGCAGTACATGAAGAAGCTGCAGCTTGATCCCCTGGATATCCATGGCGTTCAGATAAGCCATTGTTTCCAGGATATCCTTCCTGCTTTCGCCGGGAAGCCCCAGGATGGTGTGGACGATCACTTCGATGCCGCCTGCGCGGAGATTTTTTACTGCGGTATCAAAACAGGACAGTGGATAGCCGCGCCGTATATATCTGGCGGTATCTTCATGGATAGTCTGGAGTCCCAGCTCCACCCACACCGGTTTGATCTGGTTCAGGGAATCAAGAAGCTCCAGTACATCATCTCCCAGACAGTCCGGTCTGGTACCAATGGACAGTGCCACGATATCCGGATGGGAGATGGCTTCTGTGAAGATCTTACGCAGGTGTTCCACAGGAGCGTATGTGTTTGTATATGCCTGAAAATAGGCGATATATTTATGAATCGGGCGTTTGGAAGAGAGACTTTTGATCTGTGTGTTGATCTGCTCTGTAATGGAAAGAGCGGCGTTTGCTGCAAAATCTCCGCTTCCGCCCTGGCTGCAGAAGATGCAGCCTTTTTTGCCCAGGGTGCCGTCACGGTTGGGACAGGACATGCCGCCGTTTAATGCAACCCGGTAGACCTTTTCGCCGTATCGCTCCCGGAGCATATAGTCCAGAGAGTGGTAAGGCTTGTCGTTCCAGCGTTTCATTATGCCTCTTTCAGTTCGTTTTTCTCTTCGTCGTTTTCGTCGTTTTCATCTTTCGGTATATAGTTATCGAAGATCTTTACAAAGATCTTTGATTTCCAGTAGGCCAGCGTGGAAAATCCCATCAGAATAAAAAGCATGATCAGGATGGATGTAAACTGTGCGTAGCTCACATAAGCAAAAAGCCACATCAGAAGGAGCGGAGATGCAGAGATCACAAGCATCAAAAGTGTCAGCGGAAGATGGCGGACGGACATCAGGAATGCATTTACAAAGGTATTCTTGACGGAATTAAAAAATTTGGAAAGGATCGGATAAATGTACAGAAGGATCATCGCATAGATCAGTGCAAATGCAATGAACAGACTGAAAAGTCCTTTGTACATAGCTCCGCTTCCGGCTCTGGCGATCCGAAGATCGATAAACAGAACAGCAGCGGTGAGGAGCATGATGATATTGATGATGGTCGCCTGTTTGAAGTTCTGTTTGAATGAGCGGAAAAAGCTGCGGGCAATATAAGATTCTTCGTCTCTTGCCATCTTCAGTGTGACATAGTAGAGAGCTGTTATGGAGGCGCCTGCGGTGACAATCGGAATACAGCAGAGGATGCACAGAAAATTCAGAAGAAGCAGGTCTGCTACGCGTCCCATGAACACGAAGAATTTGTTGTCCATGTTGAAAAAACGATTCATTTGATAAGTCTCCTTTTCTTTTGGATATTATTTTAAGTATACCCAATCACAGCAGAAAAAGCAAATCCCAAATGTTTTCCGGGGCAGTGGAAATGGAAAACGCAGGTGTCCGTCATAGAAAGACAAAAAAGCGAAATAGTTTATTAAATTTCCCTAAAATGCTTGCCTATCACGATTTAGAGTGTTAAAATATCAGTATTGTATCAGACGAAAATTATGTATTTTAAAGGAGCGTAACAATGAGCAAAAAAATCAGGACGGAGGCTGTGGATCATCTGTTTGAAGCGATCCTATGCCTGAGGGACAAGGAAGAGTGTTATACATTTTTTGAGGATGTTTGCACCATCAATGAGCTGCTTTCTTTATCTCAGCGCTTCGAGGTAGCCAAGATGCTTACCGATAAGCGTACATACCTTGATATTTCCGAGAAGACAGGAGCTTCCACAGCTACGATCAGCCGTGTAAACCGTTCCCTGAACTATGGAAATGACGGTTATGAGATGGTATTTGCACGTATGAAGAAGAATAACGAAGAGCAGGGTGGCGAAGCAGAATAGGACTTATGCCCATGCCGTGAATGATAACGGATAATGCTATAACGTAAAAAGAGACAGGCGATCATGCGTCTGTCTCTTTTCTTCATGCGCCTGGCGGCACACGTTTCCGACCGGATGTAAGAGCCGGATATTATTTGCCTTTTTTTGAGGAATCGGTATCTTTTGGAGAATTCATGTGGTCGATCATATTTTCGATGATCATTTTTTTCATGTATACGTCGAAGCTCAGCAGGCAGATAAAAGAAAACTGATGAAGGAATTCCTTATCTTCCGGATCAGCATCTTCGAATATTTCTCCGGCGCTTTTGAACCGGCGCATGAGATCTTTTTCCAGGTAACGGATCTGAGTCTGTTCCATACTGAAAACTTCCTGATAGATATAAGTCATATCTTTCTCAGTCATGGATTTGAAATATTTATCCGTGATCGGCCCGAGAAGAGTCTGGATGTCACTGATGGAGAGAATATTCTTAAAATAGTAAATAAAGATCAGCATCAGCAGATGTTCCCGGGAGTAGCGTTTCTTCTCCGGCGGGGGGAGAAGCTTATTCTTGGCGTAGTTGTTGATCATGGTCTTGGTCAGGATCTTGTCATCCTCGTGACGTTTGGTGGAAGCGAGATTTTCTTCCATGAAAGTAGTGACCTGATCCATGTAAAGATCGATGTTTGGGATTTCATCTGGTTTTATATAATCAAGCTCAGCAATTTTCGCAAAAATGCTGCTCATCATCTCTTTTTCGTTTCTTGTCATCACATTATCACCTCTGCTCCCTATTATATAGTTTTAAATACTACTTGTAAAGAAACTTTTTTCCGGGAAAATGAGAAAGTAAGGTTGTGGCTTTACCGGAAAGAAAAGACATGGTAGTATATAAAGATACTGTTGATATGGAAAAAGAAATGGAGATCAAAATGAGTATACAGGATGCTTTGGACACATTGAATCCCATGCAGCGGGAAGCTGCTGTACATACAGAGGGGCCGCTTCTGATTCTTGCAGGAGCCGGTTCCGGAAAAACAAGAGTGCTGACTCACAGGATTGCCTATTTAATGGAGGAAAAGGGCGTCAATCCCTGGAATATCCTGGCGATCACCTTTACCAACAAGGCTGCCAGTGAGATGCGGGAACGTGTAAATAAAATTGCGGGAATGGGCGCAGAGAGCGTATGGGTTTCTACCTTTCATTCCGCATGCGTGAGGATTTTACGCAGACATATTGAAGTGCTGGGATTTAGCAGTAATTTTACCATCTATGATACCGACGACCAGAAGACAGTCATGAGGGAAATCTTCCGGAAATTCAGTATCAATACAAAAATTTATAAAGAACGCGCTGTTCTTGCGGAGATTTCCCATGCCAAGGATGAGCTGATCACGCCGGAAGAGATGGAGCTGAATGCGGGAAGTGATCCGGATGCACGGAAGATTGCAGGCATGTATAAGGAATACCAGTCCATCCTCCGGGGAAACAACGCCCTGGATTTTGATGACCTGATCGTGAAAACCGTGGAGCTTTTCCAACACAATCCGGATATCCTGGATTATTATCAGGAACGTTTCCGGTATATTATGGTGGATGAGTATCAGGATACTAACACCGCACAGTTTAAATTCGTAAGTCTTCTTGCGGAAAAATACAAGAATCTCTGCGTAGTTGGCGATGATGACCAGTCTATTTATCGTTTCCGTGGAGCAAATATCGGGAACATCCTGGGCTTTGAGAAGGTTTTCACTGAGGCGAATGTGGTACGGCTGGAGCAGAATTACCGTTCTACACAGAATATCCTGAACGCAGCCAACGAGGTAATTGCCAACAATACAGAACGTAAAGAAAAACGACTCTGGACAGAGAACGAAGAGGGTGATAAAGTTCATTTCCGGCAGTTCAACAACGGATTTGAGGAAGCGGAGTATGTTGCGGGAGAGATCATTCAGGGACGGCGTAACGGGAAATTCCAGTATAAGGACTGTGCGGTACTTTACCGGACCAATGCCCAGTCACGTCTCTTTGAAGAAAAATTTCTCCTGGCAAATGTGCCGTATAAGATTGTGGGCGGTGTAAACTTTTATGCCCGCAAAGAGATCAAGGATCTGTTAAGCTATCTGAAGACGATTGACAATGCCAGTGATGATCTGGCTGTGCGCAGGATCTTAAATGTACCGAAGAGAGGAATCGGAGCTACCAGCATCGGCCGGGTCCAGGATTATGCGGATATGATGAACCTGAGCTTTTATGATGCCCTCCGTGTGGTGGAGGAAGTACCGTCCATTGGCCGGGCAGCAGGAAAGATCAATGATTTTGTATCTTTTATCCAGGGACTTAAGAGTAAGGCAGAGGCTTATACAGTCCGTGAAACGCTGGAAGAAGTGATCGAACTGACCGGTTATGTGAAAGAGCTGGAAGCAGAAAAAACAGAAGAAGCTCAGGCAAGGATCGAGAATATCGATGAGCTGATCTCCAAGACCGAATCTTTCCAGGAAGCCATGGAAGAGGCAGGACAGCCGGCAACACTTTCCGCATTTCTGGAAGAGATCGCACTGGTGGCAGATATTGATTCCGTTGATCCGGATCAGGATTATGTGCTTCTTATGACCCTTCACAGTGCCAAGGGACTGGAATTCCCCAATGTATTTATGGCAGGTATGGAGGACGGAGTATTTCCGGGATATGCGTCCATCTGGTCCGGAGACCCGTCGGATATTGAAGAAGAGCGAAGACTCTGTTATGTGGGGATCACACGTGCCATGAAGGAACTGACATTAACCTGTGCAAAACAGCGTATGATCCGTGGAGAGACCCAGTACAACCGTGTATCACGCTTTGTAAGGGAAATTCCAAGAGAATTGGTGGATCTTGGACATACGATTCAGGAGAAAAAGCCCAGAGTAGATGATATCGTATCTCCGAAAAGCGCCTATGCCCAGATGAAAATGAATTTCCAGGCAAAGAGCACCCTGCAGAAAAAAGATTTCACAGTGAAGAAGGCGGACAGCCTGGACTATGGTGAGGGAGACACGGTCCGTCATGTGAAATTCGGAGTCGGTATCGTAAAAAATATCGCAGACGGCGGCAGAGACTACGAAGTGACGGTAGACTTTGACAAAGTCGGCGTGAAAAAAATGTTCGCCGGTTTTGCCAAGCTGAAAAAGATCTGAGAGGGATCTCTCCGGGCAGACTATTTCTGCAAAAAACTGTAAAAATCCGGCCTCAAGGTTGTAATTGGAAAACCGGTATGTTAGAATCAGTATCAGCGTAATTGAATTGCTGTGAAGTGAACAGTATCACCGGCACATATGCTGCCGGATACTGTGAGAGGGAATCGGGTAAAAAGCCTGAGCGGTTGCGGCCACTGTATACAGAAGAAGGGATTTCACATGCCATTGCAGAAACTCATGTGAGAAGGCGAAATCCCGATGTCAGAGAGATTCTGGAGAAAATTCTGATATATCATTCATGATCGGCTAAAAGATGAATGGTGTATCAGTTTTTATTTTGCGGAGTTTTTTCTGAGTCTGTAAGTCAGGAAACCTGCTTGACAGTATGTAAGTGGGAGCTTCCGTACAAAGTGTTCCGTGCAGATTTTATGAAGCCCCATCTTTTCGGTTACCCATAGGCAACAGGAGATAAAACAGGCGAAAAGAGAGGAAATGAAATGAAAAACAAGTATGTATCCACAAGAATCATGGCAATGGTAATGGCAGCGGCAATGACCGTATCAGCAACTCCGGCTGTTTATGCCGCAGAGAGAGCAGACTCCGAGACCATCAAGGAAGACAACCAGCCGGCAGCAGAAGACAGTACAGAGTCTGCAGACACCGAAGATTCTTCCGCAGAGGCAACCAAGACAGAATATCCTCTGACCATCACAACCTATGATTACGATGGAAACGAAATCGAAACCACTTATGAAAAAGCACCGGAAAAAGTCCTTGCTGTATATCAGGGAAGCATTGAGACTATGCTCGCACTTGGTCTGGAAGACCACCTGGTAGCTACCGCAGGTCTTGATAATGAAGTTCCGGAAGATCTCAAAGAAGCATTCTCAAAAACAAATTATCTTGACGAATTTACCCCATCCCTTGAAACTGTAACAATGCTGGAGCCGGACATGATCTTATCCTGGAGCTCTCTTTTCTCTGATAAGAATCTGGGAAATGTAACAGACTGGATCGACAAAGGCTGCAACACCTACTACAACACCAATACTCGTCCGGACGGCGACAGAACACTGGAAAATGAATTCACAGATATCTTAAATATCGGAAAGATCTTCGATGTACAGGACAAAGCACAGGCTATCGTTGATGATGCAAAAGCAGTGATCGACAAAACTCTTACTGCAACTGCAGATGTAAAAGACAAACCAAGCGTAATGGTATTGGAGCCTCTTGGAGATGACATCACAAACTATGGCGTAAAGAGCCTTGGCGGAGATATGGTAACACAGTTAGGCGCAACTCTTGCAAACCCGGATGCTTCCACCGTTGGAAAAGAGGATATCATCGCAGCCAACCCTGACGTGATCTTTGTGGTTTACATGCCATATGCAGGAGATGATCCGGAAACTGTTAAGAACAGCCAGCTTGCAGTGATCCAGGATGATGAGTCCCTGAAGAGCCTTGACGCAGTAAAGAACGGACGTGTTTACCCGATCATGCTCAGTGAGATGTATGCAAGTGCAACACGTACCCAGGACGGAATCGAAACTTTTGCAAAGGGATTATATCCGGACGTAAATCTTGACTGATCGGAGAAAATGCAGTGAAAGAAACAGCTTCACAGAGAAAAAAAGATAAGGTGCTCAGAACATCCATGTATGTGGCAGTTCTCATCGGACTTGCAGGATTCCTTATTTTTTCCATACTTGCAGCCATCACTTTTGGAAATGCGGATCTGTCACTGAAGGATGTATACAGCGTTATCGCTTATAAATTGTTTCATATAAAAAGTCTGTCCGCCTATGCGGAAGGCGCAGTTCATGATGTTGTGTGGCTGATCCGGCTGCCTAGAGTCCTTCTGGCTCTGGCAGTTGGAATGGCTCTTTCCGTGTGCGGCGTGGTGATGCAGGCTATCGTGCAGAACCCGCTGGCAGACCCGTATGTGCTGGGTATCTCATCTGGTGCATCTCTGGGTGCCACACTGGCCATCATGCTTGGAATCGGAAGCTTTCTTGGTGGAAACTCTGTGGGAATCACAGCTTTCATTGGCGCGATGATCACTTCTTTTGCGGTGATCGCCATTGCAAACATGGGTGGAAAGGCAACTTCCGCAAAACTGATCCTTGCGGGAATGGCGGTCAGCGCAGTCTGTTCTGCTTTTTCCAATTTTGTCATTTATATTACCAATGACAAAAATGCGGCAACAGAAGTTATGAAGTGGAGCATGGGAAGTCTTGCCGGAGCAAGCTGGACCAGAGTGGGTGTAATGCTTCCGGTCACGCTGGTGTGCGTGGCTGTTTTCTGGACGCAGTACCGGAACCTGAATCTGATGCTTCTGGGAGATGACGTATCCATTACCCTTGGAACAGATCTGCACAGACTGCGGACTTTTTATCTGATCGTTGCTTCTGTTATGATCGGATTTGCCGTGTACTGTGCCGGTGTAATCGGATTTGTGGGACTGGTGATCCCTCATGTGGTCCGGATCCTTTTTGGAACAGATCACAGAAAACTGCTCCCCTTAAGTGCGCTTCTTGGTGCATCGTTTCTGATCTGGTGCGATGTGGCATGTCGTGTGATCCTTAAAAATTCCGAGATGCCCATCGGTGTGCTGGTATCCATTATCGGTGCTCCCTGCTTTATTTATCTGCTTGTGCGGAAATCCTATGGATTCGGAGGTGCCCGGTAATGAAGATCACCACAGAAAATATTCAGGTTGGCTTTCACGCCAGACAGATCCTGAAGGGAATCTCCATGGAATCCCAGGATAAGGAACTGGTAGGAATCATCGGACCAAACGGAAGCGGAAAATCCACTTTGCTGAAATGCATTTACCGTATTCTGAAACCAGACGCAGGAGCCGTGTATCTGGACGGCGAGGAGCTTCATTCCATGAGTGTTCGAAGCTCTGCGAAAAAAATGGCCGTGGTGGCACAGCACAATTATTATAATTTTGATTTTACGGTCCGCGAGGTGGTTCTTATGGGGCGTGCGCCTCATAAAAAGACTCTGGAACGGGACAATGCAAAAGATTACCAGATCGTGGATGAAGCGCTGAAAACCGTACAGATGGAGGCGTTTGCAGACCGTACCTTTTCCACTCTTTCCGGAGGAGAGCAGCAGAGGGTGATCCTGGCAAGAGCACTTGCCCAGCAGACCTCTGCACTGATTCTGGATGAGCCTACCAATCATCTGGACATTACCCACCAGATCATGCTGATGGAGCTGGTGAAAAAACTTAATGTAACCGTGATCTCCGCTATTCACGATCTGAATATTGCAGCAGCATACTGTGATAAGATCTATGTACTGAAGGACGGAGTTCTGGAAGGTTACGGAACGCCGGAAGAAGTCCTGACCCCGGAGCTGATCCGCAGGATCTATAAAGTAGAAGCGGAGATCGTTTACGACAGCCGCGGAAAGATGCATATTTTGTTTTTATGATTCTGGCTGTGAGGCGGGATGCATAGAGGGAAAAAGATGAAAAAGATCGGGATTTTGACATGCCTTAATTCCAATGATGTGTGTACCAGGGCAGGATGTCTGTCTGCATTTCGGGAAAGAAGAGATTTTTTTTCCGGCTATCCGGAAGATACGATTCTGGCAGCTGTGATGACATGCAACGGATGCAAAGACACCAATGCAAAAGAACCTGCTGAAGATGAGGGGATTTTGGAAAAGGCAGATCGGCTGGTCAGTGAAAAGATCAGCGTCATCCATGTCGGGGTATGCCGTCTGAATGAGGAAAAAAAGGAATGTCCGCGGATAACACAGATCTGCGGTCTGATAGAAGAACGCGGGATCAAAGTGATCCGAGGAACCCATAAAGAATAAGAGAAAACCGCCGTATCTTTCCGGAAATGCCGGAAATACGGCGATTTTTTTACAGAATGTTTCTGCGAAAATTTGTGTAAGTTCTGGTAAAACCAGACATATGGTGGTATAATAAGAACATTAAAAAAAGGCTCGGGTGCAGCGACCTCAAAAAACGCTGCGCTGCAGATTTACTGACAGAAAGTACAGCCGAACAGAAAGAAAGGATGGTGCAGTGTTATGAATTTAAATACAACAAAGCTTGAAGAACTGCTTGCGACACTGAAGAAAAAAGAAGAAGAGAAAGATAAGAATACAGTCCTTTGGGTACTGGCGATCATCGGTGCGGTTGCAGCTGTTGCAGGAATCGCATTTGCAGTATACCGTTTCTTCGCTCCGGATTATCTGGAGGATTTCGAAGAAGATTTTGATGATGACTTCGATGATTATTTTGAGGACGAGGAAGAGTAAGATCTTTCACCGGAACAGCTGTTTTGAACAGATCAGAATGGTTGTCTGCAGTGTATGAATATGAGAAGCGGATGATTGAAGCCCCGGCGCGATACCGGGGCTTGATTTTTGAATGCAGGCAGTGAAGCGATTGTGTTTGCGAGCAGACCGTAAAGCAAACTTGGAATATTCGATTTACTGCCTGCTGCTTATAAGACAGAAAGAGGATTTATGAAAAAAGGTGAAATTTACGAAGGTGTTATAGAAAAAGTGGAATTTCCAAACAAAGGCTTTGTATGGGTGGATGACCAGAAAGTCATTGTAAAGAACGGAATTCCGGGACAGAAAGTACGTTTTATGATCAACAAGAAGCGTTCCGGACGGGCGGAGGGACGCCTCTTAGAAGTTCTGGAGAAATCTCCGCTGGAGACAAGAGAACCGGCCTGTCAGGAATTCCCGGCCTGTGGCGGCTGTATGTACCAGACCATGAGTTATGAGGCGCAGAAAGAGATGAAGGAGCGCCAGGTAAGGGAACTTCTGGATGGGGCAGTCAGAGAAAGTATGGATAAGATCGGGAAGAACAGTGATGAGACAGAAGAAACTGAGGATACAGACAAGTTGTATCACTGGGATGGGATCTACGGAAGTCCTATCGAGTTTGGATACCGCAACAAGATGGAGTTTTCCTTTGGCGATGAGTATAAGGATGGTCCGCTGTCCCTTGGACTTCATAAGAAGGGCAGCACTTACGATATCTTGAATACAGATGACTGTAAGCTGGTGCATCCGGATATGACGAAAATCCTTGCCTGTGTGCGGGAGTTTTTCCTGGAACGAAATGCCAGTTTTTATAAGAAGCTTCAGCATGTGGGATATCTCCGTCACCTTCTTCTTCGAAGAGGCGTCACAAGCGGCGAGATCCTGGTCCATGTGGTAACTACCACCCAGGAAGAGTATGATCTGGAACCACTGAAAGAACAGCTCCTTGCACTTCCCCTGGAAGGTAAGATCGTGGGGATCATGCACATTTTAAATGATTCTCTGTCCGATGTGGTACAGAGTGATGAGACGAAGATCCTTTATGGAAAGGATTATTTCTACGAAGAACTTCTTGGGCTGAAGTTTAAGATCAGCACGTTTTCCTTCTTCCAGCCAAACTCCCTGGCGGCGGAGATCCTGTATTCAAAAGTCCGTGAATATGTGGGGGATACCAGAGATAAAGTAGTGTTTGACCTTTACAGCGGCACCGGCACCATAGCCCAGCTTGCGGCATCTGTTGCCAGTGAGGTGATCGGCGTGGAGATCGTGGAAGACGCGGTAAAAGCCGCCAGAGAAAACGCTGCACTTAACGGCATTGATAACTGCCGTTTTATTGCCGGAGACGTGCTGAAGGTTCTGGACGAGGTGCCGGAGAAACCGGATATGATCATCCTTGATCCGCCCAGAGATGGCGTTCACCCCAAAGCCCTTCCAAAGATCCTGGCTTACGGCGTAGACCAGATCGTATACATTTCCTGCAAGGTTACAAGTCTTGTAAGAGACCTCCCGGCATTTTATGAGGCAGGATATGAGATGACCCACGCCTGTGCAGTGGATCAGTTCTGCCAGGGCGTTCATGTGGAGACGATTGTTCTTTTGTCCCAACATCGACCCAAGAGTACTTGTCTCGATGAACGCGGCAGTCGGCAAATCGAGATGCAAGCATCTCGGCTTGCCTCGTTGCTCGCGCAAAAACCAGATGACACGATAGAGAGCGACTTAGATGAGCTGGATGCAACCAGTGCTGAGTTGAAAGCTCGTGATTAGAGGGAATGTGTCAGATTGGTAAATGGTATTCGTAATATGGCAGAAGAGATTGTGTTAAAAGAATTGGTGTTCTAAAGCGTGGAAAGCTCCTTCGGGAGCTTTTTGCTGTTTATAAGATAAATTCTGTCGGAGATTTATTATAAAACATTGCTTTACAAGAAGAATAAAAAAGCATATAATTCTTTTATAATATATTTAATAAAAGAGGGTAAGAAAACGGAAAATAAAGATAAAAAAAATATAACAAGAAAAAGAATAATTAATTATGTGCTGAACAATCATGTTACATCCAAGGCGGGAATCGCAAAAGATTTAAATTTGAGTATGCCGACTGTGTTAGCAAATGTGAATGACTTGTTAGAAAAAATGGTGTTGGAAGAAACTGGGGAATATGCTTCGACCGGTGGAAGAAAGGCAAAAAGTATAGGGATTAATAAGTCATACTGTCATGCAATGGGAATTTTGATTACAGCGAATCATATAGAAATGGTATTAGTAAATCTTGGAGATGAGATTATAAAAAAAGATCGCATCCGTTTAAAATTTACGGCAGAATTATCCTATTGTACAGAAGTGGCACAAAAGGTCAAAACTTTTCTTGAAGGCGAATTAGCGAAGGATACGCTACTTGGGATTGGAGTGGCGATTCCAGGAATTATTGATCAGAAAGAACGGATCGTTTTAAAATCCCATGCTTTAGGTATAGAGAATTATAGTCTGCGCTTTTTAGAGCAGGCTTTGGAAATTCCAGTATATTTTGAAAACGATGCTAATGCTGCAATGCTTGCAGAAAAAAAGCAAAAGTATCCAAATGCGATATATCTGTCTTTGAACCACACCTTAGGAGGCGCATTCTGCATAGATGGAAAGCTGTTTCGAGGGCAGAACCAGAAAGCAGGTGAGTTTGGTCACATGATACTCGTTCCCGGTGGAAGAAAGTGTTATTGTGGTAAAGCAGGATGTGCAGATGCATATTGTGCTGCAAGTGTACTGACACAAGATAACAGGCAGTCACTGGATGCATTTATGGAAAAAATTGAAAGTGGTGATGAAAAAATTTTGCAGACATGGAATGAGTATCTGGATCATCTTGCTGTTTTGATATCAAATCTGCGGATGGCATATGATATGGATATCATACTAGGAGGTGATGTGGGAGGTGTATTGTCAGATTATATGATACCACTGGGAGAAAAAGTGATGGCATATAATGGCTTTGAGCATGATGTTTCATACTTAAAAAATTGTTCGTATAAGAAAGAAGCGTCGGCTGTTGGAGCTGCGAAATACTTTTTTACAAAACATATGGCAGAATTGTAAATTTTTTGAACGCAGATAAGCAGTACACCGCATCTGGTGCGCAGGGCATCAAGCGTTGGGTAAGGGGATGTTCACTCTGTTGGAGTTAAAAGCTCCCACTGACAGGTTGCAAAGTGAATGCAGATGTCCGCTTTATATGTGTGAAAAACGAGAAGTTGTGTAAAATTAGAAAAAGATATTATAGTAAAAAACGGAAAGAAAACAGTAACTACGGTTTCCTTTCCGTTTTTTTCGTGTTGATTGTGAAAAATACACAAAAAATGTATTTTAAAATTATGAAATATATAAAATTATGAAAAACATATTGACAAATCGTGTTTACAGGATAATAATGTAATTGCTTTAATAAAACAATTTATAAAAGATCAAATAA
Organism: Blautia sp. HA9023; assembly: GCF_056504095.1. NCBI lineage: Bacteria > Bacillati > Bacillota > Clostridia > Lachnospirales > Lachnospiraceae > Blautia > Blautia sp. HA9023. Next base: position 185,026 of record NZ_JBWLUR010000006.1, on the reverse strand, counting down.
AACAATATAAATAAGGAGGAAACAATTATGTTACAGCAGGTAATGACAAATCCAGGAGAAATTATTTTCAGAGAGGTTCCGGTTCCGGAGGTAAAGGAAAATCAGGTGTTGGTAAAGATTATGAATATTGGTGTTTGTGGATCAGATATTCATGTTTATCATGGAAAACATCCGTTTACAAAATATCCGGTAACACAGGGACATGAGGTTTCTGGTGAGATTACAGAACTTGGAAAAAATGTCACAGAGTTTCATGTGGGACAGAAGGTGACGATAGAGCCTCAGGTATATTGTGGACATTGCTATCCATGTCGTCATGGAAAGTATAATCTCTGTGAGGAATTAAAAGTAATGGGATTTCAGACGACAGGAACAGCATCTGAGTATTTTGCAGTGGATGCATCTAAAGTAACACCTATTCCAGAAGATATGTCCTATGAAGAAGGAGCTATGATCGAACCTCTTGCGGTGGCAGTTCATGGTGTAAAACAAATGGGCGATGTGGCTGGCATGAATATTGTAGTCCTTGGCGCAGGACCGATCGGAAATCTCGTGGCACAGGCAGCAAAAGGAATGGGGGCAGCGAAAGTGATGATCACAGATATCAGTGATCTTAGACTGGCAAAGGCAAAAGAATGTGGAATTGATGTGTGTGTGAATACCAAAAATAAAGACTTCGGTGAGGCAATGATCGAAGCATTTGGACCGGATAAGGCGGATGTGATCTACGACTGTGCCGGAAACAATATTACAATGGGACAGGCAATTAAATATGCAAGAAAAGGAAGCACGATCGTACTGGTGGCTGTTTTTGCAGGAATGGCAGAAGTAGATCTTGCAGTGGCAAATGACCACGAACTTGACATTAAGAGCACGATGATGTACCGCCATGATGATTACATAGATGGAATCAGACTGGTAAATGAGGGCAAAGTTCATTTGAAACCGCTCATCTCAAAGACATTTGCTTTTAAAGATTATCTGAAGGCGTACCAGTATATTGATGATAACCGCGAGACAACGATGAAAGTAATTATCAACGTCAGTGAAAAGTAAGGAGTTCGTATGGAAAATAAATATGGAATTGTCGGAGTTGCTCATATCGGGCTTCCGACAAACGATTTGCAGAAAACAGTTGAGTTTTATAAGAGTCTTGGATTTGAAGTAATTATGCAGTCTTATAATGAAAAAGCAGGGGAAAAAGTGGCATTTTTACAGATAAAAAATTACTGTATAGAGACTTTTGAAAATGGGCAGGCGGCAATGTCAGACGGTGCATACCAACATGTTGCACTTGATGTGGAAGACATTGAAAGTATGTATCAGAAAATCTGCAATGAAAAATACACAATTATTACAGACGGAATCGAAGAACTGCCATTTTGGGAAAATGGTGTGAAGTTTTTTATGATCAAGGGCCCAAATGAGGAAAGAATAGAGTTCTGTCAGAAACTCTGATAAAAATAGGAGGGGCATATGGGAAGCGAAAACAAAAATGGAAAAGTACCGCTGATCAGTAAGATTGCATATGGTTTTGGTGATGTCGGATGTAATTTCAGCTGGATGTTCGTCAGTAATTTTCTGATGATATTTTATACAGACGTGTTCGGAATCAGTATGGCGGCTGTGTCAGCACTTATGCTTTTTTCAAGATTCTGGGATGCGATCAATGATCCAATCGTCGGGGGACTTACGGATAAAACAAAATCGAGATGGGGACGGTACCGTCCATGGCTGTTAGTAGCGGCACCAATTACAGCGATTCTTCTTGTTATGACATTCTGGGCAAGACCTGACTGGCCGCAGAATGGAAAGATCATTTATATGGTAATTACATATTGTCTGCTGGTTTTGGGGTATACCTGTGTGAATATTCCATATGGAACCTTGTGTGGTGCTATGACACAGGATATTGATGAACGTGCAAAAATAAATACATCCCGTTCGGTTGCAGCGATGATTGCAATTGGTGTGTTAAATATTATCACAGTTCCGCTGCTCAGCAAATTCGGCAGTCACAGTGCAAAGACAGGATATCTGACGGTGGCGGTCATATATGGATGTATTTTTACAGCCTGTCATTTCTTCTGCTTTGCGAAGACGAAAGAGGCAGTGATTACTCCGGAAAAAGAAAAAATTTCTGTAAAGATACAGTTGAAAGCAGTCATGCAGAACAGACCATATCTTCTTGCATTGGCAGGGCAGATATTATTTGGATTTACGTTATATGGTAGAAACGCAGATATTCTGTATTATTTTACATATGTGGAAGGGAATGCCTCCTACTACACAACTTATTCGATGTGCATTATTATTCCTTCTATCATCGGGGCAGCCTGTTTTCAACCATTATTCCGCAAGTTGAATAACAAAGGAAGAACAGCATCTCTCTTTGCTTTATTTACAGGAATTTCCATGTTGTCTATGTTTTTCTTCAATGCCAAAGAATCACCAGCTATTTTTTATGCATTATCTGGTCTCACACAGTTTTTCTTCTCTGGATTTAATACCGCAATCTATGCAATTATTCCAGACTGTGTGGAATATGGGGAGTGGAAAACCGGACTTAGAAATGATGGTTTTCAGTATGCATTTATTTCACTTGGAAATAAAATCGGAATGGCAGTTGGAACAGCACTTTTAGCAGGATTACTTGGAAAATATGGTTATATTGCAAATCAGACACAAAATGCAATTGTACTTTCAATTATGAAGCATGCATTTACGACGATTCCGGGTGTACTGTGGATTGTGACTGCGGTTGTATTATTTTTCTACCGGTTAAATAAAAAACGTTATAACGAGATTGTAGAGGAACTAAAAAATGGAAAAAAAAGTTGATATCGTGGCATTGGGAGAATTGCTGATTGATTTTACGGAAGCAGGATATAATCAGGATGGGAGGAAATTGTTCGAACAGAATCCCGGCGGTGCTCCGGCAAATCTTCTAACCGTTGCAAGCCACTTTGGGTATCGCACATCTTTTATTGGAAAAGTTGGAAACGATATGCATGGTAAATTTTTAAAGAAGACACTGCAAAAGGAAGGAATCAATACAGATGCTATTGTTGAAGATCCGGGTTATTTTACAACGTTGGCATTTGTGGAAATTGGTGAAAATGGAGAACGGAATTTTTCTTTTGCAAGAAAACCGGGTGCAGATACACAGTTAAAAAAAGAAGAACTGGATCAGACATTAATTTCAGGTTGTAGAGTTTTTCATTTTGGATCATTATCACTGACAGATGAACCGGCAGAAAGTACAACGATCGAAGCGGTAAAAATGGCAAAAGCAGCGGGTGTACTTATTTCATATGATCCAAATTACCGTCCGTCTCTTTGGAAGAGCAAAGAGTATGCAGTGAAAAAAATGAGATCTGTCATAGAATTGGTAGATGTCATGAAGGTATCGGATGAAGAGAGTATTCTGTTGACAGAGGCGAAAAGTTATGAGCAGGCTGCAGATCAACTCCTTGCCATGGGACCAAAGCTGGTTGCCATTACATTGGGAGAACAGGGCGTTCTTATGGCAACAAAAAGCAGAAAAGAAATCATCAAAGCATTTCAGACACATGCGGTCGACACGACTGGGGCAGGTGATTCATTCTGGGGAGGCGTATTATGCAGTATCCTTTCTATGAATAAGAATGTTGGAAAAATGGAATGGGAAGAAATCAAAAAGTGTGCTGTTTTGGGAAATGCAGTTGCTGGATTGTGTGTGCAAAAGAGAGGCGGAATCCCTGCGATTCCGACGAAAGAGGCAGTGCTTGAATTTATGCAGAAATAATGAATGTATATGAACAAACTCGGGGCTGTAAAAATCACGATTTATTAATCGTTAAAGCATCAGCCCCGTGTTTTTCTGTCGGAGTATTATTCCGCTTTTATCTTTCCATCATACTGATCGATTCAATTCCAACACTTCCGCCGCGGACAACTTCGATGTGTTTGAACTCTTCTTTGACCAGTTTGATAACTGCGTCGTTTTTGGTTGCGGTCTGGACAAATTCCAGGAGAAGGCTGTCTTTTCCGTAGTCGATGACACGGGCTTTGAAGGTCTCAGCGATCTGGAAAAGTTCCACTTTGTCTTCCGGGGAGCAGCCTTTTACCTTGATGTAAAGGATCTCCTTCATTCGAACAAATACATCTGTAAAATCAATGACCTTGATAACTTCGATCATACGGTTCAGCTGTTTTTTGATCTGCTCAAAAGTCTCATCATCGCTGACTGTGGCGATGGTCATTCTGGAAACTGTGGGGTCCTCGGTGGTTCCAACAGTAAGACTGTCCAGGTTATAGGACTTTCCGGAGAAAAGACCGGAAATCTTGGAAAGAACACCGACCTGGTTTTCAACGTAGAGAGAGATCCATCTTTTTTTCATTCCTTTATCCATCATTCATTCCTCCTAACAATCCATGATCAGATCAGCCAGAGTACCGCCCGGCTTAACCATCGGGTAAACCATTTCCTCCGGATCAATGATAAATTCGATGATCGTAGGAGTTTTTGTATTCTTCTTAGCCTCTTCGAAAGCAGCCGCGATCTGATCCTTTTCAGTTACGCGGATACCTTTTGCCCCATAGCTCTCTGCGAGACGGATGAAATCCGGTGTGTATTCCGGATATTCCTGTCCGTCTGTACGGCGGGAGAGTGCACCGGCTTTTAAGTTTGTCATGGCGTAGCGTTTTCCGTAGAAAAGCTTCTGCCACTGGCGGACCATTCCAAGATATTCATTATTAAAGATACAGCAGATGATCGGAAGTTCCTCCAGAACTGCGGTAGCCAGCTCCTGAATGTTCATCTGCATGCCGCCGTCACCGGAAACGGAGATGACCGGTGTGTCCGGATTGCCGATCTTGGCACCGATAGCACCTGGAAGGCCATAACCCATGGTTCCAAGTCCACCTGACATGATCAGCTGACGGTTCTCGGTGATGTCTGCATACTGGCTCACTAGCATCTGATGCTGACCTACATCGGTAACAAGAATGGCCTTGTCAAACTGGAGGTTGATCTCGCCGATGATATCCAGCGGTCCCATAATACCACGATCTTTCATGGTAAGAGGATGCTCTTCCTTCCATTCCTGGATCTGCTTCAGCCATTTGCCGGTATTACAGTCCTGTACATATTCATTCATTTTTGTTATTGCCTCTTTTGCATCGGCAACGATGGGGATGTCTACATGGATATTTCTGGAAATGGAAGCGGTGTCAATATCGATGTGGACGATCTGTGCATGTGGGGCAAATTCATGGAGCTTGCCTGTGATACGGTCGTTAAAACGGGTTCCGATGGAAAACAGAAGATCGCATTCATTTACTGCCATATTTGCGGCATAAGCGCCGTGCATACCAAGATTTCCGATAAACAGAGGGTTCTTTGTGGAAATGGCGCCACGTCCCATAACGGTTGTGACAACCGGGATCTGAGTTTTCTCAACAACCTGGGTAAAAATCTCCTGCGCGCGGGAAATGATCACACCGCCGCCAGCAAGAAACAGAGGTTTTTTGGCCTTCTGCAGCATTTTGAGGGCACGCTTCAGCTGTCCGATATGCACGCTGGTGTTGGGCTTGTAGCCGCGGATATTGACAGTCTTCGGATACTCAGCACTTCCCAGCTCGGCCATTACATCCTTTGGAAGGTCGATGAGAACCGGGCCTGGGCGTCCGGTGCGTGCGATATAGAAAGCTTCCTTGATGATACGTCCAAGATCCTCACGGTTGCGGACGGTAACACCGTATTTTGTGATGCTTCTGGTGATCCCGACAATATCAACCTCCTGGAACGCATCGTTTCCGATGAGGTGACGGGCAACCTGTCCGGTAAAGCATACAAGCGGAACACTGTCATAGTTGGCAGTTGCAAGACCTGTAACAAGGTTGGTAGCTCCGGGACCGCTGGTAACGAGACATACGCCAACCTTTCCGGTAGTTCTGGCATAGGCATCTGCTTCGTGTACAAGGGCCTGTTCGTGACGTGGCAGGATGATGTCAATGCCGCTCTGTTTATATAATTCATCGCTGATATCGATGGTGCAGGCACCAGGATAGCCGAACAGAACATCAACGCCTTCTTCTTTTAAGGCTTTTACAAGCAATTTGTTTCCGGAAATCTGTTTCATGAATTGGTTCCCTCCTTTGATGATGTGAAAAGTTAAGCAGATAAGGGCTGCCGCGAGAAATTTTTCCAATAAAAAAGTCCCGGCATATCGGATAAAATATGCTCAGGACGGATAATTCCGCGGTACCACCTGTTTTCAGAGGTAAAACTCTGCTCTCTGCCAGTACAAAATTATACTGCCTCCCTGTAACGTGGGAATGACGATGAAGCCTACTGCATGAAGATCCATGGTTCAGTCCACTGCTCGAGGGCTACTTCCATAGTACTGTCACGAAGATTCTCACCGGCCATCTTCTCTCTGTGCATCCGGAAACTATGTACTACTCCCTGTCATTGCATTTAGTAAATGTGAATAAAAATTTTAGATTATTATAATATAAAATATCGGAACTGTCAATCAGAAATAGACAGTTCCGATAATGGTTCTATTCGGATTCATGATCGCTTACATGAAGCGTTTCCGGAAGATAAACATGCACTTTCTCAATGCGGTTCTTATCCAGTTTTTCCACGATCAGACGGATGCCTTCCTCTGTGATCACCTCATCACCGGCAACAGGCAGGCGGTCCAGGTGTTCGATGATAAATCCGCCAAGGGAATCGTAATCCTCAGAATCCAGTTCTGTATTCAGGTGATCGTTCACATCGTCCAGGTGCATGGAACCCTCGATGATATATTCACGGTCGGAAATTTTCTGGACAAGTTCGTCCTCTTTCTCGTCGTACTCGTCATGGATCTCACCCACGATCTCCTCTAGGATATCCTCCAGTGTGATCAGTCCGGCCATATCACCGTATTCATCCAGTACAATGGCAATGTTGAAGGTGGAGTCCTTCATTTCCACAAGAAGATCGGAAATGCTTTTTGTTTCGTAAGTGAAATGCGGCTTTCGGAGGAAATGATCGATAACAAATTCCTCATTTTTGTCGTAAAGAAGAAGATCCTTCATGTTGATGATTCCCACAATGTTGTTCTGGCTGTCCTTATAAACCGGCAGACGCGTGAACTTATCCTCGCGGAAAATATCGATCAGTTCATCATAGGTGGATTCCACATCCGCAAAGGTAACATGTACTCTTGGAACCATGATATCCTTGGCTGTGGCATCTCCAAGATCAAATACATTGTAGATCATTTCTTTTTCGTCGGATTCAATGACACCGTCCTCATGGCTGACGTCCACGATAGTACGAAGCTCCTCCTCGGTCATGGCCTTGCTGGCTGCATCCGGATCCACACGCATCAGGCGCATCACACCTCTTGAAAAGAGATTGATGATAAAGATCACCGGTGTCATGATGGTCATAAGAAATTTAAAGACCGGGATATAGCGGAGGGTGATCTTTTCAGAGTTAATGGTTGCGTAGTTCTTGGGGGTGATCTCGCCGAAGATTAAGATCAGAACCGTCAGGATCACCGTTACGATGCTGACCATATATCCGCCAAAGCTGTATGCAAGTGTGGTTGCAAGGGAAGAAGCCGAAATGTTCACAATGTTGTTTCCGATGAGAATCGCACTGAGAAGCTTGGGCGTCTGGTTCTCAAGAATATCGAGAGCCATGGCTGCACGCTTGTTTCCCTCGTCTGCAAGAGAGCGGAGACGGATCTTGTTTACCGACATCAGCGCGGTTTCGTTAGATGAGAAAAAGGCTGACAATGCCAGCAGAATAAGTAATATGATTATCTGGTAAGTGTCGCTGGGGTCCACTTTTAATATTCACTCCTTTAAAAAATAAGATTTATTTGCTTAAAAATATATAGATACTCCCACATTATATACGTTTTTTGGCCTTTTGGCAAGTGGTGTAAGGAGACAGAAATCCTCCGAAAAATGTACGAAAATACGACAGCTTCTTGACAAAATAGTGAGTCTAAACTAACATATATTTATCAGTATTTTCCGGTGGCTGCGGAAATATGATGCCGGAAAAATAGGTTGAAATGGAAGGAGAACGATATGTTTCTGGAGATAAAAGGGATCAAAAAATCCTTCGGGGCAGGAGAAAGCCGTGTGGATGTTCTGAAAGGGATCGATCTGGAAATAGAAAAAGGAGAATTCTGTGTGTTGCTGGGGCCCTCCGGTTCCGGAAAATCCACACTGTTAAATATCATCGGCGGCATTGACGGAGCAGATGCAGGCAGTATCACCATTCAGGGGGAGCGCCTGGAAGATATGAAAGAAAAGAAACTTTCGCTTTACCGCAGAAAACATCTGGGATACATTTTCCAGATGTATAATCTGATTCCTAATCTGACGGTACGGGAAAATATTGAAGTGGGAGCCTACTTAAGTGACAGACCTCTGGATGTGGATGAATTGCTTCATACCCTGGGACTTTATGAGCATCAGAGAAAGCTTCCCAATCAGCTTTCCGGAGGTCAGCAGCAGCGAACAGCTATTGGACGGGCCATTGTAAAAAATCCGGATATCCTGCTCTGTGACGAGCCTACCGGTGCGCTGGATTATAATACCTCCAAGGAAATCCTGAAACTGATCGAAACCGTCAATCATAAATACGGAAACACCATAGTTATGGTTACCCACAACGACGCCATCAAGGATATGGCAGACCGTGTGGTGAAACTTCGTGACGGTATGATCCGCAGAAACTATCAGAATGAGCAGAAGATTCCGGCTGCAGACTTGGAATGGTAAGGAGGCAGGCATGAAGAGTCCTTTGCGTAAACGGATCCCCAGGGAACTGAAGGGGGAATTTGTAAAATATCTGGTGGTTTTTCTGCTGATGGTCCTGACAATCGGGTTTGTGTCCGGCTTCCTGGTGGCTGACGGAAGCATGCTGAAAGCCTATGACGAAAGTTTTGACAAATATAATATTGAAAACGGAAATTTCCGTACTGCGGAAAAAGTTTACAGATCTCAGTGGAAAGACATTGAGGCAGCAGGTGTTACACTTTACGAGAATTATTATATAGAAGAAGCTCTGGATAACGGAAGTACCATGCGTTTCTTTAAAAACCGGGAGCAGGTGAACAAGGTCTGCCTGATGAAAGGAGAAATGCCATCCGAACAGGGCGAGATCGCCATTGACCGAATGTATGCGGATAATAACAGCCTTCAGGTGGGGGATACTCTGACCGGGGGCAAAAAATCCTGGAAGATCACAGGCCTGGTGGCGCTTTCTGATTACAGTGCTCTGTTTCAGAACAACAATGATTCCATGTTTGATTCTGTAAAATTTGGTGTTGGAGTCGTGACACCGGAGGAATTTGAAACGCTCAGTCAGGAAAAGCTCCAGTATAATTATGCCTGGATCTATAATAAACAGCCGGAGAACGAAAAAGAGGAGAAAAAGGTTTCCGAGGACCTCATGGAGGATATTGGAAATGTTGTGACACTGGAGGCCTTTGTACCACGTTATCTTAATCAGGCGATTATTTTTACCGGCGATGATATGGGTGGAGATAAGGCTATGGTTGTCATGCTTCTTTATATCGTGATCGTGATCATGGCTTTTGTGTTTGGGATCACCATCAGCAATACTATCCGTAAGGAAGCGGGCGTGATCGGTACCCTTCGTGCATCCGGTTATACCAGGCGGGAGCTGATCCTTCACTATATGACGCTTCCTGTGCTGGTAACATTGGCCGGTGCCCTGGTCGGAAATATTCTTGGGTATACCATCTTTAAAGGCGTGTGCGCAGGTATGTATTACGGAAGTTACAGTCTGCCGACGTATGTGACTGTATGGAATGCAGAGGCATTTCTTCTGACAACGGTAGTTCCGGTCATCATTATGATACTGATCAATTATGCGGTGCTCAGGTATCGTCTGCAGCTTTCACCTCTTAAATTCCTGCGAAGGGATTTTTCCGGAAAAAAACAGAAGCGTGCGGTGTATTTAAGCCCGAAGATCGGAATCTTTTCCAGGTTCCGCCTCCGTGTGATCTTTCAGAATGTGAGTAATTATCTGGTGCTGTTTGTGGGCGTTATTTTTGCCAATCTGCTGTTGTTTTTTGGAATGCTCCTGCCATCTGCCCTGGATCATTATCAGCTGGAGATCCAGGGGCACATGCTGGCAAAATATCAGTATATGCTCAGCGTTCCGGCAAGTGTTTCTTCAGGAAACAAGCTGGATGGCATGCTCTCTCTTCTGGAATATTATATGGATACCAGAACGGACAATAAAGATGCGGAAAAATTTTCTGCGTATTCTTTGAATACCATGCCTGGCAAATATAAAAGCGAGGAGATCGTGCTCTACGGTGTGGAGCCGGACAGCCAGTATATCCATGCAGATCTTTCGGGGGACGGTGTCTATATTTCCAGTGCCTATGCGGATAAATTCCGGATCAAAAAGGGAGATACCATAACCTTGAAGGAAAAATACGAGAAGGATGAGTATTCCTTTAAAGTAGATGGGATTTATGATTATACGGCAAGTCTTTGTGTATTTATGGAGCGGGATAAACTGAATGAGGTGTTTGATCTGGGCGATGATTATTTTGGGGGATATTTTTCCAATACAGAGATCAAAGATATTGATTCAAAATATATCGGATCTGTCATCGATCTGGAATCTCTTACAAAAATATCCAGGCAGCTGGATGTCTCCATGGGAGATATGATGGGAATGATGTACGGATTTTCTGTGATCATTTTTCTGGTGGTGATCTATCTGCTTTCCAAGGTCATTATCGAAAAAAATGCCCAGGCCATTTCCATGACCAAGATCCTGGGCTATACAGATGGGGAGATCAGCCGGCTCTATATACTATCCACATCTCTTGTGGTGGTGATCTGCCTGCTCTTAAGTCTTCCCGTTGAGCGTCAGGTGATGGAGGTGCTGTTCCGTGAGATGATGCTTTCCAGTATTTCAGGATGGATCACCATGTGGGTGGACCCGATGATCTATGTAAAAATGATGGCGATCGGAATCGCAGCCTACGCAGTAGTAGCAGTTCTGGAATTTCGAAGGATCCGTCACGTGCCTATGGATGAAGCACTGAAAAATGTGGAATAATATGAGACATCCGGATACATATGTGGAAAAAGCAATGCCGGATATCCGCTTGACCAGTTATCTGTGAATAACCGCATATACTCCTTAAATATTCATAAATTTTCCGAAATACTGGAAATATTACTACAAACTTGTTATAATAATTCCATAATTCCCTATGGTAGGGATAATTCACACAGGAAATCAGGTGAGGAACATGGCAGGCAGAAAGAAGGACCCGCTGTATAAAAGTTTCGGATATGCGTTTCAGGGAATTTTTACCTGTATCCGCGAGGAAAGAAATATGAAGATCCACTGTACGGTGGCAGTTCTCGTTGTGATCGCAGGGCTGATCCTTGGAATTTCCGTGACAGAGTGGTGCATCTGCCTGGGGCTGTTTGGAATGGTGATGGCGCTGGAACTGGTAAATACGGCAGTGGAAGCTGTGGTAGATCTTGTAACAGAGGAACGTCACCCTCTGGCAAAGATTGCCAAGGACACAGCAGCCGGAGCAGTACTGATCGCAGCGATCATGGCGGCGATCACAGGGCTGATCATTTTTGTTCCGAAAGGGCTTGCTTTTCTGGGAATATGGTAAGAGAAGTAAATGGTTGTTTTGGGATAAGGTGTGCCGCGGGGTATATAGTATAATGGCTTTGCCGCGGCCGGTTTCAGGAAAGGAGAATTATTATGGAATTAGGTGAAGGACTGAAAAAAATCTTATTAGTAGGAATTGGTACAGCAGCAGTAACAGCAGAGAAATCCAAGGAGATCCTGGATGAACTGGTCAGAAAAGGCGAGCTTACCGTTGAGCAGGGAAAGGTTCTCAATCAGGAACTGAAGCACAACATCAAGTCAACAGTTAAAACTGCAGCGGATTCTGTTAAAGAAAACGCGGCAAGAAAGAATGAACAGGAAGAACTGAAGGCAACAATCTCCAAACTCACACCGGAGCAGCTGGCAGCTGTGAAGGCTCAGATCGAGAGCATGCAGGCTGAGGCTGCCAGGGAGAAAGAAGAGGCTGCTGAGACAGCAGAAGAACCGGTTGAGGAAGCTGCACCGGAAGCAGCAGAGCCGGAAGTAGAAGCTGACGGGAATGAGGAAGCGGCTGCAGACTGAGCATCGAGAAAAAGCAGCAGATTATTCTGGAAGAATTCCGGCAGTACAGCCAGGTGGCGTAAGAGCCAACAGATGAACGTCAGGAAATCCTGGTAAATAAGTTCATCTGACGATATTGTTGTAAATGGAGAAGCTTATGGGCAGAGAAAAAAAGGAGAAGAAAGAGAACAACGGATATGGAGAACGGCTGAGAGAGATCACAGCCGTTCTGAAAAAGCATGCCATTACCCGGGGTGTTTCTCCTGAAAAACTCCGGCTCATACTGGAAGATCTGGGCCCAACTTATATTAAGTTGGGTCAGATTATGTCCCTGCGTTCCGATATTCTTCCAAAGAGGTACTGTGATGAGCTTATGAAGCTCTGCTCAGATGTGCCGCCTATGCCTTTTTCACAGGTGATCGAGGTTCTGGAGGAATCCATGGGTTGCCCCTGGCAGGAGGAATTTCAGAATATTGAGCAGAAGCCTCTGGGTGCCGCATCCATTGCCCAGGTTCACAGAGCTACGCTGAAAACCGGAGAAGAGGTTGTGATCAAGGTTCAGCGCAAGGGAATCTATGAAACCATGGCAAGGGATATCGGCCTGATGCACAAAGCCGTACGTCTGATGCCGCCGGTAAGTATCAAGGGCATGGTAGATCTGAACATGGTTTTGAGCGAACTGTGGACTGTGACTCAGGAGGAGATGAACTTTCTGACGGAAGCTTCCAATATGGCGGAGTTTGCCAAAAAGAATAAAGATGTGGCTTTTGTAAAAGTGCCGATCCTTTACCGGGAATATATTTCGCCCCATGTACTGGTAATGGAGTATATTGACGGTTTTGCCATCAATGATAAGGCTGATCTTCTGGCCAATGGTTATGATCTCAATGAAATCGGAACGAAATATGTAGATAATTTCATCAAACAGGTCATGGAGGATGGATTTTTCCATGCAGATCCCCATCCCGGGAATGTGCGTATCCAGGAGGGGAAGATCGTCTGGATCGATATGGGAATGATGGGACGGCTCACAGAGCATGACCGTCATCTGATCGGGGAAGCCATTGAGGGAGTTGCCATGAACAATATCGGCAAGATCCAGGATGCAGTTCTGGCTCTTGGAGAGTTTAAGGGCAAACCGGATTCCAGCAAACTATATGAAGATATCCGTGGGCTGATGGAGAAATATGGCACTGCGGATATGGGAAATATTGATGTGGCGGAAGTGATGGTGGATCTGATGGAGGTCATGAAGGAAAACAAGATCATGATGCCTCACGGACTGACCATGCTTGCAAGAGGACTGACTCATGTGGAGGGGGTCCTGGCTGAGATCTGTCCGGATATCAATATGACACAGATCGCCGCAGCCCGGATCAAGGAGCAGCTTTTCAGCAATGGGAACTGGAAGCATGGGCTCAAAAAAGGTGGTAAAAATCTCGCCTGGTCATTGAAGAGGGCTGTTGATATTCCTTCTCTGGCAGCGGATTTTCTTCAGGGCTGTATGAAGGGACAGACGAAGATCAATCTGGATCTTCATGCTTCAGATGATCTTGCATGGCTTTTGCGGCGGCTGGTACGTAATATTGTGATGGGACTGTGGGTGATGGCGCTTCTGATCAGTTCCAGTATTATCTGTACTACGGATATGAAACCGAAGCTGTGGGGGATCCCGGCCCTGGGAGCTTTTGGTTATGTGTTTGCGTTTATTATTGTTTTGTATGTATTTCTTAAGCATTTCTTTTCCAGAAAGTGAAAGACGGAGATCATTTGCATTTGGTATGGATGCAGGTTGATCGGCCGTCTTTTTTTGTTTCCGGAAGAGATGATCCGGATGTTTGGAGGTTCAGCTGTCTGAGGTGGACTTTTTACGTAGGGCAGTGGATGCCGGAGTATTGCCTGGTTATGTTTGTATGGTTCCGTTGAACATTTTGCGGAATTCTTTTGGGGTGTAGCCGGTGCCCTGGCGGAAATAGTTACAGAAGGATGGGGCGTCCCGGAAGCCGCAGGAGAGGGCTGCTTCCGTGATGGTGCAGGTTGAGGAACAGAGGAGCTGGGTTGCCATCTGGAGGCGGTGTTTCAGGAGGTATTGTTTTGGCGAGATGTTTTCGTGTTCCATAAAGATCCGGTAAAGATAGGAGCGGTCGATTCCTACGTAGCGTGCCACGTCTGAGATCTGGATGGGGTAGGCGTAATTGTTTCGGATGTATTCAGAAGCTTTCTGAAAGTAGAGGGTTGCGATGTCGGTTCTGCTTTCGGAGGGCTTTTTTTGCATGGCGGATAGCATCAGGAGGAGGTTTCCGGCGGTGGCGAGGTCGTTTCCGTTGTTTTCGGAGAAGGTGTTAAGGAGGTTTGTCATGTGGGTGAGGAGGTTGTTTTGCCGGGCTGGTGTTTCCGGGGTGAAGATGAGGGTGTCGGAAAATATGGTCTGCTCCAGGATTTCTTTGCAGGCGGAGCCGTCAAAGCCTGCCCAGGCGTAGCTCCAGGGGTCGGAGGTGTCGGCGCGGTAGTAGATGGAGTCCATGGGGCGGATGAGGAAGGCGTCACCTGCTTTCAGATGGTAGGTGTGTCCGCCGCACTGGTAGATGCCTTTGCCGTGGAAGATCACGTGGAGAAGGTAGTGGGGGCGCATGGCCGGACCAAAGGAGTGGCCGGGGCCGCAGTCTTCCTGGCCGCAGAAGTAGACGGAGAGGGTGTGCTGGGTTTGGGGTTCTTGGTGTGTGTTTTTCATTTGGGTGGGCCTCCTGGTTTCTTGGGGTATGCAACAAAAACGCAATTTTGGGTCACAAAATGGGGTGGGATGTTGTATAAGGTGATTATACAATATTGGGGTGAGAAGGGCAAGGATGGGGAGGACGGATATACGGGCTGGTATTTCCAACCGGACGGGAGATGTTGGGTCGAGGTGCTGCGCTTTCGACTTGGGTGTAAATCGGCGTAACGTTACATTGCCAGCACCGTAGAATCCATCGCCCCACCAGTACATATTCACATTTCCACAACATACAACAACTGCGTGCCCGGAAAGGGGGAGCGCGAGGGGGAAAAGCGGGCTTCGCTAACTCTGAGTGCTTTCCCCCTCGCATTTCCTCAGCTTTGAAAAGCGAAAAAAATAAATTAATAAAGAAAAAATAACATCAACATTTAACCAAAACTGCGGAGCAGTTATTTGGTTATGAGCAAGTAGCGAAGCGGATTGCGAATATCCGCTTGACTAAAAAATCTCAACATATAAATAAGAACTATAAATTCACATGTAGAAAGGAGCTTCAACATGAAAACAACCATGTTAAAAAACGAATTCTGGTACGGTGGCGCAGTCTATGAAGGCTATCGCCAGCCCGTAAGCGCAGACGACATTGTGGACTGGGATTTCCGCGAGAACCCAACTCACAATCAGATCATGCCTTTATTCCTTTCCTCGAAAGGACGTTACATCTGGAGCAATGCAGGTTTCCGCATTTCTTTTAGAAAAGGTGAGATCCTGGCGGAGGGTCCGGAAATTATCGTTCTGGAAGATGGCTTCCATGATCTGCGAGGTGCATACCTGGCAGCTATGAAAGCGCATTTTCCATTTCATGAGATCAAACTTTCAGACAGGTTTTTCCAGACTCCGGTATACAATTCCTGGATCGAACTGACTTATTATCAGACCCAGGATAATATCCTGAAATACGCAAAAGGTATTCTGGAAAATGGTTTTCCGGCAGGGGTTTTGATGATCGATGATGGCTGGTCTCCTTATTATGGAAGGTGGCAGTTCCGTGGGGATAATTTCCGTGATCCGAAGGGAATGATCCGGGAACTGCATGAGATGGGTTTTTCTGTGATGTTGTGGATCTGTCCTTTTATTACTCCGGATACTGTGGAGTTCCGGGAAGCAAGGGATAAGCATTTTCTGATCGAGACTCCTGAGGGGAAACCGAGGATACTGGAGTGGTGGAATGGTTATTCTGCTGCGCTGGATCTGACGAATCCGGATGCTATGAAGTGGCTGAAGGATCAGCTGGATGTGCTTATGGATATGGGCGTGGATGGTTTTAAGCTGGATGCGGGTGATCCCTGTTATTATCATGCCGGGGATAAGATGTTCCGGGATGTTTCCGGGGATGAGTTGTCCAGGCTTTGGGCGGAATTTGGAGAGCAGTTTGCGTTTAATGAGCTGCGTGTGTGTTTCCGTGCAGGGGGTTATTCGCTGATGCAGAGGCTTTGCGATAAGCAGACGAAGTGGGACGAGACTGGTATTGCGGGGCTGATCCCGGATACATTGATCCAGGGACTGACGGGGCATCCTTTTGGCAGTCCGGATATGATCGGCGGGGGTGAGTATACCTGTTTTCTGAATGGAAATGAGAATGCATGTACGCCGGAGATGTTTGTGCGGTATGCACAGATTGCGGCTCTGATGCCGGTGATGCAGTTTTCCGCGTCTCCCTGGAGGGTACTGCCTGAGGCGGATCTTCAGAGGGTGAAGGATGCGCTGGCTCTTAGAGAAAAGTGTCTGCCGGATATCCTGGCTGCTGTAGAGTGTGCAAAGAGTACCGGTGAGCCGATTGCCCGTTCTATGGAGTTTGTTTTCCCTGGACAGGGTATGGAGAGGGTGATGGATCAGTTTATGATCGGTGAGGAGCTTTTGGTGGCTCCTGTGTGGAAGCAGGGGGAGGTTTCCAGATGTGTGAAACTGCCTGAGGGGCAGTGGAGGTGTGTCGGCCTTGGGGAGACTGAGGGTGATGTGCTGAATGGTGGACAGGATGTGGTTCTTGGTGAGAATGAGGGACTGGTTGTTTTGAGAAGAGAGTAGGTGAAAAGGGACGCCTCGCGGGCTGTTTTTTCAGGACGGAAAGGTGAGATGGAGGGAGTGGATGGATATACGGACGCCATCAAGGCGTGTGCTGTCCGGCGCGGGGCTTCGTCGGGGGCTGTCTTCTAGGCCGCCGAAAATCTGCTAAAAGCGTTTTCCAAAAGTCCGAACTCGCTTACGCTCAGACAGCGAACTTTTGAAAAACAACGCAGATTCCCGCCAGCCAAGAAGCAGCACCCCTCCTGCAGAGCCGCGCCAGCCAGCACACGTCTTGCTGGCTGGTATTTCCAGGCGGTAGAAATAGGTGTCTGGACGGAAGGGGAATCAGGTAGGATGGTGCGAATGGATGACCGGTAGGGTGATCAAATGGTCAGGTATGAGTGGCTGGAGTGAAAATTTAGTTCTAGGTGGGATGTGGAGTGGTTTCCCGAGAGTTGGATGAGTCATCAGCGCTGCGCTGGATGACCGGGACGAAAGGCTGAGTTTCCCTGTGGCCTGACGGGAGATGTCGAGTCGAGGTGCTTCGCTTTCGACTTTGGAATGTGTGTTATATTTTGTAGCAAGGTGGGTTATGAATAGCTGACCGAGCATTTTCTGGTATATGTTTATGAAAAAAGGAGTTCCGAATCTTTCGTATACAGATTCGAAGCTCCTTTTTAACCAAATCAAGTAAGTCCCCTGGAAATACAATGCCACTGTCCATCCCGTTGCACTATAAAAAAATCGGCACAGCCTCCCACATCCAACACCGCAGAATCCATCACCCCGCCAACGACATACATATACACATCCCCACAACGCACAACAACTGCATGCCCGGAAAGGGGGAGCGCGAGGGGGAAAAGCGGGCTTTGCTAACTCCGAGTGCTTTCCCCCTCGCATTTCCTCCGCTTTGAAAAGCGAAAAACTTTATTATCAAAAATTAAAAACAATTTTCCCTACGCTTTTATCACAAAAGCGAAATATCCTCATCCGGAGGAAGCAGCTTCTTAAAAAATCGATACAACAGCATCGAATTGATAAAAGCTACAAGTCCAAACCCAAAGAAAAACCAGCAGCATGCGTAAAGCGGCTGCATTTTTACATCAATATAAGTCATATAAAGCGGAAAGATACTGATCACAGCCATGGCGATCGTAGTAGGAAAATGCATAAACGCCAGCAGGAACGCATTCCTGCAAAGTGCCCCTAAGGTATTGGCAAAGGTTGCGATTACCGGGAATATGTATAAGGAAAAAATAACCAGGAGTGTCAGGACTCCTACGGACAGATAAAAGAGTATCTGTGCTGTACCACTGCCTGAATGGAGAAGAAAACGTATATTCAGGACAAGTACGATTCCGGCAGCAAGGATCAGCAGCCATACGATCAGTGACTGTTTGAAGTTTTCTTTAAAGGCCCGGAAAAAGGTTCTGGTGGTGCCATTGTTATTTCCTTTTACTGTACGCATCATGCAGTGATACAGGGCAGTCAGCGCCGGCCCGATGGTGATCACCGGTATGCTGCATAAAATAAAGAGAAGATTGGCGATTACGATGTCACCCAGCTTGTTGAGGAATACATGGACAACATTATCTTCATTTAAAAGATTCATAATGAAATATCCTCCTTAATTTAGAAATAGAAACAGAAAACAGACTATACGAAAAATGTCCGATACAGATAATCTTAGCACAGACACTTGCGGTGTGTAAAGAGAAGGAATCGTCAGGTACAGAAGGCTTTAACCAAATCAGGGAAGTCCACTGCGGTGAAGGGGAAAAGCAATGGGCAGCAGGTTCAGAGCTGTATGACGAATGGGGCTTGCGGATATCCTCTCACAGGATCGTATGAAAAAACATGGAATTTTGCGTGCACATGTAAAAATCGGTGCACGCATAGAAAAATGTGTGTTAACAAAAAGTTCATTTTTGCAAAAAAAAGGCATTTTCGACCATTTTGGTTGTTGAAAATATATAAAAACAAACATGTAAAAATGTTGGTTTTGCTACAAAGAAAGAAAAACGTATCAAAACATGCTCGAAAATAGTGATAAATATGAAAATATATCAAAAAAATAAAAGCACATAGGGAAAAATGACGGATATTTAACAAACTATGAATAGAAAATGGACAAAATAAATAAAAAATAACATTTTTCCATATTGAAATGACAATAATCCATTTATCATTTTTCCATGTGCAATTATAATAATATCAACGGTCAGAGACGTGGAAAAATATAAAAACTGACCAAAGAAAGAGGGAAAATAAGAAAGATTTAAAAGGAGGAAGAAGTTATGAATTTTAAAAGAGTAGCAGCATTATTGTTAGCAGGTGCCATGGTAATGACAGCAGTTCCTGTATATGCAAAAGGTGACGATGTTACACTTTCCGTATCCATCTGGGACACCAACCAGGAGCCGGGAATCAAAGAAATTCTTGCAGACTTCACAGAGAAGACAGGAATCAAGACAGAGATTTCCGTTGTTAAATGGGATGAGTACTGGACAATGCTCGAGGCCGGTGCACAGGGTGGTTCCCTTCCGGACGTATTCTGGATGCACTCCAATGAGAGTGAGAGATACATGTCCAACGATATGCTTCTTGATCTGACCGATAAGATCAAAGACAGCGATCTGATCGATCCGGAGAACTATCCGGAGGATATCTGGGGACTGTATACATACGATGATAAATATTATGCAGTACCGAAGGATATAGATACAATCGCTCTCTGGTACAACAAGACATTATTTGACGAGGCAGGACTTGATTATCCGACAGCTGACTGGACATGGGATGATGTTACAGAGGCAGCTAAGAAGCTTACTAAGGATGATGGTTCCCAGTACGGTCTCGCAATGAGAAATGATAACAACCAGGCCGGATACTACAACCTGATCTATGATAACGGCGGATACGTCATCAGCGATGATAAGACAAAATCCGGCTGGGATGATGAGAAGACGATCGCAGCTATGCAGACACTGGAAGGATGGATCAAGGATGGCGTGATCCCGTCTCTTGAGACAATGTCCGAGAACAACGAGGACGTACTTTTCGAGGCTGGCAAGATCGCTATGACATGCCAGGGCTCCTGGATGCTTGCAGCATTTAAAGAGAACGAGTACACAGCAGCTAACTGTGATTGTGTAGAGCTTCCTAAAAACGCTGAGACAGGCAGAAGAGCTTCCTCATATAACGGACTTGGATGGGCAGCATCTGCTTCCGGTGAGCACACAGAGGAAGCTTGGCAGCTGATCGAGTACCTCGGATCCAAAGAGGCTCAGGAGAAACAGGCTGAGCTTGGTGTTACAATGAGTGCATACACAGGAACATCTGATGCATGGGCTAAATCCGCAGACTTCAACCTTCAGGCTTATCTGAACATGATGGATGACATGGAGATCCGTCCATACTCCAAATCTACTGTAACATGGGAGAACGAGGACAACGAGATCCTTAAGGGCGTATACACAGGCGACATCACAATGGAAGAGGCTTGCAAGCAGATGGCTGATCAGATGAACGAGAAGCTGGCTGAGGAGTAAGCATTAAGAAACACCGATAATTAAGTGCAGTAATGAGAGGGGCCGCCGCACTCAGGTGCAGCGGCCTCATACATAGAAGGAATAGAAGGAGTGATTCTTATGGCTAAAACTACCAAGTCACAGGCACGGACAAAGAGAGAGCGCAGTGAGTTCCTCTGGGGCTGGCTGTTTATTCTCCCAACAACCATCGGACTGATCGTATTGAACATCATTCCGATCTTCCAGACTATTTACCAGAGCTTTTTCAAAACAGGAGATTTTGGTAAAGGAAATATCTTTATCGGTTTACAGAACTATCAGAAGGTTTTTGCAGATAAAGAGATCTGGCAGGCACTGATCAACACATTCAAATATGCGATCGTGGAGGTTCCTTTTTCCATTGTCATCGCACTTGTTCTTGCAGTACTTCTTAACAGAAAGATGAAGGGCCGTTCTATTTACAGAACCATCATCTTCCTTCCGATGGTAGCAGCTCCGGCAGCGGTAGCCATGGTATGGAGATGGCTGTTCAACTCTGATTATGGTCTTATCAATAACGTTTTCCATGTTCATGTAAACTGGGTTTCTAATCCGAAAATTGCAGTATTTGCAGTTGCGATCATCGGTGTATGGTCTATCATCGGTTACAATATGGTTCTTTTCCTGTCAGGACTTCAGGAGATCCCGAGAGATTATTATGAAGCAGCATCCATTGACGGTGCAACAGGCGTGAATGCATTCTTTAACATCACGGTCCCGCTTCTTTCACCAACCATTTTCTTCGTACTTGTTACCCGTGTGATCGGATCCCTTCAGGTATTCGACCTGATCTATATGGTTATTGACAAGTCAAACCCGGCACTTACCAAGACTCAGTCACTGGTTTACCTGTTCTATAAATATGCATTTATCAATAAGAACATGGGATACGGCGCTACGATCGTAGTAGTACTTCTTATCATCACCATGATCCTGACAGTATTCCAGATGATCGGTCAGAAGAAATGGGTATTCTACAACTAAAAAGGGGGATTAACCATGGATAGTATGGAAACAAAAAAGAAATTAACCACTATTTTAATACATGTCATACTGATCATTGTGTCCATTACGATGCTTGTGCCATTTATCTGGATGATCCTGACAGCTTTTAAATCTGTAACTGAAGCAACATCTGTAGATCCTTTCACCATTTTCCCGAAAATATGGAGAAAAGACGCATTTATTTCTGTTATCAATAACATGAACTTCCTGCTTCTGTACAAGAATACACTGCTTCTGATCTTCTTCCGAGTAGTGTGTGCGGTTCTTACAGCAACTATGGCAGGCTATGCATTTGGACGACTGAACTTCAAGGGCCGTGATCTCTGCTTCAGTCTTGTACTGTTCCAGATGATGGTTCCGGTACAGATCTTCATCATCCCGCAGTACCTGATGGTCAGCAAGATGGGTATGCTGAATACAATCTTTGCCCTTGTATTCCCAGGTATTGTTACTGCATTCGGTACTTTCCTTCTGAGACAGGGATATATGGGACTGCCGAAGGATCTGGAGGAGGCTGCCAGACTTGACGGATGTAACATCGGTCAGACCTTCCTTTACATCATGGCACCACTTACAAGATCCAGTATGGTCGCACTTGGAATTTTCACAGCTGTATTCGCATTCAAAGACCTGATGTGGCCGATGATCGTTAATACAGATAAGGATATGCTGGTACTTTCTTCCGCACTTGCAAAGATGCAGGGCCAGTACGTATCCAAATTCCCGGAACTGATGGCTGCATCTCTGATCGCCTGCATTCCGATGATCGTGATCTACATGATCTTCCAGAAACAGTTTATCGAAGGTATTGCTACCAGCGGTGGAAAACTGTAATCAGAAATATTACATAAGGTAATACAAGACCGCTGACAATGTATATAACTGAGGATTTGGTTATTGAGGTTGTCAGCGGTATTTTTATCGAAGCAAATGCCAAAATGCACAGTTATTTGATGATTCTTAAGGAAAGAGGCGGATATTTTTATCCGCAGTAAACGAAAAAAGGAGAAAATTATGCCGATCAAATTTCACGAGGGATCAAAGACATTCCACATTTATAACAAACATTTAAGCTACATCACCTGTATCATGGAAAATGGTCAGATGGAGAATCTGTACTATGGAAAAGCTATCCGCGATAAAGAGGATTTCAGTTATCTTCATGAAGAGATCATGCGTTCCCTGATGGCTGTATGCGTTCCGGAACCGGGACTTCTTTCCATGCAGTATACCAAACAGGAGTATCCTGTTTACGGAACCGGTGATTACAGAAACCCTGCCCTTACTGTTCGTCAGGAGAACGGAAGCGAGATCGTAGATTTCAAATATGTTTCTCATGAGATCTATGGCGGCAAGAAGAAGCTTGCCGGACTTCCGGCAACCTACACAGAGAACGAGGAAGAGGCGACATCTCTGGACATTACACTTCATGATCCTGTGATGGACACAGACCTTGTTCTTACATATTCCGTATATGAGGATTACCCGGTGATCACCAGAAGCGCACGCCTTGTTCAGAAAGGGAATCAGAAGATCCGCCTTGAGAACGTGATGAGTGCAGCAGTGGAGTTCCCGGATATGGATTATGAGATGATCCATCTTTCCGGTGCGTGGGCACGTGAGCGCTATGTAAAAACACGTAAACTTGAGATGGGTACACAGGCTGTACAGAGTCTTGCAGGAACCGGTTCCAGCTCTGAGCAGAATCCGTTTATCGCACTGAAGCGTCCTCATACAACAGAAGACACAGGCGAGGTTTTCGGCTTCAGCTTTGTGTACAGCGGCAACTTCCTTGCACAGGTCGAGGTTTCCACCTACGAGATGACACGAGTTATGATGGGAATCAATCCACAGGGATTTTCCTGGGAGCTTTCCAGAGATGAGGAATTCCAGACTCCGGAGGTTGTTATGGTATACAGTGATAAGGGCTTAAACGGAATGAGCCAGGCTTACCACAGACTGTACCGTGACCGTCTGATGCGTGGAAAATGGAGAAATCATGCACGCCCGATCCTCCTCAATAACTGGGAAGCAACCTATTTTGATTTTGATGAGGAAAAAATCCTCAATATTGCAAAAAAAGCCAAAGAGGTTGGGGTAGAGCTTTTCGTTCTGGATGACGGATGGTTCGGAACCAGAAACGATGATTACCAGGGGCTTGGCGACTGGTTCGTAAATAAGAATAAGCTTCCGAACGGAATTTCCGGACTTTCCCATAAGATCGAGGAGATGGGCCTGAAATTCGGTCTCTGGGTAGAGCTTGAGATGGTAAACAAGAACAGTGACTGCTACAGAGCACATCCGGACTGGCTCATCGGAGCACCGGACCGTTTTGAGTCTCACTCAAGACATCAGCACGTTCTTGATTTTTCCAGACCTGAGGTTGTGGATTTCATTTATGATTCCATCTCCAAGGTTATCGAGGAATCTTCCATTTCCTACATTAAATGGGATATGAACCGTTACATGTCCGAGCCTTTCAGCCGCGGCGCATCCGCAGCAGATCAGGGCAAGACTATGCATAAATATATCCTTGGTGTTTATGAGCTGTATACAAGACTGACAGAGAGATTCCCTGACATTCTCTTTGAATCCTGCGCAAGCGGCGGAGCAAGATTTGATCCGGGAATGCTGTATTTTGCACCGCAGACATGGACCAGCGATGATACCGATGCAGCTGAGAGAGAAAAGATCCAGTACGGTACCTCCTTTGTCTATCCGATCGTCAGCATGGGATCTCATGTATCAGCAGTACCGAATCATCAGCTGCACCGTACCACACCGCTTTCCACAAGAGCAAATGTGGCATATTTCGGAACCTTTGGCTATGAGCTGGATCTGAACCTTTTAAGTGATGAAGAGATCGAAGAGGTAAAGGCACAGGTGGAATTCATGAAGGAACATCGTGACCTGATCCAGGTGGAGGGTGATTTCTACCGTATCTTAAGCCCGTTCGAAGGAAATGATACTGCATGGATGGTTGTTTCCAGAGACAAAAAACAGGCAGTTGCCGGATACTATGAGAGACTGAACAAGGTCAATGCTTCCTGGATGCGTCTGCGCTTCAAAGGTCTTGACGAGGATCAGCTTTACAGAGTAAAATGGGAAGATAAGTGCCTGAAAGCTTACGGAAATGAGCTGATGTATGCAGGAATCCCGGTTGATCGTGACTACTGCAATAAGACAAACGGTGATTTCCATTCTGTATTGTATACAATTGAAGCAGAGGACTGATTTCTGTAAATGATGGAATAAAAGCTGTCAGCGAAAAAACATCCGCCTGACCAGAAAAAATAACAGGCCGCCGGATATGGCGGTCTGTTATTGGGTGGCGAAGTAGCTCACGGGCGGAAACACAATATATGACATCAGGGAGGTGACAAGTTGCTTCATACAGTTGGTTTTACAAACTCAGACAGCTATAAATGTCTGGAGAATTTAAAGAAAGGTGCGGTGGATCTCTGTCTTACTTACTGTGGGTGGGAAAAATGCGATCCGGGACATCGATTTGGACCAAATAAAAGGATCTCTCATGTACTTCATATCGTGGAATCCGGAAGAGGAGTTTTTGAGATGGATGGCCATCAGTATCATCTGACCGGTGGAGAAGCATTTCTGATCCCACCCAGTGTGGAGGCCTGGTATGAGGCAGACATGGACAATCCCTGGACATATCGCTGGGTAGGATTTGAGGGAATGATTGCCGAGGAAGTGATCCATGTAAGTGGTTTTAGCCGGGAAAATCCGGTCCGAAGGATCCACTGCATGGAAAATGCTGCAAAATATATTGATGCAATGGTCCAGACCAACAAGCTCGTTTTTGAAAATGAGCTGAAGCGAAACGGACTTCTGATGCTTCTTTTTTCTGACCTGATCACAGATAACCGGGATGCATGTTTGAGAGAAGGCAAGCTTCTTCCATCCCACAGATATCCAAATTCCGTTTATGTGGAGCATGCAGTGAATTACATTGCAGCCAACTTTGACAAGAGGCTGAAGATCAATGAGCTGGCAGACCGCATTGGCGTCAACCGGAGCTATCTTACCAGTTCATTTAAAAAAAGCCTTGGATGCTCGCCGCAGGAATATCTTATGAATCTTCGCATTGAGAAGGCGAAAACTCTTCTGAAAAACGGAGATATTCAGGTCAGTGAAGTAGCTGCAAGAGTAGGGTATGGAGATCCGCTGGCTTTTTCCAAGGTATTCAAGGCAAGAACAGGAAGAAGTCCGAGAGAATACAAGGAAGAAAAGAGAAGACTTGTAGTGAATGGAAAGAAGGGCGATTATACGGAATCTGAGGCCTGATCCTGTGATATATTTCACGAAGAAAAAGAACTCTCTGTCTGGTCCGGAATATATAAAATTCTGGTATCGGGCAGAGAGCTTTTTATGTCATAAGAAATGTTATAGAAAATTACTTCCAGGTATCTCATGCAACAAAACAACAATTATTAACATCAAAGTACATATTTTAAACAAGTTTCCGGTAGTATGATAAGATCACAAAGAAAACGAAGCGGGACTGCACCGCAAAAATAGCAGAAAATCAGGAATTTTAAAGAAAAATATAACAATTCCGGATAAGAGATCCAACAAAGAAAGCAGGAGGAAACGAACATGATCAAAATTACATTCATGGGAGCTGGAAGCACGGTTTTCGCAAGAAATGTACTTGGCGACTGTATGTGCACACCGGCACTTCGCGAGAGCGAGATCGCACTTTATGATATCGATGAGAAGAGGCTGGAGGATTCCAGAATTATCTTAAGTGCCATCAACCACAACGTAAATGAGGATCGCGCAGTGATCAAAACATATCTCGGTGCTGAGAACCGTAAAGATGCACTTCGTGATGCAGACTTCGTAGTCAATGCCATTCAGGTAGGCGGCTATGAGCCATGTACAGTAACAGACTTTGAGATCCCGAAGAAATACGGCATCAAACAGACTATCGCAGATACCCTGGGAATCGGCGGAATCATGCGTGCACTTCGTACCATTCCGGTCCTGGAAGAGTTTGCCCGGGATATGGAAGAAGTCTGCCCGAACACTCTGTTCCTGAACTACTCCAACCCTATGGCAATGCTTACCGGCTATATGCAGCGTTTTACAAAGATCCGTACTGTAGGCCTCTGTCACAGCGTTCAGGTCTGCTCCCAGAAACTTCTTGAGGGAATGGGAATGGAAGACAAGCTTGAGGGACGTACCGAGCTGATCGCAGGTATCAACCACATGGCATGGCTTCTTGAGATCCATGACAAAGACGGAAACGACCTGTACCCGGAGATCCGCAGAATCGCCGAGGAGAAGAATACCTCCGGCGAGAAGCATGAGGATATGGTACGTTACGAGTACATCCGTCATCTTGGATACTACTGCACAGAGTCCAGTGAGCACAATGCAGAGTATAATCCGTTCTTCATTAAATCCAAATATCCGGAGATGATCGAGGAGTTCAATATTCCGCTTGACGAATATCCGAGAAGATGTATCAAACAGATCGAAGGATGGGAAAAAGAGCGCGAGGATATCCTGAAAGATGGCAAGATAGGACATGAGAGAAGCAAAGAGTATGCGTCCTACATCATGGAGGCTGTTGTTACAAACACACCATACAAGATCGGTGGAAACGTTCTTAACAACGGTTACATTGACAACCTTCCGCCGGATGCCTGCGTAGAGGTTCCATGCTATATCGACGGAACTGGTGTACATCCGGTAAAAGTCGGCAAGCTTCCTACACAGCTGGCAGCTATGAACTCATCCAATGTCAGCCCGCAGCTCCTTGCTATTGAGGCAGCAGTGACCAAAGACCGCCAGAAAATCTATCAGGCAGCCATGATGGACCCGCACACAGGTGCAGAGCTGAACATCAAAGATATCCAGGCAATGTGTGATGAGCTGATCGAGGCACATGGGGATTATATGAAGATGTACCGCTAAATATAAGGTACATCAGGGGACTGGAGAATAGTTTTAACAAATATGGAGAAGGCGTTTTTTCTGAACAAAGACAGCAAGGCGGAGCAAAAGGCCCGCTTTACGATAAGGCAGAAACGTTGAGATAAAAAAGCAGTATATACAGGCCGGAACACCAAATTGGGGAAGGTGTTCCGGCCTTTTTTATATGGAACTTTTGTTAAATAATAAAAAACAACTTGTTCGTATGTATATACAAGTTATAAAATGATTACAGATGAAAATATAAATGTCCGTTTTACATCCGATGTTTGAAGGAAGAATAATACAAACGAAGGGAGGAGCTTATGGCAGAAAACGGAAAAGCAAAATATTATGCACTGATGGAAGAAATGAAAACAGACATTCTTTCCGGAAAGATCCGTCCGGGTGAGAAGCTTCCTTCTGAAAACCAGCTCAGTGTCCGCTACGGGCTGAGCAGGCATACGGTGCGAAAGGCTCTGGGGATCCTGGCAGGAGATGGATACATAGAATCCTTTCAGGGAAAAGGAACCTTCTGTGCGGATGTGCTCCGTCAGATTCACGGGACCGGAAACATCGCAGTGGTGACTACATATATCTCGGATTATATTTTTCCAAGGCTGATCCAGGGAATCGATGAGGTGCTGTCCGATAACGGGTACAGTATCATCCTGAAAAATACAGGAAACAGCCGCCAGAAGGAGGCAAGATTCCTGGAAGAGCTGATCAGCAAGGGAATTGACGGACTGATCATCGAACCCAGCAAAAGTGAGCTGTTGTGCAGACATGTGAGTCTGTACGAAACACTGGACAAGTATCGGATCCCCTATATTTTTATCCAGGGACTGTATACGGAGATGCAGGAAAAGCCCCACATCCTCATGGATGACGCAGGAGGCGGTTATCTTGTGACAAAACATCTCCTGGACTCCGGCAGGCGCAACATCGCGGGATTTTTCAAGGCAGATGACCGTCAGGGAATCGAACGGCATAAGGGCTATGTGAAGGCTTTGCAGGAGCATGGAATTGCCTATGATCCGGACAAAGTGATCTGGTTTCATACTGAGGACCGGCGCAGGAAACCGGCGCTTATGGTCCGGAACATGATCCGGCAGAATTGCCTTCCGGACGGAATCGTATGCTACAACGACCAGATCGCTGTCCAGGTCATGGAAGAACTGGAACGTCAGGGCAAAAAGATCCCGGAGGATGTTGCGGTGACCGGTTATGACAATTCGCTGTACGCAAGACAGGGGCAGGGAATCACTACTATCACCCATCCCCAGGAAAAACTGGGTGAGATGGCAGCAAAGCTTCTCCTGGAAAAATTAAGTGGCGTGCCGGACGAAGAGAGTAAGGTGGAACGGCTGATCCGGCCGGAGCTGATCGTACGGGGCAGCAGTGTGAAGACAGGAATATGAACACAAATGCATGAGGGCAGAGAGATAATCACTTATCAGATAATGAAACATGACATATTTTACAGAGAACTTTATAACATTTCAGAAGGCTGGACACATGTTGGAAACAGAAATGTGTTACAGATTTTCAGGAATGTTATGCATATTATATAATTTTATATTTCAAGGAGGAATTTTCACATGAAAACAGGAAGAGATTACAAATTCTGGTTTTGCACAGGTTCACAGGATCTTTACGGAGATGAATGTCTCCGCAAGGTAGCCGAGCATTCAAAGATCATCGTAGAGGAACTGAATAAATCCGGTGTACTTCCGTTTGAGGTTGTATGGAAACCAACGCTGATCACAAATGAGCTGATCCGTAAAACCTTTAATGATGCCAATGCAGATGAAAACTGTGCCGGCGTGATCGCGTGGATGCACACATTTTCCCCGGCAAAATCCTGGATCCTTGGCCTTAAAGAGTATCGCAAACCGCTGTGCCATCTTCATACACAGTTCAATGTGGAAATCCCCTATGACACCATTGATATGGACTTTATGAATGAGAACCAGTCCGCACATGGCGGCCGTGAGTTTGGCCATATGGTAACCCGCATGGGAATCGAGAGAAAAGTCATTGCAGGACACTGGGCAGACAAAAAGGTCCAGGAGCGTCTGGCATCCTGGATGCGTACTGCAGTTGGTATCATGGAGAGCAGCCATATCCGTGTATGCCGTGTAGCCGACAATATGAGAAACGTAGCTGTAACAGAGGGCGATAAGGTTGAGGCTCAGATGAAATTCGGATGGGAGATCGATGCTTATCCGGTTAACGAGATCGCAGAATATGTACAGGACGTAAGCCAGGGAGATATTGATGTTCTGGTAGAAGAATATTATAATAAATATGACATGATTCTGGATGGACGTGACCCTGAGGAATTTAAGAAGCATGTAGCAGTCCAGGCAGGGATCGAGATCGGTTTTGAGCGTTTCCTTGAGGAGAAAAACTATCAGGCTATCGTAACACACTTCGGTGATCTGGGATCCCTGAAGCAGCTTCCGGGACTTGCGATCCAGCGACTGATGGAAAAAGGCTATGGCTTCGGTGGCGAGGGTGACTGGAAAACAGCAGCTATGGTCCGCCTGATGAAAATCATGGCAGCAGGCAAAAAGGACGTCAAGGGTACTTCCTTTATGGAGGATTACACTTATAATCTGGTACCTGGTAAAGAGGGAATCCTTGAGGCACATATGCTGGAGGTTTGCCCATCTGTTGCTGATGGCAAGGTCAGCATGCGTGTATGCCCGCTTTCCATGGGAGATCGTGAAGATCCTGCAAGACTGGTATTTACTTCTAAGACAGGTCCTGGAATCGCTACATCCCTGGTTGACCTAGGAGATCGTTTCCGTCTGCTGATCAATGAGGTTGAGTGTAAGAAAACAGAGAAACCGATGCCTGCACTTCCGGTAGGTACTGCATTCTGGACTCCGAAGCCGGATCTTTCCACAGCGGCAGAGGCATGGATCCTTGCAGGCGGCGCACATCATACTGCATTTACCTATGACCTTACTGCAGAGCAGATGGGCGACTGGGCAGCAGCTATGGGTATCGAAGCGGTTTATATTGATGGCGATACAACGATCCGGAATCTGCAGAATGAGCTGAGATGGAACAGCATGTATTTCAGCAAATAATACGGGAGGTTTTTTACAATGGGAGTTAATGAGGCAAAAACAGCCATTCTTGAGAACCGTACAGCTCTTGGTATTGAGTTTGGTTCCACAAGGATCAAGGCAGTTCTGGTAGACGATAAAAATCAGCCCATCGCATCCGGTGCCTATGAATGGGAAAACCAGTATGTAGATGGTATCTGGACATACAGCCTGGAGGAGATCTGGAAAGGTCTCCAGGGCAGCTACCAGGATATGGCAGAAGATGTTCAGAAAAAATATGGGATGGAGCTTACAAGTGTAGGTGCTTTTGGTGTCAGTGCCATGATGCATGGATATATGCCGTTTAACAAAGCGGGAGAGCTGATGGTTCCGTTCCGTACCTGGAGAAACAACATCACAGGGGAAGCTTCTGAAAAGCTGGCAGAGCTTTTCCATTACAATATCCCTCAGAGATGGAGCATTGCCCACCTGTATCAGGCAATCCTTAATGGTGAGGAGCATGTAAAAGACATCGATTACATTACTACTTTGGAAGCCTATGTACACTGGAAACTTACCGGAAAAAGAGTTCTTGGTATCGGCGATGCGGCAGGTATGTTCCCGATCGACAGCGAGACAAAGGACTATAACGAAGAGATGGTGCAGAAGTTTGATGAGCTGGTTGCATCTTATGGATTCCCATGGAAACTCCGTAACATTATGCCGGAAGTCATGGTTGCAGGTCAGGATGCCGGAGTTCTTACTGAGGAAGGCGCAAAACTTCTGGATGTAAGCGGAAAGCTGAAAGCCGGAATTCCGATGTGTCCGCCTGAGGGAGACGCAGGAACCGGTATGGTTGCCACAAACAGTGTCCGTCAGCGTACAGGAAATGTTTCCGCGGGAACCTCCGTATTTGCCATGATCGTCCTGGAAAAAGCACTTTCCAGACCGTACAAGGAGATCGATATGGTTACTACCCCGGCAGGAGATCCAGTTGCCATGGCCCATTCCAACAACTGTACTTCGGATCTGAACGCATGGGTAAATGTGTTTAAGGAATTTGCGGAAGCCATGGGTATGAAAGTGGATATGAACAAACTGTTCGGAACTCTTTATAACAAAGCCCTGGAAGGGGATCCGGACTGTGGTGGACTTCTTTCCTACTGTTATTTCTCCGGCGAGCATATGACCGGTTTTGAAGAGGGACGTCCACTGTTTGTACGTTCTCCTGAGAGTAAATTTACACTGGCAAACTTTATGAGAAACAATCTTTACACCTGCCTTGGTGCCATGCGTGTAGGTCTGGATATCCTTCTCAATCAGGAGCATGTAAAGATTGATAAGCTTCTGGGACACGGCGGCCTCTTTAAGACAAAGGGTGTTGGCCAGCAGATCCTTGCAGATGCGGTAAATGCGCCGGTATCCGTAATGTCCACAGCAGGAGAAGGCGGAGCCTGGGGAATTGCGCTTCTGGCTTCTTATATGATCAACAAAAAAGACGGCGAAGACCTTGCGGATTTCCTGGATGAAAATGTCTTCAAAGGAAACGAAGGCAGCACACTTGCACCGGAAGCCGAAGGCGTAAAAGGATTCAACGCATTTATGGACCGATATATGAAGGGTCTTGGAATTGAGCGTGCAGCAGTAGAGGCGAAGATCTGGTAAAGAGAAGAACGGATTGAAATGAGAAGGTCAGTTTTTCTGACGGAATGTAAAAGAATGAGAGATTGGTCATGAGCTACGTAACAAATGCGGATTGCGAATATCCGTTTGACAAAGGAAGAAAAATGAAACGGACAGATCAGGAAAAGAAGAAACCATCTCCGGGTGAGCTTGTACATATCATGATCGACCGGCCCATGAACAGTTACCATCCGGAACACAAAGATCTTTTTTATCCGGTAAATTACGGCTACATTGAAGGAATCATCGCTCCGGACGGCGAGGAACAGGACGTCTATGTTCTGGGTATCGATCACCCGGTAAAAGAATTTACAGGAAAAGTGATCGCCATCATCCACCGCCTCAATGATGTGGAAGACAAGTGGGTGGCAGTTCCGGAGGATAAGACCATGACAGCAGAGGAGATCATGGAACAGGTCCGGTTTCAGGAGCAGTATTTTGAGACGGAGATAGAAATGCTGTAATAAGAAAAATGTAAAAGGGGGAGCAGCCATGGTCAACCATATGACTGCTCCCCTTTGTGATACAAAAATTACAGGCTGGCTGCCAGTTTCTTAACCTCTTCCAGCTGCGGACAGACTTTCATGCTGCCTTTTTCCAGCATATTGGGAACTGTGACAATACCCATATCTTCCCATTTCAGATAAGAGGTCATGGCCTTGTACTGAGCGATGGCTGCATCAAAGACATGATCTGCGCCTGCATCCAGGAGCAGAGCTGTTTTGTGGAACGGAAATCCGATACTTCCCCATGCATACATACGGTCAATTACGGTTTTCAGCTGTGCGGTGATATCAAACCAGTAAACTGGTGATGCAAATACCAGAAGGTCGGTATCAGAAAGCTCCGCAAAAACCTTCTTCATATCATCATCCTGTACACATTTGCCCTCATGGGAGTAGCAGTATTTGCAGTCCATGCATCCGCGGATATGTAAATTTGCAATGTTCAGAACAGTTGCTGTATGACCGTTTTCCTGAGCAGCTTTTGCAAAGGTATCGGCCATGATCTGTGTGTTGCCGTTGTGGCGCGGACTGCCGTTTAAGATTGTGATCTTCATTAGAAATCCCTCCAGTTATAATTATTGATATGGGACCATTGTAACATAAAAATAATGGAGCGCAAAGAAAGCTTTTCTATGTCCAATGTGCAGAGTGCAGGGAGGAAAGAGGCTCTTTTTATAGAAATTTATTGAAAATATTTCTCCATAATGTTATCATTGGACACGAAAAACACAGAAAAAACGAGAAAACATAAGGCTGTTATGCAGGTATCTGCAATATGGTCTGAAGCAGCCGGTGAGAGTGTCAGAAAACAAAAGCAATGGGTGGCAGAATGTTTGATGACCAGGGCTATACAGGAGGAGAAAAACAATGAAATTAACCATGCTTGGAACAGGTAACGCACTGGTAACAGAGTGCTACAATACATGTTTCGTGCTCAGCGATGAGTACGGCCATTTTCTGGTTGACGGAGGCGGCGGAAATACTGTACTTTCCCAGCTGAAGAAGGCAGGTATTGACCTGATGGATGTCCATGAGATCTTTGTTACACATAAGCACGTAGACCATATCATGGGAATCGTCTGGGTGATCCGCATCATCTGCCAGAATATGAAAAAAGGTACTTACCAGGGCGAGGCGAATATCTATGCCCATGATGAGGTGATCGGACTTCTGAAAGACATGGCCTTTAAGCTTCTGAATAAAAAGGAGACACAGTACATTGGTGACAGACTTCACCTGATCGAAGTAAAAGACGGTGAGGAGAGAACGATCCTCAATAAGAAAGTGACCTTCTTTGACATCGGTTCCACCAAGGCAAAACAGTTCGGATTCCAGATGATCTACGATGGTGGAAAGGTACTTACCTGCTGTGGCGATGAGCCATACAACGAGTGCGAGGAGAAATACGCCAAAGGCAGTGACTGGATGTTCCACGAAGCATTCTGCCTGTACGGACAGCGTGATATCTTCAATCCTTATGAGAAACATCACTCCACAGTCAAGGATGCCAGCGAGCTTGCTGAAAATCTTGGCGTGAAAAACCTTGTACTGTATCATACAGAGGATAAGAACATTAAGAAACGTAAAGAACTCTACGGCGCAGAAGGCAGAGAGTATTATCACGGAAATCTGTTTATTCCGGATGATCTTGATGTGATCGAAATGTGATAATTGTAAAAAAGGAAGGATCGGAAGCGTGGCATATGCTGCGTTTCCGGTCCTATTTTATATCATGGAAAATTATTTCGTAATGCTCCAATGACATAAAAGAGTCCTCCAGGAAGAAGTCTTTCCTGTTCTATAAAAATTTTGTGGAAGATAATTTTACGAAAAGCTTATGAGCCGGATAGATCGTCCGGATATACTTACAAATTTCATAGTGTATCCATCAGAAAGAAAATGCTTGTAGGACAAAAAGGTATCGTTTACAATAATACACAAATAATATTTTACAAATTACGAGGTGACAGAACATATGCCAGCAACAGACAATATCACACTTGAAGAAAAATACAGAAAACTCCAGGAGATCCTTCGTTCCCTTGGAAGCGTAGCCGTAGCCTTTTCCGGCGGTGTAGACTCCACGTTTCTTCTGAAAGCTGCCCAGGAAACACTTGGCGACAAGGCCATGGCCATTACCGCATGTCCCTGCTCCTTTACTGACAGAGAGCTGAAAGAAACAGAGGATTTTTGCCAGGAAAATCATATCCGACAGGAGATCTGTAAGATCAACGAATTCGACATTCCAGGCTTCCGCCAGAACCCGCCGGACCGTTGCTACATCTGCAAAAAAGCCATCTTCACCAAACTCTGGGAAGCAGCAAAATCCCACCATATGAACATGATCGTGGAAGGCTCCAATATGGATGACCTGGGAGATTACCGTCCTGGAAAAAGAGCCATTCAGGAGCTTGGGGTCCGAAGTCCTCTCCAGGAGGCCGGCCTCTATAAAGAAGAGATTCGCAAGCTGTCAAAGGGCATGAACCTTCCAACCTGGAACAAGCCATCCTTTGCCTGCCTTGCTTCCAGATTTGTATACGGTGAGACCATCACCGAGGAAAAACTTCACATGGTAGACCAGGCCGAGCAGTTTCTCATGGATCTGGGATTCCATCAGTTCCGTGTCCGTATCCACGGTACCATGGCAAGGATCGAGGTTCCGGAAGAAGATATCCTGAAAATTGCAGATAATGAAACAAGAACAAAGATCACAGAGAAATTCCGCACCTTGGGATTTTCCTACGTGACCCTGGATCTTCAGGGATTCCGCTCCGGAAGCATGAACGAAATACTGGGAAAATAAGTATCAGAAAATAAAATAATCCCCCGGAAATACCGCGCGAGAAGTATTTCGGGGGGATTGCTGCACGAATAGAACCGGAGGCTCCGTTACTGTGTTCAAATCTCAATTTTCGGATTGAGAATATTTGTCTGGCAGGCTGTATATCTTACATATAATCCTTCAGCACATCATGATCCCGCAGTACCTTCTCAACCACAGTACCCTTTACAACATTGAGAAGTGGTTTTTTCAGTGCATTCAGAGGTCCGGGCAGCTGGATCTCAAGAGGAGATTTTCCATCCATCAGCTTCACGCTGCTGTCAAGAAGCTCACGGATATCATAAACGCTTCCCCATACTTCCGGAACACCACGGTCTACACCAAAAAGTCCATATACAGCTTCCATTGCGGTACGTACGGAATATTCTGTTGTGAATATGGTATCACGTGGAGTCTCTGCAAACTGACCCAGGAATGCGAAGTTTACGCATCCATCCGGGATAACATCCGGGCGGTCACCTTTGGCGCGGGGCATAAAGAATGCAGTGATATACGGCATCATAGTCGGAACGCAGACAGCACTGTTTTCAGCCATGTCGTCGATCTGATCTACCGGAACACCCAGGTGGTACAGCCACTCAGCGGTAATTTCCTTACCGGTACATTCTTTCATCGGTTTTTTGATATAGTCACCAGGAACATCGGTGAACAGTCCGTATACCCATACGCAGACTTTCTTCGGATCCTGCTCCTTGAACTGTCCCTGACGGTTGATGGTCCAGCTTAAGAGCCATTTGGAATCCTGGCAGCTTACGATACCGCCGGTAACAACCTTGCCGGAACGCGGGTCACGCTGGCAGATATTGGTGATATACGGGATGATGCGGTCATCCAGAGTCGTGATGGTAGCAGATTCCCAGTTTGTTTTGGAAATATCAGAGCAGAATTTTTCCGGATGTCCGAAGGACGGGTCCTGGGCTGCGATATTTTTCCACAGGGACCATACGCCGCTGGTGCGGACTTCTGCGTCACCGTTTGGAGCATGATTCTGGTCGCCATAGATGGTGCCTTCTGTACAGCTTCCGTTTGTGACAAAAACATAATCATTTTCAGTAAGAAGAATGCCCTGTTCCACACCTTTTACCTTACATTCAATGGCGGAGGCGATCTTTTTGCCATCCTTGAAATCAAAGATCACGTTTGTGACCTCGGTATTAAACTGGAAGTCAACACCTGCATCCTCCAGATATTTTTTCATAGGAAGGATCAGGGATTCATACTGATTGTACTTGGTGAACTTCAGGGCACTGAAATCCGGAAGGCCTGCAATGTGATGGATGAAACGCTGGAAGTAAAGCTTCATCTCCAGAGCACTGTGCCAGTTCTCAAATGCGAACATGGTCCTCCAGTACAGCCAGAAGGTGGAATCAAACACTTCATCATCGAAAACATCCTCGATGGTTTTGTCGTAAAGATCCTCATCCTTTGTCATAAACAGCTTCATGATCTCCATGCAGCCCTTCTGGCTTAAGTTAAATTTTCCGTCGGTATGAGCGTCCTGCCCACGGTTAACGGTTGCACGGCACAGAGAATAATTGGGGTCATGTTTATTCAGCCAGTAAAATTCATCCAGAACAGAAGCGCCTGGTTTTTCGAGGGAAGGAATGCTGTGGAAAAGATCCCAGAGACATTCGAAATGATTTTCCATCTCACGGCCGCCACGCATGATATAACCTCTGGACGGATCAAAAATTCCATCGCAGGCACCGCCGGCAATGTCCATGGCTTCCAGGATGTGGATATGGTCCCCGGGCATCTGTGCATCTCTGACCAGGAAGCAGGCAGCTGCCAGGGAAGCAAGGCCGCTTCCTACGATGTAAGCATGCTTGTCATCCACACCCTCCGGCTTCTCCGGGCGGGCAAAGGCTTCGTAGTTGCCGTTGGAATAATAGATCCCCTTGCTGTTTTTGTCATATTTTCCACGTTCGGTATTGCGGTAGTTCTCGGTAGTTTCCTTTACATGGAAAGTTTCCTCTTCATTGATCTCTTTTGTTTTTTTCATCAGCATGGCTGCGCCGGCTCCGGCTGCCGCAAGTGCTGCAAGTCCTATGAATCCTTTTTTATCTGACATATGACATCCACCTTTCGTAAATGAGATACCTGTTTGTATCGGATTAACTGTTCTTTGTTGCTGTTGAGGCTATGATAGCCCATCCGGAAAAAAGATTCTATTTACAAAACACCGGAAATGTTCAGTTTTTTATCATTATGCCTGTTTTGATAAGTTTTTATTCTGTACGCACACCGGCAGTTTTGTTTTTTGCGGCAAAATTGTGGATGGCATTGTCGATACATCCATACAGTGCAGTTGCGGTGTCATCCACGATTCCGTGGTAATCTTCGCGCATGCCATTTTTGATCCAGTCCAGCATAATGCCTACAAAGCTGTATTTATAGAGATCTGCGATAAAAATTTTCTGCTCTTCTGTAATGAGGATGTCTTTTGATTTCTCAGTTACCACACCCATCAGCAGATCACAGGTGAGCGCAAACAGATAATTCTCGATCTGTTCCCGTCCAACGCTGCGGTATACATTTAAGATGAACGGTTTGTTTTCCATTACGGCATCAAAGATCTGAAGAAGTCCCTCATGCCAGGTAGAAGAAGTTTTTTTGCCCTGGAGGGCGATCCTGGCATCCTCCAGACAACTCCACTCCACAAGATCGTAGATATCTTTGAAATGATAATAAAAAGTCATGCGGCTGATCCCGCAGTCTGTAGTCAGGTCGTTGATGGTGATCTTATCTAAAGGCTTCTTAAGAAGCAGACGTTTCAGGGATTCTTCCAGAGCAAGTTTGGTTGCGTTTGTCATAATTGCTGGCCTCCTTTGGCAAGTTTATGGTTATTAATATAACATGAAAATGCACAGAAATTCTATGGATGGCGGTGACTTTTCTGTGAAAAGATGATAAACTATATAAAAAATTTATAATGTTGCAAAAATATTATCATAAACCGGCATTACAAATGGAGAAGAGTATGACATGAAGAGGAAACCAGTATATATCCTGTGTATATTTGTAGCGATCGCAGTTCTGATCTATATGACAGGAGAATCCTATTACAGCGGCATTACAAAAAAAGCAGGTCTTGAGAAAAAAGAAGAAAAAGTATATCAGTATCAGTATGACCTGATCGTGGACAGTCCGGATTCCCAGTTCTGGCAGGCTGTATATGCAAGTGCACGGAAAACTGCGGCACAGAACGACGTCCTTCTGGAAATCATGGGACCGGATCGGGGAACCTCCTATGATAAACTGGACTACATGAACATGAGTATTGCGGCCAAGGCAGACGGGATCATTTTGCAGTACAACGGGGAATCCGGTCTGGAGAAAGCCATTGATACTGCAGTAGAAAATGGCATACCAGTGGTCACAGTCATGAGTGACGCGGTGCACAGCAGGCGGCAGAGTTTTGTGGGTGTCAGCGATTATCAGCTGGGCATGGCTTACGGGGAATTTGTTTCCAGTTATGTGGACGAAGATACGGAAAAGATCCTGATCCTTCAGAAAAGAGACATTGATGATATGAACGAAAGCCAGATTTATACCCAGATCAGCAATTCTGTGCAAAAGGCAGCCGGAAATAATGATATCCAGATCAGGGGAAGAAATCTTCTGTCTACAGGAACCTTTGAAACCGAGGAAGCAGTTACGGATATTTTTCAGCAGAAACGGAACATTCCGGATATTCTGGTGTGCATGGATGAGGAGACCACGGAATGTGCCAGACAGGCAGTGCTGGACTTCAACCTTGCAGGAAAAGTTAAGATTATCGGTTATTACACATCGGAGGATATCCTGGCAGCAGTGGAAAAAGGTGTCATTTCCGTGACCTGCGACGTGGATACCACACAGCTGGGACAGTACAGTGTGGAAGCGCTTACCAATTATATCAAAGATGGAAGAACGAATTCTTATTATAATGTAGACATTAATTTTCTTGACCGGGCAGCGGTGGAAAAAATGAGAAGGGAGGCAGACACAGATGAAAAAGCTTCGGTGGAGTGACCTTTCTCTTGTCAGCAAGATCGTGATCGAGGTAGGCGTCCTTGCGGCGCTGATGTTTACGATCAACATGCTGTTTTATGTCCGGATCAACAATTCCATGCAGGAGATGGATGATGTATACGCCAGCAATGCCCAGATCACAGAACTGGGGCAGGTTTTTGAGGATGTACAGGACAGCATGTATCAGTATCTGAAGGTAAAAAGTTCCCAGGCACTGATGGATTATTACCAGAACGAAGCCAAATACAGGCAGGAACTGGAAAAGCTCAATGATCAGAATATAGAGGATTCTGTAAAACTTCTGGAGAAAAAGATCCGGAAAATGTCCGAATCCTATCTGTCCTGCACAGCAGGAACCGTAGCTGCCAAGCGAGGCAGAAATGTGGAAAAGTACAAGCTGAAATACGACGAGAGCCTGGAACTTTACAGCTATATCCAAAGCTCCATGGATGAACTGAACAAGCAGCTTTTTAAAGAAAATTCCCAGACCTACGGGGCTCTCCGGGCAGTTATGAAATATCTGGAGATCAGCAATACGGTGATCATGCTTCTGGGGGTAGTCTGCGGAATGATCCTTCTGATCATGGCTACAAGAGGGATGTTCCGGCCGCTGACAAACATGGCGGAAACCGCACAGCTGGTAGGTCAGGGAAACTTTAATGTGAAGATGCCGCCAACCGATGCCAAAGATGAACTGGGGGTGGTGACAAGGGCTTTTAATACCATGGTGGAGAATCTCGGCCTTTACATCGCAAGGACAAAGGCAGGTATGGAAAAAGAGCAGCAGATGATGGAACGGGAACTTCTGATGGAGACACATCTGAAGGAAGCACAGCTGAAATATCTCCAGTCCCAGATCAACCCGCATTTTCTTTTTAATTCCCTGAATGCAGGAGCACAGCTCGCCATGATGGAGGATGCGGAAAAAACCAGTATTTTTGTGGAAAAGATGGCAGATTTTTTCCGTTATAATGTAAAGAAGGGTGAGGAAGATGCTACACTGGAGGAAGAGCTGGAAGCAGTAGACAATTATATTTACATACTGAATGTGCGTTTTGCAGGAGATATCCATTTTTCCAAAAAGGTGGAATGTGATGTGGAAAATGTGCGTGTTCCCAGCATGATCCTGCAGCCGGTTGTGGAAAACGCGGTCAATCATGGAATCCGCAATATTGACTGGGAAGGCCATATTGAACTGAGTGTGGAACGCTGGAAAGATCATATTGAGATCAGTGTCCGGGATAACGGACAGGGAATGACGAAAGAACAGATTGAGAAAGTTCTTTCCAAAAAGATCCACAACAGTTCCAGTGAGGGGGATTCCACGGGAATTGGTATGAATAACGTGATCAGCCGTCTGGAACTGTACTATGAACAGGACGGACTGATGGAAATTTACAGTGAAGGGGAAGGAATGGGAACAGAGGTTGTGATCAACATTCCTGTGGAGAGGAGCGAAAATAATGTACAGAATCCTGCTTGCTGATGATGAAGGGATCATGCTGGAATCCCTGAAAAGTATCATAAGTTCCAATTATGGAAATGAATGTGAGATCCATACTGCAAAAACCGGCCGTGCAGTTGTGGAAGAAGCGGAAAAATATCCGCCGGACATCTGTTTTATGGATATCCAGATGCCGGGGTTGAGCGGAATCCAGGCCATCCGGGAGATCCAGAAATTCAACAGATCTGTAGTGTTTGTGATCATCACTGCCTACGATAAATTCAATTATGCAAAAGAAGCCGTAAACCTGGGAGTTATGGAATTTCTGACCAAGCCGGTCAACA
This sequence comes from Blautia sp. HA9023, assembly GCF_056504095.1. Lineage (NCBI taxonomy): Bacteria > Bacillati > Bacillota > Clostridia > Lachnospirales > Lachnospiraceae > Blautia > Blautia sp. HA9023. The sequence goes on along the minus strand of NZ_JBWLUR010000006.1, from coordinate 143,653 downwards.
AAAAAGTAATCCTGGAAACCTGTTCAAAAGCTATGGATCAGGTGGATTCCACAAGACAGAAACGAAGCGATGATCTGAAGATCCGTGAAAAACTGGAAACCGTTGTGCCCATGATTGAAAGCGGATATATCAATAATATCCTTCTGCAGGATGATTTTCAGACATATCAGGATAATTACAAGGAACTTCTGGATATCCAGGAAGAATACGGATATATGATCGTGGCAGAATTCGGGGATTCCACAGAAAACGGAGTGCTTACCAATGCAGTGGGAGCCAGTGTAAAGGCCAATAAATTTTATTCTACATTCCGGGAGATCGCTCAGGGATTTTTTGAATGTCTGGTGGGCCCCATCATGGGAAACCGTATTGTGATCCTTGTTCCGTACCGAAATCCCAAGGAGTCTTATGAGGAGCGCGTGGAAGTGGTAACAAGGACCAGAAACATGGTACATAAGCTGGAAAGCAGGATCGACAGCAAATTCCGCTGTGGTATCGGCCGGGTGAAGGAACTGGGAAGCACCATGAAAGAATCTTTCAAGGAGGCGATGATCGCACTTCGGGAAAGTACCAGCCATGTGATCCATATCGAGGATGTTCCGGCAGCGCAGAAATACGACGGGGAGTATCCAAGAGACCTGGAACGCCGCTATGAAAAACGAGTGATCGACAAGGATGTGGCAGGAGCCTTAAACTGCGCGGAAGAATTTTTCCGGTGGATGGAGAACCAGCCGGGAGTCAGTATGGAGGATATGCAGATCAAGGTGCTGGAACTTGTGATGGGAGTGGAAAAAAAGGCCTTTTTTGCCGGAACCGTGAAATATGCCATCAGCTACCGCAGAAATTATATTCATGAACTTCAGGCGTGTACAGATATGGAAGGCATGAAAAAATGGTTTTTGGACAAAACCTCGGAGATCTGCAGCAACATGGAAAGTGCAAGGGAAAAAGAGGCAGTATCCATCATCGAAAAAGCAAAGTCCTATATCCGGGACAATTACAAAAAAGATATCTCGCTGGATGAAGTATCGCGGGAAGTGGATATCAGTCCCTATTATTTCAGCAAGCTCTTCAAGCAGGAGACAGGAGGAAACTTTATTGAGTACCTTACAGAGATCCGGCTTCGGAATGCAAGGGAGCTTCTCAAGGATTCCGGGCTTTCCATCAAGGAGATCTGCGCGGAATCCGGATACAGTGATCCAAATTATTTCAGCAGGATATTCAAAAAATATGAAGGTGTGACACCAAGTGAATTCAGGGAGAGGTTGAGGTAAGACATCATGAGCGGGGGAAAAATATTCAGGAAATTTTTGATTTTTCTATGTCTGGCAGCATTGATGCTGACTGGCTGCACTTCTGCAAAAACGGAGGAAGCGGCACAGCAGGAGACAGACGGAAAGGAAGAAAACGGAGAAAAGAAGATCCAGATCGGGCTTACCGTGGATTCTTTTGTTATTGAACGGTGGATCCGCGACAGAGATGTATTTGTGGCAACAGCAAGGGATCTTGGGGCAGAGGTAAATGTACAGGATGCAGGAGCCGACGCCCAGGAGCAGATCAGTCAGATCGATTACTTTATCAAGAAACATATGGATGTGATTGTGATCATCGCAAGGGACTGCGGTGCGCTTTCGGAGGCTGTGGAACGTGCACACAGCGCGGGGATCCGGGTGATCTCCTATGACCGTATGGTGAATGACGCCAATACGGATATGTACATCTCCTTTGACAACCGTATGGTGGGAGAGATCATGGCACAGTCTATGGAGGAAGCCATTCCGGACGGCGGAAAGATCTTTATGATCCAGGGATCCGCCACAGATAACAATGTCGCAATGGTAAAAGAAGGGTTTGAGGATACACTACAAGGCAGCAATCTTCAGGTAGTATATGAAGCCAACTGTGAAGGATGGACAGCGGAACTGGCCGTGGATTATGTGGAAGAGGCGCTGGAGGAGTATCCGAATGTAAAAGGGATCATGTGCGGAAATGATGATATTGCCAGCCAGGTGATCCAGGTTCTTGCGGAGAACCAGCTTGCGGGGCAGGTGATCGTGGTAGGACAGGACGGAGATCTGGCAGCCTGTCAGCGTATTGTGGAGGGGACCCAGTATATGACCGCATTTAAGTCCATTGAGGATCTGGCCCGCCAGGCAGCGAGGTATGCAGTGAAGATGGCAGAAGAGGGAAAAGTTTCTTCTGATGTGACAGATACGGTAAATGATGGAAGCTATGATGTCCCGGCGAAGGTGCTGGAGCCGGTAGCAGTTACCAGGGATAATATTGATGAGGTGATCATAGACGGAGGGTTCCACAGAAGAGATGAGGTGTATCTCAATACGGATTATGATACAGAATAACAGGAATCCATATGTGCAATAACATACAATTATGACAAAAATCAATAGCAGATTTTTGGCGCAAAAATGTCTTGCTTCGTGCAAGGCATTTTTCTTTTGCAAAAAAATGTCTCTGTCATTGCCAACTATGTCCAGATTGTCCTGTGCTATAGTAACATCATCAAAGGAAACGTGATTCCAAAAACAAAAATGAAACGGAGGATTTTACAATGAAAAGAAAAATGGTATCTGCACTTCTTTGCGCGACAATGGTAGCTGGTATGGTGGTAGTTCCGGCAGCAACAGCACAGGCAGCAGACAAAAAAGTGATCGGTGTTACCATGCCGACCAAGGATCTCCAGAGATGGAACCAGGATGGCGAGAACATGAAGAAAGAGCTGGAGGCAGCAGGATATGAAGTAGACCTTCAGTATGCATCCAACGACGTAAGCACACAGGTTTCCCAGCTTGAGAACCAGGTAGCAAACGGATGCGACCTTCTGGTTGTGGCATCCATCGACGGAAGCAGCCTTGGCGAGCCGCTGAAGCAGGCCAAAGAAAAAGGAATTCCGGTTATTTCCTATGACCGTCTTCTTATGAATTCCGATGCAGTTTCCTATTATGCAACATTCGATAACTACAAAGTAGGACAGAAACAGGGCGAGTACCTGGTAGATGCACTGGATCTTGATAATCAGGATGGACCGTTTAACATCGAGCTGTTCACCGGAGATCCTGGTGATAACAACTGTAACTTCTTCTTCGGTGGTGCGATGGATGTTCTCCAGAAATACATCGACGACGGCAAACTGGTAGTAAAATCCGGACAGACCGAGTTTGAGCAGGTTGCTACTGCAAACTGGGACAGTGCAAAAGCACAGGACAGAATGGACACCATCATCGCAGGTAACTACTCTGACGGAACAAACCTTGACGCAGTTCTCTGCTCCAATGATTCCACAGCACTTGGTGTTGAGAATGCACTGGCAGCTTCCTACACAGGAGAATATCCGATCATCACCGGTCAGGACTGTGATACACCGAACGTTAAGAACCTTGTAGCCGGAAAACAGGCAATGTCCGTATTCAAAGACACAAGAGCTCTTGCTTCCGCAGTAGTAAAAATGGTTGACTCCATCATGAAAGGTGAGGAGCCGGAAGTTAATGATACAGAGTCCTATGATAACGGAACAGGTGTCATCCCGACATACCTTTGCGACCCGGTTGTTGTTACAACAGATAACTACAAAGAGATCCTGATCGATTCCGGATACTACACAGAGGATCAGATCAAATAAGTGAATTTTTAAGGACAGAAATTTATCACATGCAGGCGGGGATCATAACCGCCTGCATGAACAGTGGAAAGGGAGGGAAATTGAGTTGGCTAAGATACTTCTGGAAATGAAAAATATCACCAAAACTTTCCCAGGTGTAAAGGCACTGGACAATGTTAATCTCCAGGTCGAGGAAGGCGAGATCCATGCACTCGTAGGTGAGAATGGTGCCGGAAAATCTACATTGATGAATGTATTAAGTGGTATATATCCGTACGGCTCGTATGAAGGAAATATTATTTATGATGGTGAGATCTGTAAATTTAACACCATCAAAGACAGTGAACATAAAGGAATTGTAATCATCCACCAGGAACTTGCCCTGATCCCGTATATGACGATCGGTGAAAACATGTACCTGGGTAATGAAAGAGGCAAAAGCTTTTCCATCAACTGGAATGAAACTTATGGAGAAGCAGATAAATATTTGAAAATAGTAGGACTGGAGGAGTCCTCCAGAACTTTGATCAAGGATATTGGTGTAGGTAAGCAGCAGCTGGTTGAGATCGCAAAGGCACTTGCAAAAAATGCAAAACTTCTTATTCTGGATGAGCCTACCGCATCACTGAACGAAGACGATTCCAAAGCTCTTCTGGATCTTCTTCTGAAATTTAAGAAACAGGGAATGACTTCCATTATCATTTCCCATAAATTAAATGAGATCTCCTATGTGGCGGATAAGATCACAGTTATCCGAGATGGATCTACCATTGAAACACTGGATAAAAAGAAAGACGATTTTTCTGAGCAGAGGATCATTCAGGGAATGGTTGGACGTGAGATGACAGACCGGTTCCCGAAACGTCCAAATGTAAAGATTGGCGATGTTTCCATGGAGGTCAAAAACTGGAATGTTTATCATCCGCTGTATACAGAGCGTAAGGTGGTAAATGATGTGTCGTTTAAGATACATAAAGGTGAGGTTGTTGGTATCTCAGGACTGATGGGAGCCGGACGTACAGAGCTCGCCATGAGTATTTTTGGCAAGAGCTATGGTACAAAGATATCCGGGCAGATCTTCATGAACGGAAAAGAAGTGAAGCTTAATACCGTCAAGGAAGCTATTGACAACAAGCTTGCCTATGTTACTGAGGACCGAAAAGGAAACGGACTGATCCTTTCCAAATCTATCAAGATGAATACATCTCTTGCAAATATGGCTGGTGTCAGCAACGGAAAAGTAATTGATACGGACAAAGAGTATGCGGTTGCTGAGGAATACAGGAAAAAGCTGAAAACAAAATGTCCTACTGTTGAACAGAATGTTGGTAACTTAAGTGGTGGTAACCAGCAGAAGGTCCTTCTTGCAAAGTGGATGTTTGCGGAACCGGATATTCTGATCCTGGATGAACCTACAAGAGGTATCGACGTAGGTGCCAAATACGAAATTTACTGTATCATCAACGACCTGGTGGCAGCAGGTAAATCCGTGATCATGATCTCTTCTGAACTTCCGGAAGTGCTTGGAATGTCAGACAGAATCTATATCATGAACGAGGGCAGATTTGTCGGTGAGGTAAGTGGTGAGGAAGCTACTTCTGAACTGATCATGTCCAAGATCGTGAAGTCAGGTAAAGGAGAGTAAGAAGATGGAGAAAAAGATTAGTTTTTCAGAAATGTTAAAGAAATATACCATGGTCATTGTGCTTGTTTTTGTAGTGATCATGTTTTCGGTGAACACGAAGGGTGTTATGCTTCTTCCACAGAATGTAAATAACCTGGTAGCACAGAATGCGTATGTATTTATTCTTGCAACTGGTATGTTGTTCTGTATCTTAACCGGTGGTAACATCGACCTTTCTGTTGGTTCAGTTGTATGTTTTGTTGCTGCTGTCGGTGGTAAGATGATGGTTCTCAACAGCATGAATCCGTATCTTACCATGATCGTGATGCTTCTGGTAGGTATTGCCATTGGTGCATGGCAGGGATTCTGGATCGCTTACGTCCGGATTCCTCCGTTTATCGTTACTTTGGCTGGTATGCTTGCTTTCCGTGGTCTTTCCAATGTTGTTCTGGAAGGTCAGACTCTTGCTCCGATGCCGGATGCTTATCTTGGTCTTTTTAATAACTATATTCCGGATTTCCTTGGCGGAGGTGAAGGTTTTAACAGAACCTGTTTTGTAGTTGGTATTATTGTCTGCATCGTTTATGTTGCGCTGGTTATGAAGAACCGTGCGGATCGTGCGAAGAAAGGTTACAGTGTTGAGGCTTTTGGTGGTACTGCGGTGAAGATGGTCCTGATCTGTGCAGTTGTTCTTGCTTTTATGTTCAGACTTGCTCAGTACAAAGGTATTCCGAATTCTCTTCTCTGGGTTGCAGTGATCATCGCGATCTATACATACATTGCTTCCAAGACTACAACCGGTCGTTATTTTTACGCAGTTGGTGGTAATGAGAAGGCTACGAAGCTTTCCGGTATTGATACGAACAAAGTTTATTTCCTTGCTTACCTGAACATGGGTCTTCTGGCAGCTATCGCAGGTATGGTGACAATGGCCAGATTGAATTCTTCCAACCCGCAGGCTGGTACAAACTTTGAGATGGATGCGATCGGTGCTTGTTTTATTGGTGGTGCTTCTGCTTATGGTGGTACCGGTACAGTTCCTGGTGTTATCATTGGTGCACTTCTGATGGGTGTTCTGAATCTTGGTATGAGTATCATGGGTATTGACCAGAATATCCAGAAGGTTGTTAAAGGTATGGTTCTTCTGGCAGCGGTTATCTTCGATGTTGTCAGCAAGAGAAAATCTTTTATCGTAAAATAATAATAGTCAGCGAATCAGGACAGCAGGTTTTCGGAGTGATCCGGAACCTGCTGTTTTTGGGTGTATATACTGTTGTTTTATGTAAGGTTATTTTGTTACTGTTCACTGGTCAATGTCATTTAGTTAATTTTCAAGGTTAGATCTTATACATGAGGTCTAACCTCTTTTTTAGTTTTTCCCTAAATAGGGGTTGACACTTCAACTCAAATGTGCGGCCGCTCTCACTACTGATTGGTTTTTAGAAGTAGTGAGAGCGGCCCTTGTAGTTAAAGAAGCATCTGCACGATGCAAATACAACTACAAGGAGATTTTTTTATGCTACAAAACCAAATCAAAACCATATTTAAAAGGGCACTGAAAAAGTCTGATTCTAAAAAAGAATTGGGCTTTTTTGTGAAAATTTCGGTCGCCTGGCAAAGGAACCAGAAATGATGTTTAAACTGCTTTTCCTGAAAAAACTGTACGATCTTTCTGACGAAGCCCTGATTAGCAGCGCCCAGACGGACATGGCATATAAATTTTTCCTTGACCTGGAACCAGAAGCAAAAATGATAGATCCCAGTCTTCTCACAAAATTCAGAAAAACTCGTATTACAGAAGATATTCTGGAAGAAATGTTAAAAGAAACCATTCAACAGGCTTTGGATAAAAATCTGATCAAATCGGGAACCATTATCGTTGATTCCACCCATACAATTGCTTCTGTCTGGGCAAAATCTCCAACGCAGATTCTGCGGGATATGAGCAAACAACTTCGGAAAGAGGTTTATAAAACAGCTTTTGAATTATCAGAGCGATTTCCTGAGAAACCCTCTTTGGAAGCAGGACTGGATGAAGAAATTGCCTATACTAGGGAACTACTCCAGGTTCTGGAGGAAGGAATAAAATCCTGTGGAAATAAAAAGATACAGAAACTTTCTCATGAAATGAAAGAACTACTAGAAGATGAGCGGCTCAAAGAGATCCGATCCAAAGATGATAAAGATGCACGGTTTGGACATAAAACGGCAACCAGTACGTTCTATGGATATAAGAATCATCTTGCGATGACTGAAGAACGTCTCATTGCGGGGATCACTGTAACAGATGGAGGAGCACCAGATGGGCAGGAATTACCAAAACTGATAGAAAACGCGAAGGAAAATGGAATAAAAGTTACAGAAGTTATAGGCGATATGGCATATGTCAGTGATGACAATCTGGAAGTCTGCGGAAAAGAGATTACATTGATTGCCAGAACCAATACAGCAGTAGCTGCTGCAGCAAACGGGAACCTTGAGGAAGGTTTCTGCTTTAATAAAGATGCTGGGATGCTGCAGTGTCCTGCCGGAGAGCTTTCCACGCGTGTAGAAAAAAGAACGGCAAAAAATGGGAATACTTATTTAAGATATATATTTAGCAAAGTAACGTGTCGGAAATGTCCCCAAAGAGAAAAATGCCGTGTAGGAAGATCAAACGCTAAAACAAGAAGCTACAGTATCACGCAAGCAAGCGAGAAAAATCTTGAAAGGCTTAAATTTGAAGAAAGCGAATATTTTCAGGAGCGAATGAAGATTCGGCACAGGATAGAAGAAAAGAATGGAGAACTAAAGGAAGCTCACGGTTTGCGTAAAGCAGATTCGAGAGGTTTATTTGCTATGCATCTGCAAATGTATTTTACGGCATTTACAGCAAATGTAAAACGAATAGTAAGATTAGATGAGCTGGCTATGGAGTAAACCATAGCTTTTTATGATTTTCCTAAGTAAAGATTTGAAAATAATATAAAAGAAAAACTTCCACTTAAGAAGAAATGGAAGTTTTTCAGTGCCCTTCAAATACAAGGGGTGTGGCACTTTTATCTGCATACACGAAACATAGTAATGTTTTATCTCCGCTTACTTTTTTTCTGAATTCCTTTCATTTTCCGTTTTGTTATGAATTGATAGTCTGTTCTGAATCCACAGGTTTCGTGGAGATCGTCAGTGATTTTCTGACGTTCATATACCGGCATGAAACCCTGTTCTTCTACATCTGCAAATTTTATGTCTTTTAAAATATGGAGCAATTGTTCTGTAGTATAAGTTCCTTTCAAAGCGCGGTTTAATAACCGGATTTGTATAGGACTGAGTGATATAAAAGGACTCGGAATTTTTTGATTTTGATGTTGTTATACGCACAATAATTACCGCTTCCACTGTTATAGTACATATCACTAAATATTACTATATAATAAAAATAAAAATTTGACAAAAAAATAAGCCTGTTTCAAGGCTTTGCGGTACTTTTTTGAATTTCAATGTGTCAAACTCCCGTGTAACAAGAAAATAAAAAAATATAAAGTTTTAGTTGTTGCCCGTTATCTTTTCTGATATAATAAGTCCAAATCTTAATACTCTGCCGTGATAAAATGTGAAACTGTCACGAAGGAGGCTAAAAGGAGAAACTACAAATGAAAGAAAAGAAAGAACGGGCCAAACGTCTGCCCACTTTTGCGGAATCGATCACACCGATCGTCGCAATGCTCCTGATCCTTACCATCGGAAAAGGCGTATTCGGCTACAGCACAGAGCCGCTTCTGATCATGGTAGCTGCAATCGCAGCATTTATCGCGTTCCGTGTAGGCATTACCTGGGATGAGATGATGGATGAGATCTGCACCAAGATCGCAAAGGGCATGCCTGCCATCCTGATTCTTGTATGTGTTGGCGCTATGGTTGGTACCTGGATGGCATCCGGTACCATTCCGATGATGATTTATTACGGCGTCCAGATCGTAAACCCGAAATTCATGCTGGTTACCGCGTTCCTGATCGAGGCAGTGGTTTCGGTTGTTACCGGTACCTCCTGGGGTTCCGTTGCAACCATGGGTGTTGCCCTGATGGGAATCGCAAGCGCCCTTGGCGTATCCCTTCCGGCTACTGCAGGCGCCTGCATCGCAGGTTCCTACTTTGGTGACAAGATGTCTCCGCTGTCCGATACCACAAACCTGGCTCCGATCGCGGCAGGCAGCACACTGTATGAGCATATCGGACATATGTTCTACACCACTGTCCCAGCAACCATCGTTTCCCTGGTGGTATATGCCATTGTTGGTATGAACGCAGATGTAAGCGCAGATATTACTTCTGACACCGTTACTACTTTATTAAGCCAGCTTTCTTCCATGTACAGCTGGAACCTGCTGATCATCATTCCGGTAGTGATCGTGCTGGGCGGCTCCCTGCTTCAGAAGCCAACCATTCCGGTTATGCTTCTTTCTACTTTTGTAGCAGGCTTGGAGAGTGTCTTCATTCAGCACGTAGCGTTAGGAGATGTGTTAAAGGCAACCGTAAACGGTTTTGATGTATCCATGATCCACCGTGCAGGATTTGACACCGAGACCTGTTCCGAGGCCGTAACCAAGCTGTTAAACCGCGGCGGTATGAACGGCATTATGAGCACCACACTTCTGGTATTCTGCGCATTCTGCTTCGCAGGTATCATGAGCCGGGCTGGCTGTCTGGATGTGGTACTCCAGAAGATCTTAAGCGTGGCAAAGAGTACCGGTGCGCTGATCACCGCAACCGTTGCAGCCTGCATTACCATGGCACTGACCACCGGTAACTCTTACCTTGCCATTCTGATTCCGGGCGAGATGTTCCGTGACGCTTACAAAGAGCGCGGGCTTGCGGCAAAGAACCTGTCCAGAACCCTTGAGGATGCCGGTACCGTAGTTGTACCGCTGATCCCGTGGTCCGCAGCAGGTGCTTACATGGCTTCCACCCTTGGCGTAGAGACTTTGGATTACCTTCCATGGGCAATCCTGTGCTACACCGGCTGGATTTTTGCAATCATCTGGGGCTTTACCGGATTTGGTATTGCCAAGCTCGATGATGAGAAGAAAAAGGAGAACTAAATACGATGTCCAGAGTGCTTTTGATTAAAAACGCGAATCTGTATGATCCGGATCCAAAAGGAATCCGTGATATCCTGATCGTAGATGAAAAAGTATTTTCTGTGGCAGAACACATCGATCCACCGGAACTTTCTGCTCCGGTGGAAGTTGTTTCTGCAGATGGAAAAATGGTAATTCCTGGTTATGTGGACCAGCATGTTCATGTGATTGGCGGGGGCGGCGCAAAGCTTCTGGTTACACGGCTTTCTTCCCTGCATGAGGAAGTGCGTGATGCTGTAAAGGCAGGGGTTCCGGTGGAAAAAGCCATCCGCATCTGCGGGGAGAACCCGGCCAGAGCCAACGGATTATTCCCGAAAAAGGGCTGCATCCGTCCGGGCAGCGACGCGGATCTTGTGATCCTGGATGAGGAATTTCTGGTAGATACGGTATTTGTCCGTGGACAGAAAATGGTGGAGTATGGAAAAGCACTGGTAAAAGGCACCTTTGAGACAGACTGACAGAAGCTTTGAAATAGAAAAGCGGAAAAGAAAGAGACAGGAGAATTGACATTATGATCAAGTTACTGAAAAACGCGAATGTGTACGCACCGGAGAAACTGGGAAAGAAAGATATCCTTATTGAGGGGGAAAAAATCCTTCTGATGCAGGATACTATTGAGGGATATGAGGGACTTCCGGGAGTGGAAACCTATGATCTGGAGGGAAAGACCGTTGTTCCGGCTTACATTGACATGCACGTGCATATCACAGGCGGCGGCGGAGAGCAGGGGCCGGCATCCCGTGTACCGGAATCCCAGCTCAGTGAATTCTTCAAAAATGGTATTACCACGGTAGTCGGACTTCTGGGAACCGATGGCGTAACCCGCAGTGTGGAAAATCTGGTCGCAAAAGCTCGCGCCCTGACCGAAGAGGGCATGACCGTGTACACTCTGACCAGTTCCTATGGTTACCCGCCGACCACCCTGACCGGAAGTGTAGAGCGCGATATCATCCTGGTTCCACCGATGATCGGTGTGAAGGTAGCGGTATCGGACCACAGAAGCTCCAACCCAGGCGGAGAAGAGCTGATCGCGCTGGCTACTGCAGCGCGCAGAGCCGGCTTACTCAGCAATACCCCTGGCCTGGTAACCATGCACATGGGTGACGGAGAGGGAAGACTGGATCCGATTTTCTATGTGCTGGATCATTCCGACGTTCCAGCCAAGAACCTGCTGCCGACCCACATCTTACGCAATCCTGGACTGATTGATGCCGGCGCGGATCTGGTGCGCCGTGGCGGCTACATTGACTGCACCGCCGGCGCCGATGATGTGGAGGTCGAATCCGATGCTCTGAAGCTCTATGAGCTGTTGCACCGCGAAGATGTGAGCCTGGATCATGTAACCATGTCCAGTGACGCGTTCGGAAGCCAGCCGCGCTTCAACGAAGAGGGCGAGTGCATTGGCCTGACCTACGCGTCCCCGAAGTATCTGCACCGTACCATCCAGATCCTGGTAAGAGAGGGCATGCCGCTGGAGGATGCCTTACAGCTTCTGACCAGCACTCCGGCCGTACTCCTTGGCAAAGAAGGAATCAAGGGCTGTGTAGCGGAAGGCGCAGACGCAGACCTTCTGGTACTGGATGAGAATCTCAACATCAACAGCCTGTTTGCCCGCGGCAAGGTCGCTGTGTGGGAGCAGGAAGTGAAGATGAAGGGCAGATTCGAGCAGTAAGGAAAACATACAGGAGAAGGACTGTGATTGACTTATTGGTGGTGCTTCTGCTTATGGTGGTACCGGTACAGTTCCTGGTGTTATCATTGGTGCACTTCTGATGGGTGTTCTGAATCTTGGCATGAGTATCATGGGTATTGACCAGAATATCCAGAAGGTTGTTAAAGGTATGGTTCTTCTGGCAGCGGTTATCTTCGATGTTGTCAGCAAGAGAAAATCTTTTATCGTAAAATAATAATAGTCAGCGAATCAGGACAGCAGGTTTTCGGAGTGATCCGGAACCTGCTGTTTTTGGGTGTATATACTGTTGTTTTATGTGAGGTTATTTTGTCGGTTTTCGTGGTTTTATGGGGGATGTGCTTGTTTTTAGGAGAACGTTATATTATAATAAGGGCAAGTGACAGAAAATACGAAATTATGTTGTCGGGAGGCTGTAATGGGAAATACAGTAACGATCTGTTTTGCAAATAATAAGGGCGGCAGCGGAAAGTCCACCAGCTGTTCCAATGTGGGAGCGGCACTGGCCGGCATGGGTAAGAAGGTACTGATGGTAGACGGTGATATGCAGCTGAATCTTTCCCTTTCTTTTTTTGATGAAGAGGAAGTTCTGAAGATGGCAGCTGGGGAAAAGAATCTCTACTATGCCATCGGGCATCAGTCGGATCTCAGTGATTTTATCGTGCATACGAAGTATGAGAATCTGGATCTGGTGCCGTCTTCCACTTTGATGAGTTCTGTGGAGTATGAGCTTTTTACAAAGTGGCAGAGGGAGTTTATCCTTCGGAAGTGTCTGCAGAAGGTGAAGGATTCCGGTGTTTATGATTATATTCTCATCGATGCGCCGCCGACTCTTGGTGGCTGGGTGATGAACATCTTATGTGCATCGGATTACGTTCTGGTTCCGGTGGAGGCAAGCCCATGGGGCATGTTTGGTCTTGCGAATATGTTTGATTTCCTCAATGAAGTCCGTGAGATCGCTCCGGCGCTTCAGGTTCTGGGAATCGTGGTGACCAAGGCGGATGCCAGAAAGAATTATTTCAAGCAGACCATGGAGACTCTGAAAGAGATGGAAGGAATCTACCTTTTCGAATCTTTTATCCGTGTGGACAGCTCCATCGAATGGTCTCAGGACAGCAGTGAACCGGTTGTGGAATTCAAAAAAAGCAGCCGCAGCGCAAAAGAATACATAGCATTGGCAGAGGAGGTAATGAATCGTGTCAGTAGGTAAAGCAAGCATCGCAAGAGCAGTAAATGCAGAAAAAGCATCCAAAACAGAAACAAAAGCAGAGGTAAAAGAGGCTGAGGTTAAAGTAGCAGAGAAGCCGGCAGAGGTAAAAGCAGAGACAGCTGAAAAAGCTGCAGAAAAGCCAGCTGCCAAGAAAACAGCAGCGAAAGCTCCTGCAAAGAAAACCACAGCAAAGAAAGCTGCCGCAACAAAAACAACCGCAAAGAAAACCACTACCAGAAAAACAACAACACGTAAAACCGCAGCAAAGAAAACAGCTGCAGCAGAAACAACAGGAACCGTAGCCCAGAACGTGATCAGCGGAGGAAACGCCGACGAACTCCAGGCCAAATTCCTCACCCCGAAGAAAGAACAGCCAGACAACAACCAGCCAGTAGGAATTAAGGACGAACTTCCGGTTTATCTGCTGTAATAGCTGATTGAATTAAAAAAACAAGTGACAAATAAAAAACTGCTATATATCTACATCATTATTGATAAGATATACAGCAGTTTTTATTTTTATCCCATAATAATTTCAGTGGGACAGCGAAGCGCCTCCCTCGTACCTTTCTACATATTGTAATATGCAGCATACACCCCATTCTGAGCGAGCAGCTCAGCATGAGTACCCCTTTCAGCGATACCATCCTCCGTGATCACAATGATCTCATCCGCATCGCGAATAGTAGAGAGTCTGTGAGCGATCGTAATCGTGGTACGGTTTTTCGAAAGCTCCTCCAGGCTCTTCTGGATCCACCGCTCGCTTTCGTTATCCAGCGCACTGGTAGCTTCATCCAGGATCAGGATCGGAGGATTTTTAAGGAACACACGTGCAATGGAAATCCTCTGCTTCTGTCCGCCGGAAAGTCTGGTACCACGTTCTCCTACATAAGTGTCGTATCCATCGGGAAGCTCCATGATAAAATCATGGATACTTGCACATTTGGCGGCTTTGATGATCTCATCGTCAGTAGCACCTGGTTTTCCATAGGCAATATTATCTTTAATGGTTCCATCAAAAAGATAAACATCCTGCTGCACCATACCGATCTGGCTTCGAAGACTCTTGAGAGTCAGCCCGCGGATATTTTTTCCATCTACAGTGATGGAACCGCCGGTCACATCATAAAATCTGGGCAGAAGAGAGCAGATCGTAGTCTTACCACTTCCGGAAGGCCCCACCAGGGCAATGGATCTTCCAGCCGGGATATCGATAGAAATATCGGAAAGTACAGGAGTCTCATCATCGCTGTAATGGAAAGAAACATGGTCATAACGGACATGTCCTTTAACATCCTTAAGCTCCACAGCATCATCGGCATCTTTGATCTCCGATTCCGTTTCCATCACATCCAGAAAACGGCGGAAACCGGAAAGTCCTTTCTGCATCATTTCCACAAGTTCCACCAGGATCTGGATCGGACTGATGAAGATTCCGATATACAGGGCATACATGGCAAGATCTCCGGTCTGCATTTCACCCTGAGCGATCAGATAACCACCGTAAACCAGAGTCACCAGATACATCATACCCTGGAAAAACAGGTTGGAACTCATGAAACCGCCCATGCAGTGGTAATTATCCCTTTTGGAAACAAGGAACGCTTCATTGCTTTTTTTAAATTTCTCCCGCTCAATGTCCTCATTTGCAAAAGACTGCACCACACGGATACCGGAAAGTGTATCCTGAAGACTTGCATTTACATCACCGATCTTACGCCGGTTTTCCATGAAGGTTTCCTGCATTTTTGCATTCTGGCGGAAAGAAAAAACAAACATCACGATCACCAGGATGATCAGCGGCAGTGCCAGCTTCTTGTTGATAAAGAACAGGAAGATAAAAGCGCCGACGATTTTTACCAGGGAGATAAAAAGATTCTCAGGTCCGTGGTGTGCAAACTCGGAAATATCAAAAAGGTCACTGACCAGTTTGCTCATCATCTGACCGGAATTATTCCGGCTGTAATAGGAAAAAGAAAGCTCCTGATAATGGTCAAAAAGCTCCCGGCGCATATCACGCTCCATATTTGCGCCCATCATATGTCCCTGACAGGTTACATAATATTTGCAGAGACTCTGCACAATGTACATAACAAAAAGAGAGACTGCGATCACAGGGAGGGCATGAAGAATCATATCCTTGTCCTGTGTAAAGAGTGTTTTTGTCATAGTACGAAGAATCTGGGGATAAGCAAGATCTACCAGACTGATAACGGCTGCACAGATCAGGTCAATAAAAAAGACCGCTTTGTACGGGCCGTAGTAGTGGATGAATTTCTTGATGGTATTCATCGGAAAAGTACCTCCGTTTTTATGAAATGTATAGTGTTGTCTGAGCAAAAAACATTGCTGCCGGACATTCTATGTTCATCTTATCATAAGTAAGAATAAAGTCAAGATAAGTGAATTTCAGGTCTGTTTCGTTTCTGAATACTTTCGGAGAATAGTAGCTATATGGCTGCTGTTCACAGGTAATATTCCGCGAGGGATTGCTGGCAACGGAGCGGATAGTGATATGAGGAGATATATTTTGGGGAAAAAATCAAATTACTCCTTGACATATCAATGCAAAAACCGTATAGTGTATTTCAGATTTGGTGTGTAACTGATAAGCAGGCATTAACCAGTCATAAATGTTATTATTTTTTATTTGACGTTTATGGGGGTTGGTGTCTTTTTTTTGTTGCCCACTTAAAAGATTCCCTCTCCAGAACGTCGAAAGAAAAGGAGAGAGAAAACATGAAAGACAAGATTTTCGGAGTTTTGCAGCGTGTGGGACGTTCCTTTATGCTCCCCATCGCAATCCTTCCTGTGGCAGGCCTGCTTCTTGGATTCGGCAGTTCTTTCACAAATGAGACGACCATTGCAACTTACGGACTTGAGAAGATCCTGGGAGACGGAACCATCTTAAATGCACTCCTGATCATCATGAACAAAGTCGGAAGTGCGGTATTTGATAACCTGCCCCTGATCTTTGCAGTAGGAGTTGCCATCGGTATGGCAAAAAAAGAGAAAGAGGTAGCAGCTCTTTCCGCACTGATCGCTTACTTCGTTATGAACGTAGCCATCAATGGTATGCTGGTAGTAAATGACAAGATCACAGCAGACGGACAGATCGCAAAAAGCGTTCTGGAAGGTACCGTAACTTCTGTCTGCGGCATCCAGTCCTTACAGATGGGTGTGTTCGGCGGTATTATCGTTGGTCTTGGTGTCGCGACACTCCACAACCGTTTTCATAAGATCGTGCTTCCAAACGCACTTTCTTTCTTCGGCGGTTCCAGATTCGTGCCGATCATTTCTACCATTGTATACATGTTTGTGGGAATTCTGATGTATTTCATATGGCCGGTAGTCCAGAACGGTATTTATGCGCTGGGCGGCCTTGTGACAGGCAGCGGTTATATCGGAACCCTGATCTTTGGTATTATCAAACGTGCGCTGATCCCGTTCGGACTTCACCACGTATTTTATATGCCGTTCTGGCAGACAGCTGTTGGCGGAACCATGGAGGTTGCAGGCCAGATGGTACAGGGCGGACAGAATATTTTCTTCGCCCAGCTTGCGGATTCTGCACATGTAGCCCATTTCAGCGCAGACGCAACAAGATATTTCTCCGGAGAATTTATTTTCATGATCTTCGGTCTTCCGGGAGCAGCACTTGCCATGTACCGCTGTGCAAAGCCTGAGAAGAAAAAAGCGGCAGGCGGACTTCTTCTTTCCGCAGCCCTTGCATGTATGCTTACAGGAATCACAGAGCCACTGGAGTTCTCTTTCCTGTTTGTAGCTCCTGCATTGTTTGCGGTACAGGTTGTTCTTGCAGGCGCGGCTTATATGATCGCACATATGCTGAATATTGCAGTAGGACTTACCTTTTCCGGCGGTTTCCTTGATCTGTTCCTGTTCGGGATCCTTCAGGGAAATGCAAAGACAAGCTGGCTCAGGATTATCCCGGTAGGTATCATTTACTTTATTCTCTATTATGTGATCTTCACCTTCCTGATCAAAAAGTTCAACTTCAAGACTCCGGGACGTGAGGATGACGACACAGAAACAAAGCTTTATACAAAAGCAGATGTAAACGCGAGAAAAGAAGCCGGAAAAGCCGGTGAAGCAGCAGGAAGCACATCCGCAGATCCGGTAAGTGAAGCCATCACAGCCGGTCTTGGCGGAAAGAAAAACATCAGCGATGTGGACTGCTGTGCAACACGACTTCGTATCACGGTTCATGACGCAGCAAGAGTCAACGATGACATTCTGAAAACCACAGGTTCCAGAGGAATCGTGAAAAAAGGCCAGGGTGTCCAGATCATCTACGGACCACAGGTAACCGTGATCAAATCCAAACTGGAGGATTATCTGGAGACTGTGCCAAATGAGTATTTTGAAAGTGCAGAGAATGCGGATGCAGACAGCACGGGAGATCAGAGTCAGTCTGCAGCACGTACAGCAAATGATCAGAATATGCAGCAGTCAGCAGTCGGTGACAGCCAGAAGGCAGGAAGTACAGGCGAGACTGCTCAGAACGCAGGCCAGACATCCACAGCCAGCGCAGCTCAGTCAGAGAAAAAAGTTCTGAGAACAGCCATCATCTACAGCCCGGTAACCGGTATCGCTGCAGATCTTTCCACAGCGCCGGATGAAGGCTTTGCGGAAGGAATGATGGGAGAAGGTGCCGTAGTCACACCGAAGGATCCGGTGATCTGTGCTCCGGAAGACGGCGAGGTAGAGTTTATTTTTGACACAAAACATGCTATCGGATTCCAGACAGATACAGATCTTCCGATGCTTCTCCATATCGGAATCGACACCGTGAAACTGGAAGGAAAAGGTTTCGAGATCCTGGTAGAGCAGGGACAGCATGTGAAAAAAGGCGAACCACTGATGAAGATCGATATCCCGTATCTCACAGAAAATGCTCCGTCCTTATGTTCCCCGATCCTCTGCACAGAGATCGAGGACAACCAGAGAGTACGCCTTCTGGCAAACGGAGAGATCAAGGCAGGAGAGCCGTTGTTTGCAGTGGAGACTGTGGAAGAATAAGAAATTTTTCAGCAATAATATAGATGATCATTTTATGGAAAGCGCGCCTAATGCCCGGGCGCGTTTTTCCTGTTCAGTGGTCATCAGAAGAGCTTTACACGAAAGACAGATTCTGTTACGATAAAGAAAATCGACAGCTGCAGACAGAAATGCTGACAGAATATCCGGGGCAGATGGTGAAAAAAATAAGGTAGAATGTGGAAAAGCAGCAGGATATATAAAGATGGTGGGGAAAAAAGATGTACAGAGTGAGCAAGGTATTGAACAATAACGGCGTCATTGCCATAAATATGGAAGAAAACCAGGAATATGTGCTTCTGGGAAAAGGTGTGGGATTCGGAAAAAAGGTCAGCCAGCGTTTTGAGATGCCTTTCGGCTGCACCCTTTACAGACTGGCTCAGGAGACAGAACGCGGTTCGGCAAAAGAGCTGGCAAAAAGTGTGGCGCCGGAGTTCCTTGAGATCGCAGACGAGATCTTAAGAGAAGCGGAGAAAACTTTCGGGGATACCATAGATAAGGGAATCCTGTTTCCGCTTGCAGACCATATTTCTTTTGCAGTGGGGCGTATCCGGAACCATGAGCAGATCAGCAATCCCCTGACGGATGATATCAAGGTGCTTTTTTACAGCGAATTCAAGGTGGCGGAAGTTCTGAAGAAGATCCTGAAAGAGCGGATGGATATTGAGATCGATGATCATGAGGTGGGATATGTGGCCCTCCACATTCACTCCGCACTTGGAGATGAGAAGGTGTCCGTTGCCATGCAGACAGCAAGAACAGTCCGGGAATGCATCGCCATGATCGAGATGGCTACAGGAAAAAAGATTGATGTTATCTCTCTGTCCTACAATCGTATGATGAATCACATCAAATATATGGTAGCCCGTGTCTCCACAGGGGAGACACTGAAGCTGGATATGAATGATTATATAGAAGAAAAATATCCGGAATCCTACAGGATCGCAGAAGATGTCTGCGAAAGCCTGGGGAAAAGTCTTGGCAAAAAACTGGACCCCATCGAGATCGGATATCTTGCCATGCATATCGAGCGGACCGTGGAGCAGTAAACGTAAACTCGTGATCCACCGCAGGTATTCACACAATAAATTATTCACACAATAAATTCAATAGCTTTTTTGACAGCAGTACTCATGGTAGTACTGCTGTTTGTGACCAGGCAGACTTCTCGCTGGGGAAGTGGCTCCTTAAGCTGAAGGGCAAAAATCTTCCCGTCATTGATCACTTCCCGGGCAAGGGGCTCGGGGTAAAAGCCGATTCCCAGATTGTGGACGATCATGGGAAGGACCTGGTCTGTAGTTGCTGCCTCAATGTCAGGATGAAAAGAAACACGGTTTTCCATAAAGTAATTCATATACATTTCTCTGGTGCTGGTCCCTTCCGCAAGACCTACAAAGGGCAGATCCTGAAGCTCATGGATGCTGATAGGGGCAGTGGTCAGATCCTTATATTTGCTTCCGCATACAAGGATCTCCCGGTAACGCAGGAGACTTTTTTTCTGTAAAGGCTTGCGGATGGAGATCGGAGTGGTGACAATAGCGAAATCCACCGCATAATTTTTCAGTGCCTGTACAGCCTGGGGAGTAGAATGGTTGAAAAGGCGCAGGCGAACATGGGGATATTGCTCGCGGAACAGCTCCAGCTTTTCCAGAAGGATCAGACGCAGGGCATTTTCACTGGCGCCGATGGAAACCAGACCATGCTCCAGCTCTCCGTTCTGGCGGATTTCCTCCTCGCCGATGGACAGCTGCTCAAAAGCCAGGGCAACGTGTTCATAAAGCTGGCGGCCTTCCGGTGTAAGTGCGATTCCCTTGTTGGAGCGGAGAAAGAGCGTACATTTCAGCTCCTGCTCCAGGTTGTTCATACAGCGGGTGATATTTGGCTGGTTGTTATGAAGAGCCCGTGCTGCCTTGGTAAAACTTTTATACTGGGCTACAAAATAAAAGATCCGGTAGTAGTCATAAGTGATCATGTATTGTCTCCATCCTGTGATATGATTTTAATATGTTTACGATATTAATAATACTTTTTACATTTGCTTCTGAGCAAACTATAATACACCCGAGGAAAAAAATCAATGACGGGAGTGATTTGGAGTGGTTTCAGGAGGCAGAAAGCTGCAGAACGCAGACCGACAGATGTCAGAAGCTTTCATTACAAGTATATTTCTGGCAATGTCCGGCGGATTTCAGGATGCCTACACATATTTTACAAGAGATGAGGTGTTTTCCAACGCCCAGACCGGTAACGTGGTGCTGATGAGCCAGAATTTTATGACAGGACAGTGGGGAGAAGGATTAAGATATCTGTTTCCGATTCTTGCTTTTGCCATCGGTGTTGTGGCAGCAGAGCGGATCCAGAGTACCTTTAAATATGCAAAAAAACTTCACTGGAGGCAGATGATCCTGCTGATCGAGATCCTGATCCTTTTTGCGGTGGGATTTATGCCGGGAGAATTGGATATGCTGGCAACCGTACTGGTATCCTTTTCCTGCGCCATGCAGGTACAGACCTTCCGGAAGGTGGGCGGTTATTCCTATGCAAGCACTATGTGCATCGGAAATTTACGAAGCGGCACGGCGGCGTTGTCCGTGTATTGTCGTGAAAAACGTCCGGAACAGCTGAAGCAGGCTCTTTATTATTTCGGGATAATTTTCTTTTTTGCCATTGGAGCCGGTGGCGGAGGAAATCTGTCCATGAGGCTGGGGATCCCGGCAATCTGGGTATCGGATGTTTTGCTTCTGATCAGCTTTATTCTGATGTTTTCCAGTAAACATAGAGATTAGAAAGGGTGAGGAATTGTGGAAAACAGCACATTATTCCCAAGAGAGGAAAAGGCGGAGCTTTTATTTGAAAAGATCCTGAAGGATCCGGAGGCGTGCAGACGGCTGACGGAGACCTTCTATGAATCCATGGATGCGGATACAGACATAGAATGCGGATATCTTCCTCCGGAAAAATTCGCCTATGCATTGCTGGACGCATATAAAAACCGTGATTTGACTGCTCTCCTTATGGCGATCTGCCAGAACAGTATGTTTGATCTTCTGCGAAATTCTTTTCTGGCACCGTTCAGGTTCAATGCAGATGGACAGGAGAATCCGGTGTTTCTCACAGATGAAAAAGGAAATTTTCTGCGGGAAAAGGGAATCCATGTAAGTGACAGGGATTACGACCGATTTCGCAGGATATACAGGGAGAAGCCTGGTGTAAAGATGTATCTGGCGTATGGCTACCGGAAGCGACATGCCTATGATGAAGATACCATGGAAGTAGAAGAGTACAAAATGGGCGAACATATCGGTGTGCTGCTGGTGTATGAGATTCCGGACAGCGTAAAGGAAAAGGAAACGGAGGCACAGGCCTATGCGGCTGTATGGGATATCATGATGGCAATTCAGAAGAAGCTTCCAAGAGCTTTTGTGTATTATGGGCAGGATTCTGTGGAGGATGGTGGAAAACGTTATGACGGACTGGGCGTTTTTCTCCCCATCCATAAATTTGCGGACCGCCTGGAAAAAATGATCGGGATTGCGGATGAGATCGTAATGAAATAGAGTGTATAAAAAAGGACTGCTTTTGTATTGCTCCGGTTATCAGAAGGATAGCTGATGACCGGAAGCTACAGAAAGCAGTCCTTTTTGTATGCCCATCAGGTGCAGTAGCGGAACATTTTGTCCGTAAGGATCCTGGCGAAAATAAGGCCCAGGGGAAGAGCAACGATGATCAAGATCGCAGCTGCAAACCAGGAGGCGGAAACATTCAGGGACATGATCCCCAGATTGTAGATCGCCCGGTAGAGATAAAGTCCGGGAACCATGATCACAATGGATGGTACGGTAATGGAAATCCTGGGATATCCCACTTTGGTTTTGATGAGGGAGGCCAGAAGTCCGGCTGTCAGTGCTCCGAAAAAAGCCGCGGCAGCAGGTGGGAAACCGGCAAGATCAACAAGCTCCAGACGTAAAGTGTTGGACAGTGCGCCGATGAAGGCGGCAGCTGCGGCTAGACGGACAGGGCTGTTGAACATGAACGAAAAGCCGAATACCCCGCAGAAGCTTGCCAGAAGCCGGAACAGGATCCTCTGAGCTGCTGAAAGCTCCAGAGGCAGGAAATCCACAGGCTTCAGATGAAGAAGCAGTGCCATCAGCCAGGCAGAGACAGCAGCCACCATTACAACAATAATGGCGTAGGCCAGTCGTTCCAGACCGGAACGCATATCCAGCTTGGCAAGGTCGATCCCGCTTGTGATAAACGGAAAGCCCGGAATGATAAACAGCATGGAACAGATGTACCCGGCCTCATGCTGGACGGAAATGTGGAACAGAAGCTCTGCCAGCTTCAGGAAGCCTGCATATACAAGACAGGCGGAGGAAACAGAAACTGCAATGCACATAAACAGAGTAAAATGATGCTTGCCAAGCTTGCAGCGGATGGCGTTTCCGATGCCTGCGCCTGCAAAAGCCAGGATCATTTCCAGCGGGCCACCGCCCAGAAGAAAAGTAAATGCACCACAGGCCAGTGCAGAAGCCATTCCCAGGGCTGCAGGGGAATAAAGCCCGTGGATCCGCTCGATCTCATCTAACTGACTGTGCAGTGTTTCACCGCTCATATGGATACCCTCCGCAGGAAAATCACTGACAAAATGTTCCAGCCTGTTCAGTCTGGAAGTATTTACGCCGGTGGTAGTCAGGCTAAGTGCATGGGAAAAACTGCTCTCACCGTCAAAGCAGGTGTAGCTTATAGACATTAGTCCGATATCTGCGGAGCAGGTGATGCCAAGTGCTTCTGACAATGTATTCATGGAACTCCGTACCCGCCAGGCACCGGTCCCACAGGAGAGAAGCATCATGCCTGTACGGCCGATCAGGGAAGCTTTTTCGGAAAGAGAAGCCTCGGTGATGGGCTGGCTGTTCCTGGCGCTTACGTAGTTGTGCCAGGGGATTTTCATATGATTACGTTTAACCGGAATATCTGACACAGAAATCACTTCTTTCTATATATTAAAATAGTATAGTTATTATTATAAATATATATAATAACTATAATCAGATATATTGTAGCTATTATTCTGAAAAAGTCAAGCGTAGATGAAATAAAATCTGACAGTACTAAAACGTCACTGTTAAAGATTTATCATTTTTTTGCGGAAAATGAATTTTTTTGGTTGCTTTTACGTACAATTTATGTATAATTGTGGATAGGGATGTTGGAATGACCAATTCCTATGGCAGGATGACGAGAACCTGCAAGAGTAGGTGGCTATCATAATTACTATTAAAGAAGAGAGGTAAATGTTAAGATGGCAAAAATCGATTTAACAAAGTATGGTATTACCGGAACAACTGAGATCGTGTACAATCCTTCTTACGAGACATTATTCGAGGAAGAGACCAAACCAGAGCTTGAGGGATTTGAGAAAGGTCAGGTCAGCGAGCTTGGTGCTGTCAATGTAATGACGGGTATCTACACAGGACGTTCCCCTAAAGACAAATATATCGTTATGGATGAGAATTCCAAGGACACAGTTTGGTGGACATCCGATGAGTACAAGAATGACAACCATCCTGCAACTCAGGAAGCTTGGGCTGCAGTTAAAGATCTTGCGCAGAAAGAGCTTTCCAACAAGAGACTTTTCGTAGTAGATGCATTCTGCGGAGCTAACAAAGATACACGTATGGCTATCCGTTTCATCGTTGAGGTTGCTTGGCAGGCACACTTCGTAACAAACATGTTCATTCAGCCAACAGCTGAGGAGCTTGAGAACTTTGAGCCAGATTTCGTTGTTTACAACGCATCCAAGGCTAAAGTTGAGAACTACAAAGAGCTGGGTCTTAACTCTGAGACAGCTGTAATGTTCAACATTACAAGCCGTGAGCAGGTTATCGTTAACACATGGTACGGCGGAGAGATGAAGAAAGGTATGTTCTCCATGATGAACTACTATCTGCCGCTTAAGGGCATCGCTTCCATGCACTGCTCTGCAAACACAGACCTTAACGGAGAGAACACAGCAATCTTCTTCGGTCTTTCCGGAACAGGTAAGACAACACTTTCCACAGATCCTAAGCGTCTCCTGATCGGTGATGACGAGCACGGCTGGGATGACAACGGAGTATTCAACTTCGAGGGTGGATGCTACGCTAAGGTTATCAACCTTGACAAAGAGTCTGAGCCGGACATCTACAATGCGATCAAGAGAAACGCTCTTCTTGAGAATGTAACACTTGATAAAGATGGAAAGATCGACTTCGCTGACAAGAGCGTAACAGAGAACACACGTGTTTCCTACCCGATCAACCACATCGAGAACATCGTTCGCCCGGTATCTTCTGCACCGGCAGCTAAAGAAGTTATCTTCCTGTCCGCAGATGCATTCGGCGTACTTCCTCCAGTATCTATCCTGACACCGGAGCAGACACAGTACTACTTCCTTTCCGGATTCACAGCTAAACTTGCTGGTACAGAGCGTGGAATCACAGAGCCTACTCCTACATTCTCCGCTTGCTTCGGACAGGCATTCCTTGAGCTTCACCCGACAAAATATGCTGAGGAGCTCGTTAAGAAAATGGAGAAGAGCGGTGCGAAAGCATACCTCGTTAACACAGGATGGAACGGAACTGGAAAACGTATCTCCATCAAAGATACTCGTGGTATCATCGATGCTATCCTTGACGGATCTATTCTTAAAGCTCCGACAAAGAAGATCCCATTCTTCAACTTCGAGGTTCCGACAGAGCTTCCAGGCGTAGATCCTGCAATCCTTGACCCACGTGACACATATGCAGACGCTGCAGAGTGGGAGACAAAGGCTAAAGATCTTGCTGCAAGATTCGTTAAGAACTTTGTTAAATATGAAGGAAATGCTGCTGGTAAAGCACTCGTTGCTGCTGGCCCGCAGGCATAATCGATCATTCCAACTGAATACAGATCGTAGATTTGACCGGGAGTGGATTTATCCGCTCCCGGTTTTATAATATCTGTAATACCTTAAAATCCTACTATAAAATATAAAAAATCTTTGGCTTGACTAACAGATGGTGCAAGGTGTATCCTTTCTGGGAAGTCAAGCGGAAGACCCGCAAGACTGTAAAAATTCTCTTTGCACTGCATTACATTCGAACAGGATGCGAGATCAACAGTACAAACTGAGCAGGCGACGCCATTCAGAAACAGAGTATTTATCTGAGGGCGTGGGGCCGGGCCGCAGGAAGCGGCAGCGGATATGGATTTGAACGCAAATTGTGAAACAATTGCATTCATGAATATGTAGTGAAGCGGAAGATGAGTATCCGCTTTACTTTCAGACATATCTGCGGGACAGTGTATGTTTCGCAGGTATGTCTTTTTTACTGCAAAAATATGGATGGAACAGAAGGTAGAAACTGGGAGATCCCTATGTAGATAAGAAAGAACACCGGCGGAAATCGCAGTTCAGCGAGTAGTGAAAGAACCGCCGGTTTTTTCACGGAAAATGTTGTGCCATAAGAAAGACCAGAATCATATGCTAATCAAAAGGAGGTCCTGTTTATGGAACACACAAAAAACGAAACGATTATACACGACACAGATAAAGAAAGCTCATGGGAACAGCAGACGGCGATGAAGGTGTCCGGGATCAGTATCCTGGTAAATCTGCTGTTATCCATATTTAAACTTATCGCCGGTATTGCGGCGCATTCCGGAGCGATGATTTCTGATGCGATCCATTCTGCATCCGATGTGGGAAGTACTTTTATTGTTATCATCGGTGTCCGTCTTTCTGCAAAAAAATCGGACAAGGAGCATCAGTACGGACATGAGAGAATGGAGTGCGTTTCTTCCATTGTTCTTGCGGGGATGCTGCTTGTAACAGGTCTTGGCATCGGCATTACCGGTGTCCGTGATATTGTAAAAAGTACATCCGGCGGAACGATCGCCATCCCTGGAACCCTTGCGCTGATCGCGGCAGTGGTATCCATCGTGACAAAAGAGTGGATGTTCTGGTACACAAGAGGTGCTGCGAAGAAGATCAATTCCGGAGCACTGATGGCAGATGCATGGCATCACCGCTCTGATGCACTTTCCTCTATCGGAGCCTTTGTGGGTATCTTCGGAGCAAGACTGGGATACCCCATCCTGGATCCTGTTGCCAGTATCGTGATCTGCTTTATGATCGCCAAAGCTGCGATCGATATTTTCAGGGATGCTATTGACAAGATGGTAGATCACTCCTGTGATGCAAAAACCGAAGAATCGATGCGCCGTGAGATCCTCAAGGTGCCGGGCGTCAGAAGAGTGGATCTTCTTCGAACCCGCCTTTTCGGATCCAAAATGTACGTGGATATCGAGATCGCGGCGGCAGGAGAAATATCCCTCAACGATGCACATGATATTGCGGAAAATGTGCATCATACCATCGAAGATAAATTCAAAGACGTAAAGCACTGCATGGTGCATGTGAACCCCATCAATGGATAAAAAACAGGCCGCCGGAACGACAATGATAAGGTCGTTCCGGCGGCCTGTTCTTTGCATAGAGAAACACCCGGTAGGGGAGCTACCGGGTGTTTCGAGGGGAGTATAAATAATTAAATAAGGGGTTATGTAAAAAAAATTTTTGAAGGGTAAATTCTTTTTACAAGAATGATTATAATATAAACTGGAAAAAAAAGCAATATCATTTTGGCGAATAATCTCCAAACTTTTTGGGATACTATTTCCTGTAATAAAAAGCGGCAGAAAGCTTCAGAAAGCCGCAAAAATCAACTTCATCAGGAGGTAATTCAAATGGCGAAAAATTACGAAACAGACAGAAATGAGTCCAATTATGCGGGAAAAAATTACGGGGAAAGTGATTCCAGAAACTGCGGAAAAAACAGTTCCAGAAACAGCTCCAGAAATTCTTCTAAAAACAGTTCCAAAAACAGCTACGGCAACAGTTACGGAAACAAAACATCCGACGAGTACGATTCAGAGAAAGACAGAGAGTCCGACAGATACTAGATATTCAGGGTAAGTGATCCGGAAGATACTAGGCAGAGGATCAATACGCAATAAGCAGAAGCACCATTTTTATGCGGTACAGGATCCATCAGTCAGTTGGCCGGATCATACAGAAAAAATCGGAAAAAAAGCGGGAAAAAGTCAGAGCTGGCTTTCTCCCGCTTCCATACATATAAGGGAACATTCCTACAGAAGCTTCCATATAATATAGCAAAAAGAGGAGAGATTTTTCCATGTTTCAGATCGAAACTATCTCTGCCAAAATGCTGGATTATTATGTGGAGCGCAGTGACGCCGTTATCATAGATCTCCGGGATCCGGTCTCCTACAAAAAGGGACATGTCCGGAACGCAGTAAACATTCCATACCATGAGCTGGAAGAATATCTTGAGAAACAACAGGAGCAGAAGTACCAGTTTTCAGGAGATAAGATCCTGATCCTTTACTGTGACCGCGGTGGTGCCAGCATGCAGGCCGCCCGGAGCCTGGCAAGAGCGGGCTGCCGCACCCGGTCTGTGATCGGCGGATTTGCAGCCTACAGAGGCCGGAATCTTGTAAGCGGATAAAACAGAGTAATAGATCAGAGGAACCAGGAAATCGCAGGGCGGCATCGAAACGGAATCACTGTTCGCTCCGTGACCAGCATTGAAGGGGATTACGAATGCATGACTGGCAATGGCTTGTGCTTGTATTTTAAAGGAAATCATGATAATGTAAAGAACAGGAATAAAAATGACACAAACCACAAGGAGAAAAGATTATGAAATATATGTTCGCGTCCGATGTACATGGTTCGGCATACTACTGCCGGAAAATGCTGGAAGCATATGACGAAGAGAAGGCGGAGAGACTGGTACTTCTGGGAGATCTGCTTTATCACGGTCCGAGAAATGACCTTCCGAAGGAATACGCACCGAAGGAAGTCATCCGCCTTTTAAATGAAAGAAAAAATCAGATCTACGCAGTACGCGGAAACTGTGAGGCAGAGGTAGACCAGATGGTCCTTGACTTCCCGGTGATGGCAGACTACTGCATTCTCGCCATCGATGGAAAAACTCTGTACGCCACACACGGTCACATCTACAACAAAGATAACCTTCCGCCAATGATGGAAGGCGACATCCTGATCCACGGCCATACACATGTGCTGAAAGCAGAAAACATGGGAAATTATATCCTTCTGAACCCAGGTTCCGTATCCATTCCAAAGGAAGGCAACCCGCCAACCTACGCAATCCTTGAGAACGGAATTTTTACAATCAAAGACTTTGAAGGAAATACAGTACGGGAGATCACTTTATGAATCTGTGGGAATTAACAGCGCCCTGCCATTTCGGAACAGAGGCGGTACTGAAACGTGAAATACTGGACCTTGGTTATGAAGTGACCAAAGTGGAAGACGGAAGAGTAACTTTTGAGGCAGACGCCCAGGGTGTGGCAGACGCCAATCTGTTCCTCCGCACCACAGAACGCGTCCTTCTGAAAGTAGGCGAAGTAAAAGCCGAGACATTCGACGAACTTTTTGAGAAGACCAAGGCTCTCCCATGGGAGAATTACATACCGAAGAACGGTAAATTCTGGGTAGCCAAGGCAAACTCCATCAAGAGTAAACTTTTCAGCCCATCCGATATCCAGTCCATCATGAAAAAAGCCATCGTAGAACGTCTCAAAGGCATCTACGGAATTTCCTGGTTCCCGGAAGACGGTCCGGAGTTCCCAATCCGTGTGGCATTTATGAAAGATGTGGCCCTGATCGGGATCGATACTTCCGGCGTATCTCTTCATAAGAGAGGATACCGCCAGATGACCGTGAAAGCACCCATCACAGAGACACTTGCCAGCGCACTTCTGATGCTGACCCCGTGGAAAAAAGACCGTATTCTCGTGGATCCTTTCTGCGGAAGTGGTACCTTTCCCATTGAGGCGGCAATGATGGCAGCGGATATGGCACCTGGAATGAACCGCCACTTCCTGGCTGAGAGCTGGGAACATCTCATCCCGAAGGAATGCTGGGAAGATGCAAGAGAAGAAGCCAGAGAGCGGGTAAATCTTGATATTGAGACGGATATCCAGGG
Organism: Blautia sp. HA9023; assembly: GCF_056504095.1. Lineage (NCBI taxonomy): Bacteria > Bacillati > Bacillota > Clostridia > Lachnospirales > Lachnospiraceae > Blautia > Blautia sp. HA9023. The sequence continues at coordinate 114,278 of NZ_JBWLUR010000006.1, read as the reverse complement.
CTTTGACATCGATGCGGCAGCTATCAAGGCAGCACGGGCCAATGCAAAGATGGCAGGAGTGGACAAACTGATCCATTTTCAGCAGAGACCGGTCAGCGAACTCCGCCACTCCAAACCGTTTGGTTTTATTGTGACCAATCCGCCCTATGGTGAGCGAATCGAGGAAAAAGAGAATCTTCCGGCACTGTACCGTGAGATCGGCGAGAGCTATAAGCGCCTGGATCGCTGGTCCATGTATCTTATCACCGCCTATGACAAGGCAGAGAATGATATCGGCCGAAAAGCAGACAAGAACCGTAAGATCTATAACGGAATGATGAAAACCTACTATTACCAGTTCCTTGGACCACGTCCGCCGAAGAAAGGAAGTATAAAAGAATGAAAAAGATCATTTTTGCCACTGGAAACGAGGGGAAAATGAAGGAGATCCGAAGGATACTTGCGGATCCCCAGCTTGAGATCCTTTCCCTGAAAGATGCCGGAATCCATGCGGATATCGACGAAAATGGAAAAAGCTTCGAAGAAAATGCCATGATCAAAGCTGAGGCCATCTGCAAAATGACCGGTGAGATCGTTCTGGCAGATGATTCCGGCCTTGAGATCGACTATCTGAATAAAGAGCCGGGAATCTATTCCGCACGTTACATGGGAGAGGACACTTCCTACCACATCAAAAACGCGAACCTGATCGAACGTCTGGAAGGTGTACCGGATGAGAAACGTACCGCACGTTTTGTCTGTGCCATTGCGGCGGCTTTCCCGGATGGCAGAAGAGAGATGGTCCGTGCCACCATGGAGGGGCGCATTGGATACGAGGAAAAAGGCGAGAACGGTTTTGGCTATGACCCGATCTTTTATCTTCCGGAATATGGCTGCACTTCCGCAGAACTTTCCATGGAAGAAAAAAACAGGATCAGCCATCGCGGAAAAGCCCTTCGCCTTATAAAGGAAGAACTTGTATGAAGGTGCTGATCGTGAGCGATACCCACGGAAGAGATGAAAACCTGGAGATCGCAGTAAACCGGGAAGCTCCTTTTGACATGCTGGTGCATTGTGGAGACGTGGAAGGCAGAGAATTTTATATCGAAGCCCTCGCAGACTGTCCCTGCAGCATTGTATCCGGAAATAATGATTTTTTCTCCGATCTTCCAAGAGAAGATGTGATCGACATTGAAGGAAATAAGGTACTGGTGACACATGGTCACTATTATGGCGTGTCCATGGCTTTTGACCAGCTGGCAGATGCTGCAAAACAGCGTGGCTGCAATGCGGCATTTTTCGGACACATTCACGTGCCGGTCCTGGAAAAAGAAGACGGAATTCTTCTTGTAAACCCCGGAAGCCTGGCCTTCCCAAGGCAACGGGGCAGAAGACCCAGCTATGCAGTTCTGGAAACGGACGGAAACGGCGGGATGGATGTGGAGATCCGGTACTTATAAATAAGAAGTATTATATAGAAAAAAAGAAATGCCGCAGAGTTGTATACTCTGCGACAAACAAAAAGACGCCTGTACAATATTTACAGGCGTCATATGAACTAAAATTATTGGAATAAATTTTCCCTCGGAGGAATTACAGGCTCCGGCAGCTATCGGCTTGTTATCACCGTAACAAAAGATCAGCGAACAGTTATGGAAGTTCCGTATTATTTCATTGTCCAGTAAGTACAATCAGATAATTTATATCATACAAAAGAGGCCAGGTTCAATGTATACTTTGAATGTTTACATTGGATCGAAGCCTCTTTTTTATAAGGCAGAAGGAGAGGATGTCACACTCTGTGACAACAGCCATTGACGATGCAGAATAGATTACGATATACTGTAAAGCAAGAAGTACGGGGATATAGTATATAGTTTCAGAAAGGGGCGGACATAAATGGGAAGATTTGTAAATCCGGATAACAGCGCATTTCAGGTAGCACTGAATTCCAGGATATATGTGGATAAAACAGGATTGTTGGAGTACACAAATACTGTTCTGGATACTATGGATGCCTATATCTGTAACAGTCGTCCGCGCAGATTCGGGAAATCCTATACGGCGAATATGCTTACTGCGTATTACAGCAAGGGAGCGGATTCCGAAAAAATGTTTTCAGGACTGGAGATCAGTAAGGCAGCAGATTTCCGAAAACATCTCAATAAATATGATTTAATCCATATAGATGTTCAGTGGTTTCTGGCAAATTGTGCAAAGGCAGATGACGTTGTTGCATTTATCACAGAGAGTATACTGGATGAGCTGAGAACGATTTATCCATGTGTGTTACCATCAGAAGAGATATCTTTGCCAGATGCGCTTTCAAGAATCCGGGAGAAAACAGGGCAGAAATTCGTTGTGATCATTGATGAGTGGGATGTTCTGATCCGAGATGCAGCGGCGAATTCCAAAGTGCAGAAAGAGTATATTAATTTTCTCAGAGGAATGTTCAAAGGGACGGAACCAACCAGATATATCCAACTTGCATATCTTACAGGTATTCTCCCGGTAAAAAAAGAAACAACACAGTCAGCGCTTAATAATTTTGATGAATTTACAATGTTAAGTGCGGGCAATCTTGCACCGTATATCGGATTTACAGAAGATGAGGTGCGGAATCTTTCGGAAGAATATCAACAGGATTTTCATGAAGTGAAGCGATGGTATGATGGATATCTTTTGAAGGACTGTCAGGTTTATAATCCGAGAGCAGTAGTCAGCGTGATGCTTAAAGGTGAATTTAAGAGTTACTGGTCGGAAACAGCGTCCTATGAAGCGATCGTGCCTCTTATTAATATGAATTATGATGGATTGAAAACATCGATCATAGAAATGTTGTCCGGTGCATCTGTGAAAGTCAATACAGCGACATTCAAAAATGATACAGAGAATATAAAGAGCAGAGATGATGTACTGACCTATATGATCCATTTGGGATATCTTGGTTATGACCAGACCAGAAAAACGGCATTTGTGCCCAATGAAGAGATCAGGCAGGAGCTGACAACTGCGGTAGAAAGTAAAGCCTGGAATGAAATGATCCTTTTTCAGCAGGAATCGGAGAAGCTGTTGGATGCAACATTGGAAATGGATTGTCCGGTGGTAGCTGCACAGATAGAAAAAATCCATAATGAATATGTTTCCGTTATTCAGTATCATAACGAAAATTCATTAAGCAGTGTGCTGGCGATTGCATATTTAAGCGCTATGCAGTATTATTTCAAGCCGGTTCGGGAACTGCCATCAGGACGTGGATTTGCAGATTTTGTATTTATTCCGAAGCCGGAATATAAAAGTGATTATCCGGCGCTTGTAGTTGAATTGAAGTGGAATCAGAACGCTCAGACTGCAATGCAGCAGATTAAAGACAGGAAGTATCCAGATTCTGTTTTGGAGTACACAGGAGATATTTTACTTGTAGCGATTAATTATGATAAGGATAAAAAAGAACATCAATGTATGATCGAGCAGTATGAGAAAAAATAATTTTCAGAATTGCTATAGAATGATAATGCCTCAGGACAGGTATAACACAGGCAGCAGGTAAGTTGTTGGTGCTATGCATGTACTGAGGCTTTTTCGTTATAATATAAGATCTTATTTATCATCCCCGGTAAGCCGAAGCACATCCCGGATCTCGTCCACATTCATATCCAGGATTACGGCGAGTTCATCGATGGTGAATTTGGTGGTGTCGTCATCGTCTGTGAGCTCTTTTACCGCGGATTCAAGATTTTCTACCTTGGATACCAGATAGTCATCACGGAATTTCTGCTGGGTCTGTTCCTCGATGGCATGGAGGATTCCGCTGCGGATACGGCCGCGCATCCAGGCGTCGTTCTTCTGCTGGGGTTCTGTTTCCTTAAGAGCCGCCAGAAGGGCCAGATTCGCCTCCTGAATGAGGTCAGTCAGGTAAATCTCCTCACAGTTCAGTTCAGCGGCCATCTGGGCTGCCTGGGCCATGTAGAACTGGGTCAGAGCACCTTCGGCAGCGGTGTCACCCTTTGCAAAGGCCTGGAAGAGGGAAGCAAGATCGTCGGAATCAAGCCCTTCCGGGGAAAAACTTTCCATATAGTCACTGAGGTAAGCCTGTTCCTCAGCTGTAAGGGCTGCACGGGTGCCTGGAAGTTCTTCCTCGCTTCCGGATTCAGAGGAGGTATTTGCTGCCGCCGCAGCGCTGGCTGCTTCCTCGGCACCTTCGATAGTGATACCTTTTAATTTGAGATACTGCAGGATCTTTACAAGCTGTGAAGTGCTCAGATCAGATTCATCGAAATGCTCACGGATCTGCTGCTGGGAGAGCTGTTTGCCGTTCTCCTCTGCGATGGTGCAGATTTCATTGAGCTTCTGCTGAAATAACTTTATATCCATAAAAACATCTCCTTAATTTTCCAGATTTTCTTCTTGACTTTATTATCAGGATTATGATACCATAAGCAAGTCGCAAATGACAGGAAAACCTTTGAATAGACGGAAAAAACGTGAAAAAAAGTTTTTTTAAAAAAATTCAAAAAAGGTGTTGACATTTGTAAAAAACTATAATATAATATCACTTGTCGTCAGGCAAGAGAAAAGCAACAGCGACAAAAACTTAATAAAGACCATAAGTAAATGGTACATCGGGGTGTGGCTCAGTTTGGCTAGAGCGCCTGGTTTGGGACCAGGAGGCCGCAGGTTCGAATCCTGTCACCCCGACTGCTGTAAACTTATTACCGCAAGCATGCGGGTGTAGTTCAATGGTAGAACACCAGCCTTCCAAGCTGGATACGTGGGTTCGATTCCCATCACCCGCTTCTCTGAAAAGAGAGCATGTGTCTGTAGCTCAGCTGGATAGAGCAACGGCCTTCTAAGCCGTGGGTCGGGGGTTCGAATCCCTTCAGGCACGTTGTGGTGGGTATAGCGCAGTTGGTTAGCGCGCCAGATTGTGGCTCTGGAGGCCCAGGGTTCGAATCCCTGTATCCACCCTTCGCCCATTGGGCTATCGCCAAGCGGTAAGGCACAGCACTTTGACTGCTGCATTCGCTGGTTCGAATCCAGCTAGCCCAGTCCTTTTTTATGGGGTATTAGCTCAGTCGGTAGAGCACTTGACTTTTAATCAAGTTGTCCGGGGTTCGAATCCCCGATGCCTCATTAGCGGAAAGCATTTGCTTTCCGTTATTTTTTTACCATCAGACAGAGTGATGGCAACAATTGAATATGCGGATATGGCGGAATTGGCAGACGCGCTGGTTTTAGGTACCAGTGAGCAATCGTGCAGGTTCAAGTCCTGTTATCCGCACTTATTAAGAGATCTTCTGTAAATTTGGTTTATAGAAGGTCTTTTGTATTTTCAGAATAATACTCATAATAAAATGCCACAGATGTATCGGTAATGATCTGTGGCATTTGGCTCTATAAAATTTTTTAAATCAAATTACAATTTCTCCCCCTCATTCACTTCCTCAATAAACACCTTTCCTTCCGCCTGCTGCTCCACAAAGTGAAACCGGAGCACAGCCTGGGGCCAGTTGAGGGTGATGATGGCTTTTTTATCCCGGGTCTTTCCAGCGGTCTGGATCTGGTCTACGAGGTCGGCGAGGATCTCACGGGTGAGATATCCGCCTCTCCAGTGGAACGTGAATTCACGGCCTTTTTTGGCGGCCTGGAGGGCGCGTTTGTAGACGTCTTCCAGCTTGGTAAAGGAAAGCTTTTTCTCGCGGTAGTAGAAGTGGCTTCCGTCGGGGCAGGAGGGCGCAGGAGCGATCAGCGGCTCATGGTCACGGAAGATATTTTTGTCATCCAGATTAAAATAATCGTAGCGGATGCTGACAGAACCGTCCTCGTTTTTGCCAAGGGTATTGTCGAAGGTGGCATCCAGGTGATAGTACTGTCCGTTAATCCGGACAATATTCCAGGTGTGGCGGTATTTGATCCCTTTTTCCGGATTGTTTCCGCAGATGGCGATGATACACCAGACACCGAGGGCATCGCAGAGCACTTTTACAGATTTGGCGATTCCCTCGCAGACGCCTACGCCGTGTCCAAGAGGCCCGATGATCTCGTGGGAGTATGGCTTTTTCAGCTTGTCATAGCGGATGTTTTCGCAGATAAAGTCATGGACATATTTTTCCTTATCCCACTCGGAAAGCTTCATGGCAGGGCGTACAAGCTTGTCTACGCGGGCGCCCAGAGCTTTCTGGTGTTCCCGGATCTTATTCTTGTCAAAGATATATTCAGGGATCAGGATCAGATTTGGAGAATCTTTGTAATAGCGGTATTTGAACCCCACGGCCCAGAAGATCTCCGGATGATCCAGTCTCAGCTGGAAAAACACATCATAGAGCCAGTTTCCGTCGGTAGTGGGAACCTGTGGGATCAGAAACTCATCGGAAAGTTCCATAAGTCCGTGAAGCATTGCGCGGTACACGTTCTGTTTATCTTTTGGCATTCTGCCGTAATAATATTCTTCAGCCTGTTTCATATATTTGAATTTAATCCGCCGTAGTTCTGAAATTTTGTTGTAATTCAGAATTCAGCAGAAACCCCTTTCTAAAAAATCAACGAAAAAATTATATCATAAAAGAATCATCAGAAGAAGTGCAGAGATAAAATGGAAGAAAGATTACGGAAAAATAAAACATGCAGAGCCATCCCACAAAGATGTACCCTGCATGTTTTTTCTGCCTTGAAATATTTTTGCCCGGAAATAACCGGGAGGCCAGGATCAGCCATTATACAGCTGATAATACCGGCCCTTCTGAGCAAGCAGCTCCTCGTGGGAACCACGCTCGATAATACGTCCCTGCTCCAGGACCATGATACAGTCACTGTTACGTACTGTGGAAAGTCTGTGGGCGATCACGAAGGTTGTCCTGCCTTCCATCAGCTTATCCATACCATCCTGTACCAGTTTTTCGGTACGGGTATCAATGGAACTGGTGGCTTCGTCCAGGATCAGGACAGGCGGATCTGCAACAGCTGCACGGGCGATGGAGAGAAGCTGTCTCTGGCCCTGGCTCAAGTTTGCACCGTTTCCACGGAGAAGGGTGTTATAACCCTGTGGAAGCCTGCGGATAAAACCGTCAGCGTTGGCAAGTTTTGCTGCGGCGATGACCTCTTCATCTGTGGCATCCAGTTTTCCGTAGCGGATGTTTTCCATAACGGTTGCCGTGAACAGGTTGGTATCCTGAAGAACGATGCCCATGGAACGGCGAAGATCGTCTTTTTTGATCTTGGTGATATTGATGCCGTCGTAACGGATCTTACCTTTCTGAATGTCGTAAAAACGGTTCAGAAGGTTGGTGATGGTTGTTTTTCCGGCGCCGGTAGATCCTACAAAAGCGATCTTCTGGCCCGGCTGTGCATACATGTTGATGTCATGAAGAACGATCTTGTTGGAGTTATAACCAAAATCCACATCCTCCAGAACCATGTCACCTTTCAGCTCGATATAATCCGTGGTACCCTCAGCTTTATGGAAATGTTTCCATGCCCAGCGGCCGGTACGTTTCTCGGATTCGGTGAGAACGCCGTTTTCCTCTTTTGCGTTGACAAGAGTAACGTAGCCTTCGTCCACTTCGGATTTCTCATCCAGAAGATCAAAGATACGTTTGGCACCTGCAAGGGCCATAACAATACTGTTGAACTGCTGGCTGACCTGGTTGATGGGCATGTTAAAACTCTTGTTGAAAGTCAGGAAGCTGGCAAGTCCGCCAAGAGTGAAGTTTCCGATGCCATTGATGGCAAGGATACCGCCAACCATGGCACAGATCACGTAGCTGACGTTTCCAAGCTGGCCAACTACAGGCATCAGGATGTTGGCAAAACGGTTGGCGTTGTCTGCGCTGGCAAAAAGCTGGTCGTTCAGCTCATCGAATTTCTGGATGCTTTCGTCCTCATGGCAGAAGACTTTGACAACTTTCTGTCCTTCCATCATCTCTTCGATATAGCCGTTGACAATACCAAGGTTTGTCTGCTGTTCCAGGAAATATTTTCCGCTCAGGCCCGCAAGTTTCCGGCTGGCAGTCAGCATAATGGCAACCATAAGCAGAGTCACGAAAGTAAGCGGAACGTTGAGGATCAGCATACTTACAAGAACACTGACAATGGTGATCACGCTGGAAAGCAGCTGCGGGAAACTCTGGCTGATCATCTGGCGCAGGGTATCAATGTCGTTGGTGTAGATGGACATGATATCACCGTGTGCGTGGGTATCAAAATATTTGATGGGAAGTGTTTCCATTTTTGCAAACATGTCGTTTCGGAGGTTACGTAAAGTTCCCTGGGAAACATTGATCATGATACGGTTATAAGTATAGGTGGCAATAACACCGATGGCGTAAAAACATGCCACACGTGCGATTGCAGCAGTTAAAGGCCCGAAGTCCGGTGTATCTGCCTTAAGAAGAGGCATGATATACTGGTCAATCAGGGTTTTCATGAACATGGTTCCCTGTACATTGGCAAGAACGCTGACAAAAATGCAGATCACCACGATCACGATATGGATACTGTAGTTCTTAAAAATATAACGGGAAAGGCGTCCCAGAAGTTTTCCTGGCTGTTCCGGCGCTCCCATGCCTTTCGGTCCAGGACCACCCGGACCTTTCATGTTCTGTTTTTTCAAGCCGGATCACCTCCCTCGTCAAAATCACCGGCACCGCCGGTCTGTGAATTGAATACATCCTGATAAATGGCGTTGGTCTTAAGAAGTTCCTCATGGGTACCAAATCCGTTGATCTCGCCGTTGTCCATAACGATGATGCGGTCTGCATTCTGGATACTGGAAACACGCTGGGCGATGATCAGCTTGGTGGTATCCGGGATCTCTTCTGCAAAAGCACGGCGGATTTTTGCGTCTGTGGCAGTATCTACCGCACTGGTGGAATCGTCCAGGATCAGTATCTTCGGTTTCTTCAGAAGAGCACGGGCGATACAGAGACGCTGTTTCTGACCTCCGGAAACGTTGGAACCGCCCTGTTCAATGAAAGTATTGTATTTATCCGGCATTTTTTCGATGAAATCATCAGCGCAGGCAAGCTGGCATGCACGGCGGCATTCTTCTTCCGTGGCGTTTTTGTCACCCCAGCGGAGATTTTCCAGAATGGTTCCTGAGAAGAGGACATTCTTCTGAAGGACAACGGAAACCTGGTTCCTGAGAGATTCCAGGTGGTATTTGCGGACATCGATGCCTCCCACAAGAACAGAACCGTCCGTTACGTCATAAAGACGGCTGATCAGGTTGACAAGACTGGATTTGGCACTTCCGGTACCGCCGATGATTCCGATGGTCTCGCCGGAGCGGATGGAAAGGTTGATGTCTTTTAAGACCGGTTCTTTGCTGTCTTTCTTATAACTGAAGTTTACGTGGTCGAAGACGATGCTTCCGTCCGGAACTTTTGTTACCGGGTTCTCCGGGTCAGTGATATCAGCAGTATCGTTGATGACTTCCGTAACACGCTCGGCACTGGCAATACTCATGGTCACCATAACAAAAACCATGGAGAGCATCATCAGGCTCATGAGAATGTTCATGCAGTAAGTGAGAAGGCTCATAAGCTCACCGGTAGTAAGCGTGCTGCCCACGATCATTTTTGCGCCAAGCCAGCTGATTCCAAGGATGCAGGCGTAAACGGTAAACTGCATCAGAGGCATGTTCATAACAACGATCTTCTCGGCACTTAAGAACATTTCGTATACTTTGTTACAGGCTTTCTGAAATTTGCTGATCTCGTAGTCTTCACGGACATAGGCTTTGACAACACGGACGGCACCGATATTTTCCTGGACACTTGCGTTCAGGTCATCGTATTTGCGGAACACAGTCTGGAAATATTTCGTTGCTTTCCGCATGATAAAGATCAGACAGGCACCGAGGAAGATCACCGCGATCAGATAAATGCTTGCAAGTTTGGCGTTGATGAGAAATGCCATGACCATGGCACAGATCAGGCTGGCCGGTGCACGGGTACACATACGCAGGATCATCTGATAGGCATTCTGCAGGTTGGTCACATCTGTGGTAAGACGGGTGATCAGGCCGGCAGTGCTGTATTTGTCGATGTTGGAAAAAGAAAAGGTCTGGATGTTGGTGTACATGGCTTTTCGGAGGTTTCTGGCAAAGCCTGTGGAGGCCAGTGCTCCGTATTTTCCGCCCATGACGCCGGACCAGAGTCCGCACAGGGCAAGAACTACCATAACTCCACCCATCCGGTAGATATGGCCAATATTTCCGGCTTCCACACCCTTATCAATAATGGAAGCCATGGCCAGGGGAATCAGAGTCTCAAAGAGAACTTCCAGGATCATGAAAAAAGGCGTAAGAAACGATGCCTTTTTAAACTCCCTGACCTGGGCCAGCAGGGTTTTGAGCATAAAAAAACTCCTTTCTTTTTACTGTTCAAAAAGATAGCACCCCTGGAAAAAAGTTCCGGGCTGCTACAGAACAGATGTATTGTTCAGATAGTATTATCAGGGAAAATATTTTTAATGTCAAGACAAATATGTGTGAAATACTTGACATAACATCCTTTAAGCGGTATATTAAAAGTTAATATTCACCTGTAAAATAGGGGCGAGAATGCAATTCAGATCCCTTTAGAGGGTCTATATAGAGTTAAATTTTTGTAGGGAGGATTTTATATGGAAATCAGACAGTCAGCAGAGGATTACCTGGAATCAATTCTGGTTTTATCGAAGAAGGGCGGAGGGGTTCGTTCCATTGATATTGCTACCAGACTTGGCGTTTCTAAGCCAAGTGTCAGCCATGCGATGAAGCTTCTCCGTGAGGACGGATATATTGCCATGGACCGTTACGGTACTGTGACACTTCTGGAGAAGGGCGCAGAGATCGCCAACCAGATCTATGAGAGACACACCGTACTTGCCAAGATGCTGGAGGGACTTGGAGTTCCTGCGGAGATCGCACTGGAGGATGCCTGCAAGATGGAGCACGATATCAGCCAGGAGAGCTTTGAGAAGATCAAGGCGCATTATAATAACTTTATTAAGAGAGACGAAGCAGCAGCGGAGTAAATGAAGTGACCGGCCAGTATCCACACGGGGCGGCAGTGAAAGCCAATGAAAGATAAAAAAGAAGTGCATGAGAAGCGTGATAACTTTTCATGCACTTTATTGTTTATCTGCCTATTTCGCAGAAGATTTCTCCGGCAGCTGTGCCAGGATGATAGCCGCGAACATGATGACGCATCCAAGAAGCTCTTTTGCGGAAAGCTTCTGTCCAAGGATGACCCAGCCTGCAAGTACGGAGATACAGGATTCCAGGGAAAGAATCAGAGAAGCTACCGTTGGATTGACATTTTTCTGGCCTACGATCTGCAAAGTGTAGGCAACGCCGCAGGACATAATGCCGGCATACAGGATGGGGAGCCATGCAGTGAGGATAGAAGAAATCTGCGGATGTTCCAGGACAAGAGCCGGGATCATGGACAGGATCCCGCAGACCAGGAACTGGATACAGGAAAGTTTTACTCCGTCTGCTTTCGGGGAAAAATAGTCAATGACCAGAATGTGCAGAGAAAACAGGAACGCACACACCAGCACCAGGACGTCTCCGAGACCAATGGAAAAACCGTCCGTGATGCAGAGAAGATAAAGTCCGATCAGTGCCATGACAACAGCTGTCCAGATAAAGGGACTGCATTTCTTTTTCAGAAAGAGTCCGATAATCGGGACAATGACAATATAGCAGGCTGTGATGAAGCCGGCTTTTCCTACCGTTGTATATTTGATGCCGAACTGCTGGAAGTTGCTGGCTGCAAAAAGTGCTATGCCGCAGGCGATACCGCCGATCCAGAGATCGCGGGTTTTGTATGGAGAAGATGTGGTTGTTGATGTTGAGGGATCTGCCGCGGCAGAAGCTGTATCTTTGGAGCGGTTTAAGAGAAAGATCACCGGCACCAGAACAGCAGCACCGATCAGGGAACGGACGCCGTTAAAAGTAAAAGGACCTACATATTCCATGCCTACACTCTGGGCGACAAAGGCGATTCCCCAGATGGTAGCGGCCAGAAGCAGGCAGAGAGAATTTTTCAGAGGCATTTTCTGTGTGTTCATGATAAAAGAATCCTTTCGCGTATTATGTGGTCAAAGCGATATATAAGAAAAGACCCCGGGGAACTTCAGATAGCTTCCCGGGGCATTTTTATGATCTGTCGGAACCGTGTCCGGCAAAATTAGTTCTGATTCTGGTTGTTCTTAACTTCTGCAAGCTTCATAGCACGAACTTTCAGCGGCAGACCGAACAGAGTGATGAATCCGTCAGCGTCGTGGTGGTCATACATATCACCGGTTGTGAAGGAAGCAAGGGACTCATTGTAAAGGCTGTATGGAGAAGTTGTACCATTCTTGATGATGTTTCCTTTGTAAAGTTTGAATTTAACTTCACCGGTAACATATTTCTGAGTGGATTCAACAAATGCCTGGATAGCCTCACGGAGTGGTGTGTACCATTTTCCCTCGTAAACAACCTGTGCAAACTGGCTGCCCAGTTTCTTCTTGGCTTCCATTGTCTCACGGTCAAGGATCAGCTCCTCAAGCTGGTCATGAGCTGCCATCAGGATTGTTCCGCCAGGAGTCTCATAAACACCACGGGATTTCATACCAACAACACGGTTCTCAACGATGTCAACGATACCGATACCGTTCTCGCCGCCAAGTTTGTTCAGCTCAGTGATGATCTCGGAAACTTTCATTGCCTTTCCGTTGAGAGTTTTCGGAACACCCTGCTCAAATGTCATGGTAACTTCTGTTTCTTTATCAGGAGCTTTCTCCGGTGTTACGCTTAATACAAGCATGTCATCGTAGTTCGGAGCCTGGGAAGGATCCTCAAGTTCCAGTCCCTCGTGGCTGATGTGCCAGAGGTTTCTGTCACGGCTGTAGCTGTGGCTTGCATCGAACGGAAGAGTGATGCCGTGAGCTTTACAGAACTCGATCTCATCTTCACGGGACTGCATGGTCCACAGATCTGTCATACGCCATGGAGCGATGATTTTGATGTCCGGAGCAAGAGCTTTGATACCAAGTTCGAAACGGATCTGGTCATTTCCTTTACCTGTAGCACCGTGGCAGATTGCAACAGCGCCTTCTTTACGTGCGATCTCAACCAGTTTCTTGGCGATAACCGGACGAGCCATGGAAGTTCCGAGAAGATAGGAATGCTCATATACAGCACCGGCCTCTACACATGGCATGATGAAATCATCGCAGAACTCATCAACAATATCTTCAATATATAATTTGGAAGCACCGGACATTTTTGCTCTCTCTTCAAGACCGTCCAGCTCGTTTCCCTGTCCGCAGTTTACACAGCAGCAGACAACGTCATAATCAAATGTTTCTTTCAGCCACGGGATCAGGGCTGTGGTATCAAGACCACCGGAATACGCTAAAACAACTTTTTCTTTCATAATATATGTCCTCCTGGGATTTTTTGAAATTTTGTATCGCTCCGGACATTTCCGGGACGGTGAATTTTTTTACGTTATCTGGAAAAATTATGCTGTTTTATAACTTTACCAGAGTGAATAAATATTCATATGTGACAAAACAAAATTTTTGGATGTCCTGTCGACATGGCTTAATATACACCAGATTTTATAAATATGCAAGAGATAATTTGAAAAATATAAAAAAATTTTTGCATAAAAATGCATCAAAAAACGGGTAATATTATAAGAAAATACAGGGAAAACAGAAAAGACCGTGAAAAATCAAAGAAAATGACTATTGCATAATATGCAGAGAAGATGTATAATCTATCCATTGACAAGGCGGACATATGAGGAACGCCTTTTTACTTAAGCCGTAAGAGATACGGCAGAGGAGGAATGTGAAAGATGATTAAAGCAGGAATTATCGGTGCGACAGGATACGCAGGAAATGAGATCGTAAGACTTCTTCTTGGACACAAGGACGTTGAGATCAAATGGTTCGGTTCCCGAAGCTACATAGATCAGCAGTATGCAGATATTTATCAGAACTTTTTCAAACTGGTGGATGCCAAATGTATGGATGACAACATGGCAGCACTTGCAGACGAGGTGGATGTGATCTTTACCGCAACTCCGCAGGGTCTTTGTGCATCCCTTATTAATGAAGAAATCCTTTCCAAATGTAAGGTGATCGACTTAAGCGCGGACTTCCGTATTAAAGATGTGAAGAAATATGAGAAATGGTACGGAATCGAGCACAAGGCACCACAGTTTATCGACGAGGCTGTTTACGGTCTCTGCGAGATCAACCGTGAGGACATCAAAAAGGCACGACTGATCGCCAACCCGGGATGCTATCCGACATGCTCCACACTGTCCATTTATCCGCTATTAAAAGAAGGCCTCATTGATCCGAACACTATTATCATTGATGCCAAGTCCGGAACATCCGGAGCCGGAAGAGGAGCTAAAGTCCCGAATCTTTACTGCGAGGTAAACGAGAGTATTAAAGCTTACGGCGTTGCCACACACAGACATACACCGGAGATCGAGGACCAGCTTGGATACGCATGCGGACAGGAAGTGCTGATCAATTTTACCCCGCATCTTGTTCCGATGAACAGAGGAATCCTGGTAACTGCATATGCTTCCCTGACAAAGGATGTTACCTATGAGGAAGTAAAAGCGGCCTATGACAAATATTATAAAGATGAGTTCTTTGTACGTGTGCTGAATAAAGATGTATGCCCGCAGACAAGAAACGTGGAAGGCAGCAACTTTGTAGATGTAAACTTCAAGATCGATCCGAGAACTAAGAGAGTGATCATGATGGGTGCCATCGACAACCTGGTAAAAGGTGCCGCAGGACAGGCCGTTCAGAACATGAACCTGATGTTTGGATTCGACGAGAACGAAGGACTGAAACAGATCCCGATGTGCCCGTAAAACACAGAGGATTTCAGACGAGAGGAGACATAGAATATGAAGATCATCGACGGCGGCGTAACAGCCGCAAAAGGTTTTGAGGCAGCGTCAACTGCAGCAGAGATCAAATATAAAGGCCGTACCGATATGGCCATGGTATTCAGTGAAGTTCCCTGTGTGGCTGCAGGAACATTCACGACCAATGTGGTAAAAGCAGCTCCTGTAAGATGGGATCAGGACATTGTATACAATCATCAGGGCGCAAGAGCCGTGATCTGCAACAGCGGAATCGCCAACGCATGTACCGGTGAGGAAGGTTTTGGCTACTGTAAGGAAACAGCCAAAGCAGCATCCGAAAGCCTGGGAATCCCGGAAGACAGTGTGCTGGTAGCATCCACAGGTGTCATCGGAATGCAGCTTCCGATCGACCGTATCGCAAACGGAGTAAAAGCCATGGCTCCGAAACTTGATGGAAGCCGCGAAGCAGGTCTTGAGGCAGCAAAAGCCATCATGACAACCGACACCGAGAAGAAAGAGGCAGCTGTAGAGATCGAGATCGGCGGAAAAACCGTAACCGTAGGCGGTATGTGCAAAGGTTCTGGAATGATCCACCCGAACATGTGCACAATGCTTGGATTTATCACCAGCGATGTGGACATCTCCAAGGAACTTCTTCAGGAAGCACTCAGCGAGGACATCAAGGACACCTACAACATGGTATCCGTTGACGGAGACACCTCCACAAACGACACCGTCCTCCTCCTGGCAAACGGTCAGGCCGGCAATCCAAAGATCACAGAGAAAAATGCAGATTATGAAGAGTTCAAAAAAGCCCTCAACTACGTAAACACAACCCTCGCCAAAAAGATCGCAGGCGACGGAGAAGGCGCAACCGCACTCTTCGAGGTTAAAGTCATCGGCGCAGCCACCAAGGCAGAAGCCGTAACCTTAAGTAAATCCGTAGTAACCTCTTCCCTGACAAAAGCAGCC
Source organism: Blautia sp. HA9023 (assembly GCF_056504095.1). Taxonomy (NCBI): domain Bacteria; kingdom Bacillati; phylum Bacillota; class Clostridia; order Lachnospirales; family Lachnospiraceae; genus Blautia; species Blautia sp. HA9023. Next base: position 98,451 of record NZ_JBWLUR010000006.1, on the reverse strand, counting down.
ATCTACGGCCACGACGCAAACTGGGGAAGAATCCTCTGCGCCCTCGGCTACTCCGGAGTCCAGTTCGACCCGGAAAAAGTGGATCTCTACTTTGAGAGCAAAGCAGGGAAAATCAAGATCATTGAAAATGGAGTTTCTACAGGATACAGTGAAGAGGAAGCTACAAAGATCCTCTCTGAAGACGCTGTGACAGCCATTGCTGATATGAAGATGGGCGAGGCCAGTGCAACCGCATGGGGATGCGACCTTACTTATGATTATGTAAAAATCAATGCGGATTATCGTTCTTGATGTAAGAGCTCTGTAGAATGGTTTTTTATGGTGGATTTTATATGTAATTTTGTTTCAGTTTGTAAGCTGAGAAAACCCTTAGGGGGAGCGAGCTCGGAGTTGCGAAGCCCGCACGCTCCCCCTAAGAACCCCCTCCGTTGGGCACGCTTGGTTGTGGTGTGTTGAACGTTAGTTGACGAAGACTGAGTGACGAACGTGAGGAACTTCAGGGCGGGAGCCTTGGAAAATCGTGACAGTTTGCCCGTCAGTCGCCAAAGGCAGACTGACGGGCTGTTCGCCTTCGGCGAAAGCGCGTCGGAGGTGGCTGCCTGCGGCAGCCTATCCGCAGTAGGCGCTTTGCCCGCGATGCGGGCAACAGCCCGTTCTCCGTGGCCGGAGGGGAGGAGCGCGAGGAGGGGAAACGGCCTTCGGAACTCCGAGTGCTTCCCCTCCTCGCAAATCCCACAGCTATCAGCTGAGACAAAACTATAATTTATAAAGAAAAAACGTCCAACATACAACAAAAAAACCTTTTTCAACCCATATCATTTTTCAAAAAAAGGAGATACCCATATGGTGAATCAGAAATATCTTGACAAAGCAGAGGTTCTCATAGAAGCCCTGCCATACATTCAGCGGTTTAACCGCAAAATTGTAGTCATCAAATACGGCGGAAGCGCTATGCTTGATGAAGAATTAAAACGCAACGTCATCAAGGACGCAGTCCTCCTGAAGCTGGTTGGCTTCAAACCGATCATCGTCCATGGCGGCGGCAAGGAAATCAGCCGCTGGGTGGGCAAAGTTGGCATGGAGCCTCGTTTCGTAAACGGTCTCCGTGTAACAGACAAAGACACCATGGAGATCGCAGAGATGGTTCTCGCAAAAGTCAACAAAGAACTTGTTACTTTAGTAGAATCTCTCGGCGTTCAGGCTGTAGGTGTCAGCGGTAAAGACGGTGGTCTTCTCCAGTGCAAAAAGAAACTTTCCAAAGGCGAGGACATCGGCTACGTAGGTGAAGTCACAAAAGTCAATCCAAAGATCCTCCAGGACCTTCTGGAAAGAGACTTCCTTCCGATCGTATTCCCAATCGGTTTTGACGAGAATTTTGATTCCTACAACATTAACGCAGATGATGCAGCCTGCGCTATTGCAGAGGCGGTCAATGCAGAGAAACTTGCCTTCCTTTCCGATATTGAAGGTGTATACAGAGACGCTTCCGATCCGTCCACTCTGATCTCCGAACTTCGTGTAGATGAGGCTGAGAACCTGATCTCCGATGGTACTGTCGGCGGCGGAATGATTCCGAAACTGAAAAACTGCATCGATGCCATCGAGCATGGTGTAAACAGAGTCCATATCCTGGATGGAAGGATCCCGCACAGCTTACTGCTTGAGATCTTTACAAACAAAGGTATTGGTACCGCAATTTTAAAAGATGATGGGGAGAAATATTACAATGAGCATGAATGAACTGATGGAAGAATCTGAGGCCAGTATTCTTCATACATATAACCGTTTTCCGGTAGTTTTTGAAAAAGGCCAGGGCTGTCACCTCTATGATTCCGAAGGAAAGGAATATCTGGATTTTGCGGCAGGTATCGCTGTAAATGCCCTGGGTTATCATTATCCGGGCTATGACGAAGCGCTGAAAGCCCAGATCGACAAACTGATGCACATTTCCAACCTGTATTACAATGAGCCGATCATTGATGCAGGTGCCAAGCTTGTACAGGCAAGCCATATGGAAAAAGCATTCTTCACAAACAGTGGTACAGAGGCTATCGAGGGTGCTCTGAAAGCTGCCAAGAAATATGCCTACGAGAGAGATGGCCATGCAGATCATGAGATCATTGCCATGAACCATTCTTTCCACGGCCGCAGCATCGGTGCACTTTCCGTGACAGGTACTGCACACTACAGAGAGCCTTTTGAGCCTTTGATGGGTGGCGTAAAATTTGCGGATTTCAATGACCTTGAGAGCGTAAAAGCTCAGGTTACAGACAAGACCTGTGCCATCATCGCCGAGACTGTACAGGGCGAGGGAGGTATTTACCCGGCTACCAAAGAGTTCCTGGAAGGCTTGCGTAAGCTCTGTGATGAGAAAGATATCATCCTGATCCTGGACGAGATCCAGTGTGGTATGGGACGTACAGGACATTATTTCGCATGGCAGGCATACGGCGTACAGCCGGATATCATGACCTGTGCCAAAGCTCTTGGCTGCGGTGTTCCGGTAGGTGCTTTTGTTCTGAATAAGAAAGCAGCGGCAGCATCCTTGAAGCCAGGCGATCATGGAACCACTTACGGTGGAAATCCGTTTGTATGCGCGGCGGTCAGCAAGGTATTTGATATCTTCGAAAAAGACCAGATCCTTTCTCATGTACAGGGCCTGACCCCGTATCTGGAGGAAAAACTGGACGAACTGGTTGCAAAACATGAATGTGCGGAAGTAAGAAGAGGCAAAGGCTTCATGCAGGGTATCGTGATCAAAGGACGCCCGGTAGGAGATGTAGTGAAAAAAGCTCTTGCAAAAGGTCTCCTTGTGATCTCAGCAGGAAGCGACGTTCTCCGTCTTGTTCCTCCCCTTGTGATCACAAAAGAGGATATTGACAAAATGGCCGAGATCCTTGACGAGTGCATGGAATAAATAACAGAGATCTTCTGGCGAGGGAAGCCCAAAGCAGGCTTCAGGAGCAGAAAAACGAAAGATCATAGTTCAGGGAAATCCTGATACAGGACAGCAGTATTTTTTGGTTGGCAGATAACCGGCCAGGGAAAGATACTGCTGTTTTTTTGTTCCACAGAAAATGGTGTCCTGCAGTAAAAACAGGATTTCGGATATGAGGAGTCATGCCTGCCGAAACGTAAACACATCACAGCATCAATATATATAAAATATATAACAGACATATCAAACAGTATTCAAAAATCTGGTTGTGTGTTAAAAAATAAACAAAAGTCGTCACAACACACCAACAAAATGCACAAAAAAATGAGCAGATCTGAGTATAAATTGCACATCCACACAGTTGATTTTAAAACGCCATATGTTATAATTTCACTGGTTAAAAAATTTATGTGAGGGGTGAATATTTTGAAGAAATTATTAACCGTCATGTGTACTTTTCTGACAGTAATCCTGTCATGCCCTGTGGGTGTATGGGCGGCTGGAAACGGTGAGACAGTATCAAGCGTGCCGGTGTGGCTTTGTATTCCGTTTGCGGGCCTTCTTCTGTGTGTTGCAGTGATGCCGCTGGTAAAAGGTGAGTGGTGGGAGTCACATCAGCCGATCGTGGTTGCGTTCTGGATCGTTCTTATGGTCATTCCGTTCGCATTTGTATACGGCGCCGGAAAAACTGCGGAAACAGTACTTGAGTGCGTAATTAATGACTATCTTACATTTATCATCCTGTTATTCGGATTGTTCTGTGTATCCGGTAACATTACGGTTGAGGGCGATTTTGCGGGTTCGCCAAGAGTAAATGTAGGACTTCTTGCACTGGGAACTCTGCTTTCCAGCTGTATTGGAACCACCGGAGCCAGTATGCTGATGGTGCGTCCGGTGATCAAAATGAATTCCTGGAGAAAGAGAAAAGGCCACATTATGATCTTTTTCATTTTTATGGTGTCAAACATGGGTGGCTGCCTGACACCGATCGGTGACCCGCCCCTTCTGATGGGATTCATGCGGGGAGTTCCTTTCTTCTGGAGCCTGCACCTTCTTCCGGTACTGCTCTTTAATATGGTGATCCTTCTGTTTGTGTTCTATCATCTGGACATGCGCTCTTACAAGAGAGATATCGCAGAGGGACGTAAACCGGACATCAGCAAACCGGGAACAGAGTTCAAGATCGATGGACTTCACAACATCATTTTCCTTGTAATGATCGTTGTAGGCGTTATCTTAAGTGGTATGCTTCCGAGTATGCCGGCATTTCAGGATGCAGCAGGCAATGTAAGAGGAATCCATATTTTCGGTGAGGTTACATTAAGCTTCCCGTCAATCATTGAGATCATCCTGATCCTGGCAGCAGCATTTCTGTCCTTTAAGACAACGGACAAAAAGATCCGTGTGCGAAACCATTTTACCTGGGGTGCGATCAAAGAAGTTGCGGTACTTTTTATCGGAATCTTTATCACCATGCAGCCTGCCCTGATGCTTCTGAAAGCAGTGGGACCGAATCTTGGAATTACCGAGCCGTACCAGATGTTCTGGGCGACAGGAGCACTGTCCAGTTTCCTGGATAATACACCGACCTATCTGGTATTTCTGACTACAGCGGGAACCCTTGGATTTACAAGTGGAATCGCAACCACACTGGGAACGGTTCCTGTAAAACTTCTTTCCGCGATTTCCTGTGGTGCCGTATTTATGGGTGCCAATACATATATCGGCAATGCTCCGAACTTTATGGTCAAGACACTTTCTGACGAAAATGGTATCAACATGCCGTCCTTCTTTGGATACATGGGATGGTCCATTTGTTTCCTGGTACCGGTGTTCATCATCGATATGCTGGTATTCTTTTTATAAGGGAGGAGGATCAATATGCAGGATAATAACATTCGAGAGAAATGCAGAGAACTTGCTACCAGACTTTATGAACTGGATGGCGAGGTTTATAAAAGCGTAGGATCTTCCCTTGGACGTACCTTTACCGGTGACAGAGAAGGTACCATCCGTAACTTAAGTGCCCTGATGTATACCAAACCGGACGGGCATCTTCTTCGAAGCGAGATGGCCCTGATCAGTAACATGGCCAGAACCATCAAGGATAAAGACGAAAAAAGCCGTCTGATGAAGAAATATGATGAGATCTTTCAGGAGATCCTTACGCTGCCGGAGACCTTTGTTGCTACGGATATCATGGATAAGGAACGTGTGGCGCTGAATCATATGATCAAGCGCAGGGAAAAAATTTCCGAGGACGATCATCTGGTCATCTGTATCAGCCGTACACAGGGAAGCGCCGGCAATGATATCGGTTTCGGTCTGGCAGATAAACTTCGGATCAACTATTATGACGTGGAGATCTTTGACCAGGTATTAAGACGTCTTGAGGCGGAAAAAGGTGCGGTCAATGATGCGGAATATTTTGCGGATTTCAATAAATATGAGAAGAAGCATAAGTTTGATCCACGGGAATGGTTCCGGGAATTTAACAGATATCACGGACTTCCGAAACAGGACGCAGTATTTTTTAACATGAGTGACCTGATCTGTGACCTAGCATCAAAAGAGGACTGCATCATCATGGGACGATGTGCGGATGCGATCCTGAAGAACAATCACATTCCACATATCAGCCTGTTTATCACGGCGCCTTTTGCCATCCGTGTCCAGCATGTCATGGATGTAAGAAAGATGAATATGAAGCAGGCGGTCCGCTTCCTGAAGAAGATGGACAGCCAGCACAGAAAGTATTATAACTTCTATGGTGGAGCCCACTGGGGCAAGCCGGATAACTATGACCTGTGCATCAACAGTGCAAGTTATGGAATCAATGAGACAGAAAATCTGATTCTGAAATTGCTGGATGATCAGATCCATTAAAAGATAATATCAGAAAATTATAAAAGAATTCCTGTAAAAAGAGAAGTGCCTGTCCGGCAGGTAGAAATATCTCAAAATACAGGAATTCTTTTTATGCTTTTTTATAAAAATTTAATCTTGATTAACTTTTTTCATTTTGGGGGTTGACATTCGAAAAAACTTAGTATACACTAACCTATGAGTTAGAATTAACTAATTAGATGAAGCTAATTAATAGGAAGAAACGGAGGAACTTCTATGCAGCCGATTTTATTTTTGCAGTCAGGTGATACTGGCACAATTAAGCGTATTTCCGGAGCAGAAGACACAAGAAGATTTCTTGCAGGCCTTGGTTTTGTTGAGAATGCGGAAGTGACAGTTATTTCCCAGTTTGACGGCAATCTGATCGTAAATATCAAGGATTCCAGAGTTGCGGTTAATAAGGAAATGGCCAGACACATAATGGTGTAACCGGACTGTGTGCGGCAGCGCCCGGTAATAGATTTGCCCAAGACTGTATGAAGTACAGTTGAGGATAGATTATGGATGTGAAGTGCTGTAAGAAGAATGCGGCACGTTCCGTAAAATGAACAGCAGACAGACCAGAGGGGCCTGTTTTACTGTAACTGCTCCGGGAGATGAGCAGTTTTTATGGTCTCTGGAAGCGAAAGCAGACGGAGATCATCATATGGATTTGGAATATAAACAGGGAGGAAAAGAGAAATGACTTTACGTGATGCAGCAGTAGGTTCTACAGTAGTTGTTTCCAAGATCACCGGCGACCCGGCTTACAAGCGCCGTATCATGGACATGGGAATCACAAAAGGCAGCGAGGTTTATATCCGCAAGGTAGCTCCTCTTGGAGATCCGGTTGAGATCACCATCAGAGGTTATGAGCTTTCCCTGCGTAAGCATGACGCAGCATGTGTAGAAGTAAAACAGAAATAAACTTCGAAAAATGACAGAGCATCATGCTCTGATCTGAAAAAAGGAGGATGAAAAATGTCTGTAACAATAGCTCTTGCCGGAAACCCGAACTGTGGTAAGACTACAATGTTCAATGCTCTTACAGGCGCTAACCAGTACGTTGGTAACTGGCCAGGTGTTACTGTAGAGAAAAAAGAGGGTAAACTGAAAAACCAGAAGGATGTAACTGTAACAGACCTTCCAGGTATCTATTCACTTTCCCCGTATACACTTGAGGAGGTTGTCAGCCGTGATTACCTTCTGAAAGAAAAACCGGATGTGATTATCGACCTTGTGGATGCAACAAACATCGAGAGAAACCTGTATCTTGCAACACAGCTTCTTGAGATCGGTATCCCGGTTGTTATCGCTCTTAACATGGTGGATCTTCTGAAGAAGAACAACATCCACATCAATGTAAAAGGTTTAAGCTCCGCACTTGGATGCCCGATCGTTGAGACATCCGCCCTTAAGGGAACAGGACTTAAAGAGGTTGTTGATGAGGCAATCAAATGTGCAAACCAGCACAGAGTACCATCCAAACAGATGGAGTTCCCGAAGGCAGTTGAGAAAGCTGTAAACGAGATCGAGAGCCTTGTTCCTGCAAACATCTCTGAGGAGAACAAGAGATGGTATGCAGTAAAACTTCTCGAGAGAGACAGCAAGGTAAAAGAAGGTCTTAACCTTCCGGCTTCTGCTCAGTCCAAGATCGAAGAGATCGCTTCCAACCTTGAGAAAGCAGAAGATGATGATACAGAGAGTATCGTAACAGATGGAAGATATCAGTACATCCAGAAAGTTGTTTCCGCAAACGTTAAGAGAAGCGGAAATAAGATGACTGTTTCCGATAAGATCGACCGTATCGTAACAAACCGTATCCTTGGTCTTCCGATCTTTATCCTTACCATGTTCATCGTTTATTATGTATCTGTAACAACAGTTGGTACCATGGTAACAGACTGGACAAACGACAGTTTCGTCGGAACCATCCAGGGTGTTGTAGCTGATGGACTCAGCGGTGTCGGCGTTGCTGACTGGCTGGTAAGCCTTGTATCTGATGGTATCATCGGTGGTCTTGGTGCAGTACTTGGATTCGTTCCGCAGATGGCGATCCTGTTCCTGTTCCTTTCCATCCTTGAGGACTGCGGTTACATGGTTCGTATCGCATTCGTCATGGACCGTGTATTCCGTCATTTCGGACTTTCCGGAAAGAGCTTTATCCCGCTCCTTATCTCCTCTGGTTGCGGAATCCCTGGAATCATGGCTTCCAAAACAATCGAGGCTGATAACGACCGTCGATTAACAATCATGACAGCAACATTTATTCCTTGTGGTGCGAAGCTTCCTGTTATCGCTCTTATGGGTGGTATCATGACAGCATATGTAACCGGTGACTATGTAGCAGCTGGTTTCATCACACCACTGATGTACTTCATCGGTGTTGTAGCAGTTCTTGTATCTGCCATCATCCTGAAGAAAACAAAACCGTTCTCCGGTAAACCTGCTCCGTTCGTAATGGAGCTTCCACAGTACCATATTCCGTCTGCAAAGACAGTTCTGCTTCACGTTTGGGAGAGACTGAAAGGCTTCATCATCAAAGCCGGTACAATTCTTTTCCTTGCAACTGTTATCATGTGGGTTCTTTCCAGCATTGGTACAACAGGAAGCGGAATCGGATTTGTTGAGGACAGCAACGACAGTATCATGGCTATACTTGGTGGTATCCTTGCTCCGATCTTTGCTCCTCTTGGATTCGGTAAATGGCAGCCGGTTGCAGCATCCATCTCCGGATTCTCCGCAAAAGAGTCCATCGTTAGTACAATGGGTGTTCTTGCAAACGTAGCTGGTGATGATGCAGAAGATACCATGATCGTTGGTGCAGCGATCAAAGCATGGTTCCCGTCAGCAGTAGCAGCATTTTCCTTCCTGCTCTTCAACCTGCTTGACTCTCCGTGTCTTGCAGCTATTTCTACAATGGCACATGAGATGCAGTCCAGAAAATGGTTCTGGTTTGCAATTCTCTTCCAGAACATCTTTGCTTATGTTGTAACACTTTGTGTATACCAGATTGGTCTTGTTGTTACAGGTGCCGGATCCTTCGGAATTGGAACGATCGTTGCTCTGATCCTTGTGGCAATCATTCTCTTCCTTCTGTTCAGACCAGATCCGTACAAGAACCAGAACGATGTTACAAAGAGATCTGTTCAGGCAGCAGAGTAATCGTAAACCGGTCATACAGTTAAGATCCGGTACATATGATAACTTTGAAATGATGCTGTGAAAACAGCGGAAATGATAAGAAACATAAGGAGGCCGGGTATGTAAATACCTGGTCTTCTGTGTTATAATGAACCTGGTAGTATTTATCAATAGCTGGCAGCGTCTCATAGGCTGTACAGCAAAAGAAAGGGTGACAGATATGAGTATGATAGCGGATATTATTGTACTGGCGCTTGTGATCGCATATGGTATATTTGTGATCAGTTATCTTTATTCAAGAAAGAAACAGGGGCTCAGCTGTGTTGGCTGTGCCGGTAATACACGTACCAACGGCTGTGGCGGCGGATGCTCCGGTCATTGCTCCGGGTGCTCAGGCTGCAGCGGAATGCAGAAGTAACCAGGAGGTAGATCATTATGGCAAATGCAATCGTTGTCATCGTTGTTATCATCATTATGTTGTTTGCCGGAAAAGGCGCATATAAACATCTGAAAGGTGAGGGTGCCTGCTGTGGAGGCGGCAGCAAACCGGAAATCCCGAAGAAGAAACTGGACGGAACGAAGCTTGGTGAGAAAACTATGAAGATCACAGGAATGCACTGTGAGAACTGTGTAGCCAGCGTCACTAGAGCCATCAACCGTATTGACGGAGCGGCAGCCAAAGTCAGCCTGAAAAAAGGTGAGGCAGTGGTTTCCTATGACAGAGAGATTTCCAACGAAGAACTGAAAAAAGTTGTTGAAGATCGTGGATATCACGTAGTTTCTATTCAGTAAGGATCCATCAGAATAATACGTTTGCCGGAGCTTCCCATCCGGCAGAGCAGAGAAAAGACTTCTCGTCGAAATGCTTAAAAATATTTCGATAAGAAGTCTTTTTTTGTGTAAGAAGTCAGAGTTGCAATTGACTCACTAATAGCTGCTATTGTATAATAAAAACAGAAAAATCAGACGGAATGAAAAATATTATTACAAATTTTCTTTCTATCCGAATGATGTGTCATGAAAGCCAAATAGAGAGGTAACAGACTTTGACAGCAAGGTATGATCCGAGCGGGAATTGTTGTTCATTTAGCGTGGCTTTAGCTGCTTTGTGAGCGGAATACGGGACTCTTTCACCTTGTGTGGTGAAGGAGCTTTTTTTATGTAAAATGCCTGCAGGAGCAGGCGCATTCAGTAAGGGAGGATTTTATGCTGAAGGTAGCAGTATATGGAAAGGGCGGTATCGGAAAGTCCACAGTGACTTCCAACCTGGCGGCGGCGTTTGCGGCCATGGGAAAAAGAGTGATCCAGATCGGGTGCGATCCAAAGGCGGATTCCACCATCAATCTCCTTGGAGGAGAACCCCTCCGGCCGGTGATGAATTATATGCGGGAAGAAGATGAGGAGCCGGAGAAACTGGAAGATATATCGAAGGAGGGCTTTGGCGGCGTTCTCTGTATTGAGACCGGAGGTCCCACACCGGGACTTGGCTGTGCGGGAAGAGGGATCATCGCAACGTTTCAGCTTCTGGAGGATCTGAAGCTTTTTGAGACCTGGAAGCCGGATGTAGTACTTTACGATGTGCTTGGAGATGTGGTGTGCGGTGGTTTTGCGGCGCCGATCCGGGAGGGCTATGCGGAAAAAGTCCTCATTGTCACATCCGGGGAGAAGATGGCGCTCTATGCAGCCAACAATATTTCCAGTGCTGTTCGGAATTTTGAGGACCGCAGCTATGCGAGGATCTTTGGAATCGTGCTGAACCACAGGAATGTGGAGAATGAGACCGAGAAGGTGCAGGCTTTTGCAGAAAAAAGTAATATTCCTATTGTTGGTGAGATTCCCAGGAGTGATGAGATCATCCGCTGGGAAGACCAGGGAAAAACGGTGATCGAGGGTGATGAGAATTCTGAGATCAGTGAGAAATTTTTTGCGCTGGCGCGGAAGCTGCTGGAGAGTGAAGGGACTGTGCAGGAGAAGGAGGACGTATGAAAAAGAAAGCATATTTTGCAACAGCAGAAGAACTGGAACGGCTTGGACCGGAAGCGATCCCGCCGCAGATGATCTCCGGGAAACATCTGATCTACAGTTCTCCGGCAACGCTGGCATTTAATTCTCCGGGAGCGGAAGGCTTCGGGGTAAAACGTGCGGGGCTTGCAGTGCCGGATTCCATTATGCTGATCGTGGCGCCCGGATGCTGTGGAAGAAATACTTCTCTTATCAGTTCCATGCCGGAGTATAATGACCGTTTTTTTTACCTGATGATGGACGAGACAGATATTGTCACAGGCCGTCATCTGAAAAAGATCCCCAAAGCGGTAAAAGAGATCTGCGACTGCTGTGAGAAGAAGCCGTCGGTGGTGATGATCTGCATCACCTGTGTGGATGCGCTTCTGGGAACGGATATGGAACGTGTCTGTCGGAAAGCAGAGGAAAAAGTGGATATTCCGGTGCGTCCCTGTTACATGTATGCGCTGACACGTGAGGGCAGGAAGCCGCCTATGGTCCATGTGCGCCAGTCCTTATATTCTCTTCTGGAACCACAGAAGAAAAAAGGAAATGTAGTCAATCTCCTGGGATTTTTTTCGCCGCTGGTGGATGACTGTGAGTTTTATGATCTGCTACATCAGGCTGGTGTAAAAACCATCCATGAGATTTCCAGATGTAAGGATTATGAGGAATACCGGACCATGTCCCAGGCTAATTTCAATCTGGTGCTTCATCCGGAAGCAAGGTTTGCGGCAGAGGATTTTCATAACCGGCTGAAGATCCCGTTTATTGAGCTTCGAAGGCTCTATCAGATGGATAAGATCGAAAATCAGTATCGGGCTCTGGGACAGGTCCTTGGGGTGGCTTTTGACCAGGAGCAGTATAAGGATGAGGCTTCCAGGGCGGTGGAACAGTTCCGAAAAGTCTGTCCGGATGCCTCCTTTGCAGTAGGGGAGTGCATGAACGGAGATCCTTTTGAGCTGGCACTTGCGCTGGTGCGCTATGGATTTCAGGTGCCGGAGATCTATGGAACTATTACAGCTGAGAATTTTGTATACATACGACATTTGGCTAAGTTGAGCCCGGGCACGAAGATTTTTTCCAATATGGAACCTACCATGCTGTATTATGATCCAGTAGAGAGTGGCGTAAATCTTACGATTGGTAAGGATGCGGGATATTATCATCCGGATCAGCCTAATGTAGTCTGGAATCAGGACCGTCAGCCTTATGGGTATGCAGGGGTACGTAGATTATTTGAGGCACTCCTTGAGACTGCGGCGGAGCAGGATAAGGGGAAGGGGGAGAGAGCATGAGAGGACTTCGGAAATATCTGACACCCTTTGCCCCGGATCAGTCAGGAGCAGTGTCGGTTCTGTATGAGCTGGGCGGGATCATCGTGATCTGTGATGCCGGAGGCTGTACGGGAAATGTCTGCGGCTTTGATGAGCCAAGATGGTTTGAGCGCAAAAGTGCCGTGTTCAGTGCGGGACTTCGGGACATGGATGCCATCCTGGGACGGGATGACCGCCTGGTTGCCAAACTTGTGGATGCGGCAGAAAAGGTGGAGGCAGGCTTTGCGGCAGTGATCGGAACGCCGGTGCCCGCCGTGATCGGAACGGATTATCAGGCACTGAAGCGGATGTGCGAGAAAAAAACAGACCTTCCGGTACTTGCGGTAAATACCGATGGAATGGAGCTTTATGACGGGGGAGAACGGAAGGCTTATCTGGAACTTTTTAAAGTTTTTGCCCGGGAAAAACTGCCGGTGGAGACGGGCAGGGTGGGCATCCTTGGAATGACGCCACAGGATGTCAGTGACCTGAAGGCGGCAGATAAGCTCCGGGAAAAATTTAAGTCTCAGGGGCACCAGGCAGTCTGCTACGGAATGGGAGATGGGCTTGATGAAGTAAAAAAAGCCTCCTCTGTGGAAAAAAATATCGTGGTTTCTCCAGCGGCACTGGAATGTGCCAGATATCTTGAGAAAACTTTCGGAACGCCTTATGAGGTGGGATATCCGCTGGTGGAGGAACTGGTGCCGGATATGGAGTATGCAGGGAAAAAAATTCTCATCGTGCAGCAGCAGGTAATGGCCGGTTCCATAAGAGAGGAACTTCAGAAACGTGGCGCAGATGGAGAGATCACAGTGGCAAGCTGGTTTTTCATGGAAAAAGATCTCCGGGAAGAGGGGGATGTGCCATTGAAAGATGAGGAAGATTACATGGATCTGGTGGAAAAAGGCAGATATGATGTGATCTTTGCAGATCCCTGTATGAAGCGGATGGCAAAGACGTTTTCCGGTGTGTTTGTGGATGCGGTGCATTTTGCGGTATCCGGAAAGTGCAGGTAGACTTAAGAGCAGGGCATAAAGTTACATACATACTGTAACCGGATCAGGGGAGCTGGTTACAGGGAATGGAGAACATATGGAGTGCGAAATTACAAAAATGATCCGTGTTTACGGAATCGTACAGGGGGTGGGGTTCCGCCCTACGGTCAGCCGTCATGCCATGGCAAGGGGAATCCGTGGCAGTGTGTCCAATAAAGGACCCTATGTGGAGATTTTTGCCCAGGGCAGGCAGCAGGATGTGGACGGTTTTATCGGAGATATCGAGAACAGGCCGCCGAAGCGTGCGGCCATCCTGAAGCTTCTGGTGGAACCGGTGGAGGAGCCGGAGGAATTTACGCAGTTTGATATCATTGAAAGCGAGAAGACAAAGGGTGAGATCTTTGTTTCTCCGGATATTGCCATCTGCGACGAATGTAAGGAAGAGATGTTTGATCCAAAAAACAGGCGGTATCTGCATCCGTTTATCAACTGTACCTGTTGTGGCCCGAGGCTGACGATCCTCGATTCCCTTCCCTATGACCGGGAGCGTACCAGCATGAAAGAATTTCCCATGTGTCCGTCCTGTGCGGATGAGTACCATAATCCGGACACCAGACGTTATGACGCCCAGCCGGTGTGCTGCAATGACTGCGGGCCGGAGGTCTATCTCATTGGAAGAGAGGAACGTGGCCGGGAGGCGATCACTTATACGAGGAAGACCATTGTTTCCGGCGGGATAGTGGCCATCAAGGGAATCGGTGGTTTTCATCTCTGTTGTAATGCCACCAGTGAGGAGGCCGTACAGCGGCTCCGGAAACTGAAACGGCGTCCGGTGAAGCCTTTTGCGGTGATGGCACAGGATCTGGAAACCGTGAAAGAAGTCTGTCAGGTCAGTGAGGAGCAGGAGAAGATCCTTACCGGGCATCAGAAACCGATCCTGCTGCTGGATAAGCTTACTGAGATGTCCTGTGGACAGAAAACAGATGCGAAACTCATAAAATATGGAAAGAACATCGGGAAAGACCAGGGCAGATCAGAGGCAGAATGCGGAAAACCAGCGGAACTCTGTGAGAGTATCGCTCCCGGGAATCCAAAAGTCGGTGTGATGCTTCCCTACGCACCGGTGCAGCTTCTTCTTTTTCATTATGACGATGGAATTGAGATGCCGAAGCTTCTGGTGATGACCAGTGGAAACACATCCGGCGCACCGATCTGCAGAGACGATCATGAAGCTGTGGAAGAACTTTCTTATTTATGTGACTGCATTCTTTCCCATGACAGGAAGATCCGCATCCGGGCCGATGATTCGGTGATGGATTTTTATAAGGGAGAGCCATATATGATCCGGCGCTCCCGTGGATATGCACCTCTTCCGTTTATGGTTTCCACACCCTGGAAGGGACAGGTGATCGCGGCAGGTGGAGAGCTTAAGAATACATTCTGCATTGGTGTGGATAACCGTTTTTATCCGTCCCCTTATGTGGGTGATCTGGAGGATCTTCGAACGGTAAAAGCCCTGAAGGAAACCATAGGCCGGCTGGAAACACTTCTGGAAGTACAGCCGGAAGTGGTGGTCTGTGACCTTCATCCAAAATATAATTCCACAGTGGTGGCCCAGGAACTGGGGCTTCCCGTTCTGAAAGTGCAGCATCATTACGCACATATTTTATCCTGCATGGCAGAAAATGACTGCGAGGAAAAAGTGATCGGTGTTTCCTTTGACGGAACCGGATATGGAACAGACGGGACGATCTGGGGCGGTGAGATCCTGATCGCAGATTATCAGGGATTTACAAGGCTTGGAAGTATCCAACCTTTTGTACAGGTGGGAGGAGATGTTTCCGCAAAAGAAGGCTGGCGGATCGCCGTTTCCCTGATCTGGCAGAATACAGGAGATTTGGAGAAAACTCTTGATACTGTCCAAAAACTGGGACTTTGCACAGAGCAGGAAGCAAAAGTGCTGGTGACCATGGCTCAGAGAAAGCTCAATGCAGTGACTTCCACCAGTGCTGGACGGCTTTTTGACGGAGTCAGTGCGATCCTGGGAATCCGAAGGGCGTCTACTTTTGAAGGGGAAGCTTCCACGGCGCTGGAGTTTGCTGCGGAAGCGTGGAGAGCGCAGGAGATACAGAAGAAAAATGTGGATACTGTTTCTGGAGAAAGAACAGATATAAAAAGAAATGTAGAAACAACCGGTGCAGATGAAAAGCCGGAAACCGGGAACAGGAAGATTATTTTAAATACAGGTGACATCGTTGCACATCTGGTCCGGGAAAAGCTGGAAGGAGAAGATTCCGGGAAACTGGCTTACGAATTCCACCGGGCGCTGGCGGATGAGATCCTTGCAGCCTGTGAGGAAGCAGAGCAGGAAACTGGTATCCGGAAAGTGGCATTAAGCGGCGGTGTATTCCAGAACCGGCTTCTTCTGGAACTGGTAGATGACGGGCTTGCAGAAAAAGGCTTTGAAGTTCTGAAACATAGTCTGATCCCGCCAAATGACGGAGGGATCGCGCTGGGTCAGGCAGCATATGGAATGGCTTATGTGCAGCGGCACAGACAAGTATAAAGGTGATAGATCATGCAGATGCGGATCGCAGATATCCGCCTGATGAAATATTTTACGATGTATGGAGTATACAGCAGAAATGCGGGATGGAGGCATAGATATGTGTGTAGGATTATCAGCAAAAGTAGTAAAGATCAGTGACGGAACCGCAGTGGTAGATGCTGGCGGCGCAAAGAGAGAAGTTTCCGCCCAGCTTCTGGGAGATCTGGAGCCGGGAGATTATGTGATGGTACATGCTGGTGTTGCCATTGCAAAGATCACTGACGATGACGAGGAAGAGACAGACCAGCTGATGGAGGAACTGCTGTGATGGAAGAGAAGAAAAAAACAGCAAGAGAGATCATAGAAGGATATCAGGGGCCGCCGGTGCGGATCATGGAAGTCTGCGGAACCCATACTCACGAGATTTTCCGTCTGGGGATCCGCAAGCTTCTGCCACCGCAGGTGGAGCTGATTTCAGGCCCGGGCTGCCCGGTCTGTGTAACACCGGTAGGCTTTATTGACGAGGCGGTTTATCTGGCTCTGGAAAAACAGGCGACCATCTGTACCTTCGGTGACCTTGTCCGTGTACCGGGGACAAAGAAAAGCCTTGCAGATGCCAGGGCAGAAGGAGCCAGGATACGTATCGTCTATTCACCGGCAGATGCGGAAAAATATGCGAAAGAACATCCAAAGGAGCAGGTGGTATTTCTTTCTGTTGGTTTTGAGACGACGACACCTGCAGGCTGTCTTTCCGTGAAAAAAGCCAGAGAAGATGGCCTTTCCAACTACTCTCTCCTTGTGGCAAACAAGACCATGCCACAGGCTTATCAGGCATTAAAAGGCAGTGCGGATGTGTTCCTTTACCCGGGACATGTCAACGCCATTACAGGGACTGCACTCTGCGAACGTCTGGCAGAGCAAGGCGTCAGTGGTGTAGTGGCAGGATTTACAGCGAAGGAGCTGCTTACGGCGCTGGCAGTTGCACTGGTCCGTTTCCAGGAGGGAAAACCTTTCTTTGTAAACTGTTATCCGCGCGTGGTAAAAAGCGAAGGAAGCCCGGAGGCACAGACACTGATCGAGGAACTGATGGAACCCTGCGATTCCGAATGGCGTGGACTGGGTGTGATCCCGGGATCCGGCCTGGTGCTCCGGAAAGAATGGGAAGCTTTTGATGCCAGAAAAAAATATGCGGTGCCGCCGATCAAAGGCAAACCAAATCCGGCCTGTCGCTGTGGCGATGTGCTTCAGGGAAAATGCAAACCGTCGGACTGCAGGGTATTTGGAAAAGTCTGTACCCCGCAGCATCCGGTAGGAGCCTGTATGGTATCCAATGAAGGAGCCTGTTCCGCATATTTTATGTATGGGAACTGATTGATCAACTGTCCGGTTTAATGGACTATAATACAGGAATACATGTCATACAAACGAAGGATCACATCTGGAAGATCGGACTATATGATACAGATCTGATATCCGTTTGAACGATCGTAGAAAGAAGATGAAAATTATGGATAATAAAACAGTAACCATGGCACACGGTGCCGGAGGCCGTCAGACCTCAGAACTGATCGATGAAGTATTTAAAGCACATTTTGCAAACCCGGATCTTACAGCCGATGATGCGGCAGTTCTGGTCCCGCCGGCAGGAAAAATGGCCGTATCCACCGATGGATTTATTGTTTCTCCGGCATTTTTCCCGGGAGGAAATATCGGCAAGCTTTCCATCTGTGGAACAGTTAATGACCTTGCCTGCATGGGAGCGAAACCGATGTATCTCACCTGTGCTTTTGTGATCGAGGAAGGTTTTCCCATGGAGAAGCTGGAAGAAATTGCCGCAGCCATGGAAAAAACAGCGAAAGAAGCCGGCGTGCGTATTGTTTCCGGAGATACCAAGGTGGCAGGAAAAGGACAGGTTGACGGTGTGTTTATCACAACAACCGGAATGGGTGAGATCCAGGATGGCGTGAAGGTAGGCGGTGAGCTGGCAAAACCGGGAGATGCCATCATTGTGACCGGTGATGTGGGAAGACATGGATGCACCATTCTTCTGGCAAGAGAGGATTTTGGCATCGACGCGGATGTGACAAGTGACTGTGCACCGCTTTGGGGAACTGTAAAAGAAGTGATGGATGCCACCCATAACCTTCATGTGATCCGCGATGCCACAAGAGGCGGCGTGGGAACCGTTCTCTATGAGATTGCAGGCCAGAGTAACGTGGGAATCCGTCTGGATGCGTCGTCTGTTCCGGTAGCTCCGGAAGTAAAAGGTGTCTGCGGTATGCTGGGCCTGGAGCCACTTTATCTGGCATGTGAGGGACGTATGGTGATCATGGCGCCAAAAGAAGAGGCGGAAAAGATCGTGGAAGCACTGCGTAAATGTCCGTATTCCAAAGACGCTGCCATTATTGGTGAGGTTACCGAGGACCAGCCTGGAAAAGTTGTCATGACTACGGAAATCGGAACTCAGGCATTACTTCCGCAGCCAGGCGGGGAACTTCTGCCGAGGATCTGCTGACAGATACAGACAGCATAGGAAACAGAAGGTGAGCGGAAAGAAAAAACGATTTCAGCCTGGAAAATTATCAGTAACAAAACAGAGTCCGATAAAACGGACAGTAAAACAGACACTGGAAAGGAGAGGCGGATCTTATGGATACAAGAGTGGCACTGATCTCGATCATTGTGGAAAACAATGAGGTGATCGATGACATCAACCGTTTTCTTCACGAAGCGGGAAAATATATTATCGGGAGAATGGGAATCCCCTACCGGGAAAAAGGTATCAACATCATCAGCATTGCCATTGATGCGCCACAGGATGTGATCAGCTCTTTATCCGGAAAGATTGGCCGTCTCAGGGGAGTTTCCGCAAAAACGGCATATTCCAATGTGATCACAAAAGCGGAGGACAGGAAATGATAAGAGTTGCGGTATATGGAAAGGGCGGCATCGGAAAATCCACCACAGTTTCCAATGTGGCAGCCGCCCTTGCGGAAAAAGGAATGAAAGTGATGCAGATCGGCTGTGATCCCAAGGCGGATTCCACCATTCTTCTCCGGCATGGGAAAAAAGTCCCCACAGTGCTGGATCTTTACAACGAAAAGCGCCAGGACCTGAAACTTGCAGATATGGTGCAGATCGGATACGGGGGTGTAGTCTGTGTAGAAGCCGGCGGCCCTACACCTGGACTTGGATGTGCGGGAAGAGGTATTATCACTGCGCTGGAAAAACTGAAAGAAACCGGAGCCTATGAGACCTATAAACCGGACATTGTTCTCTACGATGTACTGGGAGATGTTGTCTGCGGCGGTTTTTCCATGCCCATGCGAAAAGGGTATGCAGATAAAGTATTTATCATCACCTCCGGAGAAAACATGGCCATCCATGCAGGGGCGAATATTGCCATGGCGGTGGAAAATTTCAGAAACAGAGGCTATGCATCTCTGGGAGGGCTGATCCTGAACCGGCGGAATGTGCCAAGAGAAGAAAAAAAAGTCCGGGAGCTGGCAGAGGATTTTCACACCCAGGTAGTAGGAACTCTTTCCAGAAGTGACCTGGTTCTTGCGGCAGAGGAGCAGGGAAAAACGCTTCTGGAAGCTTATCCGGAAAGCGAGATGGCAGGAGAATACCGGACGCTGGCAGAACAGATCCTGAATGCATGCAGGGAGGATGGCACATGTTAAAAAGAGTTGGCGATCGGGAGTTTCCGGGAAAAACAGAAGTATTTATAAAAGAAGCTTCTTTTCCGGTGCCCTTTCAGCCGGGGCTGGAATTTAATTCCCCGGCCCACGGAAACTGGAATATCGTACATACGGGAATGCTGGTTCCGGAAGCGCAGCAGATCTACGTCTGTGCAGACAACTGTATGCGAGGCGTTGTGCTGACTGCGGCGGAAATGAATGCAGCAGACCGTTTTTCCTTTGTGATCGTGGAGGAAAAAGATCTTCTGGGTGGAAATCTGGAGGATGTGACCATTGAAGGGGTGACAGATGTCCTGAAGCGTCTGGATAAGAAGCCAAAGGCAGTGCTGCTTTTTACCGTATGTCTCCATCATTTTCTGGGCAGTGATCTGGACCGGATCTATGGAGAGCTGGAAAAAAGATTTCCGGAGATTTTTTTTATGCGATGCTTCATGGATCCCATCATGCAGAAAACAGGCCCCACACCGGATCAGAAGCTTCGCCTGGCCATGTATGATGCCGTGCAGGAGAGAAAGGCAGATCCAAAATGCGTGACGGTTCTGGGCAGTGATTTTGCGCTGGATGAAGGTTCGGATATCTGCCGGATCCTGAAGAAAAACGAAATCCTGCTCCGAGAGATACCGACCTGTGAAACCTGGGAGGATTATCAGAACCTGGGAGAGGGAAGTCTGATTCTGAACTGTTACCCTGCCGGAAAATTCGGGGCAGAAAAACAGGCCGAAAGACTGGGAAGGCCTTTTTTGTATCTGCCGGGAAGTTTTGATTATGGGGAGATACAGGAACAGGAAGAGAAGCTGCTGGGAATGCTGGGACAGCAAAACAACAGGAAAACAGGAAAAATCAACGGCCTGGATATCGAAAAAGAGATCCGGGAATGTGAGGAGGCTCTTTCTCATGCACACCAGATCATCGGTGACACTCCCATAGCAGTGGATTATCTTTTTTATCCAAGGCCCCTGGGACTTACAAAACTTCTCCTTACCCATGGATTTCAGGTACAGTCCGTTTTTCTGGACAGTATCAGCCCGGAAGAAAAAGAGGTATTTTTCTGGCTGAAGGAGAATTATCCGGAGCTGAAGTTGATTTCCACTGTCCGTCCGGAGATGAGGGTGCGGACACGGCAGCAGTCCGAAAAAATCCTTGCCATCGGCCAGAAAGCAGCCTGGTTTACCGGAAGCCGAAATTTTGTCAATATGGTACAGGGCGGCGGGCTCTGGGGATTCGACGGAATCAGACATACCGCGCAGCTGATGGTGGAAGCATTCAATGAAGAAAAAGATCCGGAAGATCTGATCGTTCGAAAAGGATGGGGGTGCGAAAGCTGCATATGAGACAGGCATATCGAATCATACCGATCTACACGGCAGACGTGTCCGGTGTCTGTTCCGCTTTGTATGAGCTTGGAGGAATGACGGTGATGCATGATCCTTCTGGCTGTAATTCTACCTATAATACCCACGATGAGATCCGTTGGTATGACCAGGACAGCCTGATCTTTATCTCAGGCCTTACGGATATCGATGCGATCATGGGAAATGATGAGAAATTTCTCCGGGATATCGAAGATGTAGTGGAGGAACTGAAACCGAAATTTATTGCTCTTGCAAGTTCCCCGATTCCCTTTATGAACGGAACGGATTTCCCGGGACTTGCCCGTGCACTTACGGCCGAGACAGGGATTCCGGCGTTTTCGGTTCCAACCAGTGGTATGCATGATTATGTGTATGGAGCAGGGCTGGCACTCTCTGAGATTGCCAGACATTTTACCGGCGCTGCAGAGAAGAGAAAACGGAAATTAAATCTTCTTGGAGTAACACCCCTGGATTTTGGCCCCCAGCCGATGGTAGATGCCATGAAAAGACGTCTGGAAAAATATGGGTGGGAGATCCTTTCCACCTGGGCTATGGGCGATACGCTGGAAGATCTGTCCCATGCCGGTGAGGCGGAGGTAAACCTTGTGGTATCTTCCGTGGGAATCCCGGCTGCCAATGTTCTGAGAGAGAAATTCGGGACACCATTTCTGGTGGGAACGCCGGTGGAAGGCTATGAAGATGAGATTTCGGACGCACTTGAGAAGGAAGCGGGGAGCTTTTATGAAGCGTTTGAGTATAAAAAAGAAAATCCTGCGGAGAAAAATGGAACGCAGATTTCTGGCAGACAGGAAGAGCTGTGGAAAGTAACTCCGGACCAGGTGATCTATCTGAGAAAAAAAGACAGCCCATTGTCAGGATTTATCCCCACTCCGGACATCACCCTCATCGGGGAACCGGTTACCATGGGCTCCCTGGGAGCAGCCATAGAGCAGAAGTGTGGAAAAAAAGTTCAGCTTCTCTGCCCGCTGGAGATCACAGAAGGACTCCTCCGCCGGGGAGATGAAGCCATCCGCGGGGAAGAAGCCATGGAAGAAAAACTGAAAACTGCCAGGATCATTGTGGCAGATCCTCTCTACCGCCCGATCTGCCCGGAAAGTGCCACTTTTTATGAGATGCCGCATATTGCATTCTCCGGAAGAATCTATCTCAAAAATTTGTATAATTTCAGAAAAACCACATAAACTATAAGAAACCGGAAAGGCGTTGCAGAAATAGCAGCGCCTTTTTATGACGGTAAAACTGGTGAACGGATCTTATATGGAGGGATTTTTATGTGGGGATTTCTGTCGGCGCTGATCTCGGGCGCACTGATGAGCATTCAGGGAGTATTTAACACAAATGTAACAAAACAGACAAGTCTGTGGGTTTCCACCGGATGGGTGCAGTTTTCCGCATTTCTGGTCTGTGTGGCTGCATGGCTTTTTACAGGTAGGGAAAGTATCGGTGCACTGTGGCAGGTGGAGAATAAATATACGCTGCTTGGAGGCGTGATCGGTGCGTTCATTACCATTACCGTGATCCAGAGTATGGGCAGTTTGGGGCCAGCGCGGTCAGTTATGCTCATTGTGATCTCCCAGCTTGCAGTGGCTTATCTCATAGAACTGATGGGACTTTTTGGAGTGGAAAGAGCGGATTTTCAGTGGAGAAAGCTGTTTGGAATGCTGATCTGCATTGCAGGCGTGGTCATTTTCAAATGGAAATAGAAATAAAAGTATTGTAATATTTGTAATACTTCGTTAAAATAAGGTATGGTTTTGTATGAGTAACGGGGCACCTGCCATCACATCGGCAAAAAGGAGTGAACCCCTGACCCATGAAAATAAAATCACATATCAGAAGTGTTCAGCTTATTTTTTCCATATTTATGTTTCTGATCTTTGCAGGACTGACAGGTTGTAAGGATGATGGAGCAGAGTTTCTGGAAAAAGAACTGGTGCAGGAAGAAAGTGTGGAGACATCCGGGAGGGATGCGGAACAAGAAGATCCTACGGACACGGAAAATGGAGTATCTGAGAAGAAGTCTGCACAGATGCAAGTGGATACAGGACAGGAAACGGCAGCTGCGAAACAGCAGCCGGAGACCTCAGAGATTCCAGAAACGATCTACGTAGACATCTGCGGAGCAGTAACCAGCCCCGGAGTCTATGAACTTCCATCCGGCAGCCGTGTTTTCCAAGCTATTGAGAAAGCCGGCGGATATCTTCCGGAAGCTGCGGCAAGTTATCTCAACCGTGCGAAGGGACTTTCCGACGGACAGCAGATCTATGTGCCCACCCAGGCAGAAGTGGACAGCCAGATGATCCAGGTTACTGAGAATGGACAGGAAGCCACATCAGAAACCGTCCCCGGAAATAACAACGGAGAGGAATCTGCCGGAGAAAATACCGGTACAGACCAGAAAATCAATCTGAACACCGCTGATGTATCCCAGCTTACCACTCTCACAGGTGTAGGGGAGTCCAAAGCCCTGGCGATCATCGCTTACAGGGAAGAAAACGGCCCTTTTACTTCCACAGAAGACATTATGAGCGTGCCTGGTATCAAGGAAGGAACCTATGAGAAGATAAAGGATAAAATAGCAATAAAGTAAGGAGCGTTAAATGAGCAGGAAAGTATTGGTAGTAGATGATGAGAAACTGATTGTCAAGGGACTTCGTTTCAGTCTGGAGCAGGATGGAATGGAAGTGGACTGTGCCTATGACGGAGAGGAAGCTCTGGAAAAAGCCAAGGCAGGAGAGTACGATATAATTCTTCTGGACCTGATGCTTCCAAAGATGGATGGTCTTGAGGTATGCCAGCAGATCCGTGAATTTTCCAATGTCCCGATTATCATGCTTACAGCAAAAGGTGAGGATATGGATAAGATTCTGGGCCTGGAATACGGAGCAGACGATTATGTGACCAAACCGTTTAATATTCTGGAAGTCAAGGCCCGTATCAAGGCGATCATCCGCCGTGCAGGCAGCAACCAGAACAAACAGGAGAAAGCCAAGACCGTGGAAGTCGGAGAACTGAAGCTGGACTGCGAAGGACGCCGTGTATTTATTTCCGGAAAAGAGATTAACCTTACAGCCAAGGAATTTGATGTGCTGGAACTTCTGGTATTCAATCCGAACAAGGTATACAGCAGAGAAAATCTTCTGAATATCGTATGGGGATATGAGTATCCGGGAGATGTCCGTACAGTAGACGTACATATCCGTCGTTTAAGAGAAAAAATTGAGGCCAATCCCAGTGAGCCGAAATATGTACACACCAAATGGGGTGTGGGCTACTATTTCCAGGCATAAGCTGTGAAGATCAAAAAAAGCGGCAAGTTTTTTAAAAGTCTCCGCTTTCGTATTCTGATCATCCTGATCATACTGGGAATCGTACCAAGTGTCATTGTAACGGAAATGGTCATTGCCAACTATGAAGACCGTGCCATTGCCAACCGTGTGCAGAGCATGGAAAATATCTGTGACATCATGTGCGACCTGCTTATCAAAGAGAATTATCTGAATGACTCCAGCTCGCAGACAGTAAACAGCAAGCTGGAGTTGTTGTCTAATATCTATGGAGGAAGAATTCTCATTGTAGACAGGGATTTCAGGATTATTAAGGATACCTATGGCGTGGATGAGGGAAAAACTCTGGTATCCCAGAAAGTAGTAAACTGTTTTAAAGGGGAAGATGCCTACCGTTATGATTCCGACAGCCAGAAGCTGATCCTGGCTGTTCCGGTAAAAAGCCCGGAAGTAAATCAGGTGCAGGGTGCCATGATGATTATGGCTTCTTCCAGTGAAGTGACGTCAACCATCCGGGAACTGGAGCAGAAAGGAATCCTGATTATTGGAATTATTGTAGTTCTGGCCATATTCCTGGGATATATTCTTTCCACAGTACTGGTAAAACCTTTTGCCAGGGTAACAAAAGCCATCGAAGATCTGACAGACGGATATCAGAACGAAGAAATCTCCGTACCGGATTATACAGAGACAGCGCTGATTACGGATGCATTTAATAAGATGCTTTCCAGAATGAAAACCCTGGATGAATCCAGACAGGAATTTGTATCCAATGTGTCTCATGAGCTGAAAACACCAATGACTTCCATGAAAGTTCTGGCAGACTCTCTTGTAGGACAGCAGGGGGTTCCGGAGGAACTGTATCAGGAATTCCTTTCGGATATTACAGAAGAGATTGACAGAGAGAACAAGATTATCACAGATCTGCTCTCCCTTGTGAAAATGGACAAAAAGGCAGCAGATATGAATATTACCAATATGAATATCAATGAACTGCTGGAAAATATCCTGAAACGTCTGCGGCCGATTGCAGATCAGAGAAGTATTTCCCTGATCCTGGATTCTTTCCGTCCAGTCAATGCAGATGTGGACGAAGTGAAGTTTACGCTTGCCATCAGTAATCTGGTAGAGAATGGAATTAAATATAATGTAGATGAAGGATGGGTCCGTGTAACACTGGATGCGGATCATAAAGATTTCTTTGTAACTGTTGAAGATTCCGGCCTTGGAATTCCTGAAGAATCCATAGAAAGGATTTTTGAGCGTTTTTACCGTGTGGACAAATCTCATTCCAGGGAAATTGGAGGAACCGGTCTCGGACTTGCCATTACCAGAAGTTCCATAGCCATGCATCACGGAATTATCAAAGTATCCAGCAAAGAAGGAGAGGGAACCACATTTACCGTGAAGATTCCTCTGTCCTATATTCCGTCCTAGGAGGTACAGCATGAAAAAAACGATAAAGATTATCTGCGTGACTGCTGCCTGTATCTTTCTTGGGCTGATTGCCTATATCGGTTTTGCGGGAAGAAAAGAGAAAAATGCAGAACAGCAGTACAGCTTTTACTATATCAACAGTGAAGAAACAAAACTGAAAGAAGAGAAGTATACACCGGAAAAAGAAACTGCAGAGGTGATGCTCCGGGATTTTTCGGAGAGCCTGAACAACTGCGAGACAAGGGAAGATGGAATTTCACTGTTTCCGGAAGGCGTAAAAATTTCTTCCTATTCTATAAAGGATGGAATTCTGCGTCTGGAATTTAACGAGGCCTACAGTAAGATGTCCCGCACCAGGGAACTTCTGGTCCGTACCGGCGTGGTGAAGATTTTCATCCAGATCCCGGGAATTGATTCTGTGGAAATCTATGTGGGAAAAAAGCCTCTCACGAATTCCAAAGGAGAAGAAGTCGGAGCCATGAACAGTGATACTTTTGTGGAGTTTTCCGGATCTGACGGGGACGTCTACAGCTATGACACTTTTACCCTGTATTTTACAAATAAGAACGGTGACAAGCTGGTAGAAGAACAGAGAAGTGTCCGTTACAGGCGGAATCTTCCAAAGGCAACCGTAGTACTGGAACAGCTGGCAAGGGGACCTCTGGAAAAAGATCATTATCCGACCATTCCGGAAAATTCCGAAGTGCTTTCTCTGACAAAAGCCAACGGAATCTGCTATGTGGATTACAACTCTGTATTTCAGGACTATGCGTTAAATGTTTCCGAACAGATTCCGATTTATTCTGTTGTAAATACACTGATTGCGGCAACGGATGTGGATAAAGTGGAGATTTCCATTGAGGGAAACAAAGAAGTCACTTTTGGCCAGAATATGCAGCTTTATAAGTTCTATGAATGGAATGACAGTCTGCTGGCCAGCACAAAAGCCAAAAAAGAACAAAACTGAATCATAATAAAATATCTACATAAACGGGAGAAGCATGTATGACAAAACGGCCATTATGTTTTCTGTGTTTTCTCATGGTGCTTGGTTTAGGTATTATGAATTTTGCGGGGATTCCTCTTCTTGGGGGGAATCCCCTTCCTGTAACCGTACAGGACTGGATCGAAGCACATCCTGGCTCTGTGATCTGCGGGGAGGTGGAGCAGTATGAAAATACAGAATTCTCCCAGTCTGTTTATCTGAAAAAAACATATCTGATTTATCAGTCAAAAAAATTTTCCATTGAAAATGTAAGAGTATTTTTGAAAAAAGAAGAAGACCTGAAACCGGGAATGAAAATTCTGGTAAAAGGAACCTTAAAAAGAGTGGAGGAACCCTCAAATCCCGGTGGCTTTGACAGTCAGCATTACTATGCCTGCCGTCATATCTATTATTTTATGAAGAAAGCTGTGGTCCGGAAAAAAACAGAATCTTATTCCGGATACAGACAGCAGCTTTTTAAGGTAAAAGAAAAATGCAGGCAGATTCTTACGGCATCGGCAGGAGAAGACGCACCACTTTTCTGCGCTATGGTGCTTGGGGACAAACAGGATCTGGAGCCGGAAATGAGGATGCGTTATCAGCTGGCCGGGATTGTCCATATCCTTGCCATCAGCGGGCTTCATATCAGCATTCTGGGAATGGGGCTTTATAACCTTCTGAAAAAAATCGGTCTTGGAATCTGGCCTGCGGGAATTTTTTCGCTGGGGGTAATGCTGCAGTACGGGATCATGACCGGAGGGAGTATTTCCACCATGCGGGCGGTGACCATGTTTCTCATTGCCATGGGCGCCAGGATCACCGGCCGGATTTATGACATGATGACTGCTCTTTCGGTAACAGCTATGATGATTCTTCTGGAATCCCCGGCGTATCTTCTGGACAGCGGTTTTCTTCTGTCCTTTGGCTGTGTTCTTGGGATCGGTGTTGCAGCGGAAAAAATCTGTGCTCTTGCAGGTGCGGAGAAAAAATGGACGAAGGCACTGGTAAGTTCCATGGCCCTTCAGCTGGTGACACTGCCTGTGATGCTGAAATTTTTTGGAGAAGTATCCCTTGCCGGATTTTTTCTGAATCTTCTGGTGCTTCCAAGTGTGGGCTTTGTGCTGATGGGAGGAATGGCGGCACTGTTGCTTGGAATTTTCAGTATTTCTGCTGCAAAACTGGTAATTTTGCCGGCAAGAGGATTGCTGCTTTTTTATGAATATCTATGTAGCCTTGCAGGAAAATTAAGGTGGAGCACCTGGATCGGAGGGGAACCGGAAATCTGGCAGATTCTGGTATATTATGTTTTTTTGATTACAATCCTGTTTATGGGACAGTATATAAAAGAACCGATGAGGCGGGAACAGGAAGCGGGTATGAAATCAGAGTTATCCAGCCGGGATAAAAGAATCCCGGGAAAGATCCAAAGGAAACTCCGGACAGTCCGGGCAGCAGCCGGCGCATTGATGATAACAGGAATTCTGATCCTCGGGTTTCATCCGGCAGGAGACCTGAAAGTGACCTGCCTGGATGTGGGGCAGGGAGATGGCATCCTTGTAGAGACTCCGGATAATCACCATTTTCTTATTGACGGAGGAAGCAGCAGCCAGTCGGACCTTGGAAGATACTGCCTTCTGCCGGCTCTGAAAAGTCAGGGGATTTCTTATTTGGACGGGCTTTTTATTTCCCATACAGACAAGGATCATATCAGCGGGGCGAAGGAACTTCTGGAATATATGGGAAATGGACTCACGACCATCCGGGCAGGATATCTGGTGCTTCCTTCATGGGCGGAAAAGCCGGAGGCCTGGGAGGAACTCTCGGATGCGGCACAAAAAGCCGGAATAAAAATTGTGACAGGAAAAAAGGGAGATGAGCTGCATTGTGGTCTGGTATCTTTTTCCATCTTGTGGCCGGAGAAAAACGCCACAGGAAAAGATGTGAATGAGGAGGCAATGGTGATGGAACTCTCGTTTGGAGAATTTCAGATGCTTTTTACCGGGGATATCGGAGCAGACACGGAGAAAAAGCTTCTGGCGTCCGGGATATTAAAGGATGTGGACTGTCTGAAAGTGGGACATCATGGTTCCCGTTATTCTACCACGGAAGCGTTTCTTGAAAAAATAAAGCCGGAACTGGCGATCATTTCCTGTTCTTCCACCAACACTTACGGGCATCCGTCGCCGGAAACCGTAGAGCGTCTGGAAGCGGCCGGAAGCCAGGTGGAATATACCATGGAAAGCGGTGCCATTACTGTGGAAACAGATGGGAAAAAGCTTAAGATCCACAGGTTCCGGAAGGACTGAAAAATTTTTTTCAAAACCGAAAAAACAGGTGACTTTTACAAACACTTGTTGTAGAATAGACAGGGTTTGTGCGAAAACGAAACATTGAAAACAGGCAACACAAGATAAGGAGTTTTTATTTATGAAATATGACGTACTGATCGTAGGAGCAGGTCCTGGAGGAATCTTTGCAGCCTATGAGCTGATGAATAATGATCCGGAGAAAAAGATCGCGGTTTTTGAAGCCGGCCATCCTCTGGAAAAAAGAAAATGTCCTATTGACGGAAAGAAAGTAAAATCTTGTATCCACTGTAAAACATGTGCGATCATGAAAGGATTTGGCGGTGCAGGCGCTTTCTCCGATGGAAAATATAATATCACCAATCAGTTTGGCGGAACGCTGTATCAGCATATTGGCAAGGATACAGCCACAGAACTGATGGAATATGTAGATAAACTGAATCTGATGCATGGTGGAGAGGGAACCAAGCTTTATTCCACCACAAACAGTGAGATCCGTAAGCTTTGTCTTCAGAACGGCCTGCATCTTCTGGATGCATCTGTCCGCCACCTGGGAACGGATATCAACTATGTAGTACTTCAGAATCTCTATGACAAGATGAAAGCCCATGTAGATTTCTATTTTGACGCGTCCGTTGACAAAGTGGAGAAAACAGAAGACGGCTATGCAGTTGTTGTAGGTGATGAGCGTTACGAGGGAACTTACTGCATCATCTCCGCGGGACGAAGCGGAAGTAAATGGATGGAGACTGTATGTACAGATCTTAAGATCCCCACACTTTCCAACCGTGTGGATATCGGTGTCCGTGTGGAGCTTCCGGCAGAGGTGTTCAGCCGTCTGACCGATGAGCTTTACGAGAGCAAGATCGTTTACAGAACCGAGAAGTTTGAGGATATGGTCCGTACTTTCTGTATGAACCCGAGAGGTGTTGTGGTTAATGAGAACACCAATGGAATCATCACAGTAAACGGCCACAGCTATGAAGATCCTGCAAAACACACCAACAATACAAATTTTGCGCTTCTGGTATCCAAACATTTCTCAGAGCCGTTCCATGACAGCAACGGATATGGTGAGAGCATCGCAAGACTTTCCAACATGCTTGGCGGTGGTGTTATGGTACAGCGTTTCGGAGATCTGATCCGTGGAAGACGAAGCACAAAAGCACGTATTGAGGAGAGCTTCGTAACACCGACTCTTTCCGCAACACCGGGAGACTTAAGCCTTGTTATGCCGAAGCGTATCCTGGATGGAATCATCGAGATGATCTATGCTCTGGATAAGATCGCACCTGGAACAGCAGATGACGATACTCTGCTTTATGGTGTTGAGGTTAAATTCTACAACATGGAAGTTGAGATCGATGAGAATCTGGAAACCTGCCACAAAGGTCTCTTTGTTATCGGAGACTGCAGCGGTGTGACACATTCTCTTTCCCATGCATCCGCCAGCGGTATCTATGTAGCCAGATACCTTGAGCAGGAGTACTTCAGTAAATAATATGAGCGGCCCTTTTCTGCTGTCACAGTGATGGCGGAAAGGGGCTGCTTTTATGTTGTAGGAAATCACTGTACCATAAATAAAAAACATAAATCATATAAAACCATGCATAATGTGCATGAATATTGAAAGGAGTATGTTGAAAATAACTGACAGATGCAGGGGAAGCACCATGATTCGTCCGACAGCAATCTTGACAATTTTGTGATTTTGTGGTAAAAGAATAAGTAACCAGGTAAAATCGAATATGTACAAATGTTATGGCAATAAGGTTGCGTCCAGTCGGATGTGCAAAAGAGAATCCGGTGAGAATCCGGAACGATACCGTCACTGTGAACGGGGAGCTGTTTTTAAATACCACTGGGAAACCGGGAAGGGAAAGCAGTGTGGAACCAAGTCAGGAGAACTGCCTTATTGTGAGATCCAGGATTCGCGGTCTACGAATCTGTATTCTCAATAACAATACAGAACTTCTTTTTATGTGTATTGCGAGAGAATCGTGTGTGAGCAGGCGGCCGCAGAAAGCAGCCGTTTTTTTGTACATATCAGTATTCTGGAAATACATGAAAAGAGGACGATAAGAAATGAAAAGAAAAACAATGTTAGCTCTGATGCTCGCAGTTTCCATGACATGCTCTATGGGTGCAGCTACAACAGCAATGGCAGCAGATGATTCCGCTACAGAAGAGAGCGCAGATGAGAGTACTGAGGCAGCTGATACCACAGAGGCTTCTGATGAAGACCAGAAAGCAGCTGACAATGTAGCAGCTCTGATCGACAAGATCTATGTTCAGGAGAGAACTGACACAACAGATGAGGACTGCAAGGCAGCTAAAGAAGCATGGGATGCTCTGACAGACGCTCAGAAAGAACTGGTAGAGGGCGAGAACGCTGATCCGGATTACTTCGGACGTGACACAGGAGACGCTTCCAAAGACGATCCACGTAACCAGGATGAGATCGGTGAGAACGAGCTTCTGGTAGTAAGCTTTGGTACTTCCTTCAATGACAGCCGTGCAGAGGATGTCAAAGGAATCGAGGATGCTCTTGCAGAAGCTTATCCGGACTGGTCTGTAAGAAGAGCATTTACAGCACAGATCATCATCAACCATGTAGAGGCAAGAGATGATGAAGTGATCGATAACATGCAGCAGGCTCTTGACCGTGCAGTAGAGAATGGTGTTAAGAATCTGGTTGTACAGCCTACTCATCTGATGCATGGTGCTGAGTACGATGAGATGACAGAAGCGATCAATGGCTATAAAGATAAATTCGAGTCTGTAGCTATCGCAGAGCCAATGCTCGGTGAGGTTGGAGACGATGCAACCGTGATCAACGATGACAAGAAAGCCGTTGCTCAGGCAATCACAGATGAGGCTTGCAAAGAAGCCGGATTTGACAGCATGGATGCAGCAGCTGAGGCTGGCACAGCATTCGTATTCATGGGACATGGAACATCTCATACAGCTAACATTACATACGATCAGATGCAGACACAGATGGAAAACCTTGGATTCAAGAACGCATTCATCGGTACTGTAGAGGGTAAACCGGAAGATACAGCCTGCGACAAGGTTATCGAGAAGGTAAAAGAGGCAGGATACAAGAACGTTGTTCTTCGTCCGCTGATGGTTGTTGCCGGAGACCATGCAAACAACGATATGGCCGGTGATGATGAGGATTCCTGGAAGAGCCAGTTTGTAGCATCCGGAAACTTCGAGAATGTTGATACACAGATCGCAGGTCTTGGACGTATCGAGGCTGTTGAGCAGCTTTATGTAGATCATACAAAAGCAGCTATCGACTCCATCGGAAGCACAGATGAGTCCGCAGATTCTGACGCAGCAGCAGATACAGAGGCTGATTCCGCTGAGGATTCCGCAGAATAATAAATATGAAACGATCTGAGTGAGCTCAGATACCTATAAGAAATCCATGTAACTGCCCGGAAAGATCAGGAAGACTGTCTTCCGGGCAGATTGCTGTATCTATGGAAGGGAGAAGATTATTATGAAAAAACGTTATGTAAACTTAATCCTTGCAATGGTAAGTGCATCAGCTATGGCCCTTGGCTCTGTGCCTGCGATGGCTGCAACAGATTCCGCAAAAACCGAATCTGCCAAAAACGATTCCAAAGAGGATGCGGAAGCTTCCAATGAGAAAGAGGCAGATGCAGCCAAGACAGATACCCTGGAAGATGGTGTTTATACAGCAGAGTTTGACACAGACAGCAGTATGTTCCATGTAAATGAGGCCAATGACGAAAAAGGAGAGCTTACGGTCAAAGATGGCAAGATGACCATCCATGTAAGCCTGGTTTCCAAGAAGATCGTAAATCTGTTTGCAGGAACTGCAGAAGATGCACAGAAGGATGGCGCCGAGATCATTGAACCTACCACAGATACAGTAAAATACAGCGACGGTTATACAGAGGAAGTTTACGGGTTTGATATCCCGGTACCTGCCATTGATGAGGAATTTGATGTGGCACTTCTGGGAGAAAAAGGTAAATGGTATGACCATAAAGTCAGCGTCAAAGATCCTGTAAAGACAGGTGATGTGGAAGAAACAACTGATGATACAGACAAAAAAGAAGACTCCTCCGACAAGGAGACTGCAGAAAAAGCAGATGCTTCCAAAGATGAGAAAACTTCCGATGACAAGAAATATGAGGGAAAAAAGCTGGAAGATCTGAAACTGGAAGACGGAACTTACGAATTTGATGTAACCCTCACAGGCGGAACCGGAAGAGCAACGGTAGAATCCCCGGCAAAAGTAGAGATCAAGGACAAAAAAGCTACTGCAACCATCATCTGGAGCAGTCCGAATTATGATTACATGATCGTGGACGGCGAAAAATACGAGCCGGTGAACAAAGACGGAAACTCCACATTTGAGATCCCGGTGACAGTTTTTGACGCAGAGATGGAAGTGACTGCAGATACCGTAGCCATGAGTACACCTCATGAGATCGACTACACATTAAATTTTGATTCTTCAAGCATGAAAAAGGCAGAAAAATGAAAAAAATAATTTCATACATATTTCTGACATTGACGCTTGTTCTGGGCTGCGCGTTTGCCGTGCAGGCAGCGGAGACAGAACATAAGCCTGCGGATATTCCGGGCCTTACTTTCGACCACAGCATGGAACTATCCTATGCGAAGGAATTCAATGTGGATTATTACAACGATGGCTATGCGCTGATCACCATCGATCAGGAGGGACAGTTTCTTGTAGTCCCCGAGGGAAAAGAAGCTCCGGAAGGGCTGGACTCTGATATTGCGGTCTTAAAACAGCCGTTAAACAATATTTATCTGGTGGCAACCTCAGCCATGGATCTTTTCCGGGCCATTGACGGGATCGACAGTATCAAGCTTTCCGGAACCAAAGAAGACGGATGGTATATCCAGGAAGCGAAAGACGCCATGGAGCAGAAAAAGATGATCTATGCCGGCAAGTACAGTGCGCCGGATTATGAGCTGATTCTGAACGAAGGCTGTGACCTTGCCATTGAATCCACCATGATCCATCACAATCCGGAAGTCCAGGAGAAACTGGAACAGTTCGGGATCCCTGTAATGGTGGAACGTTCCAGCTATGAAAGCCATCCCCTTGGAAGAACTGAGTGGATGAAACTTTACGCAGTCCTTCTTGGAAAAGAAGATGTGGCAGAAAAAGTTTTCAAAGAGCAGACAGACAAACTGGATAACGTGCTTACAGTAGATAAAACAGATAAGACCGTAGCGTTCTTTTATATCAACTCTGTAGGCGCGGTAAATGTAAGAAAAAGCGGCGACTATGTTTCAGAGATGATCTCCCTTGCAGGTGGAAATTACGTTCCGGAAGATACGGGAGAGAGTGACAATGCCCTTTCCACCATGAACATGCAGATGGAAGAATTCTATGCCAAGGCAAAAGATGCGGATTATATCATCTACAACAGTACCATTGACGGAGAGCTTCAGACCATCGATGAACTTCTTTCCAAAAGCGAGCTCCTTGCGGATTTCAAGGCAGTGAAGAACGGAAATGTCTGGTGCACAGGCAAAAACCTTTTCCAGGAGACCACAGGACTTGGAACCATGATCGAGGATATCCATACCATGCTGACCACGGATGATGATTCCCTAGATAACCTGACTTACATGCACAAACTGAAATAAACGAAAATACGACTTTACACGAATTACACCACAGAAGAGGAGTGTACCAGAAAAAATGAATGACAGAAAACGCGCGGTCCGATATGGGATCTCTTTTGTGATCCTTGCGGTACTTTTGATCTTTTTATTTATATGGAATGTAAATTCCGGAAGTATCCACCTCTCTGTGCAGGAGATCCTGAATATCATATTCCGGCATCAGGGAGATGAAACTTCTTATAATATTGTCTGGGAGATCCGTCTTCCAAGAATTCTGGCAGTTATCATCCTCGGCGGAGCACTTTCTGTTTCCGGATTTCTGCTGCAGACCTTTTTTAATAACCCTATCGCGGGACCTTTCGTGTTGGGAATTTCTTCCGGAGCCAAGCTGATTGTGGCTTTTCTGATGATCTTTCTTTTGAGCAGATCGGTATCCATCGGTTCCGGAGCCATGATCCTGGCTGCTTTTGCCGGTTCCATGATCTCCATGGGCTTTGTGCTTCTTGTGGCAAAAAAAGTCCACAACATGTCCATGCTGGTCATCAGTGGAGTTATGATCGGCTATATCTGTTCGGCCATCACAGACTTTGTGGTAACTTTTGCAGATGATTCCAATATTGTGAATCTTCACAACTGGTCACTGGGAAGTTTCTCCGGTATGACCTGGGGGAATGTGCGGACTATGGCTGTGGTGGTATTACTTACCATGGTGATCGTATTTTTTATGTCAAAACCCATCAGTGCCTATCAGCTGGGTGAGACTTACGCACAGAATATGGGCGTCAATATCAAAGTATTCCGCATACTTTTGATCCTGCTTTCCAGTATTCTTTCTGCCTGTGTCACTGCATTTGCCGGACCGATCTCCTTCGTGGGAATTGCCGTACCTCACATTGCAAAAAGTCTCTTAAAGACTGCAAAGCCACTGCTTGTGATTCCGGCCTGCTTCCTGGGTGGTGCGGTGTTCTGCCTGTTCTGTGACCTGATCGCAAGAACCGTATTTGCACCGACGGAGCTGAGCATCAGTTCTGTGACGGCAGTTTTCGGAGCACCGGTAGTTATCTATATCATGATTCGCAGACAGCAGAGGATATAAACGATGAAATCATATTTTTTTTATACGGATCAGCTGACCGTAGGCTATGACGGAAAACCGCTGATCAAAGAGATTAATATTCAGCTGAACAAAGGAGAGATCCTGACTCTGATCGGTCCCAACGGTGCCGGAAAATCCACAATCCTGAAGAGTATCACAAGACAGCTTTCCCTGATCAGTGGAACCGTATATCTGGAACAGGAACAGATGAGCCGCATGACAAACAAAGAAGTTTCCAGGAAGCTGGCTGTAGTGCTTACTGAGCGCATGCGTCCGGAACTTATGACCTGTGAAGATGTGGTATCCACCGGACGTTATCCGTATACCGGAACTCTGGGAATCCTTTCCCCGGAGGATAAGAAAAAAGTGAAAAATGCCATGGAGATGGTTCATGCCTGGGATCTGAAAGATCGGGATTTCACAGCTATCAGTGACGGACAGCGTCAGCGTATTCTTCTGGCGCGCGCCATCTGCCAGGAACCGGAGATTATCATCCTGGATGAACCGACATCTTTTCTGGATATCCGTCATAAACTGGAATTGCTTGCCATTCTGAAAAAAATGGTGCTGGAAAAACAGATGACTGTGATCATGTCCCTTCATGAGCTGGATCTTGCACAGAAAATTTCTGACCAGGTAATCTGTGTTCATGGAGATCATATCGAAAAATACGGTGCACCGGAGGAGATTTTTACCTCCGATTATATTCGAAAGCTTTATGGAATTACCCGGGGAAGTTATAACGCGGAATTTGGCTGCGTGGAAATGGAACCGCCGGCAGGAGAACCTCGGGTGTTTGTGATCGGTGGAAACGGAAGCGGAATTCCGGTGTACCGGAAACTGCAGCGCCAGGGAATTCCTTTTGCAACGGGAGTTCTCCATACCAACGACGCAGATTATCAGGTGGCAAAAGAACTGGCCGCCAGAGTGATCACGGAGAAACCATTTGAATGCATTTCCCAGGAGTCTTTTCAGGGAGCATTGGAAATCATGGAAAAATGCAGAGAAGTTTACTGCCCGCTGAAAGATTTCGGGACCATGAATAAAAAAAATCTGGAATTATTTAAAAAAGCAGAAAAATCCGGAAAATTAAAACAGGTCTAAACAGAAAGCCGCTGTCAAAAGCGGCTTTTTCATATAATATAAATTACAAATATGATCGTATCTGTGATATAATATGAACGACAAATCATGAAACGGTCATGTTCATGAACACATGGTAAAGCAGAAGGTGAATGTTCGCTTTACACTGTAAAAATGTAAACAGATACAGCCAATTTATAAGAAATATATCAGGAGGGAAAGTTCAATGAAAAAAAGAAATATGATCGCAGCCCTGCTTTGCAGCGCATGCCTTGTGGCAGGAAGCGTAAATCTTGTATTTGCGGATGCAACCAAGGTTGTAACACTTGGAGCAGATCTTTCCGATGCCCAGAAACAGACAATGATGAAATATTTTAATGTAAGTGCAGATCAGGTTCAGATTTTAACTGTTACCAACCAGGATGAGCACAATCATCTGGATAATATTGCACCACAGGAGCAGATCGGTTCCCATACATTAAGCTGTGCTTATGTAAAACCAACCCAGTCCGGCGGAATTAAAGTCCGTACTGCCAACCTTAACTGGGTAACCGGTAATATGATCGCCACTTCTCTTTCCACATCCGGTGTCAAGAACTGTGAAGTCATTGCCGCATGCCCGATGGAAGTATCCGGAACCGGTGCACTGACAGGTATTCAGATGGCCTATGAGAAAGCCAGTGGAGAGAAACTGGATGCGACCAAGACCAAACTTGCCAACCAGGAGATCGTGACA
The DNA here is from genome assembly GCF_056504095.1 of Blautia sp. HA9023. Taxonomy (NCBI): domain Bacteria; kingdom Bacillati; phylum Bacillota; class Clostridia; order Lachnospirales; family Lachnospiraceae; genus Blautia; species Blautia sp. HA9023. The sequence continues at coordinate 60,973 of NZ_JBWLUR010000006.1, read as the reverse complement.
ACCGGAGAGCTTGCGGATAAGGTTGGTAAAGACCAGGCGACAACAGTAGTGAACCAGTCCAAGATGGACGTGATCCAGAACGATGTGCAGAATGCGGATGAGATCCAGAATATTGTTATCAATGTGGCGAACCAGAATAATATTTCAGTAAGCCAGGATGACATTGATAAAATTGTTTCTCTGCTTCAGCAGATCGCTCAGCAGGGTTATAACTATGATGACGTGAAACAGACACTGGAACAGGTAGATGCCAATACAACAGGCGCAAGTACAACTTCTGCGGCAGAGACAGGGGATTCCATGGATGAAGAGAACCCGGATGATACCGTAGACGTGGATCAGAGTACCGAAGATGATGACGATATTATGAATAACGTAAATTCCGATGTGCTGGGAGATAATGTGATCGAAAGCTCCACAGAGGAGAACGATCAGGAAGAAGCGCCGGCGGAGGATTCTGCAGATAGCAGTGAGACAGAAATCCCGGATGCGACCGAGGACGGAACTTACACAGAGGAAGATTCCACAGAGGATACAGCAGAGGGAACTTCAGCAGATGAAACGGGAATCCCGGAGGCAACAGAGGAGAATACGGATTCTTCTGAGGAGTCCTCTGATCAGTCAGAGACTTCAGGTGCAGAAGCGGATGCTTCCCAGATTGACACTTCCGTACTCAGCGAAGAGAATAAGACATACTACGACAAGTTTGAACTCTTTGTAAAAGGAGAGTATGAAGGTGATGCGGATGCCCTTCTGGCAGCAACTGAGAATACGGAAGCTGTGGCAACAGTAACTCTGGACCAGCAGACAGCGAAGAGCGTTGCCGAGACTGTTGAGAAGCAGTATTATGATATCCTGAAAGACGGTACAGGATCTTATGTGGCAGACGGAACTGAGACATATCTCACACCGGAGCTGAACATGATGGATCAGAACCTCAAGAAACTTTTTGGAATTGAGATCACGGAAGAAAATTCAGATACTACAGATGAGGCTGCTGCTCTTCTTGCAGATGTAACAGAAGAAGATAAACAGACTCTTTATAAGGAGACGATGAAATATCTTGCAGGACTTTACGGTGAGAATACCGATACTTCTGAGGAAGAGTCAGCACAGTAAAGAGATTTTTGAACAGTTTCCATGATCAGGAAATAAAGCCTGCCGCCGCAGAGACTGGAATTTCAGTTTCTGCGGCGGCTTTTTGTGTGTTTTATATGAAGGATTTGGGGAAGCACTGGAAAAATATTTTCTTCTGTGCTAAAATTGACCATAAATCGGTTTTATGGAATTCATACACTGGAAACCGTTACAGGGAAATGAGAAAGGGAAAAGGTAGAATTTATGAGCCTGGCAGTAGTAACATTGAAAAAAGGCGAAGGCAGATTCCTGAAATCAGGAGGCCTCTGGGTATATGATAATGAGATCGCAACGATCATGGGAAGCTTCGTGAACGGAGATATTGTGCTGGTCCACGATTTTGACGGTTATCCGATGGGAAGAGGGTTTATCAACACCAATTCCAAGATTGCTGTGCGTATGCTCACCAGAGATGAGCACAGAGAGATCAATGAGGACTTTTTGAGGCAACGTGTCCGTGATGCCTGGGAATACCGCAAAAAAGTCGTAGACACCGGAAGCTGCCGCGTGATCTTCGGGGAGGCAGATTTTCTTCCTGGCCTTGTTGTGGATAAGTTTTCTGACGTGCTGGTAGTACAGTCTCTGGCACTTGGAATCGACCGCCTTAAGGGAACGATCATTGAGGCGCTGAAGGATATTCTTGCAGAGGACGGGATCCAGATCCGGGGTGTCTATGAGAGAAGTGATGCAAAGGTCCGCCGCCAGGAAGGAATGGAACTTACCAAGGGATTTATCGGAGAAGAATTTCCGACGATCGTTCAGATTGAAGAGAATGGTGTAAAATATGAAGTGGACATCAAGGACGGACAGAAGACCGGATTTTTCCTGGATCAGAAATACAACCGTCTGGCAATCCAGCGACTTTGCAAAAATGCGAAAGTGCTGGACTGCTTTACACATACCGGATCATTTGCACTGAATGCGGGAATTGCAGGAGCACAGAGTGTTCTGGGTGTGGATGCATCTGAAACTGCGGTAAATCAGGCAAGACGCAATGCAGAACTTAACGGACTGGACGGAACTGTGAAGTTTCTCTGTGAAGATGTATTTGAACTTCTCCCGGAACTTGAGGAGAAGGGAGAGAAATTTGATGTGGTGATCCTGGATCCTCCGGCATTTACGAAATCCAGAAGTTCCGTAAAAAATGCGGTAAAAGGTTATCGTGAGATCAACTTAAGAGCTATGCGTCTTGTAAAAGATGGCGGTTTTCTTGCAACCTGTTCCTGCTCTCACTTCATGACCTATGAGCTGTTTACACAGACGATCGGTCAGGCTGCGAAGAATGTACACAAGAGACTTCGCCAGGTAGAGTATCGTACACAGGCACCGGATCATCCGATCCTCTGGTCGGCAGATGAGTCCTATTATCTTAAATTCTACATTTTCCAGGTATGTAATGACCGGTAACAGCTTCGGCGCATTCTTTTTGAAGAGGCGGAAACAGTAATACCGGCAGTAAAAAGGAGATGCAGATTCTATGAGAGACAAATTTAACAAGTTTATGCAGGGACGCTACGGAGTGGATGAACTTTCCAGGTTTACCATGGGAGCCGCACTGGTGCTGATCATTCTGACTATGTTTATCACCATGTTCAACAGAAATCTGGGCAGTATTTTTGATTTTCTGGGAATTGCGGCGATCGTGTATGCGTATTTTCGTATTTTTTCCAGAAATATTCAGCAGCGTTATGCGGAGAACCAGAAATATCTTCAGATGACATCGAAGTTCCGGCTTCGTTTCAATAAAGAAAAAAATCTGATGAAACAAAGAAAAACGCACCATATTTACAGTTGCCCGGGCTGTGGACAGAAGGTCCGTATTCCCAGGGGGAAAGGCAAGATAGAGATCGAATGTCCGAAATGCCACACGAAATTCGTAAAGAGGAGCTGAAATGTTCGGATATGTGACAGTTAATAAACCGGAGATCAAATTTAAAGATTTTGATATGTACCGTTCTTTTTACTGCGGACTTTGCAGAGAACTGAGGGAAAGATATGGCATACCAGGACAGATCTCACTGACTTATGATATGACCTTTGTGGTCCTTCTGCTGAGTGGAGTATATGAACCACCTACACAGAAGGGAACTTCAAGGTGTGCGGTCCATCCTCTGAAACCACAGCCTGTGCGCCGGAATGCAATTACGGAATACTGTGCGGATATGAATGTGATCCTTTCATATTATAAATGCATGGATGACTGGCAGGATGAGCATAAACCTTTGCGTTACGCATACGCCAGACTTCTTAAGACCGGCGGAGAGAAACATATGGCTCATTATCCGGAGAAGATCCGCAGGATAAAGGAAGCTCTTATGGAACTTTCCAGTCTGGAAAAACAGGGAGAAACCGATGTGGACCGTGTTGCCGGGTGTTCCGGAAGGATCATGGAGGAGGTCTTTGCGTTCCGTAAGGATGTGTGGGAATCTTCACTGCGGCGGATGGGATTTTATCTCGGGAAGTTTATTTATATCCTGGATGCTTATGACGATGTGGAAAAAGATGCAGAAAACGGAAATTACAATCCGTTCCTTAAAAAATATAAGATGGAAGGGTTCGAGGAAGAGATACGCCGGATGCTTACAATGATGCTGGCAGAAAGCTGCAGGGAATTTGAAAGAATGCCCGTGATCCGATATGGTGATATCCTTCGAAATATTTTATATTCCGGCGTCTGGTGCCGCTTCACAGCCATCGGACAGAAACGCAGGGAAGAACGGGAGAAAGAAAAGAAATGTTAGATCCATACAGTGTGCTGGGAGTTCCCAGAAACGCATCTGATGATGAAATAAAGAAGGCATACCGGAAGCTCAGCCGAAAATATCATCCGGATGCCAATATCAATAATCCGAATAAAGATCAGGCAGAAGAGAAATTCAAGGAAGTACAGCAGGCGTACGAACAGATCATGAAAGAGCGGGAGTATGGCGGAAGTGCTTCGGGAAATGGGTATGGCAGCTATGGAAATTACGGCGGTTTTGGCGGCTATGGAAGTGCAGGTTCCAGTACCTATCAGGATGAAGAGAGCATGCGAAGACGTGCTGCTTCCAATTATGTGCAGAGCGGCCATTATCAGGAGGCTATGAATGTCCTGAATTCTCTTGGCCAGAAAAATGGCGAGTGGTATTATCTGGCTGCCATGGCCAATATGGGACTTGGCAATAATGTGACGGCTCTAGATCAGATCCGGGAAGCAGTCCGACAGGAGCCTGATAATGTGCAGTACCGCATGATCCTTCAGAGAATGGAGGGCGGCGGTGGCTGGTACCAGCAGCAACAGGATCCTTTTGGAGGAATGCCGACAGCAGGTGGAGATATGTGTGATGCCTGCTGCCGGACTATGGCCTGTGCCATGTGCTGGCCGGGTGGTATTTTCTGCTGCTGATGCGGAGGATAACTATCCGTTTTGAGTATGTTTGTAAGGCGGATCCTGCAGATCCGTTTTGCGATAGATAGGGCAGAACATGTTTGTAAGGCAAACCGCGAAGTGGCTGCGCTCATGAGCGTGCAGCGGAGCAGAATGTTTTGCATCAATGTATCTGCCGGGAAAAAGAGGAGGAAATCGTTATGAGTATAAGAATTGGTATCTTAGGTTATGGAAATCTTGGACGCGGTGTAGAGTGCGCGATCAAACACAATCCGGATACAGAGCTGGTTGCAGTATTTACCAGACGTGACCCGGAAACAGTAAAGATCCTTACAGAGACTGCTAAAGTTTATTCTGTAAACGACGCAGAGAAGCTGAAAGATGAGATCGATGTCCTGATCATCTGCGGAGGAAGTGCTACAGATCTTCCTGTTCAGACACCGGAATATGTGAAATACTTCAATGTTGTGGACAGCTTTGATACACATAAGAGAATTCCAGAGCATTTCGCAAATGTTGACAAGGCAGCAACGGAAACTGGTCATGTAGGAATCATCTCTGTAGGCTGGGATCCGGGAATGTTCTCACTGAACCGTATGTACGCAAATGCCATCCTTACAAACGGAAACGATTATACATTCTGGGGTAAAGGTGTCAGCCAGGGACACTCTGATGCAGTCCGCCGTATCAAAGGCGTAAAAGACGCAAAACAGTACACAATCCCTGTAGAGGCAGCACTTGAGGCAGTAAGAAACGGAGAAAATCCAGAGCTTACCACACGTCAGAAACATACAAGAGAGTGCTTCGTAGTTGCTGAGGAAGGTGCTGATCTTGCGCGTATCGAAGAAGAGATCAAGACTATGCCGAACTACTTTGATGAGTATGACACAACGGTACACTTTATTTCCCAGGAAGAACTTAACCGTGACCACAGCGGAATCCCACATGGTGGTTTTGTGATCCGCAGCGGAAAAACAGGATGGAATGATGAGAACAGCCATGTGATCGAGTACAGCCTGAAACTGGATTCCAATCCGGAGTTCACATCTTCCGTTATCGTTGCTTATGCAAGAGCTGCATATCGCATGAACCAGGAAGGACAGAAGGGATGCAAAACTGTATTTGATGTTGCACCGGCATATTTAAGTGCACTTGACGGAGCAGAACTTCGCAAAAAATTCCTGTAGGAAATTCTCTGTAACAGAGTTGTTACAGGAAGTAACATTTTTTATTAATATCAGATCCCCGGAATATTCAGCGCATATACCTGATGATCCGGGGATTTTTTATTCTGATGAAGGTGCCTGCACAGGAAGAAGAATCCTGGAATCGGGATTTTTCCTGTGCGGAAAAGGAGATTGGAGAGGGAAAAAACGGGAAAGAGTTGACGGGAGATAAAGAATGGTATATAATATGGACGTAAATTTGTAACAGAATTGTAATGAATTGCACGTTTTATTTACCGCTCACAGGATGGGCAGTGCAGACAACGATCAGCCGGACTTCATAAATAGTAAATATCAATTATCTATCAAAGGAAGGTATGTATGCGAAAATTAAGCAAAAAATGGAAACTTTGGGGACTTTTTTTGATCTTGATGTTTTTTGCAGCCGGAGCGACTGTACACACAACTGTAACGGATGTACAGGCGGCAACCAAGAATGGTTTTAAAACAGAAGGCGGGAAGTCCTATTACTACAAAAATGGAAAGAAAGTAAAAGGTTGGCTTACTCTGAACAGAAAGAAGTATTACTTCAATGCCTCTACAGGAGTTCAGGTAAAAGGCTGGGCAAAGGACAGCAAGGGTAAACGCTACTTCTATAATGCCAATGGAGCTAAGGGCTATATGGCAACAGGCTGGCTGACAGACAGCAAGAAGAATACCCGTTACTTTAATCCGTCTACCGGTTATATGACAACCAAGTGGGCAACCATCAGCAATAAGAAATATTATTTCTACAGCGGCAATGGTGTTGCAGCCAAGAGTACGTTTCTTACAGATTCCAAGAACGTGACCAGATATTTTACAAGCAAATGCTTTATGGCCACCGGCTGGGCAACAACATCGACAGCGAAGAAACGCTATTTTGACCCGAGCACAGGTGCTATGTATACAGGCTTCAGGAAGATTGGAAGCTATACATATTATTTCTATAAATCAAAGAAGTCCAAAGGCATTATGGCCACCGGATGGGTGTCCAATATTACCAGCGGAGTGAAATACTATTTTGACCCGTCTACCGGTGTTATGGCTACAGGAACCAAGACCATTGACGGAGTGCAGTACACATTCAGCAGTTCCGGAGTTCTTCAGTCCAGCGGCAGCAATCCGAATACAACAACTCCTTCAAGTTCCAGGACGATCAAAAATTTCCTGGCCAATGCCCTGAAACCGGTAGGACAGACGCTTTATGTATGGGGCGGTGGACATAACTGGTCAGATGCAACCAGAAAAGGTGTAAGCTCCAAGTGGAAACAGTGGTATGATAATAATTCAAGTTCTTATAACTACAGAAACTATATGGACCTCAGTGAATCTACAGAACAGAAGGGCCTTGACTGTTCCGGTTATGTAGGATGGTCTGTATACCAGATCATGCAGAGTAAATCAGGTGGAGTGAATTATACAACTGTTTCCGGAGATATCGGTTCCCTGTATTCTGGCAGGGGAATGGGAAGGATCATTTCCCAGTCAACGCTGTCAAGTTCAAACTGGAAACTTTATCCTGGAGATATCGGATATAACGATGGACATACATGGATGGTTCTTGGTCAGTGCGCAGATAAGAGTGTTGTGATTCTGCACTGTACGCCGAATGCAGGCGTTCAGATTTCCGGAACACCGACACCTAACGGAACTTACGGAAGCCAGGCGATCAAGCTTGCAGAAACCTATATGGCAAAATATCCGGGCGTATCCAAATATGATTACCATGAGTCCAGCGGTAATTACATCCGTAATGGAGCATATTTCAGATGGAACAGAAGCACACTTTCTGATCCGGATGGATACCTGAAGAAGACTGCAAATCAGATTCTTGCAGATCTGTTCAATTAAAAACAGGCTGCAACAGAAATATCAAAAAATTTTATTGAATCAACAAAAAGGGAGAACCGAAAATGCAAGGTTCTCTCTTTTTTAATGTCAAAATAATTAATAAATGTTACAAAGTTTTAAACTAATTGATAGAAAAACCTTGCAATCCAAATAACACTGTGTTAATATATAAAAAGATTGGAACAAGATATTGCAGAAATATTACATGAACTGCTGAGAATGAAATAACAGCAGAGACAAGTAAACAAACGACAGACACAGAGAACTGTCGGATAAATCAGAATTCAGAATCAGATTGCGAGGGTGAACAGTCATGAAGAAAAGAATATTATGTCTGACACTGGCGCTCATCATCAGCGGAGCACAGGTAGTCAGCGTAAGCGCAACAAGAGAAGATGAGGCAGCACTTCAGCAGGAAATGGATGCAACCAATGAACAGCTGAATGCGACTTATTCCAGATTGGATGATCTTTCCGCACAGAAATCACAGATTGAAGGCGAAATTTCCACTCTTGATGCCAATCTTGTAAACGTGATGGTTTCAATCCAGACACTGGAGGGAGACATCTCTAATAAAGAAGCTGATATTGCTTCTACCCAGACGAACCTTGAGAAGGCTAAGAATGCCAAGACCAAGCAGTATGAGGCAATGAAGAAGCGTATTCAGTATCTCTATGAGAAAGGTGGAGATGATGCATGGTTCCAGATGATGCTTAATGCAGAGAACCTGTCAGATCTTCTCACGAAAGCTGAGTACACACAGAAGACATATGAACAGGACAGAAAGAGCCTTGAGAAGTATTCCAATACCATTCAGCAGGTTGCCAACCTGGAAGCTCAGTATACACAGGAGAAGGCAGAACTTGAGGGAATGAAGCAGGAGTACGAGGCTGAGTCACAGAATCTGCAGGTACAGCTGGATGAGAAGCGTGCCACATCTGCGGATTATGATAATGAGATCGCTTATGCACAGCAGCAGGCTACAGACTATGCGAACCTTCTTGCAGAGCAGACAGCAGAGCTTCAGAGATTAGAGGCTGAGCGTATTGCAGCAGAGGAAGAGGCAAGACGTCAGGCCGAGGCTGAAGCAGCAGCGAGAGCACAGGCTGAGGCAGAAGAGGAAGCAAGACGCCAGGCAGAGCAGGAAGCACAGCAGGATGAGGCGGACGAGAGCGAAGACGTACAGTACGATGAGGACGGCGACGTGATTGAGAATACAGATGAGGATACTGCAGAGGATGACACCGAGCATGTGGATGAAGATGCAGACAATGGTGAAAATGATGATGCGCAGTATGATGAAGATGGCAATGTGATCGAAGATGACGCGTCCGGGGATACTGAGAATACAGAGGATAATGCAGACGCAGATTACGATAACAGTACAGATGCATCCGAAGAAGGTGCAGAGGACACATCCTCAGACAGTGACAGTTCTTCTTACAGCAGCGGTTCAGGATCTTCTGTTGTGAATTATGCCACACAGTTTGTTGGAAATCCATACGTATGGGGCGGAACAAGCCTTACCAATGGTGCAGACTGCTCCGGTTTTGTACAGAGTGTATATGCCAATTTTGGCGTAAGCCTTCCGAGAACTTCCTATGAGCAGCAGAATGCAGGTACTGAGGTATCTTATGCAGATGCCCAGCCAGGAGATCTGATCTGCTATGGTGGACATGTGGCTATTTACATGGGCAATGGACAGATTGTACATGCATCCAATTCTCAGGATGGTATCAAGATCAGTAACGATGCGACATACAGAACGATTGTCTCTGTAAGACGTCTTGTATAATCACGAACCATATAAAATTTATTAAGATGAAGATATTGAACAGCCTGGCGGCATATTCCGCCAGGCTGTTTCTTATAAGGAAACAGTGAATTTATATCAGAAAAATCTGAAACGGTATTGACATATAATTAACAGGGTGTTATTATAATATCAGTATAATTCCATATTGAACATAGCAAGTGCTGAGGGCATCTGACAGTCATGGATTATCAGAAGCCAGCAGAAAAGGGAATCAGGTGAGAAACCTGAGCGATCCGGTCACTGTAACGGAGGAGCGAATCTCAGAATCCATTGTACCTATGTATGAGAAGGAGAGACGAGCCATGATCCCGGAGCCAGGAAACCTGCTTGTTATGGCGAGGTTAAACTTCCGTGTAAAGTGTAACAACCATTTCAGGGACTCCGCACCCCTGGGACGTTGTCTACTTTTTTACGAGAGTAGGCATTTTTTTATGGAATGCGCCTGTTCATATGAATTATACATGATTAAATGGCAGGCGATACTACTCCGGATACATTCGTTCCCTCCGCGCACTCATGAACGGATTATATTTCTACCCCGGGGTGGGATCGCTACCTCTTTTTTTACGGAAAAATTAAGAGAGTGCATGATCCGGGAGGAGATAAGAACCATGGAGAAACCATATTGGGAGGGAAAAGAATATTCCTATTTCAGCCACAAAAAATGCGAGTATTTTCCATGCCATAAAGGAGCAGATCCGGAAAATTTTAACTGCCTGTTCTGTTATTGTCCGCTGTATGCACTGGGAGATAAATGCGGTGGTAATTTCCATTTTACGGAAAGCGGAATCAAGGACTGCACTGCGTGTAAACTTCCTCACAGAAGAGAGAATTATGGATATATCACAGGAAAATATCAGGAACTTGCGGATATGATAAGAAAGCAGAGAGAGAATTCTCAGGCAGATGAGAAATGATAATAAAGAAAATATAATATAACCCGAAATAATAAGCTAGCTCGGACACATGGTAAAATGTGTCCGAGCTGGCTTTTTTGGTTGTGAGTCAAACATGAATGTGTATTCGGATACATTTTATGTATATTCGATCTTACTGTTTTACCAGATCATCTGGTCTGCAGAAATACCTTCAATCTTGGAAGATGATTGTTCAGAATCAGCTGTTCCGGGAACATGGCCTGATGAACAAATTCAGCAGCACAGGTAAAATCACCGATGTGTTCCGGACCGTGACTGTCACTGGAGAGCAGCAGCGGCAGATGATATTTGCGGCAGCAGCGGAGAATCTCATAACAGTTTTCTCTGGTATCACCACGGTAGCCATATGGAGCCAGGGAAGCTTCGTTAATTTCAAAGATTGTTCCGGTTTCTCTGGCAGTTCGGGCAAGAACATCATAATTTACCGGATAATGGGTGTTGTCGCTGTGACCGAGGATTTTGACACAGGGATTCTTCATGACATTGACAAAAGCTTCTGTGTTCTCGTCTCTGGTACCGGGACGGTAGTTCCAGGTATGCATGCTTGCGATGGCATAATCAAGTTTACATAATAATTCCTGATCCAGATCTACAGTTCCCTTCCGGTCCAGAATATTCAGTTCGATTCCGTAGAGCAGATCTACTCCGAAATGTTTTTTCGGAGAATAGGTAAGGCTCCGGAAATAGGAAGAAGTTCCGGCAGCCAGAGTTCCGGGACCGTGGTCTGTGATTCCGAGAAGCCGGAGGCCCTTCCCTGCGGCTGCCCGGGCCATATTGGTGATGGTGCATTCCGTGCCGTGGCCGCTGGCGATGGAATGTGTATGCATATCAGAAAGATACATAAATTTACACCTCTTTTACTGTTCATGAACATGTGACGGAATATCCGCTTGACTAAAGGAATTTCTATATAAATCCAAGTATGGCAGAACAGAAAAACAAAGTCAATAGAGAAAAATATAAAAACACGAAAAACAAATAGAACCAACGGGGTTCACCCAATAAAAACCACAAAAACAGCAAGAAACACATGTTGGATTTCGTTGACATCAAACAGGGGGTAAGGTATAATGAAATTACATGAGCACATAGCCGGACAGGAGCGGTTCTGGAAGCGTGGAGGCAGACAGATCACCAGAAACAACCGGTTATGAGAAAGGAGAATCATGGAGAAATTTCATATAGCAGATATCCCGAAAACAGACAGGATCACACATCTTGTGGATAATCTTTATGCCAAGATGCCGGTGATCGAATCTGCCAGAGCGAAACTGGTCACAGAGTCCTACAAGGAAACTGAAGACGAGCCGATCATCACACGCAGAGCGAAGGCTTTTGCCCATATCCTGCATAACATTCCGATCATCATCCGTGATGAGGAACTGATCGTCGGAAGCAGCACCCTGGCACCAAGAGGATGTCAGACATTCCCGGAGTATTCTTTCCAGTGGCTGGAGGATGAACTGGATACGGTGGCTACCAGAACTGCTGATCCATTTTATATTTCGGAGGAGACCAAGGCGGATCTTCGGGAGGTACATAAATACTGGAAGGGTAAGACTACCAGTGAGCTTGCGACTTCCTATATGGCTCCGGAAGCGATCCTTGCCATTGACCACAACATTTTTACACCGGGAAATTATTTCTACAATGGTGTAGGACATGTAACGGTTAAATATGAGGAAGTTCTGGCAATTGGTTATGAGGGTATCATTGCCAAAGCACAGAAAGAACTGGATGAAAGTAATGTGGGAGATGGTGATTATGCGAAGAAGTCACGTTTCCTGGAAGCAGTGATCTTAAGCTGCCAGGCTGTTATTGATTATGCGCATCGTTATGCAGAGCTTGCAGAGCAGATGGCATATCAGTGTCAGGATCCGACCAGAAAACAGGAGCTTCTCCAGATTGCGTCCAACTGTACACGTGTGCCGGAGAAAGGTGCCCGTAATTTCTATGAAGCCTGCCAGTCTTTCTGGTTCGTACAGCAGCTGATCCAGATGGAGAGCAGCGGACATTCCATTTCACCGGGACGTTTTGACCAGTACATGTATCCGTATTACAAGAGTGATATGGAGGCAGGTAATCTTACCAGAGAGTTTGCTCAGGAACTGATGGACTGTATCTGGGTAAAATTAAACGATCTGAACAAATGCCGTGATGCTGCATCAGCAGAAGGTTTTGCAGGCTACAGCCTTTTCCAGAACCTGATCGCAGGCGGCCAGAATAAAGACGGTGAGGATGTGACCAACGATCTTTCCTTTATGTGTATTCAGGCATCCATGCATGTGCATCTTCCGGCACCGTCTCTTTCTGTAAGAGTATGGAACGGATCTCCACATGAATTCCTGATCAAAGCTGCAGAGCTTACAAGAACAGGAATCGGACTTCCGGCTTATTATAATGATGAGGTTATCATTCCGGCGCTGCAGAACAGAGGACTTTCTCTTGCAGATGCCAGGGAATATAACATCATTGGATGCGTAGAACCGCAGAAAGCCGGTAAGACAGACGGCTGGCATGATGCGGCATTCTTCAATATGTGCCGCCCGCTGGAGATGGTTTTCTCCAATGGTATGGATAAAGGAGTCCAGATCGGTGTCAGGACAGGCGATGTCACAGAGATGAAGACCTTTGATGAGTTTTATGACGCATATAAGAAACAGATGGAATATTTTATTTCCCTGCTTGTAAATGCAGACAATGCCATTGACGTGGCACATGCTGAGAGGTGTCCGCTTCCATTCCTTTCCTGTATGGTGGATGACTGCATGAAACGTGGTAAATCCGTTCAGGAGGGAGGCGCTGTTTATAACTTTACCGGCCCTCAGGGATTTGGTATTGCAAACATGGCAGATTCTCTGTATGCGATCCGTAAACTTGTTTATGAAGAAAAGAAAGTTACCATGGAAGAGATGAAGGAAGCTCTGGCATGGAACTATGGCAAGGGTATTGATGCACAGTCTGCAGCAGATATTACTACAATTGTAATGCAGAAGCTTCAGGAAAATGGCATCGGTGTAAATGAGCAGACAGCCAAGGCTGTTATGACAGCAGCGCTTGGAGCAGAACCATCTCCGGAGAAAAAGGCAAGATTTGAAGAAATCCACAAACTGATCGATGAAGTTCCGAAATACGGAAACGATATTCCGGATGTGGATTATTTTGCAAGAGATGTTGCCTATACTTACACAAAACCACTTCAGAAATACAAAAACCCGAGAGGCGGACATTATCAGGCCGGACTTTATCCGGTATCCGCAAATGTTCCCCTTGGCGGACAGACCGGTGCTACACCGGATGGCCGTTATGCACATACACCAGTTGCAGATGGTGTTTCTCCGTCAGCAGGCAAGGATGTGAAGGGCCCGACAGCAGCAGCAACTTCCGTATCCCGTCTGGATCACTTTATCGTATCCAACGGAACACTGTTCAATCAGAAATTCCATCCGTCTGCACTTGCAGGAAGAGAGGGCCTGGAGAAATTTGTAGCACTGATCCGTGGATACTTTGATCAGAAGGGTATGCACATGCAGTTCAATGTTGTCGACAGAGAGACACTTCTGGATGCTCAGAAACATCCGGAGAAATACAAACATCTGGTTGTACGTGTTGCCGGATACAGTGCACTGTTCACTACGCTTTCCAGATCTCTGCAGGATGATATCATCCGAAGAACAGAGCAGGGATTTTAACCGGGGACGCGCAGCAGACGCAAGGAATTAAGAGGTAATTATGGACTATTTGGATACAAAGGGCAGGATCTTTGATATTCAGAAATATTCAGTACACGATGGTCCGGGTATCCGTACCATCGTGTTCCTGAAAGGATGTGTTCTTCGCTGCCGCTGGTGCTGCAATCCGGAATCACAGGAGTACCGGATCCAGAACATGAAAGTTCTGGGTGAGGACAAGGTGATCGGCCGTGATGTGACAGTTCGCGAGATGATCGAGGAAGTGGAGAAAGACCGCGCATATTATTATCGCTCCGGAGGAGGAATTACCCTTTCCGGTGGTGAATGTATGTGTCAGGCGGATTTTTCCAGAGATCTTCTCCGTGCGGCAAAAGAACGTGGTATTAATACCGCAATAGAGAGCATGGCATGTGCTCCCTGGGAAAAGATCGAACAGGTTCTTCCTTACCTGGATGTATATCTGATGGATATCAAACATATGAACCAGGAAAAACATAAGGAGTTTACAGGAAGGGCTAACGGACTGATGCTGGAAAATGCAAGGAAAGTTGCGCTCTACGGAAAAACCAGACTGGTGATCCGTGTTCCGGTTATTCCGACATTCAATGATTCTGTGGAAGAGATCCAGGCGATCGCCAGATTTGCGGCATCCCTTCCGGGCGTAAACAAAATTCATCTTCTTCCCTACCACAGACTGGGACAGGATAAATATGAAGGACTTGGACGCCCTTATTTAATGGAAGGAATTCTTCCGCCGACAGCAGAACATATGCAGATGTTAAAGAACGCGGTGCATGCGGTATGCGGTCTGGACTGTCAGATTGGCGGCTGAGAAACACGGGATTAAAGAGAAAAGATCCTCTGCAAACATACAACATAAAAAACAATAAAAACAACATAACAAACAACAAGAAACCAACACAAAACAACGGATTGCCCTTGACTTATTTTGTGGTATGGAGTAAAATGTTTTCAGAAACAAAATAGTGCAATCCAATGCTCAAGGAGGAAATTAAGCATGGTAAACGAGTTTGAAATCAAAAAACAGCTTTGTGACATCGGTAAGAGAATTTACAACCGTAACATGGTTGCAGCTAACGACGGAAACTTTTCTGTTAAAGTAGCAGAGAATGAGTATCTTTGCACACCAACAGGTGTATCCAAAGGTTTCATGACACCAGAGTTCATCTGTAAAGTAGATGGCAAGGGTAATGTAATCCAGGCTAACCCGGGATTCAAACCATCATCTGAGATCAAGATGCATATGAGAGTATATGAGAAGAGACCGGATGTAGGATCTGTTGTACATGCTCATCCAATTTATGCTACATCTTTCGCAATCGCAGGTATTCCACTTACACAGCCGATCATGCCGGAGGCAGTTATCGCTCTTGGATGTGTTCCGATCGCTGAGTACGGTACACCTTCCACAATGGAGATCCCGGATAACCTTGAGAAATACCTTCCATATTTCGATGCAGTACTTCTTGAGAACCACGGAGCACTTACATGGAGCACAGACCTTAACGCTGCATACATGAAGATGGAGTCTGTAGAGTTCTACGCACAGCTTCTGTATCAGACCAAGCTCCTTGGCGGACCGAAGGAATTCGACAAAGAGAACATCGAGAAACTCTATGCGATCCGTCGTAAATTTGGTATGCCTGGTAAACATCCGGCAAGCCTCTGCCTGAACAAAGACGGCAAGAACTGCCACAACTGCGGCGGCGCATGCCACAGCGAGGACTACAAACAGTTCCCGGGATATCAGTATGATTTCGTTGGAAAAGACTGCGGAACAAGCGCTGCTGATCCTCAGGGTGAGGCTCCGGCTGCTGCAAACAACGATGCAGAACTCGTTGCTCAGATCACAAAACAGGTTATGGCTCAGCTTGGCCTGAAATAATTTTTTGACGGAATATTAAGGAGGACAATCTCATGCCAATAAGTGAGAATATGGTACAGGAAATTGTACAGGAAGTTATGGCAAAGATGCAGATTGCAGATGCTCCGGCCGGAAAACATGGCGTTTTCAAGGATATGAATGATGCTATCGAGGCAGCCAAAAAGGCTCAGCAGGTAGTTAAGACAATGTCTATGGACCAGAGAGAGAAGATCATCACCTGCATCCGCAAGAAGATCAAAGAGAATGCGGAAGTACTGGCACGTATGGGTGTTGAGGAAACTGGTATGGGTAATGTAGGAGATAAGATCCTCAAACATCACCTGGTAGCAGATAAGACTCCTGGTACCGAAGACATTACAACAACTGCATGGTCCGGAGACAGAGGACTGACTCTGATTGAGATGGGACCGTTTGGTGTTATCGGTGCTATCACACCATGCACTAACCCAAGTGAAACAGTTCTCTGCAACACAATGGGTATGCTGGCAGGCGGAAATACAGTAGTATTCAACCCACATCCGGCAGCAGTTAAAACTTCTATTTACGCAATCAATCTTTTAAATGAGGCTTCCCTGGAATCAGGCGGCCCGGATAATATCGCTGTCACAGTTGAGAAACCAACCCTTGAGACAAGCAATATTATGATGAAACATAAAGATATCCATCTGATCGCAGCAACAGGAGGCCCTGGTGTTGTGACAGCAGTTCTTTCCTCTGGTAAGAGAGGAATCGGTGCAGGAGCAGGAAACCCGCCGGCACTGGTTGATGATACTGCTGATATCCGCAAGGCTGCACAGGATATCGTAAACGGATGTACCTTCGATAACAACCTTCCATGTATCGCAGAGAAGGAAGTTGTTGCAGTATCTTCCGTAGTTGATGAGTTAATGCACTACATGCTTACAGAGAATGACTGCTACCTTGCTTCCAAGGAAGAGCAGGACAAGCTTGTTGAGACTGTACTTGCAGGCGGCAAGCTGAACCGTAAATGTGTAGGACGTGATGCGAAGACACTTCTTTCCATGATCGGAGTTCAGGCACCGGCAAACACCCGCTGCATTATCTTCGAGGGACCGAAGGAGCATCCGCTTATCACAACAGAGCTTATGATGCCGATCCTCGGAATCGTAAGAGCAAAGGATTTTGATGACGCTGTAGAGCAGGCTGTATGGCTTGAGCATGGCAACCGTCATTCTGCACATATTCATTCCAAGAATATTGATAACATTACAAAATATGCGAAAGCAATCGACACAGCGATCCTTGTAAAGAACGGCCCGTCCTATTCCGCACTTGGATTTGGTGGAGAAGGCTTCTGTACATTCACTATCGCAAGCCGTACCGGTGAGGGACTTACAAGCGCAAGCACATTCACCAAGAGAAGACGCTGCGTAATGACAGACAGTCTTTGCATTCGTTGATCAGGAGGAACATAAATCATGGATATGAACAATGTAAATATCGAAGAAATCGTTAAACAGGTTCTCTCCGGCATGACAGGAAACGCTCCGGCTGCAACACCAGCAGCAAGCGCTCCGGCTGCTCCGGCAGGAAACACAATCCCTAAAAAAGCAAGAGTAGCAATGATGACAGAGAAGAAACATTTCGAGCTTCAGGAGTATGATCTTCCGGAAGTTGGAGATGACGACATCCTTGTAAAAGTTGAGGGATGCGGTGTCTGCGGAACAGATGCTCATGAGTACAAAAATGATCCGTTTGGTCTTATTCCGGTAGTTCTCGGACATGAGGGAACCGGCGAGATCGTAAAAATGGGTAAAAACGTTAAGGTTGATACAGCTGGCAAACCGGTTAAAGTCGGAGATAAGATCGTTACATGTGATGATCTTCAAAGATGATCCGGAAATCACAATGTTCGACCTTAACAAGAAGAACGTAGGCGGCGCTGACGTATACGGACTTCTTCCAGATGACGATGTAAAATTCAACGGATGGTTCGCTGATTACATCTTCATCAGAGGCGGAAAATTCGGTTCCACATTCTTCAATGTAAGCGACCTGGATCTTGATTCCCGTATCCTCATCGAGCCATGTGCAGTTCTTGTACATGCAGTAGAGAGAGCAAAAACAACAGGAATCCTGAAATTCAACAGCAGAGTTGTTGTTCAGGGCTGCGGACCGATCGGTCTTATCTGCATCGCTGTTCTTCATACAATGGGCGTTCATAACATCTGCGCAGTAGACGGAAACGAGCAGCGTCTTGAATTCGCCAAGAGAATGGGCGCAACTACAACTGTAAACTTTATGAACTTCAAGGGTGTTGAGGCACTTACTGAGGCTGTGAAAGAGGCTCAGGGCGGACATCTTGCAGATTTCGCTTTCCAGTGTACTGGAAATCCTCATGCTCATTCCAATATCTACAAATTCATCCGCAACGGCGGCGGCCTCTGCGAGCTTGGATTCTTCATCAACGGTGGAGATGCAACCATCAACCCGCATTTCGACCTCTGCTCCAAAGAGATCAACCTTGTTGGTTCCTGGGTATACAACCTCAGAGATTATGCAACAACATTTGATTTCCTTAAGAGAGCAAAAGCAATCGGACTTCCAATGTCTGAGCTGATCACTGACAAGTATCCGCTGGAAGAGATCAACGAGGCACTTGAGAAGAACCTGTCAATGACAGGTCTTAAGATCGCGGTTGTTAACAAATAACCTTAACGGGAAAGGAGAAGCAACATGGCAGAAGCTGTAGGAATTCTGGAGGTCTTCGGACTTGCGACAGCCTTTGTGGCAGCTGACGCCGGGTGCAAGGCTGCAAATGTCCACCTGGAGGTATTCGATAAGAATAAACCGGCGAATGCGGACAGCCTGCCAGTACCGCTTCTTGTCTGCATCAAGTACCGCGGAAGCGTGTCAGATGTCACGGCAGCGGTAGAAGCCGGCATGAAAGTCGCAGAGAGCATGACAGGTGTGGTACAGCATTACATAATCCCCAACCCGGAACCAGGTACACAGAAAATGCTGAAGATCAGCGCCCTGGATAAAGATTAAGCGGATTCCGAAGTTTACTTTACAAAAGTGGCGGAATCATATATGATAAAATTGTAACGAAGATAAGATTCAGGAGGATAGAATCATGGCACAGGAAGCATTAGGAATGGTTGAGACAAGAGGCCTCACAGCTGCAATCGAGGCAGCAGATGCAATGACAAAAGCAGCTGAGGTTGCGCTTGTAGGAACAGAGAAGATCGGTTCCGGTCTTGTAACTGTTATGGTTCGTGGAGACGTAGGCGCTGTAAAAGCAGCAGTAGAGAGCGGAAGCGCAGCAGCATCCAGACTTGGAGAGCTTGTAGCTACACACGTGATCCCGAGACCTCATACAGACGTAGAGAAAATCCTTCCAAAGCTCTGATTCAGGCTTTGAAAGGAACAGAAATTAGTTAAGGAGTTCGCTCATGGGAAAATCATATGGATTTATAGAAATCACAGGTGTGGTTGCGGCGATCAATGCCCTGGACATCATGTGCAAAACGGCAGACGTTGAGCTGGCGTCATGGGAGCGTAAGCTGGGCGGACGACTGGTGACCCTGATCGTACAAGGCGATGTATCAGCAGTTACAGCAGCTGTCAATGCGGCAGTAGAGCAGGCAATCAAGAAACCTGCCAGTTATGCGGTAATTGCCAATCCTCACGAGGAAATCGTCAAACTGGTTGAGCTGAGTGCAAGCCGGTGGAAAAAGAAACAGCAAGAGAATCCGGAAACAGCACTGGAAAGCAAAAACAGCAGCGAAAAATAAACTGCTGCACCAAAAAAGTCAGAAGTAAACAGAACAAATAAAGCATTAGCAATCCATAAGGAGGATATAATCATGACACAGGAAGCATTAGGAATGGTTGAGACAAGAGGACTTACAGCAGCTATCGAGGCAGCTGACCAGATGTGCAAGGCAGCTAACGTTGCACTTGTAGGAACAGAGAAGATCGGTTCCGGTCTTGTAACTGTTATGGTTCGTGGAGATGTAGGAGCAGTTAAATCTGCAGTAGAGAGCGGAAGCGCAGCAGCATCCAGACTTGGAGAGCTTGTAGCTACACACGTAATCCCGAGACCTCATACAGATGTTGAGAAAATCCTTCCGGTTCTTAAATAATTTCAACTGATTCTTACTGATACGCACCGGCCGAAGGGCCATTAAGGCTTCTGGCCGGTGCTTTTCAGTTTTCAGTTATGAGACCGAAAGAAAGCAGGTGTACTCTTGGAAACGAATAATATTGAAATGATCACAAAAATGGTGATCGATGCGATCAACAAAAACGAAGACAAGGGCAATGGTTTTGTTGTACCTATCGGAGTTTCCGCAAGACATATTCACCTGACACAGGAGCATGTGGAGGCACTGTTCGGAGAAGGCTATCAGCTTACCAAGAAAAAAGATCTGATGGGCGGACAGTTTGCATCCAATGAAACAGTTACCATCGTAGGACTGAAGCTCCGTGCGATCGAGAATGTAAGAATCCTCGGACCTGTCCGCAGCAAATCTCAGGTTGAGGTTTCCGCAACAGATGCGATCAAGCTGGGAATGAAGGTTCCGGTACGTATGTCCGGTGACCTTGCCGGAAGCGCGCCGATCGCCATTGTCGGACCGAAAGGTGCTATTTATCTGAAAGAGGGATGTATTGTGGCCATGCGTCACATTCATATGGCTCCGAAGGATGCCCAGGCTGCGGGTGTACATGATGGTGATATTGTTTCTGTTAAAGCGGACAATGAGCGCGGAACAATCTTTAATCAGGTTAAGATCCGTGTAGATGACAGCTTTACACTGGAAATGCATATTGATACAGATGAAGCAAATGCAGCAAGAATTGCCACAGGCAATACAGTTACCATAATCAAATAATATTCCTCCTTTGGGGATGCCACTTTCTGGCATCCCTAACAGAGGATATGGAGAAAAACGGAGGCTCATATGATCGTAGGCAAAGTAGTTGGAAGCATTGTTTCCACACGAAAAAGTGAAAAACTGATAGGAAATAAATTCATGATTGTAGAGCCGGTGCATCATATGAAAGCCGAGCACAGCCAGATTGTTGCCATCGATATCATCGGTGCGGGAATCGGCGAGTATGTATTGGTGGCACAAGGAAGCGCAGCAAGAATAGGCTGCGGCGTAGAAACAGCACCGGTAGATGCCGCAATCGTCGGAATCGTAGATGACGGTGCAGGATTGGAGTAACGCCATGGATATCAAAGAATTACAGAAAATTATGCAGGAGAATGGTGTTGTCGGAGCAGGTGGTGCAGGTTTCCCTACATACATGAAACTGACAGACAAAGCGGATACCATTCTTATGAACTGTGCAGAGTGCGAACCATTACTGAAACTTCACAGACAGTTGTTGGAAAAGCACGCATATGAGATCATGAAAACATTCGATATGGTTGCGGAGACGGTAGGAGCTTCCCAGGCCATCATCGGAATCAAAAAATCTTATGTACAGACAATCAATGCCTTAAATCAGCATATCGAAGAATTCCCAAGGGTTAAGATCCATCTTCTGGATGAGGTTTATCCGATGGGTGATGAGGTTGTTCTTATTTATGAGGCAACCGGACGCGTGGTACGGCCAGGAGGACTGCCTATTGAGCAGGGAGTAGCCGTATTCAATGTAGAGACACTTTACAATGTATATCGCGCGGTAGAAGAACACAAACCGGTCACAAGCAAATATGTTTCCGTTGTTGCAGAGGTTGAGAACCCTGTTACAGTGAAAGTTCCGTTAGGATGTACACTGGAAGAGGTTGTTGCCCAGGCAGGCGGAACAACTGTGAAAGATCCAGTATATTTCGTAGGCGGCCCGATGATGGGACGTATCGGAAATGGTTCTGATCCGGTTACCAAAACAACGAACGCAATCCTGGTTCTTCCAAAGGACCATGTTATTGTCATGAAGAAGCAGCGGACTTCTTCCATAGATTTAAAGAGAGCAGCATCCATCTGCTGCCACTGCCACACATGTACAGATCTTTGCCCGAGACATAATCTGGGACATCCGATCGATCCGGCAATGTTCATGATGGCAGCATCAAACCAGGATTTCAGAAATGTAAATCCTTATATCAATTCTGCATTCTGCAGCTCCTGTGGTGTCTGCGAGATGTATGCGTGTCCGCAGAGCCTGGCTCCGAGAACACTGCTTGCAGATATGAAAGGCGGACTTCGTAAAGCCGGAATCAGACCACCTCAGGGTGTTCAGCCGAAACCGGTACAGGAGTCAAGAGAATACCGCAAGGTTCCTGAGGAGCGCCTGATGGCACGTCTGGGACTTACCAGATATGACAAGGATGCACCGCTTCAGGAAGAGCTTGTAAATGTATCCAAGGTAAAAGTTCTCTTAAGCCAGCATATTGGTGCACCGGCACAGGCGATCGTAAATGTAGGCGATATGGTAACAGAAGGTCAGATGATCGCACAGCCTGCACAGGGATTAAGTGTCGGAATCCATGCAACGATCAGCGGAAAAGTTACAGAAGTAACAGACCGCCATGTTGTAATTGCAAGAAATTAGAAAGGACGTGCACAAAATGAGTAGAGCAATCGGAATGATTGAGTTTAAAACCACACCAGCTGGTATCACTGCAGCAGATGCCATGGTTAAGACATCTGAAGTAGAGATCGTGGAGGCGCAGACAGTATGTCCGGGAAAATATATTGCAATTATCACCGGAGATTTAAGCGCAGTGAAAGCTGCTGTAGACACAGCAGTAACAACATACGAGGATAAATGCATTGACAGTTTTGTACTGGGCAATCCGCATGAGTCCATTTTCCCGGCAATCTACGGAACCACACAGGTTGAGGAGATCAGTGCCCTGGGAATCCTGGAGACCTATGATGCGGCATCCATCATCGAAGCAGCAGATCAGGCTGCAAAGACAGCAATCGTTGATCTGATCGAGCTTCGTATTGCGAAGGGTATGTGCGGTAAATCCTACATGCTTCTTACAGGTGAGGTTTCTGCAGTAGAGGCTTCCATTGAAAGAGCAAAAGAGCTGGTAGCTGAAAAAGGAATGTATATGGATTCCTCAGTGATCGCTCATCCGGACAAGAGAATGATCGATACGATCCTTTAATATTTGTCTATGAGATCGGGATATCCTTTCAGAGGATATCCCGAATGACATCCGAAAAGGAGGCATTTTATGCTAGCGTTGGAAAGAAGAAATCTGATTCTCGAAAAATTACAGGCAGAGAAAAGGGTTGTTGTAAGTGAACTAAGCCAGCTTTACAGTGTCTCAGAAGAAACCATCCGCCGTGATCTGGACAAGCTGGAAAAAGAAGGACTTGCCACAAAGAGTTATGGCGGTGCGGTGATCAACGAAGATGTCGGTATTGATTTACCATTTAATATTCGTAAAAACCAGAATGTACAGGGAAAGCAGAAAATGGCGGAGATTGCTGCTTCCATGGTGAATGACGGAGATCATATTTTTCTGGATGCCAGCACAACGGCAGTTTTTGTGGCCAAGGCACTGAAAGAAAAAGAACGTCTCACCGTTGTCACCAATTCCATGGAGATCCTTCTGGAGCTCTCTGATGTATCCGGATGGAATATTATTTCCACCGGCGGAGTGATGAAGGAGGGGTATCTTGCCTTTCTTGGTGCCAGAACCGAAGAAGTGATCCGTTCTTACTATGTGGACAAGGTTATTTTTTCCTGTAAGGCATTAAACGAGGATATGGGGATCATGGAATCCAAAGAAGCCTTTGGAACAACAAAAAAGGCCATGATCAATTCCGGAAAGATGCGTATTCTGGTGGTAGACAGCACGAAATTTGATCAGACTGCTTTTTCCGTGGCAGGACAGCTGCGGGATATCGAGACGATCATCACAGACAAAAAACCGTCTGAAAAGTGGCTGGATCATTTTAACAGGCATAAGATCGAATGCATCTACCCGAAATAGATTGAACATATATCGTGAAACGATCGTGTTCATGAGCATGCAGTGTATGCGGAATGCGGAGATCCGCTTTACTTTATCCGAACACAGGCAGAAAAAAGAGAACTGTGTTTCGGTATGACGAGAGGGAGCAGTTTCTATGAATACATTTGAAATGAAAACAGCCATCCATTTTGGAGCTGATGCCCTGGGAAGACTGAAAGATATTCCATACAAAAGAGTCCTTGTTGTCACAGATCCGTTTGTTGTAAAAAGCGGAATGATCGATATGATCACAAAACCGCTTCAGGCAGGTGGAAAAGAATTTGATATTTTCTGTGATGTTGTTCCGGATGCTCCGGTTGGAAAAATTGCCGAAGGAGTCAAAAAATTCCTTCAGTATCAGCCGGAAGCGATCGTTGCAGTAGGCGGTGGCTCTGCCATCGACTCCTCCAAGGCAATCCGTGAGTTTGCCCTGAAGATCAACAATTACGGAAAGGTTGGACTGGTTGCCATTCCTACAACAAGTGGTACAGGTTCCGAGGTTACTTCTTTTGCAGTTGTAAATGATACAGAGGCACATGTGAAATATCCGCTGATCTCAGACAGCCTGACAGCTGATGAGGCGATCCTGGATGCTGAACTTGTACGCAGTGTTCCACCTGCGATCACAGCAGATACAGGTATGGATGTTCTGACTCATGCCATTGAGTCTTATGTCAGCATCAATCACAATGAGTTTACTTCTGCACTTGCAGAGAAATCCATTGAGATCTGTGGTGTATATCTTTACCGTGCATATGTTGATGGTAATGATATGCATGCAAGACAGAAAATGCATGTAGCATCCTGTCTGGCAGGACTTTCCTTCAATGCAGCAGGTCTTGGAATTACTCACAGTATGGCTCATCAGCTGGGTGCTATTTTCCATATTCCTCACGGAAGAGCTAATGCGATGTTACTGCCGCATATTGTTGAATATAATGCAAATATCAACAAACGCAGCAGAAGTCAGAAAGAATATCTTCCGGCAGTAAAGAGATATTCCAATATTGCACATCTTCTTGGACTGAGCAATTATAACGAAGTTATGAGTGTCAGATCTCTTGTAAACTGGATTCAGTTTATGCAGAAAGAGATGAATATCCCGCTTACCATCGAAGAGATGAAGACGATCACACCGGATGCTTATTTTGCAGCGGTTGATAAGATGGCGGATATGGCACTTGCGGATGCTTGCACAGCGGCAAATCCGCGTGTACCGAAGAAAGAGGATATTGTAAAAATCTACACGAAGTTGTGGTCTTTTTAAAAGACTGAAGAAAAACCGCAAAGGGGCCGCAAAGCCGCGGCCCCTCTGCACACCCCTCGGGCTTTTTTTAGAGTGCTTGACTGTGGCGGGCGGAAGGTTATTGACTTGTGCCTGTATGCTGCGGTTGTTCCGGGTTGAACGTTGTGCCGATGGGGCGCCGTGGGCGCCTTGGATGTGTGACGTTTTGGCGGGGGCTGGCGCGTTTGTGAACGCCGCGCCTGGTTTGTCGGGATGATTGTGGTGTGTGTTACGTTTGCGTAATGAGTGGTTGTGCCTGGTTTGCCGGGATGATCGTGGTGTGTGTTACGTTTGCGTAATGAGTGGTTGTGCCTGGTTTGTCGGGATGATCGTGGTGTGTGTTACGTTTGTGTGAAATGCGTAGTTGCGCCTGGTTTGAACGGGATGATCGTGGTGTGGAATGCGTAGCAGGTCGAGGATTGTAAAATTGGTCTGATATGGGTTGGGTTATTTATCAGGAGTTTCTGGGAGGTTGAGCTGGATGGAGGTTTATACCGGGTATGGTGATAAGGGGATGACGGATCTTTCCCATACGAAGAATGTTTCAAAGTCGGATGATCGGATTTGTCTGATGGGGTCAGTTGAGGAGCTGATGAGTCATATTGGGCTTGTGCGGGTTCTGGTTGATGATGTGGATGTTGTCCGGATGCTGGAGAAGATCTCGGAGACTTTGAAGAAGATCATAGATGGGGTTTCTGATCCTTATAATCGGGAATTTAAGGTCAGCGAAGACCGGACGGAGCTTTTGGAGGAAGAGATTGGCCGGATGAAAGAAATTTTTTCCGGGGAGAAACTTCCAATCCTGCCGGGGGACTCCAGAGTTGCGGCTGAGGTTGATGTGACAAGAGCTGTGGCGCGGAGAGCTGAGAGAGAGCTTGCGCTTGTCAGCGTGAAGTTCGGATCGGATACCGGAGCCAAGAAATATATGAACCGGCTGTCAGATTATTTTTATGTGCTGGCAAGGTATGTGGATGTTGCGAAGATCAAAGAGAAGAAGGCAGAAGCTGCTGAAAGTGTTCAAGGTGCTGTGAGATCAGAAAATGCCGGGACAGAAATAGTTGAAAATACTGCAAATGTTGCGACGAATGCATCAGTGGCGAATGCAGGGGGACAGGATCCACAGCTGGCGCAGAAAAATGATGTACAGGCTTTTAATGTGCAAGATAAGACTGTGACAACAACAGCAGGAGGAAATACAGCGATGGCACAGAATGATAGTATGGCAGCAAATACAGCGATGATCCAGGAAGTGCTGAAGCGTATGGGAATCCAGGGACGTATCACACTGGATTCTGCCAAACGTCTCATCGAGAAGATTGAGCAGGAAGCCCTCAGAAGAAACAAGCCTTCCGTAATTGCGGTATGCACCCCGGACGGAAATCCGGTTGCGGTTCATGTGATGGACGGATCTTTTCTTGTAAGTTTCGATATGGCCGTAAAAAAGGCCTATACATCTGTTGCTGTGAAGATGTCCACCATGGAGCTTTCCAGACTGACACAGCCGGGTCAGACATTTTATGGCCTTGGAAAAATGAGCGATAATATCGTGATATTCGGAGGCGGTGTACCGCTGAAAGTCGGCGATACCATTATCGGCGGTCTTGGTATCAGCGGTGGTACCGGAGAAGAGGATAACAGCCTTGCAGAATATGGACTGCAGGTACTGAAAGAAGTGCTGTGAGATACAGAAAAGAAAAATCTATATACTTATAAATCGTAAAAAATCTGTAAAGACAGAGAGTCTTTGCAGATTTTTTTATGCCAGGTCAGGCGGATATTCGGGTCAAGCGGATATTCGCAATCCGCTTCGCTACTTGCTCTACACCAAATAACAGGTGATATTCTGGTAAATGGGAAGAGGACTGGCCTATTTCCAGCTGAGTTTCAGGCACTTGACGGAAATATCACTTTTTTCCGGAGCCTGGACCATATTCTGGATAAAATAGGTTTTCGTCATGGATTTTCCGGGCTTCAGATTCAGAGTCAGATTTCTGGTCCAGTACATCTGATCGTAGATACCGAAGCCTGTGGTAATTCGGATTTTTGCTGTTGTGATTGTTTTCGCGGAAGTATTGGTAAACTTCAGGGTGTAATAGGTTTTCATGTTATTCGGGCCATATTTGATACCGACAACACTGGTTTTCAGATTTTTGACAGTAGGTTTGGCAGCCAGTTTAGATACAGTAATGGTGATCCTGCGGCTGACGCCGTTTAATTTTGCGGTGACAACGGCAGTTCCTGCTTTTTTTGGGACCAGATAGCTTCCGGAAACTGCCAGAACAGATGGTCTGCTGGATTTTGCGCTTTTGATACTCAGGCTGGTGCCGCCCTTCAGAGTGATAAGGGAACGCATGGTAACTTTGTGACCGACCCACAGAGTGGTTTTGGAAGAACGGAAAGTTGCAGTTGCTTTTTTCGCAGCGGATGCTTTTGCGGCAGAGCTGTAAGATACTGCTTTCGAACAGAGTGCAGGTTTTGTGGTCATGGTTTCAACCTGGGCGTGTACATCGCTGGGAATCTGAAACATGACGGCAGCAAAGAGCAGCAGGGAAAGAAGTACTTTCACAGTTTTTATTTTTCTTTTACACATGGCAAAACCTCCTTTTGCATATTCCGGACAGAGCCGGAGTGCCAGACTTTTTCTCTTATATCATTATAACAGGAGGTGCAGGAAAGGTTACTTTGTGATTTTTTTGTATCAATTGGTAATTTATCCGGAAATATGTTAAAATAAAACATTCGGAAAACAGCAGTTATCTGGTGTAAAGTTACACAGTGAATGCGGATACTTTTGTCCGCTTTGTGAAGAAAGGATCATGTCGATCTATGACGAAACAGGAAATTTTAAAGACCCACTTCGGGTATGATACTTTCAGAGAAGGGCAGGAGGCGGTGATCGATGCGCTTCTTGCAGAAAAAGATGTCCTGGCGGTAATGCCTACCGGGGCAGGAAAATCGATCTGTTATCAGGTACCGGCCCTGATGATGAAGGGAATCACCCTGGTGATCTCGCCGCTGATCTCACTTATGAAAGATCAGGTGCGGAGCCTGAACCAGGCAGGAATTTCAGCGGCATACCTAAACAGCTCCCTGACACAGGGACAGTATTTTACAGCTTTGCGTTACGCAAAAGTAGGACGTTACCCTATTATCTATGTGGCACCTGAGCGGCTTACCACCGATGCATTTCTGGATTTTGCTCAGAGTGCGGATATTTCCATGATCGCAGTGGATGAGGCACACTGTGTTTCCCAGTGGGGACAGGACTTCAGACCAAGTTATCTGAAGATCGCGGAGTTTGTGGCACAGCTTCCAAAGCGTCCGGTGATCAGCGCCTTTACAGCTACGGCAACCAAAGAGGTAAGAGAAGATATCGCGAGGCTTCTGGGGCTTCGGGATCCTTTTTGCACCACGACAGGATTCGACAGGGAGAATCTGTACTTTGCGGTAAAAACGCCGAAAGATAAATACAAGGAAGTACACGACTACATACTGGAGCATCCGGATGACAGCGGGATCATCTACTGTCTGACCAGAAAACTGGTGGAGGAGGTCTGCGGAAAACTGATCCGGGATGGTATCACTGCCACCAGATATCATGCAGGGCTCTCTGATGAGGAACGCCGGAACAACCAGGATGATTTTATCTATGACCGCTGTCATGTGATGGTAGCTACCAATGCATTTGGAATGGGAATCGACAAGTCTGATGTTCGGTACGTCATTCATTATAATATGCCAAAGAACATGGAGGGCTATTATCAGGAAGCTGGACGTGCAGGCCGTGACGGAGATCCTGCAGAATGTATTCTTCTCTACAGTGGGAAAGATGTGGTCACCAACCAGTATCTCATTGAGAGAGGGCAGGATAACCAGGAGCTGGATGCGGCAACCTGGCGTCTGGTGCGGGAACGGGATCAGGAGAGGCTGAAGCAGATGACTTTTTACTGTTTTACCCATGACTGCCTGCGTGAGTATATCCTGAAATATTTTGGCGAATACGGAAAAAGTTATTGTGGAAACTGTTTGAACTGCCAGACTGAGTTTGAGGAGCAGGATGTGACCCGGGAAGCCAGGGCCATGGTCCGGTGCGTGGAAAGCAGCGGGCAGAGATACGGTGTGAATGTGATACTGGATACTCTGCGTGGCGCATCCACGGCCAAGATCCGGCAGTACGATATGGATGGAAATCCGGAGTATGGAGCCTGTGCAAAGATCCCGGCGCACCGGCTGCGTCAGATCCTTAATTATCTGGTACTGCGGGAATATCTGCATCTGACCGATGACGGATATACCATTGTGAAACTCACCGCTTCTTCGAAATCGCTTCTGGAGGAGGATCATACCCTCACAATGAAAATGCCGAAAGAGCAGGAAACGAAGAAAAAAGATAAACGGAGCAGGCTTCCCAAATCTGCGGTTGGTGAACTGTTTGAAGAGGATGAGCCACTTTTCCAGAAACTCCGCACGCTTCGTCTGGAGATCGCCAGAGAGGAAAAAATTCCTCCGTATATGGTCTTTTCCGACAAAACCCTCATCCATATGTGCATTCTGAAACCTGGAAGCGAGGAGGAAATGCTGAATGTGACAGGAGTCGGCAGGCACAAGTACGAAAAATACGGAAAAAGGTTTATCGATGCGGTGCAAAATCTGTAAGAAAGAGACATTTGCCGTCGTAAAATGAAGAGCGAAATGTTCTGAAATTTCTTGCATTTTAAAGAGGCATTTGTTAGAATAAGACAAGCAGGAAACGTCCGGCGGCCGTGGAGCAGCCGGATTGTTTTTTCCTGAGACATTTTTTCTGCTGCACGTTCAGGTGCGGTGTACAGGCATTTCGCAAGCAGAGTTCTATGCAGCCGTGGAATCCCTTCGAGTAGATGGACCGACCGTATGAGATATCCGTTGGTCAGAAGCAAGCAGTGAGGTGGATGATCGTATCCGCTTTTCATGAAGACATAATCTGGTGCTGGTCATGGAGTGAACAGTGATCAGGATCTTACACGATCTGCGTCGGCTTTTTTCATGCAGAAAATCTGCCCTGCCGGCTTTTTCTCATACAGAAGAGGAGCGTGTATTCAGAAAAGACATGAACATAGCCCGTCTGTGAAACGGGAATCCGTTCCGGCATGACAGTTCTTTGCCAGGCCGAAAAAGCTGTGTTTACATACAAACAGCAGATGCAAAGGAGAAATCACAGAAATAATAAAACAGCTTAATTTCTGAAAAAGCAGGATATCCACCATATGTGTGAGATCCTGCTTTTTGTCATAATTTCAGCGTCGCTTATATTTACCGGGGGTGATCCCCTTGTACTTTTTGAATGTGCGGATAAAATAGCTCAGGTCATTGAACCCGTTCCGGTATGCGATCTCTGTGATGGAGTCATCGGTGGTGGCCAGCTGGCAGCAGGCCTGTTCGATCCGCTGGCGGTTGAGATAATCCATAGGGGTCTGGTGGGTCATCTCGGAAAAGAACCGGCAGAAATACTTGGGAGACATGGAGACCGAAGCGGAAAGCTCCTGCAGGGTAATAGGGTTTGCATAGTTCTTTTCGATAAATTCCACCACCTGCTTCAGCTGGACGATACGTTTGTAATCACGTCTGGTTTTCCGCAGACTTTCCAGGTAGTAATGATTACCAAAAACCAATCCGAAAAAGTGGTAAAATTGTCCAAACACAACCAGCTCGTATCCTGGTTTCTTCTGCCAGAAAGAATCAAAAAGAGAGTTTACCGATCTCTGGATGTCCGGATGTTTTTCAGTAAAATGATGATAGATCAGAAGTTCCTGGTGGCTGATCTTCTGCATATATTCAGTACAGACGGAATTAAATTTCAGAAACATGTTCATGTCAAAAACAATGCACTGATAGATACAATCATGAGGAATTCCGGAATGCAGAACTCCGCTGTTGACAAAAATCACATCTCCGGCTTTGGCTGTAAAACTTTTTTCGTCTAAAGTGACGGTAAGTGTGCCCTGGAGTATCCGCATGATTTCACATTCCACATGCCAGTGGTAGGACATGACATAGCGGGGATGCGTACTGTCAATATGGTGAAACTCAAAAGGAAATTCGTAGGTTCCCCGAAGCCTGTCTTCATTTCTTCCAAGATCGTGCAAAATAAAACCCTTCTTTCATAAATTTTATAGATTTTTTAGGAACTTATATAAAAAAGTGAATATTGTACTGCTTTTTGCTATTATAACACAAGTAATTTACAAGATGCAATCGTATAATAAAAACATAGTTCGGACAGGAGTTGTCAGAACCTGAAAAAATGTAAGTTATAATAGTGAATATAAATCTAGGAGGTAATTGTTACTATGGCAAAGAGCAGATTAGTAGGCAGCTATCCGGTTATCGGTATCAGACCAACCATCGACGGACGTAGAGGAGCTCTTGATGTAAGAGGATCTCTGGAAGACCAGACCATGAACATGGCGAAATCCGCAGCAAAACTTTTCGAGGAGAACCTGAAATATTCAAACGGTGAGCCTGTAAAAGTTGTTATCGCTGATACAACTATCGGACGTGTTGGTGAGAGCGCTGCATGTGCTGATAAATTCCGTAAAGAGGGTGTAGATATCACTCTTACTGTTACACCATGCTGGTGCTACGGAGCTGAGACAATGGATATGGATCCACAGACAATCAAGGCTGTATGGGGATTCAACGGAACAGAGAGACCTGGTGCTGTATATCTGGCATCCGTTCTTGCTACACATGCACAGAAGGGCCTTCCGGCATTCGGTATCTACGGACATGACGTTCAGGAAGCTGACGACACATCCATTCCGGAAGACGTTAAAGAGAAACTGTTAAGATTCGGCCGTGCAGCAGTTGCAGCTGCATCCATGAGAGGTAAATCCTACCTGCAGATCGGTTCTGTAACAATGGGTATCGGCGGATCTATCATCGATTCTGATTTCATCGAGTCCTATCTCGGAATGAGAGTTGAGTCTGTTGATGAGGTAGAGATCATCCGTCGTATGACCGAGGGTATCTACGATCACGAAGAGTTTGAGAAAGCTCTCAAATGGGCAAAAGAGACCTGCAAGATCGGCTGGGACAAGAACCCGGAAGAGCTTCAGTTCTCACCGGAGAAGAAAGAGGAGCAGTTCGAGTTTGTTGTTAAGATGGCAGTTATCATCAAAGAGCTGATGAACGGCTGTGACAAACTTGATCCGAAATTCTCTGAGGAAGCAATCGGACACAATGCTCTTGCAGCTGGATTCCAGGGCCAGAGACAGTGGACAGACTTCTATCCAAACGGTGACTTTGCAGAGGCTATGCTGAACACATCCTTCGACTGGAATGGCGCTCGTGAGCCGTACATCCTTGCTACAGAGAACGATGTTCTCAACGGACTTGGAATGCTGTTCATGAAACTTCTTACAGGACGTGCTCAGATCTTCGCTGATGTTCGTACATACTGGAGCCCGGAGGCAGTTAAGAAAGCTACAGGATATGACCTTGAGGGTGTTGCCAAAGAAGCTGGCGGATTCCTTCATCTGATCAACTCCGGTGCTGCTTGCCTGGATGCTAACGGACAGGCTAAAGAGGCTGACGGAACACCAGTTATGAAACAGTGGTGGGATGTTACAGAGGCAGACCAGAAAGCGATCATGGACAATACAGAGTGGTGTATGGCCGACAACGGATACTTCCGTGGAGGCGGATACTCCAGCCGTTATGAAACACGTGCTCAGATGCCTGCAACTATGATCCGTCTGAACCTTGTAAAAGGACTTGGACCGGTTCTTCAGATCGCAGAGGGATGGACAGTAGCCCTTCCGGAAGAAGTATCTGACAAGCTCTGGAAACGTACAGACTACACATGGCCATGTACATGGTTCGCTCCAAGATGCGATGGCAAAGAGGGACCGTTCAAAACAGCTTACGATGTAATGAACAACTGGGGTGCTAACCACGGTGCGATCTCCTACGGACACATCGGTGCAGACCTTATCACAATGTGCTCCATGCTGAGAATCCCGGTATCCATGCACAACGTTCCTGAGAAAGACATTTATCGTCCGGCAGCTTGGAATGCATTTGGTATGGACAAAGAGGGTGCAGATTTCCGTGCTTGCAAGAACTACGGACCACTCTACAAATAAATCATACGGTTAAGATAACAGATATCATATCCTCCGGCATATATATGCCGGGGGATTTTTTATGTTATAATGTCCATAGATGCGGGAAACATACTGTTCGGACACAGGGAAAAAGTTATAATAGAAACAGATATAACGAATATGGGAGGTTACTGAAATGAAATATATACAGCTGAATGATACAGATTTGAATGTCAGCCGCATCTGCCTCGGAACAGCAGGATTTGGAGATAAAACAGATCAGGAAAAAAGTTTCGAAATCCTGGATGATTTTGTACGGGCAGGTGGAAATTTTATTGATACAGCCAATGTATACTGCAAGTGGCTGGAAGGACACGGAAACTGCAGTGAGCAGATCATAGGCAGATGGCTGAAAGCGCGGGGAGCCAGGGAGAAAGTGATCGTAGCTACCAAGGGCGCACATTATTCTTTTGAAAATCCGGGCCGTAGCAGAGTGAACCGGGAGGATATCCGTGCAGATCTGGATGAGAGCTTAAGGACTCTGGGAACAGAGGTGATTGATTTTTACTGGCTCCATAGAGATGATCCGGAAAAACCGGTGGAAGAGATCGTGGATATCCTGGAAGAAATGCAGAAAGAAGGCAGAATCCGATATTTCGGATTTTCCAATTACAGAACAGACAGACTGAAAGCGTTGGAACAGTGCCTGAAAGAACGGAAAAAAAGCGGCGTTACGGCAGTATCCAATCAGTGGAGCCTGGCAGGAATCAATCCGGGTGGAAATACCAATCCGGACCCTACACTTGTGGAGTTTTCCCGGGAGGAATACAGGTGGCACTGTGAGACAGGTGCGGCTTCCATTCCGTTTTCATCCACGGCAATGGGATTTTTCTCAAAACTTCAGAAAATGGGAGTTCCATATACGGATGAAGAGGTGGATGCATCCTGGATGCAGGAGAAAGAGTCACAGATTGCAGATCTTTCAGAAAGCATGAAGAAATCCTACTGGAATGAAACGAATCTTCGAACCTATCAGAAATTGTTAAAACTTCAGAAAGAAACAGGGGACAGCCTGCAGTCTTTGTCCCTGGCATATTTTTTCCATCAGCCGTTCCAGACAGTGCCGGTAACCGGTGTCAGCAGTCCGATACAGCTGAAAGATGTTCTTGCTGCCTGCGATATTGATCTTGAACCGGAGTTGTTTGGAGGCTGGGTGACAGCTGGAGGTGGTCTATGAAACTGATCCATTTATCGGATCTTCATCTTGGAAAGCGGGTAAATGAGTTTTCCATGGTGGAAGATCAGAAATATATCTTAAATGAAATCCTGAAGATCATTGATCAGGAATCACCGGATGGGATCCTTCTTGCAGGGGACCTTTATGACAGACCCGTTCCATCTGCGGAGGCAGTGCAGCTTTTTGATAGTTTTCTTACCAGACTTGCGCAGCGAAAGATTCCCGTTTTTGCTATCAGTGGAAATCATGACAGTGCAGAGAGAATCGCTTTTGGATCTCATATTATGAGTGACAGTGGAATATGTATGTCACCGGTATACGATGGAAAAACAGCAAAGTACTGTTTAAAGGACAGTTATGGAGAAGTGTGGATTCATCTTCTGCCATTTATCCGTCCTGCAACGGTCCGACATGCACTGGACGGGGAAGAAGACGTGGAAGATATCCGCACCTATCAGGAGGCGGTGCTGGCAGCGGTTAAGCATATGGAAATTGACAGAAGTCAGAGAAATGTACTGCTTGCCCATCAGTTTGTGGTTGGTGCAATGCAATGTGATTCTGAGGAAATTTCTGTGGGAGGAATCGACCAGATCGAGGCAGAAGTATTTCGGGATTTTGACTATGTAGCACTGGGACATATCCACAGTCCGCAGAATGTGGGAAGTCCGAAGATCCGATACTGCGGGACACCGCTGAAATATTCGTTTTCCGAGGCAGGCCAGCAGAAATCCGTGACGGTTGTGGAACTTGGAGAAAAAGGAAGCCCTGATGTACGTGAGATCCCTCTGACGCCGCTGCGTGATATGCGAAAACTGAAAGGTACTTATATGGAGCTGACTTCACAGTCCAATTATAAGGACACAAATACGGATGATTATGTGCAGATCACATTGACAGATGAGGAAGATATCGTGGACGGAATGCAGAAACTTCGTACCATTTATCCAAACCTTATGCGTCTGGATTATGATAACCGCCGTACACGTGAGAACCAGGAAATTGCCGGCACAGAGAGAACCACACAGAAATCAGAGATGGAATATTTCGAGGAATTTTTTGAGCTGCAGAACAATCAGCCGATGAATGAAGAGCAGCGGAAGTTTTCCGAAGAACTGATACGGAAGCTTCAGGAGGTGTAAAATGAGACCGGAAAAACTGACTATCAGCGCCTTCGGGCCCTATGCAGATAAAACAGAAATTGATTTTTCAAAACTTGGAGAAGGCGGACTTTATCTGATCACCGGGGACACCGGGGCAGGAAAAACCACGATCTTTGATGCGATCACCTTTGCACTGTACGGAAGAGCCAGTGGAGAAGTACGGGAATCTGCCATGTTCCGCAGCAAGTATGCAAAAGATTCCGCAGAAACATTTGTGGAACTTGTTTTTTCCTACCAGGGAAAAACTTATCAGGTGCGTCGGAGTCCGGAATATATGGCTCCGAAAAAAAGAGGCACAGGACTGACTTTACGAAAAGCAGAAGCACAGCTTATTTATCCGGATGAACGTCAGCCAGTGACAAAAGCAAAAGATGTGACTGCGGCGGTGGAGCAGCTTCTGGGACTGAGTTACGACCAGTTCACACAGATAGCGATGATCGCTCAGGGGGATTTTCAGAAATTATTGCTGGCAGGAACGGTACAGCGTGGCGAGATCTTCCGGCAGATTTTTCACACAGGGCTTTACCAGCAGATCCAGATGAGACTCCGGGATGCGGCTATTTCCCGATATAAAGATTACGATGAAATGCGCCGGAGTATCGCACAGTATCTGGATGGAGTGAGGTTTCAGACGGATGCAGGAACAGAAGCGGAGGAATTTTTAAGGCTCAGGAAATCGAAATTTGAAGGAAAGCTGGAACGGAGTCTTGAGCTCCTGAAGCTGTTTATTGACAGAGGAGAACGCCGGGAAAATGAACTTCGGAAACAGGAAGAGGAAGTGGACCGGGAA
Source organism: Blautia sp. HA9023 (assembly GCF_056504095.1). Taxonomy (NCBI): domain Bacteria; kingdom Bacillati; phylum Bacillota; class Clostridia; order Lachnospirales; family Lachnospiraceae; genus Blautia; species Blautia sp. HA9023. Next base: position 24,554 of record NZ_JBWLUR010000006.1, on the reverse strand, counting down.
ATCCTGACAATGGAAAAAATGCTGAATCTTTCCGCACAGAAACGAGGCCTGGAACAAAAAAGAAAGCTTGCCCGAGAACAGCTTGAGAAACTTCTTCCGGAACTTAAGAAAGCATCGGAAGAGGCGGAAAAATATAAAGATGCAGATCAGAGATGTGAGAAACTGGGACTTCTGATCCGGGAAAAACAGGAAAAGCTGAAGAAATACCAGGAGCTGGAGCAGCTGCAGAAAGAACGAATAGAGATTGAACGGCAGCTGGAAAACTGTAAGGTACAGCAGAAAAAGATCATCCGGCAGGAAGAACAGCAGCAGAAAGAAATGGAACAGCTGAAAACGGAACGGGAACAGCTGGGAAATTCTGAGCTGGATTTGCAGAAAGCGCTCACAGAAAAAGAAAAACAGACGAGGAGAAAGAAAGAACTGAACGGACTTATCGCTGAGATCCGGAGATTTCAAGGCCTTTATGATAAAACCAAAGAGCAGCAGAAAAAGTATCAGTCTGCTTGCAGAGATGCACAGCAGCAGAGAGAATATTATCAGCAGATATTCCATATTTTTCTGGATGCGCAGGCAGGCCTTCTGGCCCGGGAGCTTAAGGATGAAGTGCCCTGTCCTGTGTGTGGGTCCCTGAGTCATCCAAATCCCAGAATGCTTTCCAGAGAACAGACAGTTGATCAGAAAACACTGGATAACGAGAAACGTAAGCTGGACAAAATGGAAAAGGATTCTGTAGATCAAAGCCTGAAAGCAGGAAGTTTAAAGGAACAGAGCAATGCATCCTGGAGGCAGATCGTAGCCAGTGCAGAAGAGCTTCTGGAAGAGTTTCAGGAATTTCATAAGAAAAATAAAAGCGGGAACGGACAGACAGAGGATTTTATGACTGTGTGGAAACAGCTGACTTCTATGGTAAAAAGGGCACAGGAACAGTGCGAGGATCTTCTGGCGGAAAGTGAAAAAGAAATCCGGAAAGCCCAGGAAAATACAAAAAGAAAGAAAACAGTGGAAAAGTCCCTGGAGCGTCTTGAAAAGGAAAAAGAGGAGCTGCTTGAAAAAAAGAATTTCTTTGACAGAGAGCAGGCCGGCCTGAGGATGAAAGCATCCGAGAATCAGAAACAGCAGCAAAATATGGCAGACGAGATACGTCTTGTTGTGGAAGAACAGTCCGGTAAAACGGACAGTATAACCCAGGACACCTGGGAAGCCGGTAAAGAAAATCTGGAAAAAGAGATCAGGGAAAGACGGCAGGAGTACAGAAGCCTGAAGGAAAACAGCAGAAAGGCGCAAGAAACACTGCAGGGATTTCAGGCAGAAAAAGAAAGGATAGCTTCCTCCATAGAGACTTTTGAAGTGCAGCAAAAAGAGATCGGAGAAATTCCGGAAGCGGAGATCAGAGAACAGCGCGCACAGGCTTCTGAGCGGAAAAAAGATCTCGCAGAAGAAAGAAAAGAGCTCTTTTCCATTCAGAAAGGAAACCAGGATGTTTTTCAGAAAGTGCAGAAGCGCCGGGAGGAAATGACAACAGCGGAAAAGGAATATGCATGGATCAGGAATCTTTCTGATACAGCCAACGGAAAACTGAACGGAAAGGCAAAGATCGAGCTGGAGACTTATATCCAGATGGCATATTTTGACCGGATCCTGCGCAGAGCCAACCTCCGTCTTATGACGATGAGCAGCGGGCAGTATGAGCTGAAACGCCAGGAACAGAGTAAAAACCAGAAAGAAAAAGCAGGTCTTGACCTGAATGTTATCGACCATTATAACGGAACAGAACGAAGTGTAAAGACATTGTCCGGTGGAGAATCTTTCCAGGCTTCTCTGTCCCTTGCACTGGGGCTTTCTGATGAGATCCAGGCATCAGCAGGGGGAATCCGGCTGGACTCCATGTTTGTGGATGAGGGATTCGGTTCTCTGGATGAAGAATCACTGGAACAGGCGCTGAAAGCGTTGGCAGGACTTGCAGACGGAAAACGTCTGGTGGGAATTATTTCCCATGTTTCCGAACTGAAAGAACGCATTGATAATAAGATCATTGTCACAAAACAGTGTAACGGAGAAAATATGGGAAGCAGTATCCGAATACAGTAACTGCAGAAACAAGATAAGAAAGAAGATAAAAAAAGCTCTGACCGGGATAATGTGTATCGTCCCGGTCGGAGCTTTTGACGTATATCTGGTCAGATCGATGATATCCAAAGATCAGTCTTTCTGATATTTTTTCTTCTGTTCAGCCTTGGCTTCGCAGGTAAGCTCAATGCCAAGTTTACGGAAGCTGATCACATCCACATCAGAGAGCATTACGGAAGTATGGGCCTGGCAGCCACGGAGATTCGGGATCTGCTCCAGGGCAAGGCGTGCGGCATCACTGGTTGCGGCACTCATGGACAGGGCGATCAGGATCTCATCAATGTGAAGACGTGGGTTTTTGCTTCCGAGATATTTGGTCTTCAGCTGCTGGATCGGATGGATGGCATCAGGAGAGATCACATGCTGCTCATGGTCAACTCCAGCCAGTTCTTTCAGGGCATTCAGAAGGAGAGCTGCAGATGCACCGAGAAGATCGGAAGTTTTTCCACATACGATTCTGCCGTCCGGAAGTTCCATTGCTGCAGCAGGGCCATTGGTTTCTTTCTCTTTTTCGAGGGCAGCAGGTACAACCTTTCGGTCTGTGATCTCTGCGTGAGCCTGCTGAAGGAGCAGTTCGATCTTGCGTACTTCATTCTCTGTACCGGAACCGGAAACCAGAGCGTCCATGCTCTTGTAATAGCGGCGGATGATCTCCTGACGGGAAGCTTCCTGGCATACTTCATCATCAATGATACAGTTGCCTGCCATGTTAACACCCATATCTGTCGGAGATTTGTACGGGCAGCTGCCCATGATCTTCTCAAACATAGCCTGTACAACAGGGAAAACCTCTACATCACGGTTATAGTTAACAGTAGTCTTGCCGTAAGCTTCCAGATGGAACGGATCGATCATGTTGACATCATTCAGATCTGCAGTAGCAGCTTCATAAGCAAGGTTTACCGGATGTTTCAGCGGGAGGTTCCAGATCGGGAAGGTCTCGAATTTTGCATAGCCGGCTTTTACGCCACGTTTATATTCATGATAGAGCTGAGAAAGGCAGGTTGCCATCTTTCCGCTTCCAGGTCCTGGTGCTGTGATGACAACGAGAGGTCTGGTAGTTTCGATATAATCATTCTTTCCGTAGCCTTCATCACTTACAATAAAGGAGGTGTTGCTTGGATATCCCGGGATCAGGTAAAGCTTGTAAACACGGATTCCCAGCTTCTCCAGACGTTTCTTGAAGAGATCGGCACTTTCCTGGCCGGAGTACTGCGTGATGCATACACTTCCTACATACAGGCCACGGCTTGTAAACTCATCCATAAGACGGAGCACGTCTTCGTCATAGGTAATGCCAAGGTCGCCGCGCACTTTATTCTTGTCAATGTCATTGGCACTGATAACAATAACGATCTCCGCCTGATCAGAAAGCTGCATCAGCATGCGGAGTTTGCTGTCCGGTTCAAAACCCGGAAGAACACGGGATGCATGGTAGTCGTCAAACAGTTTGCCGCCGAATTCAAGATAAAGTTTGTTGCCGAACTGACCGATCCTTTCACGGATATGTTCTGACTGCATTTTCAGATATTTGTCATTATCAAAACCTATTTTCATTTGTCTGATTTCCTCTCCTCTTTAATTTTCCAAATCACTGGGAACAGTATACTACAATTTAATGTTCACTGGCAATATCCCATGAGGTGTTTTTTACAGGTATTTTTACAATCTCACGGTTGATTTATACGGTTTTTCTCTTTATAATAAAGAAATGACAAGAGGAGGAAAAAAATGAATAATCAACTGAATAATGATCAGGACGGGAAGCGACCTGATAACAAAGATCCCAGGCAGGGGTCAGGTAAGAATCATCAGTCGATTCTGGCTTTTCTGATATGCCTCCTGGTCACACTGGTGTGTTTTGCGTTGTTTACCAACATGCTGAAGGATAACAGCAGTGAGATCTCCTATGATAAATTTATCGATATGGTGGATAAGGACCAGGTTAAGGAAGTAACGATCCAGTCCAATACATTGACGATCGTACCCAAGAAGCAGAATTCCAAGTACGAGGATATGAGCTATTACACGACGAAGACTGAGGACAGCACAGCGCTGACTAAGCGGCTGGAAGGCAGGGGAATCAAGTTTGAGACAGATCCGCCGGATGCGTTTGGCGAGTTCATTGCGATGATCTTAAGCGTGGTTCTTCCGACACTGCTTCTTTTTGGTCTTCTGATGTTCTCCATGCGGCGCATGAATAAAGGCGGCGGGATCATGGGTATGGGCGTTGGCAAGAGTAAAGCCAAGGCTTATGTGCAGAAAGAGACGGGAGTTACCTTTAAGGATGTGGCCGGTCAGGATGAAGCCAAGGAATCTCTGCAGGAAGTTGTGGATTTCCTTCATAACCCCGGAAAATACACAGCCATCGGAGCCAAACTGCCGAAAGGTGCCCTTCTTGTAGGCCCTCCAGGAACCGGTAAGACACTGCTTGCAAAGGCAGTTGCCGGTGAGGCACAGGTGCCGTTCTTCTCCCTTTCCGGATCGGAGTTTGTGGAGATGTTTGTAGGTGTGGGGGCATCCCGTGTCCGTGACCTTTTTGAGGAAGCCAAGAAGAATGCACCGTGTATCGTATTTATTGATGAGATCGATGCCATCGGTAAGAGCCGTGATTCCCGCTATGGCGGCGGAAATGATGAGCGTGAGCAGACACTGAACCAGCTCCTTGCGGAGATGGACGGTTTTGACACTTCCAAGGGTCTTCTGATCCTTGCTGCTACCAACAGACCGGAAGTTCTTGATCCGGCGCTTCTCCGCCCGGGACGTTTTGACAGACGTGTGATCGTTGACAGGCCGGATCTTAAGGGGCGTGTGGATATCCTGAAGGTACATGCCAAGAATGTGCTTCTGGATGAGACAGTTGACTTTGAGGCAATTGCCCTTGCAACTTCCGGTGCGGTAGGTTCGGATCTTGCCAATATGATCAATGAAGCTGCGATCCTTGCGGTCAAGAAGGGACGTAAGGCAGTCTGCCAGAAAGATCTGGAGGAGTCCGTAGAGGTAGTTCTTGTTGGTAAAGAGAAGAAAGACCGTATCTTAAGCAAGCAGGAACGCAGGATCGTATCTTATCACGAGGTCGGCCATGCGCTGGTAAATGCTCTTCAGAAAGATGCGGAGCCTGTACAGAAGATCACCATTGTACCCCGCACCATGGGAGCACTTGGTTACGTTATGCAGGTACCTGAGGAAGAAAAATATCTCAATACCAAGAAAGAGCTGGAAGCTATGCTGGTAGGCTATCTTGGCGGACGTGCCGCAGAGGAGATCGTATTTGATACAGTTACCACGGGTGCTGCCAATGATATTGAGCAGGCTACCAAGGTGGCCAGAGCCATGATCACACAGTACGGTATGTCTGAGAAATTCGGACTGATGGGACTGGCAACACAGGAAGATCAGTACTTAAGCGGAAGAGCAGTCTTAAACTGTGGCGATGATACCGCAACAGAGATCGACCATGAAGTTATGAAACTTCTCCATCATTCTTATGAGGAGGCCAAGAGGATTCTTGGAAGCCACAGAAAAGAGATGGATAAGATCGCGGAATATCTCATTCGTAAGGAAACCATCACCGGCAAGGAATTTATGAAGATCCTCCGTGCGGTGCAGCAGGGAATGGACATCCCGGAGAATCTGGATGATCTGGTCCTTTCCGAAGATGAAAAAGAAGTGTCCAATAAACAGGACACTGTGAAAAATGCGGAAGATGTCACAACAGTGGAAACAGAAGCAGCCAAGCTCAGACCTGAGATGTCAGGGCAGAACCTGACAGAGGTTCCACAGACACCGGAGAAAACAGAAGAAACTGTTCAGGCGACAGATACCGATCATACAGAAACAGAAGAAAAGCCGGGATCACAGGCATAAAACAGATCATCGGAAAACCGGGAGAAATCCCGGTTTTCTTATTACCGTAATGGTAAAACAGGAGAATAATTATGTTCATAATCGAGGAAGAATTAAAAAAACTTCCGGCAAAACCGGGAGTTTACATCATGCATGGTGAGAAAGATGAGATCATCTATGTGGGAAAAGCCATCAGCCTGAAAAACCGTGTGCGCCAGTATTTCCAGAGCAGCCGTAACAAAGGGGCGAAGATTGAAAGAATGGTTACGCACATAACCAGGTTTGAGTACATTATTACGGACTCTGAGCTGGAAGCTCTTGTGCTGGAGTGTAATCTGATCAAAGAGCACCGTCCCAAATATAATACTATGCTCAAGGATGATAAGAGTTATCCATTTATCAAGGTGACTGTCAATGAACCATACCCGAGAGTACTTTTTGCCAGAAGAATGAAAAAAGATAAGGCCAGATATTTTGGACCTTATACCAGCGGCGGGGCGGTAAAAGATGTGATCGAGCTGGTGCGGAAACTGTATCAGGTACGTTCCTGCAATCGTAATCTTCCAAGAGATACGGGAAAGGACCGCCCCTGCCTGTACTATCATATGAAGCAGTGCAAGGCACCCTGTCAGGGCTATATCAGTCAGGAAGAATACAGGAAAAACATCAATAAAGTGATCAAATTTCTGAACGGAGATTTTCAGGATACGATCAGTGAACTGATGGAAAAAATGCAGAAAGCTTCAGAGGAAATGCGCTATGAGGATGCCATGGAATACCGTGACCTGATCCGCAGTATCGAAAAGATCGGGGAACGCCAGAAGATCACGGGCTACGGACAGGAGGACCGTGACATCATTGCAGTGGCCATGGATGAGAGCGAAGACCTCCGTGACCAGGATGCCGTTGTGCAGGTGTTTTTTATCCGGGATGGCAAGCTGATCGGCAGGGATCATTTTTATCTCCGGGTGGCAAAAGGTGATACAAAATCTCAGGTTCTTTCCAGTTTCCTGAAACAGTTTTACGCAGGTACTCCGTTTATCCCCTCTGAGATCATGCTTCAGAGTGAGATCGAGGATGCGGAAATTATCGAAGAGTGGCTGACAACAAGGCGGAAGCAGAAAGTGCATATCCGTGTTCCAAAGAAAGGTACCAAGGAAAAACTGGTGGAGCTTGCGCTGGAAAATGCCCGTATGGTTCTCTCAAAGGACAGAGAGAGGATTAAAAGAGAAGAAGGCCGTACGATCGGTGCTGTTCACGAAGTGGAGGAATGGCTGGGCCTGAAAAATGTGGTGCGGATGGAAGCTTACGATATTTCCAACATCAGTGGTTTTGAGTCAGTAGGTTCCATGGTCGTTTACGAAAAAGGCCGTCCGAAGCGCAGTGATTACCGCAAGTTCAAGATCAAATGGGTGCAGGGACCGAACGATTATGCCAGTATGGAAGAGGTATTAACCCGAAGATTTACCCATGAGAGTAACGGAGAATTTGACAGTTTTGCAAGACTGCCGGATCTGATATTGATGGATGGTGGAAGAGGTCAGGTGAATATTGCATTGAAAGTGCTGAATGATCTGGGAATCCGTATTCCGGTCTGCGGTATGGTGAAGGATGATCATCACAGGACCAGAGGTCTGTATTTTAATAATGTGGAAATTCCCATTGATACATCCAGTGAAGGTTTCCGTCTGATCACCAGGATACAGGATGAAGCACACCGCTTTGCCATTGAGTACCATCGTTCTCTCAGAAGTAAGGAACAGGTCCATTCCATTCTGGATGATATTCCCGGAATCGGTGACACCAGGAGGAAAGCACTTCTCCGTAAATTCAAATCTGTGGAAAACATCCGTGATGCTTCGGAAGAAGAACTTGCACAGACAGAGAGCATGAACGCGGGAAGCGCCCGTCAGGTCTATGAATTTTTTCATAAATCCTGATGCTGCATTGCAGTTTCAACCGTGATTGTGTATAATTAAGGATAAGATGTCTCACGCTCTGGTACAGCGGATATCAAGTAACCGCCATGTACTGATAAAACGGCGGTGAGAATGCAAACTTTCAGCGAAAAGGAGAAAAAAGTATGAAGGGTGTACAGTTGACAAAGATGGTACAGGAACTGGAGCTTAACAATCTGACTCCGGAAATCGACCTGTCAGGCATCGTGATCAAGACTGCGGAGATCAACAGACCTGCGCTTCAGCTTACCGGATATCTGGAGCATTTTGCGAATGAGCGTGTACAGATCATTGGATATGTAGAGTATACGTATCTGATGCAGCTCAATGAAGAAGAGAGACGTTTTAAATATGAGCGTTTTATCTCCAGCAAGATTCCATGTGTTATTTTCAGTACCATGACCCGTCCGTCTCAGGACATGATCGATCTGGCTGTTAAATATAATGTTCCGACATTCGTGACAGAAAGAACAACTTCCAGCTTCATGGCAGAGATCATCCGCTGGCTTGGTGTACAGCTTGCACCGTGTATTTCCATTCATGGTGTACTGGTGGATGTTTATGGCGAGGGAATTCTGATCACAGGTGAGAGCGGTATCGGTAAGAGCGAGGCTGCTCTGGAGCTGATCAAGCGAGGCCATCGTCTTGTCAGTGATGATGTTGTCGAGATCCGTAAGGTCAGTGATGTGACACTGGTAGGTTCTGCACCGGATATCACACGTCATTTTATCGAACTTCGAGGCATCGGTATCATCGATGTAAAAACACTGTTTGGTGTCGAGAGTGTTAAGGATACCCAGTCGATCGATCTTGTTATCAAGCTTGAGGAGTGGGACAGAGATAAGGAATACGACCGTCTGGGACTTCATGAGGAATATACAGAGTATCTTGGAAACAAGGTTGTATGCCATTCTCTTCCGATCCGTCCGGGACGTAACCTGGCGATCATCGTTGAGGCTGCCGCTGTCAACCACAGACAGAAGAAGATGGGATACAATGCGGCAGAGGCACTGTACAAGCGTGTTCAGGCGAACCTTGCCAAGAAGAGAGAGAATCCAGACGACGAAGAGTAAGAGAGGATAGGAAATGGGAACATATTGTTTTGGAATTGATGTAGGTGGAACAACTGTAAAATGCGGACTTTTCCGCACAGACGGAACTCTTGTTGAGAAATGGGAGATTCCGACCCGCAAGGAGAATAACGGAGATCAGATCCTTCCGGATGTGGCAGCAGCTGTAAATGCCAAGATCGAAGAGAAAGGCATTTCCAAAGACGACGTAGAAGGTGTTGGAATCGGCGTTCCTGGACCGGTAAACTCCAAAGGTGAGGTAGATCGGGCGGTAAACCTTTACTGGGGTTACAAGAATGTTGCAGGAGAAATGGAGGAACTGACAGGACTTCATGCAAAAGCTGGCAATGATGCCAATGTGGCTGCTCTTGGCGAAGCGTGGAAAGGCGCGGCAGCAGGTTCCTCCGATGTGATCATGGTTACACTGGGAACGGGTGTTGGCGGTGGAATCATTGTTGATGGTAAGATCGTAACAGGCCATCACGGCGCTGGCGGAGAGATCGGACATGCCAATGTGGATCATCACGAGACAGAATCCTGCAACTGTGGAAACAGGGGCTGTCTGGAGCAGTTTGCCTCCGCAACCGGAATTGTACGTATGGCAAAAAAAGAGCTTGCAGCTTCCGAAGAGAAAAGTGTGCTCAGAGATATGGAGAATATTTCCGCAAAAGCAGTTCTGGATGCATTCAAGGAGAATGATCCGGTAGCAGTTGCAACCATGGAAAAAGTTGGAGAGCAGCTTGGCGGTGCCCTTGCGATCATTTCCTGTGTGACAGATCCGGAAACCATCGTTATCGGCGGTGGCGTTTCCAAAGCGGGCCAGCCGCTTGTTGACTGTATTCAGAAATATTACAGAAAGTATGCATTTGCATCCTGTAAAGATACACAGATCGTGATCGCAACCTTGGGAAATGATGCCGGAATTTACGGCGCAGCCAAGATGGTGCTCTGATCAGAAAAATAAGATAAAAAAAGTGGATTCCCATATTCGGGAGTCCACTTTTTTACGTTATAATGATTGATCAATAGTATTCTACAGGATCGCCATCGCTGCCAGTATCATCTCCGGTGTCTCCACCGTCATCATCGCCGGTGTTATCGCCGCTGCCGTCATCACCGCCTGTGTTGTCACCACCGGAATTATCACCGGTGTTATCGGTGTTGTCACCACCGGAATTATCACCGGTATTATCGGTATTGTCGCCACCGGAATTATCACCGGTATTATCGGTACTGTCACCGCCGGCAGTACTGTCAGTTCCGTCCGGTGCAGCAGTCGGAATAGCGGCAGCGGCGGAATCTGTGTCTGCATCAGTGTCTTCACTGTAACTGTAATCATTTTCACTGTAATCACTGCTTCCGTAGAAGTGCTTGTCACAGTATTCTGTTGGAAGACTGGAAATATCAAAATATTCTGTTATGGTCGGACAACCGGCACGAGGGAGAAGTCCTGTCTCTGAGCAGACGCTGGCTTTTTCCACACTGGAAGGCATATCGAAATCTTTGTCATCCAGGCCTTCATGGATACGGTTCATAACTTTTTTCCAGAGATTCTTGTGGAAATTACGGGCATCCTCAGGGATTTTCTCGTTGTTGTCATAACCGGACCATACAGCACATGTGTAGTATGGTGTGTAACCAACGAACCAGAGGTCATTATAATCTTCGGTAGTACCTGTTTTTCCTGCAACAGTCATATTATCAAGCTGGCAGGCAGTACCGGTACCCTTCTTTACAACATCCTCCATAGCGCTGGTAAGCAGGTAAGCGGTGCTGTCTTTGATCACAGATCTGGAAACAGAAGTGTTTTCGATCAGGACATTTCCGTCATGGTCAAGGATCTGTGTATAGTAAATTGGTTTAATATAATTTCCGCCATTGGCGATCGCTGCATATGCGGCACAGAGTTCAACATTTTTGACACCATTGGTAATTCCGCCAAGTGCTGTTGCCAGATTGGCATCACTCCATATATTTCCGTTGGCATCTTTATCTGCCTCAGTTCCATGTGCCAGAGTTGTAAATCCGAAATCATCCAGATATTTAAGACCAAGAGCAGGAGTAACCTGTTCCAGGCATTTGACTGCAACAACATTGATGGAATTCTGGATTGCCTTACGGATCGTGGTCTCGCCGCCATAGCTTCGTGTGGCATTGTTAACCGGAGAGCCGTCCGGATATTCATATGGTTCATCCATAAATGTGGTAGCCAGTGTATCACCTTTTTCGTTCAGAGCCGGAGCATAGGTGGATACAATCTTAAAGGTAGAACCAGGCTGTCTGGTTGTATCTGTGGCACGGTTCAGTGTCAGGCTGGCTGTTTTTTCACCACGGCCACCGATCAGGGCTTTTACATAACCGGTATGCTGATCGATGACAGACATGGAAGACTGCGGTTGTGGTGCAAAGTTTACGCGCTCGGAAACCACGGTACTTCCGTCAGCCAGGATGCTGGCCTTGTACTGATCAACATACTGCTGGCCTTCTTCCGGAGAATCGAAGAGAAGATCGAATTCCGGATCCTGATCACGGAAATAGAGCTGCAGCATTTCCTTGCTGTAATTTTTCTGGTTTCCGTCTGCATCCTGAACGGTCAGTGCGTAGTCCAGCTCATACTGTACATCAGCCGGATAATTATCCGGATCCGCGTACTCTTCATCCAGGATCTTCTGAATACTGGAATCCAGGGTTGTCATGATCTTCAGACCGCCACTGTAGAGAAGATTGGTTGCCTGAGTTTTGGTGTAACCTTTGATATTCATAAGGTCGCTGATGACCTGATTGGTAACCTCGTCTTCAAAGTATGTGTAAACGGTGCTTTCTTCTTCTGTATTTTCCATCTGTGCAGCCTGAATACGGGTATAAACATCATCGTTCAGTGCTTCGTTATATTCATCCTGTGAGATATAGTTCTGATCTAGCATGTGATCCAGAACTTCCTTACGTCTCTTGGAATTTGCTTTCGGGTTGGTGATCGGATTGAATTTGGTAGGATTCTGAGTGATACCTGCAAGGGTTGCACATTCAGAAAGATTCAGATCCCATACATCTTTATTGAAATATTTCTTGGAAGCTGCCTGTACGCCGTAGGAACCTGCACCAAGGTTGATGGTATTCAGGTAATTTTCGAGAATTACAGATTTATCGTATTTCTTTTCAACCTGTACAGCCAGGTACTGCTCCTGAAACTTACGTGTGAAACGTTCCAGCTGTGTGGACTCGTTGGTCCAGTCTGTGAAAACATTATTCTTCAGAAGCTGCTGTGTGATGGTACTGGCACCCTCGGAAAAATTACCGGTGGTGATCGCCTTCATTCCGGCACGTGCGATACCCCGGACATCAATACCGTTATGTTCATAAAAACGTTCATCCTCAATGGCTACCACTGCATGCTGCAGACTGACCGGGATCTGGTCCAGAGAGACCGGAAGACGGTTGGATGTAGGTGCTGAAAGCTGTCGGATCTGTGTTCCCTGGTCATCATACAGGAAGGTTGCATATCCGAGAGGTGAAATATCCACATCGTTGACATCAGGTGCACCGGCGATCACGCCCCGGAAGGAGCCGATACCAAGGCAGATAACCATGACGCAGACCGCAATCAGAGCTGTAAATAAAACCCGGATAAACGAAACATGTGCTCTTTTTTCCAGCATGGAAGTACGGGAGATCAGAGCGTTCCGCTTCTTGGAAGTGGATCTTTTTCCGTAGTTCATGTTATTCCTCCTTTATAATCCGTTTCATTATAGCAAATATAGAATGTTAAATAAACCCTTAAAAAAAATTTCACAATTCATGATATCTTATACATTGTGCAATGGAGATAATTATTATACAATAAAGAAAACTCTGCAGAAAACAGAGAGAACATCAGATGAGGAAATTCCCGCGGACAAGATAGCAGAAGCGGAATCTGATGTGGCAATATCTGGAAATGTGATAGACAACGGAGGCGTAAACCATGCTGGAACATTATAAAACCATATACGAAGGCGGCGAAGGCGAACTTGTGGAAAAGAAATCCCGTTTTATCGCAACGGTCCGTCCTGTGGAAACCGAAGAAGAGGCCCTTGCTTTTATTGAAGAAATGAAAAAGAAATACTGGGATGCCCGTCATAACTGCTATGTATATTCCGTAGGGATGAACCGGGAGGCCACACGCTGCAGTGATGACGGAGAACCATCCGGAACAGCAGGAAGACCCATGCTGGATGTGCTTCTGGGCGCCGGGATCTATAATGCAGCCATCGTGGTGACCAGATATTTTGGTGGTGTTCTTCTTGGAACCGGAGGACTTGTACGTGCCTACTCAGGAGCTGTCCAGGCCGGACTTGCAGCAAGTACCGTGATCGAGAAACATCATGGGATATCGCTTCAGGTGACGACCGATTATACAGGAATCGGTAAGATCCAGTATATTGCGGGAGAAAGAAGCCTGCCAATCCTGGATTCCGAATATACCGACAAGGTTGTCCTGAAGCTTATTGTGCCGGATGACCAGATCGAAGAGGTGAAAAAAGCCATCACAGAGGGAACCAACGGAAGAGCCGGACTTGAGAAAGATGCAGAGCTGTATTTTGCAAAAGTAAACGGAGAAGTGAAAACCTTCGAAAAATAAAGGAAAAAGAGTGTCGAAAAAAGCGGAATGCCTGTTTTATGGCGTAAACAGTGTCGGAATAAACAGAGCAGCCCAGGACAGGTTTCTGGCAAAAAAATACCCCGGGAAACGGCAGATGTTTTCGTTACAGTCTGTCTTTCACGGGGCTTTTTCATGTTTTTTTAAATAATTCCTTTATTTCAGAAAATTTTGCTTATTAGCATTTCTCCGGTTCCGGATAATCCAAACCAAAGGTATCAACAGTCATGGATTTGATCTTCTGCTCGTCAAGAGGACGGTCGCTGTAATCTGTGTCTGTCTCTGCGATAGCATTTACAACATCCATGCCCTCGATGATCTGACCGAATGCAGCGTAGCTTCCGTCAAGATGTGGAGCTGCCTTGTGCATGATAAAGAACTGGCTTCCGGCAGAGTCCGGATGCATGGCTCTTGCCATGGAGAGAACACCTGGTGTATGCTTCAGGTCATTTTTGAAACGGTTCTGGGAGAACTCGCCTTTGATGCTGTATCCCGGACCGCCCATACCGGTTCCGTCCGGGCATCCGCCCTGGATCATGAAACCGTTGATAACACGGTGGAAGATCAGGCCGTCATAAAAGCCTTTTTTTACAAGGCTGATGAAGTTATTTACTGTGTTCGGGGCAACTTCCGGATATAATTCCGCTTTCATTACATCGCCATTATCCATTGTGATGGTAACGATAGGATTTGCCATAGTTTTCGCACTCCTTTTTAAAAAGTATTGTATTTCGCTGTTCGCTCTATTATAATATGCAAAGAATAATTGTGCAAGAAAAAGGTGGAAAATATGATCATAGAAACGCATGATCCGGAGGAGACATTCGAGGTCGGAAGAAAGATCGGAATGAATGCGAAACCGGGACAGATCTATACACTGACAGGCGACCTGGGAGTTGGAAAAACCGTATTTACACAGGGCGTGGCAGCAGGTCTTGGAATCACAGAACCTGTAAACAGCCCCACATTTACCATTATCCAGGAATATGAGGACGGGCGTCTGCCATTTTATCATTTTGATGTATATCGTATCGGAGATCTGGAAGAAATGGAGGAGATCGGATACGATGATTATTTTTTCGGACAGGGAATCTGCCTCATCGAATGGGCAGAACTCATTGAGGAGATCCTCCCGGAAAAAAGGATTGAAGTTACCATTGAGAAAGACCTTGAGAAGGGTTTTGAGTACAGAAAGATCACCATTGAGGAGAGAGGGGAAGAGGCAGAATGAGAGTTTTGGCACTGGACAGTTCCGGGATCGTGGCATCGGTAGCCGTTGTGGAGGATGATACACTGGTAGCGGAATATACGGTTAATTATAAAAAAACACATTCACAGACCCTTCTTCCCATGCTGGATGAGATCGTGAAGATGACAGAGCTGGATCTTAAGACCATTGACGCCATTGCGGTAGCCAAAGGCCCGGGATCTTTTACCGGACTTCGTATCGGCTCTGCCACAGCCAAGGGACTGGGACTTGCTCTTGACAAACCACTGGTAGGGATTCCCACCGTGGAAGCGCTGGCATACAATCTCTATGATGTAAATGGGCTGATCTGCCCGATCATGGATGCCAGAAGAAAACAGGTTTATACGGGAATCTACCGTTATGAAGACCACAGACTTGTGACTGTAAAAGATCAGATGGCAGTGGGAATCGAGGAACTTCTTTCCATGCTGAATGAGATGGGAGAAACCGTGACATTCCTGGGAGATGGGGTTCCGGTATTTAAAGATATTATTGCAGATAAGCTTGAGGTACCATTTTCTTTTGCACCGTCTCATCTTTCCAGACAGAGAGCCGGAGCGGTAGGTGCACTTGGCATCCTTTATTATAAAGAGGGCAGAACAGAGACTGCAGCTGAGCACAAACCGGATTATCTCCGTGTATCACAGGCAGAGCGGGAGCGTGCCCAGAGGCTGAAAAAAGAATCAGAAGGGGAAAAAGCATGATCTTAAGAGAGATGCTGGTGGATGACCTGGATCAGGTCATGGAGATCGAAGAGGAACTTTTTTCTGTTCCCTGGACAAAAGAAGGATTTCTGACATTTCTTATGAAAGAGAATGCAATGTTTCTTGTTGTGGAAGAAAAAGGCCGGATCCTTGGGTATTGCGGCCTTCTTACTGTGCTGGACGAGGGGGATGTGACCAATGTTGCTGTCCGCAGAGACCGCCAGAGAGAGGGAATTGGAAATTTCCTTATGGAAAGCATGATCCGTCTGGCAGAAGAAAGGGGGATCACCATGATCCATCTGGAAGTCCGCGCGGGAAATGAGACGGCGATTCGGCTTTATGAGCGGCAGGGCTTTGTGAGAGACGGACTGCGTAAGGCGTACTATACAGATCCCACAGAAGATGCTGTCCTTATGACACGCACTGCATCTTAAGAAACTTTGCCACAGAACAGGAAAAGAGGAAAAATATGTTAGATGTTTGTTTACTTGGCTGCGGAGGAATGATGCCGCTGCCACGCAGATGGCTTACCGCGCTGATGACCCGCTATAATGGCAGCAGCCTGATGATCGACTGCGGGGAAGGTACCCAGGTGGCCATTAAAGAAAAGGGCTGGAGCTTCAAGCCTATAGACGTGATCTGTTTTACCCACTATCACGGGGATCATATCAGCGGACTTCCGGGACTCCTTTTGACTATGGGAAATGCAGACCGCACAGAACCGCTGACTCTGGTAGGCCCAAGAGGACTGGAACGTGTGGTAAGCGCACTTCGTGTGATCGCACCGGAGCTGCCCTTTGAGATTAAATTTATCGAGATCACGAAACCGGAGGAGGTTCTGGAACTGAACGGTTACCGGATCACTGCATTTCGGGTGAACCATAATGTTACCTGCTATGGATATACCCTTGAGATCCTGCGCCAGGGAAAATTTTCTCCTGACAGTGCCAGTGCACATGAGATCCCGCTGAAATTCTGGAATCCGCTGCAGAAGGGACAGACTGTGGAGGATGAAGGAAGGATCTACACACCGGATATGGTGCTTGGTCCGCCAAGAAAAGGGATCAAGCTTACCTATACCACAGATACCAGACCGACAGAGTCTATTTTACGTAATGCAAAAGGTTCCGATCTTTTTATCTGTGAGGGAATGTACGGTGAAGATGACAAGATCGAAAAGGCAAAAGGCTACAAACACATGACGTTTCGTGAAGCGGCCACTCTTGCCCGTGATGCGGAAGTGGGGGAAATGTGGCTGACCCATTACAGCCCTTCTCTGGTACGTCCGGATGATTACATGGATACAGTACGTGAGATCTTTCCGAAGGCATGGCCGGGAAAAGACGGGAAGAGTGTGGAACTGAATTTTGAAGAGGACTGAAAAAAATGAAAGATACATTAATTCTTGGTATTGAGAGCTCCTGTGATGAAACGGCAGCTTCCGTTGTAAAAAATGGAAGGACTGTCTTATCAAACGTGATTTCCTCACAGATCGAGATCCATAAACTGTACGGAGGTGTTGTACCGGAGATCGCTTCCAGAAATCATATAGAAAGGATCAACCAGGTCATCCAGGAAGCGCTGGACGAGGCAAATGTCACGCTGGATGATATTGATGCTATCGGTGTAACCTATGGACCGGGGCTTGTCGGTGCACTTCTTGTAGGTGTGGCAGAAGCCAAGGCTATTGCCTATGCAAGAAACCTGCCACTGGTAGGCGTGCATCATATAGAAGGCCATGTTTCTGCCAATTATATTGAGCATCCGGATTTGGAACCGCCGTTTCTCTGTGCCATTGTATCCGGTGGACACACCCATCTTGTTATTGTGAAGGACTACGGCCAGTTTGAGATCCTGGGCCGAACCAGAGACGATGCGGCAGGTGAGGCATTTGATAAGGTTGCACGTGCCATTGGGCTGGGATATCCGGGAGGACCGAAGATCGATAAGCTGGCAAAGGAAGGAAATCCGGACGCTATCGAGTTTCCACGTGCAAAAATCGGCGAAAATCCATATGATTTCAGCTTCAGCGGCGTGAAGTCCGCAGTTCTTAATTATTTAAACGGGGCAAAAATGAAAGGTGAGGAAGTAAAACGTGCAGATATCGCGGCATCCTTCCAGAAAGCGGTTGTTGATGTGTTGGTAGAACATACCATGCAGGCAGCAGCTGATTTTGGCATGAAAAAGGTTGCCATTGCAGGAGGTGTTGCTTCCAACGGAGCACTTCGCACTGCTATGGAAAAAGCATGTACAGAACGTGGATACAAATTTTATCGTCCGTCACCGATATTCTGTACGGATAACGCAGCGATGATCGGTGTGGCAGCTTACTATGAATATATCAGGGGAACACGCCACAGCTGGGATCTGAATGCGGTTCCGAACCTGAAGCTTGGCGAAAGATAAAAGAATCCGGGGTAATTGATCATGGGAGAGTGCAGAAATACAGCTATTGTCCTGGCAGCAGGCCAGGGAAAGAGAATGCACAGCAAAATACAGAAGCAGTTTATGGAGCTTGACGGGATGCCGGTGCTCTGTTATTCTCTGCGCTGTTTTCAGGAAAGTCCGCTGATCAGGGATGTGATCCTGGTAACAGGGGAGGAGTATGTTTTCTGGTGCAAAGAAGAAATCGTGGAAAAATATGGTTTTACAAAGGTTTCTGCTGTAGTATCCGGCGGAAAAGAACGGTACGATTCTGTTTATGAAGGACTTCGTGCGTGTAAAGACACAGAGTATGTGCTGATCCATGACGGTGCCAGACCATTTATTGATCATGGGATCATTGAAAGAGGACTTATGGCAGCAGCACAGACAGGTGCCAGTGTTACAGGCATGCCTTCCAAGGATACAGTTAAGATCGCAGATGAGGATGGGAATGTCAGTGAAACTCCGGATCGCAGCAGTGTATGGATCGTCCAGACTCCGCAGATCTTTCAGTACCCGCTGATCTATGGTGCATATACCAGCATTCGGCAGAAGGAAATGACCGGAATTACAGATGATGCCATGGTTGCAGAACATGAGACCGGGGTGAAGATCCGCTTTTCAGAAGGTTCTTATCGCAATATCAAGATCACAACACCGGAAGATCTGGTGGTTGCGGAGGCATTTTTGAAGGAAAACAGAGAGTAGAATAGAGAGCAGAACAGGGTGAAAATCCCGGTAAATATGGACATATAGCAGAAATTGAAGCTATATGTCCAATTTTTTGAAAAAAATATCAAATTTGTTATTGACAGGGGAGATATTTGATGATAGAATACAACATACGCTGACAAAACAGCACAAAAAATGTTGAAAAACATTATATGGAGAGATATCGAAGTGGTCATAACGAGGCGGTCTTGAAAACCGTTTGTCCGCAAGGGCGCGTGGGTTCGAATCCCACTCTCTCCGTTTGTCAAATACAGAATAAAAACTTTTTAAAAAAAGTTAAAAAAGTACTTGACAACATAAAAGATACGAGATATAATATCACCTGTCGCTGAGAACGGCAGAGATAAATATCAGAACTACTTAGTAAGTAGGGCAATTTGGAGAAGTACCCAAGCTGGCCGAAGGGGCTCCCCTGGAAAGGGAGTAGGTCGTTAACGCGGCGCGAGGGTTCAAATCCCTCCTTCTCCGCTTTAATTTTTCTGAAGATTAAATGCTTCAAAAAAATTAAAAAAAGTTCTTGACAAGCAGTTGAGAATGAGATAAAATAAACGAGCTGTCCGAGAGGCAGACACAACAAACCTTGATAACTAAACAGTGAAACACATACGATTCTCGAAAATTTCTTTATATTTAAAGAACGGTTTAAACAAACCAAAAGCAGTAAAAACGAGAGATAGCCAAACGGTTGTCTTGAGTAAATGAATCAAACATTTTATCAGAGAGTTTGATCCTGGCTCAGGATGAACGCTGGCGGCGTGCTTAACACATGCAAGTCGAACGGGAAACCTTTTATTGAAGCTTCGGCAGA